>CAWGRP010000017.1:17500-158998 GCA_963825005.1 uncultured delta proteobacterium | reverse complement strand
GTCCGCCCAGACGGTGAGCGGGAAACCCAGGCGGCGATCAAGGCTAAAGGAGGGAATTGGGTGGCAGGGGATAACCCGATGTCACGGCTCACCCTTGATCAAAAAAGGAACACGCTGGGACTGCTCTTATCTCCAGCGTCGGAGCTCCCACCGCCGGCCTCGCATCCCTCAACCGTTGGTCTGCCTTCCAGTATCGACTGGAGGAACAACGGGGGGAACTACGTATCGGATATAAAGAGCCAGGGCATGTGCAACAGTTGTTGGGCCTTTTCCACGACTGCTGCGGTCGAATCGGCGATCATGATCGCCAACAAGACGCCCAATGCAAACCTCGATCTCATGGAGGCGGTCCTCATCTCGTGCTGCACCAACTGCAGCGCGCGGGCATGCGCGTCAGGCTACCTTGGTCCGGCCGCCGCTTATATGGTGAGTCATGGCGAGCCGCTGCAAACGTGTCCCGCCACTGATTGCAATTACACCTGTCCCAACGACACGATCAAGAGCTACGAATCGGTAGCCCAGGATGTTAACAGCATGAAGGCTGCCATAGCAAATTACGGCCCCATAGTTGCCGGTATGCACGTGTACAATGATTTCTATAACTACACGGGCGGTGTGTACAGTTATACTGGCGCCGGTTACGTGGGTGATCACGCCATCGCGCTCATCGGCTATACCGACGCGGGTCAGTACTTTATCGGCAAGAACAGTTGGGGCACGGGCTGGGGCGAAGCCGGATTCTTCAGGATTGCCTATTCCGAGGTAGGGGGGACTTCAGCGCTTGGCATGCAGTCCGTAGCCTATCACGGTGGGGATCCTACCCCTCCTCCACCACCACCTCCTCCTACGTGTACCTACCCGATAGGCGACCTCTTTGCGGCATCCGGCGGCGCCGGCAACATTCAGGTGGCAACATCTGCAGGCTGCGCCTGGTCTGCGACGAGCAATGCGGCATGGATCACCTTTCCGTCCGGAGGCAACGGAAGCGGCCCCGGAACGCTCACGTACAGTGTGGCTCCCAATACCACCTCCTCGCGCCGAACCGGCACCATGACCGTACCAGGTGGCACGTATACGGTGGTTCAGGAGTTGGGCTCGGCTCGGTGTGCCTATTCCATTTCGTCCTCGAACAACTCCTTTACTGCTGCCGGCGGCAATGGGTCTGTCAGCGTGACGGCGAACTCCGGCTGTTCCTGGACAGCGGCTAGTGGCGTGTCATGGCTCACAGTAACCGGCGGAGCCAGCGGGTCGGGCAACGGGACAGTCACTTTTTCGGTAGCGGCAAACGGCACTGCCAGTATCCGTAGCGGCAACCTCACGATCGCCGGCCAAGCCCTCACGGTGACTCAGTCAGCCATGAGCTGTACCTACTCGATCTCACCCAGCAGCAACTCCTTCAGTGCAGCAGCAGGCACGGGCTCGGTCAATGTCACCGCTCCTGCAGGCTGTGCCTGGACGGCAGCGAGCAATACAACAAGCTTTTCTCAGTGTCACGTCCGGAGCATCAGGCTCAGGGAACGGCACGGTCAATTACTCCGTCGCAGCCAATACAACGACCTCTCAACGGGCCGGCACGATCACCATTGCAGGCCAGACCTTTACGGCCACGCAGTCAGCCATGAACTGTACCTACTCCATCACACCTACCAGCAACTCCTTCGGTGCGGGAGCAGGCACGGGCTCGGTCAATGTTACCGCTCCTGCAGGCTGTGCCTGGACGGCAGCGAGCAATACAACAAGCTTTCTCAGTGTCACATCCGGAGCATCAGGCTCAGGGAACGGCACGGTCAATTACTCAGTCGCAGCCAACACAACGACCTCTCAACGTAATGGCACGATGACCGTTGCAGGCCAGACCTTTACGGCCACGCAGTCAGCCATGAACTGTACCTACTCCATCACACCTACCAGCAACTCCTTCGGTGCGGCAGCTGGCACAGGCGCGGTCAATGTAACCCTCTGCAGGCTGCGCCTGGACGGCAGCGAGCAATACAACAAGCTTTCTCAGTGTCACATCCGGAGCATCAGGCTCAGGGAACGGCACGGTCAATTACTCAGTCGCAGCCAACACGACCACCGCTCAACGTAATGGCACGCTGACCGTTGCAGGCCAGACCTTTACGGCGACGCAGTCAGCCATGAACTGTACCTACTCCATCACACCTACCAGCAACTCCTTCGGTGCGGCAGCTGGCACAGGTTCGGTCAATGTTACCGCTCCTGCAGGCTGTGCCTGGACGGCAGCGAGCAATACAACAAGCTTTCTCAGTGTCACATCCGGAGCATCAGGCTCAGGGAACGGCACGGTCAATTACTCAGTCGCAGCCAACACGACCACAGCTCAACGTAATGGCACGCTGACCGTTGCGGGCCAGACCTTTACGGCGACTCAGTCAGCCATGTCTACCTGCGGGGTCCAGGTTTCCACGGGAGGCTTTAATCTCGGGTATGCCAGCAGACAGGTATCATTCCAGGTGTCTGCGGCCAGTACCTGTTCATGGACTGCCACCGCGAACGCGTCCTGGGTCACCTTTAACTCCGGTGCAACGGGCAAAGGAAACGGGACTGTTATCCTTACGGTCGATGCCAATACGGGTAGTGCGCGTACCGGCACGATCAGTGTCAATAATGCCAGCTTAGTAGTTAATCAGTCGGGTTCGACGACCTGTACGTATGTCCTCAGTGCCACTTCTCAGTCGGTAGTTGCAGCAGGTGGTACCGGCACCGTCACGGTCAGCGCAGGTTCCAGCTGCGCCTGGACCGCTGCGAGCAACGCTTCCTGGATCTCCGTCACAGGATCAGGCACCGGGAACGGATCGGTCACGTACACCGTGCAGGCTAATACCGGCTCATCCCGTACCGGCACGCTTACCATCAGCCGGTCAAACCTTCACCGTCACGCAGGCAGGGGCGGCTACGTGCAGTTATACGCTCAATCCCACCAATCAGAACTTCAGTAAGACGGGCGGGACAGGCACGCTTAATGTGACCGCTGCTTCAACCTGCTCATGGACCGCAACGAGCAATGTAAGTTGGCTCACCATCAATCCGGGGGTCCGTGCTTCCGGGAATGGATCGGTCAGCTACTCGGTTGTAGCCAATACCGGGGCCTCACGCACCGGCACGATCAGCATCGCAGACAAGACCTTTACGGTGACCCAGGACGGGACCGCCCCCACCTGCTCGGTCCGTCTGAACGTCTGGGGCCTCAACTACCCATATTCATATATGCCCCGAACGGCAACGGTACAGGTAACGGCGGATAGTACCTGTTCCTGGAGTGCATCTTCCAATGTACCCTGGATGAGCTTCCCTTCAGGAGCAACGGGGAAGGGGAACGGGAGTACTATCGTTTATAATTGATGTCAATAATGGTGCTTCCCGCACGGGGACTGTCACGATCAATGGCAGTACCGTGACCGTGAACGAGGAGGACGCCCTAGAGCCGGAAGTGCGCAGGTACTAAGAATGAAGGTCCAATTGAAGCGCGGAAGAGCGAGTCCAAAGTCTAATCAGTAAAGAGCCGCGCATCGCAAGGGTGGATGGGCGAGAGACCTCCACCCTTTATACTTTGTGCGCCCGGCAGGGCGCATGCACTTGGAGGTGCAAGTCCTCTATGGACCCTGATGACGGGAACCATGAGCCGAACACCAAGGGCTGTCGCCGCGAGGCGGGGTCTGGAGGAAGGTGTAAGCAAAGTCCCGGCCCAAGGAACACGAAGCACATATGAGGCAGCAGTCTCTGGACGAGGGGCAAAGGTCTCCAAAGTCCGATAGTCATCCGGAAGAGACCGCTGTATATGTGACGGGCACGTGGGATGAAAGCGCATGCGCATTACCCGGGGAGATCTGTCTGTCCGCCTGTGTGCTACTCCCACTGTGAGGTGGGAGGATAAACAGACAGAAGTCAGCGGGCGGGCATATGAGCTTCCGCGCAGGAAGTGAAGGCCCGAACATGGAAGAGCGGAGGGACCGACACCTTGTCGGGCGAAAGAGACGCATACAGGAAGGCTGAAATGCCCAAGGACTCCCGGAGGGTGAGGGCGGAACCCCTCATGATACGGGTAGGGAGCGTCAAGCACCCCGCAGTGGCAGAGGACGCACCTACTCCGGAGACGACGATGCTGCTTGAGGAGGTTCTGCGCGATGATAACCTGAAAAGAGCATATCAGAAAGTGCGCTCCAACAAAGGGGCACCGGGCGTTGACGGCATGACCGTCGATGAATTGGGACCCTACCTCATGGAACACGGGCCACGTATCAAGGAAGCAATCCTTACAAGGACGTACGCGCCACAACCGGTCAAAAGGGTCGACATCCCGAAGGCCGGCGGCGGGGGTGTCCAATCCCTAGGGATACCCGTTGCGCTTGATCGCTATATCCAGCAGGCGATCCTCCAGGTGCTTACCCCGATCTTCGATCCACACTTCAGCGATTCAAGCCACGGCTTCCACCCGGGCAGAAGTACCCATGTGGAAGAGGGCTACCGTTATGTGGTCGACCTCGATTTGGAAAAATTCTTCAACAACGTCAACCAAGACATGCTTATGGCCAGAGTGGCCAGCAGGGTCAAGGACAAGAGGCTCCTTAAGCTGATCAGAAGGTTCATAACCTCAGGCATCATGCACGGAGGCCTCGTCGAGGTGCATGTGAAGGGAACACCGCAGGGGTCGCCCCTCTCGCCGCTGCTCTCCAATATCCTGCTTGATGGGCTGGACAAGGAGCTGGAGCGGAGGGGCCACCGCTTCTGCCGCTATGCGGACGATTGTAATATCTACGTTAAATCGCAGAAGTCCGCGGACAGAGTGATGGAGTCGCTGACGCGGTTCATCGAAACGAAGCTCAAACTCACGGTGAACCGGAAGAAGAGCGCTACTGCAAGACCCTGGGCAAGGAAGTTCCTGGGCTACTCCATGACGTGGCATATGAGGCCGCGATTGAAGGTGGCGCCGGAGTCGGTACGGCGGTTCAAGGACCACATCCGGGAACTGCTGCGTAAAGGCCGGGGAAGGTCAATCAGCGCTACTATGCAGCAGCTGAAACCTTTCCTTACCGGCTGGATGCACTACTATAAGCTCGCAGCAGTGAAGGGCACCTTTGAATCCTTGGATGAATGGTTGCGCAGGAAACTGCGCCGTATGCTGTGGAAGCAATGGAAGAAACCACGCACCCGAATGAAGAGGCTCATACAACTGGGCCTCGACAAGGAACGCGCCCATATCTCAGCCTACAATGGACGCGGACCATGGTGGAATGCCGGAGCTTCCCACATGAACCAAGCACTGCCGACCACATGGTTTGCTCAGCGGGGACTCGTGAGTCTCCTTGACATGCATCGGAGTTTTAACAAGCTTTCATGAACCGCCGTATGCCGAACGGCACGTACGGTGGTGTGAGAGGCTGGGGTCGTGAGGCCCCCGCCTACTCGATATGGTGGTGTCGTGCGGGTCGCTCGCTCTCCGCTCAAAAGGACCAATCGAGTAGTCGTGGTTTAATGGTGCTGTAGGCCCAGCTCAAAAACGCAAGAGGCGTGCCTGGAGCTATAATCCGGCTGGCTTCTCGCAGCCGCTCTCTTAAAGTTGAGAGAACTGCGCCTGAGAGGCATCCCTGTTGATACCCGATCCTCGATGCCCATAGAGTGATCTGTAATAATCATTCGTCTCCAGAAGCGACTGGTGCGTGCCGACGGCGACAAGACGACAGTCATTCAACAGCAAAATGCGGTCGGAATCCTAGATAGTGGAAAGCCGATGAGCTACGACAAAGAGCGTCTTGTTCCGTACCATGAAAGGCAAAGAGCGGAATATCGATTTTTCAGTCAGGTTGTCGAGCGAAGAACTCGGCTCATCCAGAACCAGAATATCGGGCTGTTTGACCAGTGCGCGCGCGATGGAGAGACGCTGGCGCTGCCCTTCTGAAAGACTTACTCCATTCTGACCGATCTTCGTGTCATAACCGTCCGGGAGGCTGACGACAAAGTCATGAATGCTCGCGGCCTCTGCAGCCTGAGTGACCTCGTCATCCGTCGCTTCCTGATTACCGTAGCGCAGGTTCTCTATGACACTCCCCGACAGGAGTAATGTGCCCTGTGACACGTAACCGATGCGCCGCCGCAAGGCCCTGACATCGATATCGCTGGCGGGTGTGCCGTCCAGATAGACCTCTCCCAATGTCGGACGGTAGAAGCGCAGGAGCAGGCTCACCAGGGTGGTCTTACCCACGCCGCTCGGACCGACGATAGCCACGCGTTCTCCGCGCTTGACATGAAACGATATCTCTTGCAATACAGGGTTTTTGGCATCATACGAGAAGGAGACGTTCCGAAACTCGATCTCGCCGCGAAGCCGATCCACCTGCAACCCTTTGCCCGTATTCTCCTCCGGGACGAGCTCGAAAAGGGCAGAGACACGCTCCAGAGATGCTCTTGCGCCTTGCAGTCCCAGATTGGCCGAAGCCAAGAACTGTGCCGGACCGAATACGTACCCGAGGTAACTCTGAAACGCAAAGAGGGAGCCGAGAGTCCAATGACCGGTGATCACCCAGTACGCGCCGATCACCAGGACCGCGAGGTTGACGGCTCGGGGCATGGAGCCGATGGCCAAACCGGCGATTGAGTTGACCGTCGACTGTTCCAGAGAGAGATCGACCATCCTTCGCACTCCCGAAATGACCGTGGACACCTCGCGCTCTTCTGTAGAGAACGCCTTGATGAGTGGCACCGACGACAAGCATTCCTGAAATCGGCTGAAAATCTGGGCGTGCTGTTCCATGAGCCAATGGCTCATGATACGCAATCTACGCGAAAAATAACGGATCATGAAAAAGAGTCCCGGTAGGACGATGATGGCTGCCAGAGCAAGCCTCCATTCCAGCCAGAGCAAGAACCAGATCCCGCCTATGAATCTGAGCACGTTGGTGACGATGTGCACGATCGTGCTGGAGAAGAACCACTGGAGGCCGCCCACGTCCGACGAGAGCCGCGACATGAGGTATCCCGTCTCCTTGCTGTCGAAAAAAGTTTGAGGAAGACGCAGCACGTGGCCGAGCAGGCTTTCCTGGATGTCCATGGTGACCCGCTGTTCGAAGCGGGCGACGTAGAATTGCTGGAGCAGGCCGCAGAGTATCGAGCACCCTGAAATGGCGACCATGAGGAGCACGACGCCAGGCAGAAGGCTGAGCCGGCGCCCCCCGATGACGGTATCGATGAAATAACGGGAAATAAGGGGCTGCGGGAAACTGAGCAGCGTACCCACGAAAATCAGACCTGCACCGAGACGCCTTTGCGCCAGTGTCGAAGGACAAAGGGATAGATGTGCTTCAGGTTCTTCCGGATATCGGTCGGCAGTTGATCCATGCCTGAGATGGCATCAGCCGGTACCTTTCTGGAGAACCCCTGTTTAACGTAAGAGAGCCAGGTTTTCATAAGTCGTTACTCAACCGATGCACGTGCCGTGCCAGCATAATGGACCGGAAACTTCGTTTCCTTGAGGAGCGTCGCCTGTGGCGACTTGAGGCCAAAGGTCCTTTATCTGGTGCCTCAAACGGAGTGGTCCTCGAACGCAGTGGTCCTGAAGGGCCGATCCCGGTCTGGAAGCGATGCGCTCGTACTCGTCTGGAAGAGAGATCACATCGATTCACTGACAGGGGACTGGGGCACAGTCCGTGAAGAACGTTACCCCCACAGACTCCGCTATCATGCGCAGGTGCCATAAGCGCAGCCGTAGGGAATACAGCCGTCAAAGCATCCGTCGTAGGTATTAGATTGGCCAACGCAGGACCCCAGGGAGCAGGCGCAAGCGTGCGCGCATCCTGAGGTGCATAGGTCGGGTGCACCGCAGGGCCCGGCGTAGCACGTTACACTATTACCTTTGTTGCTTCCGCTATAGCACTCAAGCCCGGGCAGAGCACCACCAGCGCAATCACCAGCTTGACTTGTCCCATGACCGCAGTACCCAAACGGCACACCGCTACCCCCAAATACGCACGTCCCGTGAGCCGCCTGGGCTGCTCCGCTGAGATCGACCAGCTTCGGGGGTTCATAGGTGAATGGTGCCGCCTCGCTCAATGCCCCAAGGTGGAAGGAGGGAAGTTTTTCCGGGCCGGACCCAGGGCCAAACTGGGTGCTGTCGTACCCGGCGAGCCCCAGTGCAACCAGTGCGTCAACAAATGCCTCGATATGCGCCCTCGCGTCTGCGGGTACGTGGTCCGCATGCCCGCGAAGCTTCTCGATGAGGGCGTCTATGGTGTGCTCCCCGTCGAGGAGCTTCCACACGAAGACACCGGTAGGGTTCGAGCCCGGAACCATGGCAGGTGTCCACGTTAAATAGCACGGCCCAGTCGTCAAACTCCTCCCGGAGCATGACCACAGGGTTGGCTATGGGTTTGTCGTCGTTCTTCAGGACGCCACCTTACCCTTTCCGATCCTTGCCACACCGCACAGATCAACGATCTGTGAGAAGGCGCAAACCGAGTCCTGCAATCTGCATACCAGGGAAACAGGGAAGCACTGAAGACCGGCCCGTAGAGGGCCTTGAGAACCGGGAGCGCTCCCTTAAGGAACGTCGCCTCCTGGCGACTTGAGCAACCACCTCGAGGCCAAAGGCCGGTCCTCAAACGAAGTGGTCCTCAAGCCACCACAGGTGGCGGTCCTCAGGCGCAGCGGTCGTATTATATCTAAGGCCGGTCCTTAAGCGAGCAAAGATCTACGCGAGCGGTCCTCGAGCGCAGCGATCCTCTAGCGAAGCCTCCTTACTCGCCCAGAACAAAAGGCTGAAAGAGCGGGTGAACAGGATACTTTCGAAGATGCCTGAGCGCTGGGCCAACCAAGCAACGCCTTACTATCCACCACGGATGCCCCCGGAAGTGCAACCGTAACCGTCGGCAAACCCAAAACAGCAGTCGGGGTAGCTGGCGCAAGTCCCGCAATAGCAGTAGCCCTGGTCAGTTGTACTTGGGCACGTCCCGGGGGCGCAGCAGCCACTTGCTTGGGCGGCTGCGCACCCCCCGGCGTTGCAGCAACCCAGTACGGAGGTGGTTGGACAGCTACCGGTAGCGTAGCAACAGAGGGTGGCGCCCGTGCCACTCTTGCAGTCACCACCGTATGATCCGTGAGAACTGCATACCCCGAGGGCTTTTTGCCCCCCGCCCAGATCAACCAGTTTCGGGGATTCATAGACGAATGAAGGCGCATCAGTCAATGAGCCAGAAGGAGAGGAACACCTTTGCACGTCAGAACCAAGGCCGAACATGGTACGGTCGAAGCCGGCCAGTCCCTCCGCGGCCAGAATATCGATAAATACTTTGATATGATTGCCGGCGTCGTCGCACACGTCATCGGCATGCTGACGCACTTTCTCAAGGAGCGCGTCGAGATCGTGCTCCCCGTCAAGGAGCTTCCACAGATAGACGCCGGTGGGGTTCAGACCAAACCCACGACCGGTATCCGGATCGAAGAGCACGGCCCAGTCGTCAAACTCCTCCCGGAGCATGACGTGTGGGTTGGCTATGGGCTTTTCATCGTTTTTCAGGACGCCGCCTCACCTTTTCCACCGTTACCGCCCCGGACAGCGCACCGCCTGATAGAGGGCCCATGACGGCTTGATGCAATCTGCGTACCAGACTCCCTTGGCGATCGCTGCCCCGTTGAGGCAGCTCAAGGACCGGCTCTGGTGAGCCTTGAGGACCGGAGACTTCGTTTCCTTGAGGAGCGACGCCCGCGGCGAGTCGAGGCGAGAAAAAGCTATTATACATATCCATAAGATATATTAAGTATTGCTAACGTATATCAGACCTGCTATAGTTAATCTGGAGGTGATAAAAAATGGCCAAGGTAATGCTGTCGGTACCCAACGAATTCCTGCTGGAGATTGATGAGATTGCCAGGATAGAGCATCGGACGAGAAGCGAGTTGATCCGGGAAGCCCTGCGACAGTACACCCAAAAGGAGAGGAGCTATACGAAACCCGCTGATAACCCCGTGGTGAGAGACGCGGCTGCGAAGCTCCGCTCCGTGCGATGGAAGGGTAGATTTGATTCAACGAAGATTATACGAAAGATGCGTGATAGCAGGCGCGCCACGTGAACCCCTGGGTTGTCGACACCTCGGTAGTATTCAAATGGTCGCGCCAGCAGGGGGAAGAAGAGCACATTACTCAAGCACTCACGCTCCTCGACGATCATCTGGCCGGCCGTCTCGACCTCCATGCACCCGACCTGCTCCTTTACGAACTAGGCAACATTCTCAGTCTTAAGGAAGATGCCTTGTCTGAAGAAGCTTTCACCATATTGCGGGATACAATCTCGCTTGGCCTGACCATTCACCCTATAGGCCTGCCTCTTGCTGAGGAGGCGTTCAACGTCGCCCGCCAATACGGTGTCACGTTCTATGATGCGTCATTTCTTGCCCTGGCACGCCTTCTCGGCTGCTCTCTTGTCACCGCAGATGCAAAGCTTCACAGAAAAGCACGCTCCTTTCCAAAGCTCAAACTCCTCGCCGATCTGTGAGATTGTCATACGCCCCGGGTTATCTGAAAGAAGCTTATTCCCAGCGCCCTCACTCGCTCGCAACAAAAAGCTGAAAGAGGGGGGGGACAGAATTCTAATTGACCCTCTAACGGGTGACCCTACCCACTTTAAGGCCCGCTGGGATAGCAGTTAATAACCCGGCGTAACCCCGCCAAAGCAAGACTGACTATACTGAGCGCAGTTTCCGGTGGTATAGCAGTTCGTCCCTATGGCAGAGTGGGTAGGGGCGGCCCCGGACCAGCAACAATCGCAACCAGTGCCGGTAGAGCACGTTCCACTGGCATGTGACCCATTACCGCAGCCCACCCCGTGGGCTGCATGTGCTTCTGAATTCAGACCGATCAGTTGAGGAGGTTCATAGTGGAATGACCTCGCCGCACTCAATGCCCCGGGGGAAGTGCAGGAACATTTTTCCGGTGGCAGTGCCACCCGATCCGCAGTGTTCAGAAGGCCAAACCTGGTGCCGTCGAATCCGGCGAGGCCCTGCGCAACCAGTTGATTAACAAACTCCCCGATATGATTGCTGACGTCCTCGGGCAGGTTGTCAGCATGCCCGTGAAGCTTCTCTATGAGCGCCTCCACGGTGTGCTCGCCGTCGAGGAGCTTCCACACCAAAACGCCGGTGGGGTTGAGGCCGAACCCGTGACCCGTGTCCGGATCGAAGAGAACGGCCCAGTCGTCAAACTCCTCCCGGAGCATAACCCAAGGATTGCATATTGGTTTCTGACCTTTCGTCATGGCAGTAATGTCACAAAGTCTGGTGCAATATGTGTACCGTATAGGCTGCCCTGGCACGAATCTTGATAGAGTTTGCACTGTGAGTAGCCATTTCCTGAGCCTGAACGATTGGATCGTCCCGCCGCCGCTGCCTGCAATCCTCTCCATCCTCATTGTGCTGGGATTCAAATACCTGGGTGACCGTCTGCATCGGCTCTTATTTCGCGGTTCAGCCGAACCCTTAGATATCGCCGCGAGTTTTGTTGTAGTTGTGGCCCTCATTGCGGCCGCACTGCAGGCCGTGCTTGTCTTCTGGAAGGTGCCTGTCCAGCTTCTGAGGCATCTCGCATGGGCACTCGCTGGCCTTGGGATTGTCGAGTTGTGGTTCATCTGTGGCATGAGGCGTGTCCATTGGTGCAGAAAATTCGGCTCCCTTCTTTCCGAACAGCCACTGGTAGAGCGCGCCACAGTGTTTCTGCTGTTCGCCGTCTCGTTGTGTCTCGCGCTCACGGCTCTCTCGCCCCCGACCGATGCCGATTCACTCGACTATCATCTGGGCGTTCCGCTCGAGTTCCTCAGGATGGGTGAGGCGTATCCTCGCTATGACTGGTTTCATGCGCGTCTGATCGGCTCTGGAGAAGTGCTCAACATGCTGGGGCTGGCGGGGGGAACTGATATTCTGGGTTCCACGTTGTCTGCGGCTGCCCTTTTTGCGCTTGTGGCGGTGCTCGTCTCCAGATTTCGTGCGAGCAGAGACAGGATATTCATTCTAAGCTGCCTTGTAAGCTGTCCCTTCCTGCTCTTTCTCCTGCCCAACCAGAAGCCGTTCCTCTTGCCCACAGTGGCAAACACGCTGGCCCTCTTGATACTATCGGCGCGGTTTCGCGCTCTCGATGCGAGATCGCTTTTTCTCGCTTTCGGCTGCTGCTTCTTTGCTATGTCATGCAAGTACTCCTTCCTGCTGTCAGGGGGCGTTGTGCTGTTGGCGGGCTTCGCTGCTGCTTACGTGTCGAAACGTCGTGTGGCGGCTTTGGGTTTAGCGCTCTCACTGTATCTACTGATAATTTTTCCCATGGAACTGCAAAAATTTCTCTTCTATGGCGATCCCATCTCTCCAATGCTTGAAGGGTTCCGGCAACATGGTGATGCCGCGCTCATCAGATTTGCAGAATATATTCGTCACTACAGCATGTCGACTTTTCCGTTCCCCTCGAGCATTATTGTCCCGGACATACCCGGAAGAGTCAGCGCAGTACTGGGGCTCGGGGTTCTAACATCTATTGCAGCGCTTTCTGCCGCCCGACGTTCGCTGATACTTGTCATAGCGGCTCTCGTTGCAACCATGCTCAACTACCTCGTTGGTGCTCGCTCGGCAGGCTATTACCTGGAGCCTTATATCTGGCTTTGCGTGGCCGCCGCCTCTGCGCCGTGGGACAGATACAAGAAGGTGGTGTCGAAACTTCTGATACTGCAAACAGCAGTGATGCTGCTCTTCGCAGGGTACGGGGCGATCAGGCTATTCCCGGGAGCCCTTACCCCTGGCTTGCGGGAGCGTGTCATGACTCTGAATGCGTACCAGTATGCGGTGATGGGTTGGCTTGATGAGGCACTTCCGCCAGATGCGGTCGTGTTGAGCACGTTACGCTCGCATGCTTTGATGCCCCGTCCGTTTGTGGCAAAAGATGTGGTGACGTGGACAGACTGGACATCACCGGATGAGGCAGAAAAGACTGTATCGATCTTGCAAAGGCACAACTTCAATACCTTGATTGCCGAGCCGGCTGTTGGCAAAGAATTCGCCGATATGATGGGTCTGCGCTGTGCAGCATCCACGGTTAGGTCTAAAGAGTTTCTGATGGCCACCCGGAATCCCTGGAACAGAACAGACCGCATGAGCCTGGCAATATATGGTATGTGCTTTGCACGTAAAGGCTCTATGCACGGCTCTATTCTGCAGGATAGGTGACAGCGTATGAGTAATGAGCAGCAAGTCGCACGAAATGAGCAGCAAGTCGCACGACCAATGGATCCTACCCCCCGGTCAAAAGGATACGGCGCAGGAGACAGCGGAGTCTCAAGAGCAGGATCAAGAGGGTCTTAAAGGACTCCGGTGCCGATAAGAAGCTTTACATTTTAGCCGCTGGAGTAGTTGGCTTACTAGTAGCCATATACCTTTACGATCTGCTTTTCGAAATTTTTCCTATGAAGATGAAGTAGGGCCTGATCGGTTACTTTGCGGGTTGTCCGATTTGCTGCAGGGCTGTTTCCGCGATCTTCCTGATGAGGCTGTCCGATGCCCGGCTCTTTACATCGAGGTAGAGCGACCGTGCAGCCTCAGTCTTTCCTTGCGCATAATAGATTTTTGCAAGATAGAGTTTAGAGATTACATCCAGTCCCTTGTGGCGGGAAGCCGAGATCCCCTTAAACGTTGATTCGGCCTTCTGCAGGGCCTGGCTGCTTCCATTCGTTGAATATTCCTGATAAGCCGCAATGCCCTGTTCGAGCTGATATTGCAGCGTATCATCCTCCCGGGCTTCATACATTCTGTATGCTGTCAGCCCCAGTGCGATGACAACCACCGCTGAGGCGCCAATGATACAGAGCTTCAAATGCTCTTTTGCCCAAGCCGTCATGCGCCCTATCGCCACCGTGAAGAAATCAGGCTTCTTAAGCTCTTCTTTCACTTTTCTTTTAGTCATGATTTATTTGATTCTTTCCCGGAGTATTTGCGCGTCTTCCTTCTTAACCTTAACCTCGGCCTCAGCCTAGTTCTTTTATCGCTAGTATTCCATCATATGGAAGGCAGGAAGTCAACATTAACGTCGGTCTAGGCGCGAAACTGCGCAAGACAGACCGGTAACCAATTCAACCAATTAAACCAGTAAAACACTATTCCTGAAATTACCTCATTACCGATACTGCCGGGCGGCCCTCAAATAAACTCTCAGCCGTTCCCTGTTCTTTTCTCCTGTAGCATGGGATAGCTCTTCTTCGCTCATCCGTGAAAGCTCACGTACCGATGTTATCCCCGCGCTACGCAACTTATCAAGATTTGCCGGGCCCAATCCTTTGAGATGGAGGAGTTCCAGAGCTTCTCTTTCTTTTTTGTTCAGCGTTCGCGAGTCAATACCGAAGCTCGTCCTGACGCCGGCTCGTTTCAGTTCATCGCGTTCCTGCCGGGAAAGGAACGAAAGCTGGTCGATCGTGGCTGTGTATGAAAAAACAGTGTACCGGTCTATCGCTGAGAACGAGACAAAAGAGAAGATGAGTGCGATTAGTGCTGTCAACAGGCGATGCCGCCTTGAGCGCACGCCCTCACGAACCAGACTGAAGAATAGGATTGTTTCTATAGAAAAGAATACGAATCCCAAATAGCCCGGTATCGGCATTTCGAAAAGCTTGAATGACTCAAACAGCGGCACACTGTAGACCCACTTTGAGATGGCCCAATAATTCCACATCTCCCAGAGCAGCCCGCAGAAGAGCCCTGAAAGAGCCGTCGAAATGAGGTTGCCTGCTTCACCTTGCTCCAGGTCCTTCGTGAAGCACCAGTAACCTTTGGCGTAATTGTAGCCTTCGATGATGGGTATAAGAAAGACCCATGCGAGGAAGAAGCATTGAGAAGGGAATAACATCAGGAGGGCAAAGAGCAGAAGGCCGAGAGCGACAGAAAAGCCGGGTCGAAAATGAAAGGAAAGGCGTCGTACCCGAACAGTGCCGATGAGACGAGAGAATGCTTCCTTGGTGATATATATTCCCGGGATAACGGTACCGTAGGCAAGAAGGTACCCCACGAACCTGATGATCCCGTTGGAGGGCATAGCTACATAGTACCAGTTCTGGATACGGATATTGATCAGTTCAAAACCGCACCAGAAGGCCGAGGAGATCGCAATAAGAAAAAATAAGCCGCGGTTAAGGATGAGAAACCTGTTGCTTTTTAGTGCCAGAGACCGCATCGACCAGCGCTATATATGACCACCAGGCGAGAACGTAAAAATTGTACATGAACGGTTCGATGCGATACGCGAGCAGCAGATAACCCGAAACATGAACAATGGCGGCAAAAAACAATACGATAGAAGGAGGGATCACTTACTAGCTGTTGCTGGGCTCTTTTTGGATACTATGGACTGAGTCTGGCGGATCGGGTTGCAGTGTCTTTACCCGCACTGCACCCAGGAATCTATTGGCATAATACTGTTCCGAGAGGTTGCTTATTCGTACCCCTTGTCCGCAATATGATGAGGCATGGATAAACCTGCCATCGCCGATGTAGATGCCGACGTGGGTGGGATACGAGAACTGTTTCCTCGTTCTGAAGAAGACGAGATCGCCTGTCATCATCTCATTTTGAGCTACTTTTGGTCCTGCGCAATACTGCTCGCGAGCGCTTCTTGGGAGCTGCACCTCAAAGATATCATAAATCTTTTTCACGAATGCCGAACAATCAAGGCCCCTGACGGAATCGCCGCCGAAGCGGTAAGGAGCGCCGGCGAAGCTTTTTGCAACTTTAACGAGCATGCCGCGTTCGTCCTCACTTTTCCATTTCTTGAGCGCGTGCACGCTGTTCAGCTCAGGTGCGGCAGCAATCTCCTCGTCATTCTCACCTTCGGGTCTTGGCAGACGGATGAGTTTACCGGGTGACAACTTTCGTTTCTTCAGGTTATTGAGATCGAGAATATCATCCTTTTCGAGATCAAACTTTTCTGCGAGACTTTCCAGCGTGTCACCTTTTTCAACTTTATACTGTATGAACTCGCCTTGTGTCTCGTTCGAGGCGATTGTAAGAGTTCGCTGCCGCTTGCTGACCGGACCCCTTTTTCTTTCCTTCTGCCCGGCAGATATGGACTCATCCCGGCCTAAGACGAGCATTTGCCCTACGCTCAGCTTATTGGAGGCGAGCCCGTTCAAGCTCTTGAGCTTGTCAACAGAGACTTTATTTTTCTTTGAGATAGTCGCGAGCGTATCCCCGTTCTTCACCTTATAGGTGACCGCAGAGAACGCGTACCCTGAAACAAAGAGCGACATAAGACAAACAGATATAATTAACCGCAGACTCTTCCCCACAAGCAGTTCCAATGTTTCCTGTCATTAAACTAGGAATTAAGCTGTCTGTCAAGAAAAAAATTTTCCGCTATTTTTCTATTGACAATTTTTTGCAGTCTTGCAATATGTATAACATCGGAAATTCCTACGAGGAGGAGGTAAAAAGAATGCCTGCGAAAGTTGACGACGAAACCTGCACTGCATGCGGCGCGTGTGCCGAGGTCTGCCCGGTGGATGCCATCACCGTCGAGGATTCAGCTAAAGTTGACACCGAGTCCTGCACGGAATGCGGGGCATGCGTGGAAGAGTGTCCTGTTGAGGCCATTAAGATAGAGGAGTAATGTCCCTCGTGCGATAGTAATAGGAGGATGGAATCGCTCCATCCTCCTATGCCGCAACTTATCCGATTTCCGGTATCGCGGTTACGTCCTTCCTACAGCCCCTTTGCCACCACTTCCGATATATCCAGCGCCTTCATGGTCTCCGACTGTGCCTTGTCCTTGATGGCATCTTCCATCATGATAAGGCAGTAGGGACAGGCAGTGATGACCGTGTTGGCCGATGCGGCTATGGCCTCATCGAGGCGGGCATGGTTGATGCGCTTATGGTGCTCTTCCATCCAGATCCTGCCGCCCCCGCCACCGCAGCAGAAGCCCTCGTCCTTGTTGCGGCCAAGCTCGACAAAGCTCCCTTTGGCAAGCTTTGTTGCGATGCTCCTCGGTGCGTCGAATTCACGGTTGACCCTGCCGAGATAGCAGGGGTCATGGTAGGTGGTGACGCCGTCAAGGGAAGGGGTGATCTGTATCTTGCCTTCCCGGGCAAGCTTTGCAATGAGCTGGGTGTGATGGTAGACCTCAAAGGTGCCACCCAGCTGGGGATAGTCGTTCTTCAGCGTATTGAAGCAGTGGGGACAGGCGGTGACGATCTTCTTGACGTTGAGCTCTTTGAGGAGTTCCACATTACCCTGGGCCAGTTCCTGGTACTGGTACTCGTTACCGGTCCTGCGCAGGGGGTCCCCGCAGCACTTCTCCTCGGGTCCGAGGATACTGAAGGAGACATTCGCTTTCGTAAGGATGGTGGCGACGGCTTTGGCGATCTTACGGTTCCGATCATCGAGGGAAGCCACACAGCCCACCCAGTAGAGGTACTCGGTCTCTTCTTCGCCTGCTTTCTTGATGTTCAACCCTTCCGTCCATTCGAGCCGCTGGGACTTACCCATGCCGTAGGGGTCGAAGCGGGTCTGGAGGTTCTTGTACAGGAGCTTCATCTCGGAGGAGACCTTGGATAAGGTCATGGTGAGGTAGCGGCGCATCTCCAGGTTCTTATCATAGGTGGGGATGGAGACCGGGCAGTTCACCTGGCAGGAAAGGCAGGCGGTGCAGGACCAGAGCGTCTCTTCCTGGATGACGGTATCGATAATGCCTTCCTCGTTCTTTACCCCCTGGGATGTGCCGCAGCCATTCCCCCTTGAGGTCCTGGATGAGCTTCTTGGGGGAGAGGGGCTTCTCGGTAAGGTGGGCAGGGCAGCGATCCTGGCAGCGGCCGCAGCGGGTACAGGCATCGAGATCGAATACCTGCCGCCAGGTGAAGCCGGTGATCTGGTTGACCCCGAACTCCTCGGCATTCTCGAAGTCCTCGATAGGCGCAACCGCACCGCGGGGGGTGGTCTCCACGCCCCGGAAGAGCATGTTCGACGATGAGGTGATGATGTGCAGGAGCCTGCCGAAGACGATATAGGCTAAAAGACCGAAAGAGAGGACACCGTGGGTGTACCAGAGCACGGCATGGGTGAAGGTGATGCTGTCCTTGGAGGCACCGGAGAAGAGAGAAGAGAGGGCATAGCCGACGAAGCTTACCTGTTCGTAGTCGGGTTTGTCATAGGCAATGCGGGCAGCCTCCACGAGAAAGCCGGTAAGAAGGACGACGAAGATCCAGGCCAGGGCCAGGTGGTCCTCCGGTTTCGTATCGAGGCGTTCGGGCTTGAGGAGGTATCTGCGGATTGCTGCCATGATGATGCCGATGATGGCGGCGAGTCCTGCCAGATCGAGCATGAAGGAGAAGATGAGGTAGAAGTTCCCGTGGAGGTAGGTGATGCCGGCGATAGGACGCAGGAGGTCATCTTCCAGGGCGACCAGTGCGGTACCGACAGCAAGGATGAGAAAACCCCAGAAGATGAAAAGATGCATCATGCCGGGGTAGCCTTCGCGGGGTTTTAAGATACTGCCGTGGAAGATGCCGTTCTTGATGTAATAGGCAATCCGCTCCCCTAAGCGCTCCTTGATGTCAAACGGGGTGGCTTTGCCGATTTTCCACATGGCGTAGCGCTGTTTGAGGCCGTAGATGACCACGATGAACATCACCACCATCAGGCCGTAGGTGATCCAGCGCGCACTCTGACCGACGTTCCAGAAGATCTCCCTGCCGATTTCCATACACTGCCTCCTCACGTAAGGTCTACGAGGAGCAACCGTCGTGCGAGACGTGCCCCGCTGCTGCGTAGAGCCTGCAGAGCTCGTACAGAACTGACGAGCTGCAGCTTATCAGAATTTATATGTGAAAATAGACACAAAATCAAGGGAATTTCACACGGGAATTTCACATGGGCGATGATCGGTTTTTCCGTTGACATGCGCGGGCACATTTACTAAGCTGTCTGTATGAAAAGCTTTTTTCGAGAAATGTTCTGGGACTTTTATGAGAATTTCTTAGAAGTCTTCTGGGGCGTCATCGTCATGGTATTGGTGATGATTGCCGGGCTTATCGTAAGCTGGTTTGTAAAGAAACTTATCGAAAAGCTCTTGATGCTTTTTCGTTTCGACAGGTGGGCAACCGACGTTGGAATATCCCATTTCCTGGCCCGTGGAGGCGTGAGGTCTGCGCCCTCTAAGGTTGTCGGAGGTATCGTCTTCTGGCTGCTCATCATAGCCTTTTTCTCGTTCGGACTGACGTTTGTCGGGGTACCGCAGTTTGGTGAGTACGTCTCAAGGATTTCCAGCGCGCTTCCGCACGTATTCGTCTCCTTGATCATCGTGGTAGTGGGCATAATCTTCAGCACGTTCCTGAGCAGGGTGATCTACGTAGGGTGTGAGAACGCGAATATAGGCTACGGGGATATCATAGCCAAGGCGGTGCGCATCCTGCTCATCATCATCACCTTTGGTATCGTCTTCGAATACATGGGGCTGGGCAGCACCATCCTGAGTATATCCTTTCTCATAATCTTCGGCGGAATCGTCATGACTCTCTCCCTTGCGCTTGGTATAGGCTTAAGTCACGTCATAGCCGATATCATCAAGAGTAAGTTCGTAAACCACCACCATAAAGAGACAGGTAAGGACTAAAGCGAAGGTTAAGGTTAAGGTTGAGAATAAAAGTCCCAAGGATAGCCATATACGGCGATAGCAATCTGCACAAAGAATCTCATTCTTGAGAAGCAGCAATAGATAGAACAGACTGGATTCCGGTCAAGCCCGGAATGACGCTGGATCTATTAGCCTTCGATGACTTAGAAATTTCTGGCTGCTTGCAAGCTGTGAAAGTTTTTTCTCCTTCTTAACCTTAACCTTAACCTCAACCTGCTTCATCTTTTTCCTATCTTTCAGAGGTAGCGTTTGAACCAGGCTATGCTCATGTCTGCAGCCTTGTTGCGATGGGCTAAGTCTGTAAACGTATGATCGGCTCCTTTGATCACGACAAATTTCTTCGGTCTCTTCAAATTTTCGTAAATGGCCTTTCCCTCCGCGCAGGGCACGACCTCATCGAGTTCTCCGTGGATAACGATCGCCCGAGAGACTTTTTGAGCTTCTTCCAGCAGATCATAACGTGAGAAATCTACAAAGATGGATCGCTGAAGGGTTATGTCGGAAATAGTCTCATCCTTTTTCTCTTCCAACATATAGGGCGTGGCCCAAAGCGCGACACATCGTATGCTTTGATTCCTGGCTGCTTCGAGCAGCGCTGTCGATCCCCCAAAGCTACTGCCCAGTATGCCTATTCTGTCACCATTGATTGATGGATTATCGAGAACATGCTCAAGCACAGATTCAAGATCGCGAAGGCGTATCGTGAGCGTTGTCTCTGCAATGTTCCCTCCGCTTTCGCCACAGCCGTGGTAATCAAAGCGACACGATGCCACGCTCATAGAGCAGAAACGCTCCGAAAGAAAGATATATTTGGAGCTTTCTTTCGAGCTGACAAGCCCGTGAGAGAGCAGCACGCAAGGGAAGGGACCTGTACCCTCCGGAATTGCAAGAATCCCCACAATCCGGTGATCTCCCGATGCAACCTGGAACTTTTCTATCATCACAATTCTCCTCCCGATTTTCCAGACACTGCTTTCTTATCGCAGATAAGAGCGGATAAAGGCTCTGATGAACGCTGATGAATTATTTTTGACCGCCTGTGTGATAAGACGGCACAGACGGTCAACCCCAGCACCTCCGGTGGGGTAAGAGGGCTGCGCGCAGCGCTGAACTGTGGACCGCATTGGCGTCGTACCCTAAAGGAGGCTGCGCACTCACAATGCTGTCCACCGGCATACGCATCTGCGTACATCTCTCTTGGCTCTTGTCAGCGTACATCTGCGATAAAAGTTCTGACTTCTCTATCACGTCCGCAGCGTTAATACACCTACTGTGCCAAGCGAGAAGAAGAAAAGATTCGCAAACCATGCAGCAAAGAGCGGCGGAAAAATTTCCGAATAGCCTAAAGAGAGCGAGACGGAATGAAAAAACCAATAGAGCATACCGACGGAGATGCCGGAGAATATGCCTTTTGAGACCTGCTTTGTCTTGGAGTAGCGCAACCCTACCGAAAAGGCGGTCAGCACCATAATTACATTGATAAAGGGAAAAGCGATCTTGTTGTCCAAATCGACGAGATACCTGCTAATGTCATGGCCATTCCTCTGGAGCCGGCCCATATATCGTCTCAGTTCTGTGTAGCTCATCTCTTCAGGATTACGTTCCACGATCTTGAAGACTGAAGGTGGTTCATCGATCAGCCCCGTAAGCGTGGCGTAAGATTTTTTTCCGGTAACGCCCGTGGGCCCGAATGTTCTTTCGACTACGTCATTGAAGACCCATTCTCCATTTGTCCATACCGCTTCTTTCATGTCATATCGTTTGATGATCGAATACTGGTCTGAAAGCTCGATCACAGAGACGTCCTTCATTGCATCTTTTTTCGTATCGAAGAAGCCTATATTGCAGATCGTGTTTCCACGTTTGAACCATATTTTGTCGTTCTTGAAATAGACCATGGATTGTTCCTGTTTGATCTTTACCTTATAAATGTATTCAGACGCAGAAGATGAAATAGGTATTATCCATTCGGAAAGCAGAAAAGAGCAGATCACCAGAGCGAATGAGAGGACGAGCAAGGGCTTCATCATGGCGAGCGTACTTATCCCTGAGGTGCGAATGAGGATAATCTCATTGGCGCGTATCATCACGATGATAAGGATAAGTATGGATATGAGAAAGCAGAGCGGGAGTATAAGATTGAAATAGTAAGGGAGGCGAAGCGCGAGGTAAGCCGCTCCGTAGGCAAGGTTCCGAAACGTTTTGGTGAAGAGTTCCACGTGATCAAAAAATTCTATTATCACAAAAATAGCCACCCCGGCGAATTCGGATAGCAGCAGGAATTTGAGTACGTTTCTCGTGAGATAACTACTTAATTTTCGCAATGAGCCACTCTAGTTTAATCTTCCATTGACCCGATGGCCGCACCTGCTCCTCGGTGTTGAGGTCTTTGATAAGATAGAGACCTGCGCCTGCGACGAGCGCATTGGGTGTAATCGACACGAGCAGCGGAGAGATGTTATATTGTCCGCCCATATTCTCCGTCAATGCAACGATCACGTAGTAAGAGAGAAAAATGATCAGACTGTAGACGATGCCGGAAAACCTGCCTTCGGACCGGCGCCTCAAACCCAGAGGCACGCCTACCAGAACAAAGACTGCCGCTGCCATCGGGATGGTAAATTTCTTGTACAGGTCGAGCAGGAGTTCATACTTATCGGCTCCGGTTGCTGCGCGGTATTTCGCTGCTAATTCTCCGAGCCCCATTTCATTCGATTTTCGCCGCAGGCCCGGATTATAGGGCAGGATTTTGGTAAGGTTCATGGCGAAGACATAATCTTTGAAAGCAACCGTGCGATACGTATCGCTTGCTTTCTCCCACCGGTGCACGCTTCCATTGTTGAGAGAAAATGAAAGGTCTAATGTATTGACATCAAGGTTAACAATGCCGTGCTCAGCCGAGATGGTCTGTCTCACACCCTCGTCTCTATCATCCGATATGAAGATTCCCGACATATCGCGATTCTTCTTATCGACCTTATCGATGAAAATGACGACGCCCGGCAGGGAATCGTTAAACATCCCTTCTCTGTCCTCGACTGAGATGCTTTTCTTCGCTATGGTCACCAGCGTGTCTCTGAATGCATCCCCGGCGCGCGCGACCAGCACCGTTGTGTTGAGCAAGCCTACTATGAAGATCACAAGCCCCAGGAACACAAAGGGTACGAGCAGGCTTCGCAGATTTATGCCGTTTGCTTTGAGCGCGAGTATTTCATTTTCACTGGCGAGCCTCCCGAGTACGACGATAATGGAAAGAAGAAAAGCCATGGGAAACGTGAAGGTGAGGTACGCAGGAAATGAGTACACTACAAGGAGCAAGATGTCGGTGAGATTTACCCCCTTGTTGATCACGAGGTCGGCTAAACGGCCGATTCTGCTCACAACGAGAATGAAGGTAAATATGAAGAGCGAAAGAAAGAAGAGCGAAGCCAGCTCTTTCAAAAGATACAGATAGAGCTTCTTATAAAACAGCCGCCAATGAATCACCGCTAATGGTATCATCGGCAGGGGGCTATGTCAATTTGCTGACTAAAGAGTAAATTGGTGACAGGCGGAAGCCTGTCTTACTCTGTTTTTGCGGCCGTGTTGGCACCCGATTTACTGCCGAAGAACTTGTAGATAGGACTCAGATACGGCTTTAGCAGCAGCGACAATAAGATAATGGCAATGCAAACAGCGATCACATATCCTGCCTTCCTGTAATGTCGGATCGGTTTTGGCATGAGGCTCTGGCTTTCTTCCTTGAGCACAGACCTCACAATCGGCCCATCAACAATCCGTTTCGAATATGTGTAAAGGTGGAGCAGGCATCGGTCGCATAGTATGTTTATAATGCGCGGGCAGCCTTGCGATGTGCGATAGATCTCTTTGACCGCATCATCCGTGAATTGAATGAAGCCTCTGGAACCCGCCCTGAGCAACCTGTGGTTGATGTACAGAAAGACCTCATCTTCGGTGAGGGGCCTGAGCCTGTAAATGACCGTTATGCGCTGGGCCAGATAACGCATTGCCGGTTCGCCCAGCCTCTGGACGATCTCCGGCTGGCCGAAAAGAATTATGTGGAGTATCTTCTGTTTGTCGGTCTCGAAGTTGGAAAGCACCCGGATGAACTCAAAGAGTTGAGACGTCAGCAGTTGCGCCTCATCGATGATAAGCACCGTCTCCTTGCCGGCGCGATACTCATCCAGCAGAAAGTCCCTCAAGTCTTCAAGAAGCTCCTCTCTGTTGGTGCTCAGTACGGGCACGGCAAGCTCTTTGAGCACCTGCCTCAGAAATTCAGCCTCATCCATAATGGGGTTGAGAATGAGGCCGGTGTGGTAAAGGTTCTTATCCAGGTTTTCCAGGAAGATACGGGAAATCGTTGTCTTGCCCAACCCCACGTCACCATAAACCAGCGCGAAGCCTTCCTTCTGGTCCAGAAAGAACCTGAGATGGTCTGCCGCTTCCCTGAAGCTTCCCGATTCGAAGTAGAAGAAGGGATCAGGCGTTATCCCGAAAGGTTTTTCCGTGAGGCCGCAATACTCAACATACGGTATCTCCATACCGCTATTATTATACGGTTTCGGGCTTTTATGCAATAATTTAGTCGGGGCCTCGCTCTTGTCCGGCATTGAAGGCCGTTGGTACCTTAGTCGCGTCGGGGCTTTGTTATGATGGACTATAGGTCCGCGAGAAACATACTTTCCGGGGAAGTGTTCTTGTTTGAGTGCTGTATGGCCCATTACTTGAATGTGATGCAAAGAGAATGCCGAAGAAAGCCTGCCTGATTTTCAGCCTTTTACTGGTTGGCGCCGTCGTCTATTATCTTGCGACGTGGCCGATAGCAGCGACAGATACCGATCTGTGGTATCACCTGAATGGTGGAAGGTACTTTTTCCAGACCGGTTCAATAGCGAGCAGCAGTTTCTTCTCGTTCATTGAGCCGCAAAGGGTATGGGTGAATTACTATTGGTTCTTCCAGGTCGTTGTTTACCAGATCTTTTCGTGGTGTGGCTATGTGGGATTGATCTACTTTCGAACGCTGCTCTCGTGCGCCACTCTTTTGATGATTCTTCTCTACCTCTATAAGAATCAGAAAGAGAATGACGTTGTGCTCTATCTCACCCTTCTCTTTGTCTTCTACGTGCTTCTGCTCCTGCCCCGGAGTCTGCCGGTCAGACCGCATCTCTTCTCGTACCTCTTCATCGTCATCTTCTTGTACATCCTTGAAACATCACACACGCATTCCCCGCTGGCACGCTACTTCTGCCGTCATTCCGGCGGACGCCGGAATCCAGAACCGCAGACTGGATGCCGGATCAGGTCCGGCATGACCTCCAATGCCAATCCCTTGGTGACAAATTTTTCATGTTGAGCCTGCAAAGGGGGCATGGCTCCTTTTGCCACTCGCAGTGATCTGGTCCAATCTGCACGGCGTGGAGTATCCTGTCATGCTCCTTATCCTCGGCGCCTATCTTACTGAGTTCGTGTATGAGCTGGTACGAGCGCAAGGAACGGGCGCGCGCCTAAGAGACAGGTACATCTGCGCGGCCATTCTCACGCTTTCTGCCTTCGCGGTTTTCTGCAACCCTCGAGGTATCGCGCTTCTTGCAATGCCCTTCAAAAATATCGGTCAGGTCTCAGGGTTTATCTACGAGCTGAGGCCATTGTCCGTGTACGATTTCATCTCCTTCTTCGGCATCCTCTTTCTTCTTGGGTGGTTCGCTGCCATCACTGCGTTCAGGAGAAGAAGCCTGAGAATCAGTCATGCGATTCTTTTTCTCGGAGGGCTTGCTCTTCTTACCGAGGCGAAACGGTTCGTCAACGAGTATGCGATTCTCGCACTTCCCGTGCTCGCGGCCAATATACCGATCATCCCGTCAGTGACACGAGCGAAGAGACTTAAGATCGCGGCTATATTCTTGAGTGCTGCATTTATGATTATGCCTTTCCTTTTCATGCATTATTTTTTCTACGACCGGCCCAGGTACCCGGTGTCCGCACGTGACCTTCCGGAAGGCGTAGCCCTGTTTCTGAAGCGAGTCAACGGAAGCGGTTCGGTCATGAATCATCCGGACACCGGTGGATACTACGAATGGGAGCTCTATCCCAGGTACAAGATATTCATGGATTTGCAGGTGCCTTTCTTGTTCGTGCCTGAGGATTTTGAGACCGCCCGAAACGTTTACGTGGACCAGCGCGCGCTGCGCAAGCTTATTACGCGATACCGGCCTGACTTCATCACAGTTCCCATCAGCATGCAGGGATTTAAGACGCTTATAGCGGATCACCCGCAATACCATCTTATCTTTTTCGATGACGCAGAGGCTCTCTACGGGGATAGCTCACGAAAGCCTGACCTGATCTCGCGAAACGAGATTACGTCCCTGGACCCCTTTGCTCTCTACAAGGAGCCGCTTCCCGAAAAACCCGATTCGAGACAGGAGTTGCAAGAGCTGCTGAGGCTGGCCGAAATGTACCCCGGCGGGGGCATAGTCAACGCTGCCATCGCCACACTCTATCAGCGTCAGGGCCGATTCAGGGACGCACTGCCTCATGCGGAAGCGATAATCAGAGCATATCCTGAATCGCATCTCGGCTACCAGCTCAAAGCTGAGCTCCTTTCGCGCCTCGGCGCCTGTGGAGAGGCTCTGCCTTTCTACAGCAAGGCCGCCAGCAGGTCAGAGGGCGCCATGAAAGAACTGATCGAGAAGCAAGCGTCTGCGTGCAGAATGCCCCAGCCCTCGCAATCTGTTGACTGACAGGATACAGTTTAGTATAACGTTCCTAATGCTTTTATCTATAGTGATACCGGCCTACAACGAAGAACCGTTCCTGCCTGAGGTGCTCCGGAGGGTTAAGGAGGCGCCTTACGACAAAGAGATCATCGTTGTGGACGACGCCTCGATGGATGGTACAAGACGCTATCTGGAAACGCTCAACGACAGCGCTGTCAGAGTAGTCTTCCACGAGAAGAATGCAGGGAAGGGCGCAGCGGTCAGAAGCGGCATAAAAATTGCTGCCGGAGATATCATCATCATTCAGGATGCTGACCTGGAATACGACCCGAGGGATTACCCGACGCTACTGGAGCCGATCCTTGCGGGAAACGCTGATGTCGTTTTTGGTTCACGGTTTCTGGGTGGGGCCCACAGGGTTTTTTACTTCAGGCACTATGTGGGGAATAAGATCGTGACGCTTCTCTCCAATATATTCAGCGACCTGAACCTCACCGATATGGAAACAGGCTACAAGGCCTTTGTAAGAAAGGTTTTTGACGATATCACGGTAGAATCCAACCGTTTTGGTTTTGAGCCTGAGATCACGGCGAAGGTGGCGAGAAAAGGATACAGGGTGTACGAAGTTCCCGTCTCTTATCATGGGAGGAGCTATTCGGAAGGAAAGAAGATCACGTGGAAGGACGGGATAAAGGCCCTCTTCACGATCATTAAGTATAACGTGATGAGGTAGAGTAAAACAGGTACGTGATAAAGCAGGTTAAGGTTGAGGTTAAGATAGACCCCTCGACCTCGGTGGCTTAATGGCGCTATCGCGGCTAAAGTATTGATGAATCCGACCGATAACCAGATTGCAAAGTGCAAAGTAATTCGCGCAGTATCTGAGAAGCATCGAGCATGTGGGAGGACATGCGGCACGATGTTTAGCAGGAAATTTATCAAGTCCAAGCCTTTTTGGCGCATCCCGCGCCGTCTCCGTTCATCTTGCGGCTTTACTCTCGCCGAGCTGATCGTGATCATCGTCATGGTCGGCTTACTTGCGGCCGTTGTCGGCATGAGATCAGGGTGGGTGACCTCCGGTTCCAATCTCAGGATGGCGCTCGACCAGGTGGCCGGTGACCTGCGGTTCCTACAATGCCGCACTATGGCCACTATGGCTTACACCGGCGCAACCTACACAAACACCGCCTCGTTTCCGAATGGGGCTAACACGTACTATCTCGGAGGCCAGGTAAAGAGCCTTCCTTCCGGCGTGACCATAAGCGGCGCAGGCGTGACCGTCACCTTTAATTCGCTGGGGGAATCAGTTAACGACGCCACTCTTACGCTCAATTCCAAAGGGCTGACGGGCAGCATCAAGGTTTACGCTGTCTCGGGCAATGTGGAGGCGTATTGAAGAGCAGAGGCTTCTCACTTTTGGAAACGGTTGTATTTATCGTACTGGCCGCAATCGTTATCCCCATATTCTATCTCACCACGCAGCCGGTGATAAAGGAAATGATGACCCCGACCACCTACATCAAGGCCCGCTTCGTAGCAGAGAAGAAGATGGAAGAACTGATGGCGTACCGGTTCACGGATTCGACCCTGAATATAGTCACTACCATGACCTTGTCACCCGTAACCACTGACGCGGCTTTTCCCGCTGCTGACTACGCCGGCTACAAATGGCAGTGGGCCATTAACTACTTTGGCTGCGGCGCGGGCGGCGGAACCTGTACAGACTATATAGACGCGTCCCCTGTTCTGGTCACGACTGCCACGGCGTACTCATACAAGCAGATTGACGTGACGGTCACGGGACCGGGGGGCGTGAACTTTCGGGTTTCCAGCGGTGTGGCAGCAAAGTACTAGTGCTTGGACCCAAAAGCTAAAGCCAAAAACGAGCAAGCGGATATGCGGAAAAAACAGAAGAAGAGCCATCGCGTTTGCTTCTACGGCCGGACACTAGGATGAGCAAAGGATTCACCCTCATCGAGATGGTGCTGACCGTGATTATAGTATCCATCCTGAGCGCATTCTCCTTTTCGGTGATCTGGCAGTATTCGGGGCTGTACGCGGATGCGCAGGGGGGATACATTTATAGCGAGGCTGCCGCAGCTCTTGAGAGGATAACGAGGGAGTTGAGGGACGCCAGTAATGTGGATACTTTGAGTCCCAACCCTGCCTCGTACATCAATTTTCAGCTTACGCACGGGACACCGGGCGTAGCCCCATCAACCCCGAACTGGGTGCAATACTGCACCTGTTCGAGCGGGGGCAGAACACTGCTCTACAGGGTTGTAACCGGGCAGTTCGGGCAAGGGGCCACCAACAAGTGTGCCGGCACGTGTCCCGCCTTGGGCGTCCTTATGAGTCGGAATATTGTTGCCGGCGGATTTCAGGTCAGGGGTTTCTGGGGTAATGGTACACAGAACAACCCCGGACCAGAGAGCGATAGCTACGAGATCACACTCAGGGCTGCCGGCGGCAGCTCAATCGCTAACCCGTCTATCAGGCTCGTGAGCCGCGCAACGCCGAGGAATTACTGCCGATATACTTCCTCCACCTGCTCTACGGGCGGGTTAAATGGGTTCGAACGGGCGTTCGACGGAGGCTATTATGACGAGATCAAGTAACCAGCGGGGTGTCTCTCTCCTGCTTCTTATCATCGCGATCACGGTCTTTGCCGCGGTTGCGATCGGGATGGTGACTCTCCTGCGCTCCCGCCACGAGAGCTACGCTTACCAGGTCCAGTCGTATCAAGCTTATGCGCTCGCTCACGCAGGGATAGAGTTCGCGATCCGCTTGGCCATGGAGAACAGCGACGTGGGTGATCCGAATAGTTTCGCCAATCATCCGGAGTACTATGTGCCTACGGACGGCACCTACAAGGCCTACAAGTTCGGCAATGGCTGGTTTGCCTTGCGCTATGCCCCAGGCTGCAAGGACCCTGCGAACGTGAACGTGCTTTACTCCAAAGGGTGCCTCACGCAGCCGGGCGTCGATGGTACGTGCCAGGGTGCAACGCGAGAAATAAAACTCCCGCGCTTCACCAGATATACCCCCGGCAGTGAAATTGTTGTGGCCGGCGGGGCGACGAGAACACCCTATAGTAATGGGAACTATTCGGGCGATCGCATCGAGTTCGATTGGTGCGATCCGGCCGTGGATGGGGTTAACGTCATCGGAACCTATTTTTACGGCGGCGCTCAGAACAATAATGCGGAGGAGTACCTTGCCGGCCTGAAGATAGCCGCGGCCTCCGCAAACGGGACCCCCATCAATCTCGGGAGGTTCGCGGTTTCCGCAACGACAGTCGCAGCGCCTTCCGGCGCCGTTGTACCGATCCGGTGGTTATACGACGCTGCCTGCGGCGCTCCACTCGGTGGTGTAGCCGTGGCGACGCAATGCAACATGACGCCGCCGTACTATCCCGGCCTGAGGATAACCAGTGCCTGGAACGGAACCGGCACTCCTACCCTGGCGCAGCAATTCAGCATGCCCGGGAACACGGGCTATGAGAACCAGTCGATGGCCGTATGGGGCGCCGGTGGCTATGTTAACAGCGACAACAGTTACCGGCCGCAACGACCTTACAGCCAATCTAGTACGCCTGCGGCACCCTGCGACAACGTCTATACCTGCCCCCCATGCCCTTGTGATCTCGGTAACGCGGGCCCCGACTGTTGTCCAGGGATGTCCGGGCCACCCTGGATATATTGTATGCAATGCAACTATAATACTTTTAAGGAAACGAGCTGCTGGGACGAGCACACCACCTTTGTCGCTACGTTTGGCACGTCGTATGGCAAAACCTATTTCATGTGTCTCCTCGGGGCACCGGGGGGAAATGCTACTAACGCAGGCGTCGGGCAGGGGCAAGGCCATGTTGTGATCGATACCCTCGGTAACTTCACTGCCGACATGTTTCCCGTGACGTTCTATCTTTCGATCGACCACAAACCTGTTACCTCACATGGCCCTGCGCCAACGTCGACCACCTTCACGTACAAATTCACCATAACAGGCACCACACCGCAGTGTAACCCGGCCACGAACCCCCTGTGCCTGCCGCAAGCGAAATGCGGCTTCGTGCCTCCGTACGGGTCGGTCTGCAGCTGGTGAGGCGCTGAAAAGGGGGCGTTCAGAGAAAGACCGAAATGGCACAGGAATTGCTGCAATCGTCCGGGGTATTAATACTTTTGTATTAAAGAACTCAGTGATTTGTGCGATAATGAGGGAAAAGGTAGAGCGGGACCGGAAGAGGCGGGAGAGCTGATATGGACATACTCGGCATAGACATAGGCACTGTCAGCGTAAAGTATGTACGGTACAGAAAGAAAGGAAAAGGGGTTGCCGTCTCGCGCGGCGAGTACCCGTACAAGGAAGGCTGGGAGGACCTGGAAGGCATTCTTTCTTCCATCAAGAGCAGGGAAGGGGCGAACGTCGAAGTCGCTATCGGCATCACCTCTCAGGAGATCCTGAAGAAAACCTTTACCATCCCCGTGATTCCCAAGGAAGAGCTGCGGGAAGTACTCGACTGGTCTGCCTCCAAAATCATATCCATACCGCTCGACGACATGCGCCATGAGTACGTCATGCTTGGCGAGATCGATGAGCGCGGCGTCAGAAAAGACGAGGTGCTCTTTGTCGGGGCGCATAAAGAGTACGTCAACAGGATCGTCGGCCTCTTTGAGGACGTCGGCTTCAAAAACCTGGTGCTGCTGACGGACATCGGCTTCGTCTACCTGCCCGTCGTGGAAGAGGCGATTGACGGCTCTGTCGCCATTGTCGACATCGGCGGCAGGCAGACAGGCATTTACGTTTTTGACGGCAAAAAACTCCACCTGGTGCGGGAAATAATGACCGCGTCGGAAAGTTTTACCGATGTGCTGATCAGCGGCTTCGGTCTCACCTACGAAGAGGCTGAGAACTACACCAAAGATAAGGGCTTCGACGAGACCTCCAGCGATATTCTTGCCGTGCCCATGGAGCGGCTCGGAGGCGAGATACAGCGTACCTTCAACGTATACGCCCAGAAGTACCCGTCGCGGCCGGTCGTCAAAGTCTATCTGACCGGCAGGGGATCCCAGATTCCCAATCTTCTCGAGAAACTGAAGGCCTTTCTGGTCGAGGACCTTCACTACCTGCATTCCTCAGATGGAGTTTGAGGAACAGTTCCTGCCTGCGTATACGCTTGCGGTTCAGAAAGATATCCTTGTCAACCTGCTTCCCGAGCAGATCAAGGCGAGAGAAAAGGAAGCGCAATACTCGAAGTACGCAAGGATCGGCGGTGTTGCGCTCATGGGTATTTTTGTAGTCTGGTCGATCATCACGTTGGCCGAGCGAAACAGGATCAGCTCTTCCGTCCAATTAGAAAGGTACTCCGTCCAGCAGAAGAGGGAGCAGCTTGACCGGCTCGCGCCGATCAGGTCCTCGCTGGTTTACAATGAGCTCGGACCTATCGTTGCTGAAATAGAGCGGAGAGACTCCTCTTTCATCATCCTTATGAAGTACCTATCTTCACGGATTCCGAAAGATGTTTACGTGAAACAAATCGATTTCACGCGGTCGGATGCGGCGCTTCCGGCGCCCGCGCCCCCGGCCTCGGCCCAGCCCGGCCAGCCACCGGTCCCTGCAGCACCTGCAAAGGCCCCTGAAGCGCCAAACAATGTCCAGTTGAAAGGGCTGATATTCGGTGATGCTGGAGACGATGGAGGCAACACTGCTGCGTCTCATGATAGACATGGAAAAATCAAATGTGGTGAATAACGTGACGATCGTGAGTAAGGACGTCAAGGAGATGAAGGGAAGACCTGCGATGGAATTTCTCATCACTGCGAAGAGCGTGCCCTATGAGATTTAAAGGGCTCTATCTGTGGATCGCCGGGCCCATCATCATCGCAGTAGCGATATATGTTCTCGGCATAATGCCGTTGAAGACGGAGATCAAAAATAAGCAGAACGAGCTTAACGAAGTCAAACAGCAGACGCAGAAAGTGGAGGCCGATATCAGAGCCCTCACCGACATGAAGATAAAAGAAGAGGGCATCAAGACATCGCTGAAGGAGTACCGCGGTCAAATCCCGCTCTTTGACAATTTTCCTGAGTTCATATACCAGGTCGCAGGCGGCGCGCGGAAAAGCGGGCTGGTGGTCGATAAGTTCAGCGCTATGTTCAGATCGCTTGATATGCAGCCGAAGACAATACTCACCTACCCGGCGTTCGAAGTGGGGCTGAAAGGCAGATTCATGGAGATGGGCAAATACTTAGAGCAGGTAAGCTCGTCAATGGCATACCGCAAGATAATGAAGGGCACTATCACCTATGATGAGAAGGAGTATCCTGTTCTGGCCGGAAAGTTCGAGATAGAATTCAAAGCATGGAAAGAGAGGGCTGCTATTGAAGGTCAATAAGAAACTGTTCGCAGGCCTGGTCGTCATTCTCTTTTTTATTCTTTGTGCTCTCTTTTTTTCAGTTGGCAAGAATAAGAAAGAGTTGATAGCCGCACCTCTTGAACTTCCGAAGGTCATGGCGCCTCGACCGGAAGCCCGGATGAAAGAGACGCGCCTGCAGGCGATCCAGGATACGGTCCAGTGGGAGAGAGACCCGTTCACACTCCCCGCATTCCTCATGGTGGCCGAAAAGAAGGCTGTTGAAAAACAGCGGGTGCCGCTGAAGCTTCTTGCTGTCATGGAAGGCGCGAGAGGTAGAACGGCCATTATAGATAATGAGATCGTGAAGAAAGGTGACGTGATTGCCGGGGAGCGAATTGTCAATATCGGTAAAGAGACGGTGACGCTCGTGATGGACGGATCCGAACGAGTGATAAAGCTGAAGGAGCCTCGATAGGGAATAGAAGCACACCTATTCACGGAGGATACACAATGGCCAGGATTGGTAGTGTCGTTGTAATTTGTTTGTTCTGCTTTGCGTGCGCTCATGTTGAGCCGCCCAAGGAGCCGCCAAAGCTCGTCAAACCGGTTGATATTCCCAGCCCCGTGTTCCCGCAGGTGGAGAAAGAAAAAAGAGCAGAGCTGGAAGTGCCTAAAGAGCTCTTTTCGTTTTCTCTCAGGGAAGCCGACCTGAAGGACGTGCTGAGAGGCATCGCGCAACAGTCCAATTACAACGTTGTCGTAGAACCCGATGTGAAGGGAGCATCGACAGTAGATCTCAAGAATGTGACGATGAGTAAGGCGCTTGATTACATTCTCGAGCCGCTCAACTACGTGTACAAGATCGATGACAACACGATCTATGTTTCAAAGCCGAAGCTGGAGAACAGGATTTTTCGGATCAACTACACGGCATTCTCCAAGCTGGCGGATAGCATACTCACCGGTTCTTCCGGCACGCAGCGATCCGGTCAAAATGTTGTAGGCGTGAACATGAGAACCAGGACAGACATGGACGCCTGGGCTGGATTCGAACAGTCGCTCAGGAACCTGCTTTCACCTGATGGCAAACTCACTGTTAATAGACAGGCAGGACTCGTTTCGGTCACGGACTACCCCAGAACCATGAAGCAGATGGCTGCCTTCATCCAGTCCATGGATGAGTCCATACAAAGACAGATAATGATAGAAGCGAAAGTCGTCGAGGTGGAGCTCACCGGGTCGAACCGGGAGGGGGTCAACTGGCAAGTGGTGAATGCACAACTGAACGGTGTAGGGTTCAATTACAATCAGCAATTGCTTGATCCGCTGGCCGCCACGGCCCCCGGGGCAACGTTCACACGTTTGCTTGTATCCGCCAAACATCTTGTCGGCATCGATTCGAGCGGCATCGACCGCACCTTTATCGATATTTTGAAAACACAGGGTAAAGTGAATGTTGTGTCCACCCCGAAGGTAAGCACGATGAACAACCAGAGGGCAGTTATAAAAGTCGCCAGGGACCAGGCCGTTTTCGAATCAACCAGCACAGTCAGTGTCGGCGGCGTTCCGACAATCGCCTCAACTATACGGTACATTACTATCGGGTTGATACTCGACGTGGTTCCTTACGTCGATGATCAGGGAAATATTGTCATGAACATACACCCGATGCTGACGCAGGATACAGGCCTTGTCACCACTGACAAGCAAACCGGCAATAGCGTGCCAATCCTTGACATACGTGAAGTGGATACAACGGTGAGGATGAAAGAGGGGGAAATGGTCGTCATCGGCGGTCTCATCAAAGAGCAGAAGAACGAGCAAACCGTAGGGATTCCGGGCTTGAGCAACATTCCGCTCCTGGGCTGGCCTTTCAGGGCCTGGACGAGGATTACGGATCGGACCGAACTCGTGATCTTCCTCACGCCGAAAGTTGTCTACGCAAAGGACCCCATATGAGTGTGATTCTTGATGCCCTGAAGAAGGCACAGGACGAACGAAAAAGACCTGTATACAGGGATTCGGGCAGTGATGAACGCCGACCCGCCAAGTCACGTTGGGCCTTTTATGTAATAGTGGGGGTTGTCCTCTGTGCAATACTTCTTGTCGCTTTTCTGCCGAATCTTTATAGAATGCAGGCTCCGAGAGGGCCGCAGGTAGTGCAGCAGAAGGAGGTGGCTCCGCCTCCTCCACCCATCACGCCGCCTCAGGCGGTCGCGCCTTCAGCCACCGCGCCTTCGGCCATTGCCCCGCCGAAAGCGCCTCCTGAAGCGCAGCTCACAAAACGTCAGGAACCTCCACGTAAAGAAGAGCTTCCGAAATTCGCCTTTGCGACGCCCAGAGATTACAGGACGGCCGGCGGTGCGGAAGAAGCTCTGCCTGAGAAAAAGATAAGGAAGAAAGCGCCGGCTCCTGACATGCGTGCAGCAGCGAAAGCGCCCGGACAACAGCCCGAGACTCTCTCCCCGAAAGGCGCGCCTGCTCCGGAGAAGAGTGCAGAACCAAAGGCGCCGGTTGGGCAACCCCCGGAATCAAGCGTTGTTGTTAAGCGGATGACGAACGACCGTATCATGACGAATTACAATAATGCAGTACTTGCGGCTCAACAAAACAATAACCAGCAAGCCAAAAAGCTCTACCTCGCTGTGCTCGCCGATGAGCCGGGCAATATTGAGGCGCTCAATAACCTCGGCGTGCTGGCAATGGAGGAAGGCAACACAAAGGAAGCCGCATCGTATTTCAGGGGAATCCTGGAGTACCGCAAGAATTATGCAAAGGCCTATAACAACCTGGGCATCATAGGCATGCGGGAAGGGGACAAGAATATCGCTGAGGAATACTTCAAGAAAGCCATCGAGGTTGCTCCTCAGGGTATAGAACCATACGTGAACCTTGCAGCGCTGCTGCGCTCTCAACGGAGACTCGACGAAGCAAACAGAGTGATCGAAGCCCCGTTGAAGAGAGGACTTCGTAACGAGCAACTCTACCTGTCGGCAGCGTTGATCAAGGATGAACTCGGCCAATCTGAAGAAGCCGCAAAGTATTATCGTTATTATCTGCAGCTGTCTTCGTCAAAAGAAGATAGAAGAAGGGTCGTAGAGAGGTTAACATCCCTTGAGGAGAGCAAATCTTCTGCAACAAGCCCTTGAAAAAGGCATCGAGCAGGGCGCCAAGTCCATCTTTGTTTTTCCCGGCTTTCCTCCTATTGGAAATTCGGGCAAGCTGTCGAAGCTCGCGGAATACGAGCTGGCAGAGAAGGATGTGGAGGAGATCTTCAAAAGCACGGCGTCAAGCTTTCATGTTGAACGCTTCAAAAAAGAGAAAGAGATTGACTACAGCTACGGCATAGAGAAGGTAGGACGGTTCAGGGTCTGCGTTTTTTCCAACATGGGTCAGACGGCGATGGTCATGCGGCTCATACCGCCCGAGGTCCCGCCTTTCCAGACGCTCAATTTGCCTGACGCACTTAAGGAATTTACGAAGCTGCATGATGGGCTCATCCTCATTACAGGTCCTACCGGTAGCGGGAAGTCCACAACCCTCGCGGCGTTAATCGACATGATCGGCAGCGCCAGAAGCTGCCATATCATCACCATCGAAGACCCCATCGAGTACCTTTTCAAGTCGCACCGATCGATTGTCAGTCAGAGAGAGGTTGGCAGGGATACGCTCAGCTTTAAGGAGGCCATCAAGAGGTCGCTGAGAGAAGATCCTGATGTGATGCTGGTAGGAGAGGTACGGGATGCTGATTCTTTGCAGGCAATGCTGGAAATGGCTGAGACCGGCCACCTCGTTCTCTGCTCGATGCATACCTCAAGCGTCGCTCAAACGCTGGAGCGGATGTACGACCTTTTTCCGGGAGAGCACAGGGACCAGGTGAAGACTCAGGTTTCGCACGTACTCAAAGGGGTTGTAGGCCAGCGGTTGTTGGCGCGTCGAGACGGGAAAGGTCTCGTCCCGGCCTGTGAAATCATGAAAGTGAATTCGGCGATAAGAAATCTGATAAGAGAAGATAAGCTGCACGAGATCTATGCGGTCGTCGAAAGTTCGGGTGCGCAAGGTATGATTACGATGGACAAGGCGCTGCTTGAACTCTACCGCAAGGAGCTGATCGATATCCAGCAAACGATTCTCCATTCATCACAGCATAAAAAATTCCTTGAGGCATTGGGAGAAGAGCTTCCACCTGCCAAAGAGGTTTTCACAAGCGGCGACTTTATCGACCTGCAGCAGGAAAACGTCGTATACCGATCACAATATGCAGATGCAGATCTCCGTTTTTTTGATGCTTCGGGCCTCTTGATCGACTCGCCCGCGGGGCTTCTGTTCAGAGATCGAGGCAATACGCAGGAACGTCTCCATTTCATCGCCGACTATACCATTCTGAATGGTAAGAAACAGGCTTTTCCCCTGACTTCGCTTTTCAGTCTTTCTTATAAGATCATGGCCACTACCGAGCATCGGCCCCGGTATGACTTCAGGCTCAGGGTTGCGGAAACCTCGAAGGAGATTTTTGAGATCCCGATGAAGCCCCTTAATCTGATTGCGGATGGGAATTGGCATACATTGATCCTGCCGATACCAAAAATCTACCAGGGAAAAGCCGTCAGGTATTTCATGCTTCTGTTCGATTGCGGGATCAAAGAAGTGATATTTAATAACATGCGGTTCGCTTGAGGGTTATGTGACACTGCGGGAAATGCTGGACACTGTTGTAGAAAAGAAAGCTTCGGACCTGCACCTCATCCGGGGAGTACCGCCGACAGTGCGTATTGACGGGGAGCTGAGTTTTTTAGAGAAGAAGCCGCTTACCGAAAGCGACCTCGATACGTATTTCGCTGAAATTGTCCAGGATCAGGAAAAGAAAGAACGGTTTCTGAAGGAGAAAGAACTTGATTTCGCATACGAGATCGGAAGAAAAGCGCGCCTGAGAGTCAACGCCTATTATCAGCGCGATTCGATCGCGTTTTCGATACGCCACCTGTTTGCCACAATACCGAAACTCGAGGATCTGAATCTTCCGGAAGTGCTCAAAGACCTGGTGAAAAAACCGAATGGGCTTATCCTGGTGACCGGGCCGACAGGGAGTGGAAAGTCGACTACCCTCGCCGCTATGATCGATTGCATCAATGAGCTCAGATCGGTGCACGTGGTTACGATCGAAGATCCTATCGAATACGTCTATGCTCCCAAGAAGAGCATCATCTCTCAGAGGGAAGTGGGTGGTGATACGCGTTCCTTCAGTGATGCTCTGCGGCATGTATTGAGGCAGGACCCGGACGTCATACTAATCGGTGAAATGCGGGACTACGAAACTATGCAGGCCGCTATCACCGCCGCCGAAACCGGCCATCTGGTCTTCTCGACACTGCACACGACGTCCGCGGCTCAGACCGTGGACAGGATCATCGATGTTTTCCCGCCGTACCAGCAACCACAGGTGCGCTCCCAGCTGGCCACGACGTTGCAAGCGGTCATCACCCAGAGACTGCTCAAGAGAGTGGATGTCAAAGGAAGGGTTCCCGTGACCGAAGTGATGGTCGTCACCGCTGCTATTCGCAATCTGATACGAGAAGGAAAGACGTACCAGCTCTACTCGGCGATTGAGCTGGGAAGCGAATACGGCATGCACACTATGGAACAGAGGCTGAACAAATTATTGCAGCAAAAGATGATCCGTTGGGATGATGCGCTCATGACTGCAAGCGTAGTCGAGTATATAAGACAACCAAGAGAAGGGAGTTTGACATAGTCCATGCCTCAACTCGGAAAAAAACGACTCGGTGAGATCCTGGTCGATGCCAGGAAGTTGAAAGAAGAGGAGCTGCACAAAGCCCTCACGGAACAGCGCAAGTACGGCGATAAGCTCGGAAACGTGCTTATCAGGATGGGTCTTCTTTCGGAAAAGGAGATCATGGAGACCGTAAGCAGGCAGCTTGGCATCCCGATCGTAAATCTCTTCGATGCGAATCTCTCGGAAGAACTGGTCAGGTTGATCCCGGAAAATATCGCTAAGAACCACATGGTAATTCCCTTTGAACGGAATTTCAGCGTGTTGCGGCTCGCCATGATCGATCCGCTCGACATTAATGCGCTGGATGAGGTGGCACGGTTTTTACGCATGGAGGTCTCGCCGTGCATAGTGACCAGGAGCGAGATGAAATGGGCTCTGGAGCGCTATTACGGGATCAAGAGTCTCGTCGAGGAGACACTCGATATCATCAAGGAGAGGGAGGCTCTCTCCGGCGAGCAGGACGAGGAAGAAGATGAGAAACCCCCTGTAGAGGTCGCTGAGGATGAACCGGTCATAAAATTTGTGAACAGTCTTCTTGCTCAGGCGCTGGCTGATAATGCAAGTGATATACATATCGAGCCGTCTGAGGATGTCATGAGGATCCGTATGCGGGTCGACGGCCGGCTGCGGGAAATGCAAGCGCCTCAAAAAAAGATGCTCCTTCCGATCATCTCAAGAATAAAAATCATGGCCGGGATGGATATCGCGAAAACCAGGATACCTCAGGACGGGAGATTTGATATCACAAAAGAAGTTGGGGTCAGGGTTTCCACATATCCCACTATGTGGGGAGAGAAGGCTGTGCTGAGACTGCTCGACAAGAGCGCGGCTTTGTATGGGATCGATAAACTGGGTCTTTTGGTTGATGACGAGGAGAGAATGAAGAAGGTGTTGACGCGGGCGTACGGTTTCGTGCTTTCTACCGGCCCGACAGGTAGCGGTAAGACAACGACGCTTTACGCGATCCTGAACCACATCCACTCGATTGAAAAGAACATTATCACCATAGAAGATCCCGTGGAGTACACGATCGATTATGTTGCACAGGCGCAGGTTAATGTGAAGGCGGGTTTGACCTTTGAATCCGGTCTGAGGTCTATGCTCCGTCAGGACCCTGATATAATCATGGTTGGCGAGATCAGGGATAAGGAAACTGCGACCATAGCCATCCATGCGGCGCTAACCGGCCATATTGTTCTTTCTACATTTCATACGAATGATGCACCGGGCGCATTGACCCGCCTCGTTGAGATGGGTATTGAGCCGTTCCTGGTAGCATCCTCTGTCTCGTGCGTCATGGGGCAGCGTCTGCTCCGGAAGATTTGTGACGACTGCAAAGAGGCATATATGCCGCCGCCGGCAGTGCTCGAGAGTATAGACGTGCATGAGAGCGTGCCGTTATACAGAGGAAAAGGCTGCCCTGTCTGCCGTAATACAGGGTTCAAGGGGCGTACGGGTGTCTTTGAATTGCTGGTCATGGATGATGAGGTGCGGGAACTGGTGGTGGACAAGGTGTCGACCGAAGTGATAAAAAAGAAGGCGATGGAGATGGGCATGAGAGAGATGCGCGAAGATGCCATAAAGAAGGCGCTTCTTGGGCTGACGACGCTCGAAGAAGCGCTTAATACAACACAACTGGACTAATAACATGGCCATATTTTCATACAAAGCCCGAGACGAGAGAGGCTCTCTGATAGCCGGCACCATGGATGCGGACAACCACCGGGCTGTTTCATCCCACCTCGACAGCATGGGCCTTTTCCCTGTCGCTGTTGCTGAAAAGAAGGGCATGGGCAGCTTCTCTTTTGACCAGCTACTGACAAAGATGGACAGGGTGAAGCTGGATGACATCATATTCTTCACACGTCAGCTCCGTACCGTGATTAAGGCGGGCGTCCCGCTCATTTCGGGATTGAAGGCTCTCGAAGAACAGACGAACAGCAGGAAACTCAAGGTGGTGATCAAGAAGGTCTGGCAGGACCTGGATCGTGGCCAGAGCTTTTCGGATGCGCTCACCGGCTACCCCGATGTCTTTTCCGATCTGTTTGTCAGTATGGTAAAGGCCGGTGAAATCGGCGGTGTCCTGGACGAAGTGCTGGAGAGGCTTGCTCTGCTTCTCGAATTTCAGATGAAGACCAAAGAGATGTTCAAGTCGGCTCTGCGGTACCCGACTATGGTCGTGGGCGCTATTGTCATCGCCTTCGCTGTGCTGGTTACCTTCGTCATACCCAAGTTTGCTCTGCTCTTTAAGGGCTCAACGATGAAACTTCCTCTTCCGACCCGGATCTTGCTCATGCTCAATGAGCTCGTGCAAGCTTACGGTGTTTTACTCCTTGCAGGCGGGATCAGCTGTTGCTATCGCAGGTTATCTGTATACGCGCACCCAGCAAGGGCAGTTCGCGAAGGATCAATTGAAGCTCAAGCTTCCGTTTGTGGGAAAAATTATTCTCAAGATCTGCATGAGCAGATTTGCCTACGTCCAGGAGAACCTTATTCGCGCCGGTGTGCCGATTGTTACGGCATTGGAGATTGTGGCACGTACCGTCGGCAACCTGGTCATAACAAAAAAGATCTTGGAGATCAGCCAGAAAATAGAGAAAGGCAGGGGCATCGCCAGGCCCATGAAGGACAGCGGCATTTTTCCACCCCTTGTGCTGCATTTAATCGCCACAGGGGAGGACACGGGGTCGCTGGAGGAGATGTTGAGGGAGGTCTCGTTGCACTATGACAGCGAGGTGAGCTATTCTCTTGCCCGGCTGTCATCCTGGATTGAACCGATTCTTATCGGAGCCCTTGGGGGTATGGTGCTCTTTATTGCGTTGGCCGTTTTCCTTCCCTGGTGGGGCATGATGGAAGCGATGAAGCAGGGCGGAGGTTGAGCGGAAAACGGTCTGGACAAGGAGCTGCAAGAATGGTATGTAATTTGCTAGTGAGGAAAGGCAGGTGAAGCAACTGCAAGAGATCGAGGCAATGAGGAGAAAGTTAGACAAGAGCCCTAATGTGAACAAAAGATGAGGCGATAATTAGACGTAGGGAGGTTTACTACAAAACTATTTCAGAGGGAGGGATGTGAATGAATTTGCGCAGGAACAGAAAAGGCTTTACGTTAATTGAATTAATTATCATCATCATCATTCTTGGTATTCTGGCAGCGGTTGCTATACCTAGGTACCTTGATATGAGGCAGGACGCAGTCAACGCCACGGTGAAGGGTGTTATCGGCGGCCTGAGGGGCGCAAACAGCGTTCTCTGGGGAAACAGGGTCATTAACAACTTCACCACGACCTACAGTTTCGTGGAACTGGTCAACAACATGGAGATGAAAGGCGGTGCCATGACGTGGGGATTTGACGGTGGCGGGACGATGCTGACCTTGACGGTCGGGGCCCAGTCCTATAGCTTCACAATGGGCGTCACGGGGGCACAGACAGTGGCCACGCCGCCGACCACATACCCGCAGATCTTCGGAAACTCAGCGTCCATAGCTACCTGGTAATAGACACGGTGTATCCAGCTGATCAAGCGCGAAGGGGAGGCTCTCCAAGGGGCTCTCCCCTCGTCGCTTGTCTCGCGGACTAAAGAACGGGTATCCCACTTCTCAGCGTCTCCAGCGTATCATCCTCAATCCAGCGGTAAGCCAGCATCACCCTCAGATCAATCCGTTTGGTGTTGCATTGCCTCGGTGTTCGGTTCGTCTTTCGGCTAGTCCATCTGATCCGCAAACCGGGCGCATGGTTCCCTCATCTTGAAAAGACCTCAAGCAAAAGTGTATGGTATGAACGGCTTCGATTTTGCATCTCGTTCTTGCCAGTCTGTAGCGCAAGCTCCATGCAGACGCATCGAAGTGTAGGCGGGGCGGAGACCTGGCCGCGAGGGGACGACTGCAGGATGCACATAGCGCAAAGACGAGCTGGTAAAAATATAAGGTGTTCGGAGAGTATGTTTGAGGTAGCACGGGCTCGATGAGGCTTCTTGAGAGAGAATCTTTCAGGAGAACGTTCTATTTCTTCGTTCTTTTCGCGCTTCTGCTTTTTTACTTTGATCGCATCCTCTCCTGTCGCCAGATTTTTATTGAAAGAGACCTCTCCGCTTTTTTTATTCCTCCTAAATTCCTGTGGGTGAACATTCTCAAGAGCGGGGTATTTCCATTCTGGAATCCGCACCAGTATTCGGGCATCCCGCTTCTAGCCGCTTTGCAGCCAGGTGTACTCTATCCTCCTCACGTATTTTATCTGTTTCTCCCTTTCCCCATCGTCTGGAACTGGCTCATCATTCTTCACTTTCTGCTGGCGGCCATTGCGGTCTATCTGTTTCTCGCCTATATGAAAACTTCCGAAGAGGGTGCCTTCGTTGGGGCTCTCATATTCATGCTGTCGGGGTATCTGTTGTCGGTTCATAACTTGTTACCCCACCTGTTTGCCGTTAGCTGGTTTCCTCTGGTACTTCTCTTTTTGTTGAAACACTTTGAGACGAGACAGTTCCGTTATGCGGCGCTCGTTGCGATTTTTCTTCTTATGCAGTTCCTTTCGGGCGCACCCGAAATTCTGATGATGAGTCTCCTGGCGGTCTTCATAATCACGCTCTTTCTCGGCGCGTTTGTCCCTGACGTAAGCATGCACAGTCGACTGCGTTCGCTTTTTGTCATTCTTTTTCTTTTCCTGTTGCTTTCGGCTGTACAGCTTTTTCCTTTCTATGAGCTGAAAGCGCAAAGCATACGCCAGGGCGGGCTCACCTATTTTGAGTCAAGTGTCTGGTCTATGGCCTGGCGCGACTTCCTCCAGTTCTTCATACCCGACCCATTTGGAAATATGATGAACGATCAAAAATACTGGCAGAACCAGTCATGGTTGAAGACAATCTACCTTGGTGTTGTGCCGTTTTGCCTCTCGACATTTTTCTTCCTGACGAAAGACCGAAGGCGGTGGCTGTTTGCGCTTCTTATGGCGATTTCAGTAATCTTCGCTTTGGGAGGCAACACTCCTATCTACAAGTTACTCTACAGGGTGCCGCCTTTCAGCAGCGTGAGGTACCCGGTCAAATTTCTTTTCCTCTTTTTTTTCATGATTTCCATTACAGCGGGGCTCGGGCTTGACAGGCTTCGTCAGGGAGTTGCAGAGCAAAACAGGCGAATTCATGGTGCCATCCATTTCTTCTTCTATCTTGGCTTCGCTTTCGCGCTCACATGGGCTTATACAGTACTCTTCAGAGAGCGCGTGGTGAGTCTTTTTGACAGAATCGGATTTAAGCCGGAGGCTTACAACCTCATAAGCGTGAACATTCACGACATTCGCCGATTCTGTTTCTTTGCTTTCCTGTTCTGCATCCTGGTGCTTGTTTATCGACGGGTAACCAGAAAAAGACTGGCCATGGCATTTATGGTAATCATTCTCGCGCTGGATCTATTTCTCGCCAATTACGGATTCTACTCCAGCCTTTCATGGGAAACCTATCTCAGACCGCACGAATTTGTAAGCGAGATTGTTGAAAGGGGAAAGCTCGACCGCTACTTTCTGACTCCAAAGACGCAGAGCAAATACAACCGATTTCCCGGCGATAAGGCCGCCCTGGGCTCGCCGTATGCCCCGTTAACAGGTCTTTACGCAGTGGAGGGTGCGGAAGTCCTCAGGCTGAGCTACTATGACCAATTCATGCACTGCCTCAAGGGTGCTGCCTCTTTAGACGAGGCGAAACGGTTATTCGATAGCGCGGGCATACGTTATGTGGTCAGCGTCATCAAACTCGATAATAACGATTTTACGCTGCTCAAGAGTATAACCATTGATGATGCGCCTGTTTATCTCTACGAGTATACAAGATCTCCAGGTCGTTTTACGCTCTTTTCACAAGCTTACAGTGTGCCCGATGAAAAAAGCTGTGTAGCGAAGTTGCTGGATCATAAGACGGACTTAAGGCGGGAGCTGGTAATCCTGGGAAAGGTCTCACCCACAAAGAGTTTATCGGCCTCAGCGGGTAAAGTGGAGATAGTCAAATACGGGCCGAATCAGGTGATATTGAAGTCCAGCGCGGCGCAGGAAGCATTCCTTTACGCGACAGATACGTTCTACCCCGGATGGAGGGCGTATGTTGATGGGAAAAGGGTGGAAATAATGAGAGCGAATCTGGCGTTCCGGGCGGTGAAAGTGCCTTCCGGTGAACATACCGTTTTATTCAGGTACGTACCGGTCTCTTTTTATGCCGGACTTGTGCTCACTATTGCCGGTATTGCGATATGCGCTCTTCTTATTCGTAGACGAAAATGAGAAACGTATTTCCCATCCTTATCGTATTTTCCGCCTCTCTCACGGGGGGATATTTCGCGCCCGACAGCGGTATCACACTTTTCTTTTTACTGGTTGTAATCCTTTTCGTCGCTATAAGACCTGAATTTCAACTTAGAAAAGACGAGCTACTGAGCCTGCTTTTCGCGTTTGCCGGCGCTGCCTCAGCAGTCTATGCTGCCGATACATTTGGAGCGATCCTTTATTCGGGGTCTTTCGTGGCGGGCTCAATCTTCTATCTCGTCCTGAGGAATTCTTCGGGCTGGGAGTCTCCGTTGCTGAAGAGCATCGTTGCTGGAGGCTGCATCGTTGGTCTGGCTGAGGCTCTTCATCAGATAAACGTGCTTCCGGACGGACCTTTCTACAATTCGAATCCATTTTCCGGTTTTATCACGCCGCTGGTCTCCGTTGCTTTCTACCTCTACTTCAAGGGTAGAGAGAACATCTATCTCTTTGCGTCTGCCCTGCTCGTTTTTGCTAATTTCATATCGGCATCACGCGCAGGCATAGCCACAATGATTCTGGCGCTTGCAGCGATGCTCTTCTACTTTTCCCGGCTCAAAGATTGGGCTGCTGCGAAGAGGTTGCTACTTGTTGTCTTTGTGGGGTTCTGCTCTTTTCTGCTTTTTTCCGAAGCGAAGGATGCTCTGATGCTGAAAGGCATACCTGGTATGCTTGAGAAACAACCCACCGCAATAATCCAGAGGGCGTATCTATTGAAAACAACACTGCAGGTGATCCGTCAAGCCCCTCTGTTCGGTCACGGTCTTGATTCATTCAGGGCGGTCATGGGTACGCTCTCCAACCCGTATCTCGTCACCCCCTCCGTGCATGCCCATAGTCTCTATTTGAATATCCTTGCGGAGATGGGCATTGTAGGCCTGGGACTTTTCCTGATTTTTCTCGCGATCATCTTTAAAGGACCGTTCTGTAAAACCTATATTCTGAAGGTTGCTCTTCTATCATTCCTCCTGCATAATATTGTGGAGTATAATTTTCCTCCCCCACCGTTCCAGGTGCTCTTCTATCTGCTCTGTGCCGCGATTATGCAGGAAAAACCGGCGACGTTCCGGCCTCATTCACGTTAAAGGAAAAGCAGCAAACATTGTCGCGATTCTACTGGCAGCCTATTTCATAGTGGTGAACCTGTTTCCGATAATCGGGCTTATGGTTCTGCAGAGGGCAGACGCGGCCATTCAAAAGCGAGACGTGGCAAGAACACTCGAGTATCTTTTCGTTGCGAGCTACTTCGGCTATTCTGTGTCGCTTGTCCATGCCAATACGGCACACCTGGTAAGTGACATCTATTTTTCTGCGGACGCGAAGGACAGGGAACTTCTCCGGATTGCTGAGAAGAACTATAGTAAAGCTATTGCGCTCAACAAGCTGGACGGCACCCTGTATATTGAAGTGGCAAGCTTTTACAATCGAATCGGTAGACAGGATAAAGCAGAGGCTTATCTTATCGAAATCATCGGAAAGTACCCATACCACCAGGAATATCGGCGCGCCATGGCACGTTTCTGTGCAGGTCACGGGCGATTTGATGAGGCGGCTCAAATACTGGAGGCAAGCAACGCGTTTCTTAAAGAGTATGCGCCTCTGCAGCCTCTCAGGGTGGGGATTCTTCTGGACCTTGCGAGAGTATATCGTGAAAAGGGAGATCCGGTACGCTCAGACAACCTGGAGGCGAAAGCTCGCCGTCTTAAGAGTTTACTCTAAGCCCACCTGCATCCCCATTGATGAAGAGAAGGAAGCTAATCCGTTGCCCGCTCGTTGAGCTGCTGTATATCTCTTATTCTCAAGTGCTCTCGCAGCAAAAGAAGAAAGCCGGTGAGCGTGTACGGGATATACCATGAGGCGTGGTAGAGCACAGAGACGGCAAAGGCTTCATACTTCGGGACCCCGAAAAGTGAGAGCAGATAGACCAGAAGGAATTGGTAAAGACCGATATATCCGGGCGATGAAGGGATCGTTATGCCCATGTTAAGCAATGCACAGACAAACGGTATACAGACGAAAGGTACGGACACGTTGAGCGCCAACGTTACAGCATAGAGCGCAAGGCTCATGCAGAACCAGTCGCAGAAAGAGATGGCAACAAAGAGAACAATAAGCAAGGGTGAGGTGATACGTTTCAAATTCTCCTGAATGCCCAAAATCGTCTTTGCAAACCTTGTCAGGAAGGACTTCTCAATTTTCATCAACCTGGAGGAGAGCCGGTTTGCAAAGCGCTCTCTGCTCAATATAAGGATGCCGAGCACGCAAACCATTGCGAGGCCTATAACAAGGTATATGCCCTGAGATATCCGGGGCGGCAGCTCTCGCTTAGGGAAGAAAATGATGGTGAGCATCAAAAGACCGGTAAGGTCGAAGAAGCGGTCGACCAGAACTGTGGAAAATGCGTAAGTAAAGGTGAACCGTTTTTTCTTGGACAGCACGTAGCCGCGCGCCAGCTCACCGATTCGTGCAGGCAACACATTGTTGACGAAGAGGCCTATCACTAAAGCAGTGAACGCTTCACGAACGCGCACGTCTCTGCCCGCCACGCGTGCCCATCGGTATGAGGCGCCACTGATAGACACTGCTATGCAAAGAAGAGGAAGAAAGGCATACCTGAGGTCGGCATGTTTCAACGTTTCATAGATATCACGCAGCCGGATGTCTTTGAGAGAAAGGTACAGGAGAAACAGACTGATTGCGAAACCGAGTAGTGTTATCCATTGTTTTTTCTTCATAGTGCTAGCATTATATGGCAGGGATGCTGTCTTTAACAAGTTTTCCCTCTTTTCAGGTTTCAGACGTTCTATCATTTGACAAGTACACACGTACCTATTCGCATTCTCATGGTATACTTATTCGGCGGTTTCCATCCTACCCGATACGTTTTGACCGGGTTTATTTCGTAAGGATGTATGGAATGTATGGAAGCGTGTGATAGGGAGGTATGTATGTGCCAGACAACCGCATATGTCATAGAAGGCGACAAGGAAGTACTGCTGCTTCAGGATGTGATCAGTATCAGGCCCGAGAATGGATCTCTGCGGATGATCAACCTCTTCGGCGAAGAGAAGATCATACAGGGGACGATCAAGCAGATTGATCTTTTGGCCCACAAAATCCTGATAGTGAATTGAACGTGAACAGGAGAGCGGGGTCCTGGGGCCGGGGTCCAGGGTCCGGAGAAAAACAGACGAACCAGAGAAACCGGCTGACTAACCGTTTGGGAACGTCGGTCGTCAGGCTGAGCAAAAGGGCAGCTCGCCTTGACAACAGGACGCTCTTTCTGCTCTATTACTGCATAATCTTACTGGCGAGAGGTTTGGGAAATGCGATTAGGTATTATTGGCACTGGCTCGTATGTTCCGGAAAAGGTGCTTACCAATTTTGATCTTGAGAAAATACTGGATACCTCCGATGAATGGATCTACACAAGGACCGGAGTAAAAGAAAGGCGGATCGCTGAACCGGGCGTCGGCGTTTCCGAGCTTTGTAAAGTGGCTTCCGAGAGGGCTATAGCGGCCGCCGGGCTTCAGCCTTCGGATATTGACCTTATAGTGCTGGGCACCATAACCCCGGACACGCACTGTCCAGCCGGTGCAAACTGGTTGGAGGCGAAGCTCGGCTGTGATAATGCCGTTTCCTTTGATGTCACCGCAGCCTGCACAGGCTTTATCTTCTCTCTGCACGTAGCGTCCGCGCTTATCAAGGCTGGAATGAACAAGAGGGCTCTCGTTTGCGCCGGTGAGATCATGAGCAGGACCGTCAATTGGAAAGAGCGGGAGAGCTGCATCCTCTGGGGTGATGGCGCCGGCGCCGTGGTAGTCACGGAGACTTCTCAGGGCGCTGAGATCCTGTCAACGCATATTCACACTGACGGAAAGAGCGGCCGTGAATTGCTCATGCCCGGTGGTGGCTCCCTCACGACACCAATCTCTCACGAGAGCGTGGACAAGGGGCTCCACTTCCTCAAGATGATAAATGCGAGTACATCGTTGCGCACTGCGGTCAACCATTTTGCGGACGCTGCGATGGAGGCCATAACCACGAATGGTTACAAGGTTGAAGATGTTGACCTCATTATCCCGCACCAGGCGAACATAAGGATCCTGGAAGGGGTTGCACGGAAATTGAAAACTCCCATGGAAAAAGTCTATGTGACGATTCATAAGTATGGCAACATATCCTCTGCCACGGTGCCCATTGCGCTCGATGAAGCAGTGAGGGACGGCACCATCACGAAAGGGAAGCTGGTGCTTCTGACTGGTTTTGGTGGCGGCCTTACCTGGGGATCGAGCCTCATTAGATGGTAGGGCCGGGGGCCTTTCGCGCCTAGCTTTGTCGCCCTGCGGCTTGAGACGCTCCAACGTACACGGTGGTACGCCTGCGCGACTCAAGCCTTGTTCTTCGCGCTATCCATCGAAATCCCCCGCGGCCCACGTGACGGAACTATCAGAACCGGAAAGGTCACCAATGGGATTGTTTGGAGTTTGGGATTTAGAAATTGGGATTTGCGAGGTATACTATAGCTCGCGGAGGGATGGCTGAGCGGCCGAAAGCGGCGGTCTTGAAAACCGTTGGGCGTTTACGCGCCCCGTGGGTTCGAATCCTACTCCCTCCGCTCTATTTCGCCTACAGCCGCAAGGGTTTCTTTGTGATATGACCCATAAAGCGTGCCGATCGGCATGCTTTATGGCTACCTTTTCACTTTGGCACGCTTATGCTTCCCGTTCTTTTCGGCCTCTTTATCCACCGTTTTCTGACGGAACGTGCGCTGGAATTGTGCAACCGCATGGGGTCGGTCATTATTGTACTGTTTGGACTCAAGGACCACCCTCGACACTGACGGGTCAGACTATCGGAGAAGGTTGAGGAGCCTGCCTGCAAGTTGTGGGTCAAGTCGCTGTAGTGTCTCGTGGCACTGGAGCGCAGCAGCTTTATTACCCTGGTCGGCGAACGCCGTACCAAGGCCGAAGTATGCCTGGGCATCATCTGGTTTGATCTCGATCGCCCTGGTGTAAGCTTTGACTGCCCTCTCCATCTCTCCGATGCTATGATAGGCTACGGCCATGTTGTAATACGCATTCGCATTCTTTGGCTCGCACCTTGTCGCTGAATTATATGCCTCGATCTCCTCTCGACGCTTCCCAAGCTGAAAGTACGAGTAAGCCATGTTGTAGTATGCTTTGCCGTTAGCAGGATCGATTCGGACAGCGGCTTTATAGGCTCCGATGGCCTGTTCATGGCGTCCCAGCTTACCGTTGGCAACCCCGAGATTGTAGTAAGCAGCGGCGTCGGCAGGCCTGAGACGCACCACGTTTTCATATGCTTCGAACATAGCCTGGTATTTGCCTGCTTTATCGCAGGCGAGAGCTAGGTTCAACCAGAGATCGACATCATCCCGCTTGATGCCCAGGGCTCGCCGGTACGACTCTATCTCCTCGCCGTACATTCCCAATTTGTCGTAAGCGATACCCATGTTGAAATACGCGTCACCGTCGGCGGGATCGATCCGGGCTACGGCTTTATAGGCTCCGATGGCCTGTTCGATGGCGTCCCAGCTTACCGTTGGCAACCCCGAGATTGTAGTAAGCAGCGGCGTCGGCCGGCCTGAGACGCACCACGTTTTCATATGCTTCTATGGCCTGCTCCTGGCGTCCGAGTTTATCATAAGCTACACCCATGCGAAAAAAAGCATTAGGGTAATCAGGTTTGAGGCGAACAGCCTGCTTGTAGAAGCGTATAGCCGTATCGAAATCTTCAAGGGCAGCGTAACAGTACCCTCCATAAAAATGAGCTTCAGCATGATCCGGTTTTAGCTGAATAACCGCTTTGAATGAGGCGAGAGCTTCAGTGAAGCTGTGTCTGCGAAGAGCTTCGATGCCGTCACCGTAACGTTTTTCTACCTGCTCCGCACTTCGTCTTTCTTGTTCGATCGCGACCTGCCTTATCGTATCGGTGACGACATCAGGAACGCCATATACTGCAAACCTCTTCATGGTATCATCTGTGGCAGGAAAGGCGATGCCCAATTCCCGTATGATTCTGGCAATGCGGTCAGGATGAACATGTGAGGAAACCAGCATTTCGACTTCCTCGACGGTCAAGGGCGCCCGATTCACCCATGGAGCTTCCACTGTTTTCTCTTGTCCGAAGGCAAAGGGGGAGTATAAAACAATAACGCCGAATGCTATGACGGAAGCACGCAATGCGGTCAGAATGAACTTCATAACTTTCTGTCCCTGAAGATCTTTTGTTCTGCTTCCTCAGCCGTTCGTACGTTCTCCAGGCCTTCTGCTGCCGTCTGGTTGTGCGGGTCTGACGCTAGGGCCTGAAGGAAAGCTTGTTTGGCCTTCATGTAATTGCCATCACGATACTGTCTCTGACCCTCGTCGATATACCGCGTTGCCGGGCGTTCCCTGTTGCTGCTCAGCGAACGCTTCACCGATGTCGGCTGGCGGGACGCCAGAGCCGGATGCTTTGGGTTCGCTTGGGGAGCAACGACGGTTTCGTCAGGAACTGGGGCAGGAGTGGAAAGCGGGGCAGTCGCATCGAGAGGAACTGGAACGGCCGTTATCTTGACTTCGGGCTTTGACGCTGCCGGAGGACCAGTCTCCACGGCATGCGGCCTGTTCGCTTGTCTCCCGGTGAAAACAAACGCGATTCCGAGGCTGAGCACGAGAAGGATCACTGCGCCATAGCCAAACGAGGCCGTCCTTCGTCGGGTGTGCGGTCTCGTGTCCCGAGTTGCGTCGAGCCCAAACTCATCGACCAGGAGGGGTTCGATATTCGGTTCAGCACTTTCGACGGGGGTCGTTTTGACTTTACCTGCTGAATTTATCTCCTTACAGAATTCATCCACACTCAGAAGACGACTGGCAGGTGACCTTGGAAGGTCCGCCAGATTGTAAGTGCTTTCAATTTCACGAAGCGAGACCTCCAATACCCCCTGTTCAAATTCGGCTCTCTTCGCCTCGTCAGAAATCTCCTCAGCTATTGACTTCACAAAAGCTTGCGCGCGATCCTGGGGGAAGGCGCTTCTGGACTCTCCAAGCCTTGCAATATCAGCGTCTACAATAGACTGCGCAACCGGACCGAGAGCCTTCTCAAGCTCCGCTTCAATCGTAGGAATGAAATCCTCGTGTACCGTTTCTCCGGGCGAAGGGGTTGTCTCGTGCACATTCTCGAGTAGACCGGCCTCGACCATACGACAGACGGCTCTTGATACTTCAGAGATGTTCCGTCCAAGCATTCCGGCGATTTCGGCTACACTTCTGGCGCCGTTCGAAAGCGCCAGTATACTCCATTGGTCGGCGGGGATACGCCTGTCCTGGCCTGCACTATTAACTGGTATGCTGAAAACAGCATCGGCAGAAGGGATGGCCTCTTTGGTCCTTTCCAATTCTTTTTGGCGTTCAGTCCGGAGCGCGAGCACCTGTTCGGTAGGCAAATGCACGGTGCGCTCATTCGTGGCGGACTCCCAATCAAAGGTTGCACGACCCTTATTCCAGTCGATCATGGCAAGGACAGCCTCATCCTGTCACACCCTCTTCGAGCGTTCATTGCCGAGCTGCGGCCTGACTCTCCAAGATTATCACGTGCATTCTCCACGGGCCTTTTTTGGTTCCGGCGCTCTTGAATCCATGTGGTGGCTGTGAGGGTAGCGTGTGGACCAGAGATTGACTGTTGTATTACGCCGGAGATTTCTTTCCCGGGATCTCTTTCACCATGACCAATTCGTAATCATTCATTCACAAGCAGTCAAGGGGTCTCGCATGCATGGTCTACCTCGAAAATGATACACACGCATGTTTTGCTATTCACCAGGTGGTAGGTATATCTGATGGATAAAGTACGGTGAAATTAGAATAGCTGATCTGGAACGGCTTTGCTCTTGCGCTTCTTTCTTGGCTTCTTAGGTTCTTTTTTGTGCAGAGGACCCTTGGCAGCATCGATATATCTGTCGAGATCTGATCTATCGAAGAGTGTGCGTTTACCTATCTTGACCGGAACTAACTCGTTTCTGTCTATCATCCTGTAGAGTGTAGGCGGAGAGATTCGGAGGTATTTGCAGGTTTCTTTAACGGTCAAAAGCCGACTGGCTTCTTCCATGCTTGCCAATCATAACCTCTCACACTGTAAAATGCAAGGTCAAATTATCAAGAATCAATTATATTATTTTACAGTAACACCATGGTATTTTGTGGTATATCCTGATAGACTAATGACCAGTGAGCTCCAGAAAATAGAAGATCAAAAAATGAGAAAGAGTGTGAAGGATCTGTCTCAAGCTACCGTACTTGAAGAGGAAGCAGTCTTCTTCATTTAAAGTGATCATTAGCTGATTTACGAGACGAACAGGCTGTCTGTCTTGGTCGGTTCTGTCTTCCGATAGCCCCCGTCGTAAGAGATCCCTCTGGAGAGAAACCATGCTCATTATGACATCATAACATATTGCGTGAGATAACATAATACAGTATGGTACATATTATCGGGTTATTTCGATTCCCATATGTGCTGTTTTCTTCGAGTGTGCTATCCATCCACATTTGTCGTAGAACAATTCGCGCCAGGAAGCGAGGTAAGCAGAACAGGAGGGACCGAGAGAGCTGTACTGTCAGGCCGAGCCGTGAAGCGATCGATACAGAGGAGAAGTATGCTGCCGGTTAGGACTCAGCGCAGATCCTTGAGGAGGCAAACCAGGCCGCTGGCGAGCGCAGTGCATAGACCGAGAAGCAAAATTCCCAACCTGAAGCTCGCAAGGTCTCCTGTGACGCCGATGAGATACGGGATGATGCCCGTCCCGACCATACCTATTGTCACAACAAGACCTGTTGCCTGCCCGCGCGTGTCACGGTCGAACATGCGTGAAATCGCAACCAGCGCCAAGGGTGGGAAAGCGCCGGAAACAGTGGCCTGAATGAGAAGAAGAGGTTTAATCCAGGATACGTGGCTTATCGCGAGAAGTATGGTGGTCAGTCCGGTACCGAGGACGACAAGAAAGAGGCCTCTCTTCAGATTGATACGGTCTACAAAGAAGCCTGCTGAGATAGCGATCAGCACCATACCGGTTCGAGATAGGCCGAACAGCGCATTGGCATGCTGGACGGTCATTCCGAGCTCTTTCACAAGATAAAGGGGAAGCACGAAATAGAGCCCCAGTATGCACCCTGCACAGAAGATCCATAAAACGCCCATTATCCAGACCGGGCCGGCCTTGAGGAGAGCGGCGTCAAAAATTGTCTTCCTCTCTCCGAGATTGGTCTCTGTGGCGGCGAACTGGAAAGCGATAGCGCAGATGAGGGAGATGGAGCCGACTACCACGAAAATAAGACGCCACGAAAGGAAAGAGAGAAGAAAGAGGGCGATAAAAGGAGCGGCGAATAGGCTCAATGCGCTGGCTGATTCGTGCAGGGCAATTGCCTTGCCCCAGTCTGATTCTGGATAATATTCGGTAATCATGGGAATAATAGTGGGCAGATACAGGCCCAATGCAAAAGCGAGCAGGAAGACGACAGGATAGAAGATAGTGAACAGATGTATAGTCGGGATGATGAAGAAGATGCAGCCGGCGGCCACCAGTGAAACAACAACCGTTCGCTTCTGGCTGAGGAAACCCGAAATCATCCCTGCCGAAAAAAGAGCGACCCCGTAGCCGAGAGAGATGAATGTGTAAATGCTTGCGGCCCTGGCATGGGTGGTGCCGAACTCCTCCTCAATCAAAGGAAGGATTGGCGAGAAGAGGGTTCTTCCGTTGAAGTTCATAAACCAGATGAACCAGATGAAGAGGAGGAAGAAAAGCCCTTTGCCGTAAAGGGAAGGGAACCGGCGCACAATCGTCATGATACATTGGTGCTGCTGAAAAAGGGGTTGCTGTCAGGCGGGAGTTGCTCAACCCGTTTCAGACGCGCTGCCGGAAGCACGCTATTACCTGGCCAGTCCGAAGTGCAAACGGTTTGTCTCGACATCGGCCATTACTATCCGTACTTTCACATGATCGCCGATCTGGTAAATCTTACGCGTTCGCCTGCCAAAGAGCCTGAACTTATCTTCCTGGAAAGCATAGTAGTCGTCGTGAAGGCTGGAGAGCAGGACGATGCCCTCGACGAACACGTCGAAGAGTTCCACGAAAAATCCGTACGATGTTATGTGTGAGATGACCCCCTCATATTCCTCCCCAACCTTCTCTTTCATGAAGAGTACCCGCACCCTGTCTTCCAGTTCTCGCTCCGCTTCCATAGCGACTCTCTCGCGGTCCGACAGGTGAGAGGCCATTCTTTCCAGTTCCTGTTCAGAGTAAGCTTGCGGACTTCCCTCAATGATACCTTTCAAGATACGGTGGCAGATTAAATCAGGGTAGCGCCGGATCGGGGAAGTGAAATGCGTGTAAGAGTCGAGCGCGAGTCCGAAATGGCCCTTGTTCAAAGCCGAATACTTGGCCTGTTTCATCGACCGCAGGAGTATGCGATTGATAAGGAACTCGTAATCCTTATTCTGTACCTGTCGCAGAATCGACTGAAGGGGCATCCGTCCCTTTGAGTCCTTACTGTACCGTATGGAAAGCGTATTAAGGAACTTCTCGAAGTCATGCAGTTTTTCTCTTTCCGGCGCCTCGTGAATCCTGTAAATTGACGGTACATTGTGTGCTTCGATAAAGATCGCAACAGCTTCATTTGCGGCAATCATGAACTCCTCGATGATACTCTGCGAGAAAAGCCGTTCAGACCGCATAATGTTCGTTATCCCGCCTTCCATGTCGAGCACCACTTCAGGTTCCGGTAAATCGAAATCGAGACCCCCGTTTGCCTCCCTTCGCTGTTTCAGGATCGTCGCTAATTCAGCCATACGATCGAGATCCGGAAGGAGATCCTTCACTGTTTCTCTCGCTTCCCCGTCTCTTGTGACCAGAGCATCTTCCACCTTTCGATAGGTGAGCCGTCTTGCGCTCCTGATGATCGACTTGTGAAAGGAGCTTTCGAGGAGATTTCCGGAAGTATCATATTCCAGACGCGCTGTCAGAGTAAGCCGCTCCTCAAGCGGATTGAGGCTGCATATGCCGTTGGATAACTCTTTGGGAAGCATTGGTATGACACTGCCGGGAAAATAGATGCTTGTGCCGCGCTCATAAGCTTCCTCGTCCATGGCTGACGACGGGCGCACATAATGAGAAACATCCGCAATAGAGACAAAAAGAAGAAACCTGTCTTTCGCGCTTTCTACAAGGACCGCGTCATCAAAATCCTTTGCAAATTCGCCGTCGATCGTTACGTGGCGGCTCAGTCGAAGGTCAAGCCGGCCTTCTGCCGGAACACCTTCGGTGGCTTTGGCCTCGAGGTCAGCCTGCTTTTTGAACCGTCCCGGGAGGTTATGCTTATAGGTAACGAATTGTGAGATGGACTTTACGTCGTTGAGTCCTTTGAAGGTCTTTATGATAGCGCATTCCGGCTCGCGCCCTTCCTCCGGGAAATGGGAGATGCGCGCCGCGGCGAGTGTTCCGTCATCGAGTTGCCCGCTTTTTTTAGAGCTACCCACCAGAAAATGTGCCGATAGCCGCTCGTCTTCAGGCACAAGGAAGATGAGATCCTTCTGCTTCCTCAGAAAGCCTATAACGTTCCTGGATCTGCGCTGTGTCACCTTGACGATACGCCCCTCCCGCCCACGCCGCGCAGTATGTTCGACCCTTACCACGACCTTGTCGCCATGCATCGCATTCCCGATGCAGCGTGCCGGCACATAGACATCTTTACGCCCTTCTTTTTCCGGTATCACAAAACCATTTCCGCTTCTCGTGCACCAGAGCGTTCCTATTTCCAGGTTCATCTCGTCAGGGAAGCCGAAACGGTTCTCTTTGGTGCGGACGAGCTTACCCGCCTTCACCAGTTCTTTGAGGTTCTGCTTGATCTGCTTTGTTTGTGATCTCTGTAAATTAAGGACGCGGCGAATATCTTCGGTAGAGAGGGGGCGCCTCTCCTGCTTGAAAAGTCTGAGAATGTCGTCTTCAGAAAAGCTTTCGCCTCTGCTTTTCTTCACAGGAGATCACCGCCGGTTAAGGGACGAGCCGTTTGCAGCGTCGAGCAGTTTGTCGCAGCGTCAGGAAAGATCATGATCCATCTTCATTTCTGTAAGGTCAGGATGAAAGCCGCTCAACTGACCTGTCTGATGTACGTTATAGTTTGCCGATCAGGAGCTTGATGAATTGCACGAGATCCTGCTGGCTCTCCGTACCGACTATGTGAGCCTCTTTCGCAACGGCGATAATCTCTTCATCGCTTTTCGAGGAGAGGTCCCTGGCGCTTATTTTCCGGGCAGTGAGCGCCTCTCTTAACTTCGTGAGGAGTTCGCCCACAAAATCACCATCCCTGGCAAGGGTATAGTTGTACTCGAGTCTCGTCCCCTCGCGGTACGTATCTTTCGGCGTCAGCGAGCGCTCATCTGCGTCTACGAGCGCCACTTTTTCGATTTCCCTGGGGTCACGGCCGATGACGATGAGTTCCGGCACCTCGCCTTTCGGCCGGTTGAGCACGAGTCTTCCGTACTGCTCAAGTCGCTCGACAACGTAGTATTTGCTGAAGTCGACCACGTCACCCTGCACGGCGACAACTTCCTGCCATCCATCCTTCCATTTCATCACGACGTATTTTTTGTCTGCCATGGATTCTCCTCTTCAGATCAGTTTTTCTACGATGGATTTGATTTCGAACCAGTCCTTGGCGGAATAGTCGCTTGATTCACAAGGACCCATGTCGATATGGCCTGTATACTGTATGGTCGCAAATCCACGCTGCTTCGCCGGGATGATGTCCGTGCTCAATTTGTCCCCGATCATCACACAGTTCTCAGGCTTGACGCCTTCTTTCTCAAGTTCCTCGATGAGCAGGTCGTAGAGTGTACCGTTCTCTTTCGACGTGCCGGCGTACCTGTTATCCCTTTCGTCGGTAGCGAGATTGACTTTTCCTTGAGGCGTGACCAGGTTTCTGAACTGCCCCGTGATCTTCTGATGGATGAGGAACCCTGTGACGATGTCCGCACCCATGGAGCCGAGCGTCTTCTTTAGTTCCGCAACCACATCGGGTTTAATGCCGTTCTGATTTAACCAGCTTATGAATTCCCGGGCGCCGGGCGGCAAGCCCAGGAACTCTTGCTCTTTTATCCTGAATATGCGGTGGGCCTCCTTGTCGCCGTCAAGCACGTAGTTCTCGATTTCATCCCTGTGACCTTCTTTGATAGCGCTGTAGTTGCCATATTTTTCCTTGAGCCTGCGCATCCGGTGAACCCAAACCGGAATCATCTCCTGCTTTCCGAGTAGCTTTCCGATGTCGCTGAAGATCAACGGATTGCGCAAGGAGGAGGGGGACATGAGACACTGTCCGAAATCAATACCGACCCATTTTATCTTTGCTGCCATAACTATCCTCCCTGAATAAATGTTATTTCAGCATGCTGCAATCTTCGATCAGCCGGCTGTAACGTCTTTGCCGGGACTTTCTCTTCCGTGGAAAAAACCTGTAACCAGGCTCAATTGTAAAGACTGACGCGTCCGGGAAACGCGTTCAGCTAGTCTACTATAGCTCGCACGCCCGATCAATCGGAAGTTGTTACGGTAAGTTGTTTCAGAGGGAACAGTGTGTCAGCCCGCTAAAGCCGCGTCCACACCATTCTATTTTCGGGTGTCCGGCTCTTCTTCACTTTACCAATGCCGTCCAGGTAGATCAGATGGGCTATGGCCTCACCGGTCGCGAACCATTTCTGCGAGACAGGAAAGAGATCAAACGAATCACATACGATGTCCCATGTCATGTGTGAAGCCAGCTGGTAAGCAGTCCTGGGACCCTGCTCCAGTGCTGTGAGTACCTCTTCCACTCTCCTCGCATGGTGCTCTTTCAGTTCTTCTATTCTGGAGCGCATATCTGTGAAAATTCTGCGATGACCAGGCAGAATCAGACTGACGTCAAGGGCTGACACCCTCTCCAGACTCTCGAGGTACTGTGCGAGCGGATTCCAGTCGTCAAACCACGTTGATATGTTGGGCGTAATGTCTTCCAGGAGATGGTCTCCGGCGATGAGTACTTTCTGTTCTTGCTCAAAGAGACACTGGTGGCCGAAGCTGTGGCCGGGTGTGGCGACGCAGCGGAAGTTATACCTGCCCGCGCTTATCAGCTGTCCGTCCTGCGGCATCGAAAAGGGCAAAGGAAGTTGAGGCCCATACTTGGAACCGGGATGGGCCTTGAGGGCATTGTCAACGTCTTCGGTCGGGAAGCCGTGCAGACGGCCCAATCGCGCGAATGCTTCGCGAAGGCCGGGGTCCATGATGCGGACCGCATCGGGCTTGTTCAAATAGATAGTCGCCCCGGCCGTCGCCAGATCAGAAACGAGGCCGAGGTGATCGGCGTGAAAATGTGTGATAAAGAAGTCGGTCTTCCCGAGGTCAACGTCGAGTTCATCGAGTCCGGCGAGTATCACATCCCTGCATTCCTTGCGCCGCATGCCGCAGTCTACCACCAGATGGCGGCTGCGCCCCTTTATAACGTAAGAGTTCAAGGCCTTGAGGGGATTTGCCGGAAGAGGTATTTCGATTCTATAGATATCGCGCACGATCTCGTCAGGCATGTTCTTATCGCGATGCGGTTATATGATGGCGGAGAGACAGGGATTTGAACCCTGGGTACGAGTTTTAGCCCGTACACTCGCTTAGCAGGCGAGCACCTTCGGCCTCTCGGTCATCTCTCCGACGGTCAGAGTATACTTTCTCATCGGTGAAAAAGCAATCAGTGATTGTTGGACCCTCCCGGCGCGGCAGGGCGCCAGATAGCCGGCTCCGAGCACAGCGCATGTTGCCTTCCCGGTGAAAGCCGATTTTACAACGACGCCCGGGTATCTTAGACTAATGGGCTGCACCTTCAGAGTCATGCTCCGATTTTTGTACGACGATTTTTGAGTCTTCGGGGAGATAGAATGAGTCCGGACATTGTGAAGACGAGACACGACATGCTCAAAGCGATTCGGGCATTCTTTTACGGCCACGACTTTATTGAAGTGGAGACAGCTTTCCTCACGAGGTGCCCGGCGCCGGACGCCCACATAGAGCCGCTCAGAGCTTTTGCGGCGGACCAGGGACCCTTTTTTCTGCACACCTCTCCGGAAATAGGCATGAAGAAACTTCTTTTTGAGGGACAAAAGAAGATATTCCAGATCTGCAAGGTCTTCAGAGTTGAAGAATTTGAAGAGATTCACAACACCGAGTTTTCGATGCTCGAGTGGTACATGCCGGGTACGTATATCGATGCGATGGTGTTTACCGAGAGCCTGGTCAAATCTTTAGGCAACGGGCTTGATATTATAGATAAAGACATGGTGGCAGAGAACTGGAAGCGTTATGAGCTTGCCGGATTCTGCATCGAAAAGACGGGGATCAATCCTTTCATGCTCGACCGGCAATCTCTCTTCGAGGCCATGCGCAAAAGTGAGATATTTGACCTGCAAGGTCATGAGAGCTGGGAGGACCTTTTTTTCAAGCTTTTTATTCAGGAAGTGGAACCACGAATCAACGCCAGGGTCCCCTTTTTCCTCGTCGACTGGCCGGTCAAGATTTCCAGCATGGCAAAACGCAAGGACGCCCAGACGGTTGAGCGGTTTGAGCTTTACATGAGCGGGCTTGAAATAGCAAACGGTTATACTGAGCTTCTGGACGCGGAAGAGCAGCGCGCAAGATTCCTGCTGGAGAATGAGAAACGAGTGCAGCTCAGAAAGGAGCCGTTACCAATCGACAACGAATTTCTGGCAGGGCTTTGCCGGATGCGTGATTCTGTTGCAGGTGTTTCCGTGGGCGTAGACAGGCTGCTCATGGTGCTTCTCGGCAAACAGAAGATAGGCGAGGTTCTCTACAGCAGGTTTGAGATCGTGAAACCCGATACGTGCGGGTAGCCGGAGCGGTCAGCGTTAAGCGACCATGAGTGAACACTGATGACTGATAACTGTCGGTCACTACGCATCTATTCTCATTTAGGAGTTAATGAATAGTAAGCTATGCCCAGGTACTCTTTCACGGCCGCTGCAGTGCTCTCCAGGTTGGAGGCATCGGGTAAAAAGCTCCAGTAGTCATAGTTCTTGCGTTGTGTTTTGTAATCAGTAGGGTAGGGCACGATGTGATCGAAGAACTTGCTGAAGAGCATCACAGCGCGCCTCATATGATAGGCGCTGGTTACGAGCACTATCTTGTTCCAATTTCTCTTACGGCAGATTTCTCCTGCATAGAGAGCGTTTTCTTTCGTGTCCTTGCTCTTTGTCTCAGTCACGATGAACTGCTGTTTGACCCCCAGTCTGTGAAGCACCTCTGCCGATATTTCAGCTTCGGGCTTTTCGCCGGAAATGGCCCCTCCCGATAAGATAATTGGTTTGTTCAAGACGGCATGGAGCCTGTAGGCGGCCACCAGACGCTGCAGACTGTCGCCGGTGAGGGCTCCTTGACCGTCGATATCGGGTGCGTGTTCGATCGCCCCGCCGCCCAAAAGAATGATCGCGTCCGCATCGCGCATCTCATTCCATGAAGGGACTGGATATCGATTTTCGAGGGGCAGAATAAGCACGTCTTTTGTGGGCCCAATCGATACCAGATACAGAAGGAGAAAGAGACAAAAAAGAAAGGATCGAAATCGTCTGGTGACGAAAAGCATCCCTGCAAGGAAGAGAACGAGAAAAATGCCCGGCGGCAGAACGAACGCTGTAATGGTTTTCTTCAACAGAAAGCTTAAGGAAATTGAATCCACGCATACTTACTCTAGCAAAATTTCGTCTGACTCTCCAGAATTTTGTAGGGTGGGAGTGGCGCAGCAGACAAATACCAGGCCGTCGTTGTTGAGTACGACGGCCTGGATTTAACCCCGGAGGGTTCGGGTTTATTCCTTATCGGCCGGAGGCGATACGTTACTTCTTGGAAATCTCCTTCGCGTAGAGATCGGTCGTCCGTGAGATCTTGAGGGATACCATATCTCCTGCCTTCACCTCTTTGTTCAGGTCACCGATTTCCTTTTTCTTGCTTTTGACCATCAATACAGTGTTAGGGGTGACAATGGCCCCGACAGTGAGGGCTTTCTTGCCGGCACCGCTCTCGATCACAATCGCTTTGCCGTCGGGGTCAATTGCCGTTACCTTGCCGGCGAACGATTCTGTCTTCTCACCCTGAGCGAGAGCGAGGCCCGCGGAAACCAGGCCGATAAGCAGCGAAGCAACCATCAACACAGCCAATTTTTTCATGATCGATCCCCCTCCTGTCTGTAGAGTTTTATTGAGAGCCCGCTAGAGGTACTATAATGCCCGTAACTCAGGTTTGCAATCAGGTCTCCTGTGTTTACGTAGATCTGTTTTGATTCTCCGCTACCAAATTCGACGTAATCCGGTATATGGGTGTGAGCGAGCACGACCGCATGGTAACCTTCATCCAATTTGTTCTTCGCGTAAACGCGGAATCTGTCACGCACCTTCTGGCTATAGACCCGGCGCCTCCTTGAAAGGAAAAATCTGCACGCCATAGCTACTTTCCAGGTGAGTGCCGGTCCCAGTGCATCCATGACCATTAAGGTTAGACGGGACTTGAGTATCTTTGTCAACGTCAGATCGGTGGCTTCATCCCCATGAGAAAAAAGCATCTTCCTGCCATCGATCTCGATTGACATCGTTCTCCTGCAGGTCACGCCTGTCTGTGAGGAGAAAAATGCACCCATAGTAAATTCGTGATTCCCTTCGATGTGGTAAACGGCTGTGCCCCTCCGAGTGAGATCTCTCAAGGCATCGGTGACATCCTTGTACCAGGGATAAATGTATCCGTCATAGCCGTGATAAAACTCGAACAGGTCTCCAACAATAAAGACCATATCCGCGTCTGTGCAAACGTCATCAATAAAGGCTTTTACGAATGCATGGCGCGAGCCATCGCTCCTGCGCAGGTGTGTATCGCCGAAAAAAATGCATTTCATGAAAATTCCGCCAGGTACTGCGTCAGCGCTTCCTGCCAATGCCTCATGGAGAGGCCGGTATCGTTCTTCAATTTTGAGCAGTCGAGCACCGAGTACGCCGGTCTACGCGCCCTCCACGCTATGTCGTCCGAGCTGATAGGCAGACAGGGTACGTCAATATGGAGTATTGAAAAAATCGTTTTCGCAAATTGAAACCATGTGCAGGCCCCGCTATTGGTGATGTGGTAAATGCCGGACTTATTCTGAGTCAACAGCAACTTCACAGGCTCCGCGAGATCTTGCGCAAAGGTGGGGGCGCCGGTCTGGTCATCGACCACCTCAGCTTTCCCCTTTTCTCTGGCAATCTTTGTCACCTTGGTTATGAAATTATCGCCGCCTTTGCCGTAAACCCACTCTGTCCGTAGAATGAGCGAGGACGGATGGTTCTTGATAACATTATTCTCTCCGAGAAGCTTGCTGCGGCCATAAACAGACAAAGGATTTGGTGCGTCCTCTTCGGTGTAAGGCCTTCTGCTTGTTCCGTCAAAAACGTAGTCTGTACTGAAATGGAGAAGCTTGACATCATGCTTTCGGCAGAGCTTGGCAATAACGCCTGCGCCTTCCGCATTAACGCGATAAGCCAGCTCCGTCGCACCTTCACATCCGTCAACATTAGTGATTGCGGCAAGATTTATCAGAACGTCGGGTTTGACGGTGCGGAAAGTCTTCTCTCCCTGTTCCGTGTCAAGAATATCCCACTGCTTTTCCGTGGCGGGAATTATTTCGAAGTCTTTCGCGAGGTAGGGAAGAATGTTCGTGCCGATCAGGCCGTCACTGCCCGTGACCAGTATTTTCATGTACGCTCCACCCGAACCTTAGAACGGTTTTTCTAGTTTCTCTCGTTTGATTTAGTTTCTTTGGTTAGTCAGACCAGATAAACCAGAAAAACCAGAGAAACCAGATAGACGGCCCTTAGCGGTCTTTATACATCTTATCGTAGTACTTCAGATATTCTCCGGTCCGGATGCTTTCCCACCAACTCCTGTTTTCCAGGTACCAACCGACCGTTTCCTCGAGCCCTGTCTTGAAGTCTCTCCTGGGCTGAAAGCCAAGAGTTGATCGTATCTTATTATTGTCAATCGCGTATCTGCGGTCGTGACCAGGCCGGTCCGTTACATATTTGATTAATGAGTGCGGCTTTCCGAGGACGTCCAGAATCGATTTCACAATTTCTATGTTGGCTCGTTCGTTCTCCGCCCCTACGTTGAACACATTTCCGGGCTCCCCTTTTTCAAGCACAAGGGCTATGGCTTCGCAATGATCTTCCACGTGTATCCAGTCCCTCACGTTCATGCCGTCTCCGTACACCGGCACCTCCAGATTCTGGATCGCGTTTGTGATGAGTAGAGGAATCAGTTTTTCGGGGAACTGGTAAGGACCATAATTGTTGGAACAGCGCGTGATGACAACAGGAGTACCGAAAGTCTTACAATATGCCATCGCCAGTAGGTCAGCCGAAGCCTTCGAAGCAGAGTAGGGGCTGTTTGGCGCAAGCCGCGTGTCTTCAGTGAACTTCCCTGCTGGCGGGAGGCTTCCGTAAACCTCGTCGGTGGAGACCTGCATAAATTTCTTTATCCCATTTCTTCGCGCTGCTTCAAGAAGCAGATACGTGCCGTTTATGTTTGTCTTTACGAAAGCCTCCGGATCAAGGATACTCCGATCGACGTGGGACTCCGCAGCGAAATTAACCACGATATCAATATCATGAGATAAGGCCTTCTCAATGTCGGAGGCATTGGCGATATCACCCTTGATGAACCTGTACCGGGGTTCTTTCTCCAATCCTTTCAGGTTTTCGAGGTTTCCGGCATACGTCAGCTTATCGATGTTTGTGATGGCATGAGGATACCTCGAAAGCATGTAGCGCACGAAATTACTGCCGATAAAGCCACAGCCGCCTGTTACCAGAATGTGCATCTTATCCATCTTTTCTTTCCCACCTGTATGGAATATTGTTGTTGTGCGGGTCGAGCCTGAATTCGTCCGGGTGCTCTCGGTTGTAAGGCTCAGTCGGGATGTTGATGACGATAGCCTCCTCCTCTGAGATACACTTCCAGCCGTGATAGACTTTTCTCGGAACTTTAACAAGCGCCGGGTTATAATCACCGATGAAGAACTCATTGATGTCGCCATGCGTGGGTGAACCCTGGCGATCGTCGAAGAGTACCAGTTTAAGCATGCCCTTTGCGCAGGTAATGAAGTCGTCCTGTTTCTCGTGATAATGCCATGCCTTGACAGCTTGAGGATAGGTAGTAGTCATATAGACCTGGCCGAACTTAACGAATGCGTCATCATCAGATCGCAAGATTTCCATGAGCCTTCCCCTTTCATCGGGGACGACCTTGAGACGTTTGACTACCACACCATCAATCATGAACACCCCCTGAAAACAGCTATCAGCCGGTTGCCACGGATTCCTTACTTTCTCTGGTTGTTTTGGTTAAACGAGAGAAACTAAAGAAACCAGACGAACGAGAGAAACGCATCGCTGTCGTCACACATTATTGGCGCCTGTCTGAGATACAAGCATCGCCGCTCTCATCAAGGATTCGAACGTGCCGGCATCGGTCCACCATCCCTCGAGCATTTCCCAGGTCATACTTTTCATCTTAATATATGCATTGTTGACATCGGTGATTTCGAGCTCTCCCCTGTCGGAAGGTTTCAACGTTTTGACAATGCGAAAAACCTGGGGGTCAAACAGGTATATACCGATCACGGCAAGACTGCTTTTCGGCTGCCTCGGCTTCTCCTCAATGGCTACAAGCTTATTGTTCTTTATCTCGGCAACTCCGAATCGTTCCGGGTCCGGCACCTCCTTGAGAATGATCTTGGCCCCTTTGCGCTGCTTCTCAAATGCCTTGACCGCCGCGATTATGTTCCTTTCGATCAGATTGTCCCCAAGGATCACGCAGATCGGCTCATCTTCAGCAAAATATTCAGCAAGGGAAAGAGCGGCCGCGATTCCTCCCTCGCCTTCCTGGTACGTATAGTTTATATGTTTCAGGCCAAACTCCTTTCCGTTGCCGAGGAGTCTCAAAAAATCGCCCGCATTATTTCCACCGGTGACGATCATGATATCTGTGATTCCGGCATTTATCAGCGTCTGGATCGGATAATAAATCATTGGTTTGTCATAAATCGGAAGAAGATGCTTATTGGTTATCTTGGTGAGGGGAAAAAGCCTCGTACCAAGCCCCCCGGCAAGTATCACGCCCTTCATGATCGACCTCCTATTTCATTCTTCGTATGTCAAAAAATGCTGTTCTGCCATCCGTTCTGCAGCCCGTTCGCCCCCTTCGTCGAAGTGCCCGTTGTGGGAGACGGTGGCGTCAAAGGCACGCCGGGAAGTGCTGGTTGATTCCTACTTGTTGTCAACCCCGCCAGATTGAAACTGAAATGTATAGCTGTGTCGGGCGGTCTCCTTGTCTGAACCAAGCTCAAGGTTATGGACCAGCAACCCGGATGATAGGTTATAGCATAAAGAGTATCGATCCAGGAATTTTCTATCAGATCATAACGTATAGCAACTCGTCCGTCAAAATCATTGTACGTTCCTGCAGTAATCCAGAGCACCTGATTAATGGCGCTCTGCTGGTAGTTATGGCTGACAGTAGTGGTGAATTTCGGTCTCGTATAGCCCACGGTAGTTCTCAATATCTTGGCCTGCGTATCATACGGATCGATGTAAGCTTCTTCCGCAAACAAGAAGGCAGTCGAAGGATAGAAGGTCAGCCTGGCGTGAATGTCTGAGAATCTCCTTCCGGTCGTAGTAGATCCGTTCCCGAGAACATAGGCTGGCGATGGCGCCAGGTCCCCCGAGAGTCCGTATGTCTGGTCAATTTCCAGGAGGGATATCTCTCGCGATGAGTTCCCGGATGTTGCGTTTAGGTAGTGATTGAAAGAGTACGTAACGGTATTCGTGTGGACGGTCTGATCTGAAGGATCGACGTTGGGGAGGTCAACGGTGTTGGTGGCGGGGATGAACGTGTATCCAACCCTCGGCTTAATAACACTCTGTAGATCACCCAGTCCCAAGAAGTCGGTCTTGTAGTTCCGGTATGCCTGAAAGTTTGCGTCCCCCTCAATCATTACGGTTTGGAAATGATCGGAGCTTTTTTGTTCGCTGTCAACCGGCGCTCCCGGTACTATCCCTTGTTGGTTGATTGAGTACAGCCTCTCTATGAGGGTGCTGCTCGCCAGAAAATTCAAGCCTTCGAAATGGAACGGCACGTGTGCCGCGGGCTGGGCCGCGAATCGTGAGTAGCTGCTACCCTGCTCTCGATAAAAGTTTGCGATATCGGAAGAGACGTTCGTATAAAACTTATCCCTAAGGAGGGGAACGTATTCCGTAAAGAAAGAGACGAACGGAAGATACTGAAAGGTCTGATTATTACTCTCCTGCGCGAGGGTGCGGAAGTAAGTAGTCTCGGCCGTGAGCATCGACTTCGTTAATAGCTGCTCGGCGAAGACCGTTGATTTCACGGAATTTTCGGAACGCTGCAGCGTGGTAATGCCGAAATCTTTGAGATAGTCCTGGTCCGAAACCTGGTAGACCTTTGCCTTAAGGGTCAGGCTGTCGTTGATAGCTTGGGTGTGCTCGCCCACGATGTTCCATCGGGTATGTTTAAACATTGTGTCATCAATGATTGAGGCGGCCCATTGACCCCTAAAACTCGGTGATATGAAGTAACGATATTCGACCATGGGTCTCGGGCCTCTATCCTGTATGTACTGAAGGCCGAACGTTGCATCGGTGTCTCGCGATATGGCCCAGAAATAAGATTCGGTTAATCTGAAGCCGTCGCGGCTCGACTTCACGAGCTCGGGAAGAAGGAAACCCGACTGCCTTTCGGTCTTGACAGGGAAGACACCCCAGGGCGTGAAAAAGACGGGATGGTCTAATATGCTGAATTTGGCACTGTTCGCCGTCGCGTACCCTTCAGCCTTGACGTTGATATCCTTTGCAGCAAATGTCCAGGCGGGCTTGTCCCACCCGCAGGTCGTAAACTTGCCCTGCCGGATCAGGTAGGTTGACTCCCCCGTTTTCTTTATTTCATCACCGATGAGGTAGAAATTTCCCTGCTTGATGTAAATGTCGCCCTTCTCGATTGTGCCTTGTTGAGTCACAAGGTTGAGTGTCATACGCTGGGTTCGGATTACACCTTCGCTATCCTCGAGAACCACATTGCCCTCTGCGAGCGCATCGGCCGTATCTTCGTGATATTCCGCATAGTCCGCAGTGAGGGTTCTTATACCCTCCTTGATTATTACATGCCCTTTGGCCGTGTACATGGCCTCTTTCTTGTTGTACTCCAGGGAATCGGCCGTGATGTCAACGGGCCCTGCTGTGGCGCGCTTGACCAGTTCTCTGGCCTCAGAAGAAAGAGGCAGCAACAGCACGAGTAGTAACCACAGGACCTTATGCCAATGTGCATTAAAGATTGTTATCAATGAGCGTTCTCGCCTCACCAATAGTGTAGAAGGATCCTGTAACGATGATCAGGTCGTTTTCACCGGCCATGTGCTGCGCTTTTTTCAGGGCTTCGCCGACCGTCTGGGTGAGCATACCCTGTGGAGCGAATGGTGCCAGCTCGTCCGGCGCCGCCGCCCGCTCAATGCGGGGCTTTGTCAACAACATCTGATCGGCGAGAGGTGCGAGCTCGGCCAGCATCGACGCAAAGTCTTTGTCTTTCATGACACCGAATATAAAGATCTTTCGTGCACCCGCATAGTGTGCGCTGAGGTAAGAAGCAAGCGCTTTCGCACCATGCGGATTGTGTGCTGCGTCCAGCAGGATGAGCGGTCTCTCATGTACTATCTCCAGTCTGCCCGGCCACGTGACGCGTGCCAGGGCGCTCCGGATCGTCTCTTGTGTCACTGGAAACCCCGCCTGGATGAGCAGTTCGAGCGTGCAGAGTGCAAGAGCGCAGTTTGACAACTGATGATCCCCTGCTAAATTGATGCGTACCCCGGACAAATCATTCTCGAGCCCCTGATAAGAGATGACTTGATCGGCGACTTTCCGAAAATGGAAGTTCTCGTTGAGCACAAACAATGGAGATTCTGTCCCGGCCGCTTCTCGTATCACTTCGAGCGCTTCTCCGTCAGCGCCGGTGACGACCGGAACGGATTCTTTCAGGATACCCGCCTTTTCGCGGGCGATCTGGCGTATCGACGGACCCAGGTAGTCCATGTGATCGAAGGCCACATTTGTGATGACGCTGACGAGCGGGCGAATGACGTTGGTGGAATCGAGCCTGCCGCCGAGCCCGACCTCTATGACAGCGAGGTCCACCTTTCTTCGTCTGAAGTATTCGAATGCCAGCGCCGTCGTGAAGTCAAAAAAAGTAAACCTCCTGGAACGGTCGGCTGCCTCAATGCGGCCTCTTATAAACTCAGTCAGCTCAACCGTCTCCGACTCGCTGATCCGCACATCGTTGATCGTAATTCTCTCGGTGAAGGAAACGAGGTGGGGGGACGTATAGCATCCCGTGGTGTATCCTGCATCTTGCACTACAGCGGAAATCATGCGGGCCACAGAGCCTTTCCCGTTTGTTCCGCCTATGTGGATGGTCTTGAGAGAAGCGTGCGGATTGCCGATCAGGCTGAGAATCCAGGAGATGTTATCGAGGCCAAAAACGATCCCCGATTTTTCGAGGCTGTAGAGGTATTCCAGCGTTGCGGAATACCCGTTCATGCGACAATCAGCGAAAGCAGGCTATGCAGCTTTCGTTTCATTTCCTTCCGGGAGACTATGAGGTCGACCATGCCGTGCTCGAGCAGGTATTCCGCTCTTTGGAATCCTGGCGGCAGCTTCTCTTTGATAGTCTCTTTGATAACCCTTGGGCCAGCGAAGCCTATCATGGCCTTTGGCTCAGCGATAATGATATCTCCTAGCATGGCGATACTGGCGCTTACGCCACCCAGGGTAGGATCGGTCAAAACGGTAAGGTAGGGGACGCCGGCCTCTTTCAGCCTGAAGATGGCACCCGCCACTTTCGACATCTGCATGAGGGACATGATGCCCTCCTGCATGCGTGCCCCGCCTGAAGCGCAGAAAACAATCACGGGGAGTTTCCTCTTCGCTCCTTCTTCAAGAAGGCGTGTGATCTTTTCTCCAACTACCGAGCCGAGGCTTCCCCCCATGAAATTGAAGTCGAAGATAGCGGCGAGCACCGCGGTGCCTTCTATGCTGCCTTCTCCGCAAACGACGGCGTCATTCCTGTTGGTTGCCTCTTTTGTCTCGACCAGCCTTGCCTTGTACGTCTTTGTATCTTTAAATTTCAGGAAGTCTACGGGCTCTATGGACTTGTAGAGCTCGGTGAAGCTCTTGTCGAGCGTCAGAGCTATTCGTGCTTCTACGCTGATCGGGAAATGGTAGGTGCACTTGGGGCAGACGTTAAGATTGCGTTCCACCTCTTTTCTATAAAGCAGTTCCTGGCACGAGCTGCACTTGATCCAGAGACTCTCATCTTCGCGCTCGGCTCTCTTGATCTCTTTTTGGATGTCGATCTTTTTGTAAGGCTTTATGGGAACGACCTTTTTCTTGAATAGGCCCATTGATGCGCTCGCGTGAAAATCTATTGAATTTTCGCAAGAAAACTACCAAAATAGAGAGCGCATGTCAACAAGAAGGATAACCATTGCGTCGGATGTTAACCTGGAAGCGATCGTGAGCGAGCCCGGTCGGGCCGGCGGTGCAGTCATTTGTCATCCGCACCCGCTCTTCGGGGGGAGCATGCACAACAACGTCGTTGAAGCTCTCGAGGAAGGATTTGAATTGAGCGGTCTTGCGACGTTGAGGTTCAATTTCAGAGGTGTAGGCGAGAGTGAAGGGACGTATGACGAGGGCAACGGAGAGATAAAGGACGTAATCGCTGCCTGCACATTCATGAGGAAACTGATTGAGCCTGATGCCAGGCTGGTGCTTGCCGGCTATTCTTTTGGTGCCTGGGTAGCCAGTAGAGCTGCCATGCATATCAAGGGGCTTAACGACCTCTTTCTCGTCGCCTATCCGTTTTCGAGATATGAGCCTGCAGAACTCCGGAAATTTGACAGGAAGCTCTACTTTGTGGGCGGAACCCTCGACGACGTCTCTCCCCTTGACCGGCTCCTCTCAGTATACCGCGAGGTCCAGACAGAAAAGTGGTTGAAGGTACTGCCTTCTTCACATTTCTTTTCCGGCGTTGAGCATGAAATCAGAGATTTCGTGCATCAGCTGTTTGGCTCTACGCCGGAAAAAGATTCGAGACAAAAATAAAAAGAGCCTGTTGATCGTGAGCCTGAAAGAGATACGCGGCGGAAATACTAAACTTATAATGGTTGGCGGCAAGGGAGGGGTGGGCAAAACCACCTGCGCCTCTGCCATAGCCTTACGGATCGCACGAGACGGACGAAGAGTGCTTCTCTTGTCCAGCGACCCTGCGCCTTCACTCGGGGATATTTTCGAGGTCCGCATGGGTGACCGGGAAATGCAGCTCGCGACTGATTGCCAGCTCTTCGGGCTGGAGATTTCGTCTGACCTGGTGCTTGCAAGATGGAAGGAGAGATTCGGACCGGAAATTTATGAAGTGGTATCGAGCTTTGCAAACGTAGACTACGACTTCGTGGATTACATCGGAACCGCGCCGGGTATTGAAGAGGAGTTCATGCTCCACTTCATTGTGGAGCTTGTGGAGGAAGGGAAGTACGATGCTGTTGTCTGGGACACGGCACCGGCAGGTCACACGCTCCGCCTGCTCCGTTTGCCGCATCTTTTTTTGAACCACATGGAGGCTGCGACAAAGTTCTACATGAACATGTACAGCTGCCTCGAAAAGGTAAAGGATGCAGTGTCGCTGAGAGGATCGAAAAAGAGCCTTCTGGAGATCATAAAGGGCTGGGAGGAGCTTTCAAGAAAGATCATCGACTACACGAGGGATGTGCAGCATACAAAGTATGTTCTGGTGACGATTGCAGAAGCACTCGGCGTCAAGCTGACGCAACGTATGCTGAAAGAGCTTGAAGAAAACGGACTCCCGGTGAGCAACCTCATAGTCAATTACGTGGTGCGGGACGAAGACTGCGCTTTCCACAAAATGCGGAGACAGATGCAGGAGCAGTACCTCGGAGTTCTGGCAAGCATGTGCAGCGGCTCTCATATGCCGAACACGACGCACAGGGTGAATATGGAGACTCTCTACCTCTTGCCCTACGAGATCAAAGGCCTGGAGAGAATTGATGAGATCTCAGGCGCACTTTTCGCCGGGGGTGACTGACCGGCATGGGGGAATTACGGGTCACCGGCGGAATCTTCAAGGGGCGGAAGATACGTGTTCCCGCACGCGGTGAGGCTCGGTATACCTCTTCTAAAGTGAGGGCAGCGATCTTCAACCTCATCGGAGATGTAGCCGGGTACACTGTACTCGATCTTTTTGCGGGCTCAGGGGCTTTATCCATTGAAGCGCTGAGCAGGGGCGCACGCCGTGCCGTATGCGTCGAGAAGAGCCCGCACATGGCCGAAATGCTCAGGGAGAACCTGAGAAGCTTCGGCTTAGATAAAGATTGTGTTGTGTTGCATATGGATGTAATATATGCGCTGCCGGCTTTGTCAAGGAAAGGCGAGCTGTTCGACCTGATCCTGATGGACCCGCCCTACGACAAGGGCTATGTTTCGATGACACTTGAAGTGTTGAAGAAGCAGGCGGTTTGTCGCGATGAATCGCTCATCGTGGTTGAGCGTTCGAAGAGAGAACAGCTTCCCGGTTTCCTGGATGCGGAGAACGCAAGCAGCAGGCTATACGGAGATACGGCCGTGAGCTTGATCTTCTGCGGCATGAAACAAGGTCAAAAGGAGTAATGATGAAGGAAACAGTGGCCGTCTATCCTGGTTCTTTTGATCCCATCACGTACGGACATATTGATATCCTGCAGAGGGGTCTCAGGCTTTTCGACACCGTGATCTGCGCGATCGCGACTAATATCGAAAAGAAAGCGCTTTTTACCGTTCCGGAGCGCAAGGAGTTGATCAGGCAGTCGCTGAACGGCGACAAGAACGTAATCATCGACAGCTTTGATGGTCTGCTGGTTCAGTATGTTAAACAGGTCAACGCCCGGTTTGTCATAAGAGGACTGAGGGCTATGAGCGATTTTGAATACGAGTTTCAGATGGCGTCAATGAACAGGAATCTGAACTGTGACATGGACACGATCTTCATGATGACGAGCAAGGATTATTTCTTTGTCAGCTCAAGGACGATCAAAGAAGTGGCCAGCTTCAACGGTTCAATTAAGGGGTTCGTGCCGCCATGTGTCGAAGAGGCGCTATGGAGAAAGTTCCCTCGTCCGTGAAAAAGATCTATTGCATCATTCTATTCCTGCTTCTCTGCTTTTCCTCCACCGCCTACGGGGCCGCGAAGGATCTTTACGAAATCAAAGTTCAGGGCGTGATCGGCCCGCCGATAGCCCAATTTATTACTGAGTCAATCAGGAAGGCGACTGAAGCTGATGCTCAAGCCTTGCTCGTCTTGCTCGATACACCCGGCGGTCTCGACACGTCCATGCGGGAGATAATAAAGGCAATCATGGACTCGAAAATACCTGTGATTGTCTATGTCTACCCACAGGGCGCCCGGGCAGCGTCAGCGGGCGCCATCATCATGCTCTCCTCTCACATAGCCGCCATGGCGCCGGGCACCAATCTGGGCGCAGCTCATCCCGTCAGTATCGGCAAGGATGAGAAACCCGATAAAGTGATGCTGAAAAAAGTGGTACAGGATGCCGAAGCATACGCGAAGAGTATAGCAAAGAAAAGGGGCAGAAATGTCGACTGGGCAGGGAAAGCGGTAACACAGAGCGTCTCTGCTACTGCCGAAGATGCTCTGCGCATGCATGTCATCGACGTGGTTGCGGAAAGCGTCGACGATCTGCTCTTGAAAATAGACGGCAGGAGCGTGGAAGTCGGCGACAAAAAGGTTACGCTCAAGACGAAGGGACTCAAGCCTAAAGAGCTGGAGATGTCCTTCAAATACCGCTTCCTCGCAACGATCACCGACCCGAATGTTGCCTACATTTTGATGATGCTTGGCTTCTACGGGATTCTTTTTGAGATCTATAGTCCGGGAGCCATCTTCCCGGGGGTCATCGGCGGCATCTGCATCATACTCGCCTTCTACGCGTTTTCCAGTATACCGATCAGCTTTGCCGGTCTGGCACTGATTCTGCTGGGCATAATTTTTTTCATTCTTGAGATAAAAGTGGTGAGTCACGGCGCGCTGAGCCTGGCAGGTGTCATCTCACTGATCCTCGGCTCTGTCATGCTGATCGATCTGCCTTCGGAATGGTTGTCCATCTCGTGGGTGTCGATTCTGGTCGTTGTCAGCGTCACTGTTCTATTCTTTGTCGGTGTGCTATCATATGCGATCAAGGCCCAATTCTCTAAGGTAAGAACAGGAAGCGAGGGACTTGTAGGAGAAGAAGGCGTGGCGAAAACCGATGTCAGAGAGAATGGCAAGGTCGAAGTACACGGTGAGCTGTGGAACGCGAAAAGTGACGAGCCGATTGCTGCAGGTGAACGGGTCATGGTGACCGAAGTGAAGGGTATGAGGTTGAAGGTCAAAATAGAAAGGGGTTAACTATGGTTGGTGTACCGATATACGGAATATTTCTGATTGTGCTTATCGTCTTTTTTCTGTACAACGCGGTCAAGATATTGAACGAGTATGAACGAGGTGTGATATTCAGACTGGGCAGGGTGTTGGGCAAGCCCAAGGGTCCCGGGCTCATTCTGCTGATACCGGTCATCGACAAGATGGTGCGGATCAGTCTCAGGACCGTGGTCCTCGATGTACCGCCTCAGGATGTCATCACCAAGGACAACGTGACGATCAAGGTGAACGCTGTCGTCTATTTCCGGGTCATCGATCCGATGAAGTGCGTCATCGACGTGGAGAATTTCCTGTACGCCACGAGCCAGCTGTCACAGACCACGCTTCGCAGCGTCCTCGGCCAGGCGGAGCTGGATGAGCTTCTGTCGAAGAGAGAAAAGCTGAATGAGAGACTACAGGAGATACTCGATACTCACACGGAGCCCTGGGGCATAAAGGTCTCCAATGTTGAAGTCAAGAACGTCGACCTGCCGCAGGAGATGCAACGGGCGATCGCGCGTCAGGCCGAGGCGGAAAGGGAACGTCGGGCGAAAGTTATCAGTGCCGAGGGTGAATACCAGGCATCCACCAGGCTGGCTGAGGCATCCGATATTCTTTCAAAGAACCCTATGTCCCTCCAGCTTCGTTACTTACAAACGCTGCTCGAAATATCGGCTGATAAGAATTCGACCATCATTTTTCCGCTCCCCATCGAATTGATGAAAGTTTTTACCGAAAGGAAGGCATGAAATTAGCATGAAAGTAGACATGAAACGTGTAGCTGTTCTTCTCGCCCTTTCCATATTTCTCCTTAACCTTGCTTTTGTAAGCGAGGGAGGGGCCAAGACAAAGACACCAAATGCAGCTGCCAAACAGCAGAAGGGCAAGGCAGCGGAGCCCGCGGAGAAATATAAGGCGTTCCTCGTGATGGAAGCCAATTCCGGAAAGGTGCTTGAGGAAGAGAATGGACATGAGAGAAGAGCCCCTGCCAGCATGGTAAAGCTGATGGTAGCCGACCTGGTGATGGAGAAATTGGCGCGGGGAGAAATCCATCTGACCGATAAAATTACCGCTTCAAAAGAAGCTTCGAAGATAGGCGGAAGCCAGGTTTACCTGAAAGAGGGCGAAGAATTTACACTTGAAGAGCTGATGCGGGGGATGATGATACATTCTGCGAATGACGCAGCTTTCGCCATCGCACAGTTTACCTCAGGAAACGTCGATGAATTCGTTGACCAGATGAATGAAAAAGCCAAAGAGCTGAAAATGAATGACACGGAGTTTCATTCGGTTCACGGACTACCCCCGGGCAAAGACCAGAAGGAAGACCTGACGTCCTGTTATGACATGGCCATTCTTGCGCGGGAACTGGTCAAATACCCGAAGCTGATGGAATGGACGTCAACCAAGCAGGGAGAATTCAGGGGAGGGAAATTCATCCTGAGCAATACGAACAAACTGCTCGCAAAGATGCCCGAAGTGGACGGGCTGAAGACCGGGTATTACAGGAGCACAGGCTTTAATATCACAGCGACCGCCTCAAGAGGCGGCCTTCGCCTTATCGTAGTGGTCATGGGAAGTCCCACGGGCCACATGAGGGATGATTTTGCGCTGGGAAAATTAAAGACCTATTTTTCGCAATACTCAATAACGCCCCTGGTGAAAAAAGGCGACCCGGTAGACAAAGAGGTTTTTCTTGAAGACGGCAAGTACAAGAAGGTAAAGGGTATCTGCTCGTCCGACTTCTCGTACCCGCTTCTCAAAAGCAAAAAGAAAGAGGTAAAACGGATCGTCAATGTTCCTGACCGTATAAAAGGGGAAGTGAAGGAAGGGCAGAAGCTGGGGGAAATACAGTTCCAGCTCGATGATCAAATGATAGGCAAAGTGGACGTTGTATCGCCCGTCTCTGTCCCCAAAGCAAACCTGTTTACAAGACTCTTTCGGAAGATGGGTCTCGGCATATGAACAGCGGTGTGACGAAGCAATACACAATGCTTCGTGACAAACAGATCATTGTTGGCGTGACCGGAGGGATCGCTGCGTACAAGGCTGCCGAGCTCGTAAGAATGCTTACAAAGAAGGGCGCGAACGTACACGTGGTGATGACGAAAAACGCCATGGAGTTTGTGACGCCCCTCACGTTTCAGACGCTTTCCGGAAATCGCGTTACCTATGAGATGTTCGAACTGCTCGAGAACTCAAAGATCGGACACATAGCGCTTTCGGACCTCGCGGACCAGCTCGTTATAGTGCCTGCAACCGCCAACATCATCGGGAAGATAGCAGGCGGCATAGCCGATGATTTTCTGAGTACCATGGTAATGGCAACCAGGGTGCCGGTACTCTTCGTGCCCGCCATGAACACAAAAATGTGGGAGAGCAAGATAGTACAGGGTAATATCGACAGACTGAGGGACAACGGCTACGAGTTCATGGAGCCGGATACGGGAGGTCTGGCCTGCGGGTGGGAAGGCAAAGGAAGGATGCCCGCGGTGGAAGACGTTATAGAGAGGATGGAGGATATCTTCACTACCAAGGACCTGGTCGGCGAAAGGATCATGGTGACAGCCGGGCCAACCCAGGAATTCATAGACCCGGTCAGGTGTATCACGAACAGGTCTTCGGGAAAAATGGGCTACGCACTGGCTCGCATTGCGCATAGACGCGGGGCAGACGTTATTCTGATCGCCGGCAGAACCGACTTGCCGCGGCCTTCGGGTGTGGAACTGATCGACGTGGTTACTGCCACTGAGATGAGAAATGTTGTGATGGCGCGCCAGGCCAATTGTACGGTCATCATCAAGGCGGCTGCGGTCGCCGATTTTCGGTCCAAAGCCCTGCAATACCACAAGATGAAAAAGAAAGCCGGCCAGCAGGAGGTATTTCTCGAACTGGAAAGGAACCCGGATATTCTGGCGGAGTTGGGGCACATAAAGGAAGATCGGATACTCGTGGGGTTTGCCGCAGAAAGTGAGAATGTTGTTCAAAATGCGCACGAAAAATTGCGGCGAAAGAACCTGGACCTGGTCGTTGCCAATGACATACTGAAGCAGGGCATTGGTTTCGGGTCGGATGAGAATGAAGTGACTATTGTAAATGCCAGGGGAGGTGCACGGCATGTGCCCAAGCTCTCAAAGGAAGAAGTAGCGCACGTTATCCTGGATGCTGTGAAACGCGAAATAAAGAAAAAACGGAAATACAAGGATGACTGGTACTGATGCCTTGGTGAAAGACAGCAGTAAATAAACCATAGAAATCAGGGTATAGAGATAGAGCGTAGACTATAGAGCATAGAAACAGGCCACAGATTTCAGTCTAAGCTTGCAGAGAATAGAGTCAGCGTACTGTTCGGTTTGCACTATCGTATGTCTCAGGTCTGAAGTATAGAATCCACTGTCTCTGAATCCGGAGCCCTTTGGCAGGTACTGAAGCGTTGTCAATGAAAAGGTTCTTTGTCGCTGCCGCCCTCATACTTTTTTTTCCTGCTCTCCTGATCGCGCGGGAAGACACGACCGTAAATGTAATAGAGAGTGTCAGCAAATCCATCGTGAACATTAAGACCGAAGAATGGTCAAAAGAAAGCAACGATGGAAAGAGCAGGGATCTTCTCAAAAGGATGTTCTCGGAGGATGAAGAGGGTGAGGCAGAAACAGTTGAGAACATAGGGTCTGGTGTTGTTCTTGACCCGACAGGTGTTGTTGTAACCAACGAGCATCTTGTCTCAAAAGCAATAACAATAAGGGTACGATTTACAAACAGACAGGAGTACGATGCAACGGTCATGGCCGCAGACGCGGAACTGGATATCGCTTTGCTGAAGATCCAGAGTGACAAGACCGACTTTCCTTTCTTGAGAATCAACAGGAAGAAACCGGTGAGGGTAGGTGAAAAGGCGATAGTCATTGGAAATCCGTACGGGCTTTCAAGCACCGTAACCACAGGAGTGATCAGCGCCCTGGGCAGGAACCTCAGGATCAGTAACAGGGTCTATGTCAATCTCATCCAGACAGACGCGGCTATAAACCCGGGCAGTTCCGGCGGGGCCCTGCTTGATGGCGAGGGGGATCTCCTGGGCATCGTAACGGCCATTTACGAAGAAGGAAAAGGCATAGGTTTTGCCATACCCATCGAAGATGTTGCGTCCATGTTGTCCGAATTCTCGGAAGCAGGGGCAAAAAGAGGAATCCTTGGGCTTTTCTTTGAACGCAAGAAAGATGAGAAGGGATCGTACCTTTCTGTAACCGATGTGATTCAGGGAAGTCCTGCGGAGCGATACGGGATCAAGACCGGTGACAGGATAATCGAGCTCAACAAGAAAAGGATCAGAGAAGGGATGAAGATCCATGCGGTTCTCCTGCAGGGGCGCGAAGGCGTCCCGACCCAGATCAAGATTGTACGAGGAACCGAGCCGATTACTATTAATGTGAACAGCAGCGAGACGGTGGGGTATCTGCCCCTGCCACTCCCTGAACGTCTGCTGGGCATACGGTTATCAGATATACAGGGTTACATGAAGTTGAAGTTCAGAATCAGGGAAAAGAATGGTGTCATCGTCACGAAAGTATATAAAGACAGTATCGGAGAGCGATATGGATTACGTCCCGGTGACGTGATCCTTAAAATCAACAATAAGGACGCTGAGAGTGTAAAAGACTTTCAGAATCTTATGGCAGAGGGGCTGCGGACGAATTATATTCTATTGCAGGTCAACAGGAAGAACGAAGTCTTCTTTGTACCGATAAAGTTGGACAGCTTGCTCTAGGAGGATAGCCATGACGGAGGAAAAAAAAGATACCTTGAAAGGGAACAGAGAGAATACAGATGACAAGCAAAGCGGCCCTGCCTGCGATCCCATGACGCTTTTCAGCGAGCTTGGCTTTTCCACCTTTATTCTTTCCCTTTCCACATCTGCACTTGTCCATCTGGGGGAACTCCCGGATCCTGTCACGAATGAAAAAGGTTCGAACCTGCAACTTGCAAAACAGACCATTGGCGTTATTGAACTTCTCAAAGAGAAGACAAAAGGTAACCTCACCGGAGAGGAAGAGAAACTTATCGACACCGTGCTCTACGATATAAGGCTCAAGTATGTGAAAGCAGCATGCTGATAGAACAGATCAGGGTCACATGCAGGTCACGGTCAAGTCAGGTCAGGTGAAGCAGTATTGAACAACGGCACAGTCACGTGCGCAGACCGTAGATGAAGTTTTCTATTAGTAACGTCTCTAATCTGCAGTCTTTCACTGATTACTGCTCACTGATCTGTCTCACTGATTACCCTGACCTCACCCTGATCTACCTATTCGCGCGGGTCGAAGACCCGTGCGAATATCGTGTCCACATGTGCGAAGTAGTGTTCATCTGACGTGATCTTTCTTATCTCTTCCTCTGAGAGGTACGTTCTCAACTCTCTATCGCCAAGGAGGCTGGCAACGAAGTCGGCCTTCTTATCATAGCAGGCCATGGCTATTCTCTGTGTGATCTTGTAAGCTTCCTGACGTGTCAGCCCTTTTCTGATAAGACTCAGCATCACCGCCTCGGAATGATACAGGCCCCTGGTAATCTCCATGTTTTGCTTCATTTTCTCAGGATAGACCACGAGGTTCTTATAAAGGTTGGTGAGCCGGTTGAACATATAATCGAGCAGGATCGTGGCATCAGGGCCGATCACTCGCTCGACCGAAGAATGGCTAATGTCCCTCTCGTGCCAGAGCGGTATATTCTCGAGGGCTGCAACCGCATAGCCGCGCAGCAGTCTGGCGAGGCCGGCCAGATTCTCCGATCCGATCGGGTTGCGTTTGTGCGGCATAGCAGAAGAACCCGTCTGACCTTTGGTGAACTGTTCTTCTGCTTCACCCACTTCGGTACGTTGGAGATGGCGTATCTCGAGCGCAAGTTTTTCCACTGAGGAGCCGACGATCGCGATAGTTGTAAAGAACTCTGTGTAATAGTCACGCGGCACGATCTGCGTCGAAACAGGACATGACGTAAGACCGAGCTTGCCGCAGACGTACGTTTCGACCGAAGGTGGAACGTGAGCGTAGGTTCCGACAGCACCCGAGATCTTTGCAAACGCTATGCGCTCGCGGGCTGCATGGAGGCGTTCCTTGTTTCTCCGCATTTCGTCATAAAAATGGGCCATCTTAAGTCCGAAGGTTATAGGTTCAGCGTGAATGCCGTGTGTCCTGCCTATCATGGGCACGGACTTATACTGAAAAGCTTTTTCTTTGAGGACCTGCATCAAATTAGAAATATCTTCAAGAAGGAGATCAGCCGCTTCTTTCAAGAGGCACGAAAAGGCGGTATCGAGTATGTCGGAAGAGGTCACCCCCATGTGCACCCATTTTGAGGCCGGGCCAATCGACTCAGAAAGCGCCTGAATGAATGCAACGACATCGTGTTTCGTCTCCTGCTCGATCTCCTGCACTCTTTTCACGTCAAAGCAAGCTTTGCTCTTTATGGTTTCCAGGTCTGCCTGGGGTATGAGGCCCAGTTGACCATAGGCTTCGCATATGGCGATCTCTATATCGAGCCATTTTGCGAGTTTGTTTTCTTCAGTCCAGATGCGGGACATCTGGGGTCGCGAATAACGCTCAATCATAGCCACCTCGCATGCCAATTTGTCTTCAAGCGAATACCTTCGTTGCCCATCGGCCTGTTCTTACTCGACGTACTGCAGTACGCCTCCGTAGCCCACGACCCAGCTTTCAGCTGGGTGCCCGGGCTCGCCTCGGTCTTCATCTTGAATACAAATTGACATATGATATTAACTTCCATTCCTCTTAAGACTTAAAAGTTCAACTACTCAACGGCCTATCTTATCCAAGCTCGTCAGGCTTGTCAATTTGGAACGTAAAGGCGTGCCAGTCGTTCATTCTGGCGCTTCTGATAAGTGTCTGTGCTGCGAAGAGGGCGAGTAAGCTGTCTCGGTATTGTTCCTCTATCCCCGATACGAGGAGCTCGCCTCCTCTCGCCACACGGCTGAGAAGAGAGTCGTAATGTTTGGAGACGGTCTCAAAATCGAGGTTGGCAAGAACAACATCGAACCGGCTTCTCAGGTTTTCGAGATCCGTACATGCCAGGGTAATTTGATCTATCTTATTGAGAGCAGAATTATGTTTCGCTGCCACGACTGCGAGCGGATCTCTGTCGATGGCGGTTACAAGCGCGCCCTTCTGCGCTGCACGTATGGCCAGGATTCCCGAGCCGCAGCCGATGTCGAGAACCTTCTGATCTTTCAGATCAATCCGGTTCATCATGCGAAGCATCAGCTTGGTAGATTCGTGTCTGCCTGTACCGAAAGCCATGCCCGGATCTATGATTATTATAGGCCCTCTTTTCTTACTCTTCTGCCAGGGAGCAAGGATAGTCAGACCGGCAACCGTGATTGGCTTGAAGTACTTTCTTGTGAGAGCCGCGTAATCCTGAAGCTTCTCTTTTACAACGATTCTTTTTTTTACGAGGAGCCCTGATTTACTGAGGCTTCGCAAGAACGGCCGTAGCTCTTTCGGGTAACATTTGATGAGTGTCTCGCCGTCTGATTCCTCAACCCAAACGCCACCGCATTCTAAAAGTATGGATTCAGGCAGGATTTCGTCTGTACCTTTTTCGACAATGAGGTCCACACGGAACACATAGTCCGCTTTACTCGATTTCATAGAAAGTTTCCCGGAGCTTATGGGAGGGACGTGCGGCCGGTGTTTATCAGGGTTCTCATGCATGCGGATAGACGGTACTTCCCGTCTTCGAGAAGTCGTATCCCACGAAATCCTTGGCATACCGCAACATCTTGCCTTGATCAAAACGCGAGAGTAAGCGCTCGACCTGTGCTGTCTGGCCGTACGCTTCCGGAATGACCAGATCGAATCGTTCTTTGAAAAGCGGTACGAAATGGAGCTTCAGCATATGCGCTACGTAGCGAATACCAAACGAGGCATCGGCGTCACCTCTCAAAACAGTCAATCCTGCCTGCAGGTGTGATTCCACTTCGTTTTCATAACCTTTGATCCGTGTGGATTCTACACCCTTCTCATGCAGCAGGAAGTCGAGCAGGAGTCTCGTTCCTGTCCCCTGATTCCTGTTAACGAACCGCACATGCTTTGATGCGATATCCTGAAGAGAACGAATTTTCTTCGGGTTGTCGCCGGCAAGGTAGAGGCCCTGTTCTCTCAGGTAGAGGTGTATAACGGTGTAGCGCTGGTGGCCCAGATAACGGTCAACGTAACCGGCATTATATTCTTTTCTCTCGACATCGAGTATGTGGACGCAGGCAAGATTGGCTGCGCCGCTGCGCAGCAGTTTCAAGCCGTTTATGCTGCCTACAGGTGCGTAAAATATGGTGCTCGCTTCTTCCTTGTTGTAGGCATCTATTATGCGCCTCAGGAGCGGGTCATCACTTCCCGCTATATAGAGATGTTTTTCCCGCTCTGTATTCTCCGCTATCCATGCATCTATCAGCTCCTTGGCGAACGCGATCTTGCCGCCTATTTTTGTGTGAGGAAGTGTTGATGTTCTGACCAGCTGATAAATCTTCTTTTCGTTGATTTTCAGGTAGCGGGACAGTTCTTTGGCAGAGAGGATCTCCACCACGCCAGTATACAGTAATTACGAACCGCTTTTCAATGCAAATGGCCTTTCATTTCTCTCCGTGGTCCTCGGGTAAAATGGTAATTATTGGTAATTATTATATCCTATATGGTTTATAAACCATCTTTCGGCTTGAATTATCGATGCTCGGGCGTTATGCTTACTCATATAATCTCGCGCTGTAATCGGGCTGATCCAAACTTAATTACATGGAGGTAGTCATGAGAACCTGGCTGATTATTGGCTTACTTATAGGTTGCATGCGCTATTGCTGCCGGCGTGAGCAGGGCAGAAAGCCAGAAGTTTATTCTTCTGAGCAGTACCATTGGTCCAATCGATGCGGGCATCGTCGATGCCCTTGAGACTGCATTCGAAAAAGAGACGTCCATCCGGGTTCGCCACGTTGGCGCAGGCACCGGAGCTGCCCTCGACATCGCGAAGAAGGGGAGCGTTGACCTTGTCATGGTTCACGCGAAATCGCTCGAAGAAAAGTTCGTTGCCGAAGGGTTCGGCACAGAGCGCATCGGCCTCATGTACAATGATTTTGTAATTGTGGGACCTCCGAACGATCCGGCCGGCGTTAAAGGAATGAGTTCGGCAACCGAGGCGCTCAAGCGTATTTCGGAAAAAGGCGCACTCTTTATCTCGCGTGGCGATATGTCCGGGACGCATGTGGCGGAGGGTGAGCTGTGGGAGAAGGCCGGTATAAAACCAAACGGCGCCTGGTATGTCGTATACGAGAAAGGCTCTCAGGGAAACGCACCGACCCTTCGTTATGCGGACGAGAAGGGGGCCTATACGGTCATGGATCGGGCAACGTTTCTCACGCTTGAAAAGCAGATCAAGCTCGTGGTGCTCGTCGAAAAGGATGAGGCGCTTCTCAATTACATCAGTCTGATCCCGGTCAATCCGAAAAAATTTCCCACGGCGAATTACGAAGATACAATGATTTTCGTGAAATGGCTTACATCACCTGAGAAAGGTCAGCTCCTGATCAGGGATTTCGGTAAGGAGAAGTACGGGAGTCCCCTTTTCTTCCCGAATTCCAAAGAGTGGAAGAGCCAGCAAGGAGCGAATAAGTGACAAGCGGAGATAGAATTTTTATCGCAGATATACGCCGATAAAGCAACGAGAGATGTTCGCAGATGAGTATGTCGGTGAACAGCATTGTGATAAGGCACCAATACTGTTCACACTTCAGCGCTGCGCGCAGCCTTGTCACCCCACCGGAGGTGCTGCACGTTGACCGGAGATGTCGTCTTATCCCAGCTCCGGTCAAAACAATCATCCGCTGTTATCTCACTTCTTATCCGCTCTTATCTGCGATGAAGAGGTATTGTCTGAGAAATACTATAAGGAGGATAATTTTATGAGACGCATCAATAATGTGTGGATTGGTTTTCTGGTTATCGGGATGCTTTTGAGTGTGCTTGCAGTTTCGCCTGCCGGTGCTCAGCAGAAAAACATCATTCTTGCAACCACGACGAGCACACAGGATTCGGGGCTCCTTGACGTGCTTATACCTATGTTCGAGAAAAAGACGGGCTACTTCGTGAAGACCATAGCCGTCGGCTCGGGCCAGGCCATGGCCATGGGTGAAAAAGGTGAGGCAGATGTGCTCCTCGTCCATTCCCCTGCGGCGGAGCAGAAGTTTATGACCGGTGGGTACGGTGTCAACCGCAAGTTAGTTATGCATAATGATTTTGTTATCGTGGGTCCGGCAAGCGACCCCGCCAAGATTAAGGGCATGAAATCTGCCGTAGAGGCATTCAAGAAGATAGCGTCAACGGACTCGCTCTTCATGTCGAGAGGGGATAACTCAGGAACAAACGCGCAGGAGAAAACCATATGGAAGGCGGCCAATATCAACCCGGAAGGGCAGAAATGGTATCAGCAGACGGGTCTCGGCATGGGACAAACGTTGAACGTTGCTGCTGAAAAAAAGGCATACACGTTGACGGACAGAGGGACCTACCTGGCGATGAAGAAACAGCTGGGCCTTGATATCCTCACCGAAGGTGACGCCGTCCTTCTCAATATTTATCATGTCATAGAGATCAATCCTGCCAAATGGCCAAAGGTGAACAGTGCCGGCGGAAAGGCATTCGCCGATTTCATGGTGTCACCTGAGACGCAGGGAGTGATAAAAACATTTGGCGTTGACAAATTTGGCTCGCCGCTCTTCTTCCCGGACGCAGGGAAGAAGGTCGAGGATTTGGGAAAATAGAAAACAGGAAAGGACAAGAGCGAAGGTTGAGGTTAAGGTTAAGGAAGAGCGAAAGAATACGTTGACATTAGCGGTGAAGTCTTTCTTTCCTTCTCAACCTCAACCTTAACCTCAACCTTCTTTTGGTACCTACATGGATCTCATTCTCGACGGCATCAAGAAAGCTTTCTGGCTCCTGGTCACGTTTGATCCGGAGGTGATGAGCATCACCTGGCTATCCCTGAAAGTCTCAGGCGTAGCCACGCTCGTGAGTCTGCTGCTGGGTGTATCCATTGGAAGCATTATTGCTCTCACGCGCTTCCCCGGACGAGGAGTAGCCGTAAGTCTTGTTAATACGGGCATGGGTCTTCCGCCGGTCGTAGTAGGCCTCTTCGTGAGCATTATGTTGTGGCGCAACGGACCCCTCGGTTTTCTCGAAATACTCTACACCCCGTCGGCAATGATCGTGGCCCAGACAATCATTGCGACGCCCATCGTCATGGGTATCACGCTCGCCGCCATGCAGCAGCTTCCGAAGAAGCTGCGCCTGCAGATACTCGCGTTGGGGGCCACGCGGCTCCAGATGGTCTGGATACTCATCAAGGAGGCAAAGCTACCATTACTCGCCGCGGTGATGGCAGGCTTCGGAGGCGTCATATCCGAGGTGGGAGCTTCGATCATGGTAGGCGGTAACATCAAAGGATACTCCCGGGTGCTGACAACAGCCACGGTGATGGAGACGAGCCGTGGGAACTTCGACGTGGCGATCGCACTCGGTATCATTCTTCTCCTTCTCGCATACATCATCAACGCGATCCTTACGCACATACAGCAGCACGAGCGTCCCAGATGATAGAACAGATGGCAGATGACAGACAACAGACGACGGACGACAGATGGCAGACTGAAGAGATGAGCGAGGCCGAGGTGATCCTGGAGGTGAACGACCTTCGGGTCAGCCGCGGTGGTGTTACTGTCCTCGATGTTCCGTCGGTCACCGTCGCACGCGGTGAGGTACTCGCTCTCATCGGTCCTAACGGGGCCGGGAAGACTACTCTCTTGCAGGGTCTTTCCTATCTTTTGAAGCCCGTTTCAGGAGCGCTTTATTTCAGAGGCATGAGGGTTGGCTCTGATGTGTCCGTGCTTACGTTTCGCCGACACCTCGCGATGGTATTTCAAGAGCCGCTTCTTTTTGACACTACCGTTTTCAAGAATGTCGCGGCCGGACTCAAGATCCGCGGTATGAAAGGATCTGAGATAGGCGCGATCGTGATGGAGCAGCTGGAGCGGTTTGGCATCAGTCATTTGGCCGGCCGGTCAGCCAGGAAACTCTCTGGCGGAGAGGCCCAACGCGTGAGCCTTGCCCGAGCCTTTGCAACGCGGCCGGAAATCCTTTTTCTTGATGAGCCTTTTGCTTCCGTTGATCAGCCCAGCAGGGAGGCTCTCATTGAGGATCTCCAGGCCGTGCTCGGGAAGACGGGGACTACGGCGATCCTTGCAACTCACGACCGGATGGAGGCGCTGCGTCTTTCAGACAGAATAGCCGTGATGAAGGACGGCAGTATTGTTCAGATAGGCTCTCCTGATGCGGTCATGAACCACCCCGTGGATGAGTTCATCGCTTCGTTTGTAGGAGTGGAGACAATACTGTCCGGTAAGGTGGTTTCCCGAGACGGCTCCAGTTTCACAGCTTCAGTCTCGAGCCATGAAATCGTCGCAGTCGGTGATGTGATACCCGGAAAGTCAGTGCTTCTATGTATAAGGCCTGAAAACGTGAGTCTCTCGACCGGCGTCCGGCCAGAGTCAACAAGCGCGAGAAACATCTTCCCGGCAAAGATCGAGAAGATCACGCCGCTGGGGCTGTATCAACGCGTAACGCTCGACTGCGGATTTTCGCTTGTTTCGTATGTGACTTCTCAATCTGTGGAAGAGCTGTCACTTCGCGAAGGGGTCGAAGTGAACGCCTCGTTTAAGGCGACTGCCGTCCACGTGCTGAAGAAAAGGTGTTAGCCGGCATAGGGAAGACCGGGTACGAACCGATAGCCGCACCAATGGATTGTGCTGTCTCTTTAAGGCAACGGATTATGCCGAATAGCTTAAGACTCTGCATCGAGGCGGAAAGGCCCGCAACCCATACAGCGCCCACGGGTTGACCTTCCGCGATGACAGGCGCTGCGAGCGCCGCTACACCACCCACGTACTCGTCCAAATCACGTGCGTACCCGAGAGCCTTTGCCTCTCGGAGTTCTTGGAGGAAAAGCCCCATCTGCTGGTTGGTATTCTCGGTAAACCGCGGTAAGCCCGTTTGCTCTAATAATTCAAGAAGCTCTCCTTCACCCAGAGCAGACAGGAATGCTTTACCGAAGGCCCCGGCGGTAAGGGGCAGTTTCGCACCCTGCCGGGAAGAAATCCTGAGAGCCTTCTGTGATTCAACCACTGATGCCACCTTTATAAAACTGTTTTCTCTAAGCCCGAAGAAGGCTGTTTCGTCAGCGATCTGAGCAAGCTTCTCCAAAAAAGGCCGCGCCAACCCTGCAATGTCAGGCGGTCTGTATGCCAGCCTTGACATTTTGTGAAATCCACCGCCGGATGTATATGTCTTTGTCACCTTGTCTTTTGTGACGTATCCCTCGTCCTCTAGAGCCCTTAAGATGCCGAATAGCGTGCTCTTGTTAATCGAAAGCGCGCTTGCCATTTGAGACACACCCTGTGGGTCACGCCCCTCTGCCAGGTGTTCAAGTACCTTCAGCACCTTCTTTGTCATGTGGCATCTGTACATTGCCAGCCTATGTTATGATGTATGTTAATAAAATAAGATTATAAGTTATAATTGTATATTATTTTTCTAAAATATTGTATAACATCTTTTGCCCGAACGCAAGACACTCAGAACGGCTAGCTCAAAACACTCCAGGTTCAGGGTTCCTCTATGGCATCTTGTCGAAATGGTGTCTCTGGTTCCGAAGTAGCCTCCGGGCAGTGAGAAAGAAATCGTTTGACACTTACAAATTTATTATGCCATAGTTGACACAATAGTATAGGTTCTATGGGCCAGGATAATCGCGATACTACTAAACTCGTCGAAAGGAGGAAATGATGAAGACTCACAGGAATTGGATGTTGGCAGGCGGAATTGTACTATCTTTTTTTATCGCTCTTACCTGTTTTGCGGCATATAACCACATGGGCAGCGATGCAATAGACGCGAAAAATTTTCGCGACGTCTATCCTCAAGCGACAGGCACGAAGCTTGACAGCTGCGCCCTTTGTCATAAAGGGGCGCCCGCAGCGGGGAACACGCCCGCTCAGGGCAGTTGCCAATTTTGTCATGTCCAGACCAACTATGGGGCGATCCCCGCTAAATTCGCGGACACGTTAAATCCCTACGGACAGGCTTATAAAGATAAAGGCAGAAGCGCGGCAGCGATAACGGCTATCCAGGATCTTGACTCGGACGGAGACGGTTACACAAACAAGGTTGAGATAACAGCAATCAGATACCCGGGTGACAAGAGCGATGACCCGACGAAAGTTCCTGCGCCTTTTAAAGTGTTCACGCGCACAGACATTGAAGCCATGCCGCAGCACGCGCAGTTTCTCCTTTTGAATGCCAGCAAGTCAACCGACATATATGCTGAATATTCAGGGGTTACTATGGAAAGCCTGCTGAAGCGACTAGTGCTCCCTTCCGCAAAGGACGTAGTGGTACAATCGCCGGACGGTTTCCTGCAGACCCATCCCTTCGACCATGATCCTACCCCTAATGCCAACTATTTCGTTAAAGGAACGTACCCTCCGGGAACCTATTTTTACAATGCAAATGCCGATATCACGCTTAACCCAAGCACCGGCTGGTGCGATTACTCCGCTCCTTCAACGGCAGGGAGGAATAACGGCGATCCGATCTTTAATAAGGGTGGACTGAAGCTGATCCTTGCGATCAAGCGGGATGGCCAGTATCTGCAAGCGGGCGTCTTTAACAAGGCGACAAAGAAGTTGGACGGTGAGGGACCGTTCAGGGTTGTGCCGCCGCAAAAAAATCCTGGACCGCCCGACCAGAGGTCGACTGCTTCCGACCCTGCAAAGCCCTGGCCTTACGATGCCACCAACATGGACCACAACGCCGGTTTCTCAAGCCGCTCTGTCACCATCATGAAGGTCGAGCCTTTGCCGGATGGAACGACCGATATTGATCTACTTGATGCCGGCTGGGACTACATCGACCAGCAAAAGGTAGTGGTTTATGGCGCTATCGATCCAACTGAAACAATCAAAGATCAGCTGACGAAACTGATAGCAGATATCAAGGCGCTTCCCGGGAAAGATTTCCAGATGCCTCTGGAGAAAGTGGACCTCGAATGGAAGTTGGAGATGGCTCGTTGGCTCGCCGCTATCGGTCTTCGTGACTGGTCCTATAATGAATTGGAGCAGGTCATGCTGAAGATGGACGGCTGCGTAAAGTCGGGTCATCCGGACAGAAGTGATTGGCTCAAGAACTGCGATGCCCAGGCGAACCTTTACTGGGCCGTTAACGATGTGATGGTGCTTCTCAAAATCCGCAATTGATATCAGGCTGGTGGGAGCGCTTTGGCCCTCCCACCAGCCATTCTTTTTCGAGCGCATCAATTACCCCAATTTTCTTAAATGCTCCCCTAATTACCATAAAACTCTGCTATCCCCCTGTACACACTCACTGCTCACGGGTTTGAACGAATTTCGTTTCGTTGACATATCTTCTGCAACATCGTAGATTTAGGAAGAGTTTGACCTTATGCGGATCTATGTGGGCTTCGATGACACCGATACGATTGAAGCGGAACGCGGGACCGGTAAACTGGCGCGCTGGTTCGAGCGTGAGTTGCCGGAAGAATGCCGATTATGGGGGGTCGTCCGGCAGCAATTGCTTCTCGACGATGCGATACCCTACACCTCACATAACAGTTCGGCATGCGCCGTCATTGATTGCTTCGAAGAGGTTTCAATCGACGAACTCACGGCGCGCGCCGTCGCTCACATTAAGCGTAACTTCATAGAGGGAAGCGATCCGGGACTCTGCATCGTGCGAGAAGGCGATCCCGCTCTTCCGGCACTTATTTCATTTGGGCTCGAATGTGCGCATAGGGTCGTGACCCAGAAAGATGCCATGGCTGCAGCAGGTGGTTATCTCACCGGTTTAGGCGGTACGAATGACGGCATCATCGGCGCGGCAGCCGCGGTCGGGCTCACCGCATATGGCTGGAGCGGCAGGTTCATCGAATTTGGAGAATTGCGCAAGTTTCCTGACGAAGTTTCGGTGGAATTCTTGAACAGGGCGGATATACACGTCGCTTCCATGGACCGGGATGCTCACGTGGTTGCTGGCGAGGACGTTGTCGAAACCGGCGGATGGCTGAGGCCCAGGCTCTGGGCAGGCCAGGCTGTCTTGCCCGTCACGCCTCAGGTAGGGGAAGATGGGAATCGCTCGGAAGAAAGCGACCGAGTGGCGGAACATGATCGAAGGAGGTCTGAACAATGCCGGGTAAGATTTTTTACAGGGAGCGGACAAAGTCGGTTGAGGGTAAGCAGCAACCCAGGTTCAGGATGGTAGCGGTGGCCGATGCAAATCTCAAATTTTTCGGGGAGCACCTCAGAAAGAGTGAGCTTGAAGCGATTGCGAAGGCTGTGGGTGCGGAGCTGGTGCTGCTTCCACCCGGAGATAAGAAGGGCAAGGCTGATGAAGAGGTTGCGGTCGAGGAATAAGGTACGGAACATTTCTTCAGCGACGAGCAACACAGAGCGAGACGAACGCGCCATCACGGCCGGCTGATGACAGACAGAATTGTGGAAGGGCTGTAGCATGACACTGGTGAGAGAAAAAGACGGTAAGCGTTTGCATATCAAGAGCAAGCTGATGGGGGAGAGTCTCGTCAGCAGGTCTTTCATCGATGGCCTTGGTGTCGCGCCGCAAACGAGACTCTATCCTGATTTGAATATACTGAAAGTCGGCGGGCAGTCCATCTGCGACCGCGGTGTCAAGGCACTTCCACAGATCGTCGCTGAGATAGCCGCGAACAAGAAAGAACATAAGATGCTGGTGACGACGGGTGGGGGGACGAGAAGTCGTCACATTTACACCATTGGTCTGGAACTCGGCATGCCAACGGGGATACTCGCCAAGTTCGGCAATTCAATATCGGAGCAGAACGCCCTGCTTGTTACCATGCTGCTTGCGCACCACGGCGGCATAAAGATAGGACACGATGAAATCGTGAAGCTTACGAGCTACTTTGAACAAGGGTGCATTCCCGTAATGCACGGCATGCCGCCTTATGATTACTTTGCCATCCCTCCCGCAAAGGGGCGTATTCCCATTCACCGGACAGATGTCGGTACCATAATTCTTGCAGACTTGACCGGCGCGCGTTCGTGCATTTTCATCAAGGACGAGAAGGGACTCTACACGGACGACCCCAAGAAAAATCCTAAAGCGGAATTCATCGCCGAGATAGGCGCCAAGACTCTGATTCAAAGAGATTTTGACGACCTCGTGATCGAGAGACCCTGCCTCGAGATCCTCCAGAACAGCGAAGTCGTGAACAGGATACAGATCATCAATGGACTGGAGCAGGGGAACATCACACGAGCGCTGAAGGGTGAGCCCGTGGGCACCATTATCTATAAAGAATGAACCGGTTTTCGGGCGGCTGACAAGCAATCTCACCGGGGCGCTTCTTTGTACTTCACAGTGTATTGAAAGGAGGATCATTTGGCTGAAAAGAAAATCAGTAGTGTGATCGACCGTGCTTACAAATTACGGGGTCAGCCCGTGACGAAACCGAAGCCTGAAATCAGGGTTCACGCATGGCTGGAAACGCGGGAGGGTCTTTTATTCGGCGTGGGCCGCGCCGAACTTCTGGACAAGATAGAGGAGCTGGGCTCGCTCAGGAAGGCCGCCGAAGAAATGTGCATGTCCTACAGGGCAGCCTGGGGCAAGATAAAAAAGACCGAAGAGGTACTGGGTTTCAAACTGATCGAGAAAGAACGGGGAAATAAGATCGGCTTTCGACTGACCGAGGCGGGCAAGGCTCTCAAAAGTAACTATCGGGATTGGTATCGGGCCGTCGAGACCGAAGCTTTGCGAAAAGCACGTGAGCTCTTCCCATGGACTATGACCGTCCGGGAAAAAAAGTCCGCATCTGGCCGCATGCCTAAGGAAGCATGAATAAGTACTGAGTCTCCTGCCGCTCCTAATCGTAGTGACTTCTTAGCTTCCATTATTAATCAATTACTAGCAACAAAAAAATATTGACACGGCGACCATATTGTGTCATTTATGACATCGTACATTATTATGTCATGAATGACATCGGTAAACCTTCTCGAATGAGTGGCCGCATCCGAGCAGCTTGTGAGAGCAGAATGAATAATTGGTTTCCCCGTTAACCAAACAAACCTTTTACAAGGAGGTAGTGCAATGGAGATCAAGACAATTGGAGTCGTGGGCGCCGGGAGCATGGGATCGGGCATTGCCCAGATCGCAGCTGCAGCCGGATACAATGTGCTCATGATGGATGTTGAGGAGAAGTTTATTGCGAGAGCCCAAGGCGGCATCGATAAGTTCCTCGCCAAAAGCGTGGAAAAAGGGAAGATGACCGCCGATGCAAAGAGCGCCCTTCTGGGCCGTATCAAGGGCACCACGAAGATGGCTGACCTCAAGGACGTCGATTACGTCGTGGAGGCGGTCTTTGAGGATATCGAACTGAAGAAGAAGGTATTCAAGGAACTGGATGCCCTCCTGAAAAAAGAGGTTATCATCGCCACCAACACTTCATCCCTTTCTATCACGGAGATTGCATCCGTCACCGGAAGACCCGAAAAAGTCGTCGGCATGCACTTCTTCAACCCGGTCCCCTTGATGCGGCTCGTGGAGGTCATCCGTAACCAGTTCACCAACGACGAGACGATTAAGACCGCCATGGACCTCTCCAGGAAATGGGGCAAGGAACCCATCGAAGTCAAAGTGGATATCCCCTGCTTCGTCGTCAACCGGCTCATGATGCCCCACTTTATCGAAGCGATCCTCCTCCTCGAGCAGGGTATCGCCTCTGCTGAGGACATCGACAAGGCGGCAAAACTGGGACTCAACTACCCGATGGGCCCCTTTGAACTGATGGATCTCACCGGCATCGAGATCGCCTATCACGTGGCGGATTATCTCCACAAAGAGCTGAACAAAGAACTGAAGTGGGTTGCCCCCCGCCTCATGAAAGACATGGTAAAGGCGAATAAGCTCGGCAGAAAGACGGGCGAGGGGTGGCTCGGCAAATACGGCGACAAGAAATAAGGAGGTAGCACCATGGCATATGCGACACTGCTGATAGAGAAAGAGGGAACCGTGGCAATCGTCAAGATAAACAGACCGCCGGTCAATTCGCTCAATGCGGCCGCCTATCAGGACCTCTATGATGCGTTCTGCGAACTGGAGAAGGATGACACCGTCAATGCGATACTGCTGACCGGCGCCGGCGAAAAGGCATTTGCCGCAGGCCTCGACATTAAAGACGTGGCAGGGAAAACCATCCCGAAATACCACGCTTTTGCGCGGCTCTCCCGCATGACCGTCGATAAGATCGCCTCGGTGGATAAACCGACGGTGGCCGCACTCTTCGGCTTCACCCTGGGCGGCGGCTTTGAAATTGCCCTTGCCTGCGACCTGAGGGTGGCAGCAACCGACGCAACGATCGGCTGCCCCGAAGTCAACCTCGGGATCATACCGGGATCAGGCGGTACCCAGCGGATCGCCCGGCTAGCCGGCACTGCCAAAGCGAAGGAACTGCTCCTGCTCGGAGATACGGTCAACGGGGAAGAGGCGCACCGGATAGGACTCGTCAACAAGGCCGTCCCCAAAGAGAAGGTACTGGAAGAGGCTATGGCAATTGCAAAACGACTGGCCGATAAACCCAAGGTGGCAGTCAGCCTCATCAAGACAGCCATCAACACCGGCGTGGACATGGGTCTCGCCGCGGGTATTTCATTCGAGAACGAGTGCTTCGTCGTCTCCTACGTCTCCGATGACGGCAGGGAAGGCATGGCAGCATTTGCCGAGAAACGGAAGCCGAGCTTCAAAGGGCAATAAGTACCGCGCTACAAAGGATTCTTATCGCAGATGTTCGCAGATAACGGCAAGGAGAGATGTTCGCAGATGAGTATGCTTGTGTCCAGCATTGTGATACTACGGCAATGCTGGGCACATTCCAGCGCTGCGCGCCTTCTCACCCCACCGGAGGTGTGCAGGTTGACCGGAGATGCCGTTCTATCACAGCTCCGGTCAAAAAAAGTCATCCGTTCTTATCTCATTTCTTATCCGTCTTTATCCTTACAGGAGGCTGCGCACTCTGCGATGAAGAGCTTTGTTCCACAATCTGGAGAATTGACAATAACACCGAAAGAATAAGGAGATTGGCACATGGATACATTTTCAAAAGCGTACATTCCCTATAAGGGATATTTCTCAAGTCCGTTTTCCCGTTGGCAAGGGAGCATGCAGAATGACAATGCGGTGAGCCTTGCGGCTGCTACCGCGAGAAGATGGTTCCTGGAAAAGAAAATAGAGCCGACTATTATCGACTATCTTTTCCTCGGAAGCACGGTTGCTCAGAACCACTGGTTTATCGCGCACAATTGGGCTGCTTCAATACTGACGGAGGACCAGAAGTTCGTCCCCGGCCTCTTCGTCAATCAGTGCTGCTCAACCTCGACGACGATTCTTAATCTCGCTGCCATGAACCTCGAACTGGGCACCTACGAGGTAGCATTTGCTTTGGCTGCGGACCGCTGTTCAAACGGACCGCACACCGTATGGCCCGATCCTCTGGGACCAGGCGGCCAGCCTGAAAGAGAAGACTGGAACATGGATAATTTCGGCGGCAATCCGCGTCATCGTGCCATGATGGTGCAGACAGCCGAGAACGTGGCGAAGGAGATCGGCATTACCAAGGAAGAGTGTGACGCGGTCGTGCTGCGCCGTTTCGAGCAATATCAGGCAGCGCTCGCGAACGACAGGGCGTTTCAGAAGCGCTATATGTTCGCTCCTGAGGTGACGGTAACCAGAAAGAAGACCAAGCTCATGGAACAGGATGAGGGTTGGACACCTACGACAGCCGAAGGTCTGGCCAAGTTGAAACCTGTTCAGCCGGGAGGAGTCTTGAGCTTCGGCGCGCAGACATTCCCTGCGGACGGCCACTGCGGCCTCATCGTGACAACACGAGAGAAAGCTAAAGAGTTGAGCGCCGATCCCAAGATAGAAATTCAGATTGTCTCCTACGGCTTTGCCCGGGTCAAACCTATGTTCATGCCGGCCGCGCCTGTACCGGCAGCCGAGATGGCACTTGCCAAAGCGGGCCTGAAAGTTACGGATGTCAAAGCAGTCAAGACCCACAACCCGTTTGCGGTCAATGATCTTGCCTTCTCGAAAAAGTTGGGTTACGACGTCATGAAGATGAACAACAATGGGTCCTCCCTGATTTACGGCCATCCTCAGGGTCCCACGGGGGGAAGGGGCATCATCGAAATGATCGAGGAAATCGTGCTTCTTGGCGGCGGTTACGGCCTCTTCACGGGTTGCGCTGCAGGCGACACTGCCGCGGCGATGATCGTAAAGGTGGGCTAGGGTTCTGCGTCATGTACGGCCATGTTACGTCGGGAAGGCAGCCGGTTTCCGAGCCGATAGCCGATGTATTGGGTTGTCAATTGTCGCCCCTGGCGAGACGATTTACGGACGAGTATGCGGATTTTATCGTCCGGATTGATTTCGAGGATATAGCCGATCACCCGCACGAGTATATACGTGCTGCGGAAGCGCATTGCTCGTCTGACGGTATGCGGCATACTATCTGGTTGGATAAGAAGAGTCCTGATCTCGAAGCGCTGATGATGCACCAGGTAATGCGCGGAGTTTTGATGGAACGAGGTTATCCAAGGACAACATGTCCACCCGGCACGCCCTTTGACGGTGAACTCCTCTATCTTAGCTCGTTACTATCGAGTGCGGTGACAGATCCCATTATTGACACCTGGTTAATGGAGGATGGTTACGGAGTGTACGACCGCGAGGTGCTGACCAACCGCACGATGGAGCTGGTGTGGCTTGATGCGAGGCAGGGAACGCCGAAAGAGTATGGGTTTCTCTTCTGCAAGTGGACATTGCTTACGGTGCTTCTGAAGCTGGATTTCACGTTTGAGGGTGATGCTGCAAATATCCTGCATGGACTGATCCGCAAAAAATTTCCGGAGCCATGGAAGCTGGCAGATGAGCTGTCGAGGTCTATAAAGAAGAAAGGATTTAAAGAGCCGCACCCGGCTTTACTGGCGATGCTGGAGCTGCGTGATGCCTTGAAATTGGCAAGGCAAGATAATTGTACTCGATGCAGAAGGCATATGTCTGTAGGCCGGGAGGCCGGCGGAATATATTCACTGAATAAGGCGACTAAAATTGTGGAGGTCAAGTCATGGAAGTGATCAAGACTGATTGTGGATTATGCATTAACTGCTGCGGCGTAAACGCCTATGTGGAAGACGGTAAGCTGGTCAAGGTCGAGGGCATGCCTGAGCACTGGCTGAACAAAGGAAAACTATGCCCCAAAGGTGATCACCTGGTGGACGTGGTCTATTCACCGGCCCGTCTGAAGCATCCCGTCAAAAAGGTCAACGGTCGTTTTCAGAAAATATCCTGGGATGATGCTCTGGGCGAAATAGGAGCAAAATTGCTGGAGCTCAAGGAAAAGTACGGCGCACACACGCTCGCATCCTGGACCGGCTCCGTAGGGGTCGAACACTTTGAGATGGCGGCCTTTAACCAGCGCTTTAAAGGGGCGTATGGTACACCTAATTTCTTCAACCCGGAAGGCATCTGTTTCCGGTCACGTATTCTGGCGCGCCAGATCACCTTTGGCCGCTATCCCGTCGAAGAACCGGTGAATGCGAACTGCATCATTCTCTGGGGACGCAATCCTGACGAAAGTTACTGGCCTGTAGGAAGACAGGTCCGTGAGAGGGTTGAAAAGGGCGCGAAGCTTATAACTATCGACCCGCGCCGAACTCCTATCTCTAAGTTGGGTATCTATCTGCAGCCGCGCCCGGGTACTGATGGCGCCATCGCCTTGGCGGTTATCAACGTCATCATCGAGGAAGAGCTCTGGGATAAGGAATTCGTTGAAAAACAGACGCATGGTTTTGACAAGCTGGCGGAGCACGTCAAGGAGTACACGCCTGAAAAAGCAGAGGTTATCTCAAGCGTGCCGGCCGCGGAAATACGGCGTGTCGCACGCATTTTTGCAACCACCAAAGGCGCCTGCATACTGGAAGGGGTAGGGCACTTGAACCAGTTCACCAATGGCCTCCAGACAAACAGGTGCTTTTCAATACTGCAAGCCATCACCGGCAATGTTGATGTACCGGGCGGATGGGTAACCTGCCCCCAGGTCAGGCTGGCCGACCTGCGCCTGCCTCAACCGGAAAACAATCTCGGATATGATGAATATCCTGTATTTCATCAGTTCGGCAAGCGTCCACCGCCTTACGGCTCCGCATCGATGATGACGGAAACGATGAAGTCGGGTAAACCTTACCCGATAAAAGCATTCATATCGTCAGGCAGCAACCCGGCCGTGACCTTCCCCGATACCAAGCTCTTCCTGGAGGGCATAAAGAATCAGGAGCTGGTCGTCAGCATCGATCCCAATATGACCGAAACAGGACAACTTGCTGATTATGTTCTGCCCGCCTGCACCTGTATGGAAGAGACGGGCATAGGCGGTTTTCCGTACGGTATATCCTACTGCGAGCCCTACATCATGCTTCGTAAAAAGGTGATCGAGCCGCTTTATGAGAGCAAACCCATCTGGATGATCTGGAGTGAGCTCGGGCGTAAAATGGGCTACGCCGAGCATTTCCCGTGGAACTCGGATGAAGAGGTGGCGCAACACTTCTTGTCCACAAGCGGCGTCACGATCAAGGACTTAACCGATCATCCCGAAGGGGTCTATTTCGCCAAGAAGGAGTACCGGCTCTTTGAAAAAGTAGCCTTTCCCACCGCAAGCGGAAAGATAGAGCTCTATTCCGCAAGGATGGAGGAACTTGGCTTCCCGGGTATTCCTACGCACATCGAGCCGCAGCAGAGCCCCGTGGCAAATCCTGAGCTGGTCAAGGAGTATCCGGAGATCCTGCTCACCGGCGCGAGGTATGTTGAGTATATAGATGCGCAGCTGCACGATGTGCCGGCGTTGAGAGCCAAGAGACCGACACGCGGAAGCAGAGATGCATCCCGCTACCGCCGGAAAATATGGCGTGGTGCACGGAGAGTTGGTCGGGGTTGAGACACCGCGCGGATCAATAAAAATAAGGGCTAAAGTAACTGACGATATTAAGGCCGGCGTCGTGTCAGTGCCTCACGGTTGGGCCGAGGCCAATTGTAATATACTGCTCGACGCCAAATTATTGGACCATGTTTCAGGGTATATCACGATGAACAGCGTTGCGTGCCGGGTCGTAAAACTGGCCTAACGTACCTGCCGTAACACTTCGCCCGAAGGGGGCGTCGCCATGCGCCCCCTTCTTTCTTTGTGCGCCCGGCAGGGCGCATGCACTTGGAGGTGTAAGTCCTCTATGGACCCTGATGACGGGAACCATAGCCGAACACCAAGGGCTGCCACCGTGAGGTGGGGTCTGGAGGAAGGTGTAAGCAAAGTCCCGGCCCGAGGAACACGAAGCGCATATGAGGCATGCAGTCTCTGGGCGAGAGGGCAAAGGACTCCAAGCCCGATAGTCATCTGGAAGAGATCGATGTATATGCGACGGGCACATGGGACGAAAGCGCATGCGCAATACCCGGGGAGATCTCACTCGCCTGCCTTGTGCTACTTCCGTCGAGAGACGGGATGATGGGCGATGAGAAGTCAGCAGAGGGCATACGAGCTTCTGCGCAGAGAAGCAAAGGCCCGAACATGGAAGAGCGGAAGGGAACCGATACCTTGTCGGACGAGACAGACGCAGACAGGAAGGCTGAAATGCCCGAAGGACTCCCGGAAGGGGAGAGGCGGAACCTCTCTCGATACGGGCAGGGAGCGTCAAACATCCGCAGCGGTAGAAGAGACATCCCCACCGGAGACGACGATGCTGTTAGAGGAGGTGCTGCGCCGCGAGAACCTGATAAAGGCATACCACAGGGTGCGTGCCAACAAGGGAGCACCGGGGGTTGACGGAATGACCGTCGATGACCTGAAGCCCTATCTCATGGAACACTGGCCGCGTATCAAGGAAGCAACTCCTCGCTGGGACGTACCAGCCGCAACCGGTCGAGACGGGTCGATATTCCGAAGCCTGCGGCAAGGGGCGTCCGTTCCCTCGGGATACCCGTTGCACTTGATCGGTTTATCCAGCAGGCAATCCTCCAGGTACTTACCCCGATCTTCGATCCACACTTCAGCGATTCAAGCTACGGCTTCCGGCCGGGTAGAAGCGCCCATGATGCGGTGCTGAAAGCCCGGCAGTATGTGGAAGAGGGCTACCGTTATGTGGTGGATTTCGACCTGGAAAAATTCTTCGATAACGTCAACCACGACATGCTCATGGCCACGAGTGGCCCGGCGGGTCAAGGATAAGCGACTCCTCAAGCTGATCCGGAGCGTATCTTACCTCCGGCATCATGCACGAAGGGATCGTCCAGGCGCACGCGGAGGGAACACCGCAGGGGTCGCCCCTCTCGCCGCTGCTCTCCAACATCCTGCTTGATGAGCTGGACAAGGAGCTGGAACGGAGGGGGCATCGCTTCTGTCGCTATGCGGATGATTGTAACATCTATGTGAAGTCGCAGAAGGCAGGCGAGCGGGTGATGGAGATCGCTGACCCGGTTCCTCGAGAACGCGGTTCCGCCTGAAGGTGAACCGGAAGAAGAGCGCGGTACGGAAGACCCTGGGTGAGGAAGTTCCTTGGCTACTCGATGACGTGGCACATGAAACCACGATTGAAGGTAGCGCCCGAATCGGTACGGCGATTCAAAGGCCACATCCGGGAACTGCTGCGTAAAGGCCGGGGACGGTCAGGTAGGGCGGGTCATCGCCGCAGCTGAAACCGCTTCCTTACCGGCTGGATGGAGTACTTTAAGCTCGCAGCGGTGAAGAACACCTTTGAACAGCTGGATGAATGGCTGCGGAGGAAACTGCGCTGTATGCTGTGGAGGCAATGGAAGAAACCGCGCACCCGTGCAAAGAGGCTGATGGAACGGGGCATCGACCAGGAATCCGCGCCTATGCCTCAGCCTACAATGGACGCGGACCGTGGTGGAATGCCGGCGCTTCCCACATGAACGCAGGCAGTACCGGCCAAGTGGTTTGCTCAGCAGGGACTCGTGAGCCTCCTTGCACATGTATCGGAGTTTTAATAAGCTTTCATGAACCGCCGTATGCCGAACGGCACGTACGGTGGTGTGAGAGGCTGGGGCTGTGAGGCCCCCGCCTACTCGATTCGGATCGTCTCTGTCGATTGAGTATAAAGCCGGTTATCCAGAACTCTCGAAGCCTATTGCTTGCATTCGAGGAACTGTTTCAATCAGCGAAAGTGTTTCTTGTAGGCTTTCTCCAATCCTTCCCGCACATCGTTGCGGAATAGTTCGTAGCGTTTTACGAAGTTCTTACCCTTCACCGTGAGGTGCGACCCGCCTCCGGATGCTCCCCCTGTTTGCCGTTCAATGAGAGCGAAACCGAGTTTTTCCTCGCATGCATTGACCGTGAGCCAGGCCTTTCGGTACGACATTTTCATCTCTATCGCTGCCTGGTTAAGGGAGCCCAGTTTTTCCACGCCCTTCAACAGCCGGTATGGGCCTTCGCCAAAAACTTTACCGTCGTTGTCGAGCCACACCCTATAAGCGACTCTCATTCATTCACCTCGGAGTTCCGCTCCAACATAGGCCATTGTAATCAAAAAAGGATTGTGATGTCAATCCCGAGTCGCTCTCTAGAAGCGCATGGTGAAACCGGTTGACTTTCCATTATGCATGATGGTATATAACGAGTGCGTTATTACCTGAAGTATTTAACGAGAGGCTCAGGGATATAGCCATGAAACGTATTACCAATAGATTCTTTCTGGTGTTGGCTATCCTGATACTGTCAGTCTCGATCAGCCGCGCCGCTGACATCAATCTATCCGTCGCCGCAAGCTTGCGGGAAGTGGTCACCGAGCTCTCGAACAGTTTTGCTAAGAAGAGCGCCGATATCAAGTTCCTCAACAACTTCGGCGCGTCGGGCGCTTTGGCCAAGCAGATCGAGAACGGGGCTCCGGCCGATCTCTTCTTCTCTGCCAACATGGAGTGGATGGACTATCTGAAGGAAAAAAAGCTTGTGGACGAAAAAAATATTGTCACCTTTGCCTACAACGTGCTGGTATTTGTCGGCAAGCCGAATATGAAGGTGAAAAGTCTTCAGGATATCACCAGACTCGAGAAGATCGCCATCGGCAGTCCAAAGAGTGTCCCTGCAGGTGAGTACGCAATGCAGGCATTCAAGAAGGCCGGCCTGGAGAAACAGCTTGAGAGCAAACTTGTGATGGCCAGGGATGTGCGCGAGTGCCTCCTCTACGCGGATCGCGGTGAAGTCGACGGCGCTTTTGTCTACAAGACGGATGCCGAGGGGATGACCAGGAACGTGAAAGTTATCTTCGTCGTGCCCCAGGAGCTCTATCCCCGGGTCACGTATCCGGTGGGATTGACCGTTGCCGGGATGAAAAAGGCCGAGGCAGCGGCATTTTTCAAGTTCCTCCAGTCTGCCGAGGCCAACACGGTCCTTACGAAACACGGCTTCATTACGAGGTAATGAGCGTGCTCGGTTTCACTCCTGCCGATTATTCGGCAATGTTTCTGTCGCTGAAGGTCGCAGTCACGGCGACGCTGCTATCGCTGCCCTTCGGCTTCGCGGTCGCCTACCTCATGACGTTTCGGCACTTCCGGGGTAGGGTTATTCTTGACGTGGCAGTCAATCTTCCCTTGACCCTGCCGCCCGTGGTGATCGGCTTTCTCCTCCTTATCCTGCTCGGGCAGCAGGGGCCAATCGGAAAAATGGTGCTTCAGCCGCTCGGCATCAAGCTGATCTTCACGTGGAAGGCGGCGGTTATTGCCACAGCGGTGGTCGGCTTTCCTCTCATGGTCAGGTCTATACGCACAGCCATGGAAGGGATTGACGAGCGGCTTGTCCAGGTCTCGCGCCTTCTCGGTGCGCGAAGGCTTGATAGGATCATAACCGTCATAGTTCCGCTTTCAGTGCGCGGTATCATAGCGGGCTCAGTGCTCATGTTCGCCCGGGGTCTCGGTGAATTCGGAGCGACCGTGATAGTTGCCGGCAACATCCCCGGCGTCACCCAGACTATACCCCTTGCCATCTATGAATACGCCAGTTCTCCCAAGGGCGACGTCATGGCGCTCAGCCTCTGTGCCGTATCCATTTCCATCTCCGTCGTTGTGCTGGTTTTTCACGAGTGGCTCGGCAGGCGCATCGTAAGGAGCGATTAGGATGGAGCTCCGCGTTGCGCTGCAAAAACAGTTAGGCACTTTTTCCCTCGATGCCGACTTTATGGTGGAAGGAGAGAGGGTAGGTATCTTCGGCCCTTCAGGAAGCGGCAAATCGACCCTGGTCGGTCTCATCGCCGGTCTCATCAAGCCCGACAGGGGCTCCATCATCCTGGACGGAGAAACGCTTTTCGACAGCAGCACCGGGATAAACGCGCGCACGGAAGAAAGGCGCATGGGCATGGTTTTTCAGCGTCCGAGCCTTTTCCCCCATCTGAGCGTGAAGGGAAATCTTCTCTACGGCTATAAGCGCTGTGTACCTGAAAACCGTAAGATTGCCTTTGACGACGTGGTTGAAGTTCTGGAAATCGGAAATCTCCTCTGACGCGGCGTAAAGCATCTCTCGGGCGGGGAGAAACAGCGCGTGGCCATCGGCCGGGCAGTGCTCGGCAATCCACGCCTGCTGCTGCTTGACGAGCCGTTGTCTGCGCTTGATGACACTTTGAAATTCCACATCGTTCCTTTCCTGAAAAACGTGTGCGATGTCTTCAAGATTCCTTACCTCTTCATATCTCATTCGCTGCTTGAGATGCGGATCATGACGGACCAGGGTCCTGCATCTTGCCGATGGGCGCATTGTCGAGAAGACAACAGCCGAAGATCTTGTGCGTAAGCGGATGGGACAAAGCATGGCGGGGTATATGAACCTTCTCCGGCTGTCGGAGCCGCGCCAGGTAGATGCGCTCTACGCTTATACCTGGGGTGATGGACAACTGCTTACAGCATCCGGCGACATCGGGCAGGAAGGCCTCTTTGAACTGTCGTCTACGGACATAATGCTCTTCAAGAGTCATCCGGAAGCGATCAGCGCCCGCAACCTCTTGAAGTGCGAAGTCATTAATGTGTTCGAAGCGGGCAACAGGGTCGGCATTGATCTGGACTGCGGCGGCGGCCGCCTTGTGGCCGAGGTAGTCAGGCAGGCGGCCGACGAGCTGGGCATAAAGACCGGCAGCGAGGTCTATGCCGCAATCAAGGCCACGGCATTCCGGAAGCTGGGTTAGCCCATCTTCAGCAGCGAGCTGGGTTAGCGCATATTCTTGTAGTTTTTCGCTGCAGCCGTTTATCACCGGATGACTTAATCTTTTCCTCTTTCGTTCGACAATATATACAGGGTACATGCGCACTGAGACCATAAGAGCGGAACTGTTGACGAAGGCCAAGACGCTCAGGGTACTTCCGACCTTGAGTAGCGTCGTTGACCGTGTTTTCGATGTGCTTAACGACAAGAATGCTTCATTCCGCGAACTGGTCGATATTGTACGTTACGATCAGGCCATTTCGTCGAAGGTCATCAGCATCGCAAACTCTGCGTATTACAGCCGGGGGATCAAGATCATGAGCCTGCAGAGGGCCATGATCGTTATAGGGCTCGAGGAATTGAGGTACATCGTCACCTGCCTCGTCTTTCTGGAAGGCATACTGCGCAAGCTATCGCTCAAGGAAGACGATCTCCACGCTCTGTGGAAACATTCCGTCTACGTTGCGTACTCTGCCAAGGTCCTTTCTGCGAATACGCTTGTTGAAGAACCGGAGAAAGTATTCACACTGGCCCTGGTGCATGATATCGGAAAGCTGATCCTCTACATGTACCTAGACGATTATCGCTATTTGATTGATGGTTGCAATGGCAAACGCAAGGACTTGTGCGGCGAGGAGCGCGCACGGTTCGGCATAGATCATCAGGAGATAGGATACTATATGTCGATGAAATGGAGATTCCCGTCGGAGTTTGGGAAGATAATCCGATATCACCACGATGATAAACCGGTAGGCGAATGTGAGGCTCTGCTCAGGGTGGTGAAAAAGGCCGATACGTTCGCCGACTTTCCGGATACTGATCTCGGTATGGATGGCCTGGTCCTCATGCGAGAGAAAGCCAAAATCGATAACGAAACCGCGCGCATAATTGACCTTCTCGGATCGACACATGAAAAAGCATAAGTTCAGCGCCGAATCGCTGGTATTTCAGTGGAATTTTTATGAGAGGACCATTGCGAATTACTCGATCATCATGAAGACCTTCCAATACATTGAAGATCGGGAGAGCCTCATCGGCTACATGCCCAAGGTCTTTGTCGAAGAAACCGAATTTGACATGTGCCAGATTATACGCCGGGACGACCTGCTGGAGAGCTTTTTTACAATCGATGATTCTTTGAAGAGGTTGCCGCTTGAGGAAGTCGAGCGCCTGAACAGGGCACTTTTCTCTCCCTGCCTTCTCAATGATGTTGCCGGTTACGGTACGCTCTATATCTATCCGCTTGTGCAGGATGTGGATGTTTTTGGATACTTGCTCCTGGGTAAACAAGAAATCGTCCAGCTCGACGAGCACATTCTGAGGGAGCTTGAGCTGCTGTGCCAGGTACTGAACAAGTCGATGCTCCTCAACAGTTCAATCGACCGCCTCAGGGCATTGGACAACCTGAGGGTGCGGGACCTTGACTCGAAACTGGGTTTGACCAAGACCCTCCTCAACACGGTGATCGATCAGTTTCCTGACGTGCTGCTGTTGGTTGACGGAAGCGGCCACATCTGCTTTGCCAATAAGAAGGCAAAGATCGATTTTGATGAGAGGAAAGCGCTTCTGATCGGAGAGAAGATTGAGAATCTTATTCCCGGAATCGACAGAGATGCTTTCGCAAAAGACCACGTGCTGCATGGAAACATCCAGTATCGGATCGGCGATCAGTTCAAGCTCTTCGAGCTGGAGAGCTATCCTGTGAAAGATGAGACGGGTGGAGTGGTTTTTACGAGCATCGTCCTTAAGGATGTTATGGACGAGAAACTTGTGGAAGAAGAGAATATCCACAAAAACAAGATGGAAAGTATCGGGAAACTTGCAGGCGGGGTAGCTCATGACTACAATAACCTTCTCACAGGTGTGCTCGGTTACGCCTCTTTGATGAGGAAGTTTGTGACTGAGGACAAACAACTCACCCGCTATGTTGAAGTGATAGAAGGGTCTGCGAAGCGCGCGGCCAAGCTGACCGAACATCTGCTAAACTTTTCAAGCCGACAAAAACAGTCGATGGGGATCGTAGATGTAAATGTGATCGTCGATGACGTACTCTTTCTTCTCAGCGAAAGCTTCAGAGACCTTGAAATAGTTAAGAAGCTTGATCCGCAGCTTCCTCTTATCAAATGCAATGATGGAGAGCTTCAGCATGCGATTCTCAATCTTTGCGTGAATGCACGAGAAGCCATGGCCGAAGGCGGAAAATTGAAGGTGAAGACAGAACGGAAGAAACAGGCGGACGGCAGCGATTTCATCATGATCGAGATAGAAGACAATGGAACAGGAATGGATGAGGATATCCGAAGGAAGATTTTCAAGCCCCATTTAGCCTCTAATGAGAACGGCACGAGGCTGGCGATGGGGCTTTACATGGTCGACCGTTTTGTACGAAGTCATGGAGGCTTCATCGAACTTGAGAGCGAGTCAGGGCAGGGGACCCGATTCAGGATCTACATGCCGGTGGAGACGGGCAAAACCGAATCTGCTCAGAGTGAATCTGAAGTCTTACCTGCGCGCCAGGCCGGCACAGTTCTTGTCGTGGAGGACGAACAGGTAATCAGAGAGCTTGTGACAGGGATACTCGAACGGGAAGGGCTGAAAGTCCTGCAAGCCCCTGATGGCCAGAAAGCCCTGGAAGTGCTCGAGCATCCGCCCAGACCGATCGACCTCGTGATCCTGGACATGATTATGCCCAAACTTAAAGGCGAGGGTGTGCTGAAGCGTCTCAAGGAACTGGATATTCAGGTCAAAGTAGCTGTCTCCAGCGGATTCATGAATGAATTACAACGGGATAAGTTAAGGAAACTGGGAGTAAGCACCTTCCTGGACAAACCCTATCGAGAGGCGGATTTACTCCACCTGGTGCGCAAGATGCTTGCGAAAAGTGGAAAATCGACAGCACACAAAAAAGCGCCTGCGCCATCCACCAACTAGTGTAGTGCGTCTAACGCTTCTTTACATTAACCGCACGTCGTCATTCCGGCGAAAGCCGGAATCTAGAGCGACAAGACTGGATTCCCCCGGCCTACCACGTGCCGGGACAGGCGCGTCAAGGCCGGAATGACAATCGAAGTAAAGGGATTTACGACGCAATACATTAGGTTGTAGTATCACGCGTTGCTCTTTTCTTATTGGACCCCGGACCCTGACAATCCGTTTTCTTTGTCACGCAGGTTCCTGAACGTGCTATCATTCTTCCTGTGTTTTGTGGGCTGCGGCCGAGCTTCTCATGAACAGGAGGTGGACGGGTTATGAAGTATCAGGTCGGAGGAGTGGGAAGATGCATTGTGGCGAGGTTTGAGGACGGAGAGCCAATTCTGGATAATCTTATCGGTATAGCAAAAAAGGAGCAGATAAGAGCGGCGGTCGTTTATCTGGTCGGAGGAGTGACCGACGCCACGCTTGTGGTGGGACCTGATAAAGAGGAACTCCCGCCGAATCCTGTATGGCGCACTCTCACGGAGAGCCACGAGGCTCTTGCCGTTGGCACGATCTTCTGGGAAGGGGACGAACCGAAACTCCACATACATGGCTCATATGGCAAGCGGGACATGGTAAAGGTCGGCTGCCTCAGGGAAAAAGGGAATACGTTTCTAGTCCTGGAAGCCATCATCCTTGAAATAACGGGGGTGAAGGCAGTGCGCGAGCTGGACCCCAAGTCCAACATGGTGCTGCTGAAACTATAATGACGGTCTTATTGGTTCAATTTGTTTTATTGGTTCAATTGGTTCCGGCGCACAACGCCATCGCTTCAAGAATTGGTGCCTATAGACAAAGAGGCTGAGATACAGTCTGCACTATCTATGTCGTAACTATATAATACGGCAACTAAATACCTGCACTTCTTCTTGAGGCCGTCATTCCGGCGAAAGCCGGAATCTAGTGCCTGTCTGGATGCCGGATCAAGTCCGGCATAACAAGCTATTTAATTGCCGGGGTAATAATCAAACTAATCAAACCAATAAAACCAATCGAACAATGTTCGTGAGACTCACATTCTCCTTGACTAGCCAGCCCTTGATATTCTAGCATTTTACGTCTCAGGAAAGACCTCGGAGTATGATTCGTAACATAGACCCTAACGTGTGCATTGGATGCGGTATCTGTGCAGAGTTCTGCCCGGGTGATGTCATCGAAATGGATAACACGGGTAAAGCACGCGTGGCCTATGCTAAAGATTGCTGGACCTGTTTCAGCTGTGAAATTGCCTGTCCGGTAAAGGCGATTGACGTGCATCCTTTCAGGAAGGCCAAACCCATGGCCTGGCCAATGGCTTCAAAAGGGAAAAAGCTGGCATGACAAAGGAACCATCCACCTGGAACATACTCCAGTCAGACGTGCTCATCGTGGGTGGCGGCTTTGCCGGTCTCTGGGCTGCACTGAGAGCGGCGGAACTCGCATCTTCGGTCATCCTTGTGGACAAGTCTTTTGCGGGTAAGTCAGGGCACTCCTTCTTTGCTTCGGGCGCGCGGATGGTACAGCTTCCTGAAGACAACCCGGACGACTATGTTCGCGAGATCACGCTCGGCAACGAATGGCTTGTTGAGCAGGACATGGTCAGCGCCATCTTCGAGGGCTCGTACGCGAGGATGAGAGACGTGGAATCCTTTGGCCTCTCCTTTCGGAAGGAGAAGGGCTCGTACACGTGGACAAGGGCCCGAGGGACACAGAGCGTGAAAAACCTCTGGCTCGATAAGGCAACTGCTGCCGACGAAGTGACTATCCTGCGAAAGAAGGCACTATCACGGGGCGTGAAATTCGTAGATCACGTATATGTGTACGACCTGGTTAAGAATGATGACAACGCTGTCGCAGGAGCGATCGGCATAGGCGTCAAAGAGCAACGCAATTATCTCTTCAAGGCGAAGAGCGTGGTCTTGGCAACCAACTCCGGCAGCTACAGGGGTCACCACCTCGCGTGCGACCTGCAGGGCACGGGTCCGTTCATGGCGTATGATGCGGGTGCGGGTCTGAAGAACCCGGAGTTTCACTACATCAACATCCGGCCGGCCAGACATGAACTGGAAGGTTCAGGAATACTGCCCGCTTTAGGCGCACGCTGGATCAATGGCAACGGTACACATTTTATGGAGACGTATGATCCGGTGCTGCAAGATCGTGCACCATCTTCCAAAATTGTTATGGCTGCCGCCAGAGAAGCCATGAAAGGAAACGCACCCATCACGATCGATGTCCGGTCCATGGCAGAGGAAGAACGAGAGAGGTTCCGTGTTCTGATGGTAAGCCATGGCTGGCAACCGATTCTGGATGAGAAATGTAAACGCGAAGAAGGCTACGATATACTCCGGGACAATATCGAATGGCAACCCGCGTATGAGTCGAACAAGCTTGGAATAGACGCCGACCTGGAGTGCAAAACGACGCTGCCCGGGCTCTTCGCTGCCGGCATGGCGAGGACCCTTGGAATCAATCCCTTCACGGGCTGGTCGATTGCATCGTGCACGTGGTCCGGTTACGCGGCAGGCGAGAGTGCTGCTCGCCACGCCATGAATGAAGTTTCGGAGGATCCTGAGATTGATTATGCTTCTGCATCAAACAGGTACAGGACGTTCCTCGAGCCAATGAGAAATGGGTCGGGCGTTGATCCGGACGATGTGGTTCGCATGTTGCAAGAAATACTTTTCCCGGCAGATGTGCTTATCATCATGAGCGAGCCCAGGTTGAAAGATGCGCTGGGCCGGGTCTTGACTTTGAAAGAGGAGAATGGAGGGCGGCTGAAGGCTCAAGAGACTCGAAGCCTCATCAAGGCACGAGAAACCCAGACCATGCTCCTGTCCGCGGAAATGGCGCTGAGAGCAGCCCTGATGAGGGAAGAAACACGGGAAAATATATTCTATCGCGAGGATTTTCCCACACCGGACGATGCGAATTGGCTGAAATGGATTATCGCGCAAAAAGGAAAAGACGGGGAGATTAATTTTTCGACCCGGGAAATTCCCTTTGAGACGTACGCGTTCAAACCGGGCTCGTACAGGAAAGTTCAAGAGAGTATGTGACAAAGATTGATAAAACTAGAATAAGGAGAGAGGAGAGATCATGAAGCGACTCGTAGTTTTCCTGACAGTAGTAGTACTGCTGGCTTTTGTTTGCGTTACTTCTCACGCTGCCGCCCCGTATTATCAGGGCAAGACCCTGCGCGTCACTGTGGGTTTTTCAGCGGGAGGAGGGTTTGATCTCTGGGCAAGAGTGGTTGCCCGCCACCTGGGAAAACATATCCCCGGCAATCCCACAGTCATCGTGGAAAACGTCACCGGCGCCGGCGGTCTTATCCAGGTTAATCAGCTCTTCAAGGCGACGAAGCCTGACGGACTGACACTTGGTCATATTAATGGCGGCCTTATCCTCGGTCAGATGATGGATCAGCCGGGCTATGATTTTGATCCGCAGAAATTCATCTACATAGGCGCTGCCAACAAGGAGAATGCCGTGTTTGTGTTCGGGAAGAAAAGCGGCATCACCTCGGCGGAAAAATGGCGGACCTCGCCCACTCCCGTTAAGGTCGGCGGTCTCGTACCGGGAAATTTCGTGGACAACATGGACCGAACGATGAAAGACGTGCTTGGCTTTCCAACGCAGATCATAACGGGCTACAAGGGCACGGCCGATGTCCTTATTGCGACCGACAGCGGCGAGCTAGCGGGTGGGCCTCCGTCCTGGGACAACGTGAAGACAAACAGGAAGAGAGCACTGGAGGTGGGTGATCTGACGTTGTCGTCCAGTGCACAGCCAAGCCGCTCAAAGAACTGCCGAACGTTCCGAAAATTATCGACTTCGCAAAAACAGACGAGCAGAAGAAGCTCGTTCAGATTGCGGCTATTTACGCGAATGACTATTCGAGACCGTTTGCAGTACCGCCGGGCGTGCCGAAGGAGCGCGTTGACATACTGACCAAGGCTTTCCAGGAGACGATGAAAGATCCTGAGTTCCTCGCTGAAGTCGACAAGATGCAGATGACGCTCGACCCGACGACCGGTCAAGACATGGCAGCCGCTGTAGCCAACTCAGCCAAGATTGACGCGGCCACGAAGGCGAAGCTGAAGGATATTCTTTTTAAGTAAGAAAGAGCCTGTTTTAAGTACTGTCATTTTAGACTGACGGTACCGATTGCATTCAAGATGCATGACCCAGCCTTCGGCCGGGTGCCCTAGGCGCGCCGAGGCCTGGCCCATTGCAGGCGTACTGGAGTACGCCGAGTAAGACCAGGCTGACGGGCAACGAAGGTAGGCGCTTGAAGGCAAGTCGCCACACGGAGGATAAGTAATGTACGAAACTGCGCAGTGTTTCTTTGCTGGTTTGACACAGATCTTCACTGTGACGACGTTCAGCCTGATGCTGCTGGGCATCGGGATCGGTTTTGCTGTGGGCATTTTACCCGGGCTGGGGGGACCGACAGCAATGGCGTTGATGCTGCCGTTCGTCGTTAAAATGACGCCGGTAGAAGCTTTCGCCTTTCTGCTCGGCATGGCATGTGTCGTCAATACCACAGGCGATATCACATCGGTGCTGTTCGGCATACCGGGTGAGCCTACGACGGCCGCCACCATAGTCGACGGCCACCCGATGGCAAAAAAAGGAGAGGCGGGCCGCGCGCTCGGAGCAGTCCTGATGGCAGCGTTGATCGGCTCCATTTTCGGCGCCTTTATGCTTGCGATCGCAGTTCCCATCGTGCGTCCTATAGTGCTTTCCTTCGGAAGCCCTGAGTTCTTCATGGTCTCTCTTCTCGGGATCACCTTCGTTGCATCGCTGTCCGGCTCCGACGTGATAAAAGGCCTTCTATGCGGTGGGCTCGGCCTCTTTGTTGCCACAGTGGGGCTTGACCCGGTCTCCGGTATTCAACGGTTCACGTTTGGTCAGACGTTTCTCTGGGACGGCATCGGACTCGTGCCGATTACCATAGGATTTTTCGCGATCCCTGAAATCATCGACCTTGCGGTGTCAGGATCGAGTATTTCAGGCGGTCGGACCGGCGGACTGGGCGGGGTGATGGACGGTGTGCGGGACGTGTTCCGCCATATTTTCCTGGTGCTCCGCTGTGCGGCCATCGGCACATTCTGCGCCATCATACCGGGCATGGGTGGCGCGACAACGCAGTGGCTCTCTTACGCGCATGCCGTACAAAGCTCGCCAAATCAGGAACGCTTCGGCAAGGGGGCCGTCGAAGGAGTTCTGGGCCCCGGCGCATCGAACAATTCAACACTGGGCGGAAGTCTCATTACGACGGTCTCCTTTGGCATACCGGCGAGTGTCTTCATGGCGATTCTCATGGGTGCTTTCATCATGCACGGGGTCGTTCCCGGTCCTGACATGCTGCGTCCCGAGTCAAAGGGAGGCCACCTCGGACTTACTTACTCTTTCGTCTGGATCACCGTCATTTCAAACCTCATCACGGTGGGCATGATCTTCCTCTTTCTCAAATGGCTTGTCAAAGTAACGCAAGTACGCGGCAGCCTGCTCATCCCCTTCATCTTGATGTTAATCTTTCTCGGCGCGTTCGCTGAAAAGAATGCGTTCCCCGACCTGATCCTGGTACTCATCTTCGGTGCGTTCGGCTGGGTGCTGGAGAAGTTGAAGTGGCCGAGGCCTCCGTTGATACTTGGACTTGTGCTCGGAGGGCTTGCCGAGAGCAGGCTTTTTCTTTCGATCGGCAACTATGGTCTTGCGTGGCTCTATCGCCCCACGGTGATGCTGCTCATAGCCCTCACGCTTACGGGTGCTTTTTATCCGGTTATAAAAGCAAAGTTGCAGAAGAGAAAGTTGCGCATGGCGCAACCAGCCAGCGAGCGTGCAGCAGTTGCGGTGAAGGAGAAAAGAAAGGTCAATAAATGGTCTGTTATCTTTGCGCTGAGCCTTGTCGCAGTTCTTTCGCTCGCGCTCTGGCAGAGTAGAAAATTTAACTTCAGGGCCGGACTTTTTCCCTGGGCCATAGGTTTCCCGCTTCTTGCACTCGCGATCGGGCAGTTTGCTCGGGAAGTCAGGGGTAAAGCCGGCGGTCGCCCCCTGGGACGAACTGCTGAGGATGAGGAGCCCGAAGTGCCGCCGGATGTGGCCAATCGTCGTACTGCCGGCATGTTCGGCTGGATCATCGGATACTTTATAGCGATCTGGCTGCTCGGTTTCCCCATAGGCGGCTCGCTCTGCAGCTTTATTCAACTGAAGTTTGCGTCCAAAGAAAAGTGGCTCATCACCATACTGATGACTGTAGGCCTGTGGGCATTTGTTTATCTGCTTTTCCAGCAGGCTCTACACGTGCCCTTCCCGGATGGGTACCTCTTTGAGCTGCTCGGCTGGGTGGAATAAGGAGACGCGACAGATTCAGGGAGAAGAAATAGTTGTTGACAGGCAGGCGACTTATGCATGTATACTATTGGAACGATAATTACTCTAAAGAGGATTTTGTAGTGAACAACCAGGTGGCGCTCAGCAACATCAACCTTTCTCTCGTAGTCGTTCTTGTACTTTCGACGAGCGGGTCTGCGCCGCCCTAGGGCTGAAGCATGTCTATTGAGCCCCTGCCGGTGCAGAACCGGCAGGGGCTTTTTATTTGGTGCGACCGAGACGCACAGGCCGGCCGTAAAGACAAATCTGTTGGAGGTTTCTATGAAAGGTTATAGCAATTCGGCTTCAAGATGGAGACCGAGGCGGCAACGAGGAGCCGACGAAGGCGTACTACAAGTACGTCAAGGAGAGCGACGCAGCGACAACGAAGGTATACGCTTGAAGCCGAATTGCTATAGCGGGGCGGAGATTATTGTGAGATTACTGGAACGTCTACGGCATCGAGATTGTGGCTGGCATTCCAGGCGGAGCAAACCTCCCTCTCTACAACGCGCTTCATGGGAGCAACATACGTCACGTGCTGACGCGCCACGAGCAGGGAGCCGGTTTCATAGCTCATGGCATGGCGCGCTCCACAGGGAAACCTGCGGTCTGCCTCGCTACTTCCGGACCCGGTGCGACAAATCTGCTTACCGCTATCGCTGACGCCAAACTCGATTCGGTGCCTCTCATCGCCATTACCGGCCAGGTGGCATCGGGAATGATCGGCACGGATGCATTTCAGGAAGTCGATACCTATGGCATGACCATGCACATCACGAAACACAACTTCCTGGTCAAAAATGCACGAGAGCTTCTTTCCGTCATTCCCGAGGCCTTCATCCTCGCCACATCGGGCCGGCCGGGACCCGTGCTCATCGACGTGCCGAAGAACGTTCAGCTTGAGCAGATCGAGGTGGACGAATGGCCGCAGGTGAGGTCGCCGGAGCCTGCCGCGCCTGATGCTTTGCTGATCGAACGCGCAGCACGCATGATCATGGAATCGGAGAGGCCGGTATTCTATGCGGGCGGCGGCATCATCAGCTCCGGATGCCACACTGAACTCATAGCGCTTTCGCAAAAGAATGCAATTCCCGTGGCCTTGACACTTATGGGCCTGGGGGCTTTTCCTCCGGATGACCCGCGTTATCTGGGGATGCTCGGCATGCATGGGGCGCCTCTTACAAATATGGTGCTCGACGAGGCGGACCTGGTGCTGGCTTTCGGTGTGCGGTTTGACGACAGGGCCGTTGGGAATGCGCGTCAGTTCTGCACGGAAGCTTCGATCATTCACGTGGACGTTGACGAGGCAGAAATCAATAAAATAAGGCAAGCCGATCTTTCGATCGTCGGCGATGCGGGTGGAGTGCTCCGCGCCCTGCTGCCGCTCGTTGCGCAAAATGAGCGCATTGATTGGATGCGTCGCATTGCCGAGCTTAAGCAGCTCTACATCCCGAGGCGGACGACGGACGAGCCTCTCAAGCCGTGTAATCTGTTGAGGGAGCTTGCTTCCGTGATGCCGGAGGAGACGATTGTTACGACCGATGTCGGGCAGCATCAAATGTGGGTGGCTCAAAGCTATCCTTTCACCAGCCCTCGCAGGCTTCTTACGTCCGGTGGTTTGGGCACCATGGGCTTCGGTTTGCCCGCCGCTATCGGCGCGGCATTGAGCAATCCCGGGAAGACCATCCTCTGCGTGAGCGGTGACGGATCGTTTCAGATGAACATTCAAGAACTCGCTACGCTTGCGGAACTCGACCTTCCCGTCAAGATAGTAATCATGAACAACGGTCATCTGGGGCTCGTGAGGCAGCAGCAGGAGCTTTTCTACGACAAGCGCTACATTGCCTCCCGGTTTTCCTTAAAGCTCGATTTTGCAGCACTGGGCCGCCAATTCGGCATTCGCGGGCTTCCGCGTCTGCGAGCCCGGCGACTTAGCCGGCGTGGTGGCATCGGCCCTTTCCCATTCCGGACCCTGCATAATCGAAGTGCCTATACATTACGAGGAGAACGTCTATCCGATAGTGCCGCCAGGAAGAGCGAACAGGGAGATGATAGGAAACGAAATCGAATTGCCTTGAAAATTGGCCGGTGGTTCGTCATAATGAAAAGAAGGCACGGGTAGAAGTCCTACCCCACCGGAGGTGCTGCAGGTTGACCGGAGATGCCGTCTTATCCTTACAGGAGGCTGCGCACTCTCAGCTCCGGTCAAAAATAATCATCCGCCTTTATCTCAGTTCTCATCAGCTCTTATCTGCGATAAAGGGGTTTTAGGTGGGGAGGTTTGGGAACAAAAGCATTAGCTTTGGCAAGAGCACGGCTTCGACAGGAGATGGCGTATGGACAAGAAAGAAAGAAGACGAACAGAAGAGAAAGCGGAACGTGCGAGTTCATTGAACGTCTCGCGGCGCACCTTCTTGAAGGGCATGGCCACAAGCGCTGTTGCCGCAGCCGTGACTGCGCTGCCGAACCCGTCGCTGCGCGAGGCGGAGGCTGCGCTGCCCGCCGGCTTGAAAGAAGCTGTCATCACACTCGACGTGAACGGGAAACTGTACCGTCTCAAAGTTAAAGCGCATTGGACCCTGCTCGATGTCTTAAGAAAAGAGCTTCGTCTCACCGGCACCAAGAAGGCTTGCGGTCACGGCAATTGCGGCGCATGTACTGTCGTTGTTGATGGAATGGCGGTCTATGCGTGTTCGCTCCTGGCGATCAGCATGGAGGGGAAGAAGATAGTCACTGTAGAAGGACTGGCAAGAGGCGAGAAGCTCCATCCGATCCAGAAGGCCTTTTCAGAGCATGGCGGCTATCAATGCGGTTTCTGCACCTCCGGACAGATGATGGCGGCAAAAGCGCTTCTGGATAAGAATCCGAAGCCTGACGCCAACGAGATCCGCACGGCGCTCTCCGGCAATCTCTGCCGCTGCGGCGCCTACCCGAAGATCATCGAATCGGTCCTCGCGGCAGCCAAAGCTTAAGGAGGATGGATTGGCAAAGCAATTCAAGGTCATCGGCAAAAACGTGGAAAGGGTGGACGCCTTCGAGCGGCTCACCGGCGATGCAAAGTATGCTTCCGATATTTATCTGCCGGGAATGCTGTATGTAAAAATTCTCCGGAGTCCCTATCCTCACGCCAGGGTCAAAAACATCGATGCGTCGAGGGCGGAAGCCCTGCCAGGCGTGAAGGCCATACTTACGCCGGCGGATGTTCCCGACTTTCCTATCCACAACAGGGAGACTGCTCCGTTCTTGACCATGCCTGTCCTGGCAAGCACGGCGCGCTATGCGGGCGACGAAATCCTTGCGGTCGCAGCCGTGGACGAGGAGACAGCCCAGAGCGCGCTTGAGCTGATTAAGGTTGATTATGAAAAGCTTCCCTTTGTGCTCGATGCGGAAGAGGCGGTGAAAGAGACTGCGCCAAAGCTCTATCCCGAAGGCAACGTGATACAGGAAAGCGCGGATACGATCATCCGGGGCGATGTCGAAGAAGGGTTCAGACAGGCAGATGTGATACTCGAAGAAAAGTATAAGACACACCTTATCCAGCATGTGACCATGGAGCCGAGAGTCGCTGTAGCAGCCTGGAGCGGCAGAAGGCTCACGTTATGGGATTCTCACAAAAATCCTTTCCGTGTACGGACTGACGTCGCACGTGCGCTTGGCCTCAGAGTAAATCAAGTGAAGGTCCTCACGCCGTATATCGGTGGAGATTTCGGGGACAAGGCCTTTGTGGAACGATACCATATCATTGTCGCCCTGCTTGCAATGAAGACTGGACAGCCGGTCAGGATCGACTATACAAGAGAAGAGAATTACCTCTCGGCGCATCATCGCTATCCCACCACGTGGTATCTCAAATACGGCGTGAAGAAGGATGGGACGCTCACCGCGATTGAAGTGAAACTCTATGCGGACCTGGGCGCATACTACCATCTGGATGGAGCCGTTGCATCTCTAGAGACCCCGAAGTTTGTCTATCGATGCCCCAACGTCAAACTCGAAGGGTACAATGTGTTCACCAACAAGCCTGAGGGAGGTCACATGCGTTGTGTCGGCCATCCTGCAGGGATGTTCCCTCAGGAAGTGCATATGGACCGCCTGGCCGAGAAGCTGGGGATGGACCCTCTTGTCTTCCGCTTGAAGAATTGTGTCCGGAAAGAGGACGGCGATCAGGACAGGAAATTTCCTTTTGCAAGCATCGGGATCGAAGAATGCGCGAGGCTGGCTGCAGAGCGGATCGGCTGGCAGAGCAACTGGAAGAAAGCAGGGTCAAGCCCTGACCCCATCAAAAAGGGCCTTGGTGTGGCCTTTCACGCCTGCCGTCACGGCGGCATTACGCCGCCCATGTCTGCTCAGATCAAGCTTGATCCGGACGGCACGGTGGAGCTCATGAGCGGCCTCAACGACAGCGGTGGCTGGCAGAAGACGACCATGGCCATGATTGCGGCCGAAGAGATGGGTGTCCCGTATGAAGCGGTGCAGGTGACAACCGGTGACACGGATGCCACCACAGACACGGGACCTCCCGGTGGAAGCCGCGGAACGCCGAGCGCGGGGCTGGCGGTGATCGCAGCAGCACAGGACGCCAAGAACCAGTTGCTGGACGTCGCAGGAGAGCTCTTAAAGAAGAAAAGGAGGAGCTCGAAATCAGCGACGGGAAGATTATTGTCAAAACTGAGAACCGATCGATCCCGTTCCGGGAGATACTCTCAAAAACTCCCAGTCCGATCATAGGTCGCGGTTCCGCCAAACCCCCGCAAAATGTGGCTTTGCTCACCTTCGGTGTGCACATTGCCGAAGTGGCCGTGAATACGCGTACCGGCAGAGTCGAGATCCTGCGACTCGTTGCAGCGCACGATGTGGGGCGCGCGATCAACCGCCTTGGCTGCGAGAACCAGATCGAGGGCGGAGCGATCATGGGAATTGGCTTCGGGCTATTGGAGCGCCAGTATATCGATGGGAGAACGGGCATCTGCATCAACCCTAATATGGTTGACTTCAAGATTCCGTCAATTCTCGATGTGCCGATGGTAGAACCGATTATCGTGGAGCCGGAAGACCCTTACGGTCCTTTCGGCGCGAAAGGGGTCGGCGAGCCTCCGTACAGCATTCCTGCGCCCGCCATCGCCAACGCGATCTATAACGCTGTGGGCGTCAGGTGCAACGAAATCCCAATCAATATCCGGGCGGTGCTCGACGGGCTGAAAAAGAGCTGAAGGCAGAGCTTACACTTTCGGGTTCACTTTATTCCTGAGAATACCGATGCCTTCTATCTCCAGCTCTATCATGTCTCCCGGCTTGATCCATCTGTCAAGTTCCATGCCGCAGCCAAAGCCGACGGTTCCGGAGGCGATGAACTCCCCCGGATAGATGGCGTCATCCTTGGATAGGTAGGCGACCAGTTGTCCGAAGGTGAAGTTCATATCCTTCGTGTTCCCGTCTGACCAGATCTCGCCGTTGATCCGTGCCGTCATTCTCAGATTGCCCGCATCTATCTCGTCGGTGGTTACCAAACAAGGGCCCATTATATTTGAATTCCGGAAACTCTTTGCCTTTGCTGGTCCGAGCTTCAGTTCCATCTCTTTTCTCTGGATGTCCCGGGCACTGATGTCATTGAAAATGGTGTAGCCGAAAATGTATTCCTTGGCCGCATCCGCCGATATGTTGACGCCCTGTTTACCGATACACAGCGCGATCTCCAACTCGTAATCGAGTCTTTCTGTATAGCTCGGCCAGAAGATCGGCTCATCGGTTCCGACAACATCAGTAGAACTGGTGCGGTAGTGGGCGGGTATCTCATAATTGACCTGCGGCAATTCGGTTGGCATCCCGGCGCGAGCGCGTGCATTCATGACGTGCTGCAGAAATGCTGAGCAGTCTCTGATCGAGACCGGACGAGGTACCGGCGCCAGAAGCCTGATCTCATTCAATTGATAGAAGGTCCTCGATACCTTATCATTTGTTGTCCGACCTCCTCCCTTCTCATCGTGGTCGAGCGCCTGGTTCGCTGCATCCATCGACATTTCGCCACCCTCGATGAACTTCAACATGTCCGGGGGCAGTATCGCCTCCGCCATCTCTCGCCATCGGTATATACCACGAATGTCTCTGAGATATGAGGCATACGCCGCATGCAAATCAATAACGCCCTGTCTCCGCAAGACGCCTATACGCTGCACCGGACCGATCGCAGTCTTCACCTCAAATGTGACAAACTTCATGTCGATCCTCCTTCATTCACAAAATCGCCACAGCGCGGCACCATGCAGCGCTTGACGCTTTGAGCTTTACAGGAAAACAGGCGATCTTGAAGCCGGTGGGCGCGGGCAGCTTATCCAGATTCGCCAGCTTCTCTATCTGGCAGTACTCTTTCTCTATCCCTGCGAAATGCGCCTGCCATAGCACCTCTTTACGACGCGAGCGCTGGAACTCCTCTCTTATTGCCCAGAAGGGTTGGTCAAGTCCCCATGCATCCGTGCCTATGACCTTTACGCCTTGATCCAGGAGCCACAGGGTTGAATCTCTCATCAGGCCGCACCCCATGTCGAAGTATTCTGTTGTGCCCCAGTACTTGTCCGCCCCTGTCTGCAGCAAAATGATGTCAAAGGGCTTGATCGTGTACTCTATTTTTTTCAAACATTGCTGAATATCGGCCACGGTCACGCCTGACCCATTCGGCTTGTCCCTCACATCCAGCAGAACGCCGTCGCTGAAGAACCACTCCGGGGGCATGTCGTCGATGGTTCTGGCTTTGCGACCTTCCGATGTAGGGGCATAGTGCCACGGCGCATCCACATGGGTCCCGGCGTGAGAACTCAGCGTCACCGATTCGGCAGCCGGACCTAATCCGCCGGGCAAGTCATCACTGACGCAACCGAAGAATCGGCTGAGGAATTCGACTGCCTTCTGAATGGGTAAGATACGAAATCTTCACGCCGATTGGTTCGCTCGGACTTTCTTCCGTTGGAAGACTGAGATCAATGATCTTCATGGTGCACCTCTTTACGACAGGAAGAAGATAAAGCAGGTTAAGGTTGAGGTTGAGAAAAACGCAACGCGGTGCTTCACTGAACGTTGTTGTTGCTTCTCACCTTCGGCTCCTGCGTTTGTCCTTCTTAATCTTAACCTCAACCTTCTTTTCGCATTTTCCTGTCTTTAGATGCCTACTCCCAGGTAACGGAGCTGTACCTCTTCATTCGCAAGCAAGGAGATTTTGTCTCCGGAGAATACAATCGCGCCGTTGTCTATGATGTAAAAATAATCTCCGACGTTGAGCGCAAACTGTAAGTTCTGTTCGGCGAGCAGGATCGTTATATTGCGTGCTTTCAGCTCCTCAACAGTCTTGCCGATCTGTCTAAGGATCACAGGTGCGAGCCCTTCGCTTGGCTCATCCATCAGGATGAGGCGCGTCGGACCCATGATAGCCCGTGCAATCGCAAGCATCTGCAGTTCGCCGCCACTGAGCGTTCTTGCCTTCTGCCTTTTTCTCTCACCCAGTATAGGAAACATCTGATAGGCCTTTTCCGTTTCCTCCTTGAAATCGCACGATGACTGACCTATGAGTGCCAGGTGAAGGTTTTCCTCCACCGAGAGCATAGGAAAGATGTGCCATCCCTGAGGAACGATCCTTACGCCCCTGGCATAAATAGCATGTGCTCTGGATCCCGCCACCTCTTCTCCGAATATCTTGATGGAACCTCGTGCAGGCCGCGTCATTCCCATGATCGATCTGATCGTCGTTGTCTTGCCCGCCCCGTTTCTTCCCATAAGGCAGACAAGCCGGCCCTGCGGCACCTCAAGCGACAGTCCGTGCAGAACATGGCTCGCTCCGTAATAGGTTTCGACGTTATCGACTTCCAGCGCTTTCATGCCGTTCCCAGGTACACCTTTTGTACGCGCACATCTGAAGCCACTTCTTGCGGACTGCCCTCGGCTATTTTTCCGCCCAGATTGAGCACTATGATCTTGTCCGATACTGTCATCACCAGATTCATTTTGTGTTCGATAATGCAGATCGTGACCTTTTCACCGACAGTCCGTATGAGATCTATGGTTGCCGCGGTCTCAGCCGGTGACATGCCGCTCGTGGGTTCGTCGAGCATCAGGAAGGCGGGTTCTATGGCGAGACTCATACCGATCTCCAGCCTTCGCTGATCGCCGTGTGAAAGCTCACGCGCCAGCCGCTCCTTCATTCCGGCAAGGCCTATCAGCTCCAGTATTTCTTCCGCCTTGCGCGATGTGGCGTTGTCGGCCGATACTTTTGAGAAGATGCTGCACCGGTGGGGGGAGTTCGTCTGGGCCGCCATAGAGACGTTCTCAAGAACGCTCATTCGTTGGAAAATATTCGTGATCTGAAAAGACCTGGCAATCCCGAGACGCGCTATCTGAAAAGGGGGCAGGTTGACGATATTCTTCTCCTTGAACCAGACTTTTCCTGCAGTGGGAGACATGCGTCCCGTTATCACGTTGAACAAGGTGGTCTTGCCTGCGCCGTTCGGCCCGATGATGGACGTGATCTTCCCTTCTGCTATCTCCAGGTTGATATCGCGCAGTATCTGCAGACCGCCGATGTTCAAGCTGATGTTTTCGATTCGCAGCATCGTTGCATCAGCTCCCTTGGTCATGCGCGTTACGGCGGCCAAACAGCTTTGCCAGCAGTCCCGATGCGGACAGATCACTTATGATTTTTGTAAGCCCCTCCGGCGAGAAAAGAATGCAGATAACGTACATAGCGCCGAGGCAGAGCATCCAGGCTTCTTTTAACCAGCTGCTTAAGAAATCGCCCAGGAAGATCACGATTGCTGTTCCCATGAGCGGTCCTACCAGGGTGCCCATGCCGCCCAAGAGTCCCATCATCACGAACTCGCCCGACATGCTCAGGTGATAGTAATCGGGCGGCACAAACGGCTGAAAACAGGCCATGAGTGTGCCGGATACAGAGCCGAAGAGACCGGAGATCAAAAATACCCTGCGGATCAATGAGGGTGAGTTATAGCCGAGAAAGTTAACGCGCTCCTCATTCTGATGGATGCCCCTGAGAAGCCGTCCGAAAGGTGAATTGACGATACGACGGGCAACCCAATACGCAATCAGCAGCAGGGCCACGGTGAAATAGTAGAAAGGTATGCGCTCACCGAGGGATACGCCGGGGAGAAGGGTAGGGGCCGGGATGCCGGTGAGCCCGTCGGTTCCGCCGATGAGACGCCAGCTGTTCGCGGTTACAAAAAAGAACTGGGAGAAAGCAAACGTGAGAAAGATGAAGTAGACGGTCCTTGTCCGCACAACAAGAAAACCGAGCACGTAGCCGATCAATCCATTGAGGCCAAGGCCGAGGAGCATACCGACCCACACCGAATCGCTCCAGTACTTCCAGGTGAGGGCAGCCACGTACGCGCCCGTCCCAAAAAACATCGCGTGTCCGAACGAGACAAGACCGCAGTAGCCTGCGAGCAGATCGAAACCCAGCATGAGCACGCCGAAGATCATAATACGCAGGCAGAGTGCGATATAAAAATCGGAAAAGAGTCTGCCCGAGCCAAGGGGAAGGAGCACGAGCGCAAGCAGAACCGCTGCTTCGATGAAGGTTCTCGTCCGGATCCTCCTCTCGCCTTTCTGTGTATCAGCCATTCAACGCTCCGAAAAGAGACCTTTGGGACGAAGGAGGAGCACCAGGGCCATGATCACCCACGTGGTGAACTTTGCAAATCCAGGCATTGCCTGGGCTCCGAAAGCTTCTGCCAGTCCGAGGATGAGCGAGCCGACAAGCGCGCCTTTGAAACTACCCAGTCCGCCGATCACGATCACAATCAAAGCAACGTTGATCAGATCGAGATCCATCATCGGGTTGATACTTCGCATGGAGCCTATGATCACGCCTGCCACGGCTGCGAGCCCTGAGCAGATGATGAAGAGGATGGTGAAGACTTTATGGATGTCGATGCCGAAGGCTTCAACAGTCTCAAGGTCGAAGAGGCCGGCGCGGATAGGCAGTCCCCAGCGGCTGCGGCTCAAGAATAACCAGAGGACTCCAACCAGCAGGCAACTGAATATGAACACGAACAGACGGAACCTGGGGTAATAGATGCCTGCCAGATTTATGGATCCTCTGAAATAGTCAGGCAGCTGGATTGAGTAGTGCGAGCCGCCCCATATGAGCAGCACCGCGTTGGAAAAGACCATGCTCAGGCCGAAGGTGAGAAAAAGAGTCGACGGGATATCCTTTCCGTAAAGACGGCTCACCATCGATTTTTCTACTATCCCGCCGAGTGCTGCGATTGCCAGCGGTGCGAGCGTCAACGACAGCCAAAAATTTCCCGTGACCTTCATAATGGTCAGCCCTGTATAGGCGCCGAGCATCACAAAGCTTCCATGGGCAAAATTGAGGACACCCATCACACCAAAAACTATGGAGAGCCCCGAAGCTATCAGCGTATAGGCTGATCCTATCGTGATTCCGTAGAGCAGATTTGTGACGAAGCTAGAAAAGGTCACGGCCGCATTCTGTCAACGATGAGCAAAACCGTCTAGCCCGATGGACAGCCCAGCTTGCATGCGCCCCATTCATACTGCGGACCGCACGGGGTGCCGTAATATCCGAGGAACGTCGCCTCATGACGGAACAGCCCGTCCTTTTTCGTTATCTTGCGGGCGTAGATCGGAACGATCGTGCCGTTGTTGGTGCCCATCTTTACCTTGCCTCTTGGCGACTCGTACTCTATGGTGTGAAGCGCCGCCACGAGTCCCTCAGTGTTGGTCGGATCTCCCTTGACCGCATCCAATGCCTTTATCAAACAGACGCCGGTGTCAAAACCCATTATATCGAATTCATCAACCGCTTCATTCGGATATGCTTTCTGCCAGGCGGCTGTGAAGGCTTTGCTCTGTGGGGTATCTATGTAGGGCACTGAATGGAAACAGTCATAATAGCCGACACATGCATCACCCATCGCCGGCAACATGCTCGTTGAAAATGCGCCGATCGTGCTCACGTAGACATACCCGTCTTTTTTCAAACCGAATTCATCGAGTTGCCGCACAAAGCTTACAAGGTCCGGCCCTGCGTAGAAGCCGAAGATCCCGCTTGGCTTCTCTTTGGCGCTGCGTATCTGGCTGAGATACGGCGCGAACTCGGCTGTGCCAAGGGGTGAGTAAAACTCCCCGACAACCTTTCCGCCGATCTTTTCGAAAGCTTCCTTGAAAAAACGAGCGATGTCACGGCCGGTGGTATAGTCCGCGCCCACCAGAAAGACTTTGTTACCCAGGGTTTTCAAAAACCAGGGCGCCATTGGGACAGTCATATTGTAGGTGGTATGGCCAAGCATGAATGTGTAGGGGCTACAGTCTTTTCCCACGAGGTAGGAGTTGGCTCCGTACGGCTCCACGAGCAGCCTTTTCTTTGCCGACAGCACAGGGCTGACAGCTGCCGACTCATGACCACCGATGGGACCCACGAGAATATGCACATTGTCCTTCTCGTAAAGTTTGAGAGCCTTCTGCACGGATACGTCCGCCTTTGTCTGGCTGTCCTCTACAAAGAACTTTACCCGGTCCTTATATTTGCTCTGGGTGAAAGCCAGCTTGAGGCCTTTGTCCAGAAGTGGGCCTCCGATAGCGTAAACTCCTGACAGGTTCGTGAGGTGCCCTATGCGGATCTCCTGTTGCGCGGCGCGCGCGTGAAAGAAAGGCCCCGAGATGCCGGTGGCCAGAGCACCGCCTATTCCAATCGTCTTAATGAAATCGCGCCGGCTGATTAATCCTTTTTCCGCTTTCGTCTCATTATCCTTTTTCATACTTGCCTCCTTTTGAGTTAGAGGGTCATGTAACCAGTACATGAACGCGAATCTCGGAACGCGAATCGCGAAAGTGAAAAAAACTTTTCTTCGGTCATTTGCTTCGCGTTTCGCGGTCCGACTTTTGAGTTGGTTGTCTCACAGGCTCAGTATCTTTCTTGCTTCTCGCGGCGTTGCCACTTCCCGTCCCATCTCTTTGGAGATGCGTGCGATTTTAGCCACCATCTGTGCGCTGCTCTCGGCCAGCACTCCTTTCGCAATGTGCACGCCATCTTCAAGCCCTGTCCTTACGTGGCCACCCAGCGCTATTGCAACAGGTGCCAATGTGTAGATATTGAGGCCGGCCGCGATCAGCGACCACGTCGCATTTCCGGGGATCGAGTTCTTTAAGAAGACGAGATTTTCAACAGTTGCCTGCAATCCTCCAAGCACGCCGAGAACGAACTGAAAGTGAAGAGGCTCGACAAGCGCATCGAGGGACCGCAGTACCAAGGCGTTATTGATCATTGCTGTATCATAGACCTCAAGTTCCGGCACCACGCCGTATTTCTTAAGGGTATCGGCGAAATGGAGCATGCTGGCCCATGGGTTCATCTGAACATCATTTAGAGTAAATTCCCGTTTCTTTCTATCGAGCATGCCGACGTTGAGCGAGCCGCAGTTGAGCGAAGCCATTTCCGGTTTTACCTCCGGATCAGCTGAAAGCTCGGGAACGATACCTATTCGGTCTTCGAGAGGTATGCCCGGTCCGCCGCCGGTGCTTGTGTTGATTATAAGGTCGCATTCGCTTCTGATAATCCGGATAATTTTTGCGAAGAGATCGGCTTTCTGCAAAGGGTGACCGGTCACAGGGTCCCTGGCATGTACATGGACCACGGCCGCGCCTGCCTTCCAGGCGTCAACGGCTGACCGGGCTATTTCTTCGGGTGTATGAGGCAGGTTCGGATTGTGCTGCCTGGTTGTCAGGGCGCCTGTTACGGCGGCAGTGATGATCAGTTTTTCCAAAACCACCTCCATCGAGCGGAGTGCGATTGCTGCGTTGAATGTCGGCTGTCAACTATCATAGCAGACATCTTTCAAGAATGACATATTATCATATTGAAATCCGCGGGCACTCTTCGGCAAAGTCTGAGGCCGATTCCGCTCAGGTGCGGCCAAGGATTTCTGCAGCAATTGATTCAAAGACGTCATCGGGAATCGACCATTTCCGCGCTATGGCTTCATGCTTGACCCGCTCCACAATCTCTGACACCTGCTCTTTCGTGGCAGCGAGACCCCGATCCTCAAGCTTCTTTTTAATGCTGGTCCCACCGCTCATCTTGCCAAGAATGATATTGAAACCTTTGCGGCCGATCAACTGTGGTGAAAATGGCATCGTGGAGTAGGGTCTCTCCGACTTGCTCATACGAAGAGCCATGTCAACAACCATGCCTGACTCGTACGTGAACTCATTGTCTCCGGTGACCGGCTTGTTCATGGGGATGGGTATCTTGGCCATTTCCGATACAAGGCGGGTAACAGGGTAGATACGGTCCAGCTTTATTCCCGTATCGACGCCGAGAAGCAATTCCAGACCCACCACCACTTCTTCGGTAGCTGCGTTGCCTGCTCTTTCGCCGAGCGCGTTCATCGAAGTGTGGACCGTTGACGCGCCTGCCGCTACTCCTGAGAGCATGACAGCGGTCGCCAGCCCGAAGTCGTTATGCGCATGCATTGCTATGGAGACGCCCGGTATCCATTCACGGATTTTTCTCACCATATACGTTGTGGTCCAGGGCAGAGCCATACCCATGGTATCGGTGTACGTTACCTCGTCAACACCCGCTTCATTGGCGACGCTCTTGTACATCCTCTCCAAAAATTCGAGTGGAGCCTTCGTGGCTTCCCACGGCATGACCGACGTATACATCCCGTTCTTTTTGGCGTGTGCGGCCGCTCTCACCAGCTTCTCCACCATCTCGCTTTCGTTGAGCCCCCACACAACGTGTCCGAACCAGGGTGAACCCGGACATTCAACGACGATACTGTCGGCGCCGTTTTCCAGCGCAAAATCTATTTCTTTCTCATCCCATCTGCACAAGAAAACAATCTTTGCCTTGCGGCCTGCGCGACGCATCTTCACCAACTCTCTCGCTACTTCCCTGTCATCTGCTGATATGATGGGCAGAAGTTCCACGCTATAAACACCCATGTCGTCGAGCGCCTCGTATATCCGGAGCTTCTCGTCAGCCTTCAGGACCACATGGGGCGCCTGCTCGGCCTCTCGCAGTGTTACATCGTGGATTCGAACCTGTCCAGGCGGCGTGAGCTGCGCCCTGACCTCGGGCAGGAAATTGAATTCGGTCACCCAGAATTTATCCGTAAACCACTTACGCTTTTCATCGTTCATGAGCATCAGACCTCCATGCGGTATGAGTAGCTACCCGGTACTTTTCTCTCCACCTGTCGTCATCGGAGCTAAAATGTTAGCAAAATCTTCTGTCTGTAACTATACCTGAAAGCAGTGATTTTCAATGATTGACAGAGAATCTGTTTCGCGGATATACTGACGTAGAACATGTCTTTCCCCGCAAACGAAGATCTGGGTCTTCTCACCAACGGAGATTTACAGGATATTTTTAACGTCATTCATTCGGCCAACTGCCACGTGTCCATTTCCGAAATGCGGGTCGAAGTTGTCAGGTCCCTGCAGAAGGCTTTCCGGGCGGAAGGAGCTGTATTCTTCCTTGGAGACCGGGAGTACGGAGCAATCGACAATAGAAGCATGACGGGCGCGGGCATAAACCTCCGTTACTATGATCAGTGGGTAAGGCAGTACAGCCGGTGCGATCCTTTTCAGCAGGAGAGGACCTCAACAAGCGCGGTCTGCAAAGTCGACGATATCCTCCCGTACAGGCGCTGGGTGAACCTCAAGATCTATAATGAATTCTACCGGCCGCAAAACATTCACTTCAAGCTGTCACTCTATCTTCGCTCCGGCGCAAGGGTTCTGGGCTTGATAGGTCTCTTTCGGCCACGGGAGCAACAGGACTTTTCCGGGAATGACCTCGCCAAAGCACGGATTCTGGTCCCGCATCTGACCACGGCCCTTGAGAATCTCATTCGAATCCAGGAACTCGCGTCGAAGGCTCTCGTGGCTAAGGAGTATCAGCTTACCAAAAGAGAGGTCGATGTTGTTCGATGTGTTTGTCAGGGCCTCACGAACGATGAGATCGGCAAGAAATTGTACATCAGCAGATTCACGGTCGAAACGCATCTGAAGAATATCTTCGATAAGACAGGGGTCAAACACCGAGCAGGCCTGGCCGGTCTCCTGCAATCACTTGATTAAATGCCAGGTCCTGGGTCTCTTTTTTTGGGTCCAGGGTCCAGGGTCCAGGGTCCAGGGTGCCGAAAATACCCACCGCCTAACCACAGTCGACCTTCGGTAAAAGAGTAGGTACATTACCCTAGCCCTTTTCCACGTGACCCGTAGGCACCGGCTGTAGTGTTTCCGTTGGCCGATGTTACTGTGAATGGGCTGGATGGCGTAACTACTAATTTTGGATTCAAGATGAAGACCGAGGCGAGCCGAGGCCTGGCCTGCGCAGGCGTACCTGGTGATACGCTGAGTAAGGACAGGGCGAAGGGCAACGAAGGTATTCACTTGAAGGCAAAATTAGTATTAAGATAATAGGTCATGTCTCCCCGATCACTTCCTGCTCTCCTCGAACAGATAGCTAACCTTCTCGACCTGAAGGGTGAAAACCCTTACAAGGTGAGGGCCTACCACAACGCCGCGCGGGCGATAGCAGAGGTCGAGGATCTGGAGGCGATGGTAAAGGCGGGACGTCTCAGGCAGATCAAGGGAATAGGGGATGCAATCGCCGGCAAGCTGGAAGAATATGTAACCACGGGCAGAATGACGTACTATGAAGAGCTGACCAAAGAGGTTCCGTTGGGCTTGCTTGAGCTACTGGAGATTCCCAATCTGGGAGCGCGCAAGATCAAGGTACTCTATGAGACGCTCGGCATCACGAATGTCGGAGAGCTCGAGTATGCAGCCAGGGAAAACCGGCTTGTCTCCCTCTTTGGATTCGGTCCAAGAGCTCAGGAGAAGATTCTTCAGGGCATCGAGTTTGTCAAGAAGCATAAGGGCGAGTTCCTGCTGGTTGACATCTATCCTCTGGCAATGACCATAAAGGATCTGTTTACCAAGGCTGCGCGTCCTGAGCTGGTCGATCTATGCGGCAGCATCAGGAGAAGAAAGGAGATCGTCCGAGACATCGATATTCTCGCGGCGGGCCCTGACCCGAAAGCGCTCTCCTCACATTTCCGCTCTCTTCCCGCGGTGGAAGAGATCATTGCCGAAGGAGAGACAAAGACGTCAGTGCGTCTCTACTCCGGGATTGAGGCTGATCTGAGAGTGGTGAATAAGGAATCGTACCCGTACGCGCTCATCTATTTTACAGGCAGCAAGGAACATAATGTAAAGCTACGCGGCATAGCTAAGAAGAAGGAGCTCAAATTAAACGAGTACGGCCTGTTCAGCAATGGTGACTCTGTCCCTCTCGAGTCAGAGGCAGAAATCTATGAGTATCTCGGCCTTTCGTACATTCCTCCGGAAATGAGAGAAGATACAGGTGAGATTGAGGCGGCGCAAACCGGCACCTTGCCCGACCTGATTAAGCCTGAAGATTTCAAGGGTACGTTCCATGTGCACACTAACCTGAGCGATGGGGTAGACTCTTTGGAGAAGATTGTTGAAACTGCAAAAGAGATGGGACTCTCATATATCGGCATTGCAGACCACAGCAAGACTGCTGCTTACGCGGGCGGCCTCAAAGTTGATATGCTGCGCAGACAATGGGACGAGATAGACAGCTTTAACGAAAAGAGCGATGATTTTGTTCTCTTCAAAGGCATAGAGAGCGATATACTGGCAGACGGCAGCCTGGACTACGATGATACGATACTGGAGGGGTTCGACTTCGTGGTGGGCTCTATCCATTCGAATTTCAGAATGACGCGCGCCGACATGGAAATGAGAATTTTGAAGGCGATGAAAAATCCGCATCTGACTATGCTGGGCCATCCCACGGGTAGGCTCCTCCTGGCGCGGGACGGATATGACGTGGACATGCAGAATATCATCGAGATGGCAGCCGGGCATCATGTGATCATTGAATTGAATGCGAGCCCGTATCGTCTTGACATCGATTGGAGATACCTGAAATTGGCTAAACAGTCGGGCATCATGATAGCGATCAACCCGGACGCACACTCCGCGGCCGGATTGTCCGACATGTTCTACGGCATCAGCGCAGCAAGAAAGGGCTGGCAGGAAAAAGGCGACATACTCAATACACGCACGGCTGAAGAAGTGAAAAATATTTTCGGGAGGATGCGTGATGAAAAAAGAGCCTAAAGTTATCCTGGAAAAATTGAAAAAGATGCACGGCAAGCCAAGGGCGGAGCTTAACTATTCGAGCCCCATGGAGCTGGTGGTTGCCGCAATCCTCGCGGCTCAGTGCACGGACGAACGGGTTAATAAAGTCACCGAGTCTCTCTTCAAAAAGTACAGAACGGCAAAGGACTACATAAAGGTCAAGGACGCAGAACTTGAGGAAGATGTGAGACCGACCGGCTTCTACCGGAACAAGGCACGCAGTCTCAAGAATTTTGCTGCCGATATTGAGAAAAGATTTGAAGGCCGTGTGCCCGATGATGTTGAGACGCTTACTACGATCAAAGGGATAGGCAGAAAGACGGCCAATATGGTGGTCGGCCTTGCGTTCGGAAAACCGGCGATTATCGTGGACACACACGTGATGCGCGTGTCGCAGAGGATAGGGCTTACCAAGCAGGACGAACCGGATAAGATCGAAGCGGACCTGAAAAAAATCGTGCCTGAAAATTCATGGACAGATTTTTCTTTACTTATGACCCTGCATGGAAGGTATATTTGTATCGCTCGCAAACCCGATTGTCCGCGCTGCCTTTTGCAGAAGGAATGCGACTTTTATCAAGCGCGCTCAGCGGAAGCTCGAGTCAGAGTCGGGTCATGGAGTCACGGGTCACGGGTCACTGGGTAGACCGAAAGCGAGAGACTGAACCGCAGGTGCATATGAAGTTCATTTGTACAGAGAAATCCGATTAATTGTAAGAGAATAGATAAGGTCGAGAGTCTGGCTGGGTGCTTTACCCGCCCCTGACCCGTGCCCTATGACCCGTGACCCTAAAAATACCGGAGGGAGCTATGGCATTTGAGCAGGAAGCGTTAACTAATGAGGAGGTGGCGCGCCTTAAGGAGCTGGCGCGATTGGCGAAGGGGGATATCATCACGATGACGCGGTTGGCCGGCTCGGGTCATCCCGGCGGCTCAATGTCGTCTCTCGATATGTACCTGACAATATTCTCGTACGCAAACCTGAGTGGTGTAATGAGAGACCGGATCATTATCAGCCACGGGCACACATCACCCGGAGTCTATTCGGCTCTGGCAAGACTCGGTCATCTACCGGTCGACGAAGTGATCGCATTTTTCCGAAAGGCGGGTAGCCCCTTCGAAGGGCATGTGGTGAGGGGATTGCCCTTCATAGACTGGTCGACGGGAAACCTGGGCCAGGGTCTATCTGCCGGATGTGGCTTTGCGCTTGCTTCAAAGCTGAAAAAAGAGAATGCGCATGTCTACGTTTTGATGAGTGACGGAGAACAGGCAAAGGGCCAAGTCTCCGAGGCGAGAAGATTTGCGAAGAAGTACTGCCTTGATAACATCACCGTCCTGATCGACTATAACCGGATTCAGATAAGCGGGTGCGTGGATGATGTGATGCCCGTGAATATAGTCGAGAACTACCTCGCCGACGGTTGGGATGTTTTTGAGGTCGACGGTCATGACACGGGTGAGCTGTATGCGGCTTTGCGCAGGGCGCGTCAGACGCAAACCCCTACCTGCATCATTGCCCGCACCGTTATCGGTAACGGCGTGCCATTCATGGAAGGCAAGGCGGATTATCATGGCAGGGTCTTAAATGAGAAAGAGTATCCGGAAGCTCTCGCGGCTCTCGGATTAGAGGATGACTTTGGGCGCTACAAGGAACTGCGCAAGGGGGCGGCGCGCTGGAAACCCGTAGCCGACCAGACAGGAATTAGCGGCAGTATACATCTGGGCACTCCCTTTACGTACTCCGATGCGGATAGCGTGGATAATCGTTCTGCGTTCGGCAAGGCGCTCAAGGACCTCGCGGATAAGAATATCCCTGAAGGAAAGCTGATTGCCGCCTTCGACTGCGACCTTGCAAGCTCTGTGAAAACCTCCGATTTCTGCAAGTGCTCGCCCGACCAGTTTTTTCAGTGCGGTGTGCAGGAGCATAATGCGGCCACGATCGCCGGCGCGCTTTCTGCTGCCGGAGTGGTGACGTTCTTTGCCGACTTCGGCGTCTTTGCGCTCGATGAGACCTATAACCAGCATAGACTGAACGATATCAACAAGACGAATCTCAAAGTCGTTGGGACGCACCTGGGTCTCGATGTGGGGCAGGACGGCAAGACCCATCAGTGCATCGACTATATAGGACTCACACGCAACCTTTACAACTTCAAAACGATAATACCCGCGGACACTAATCAGGTAGATCGGGTTACGAGGTACATCGCGGCCACGAATGGCAACTTCTTCATTGGTACTGGAAGAGGCAAATGGCCGCTGATGCACGATGAGAAGGGCGCACTCCTCTTTGCAGATGGATACCAATTTACATATGGCAAGATGGATATGATCAGGAATGGTAAGGACGCGGCTGTCATCACCTACGGTGGCATGCTGGGACGCGCATTGACGATCAGGGAAAGCCTGGCCAAAGATGGCATATCGCTGGCCGTGGTGAATATGGCCTGTGTGAATGAGGTCGATCCTGAGGTGATGAAGGGGTTACTGGACTTGAGGGGGATCTTCACGTATGAGGACCACAACCCGGCTACGGGTATCATGCCGCCGATCGCCTACTACCTTTTGCAACAAGGCTATAGGGGAAAGGTGCAGAGTTTCGGCGTGAAGGCATACGGGAAATCGGGCGAGACGGAAGAGCTCCTCAAAGCCGAAGGGCTGGACGTGGAGTCGATGACGGAAGCGCTGCGCGCTGCGCTCAGGTAGAGACAGGTAAGAACAAAAGAAGGTAGAGGTAAGAACAAAAGAAGGTAAAGGTTGTCATTCAGGCGAAAGCCGGAATCCAGAAAAAGAGCATTGGATTCCCCCGGCTAACGAAAATACCGGGACAGGCGTGTCAAGCACGGAATGACAGCAGGGCGTTAGAGACATCGATCGTGGAAAGAAGATAGGGACGTTTTGCAGATAAGCGGCAAGTATGAGTGCTCAGATACGCGAAGCTCCGAGCCGTGGCGGACGAAGGCGTACCTTGTGGTACGTCGAGGACAGACGCGGCGAAGGGCGACAAAGTAGATGACGCTCAGACGCCGCCGCTCCACAACCTATGGAGGTGGATATGGCCGAGATCAAGGACATGTACAAAAAAGTAGTGAAGGACAAATTTCCCGATACCATCAAGATCGACATGGGCGGGCAGGTTCTGGAATACCGTAAGAAAGTCTGGAGCATCTATGATGCAGACGAGAAGGCTGACGTGGAGCGCGGCATCCGGTACGGTGAAAACCCTGACCAGCCCGCAGCCCTCTACGAGCTTGTGCGCGGCAACATCACGCTGGGCGATGTCCGCTTCTTTGACTTTGACAACGGGCTGGTGAGCAAACTGACCGAGAAGGATCAGCTCCAGGTCGGGAAGCATCCGGGGAAAATTAATCTTACGGATGTTGACAACGCTCTTAACATTATCCGCTTCCTGGATAAGAAACCCGCGTGCTCCATCATGAAACACAATAACCCGTGCGGCGCAGCATATGGATCCACGTCGGCCGAGGCCTTTGGGAAGGCGTTCTGGTGCGATCGCATTGCCGCTTTTGGCGGTGCCGTTGTCTTCTCGAAAACATTGGATGCCGAGACAGCCAAAGCTATGGCACCTTACTATTTCGAAGTGGTCTGCGCACCTGAGTACGAGGGGTCAGCCCTTGACATTCTGAAGAAATGGAAAAATCTGAGGATTCTCCAGATTAAAGAGATCGAGCGGCTGCAGGCATATAAGACAAAAAGAATTATCGACTTCAAGTCGCTCATGGACGGTGGTCTGATCATCCAGGAATCACAGCCTTCCAAGATCAGGGGCAAGGAAGACCTGAAACCGGCCCAGACCACGTATAAGGGTCAAGAGTACAAAATCAAGAGGGCACCCAGCGAGAAAGAGCTTGAGGACATGCTGTTTGGCTGGTATGTCGAGTCGGGCGTAAGTTCCAATTCTGCACTTTTTGTAAAGAATGAAGCTACCGCGGCCATCGGCACGGGAGAGCAGGACCGGGTCGGTGTTGTCGAGATTGCTACATTCAAGGCGTACACCAAGTTCATGGATGGTCAGGTCTTCAAAAAATTCGGCGTACCCTATGCAGTATTCAAGCTCGAGGCTGAGCGGGGCACAAGAAAAATGGCAGACCTGAAAGAGATAGAGGAGTACACGAAGAGTCAGAAGGGTGGGCTGCTGGGATCGATCGTGGTGTCGGACGGTTTCTTCCCATTCAGGGATGGAGTCGATGCCGCGATTAAGGAAGGCGCCACCGGTGTGATCCAGCCAGGCGGCTCAGAGCGCGATTTTGAGGTGATCGAGGCGTGCAACGAGGCGAATGTGACCATGGTTTTCACGGGCCAAAGGTTGTTCAAACACTGAGACTAGGCATCTAAGGTCCATATGCTTTGTCGCGCCGCGTCCTGCGGGACTGCGACGTACCATAGTACGCCTTCGTTCCTCGGACTTGCACTCCGCGCCTCTGAGACCTTATCTGCCTAGTCTCAGGCTAACGATGAGTGTGCTGTTAACGATGGCGGGCCAGGTTCGCCCCGGCTTGAGCGCCCCCACATCTGGAGCCTCATACTTGGCGCAAACAGGCCTGGATCCGTCTGGAGTTTGTGGTGAACCCGGGCAGCACGGAGCAGCTTCCGGACGGATTCCCGTGGAGCTTTCTCTGCGCCGTCTCAGGCTCGTGAATGACTGCGACGCCCCGGCTTGAGCGCCCCCGGGTACCCGCGAAGCGGGTGGTGGAGCCTCATACTTGGCGCAAATAGGGCTTTGCTCCGTACGAGAGTATGTGGTGAACCACGTGAAATAAGCTTGGCGTCTGTTCTTCAGGCCTTAGGTTTTTTATGCAACTATTCAAAGGAGGAATTTACAATATTATGAGATTGCTTGTTGCTATGTTAGGGTTTGCAGTGGTATTTGCAACGGCCGGTATTGCTATATCGGCTGATGCACCGGCACCGGCGGCTATGAATCCCAAAGTCAAGGCAATGGTTGACTCGGCCAGAGCAGCGGTAACAAAGGTCTCAATTGAGACTCTCAAAACTGCGATTGATTCAAAGGAAAAGGCAGTCATTCTCGATGTCCGCGATCAGCCGGAATTTGCACTCGGCCATCTTCCAGGGGCCATCAATATTTCTCGCGGTACACTGGAGTTTAACGTCTTCAGCAAGATCCCTGACGAAAACACAAAAATATACGTATACTGCAGGTCGGGGGCTCGTGCCGCACTGGCCACCAAGACCCTTAACGACCTCGGTTACAAGAACGCCGTTTTGGTCGATGGGTCGTACGCTGATTGGATCAAAGCCGGGTATCCTGTCGAGCGTTAGAAGGGCGGAACCCTTAGTCCAAAGCAGCCACCCGAGCGATTCAACGAGGCAGATCTGCAATATTATCATACGGTTAGCAGATATGAGTATTCGTTTCTTGATTCTTCGTGGTGCTGATCACAGAGGATGAAGAGTAAGATTTTCCCAGTTTTGTATTGACAAAGTTCGTATACAAAAAATATAATTGTGAAAATAAGAACAAAACTAGCAGATTATTTCAATAAAACCATCGGAGGCTTAGGAGATGAGACCATATTTCGAAAAGATGCAGGATTTAGGTAAGCCGATCAAAGCGAACGAGAAAAACGCCGAAGAGATCAAGAAAGTTGAAGCGGAAATCGCGGCACTTGTTGAGAAGAACAAAAATGCAGGTCTGCCGAAAGAAGTCCTTGCCAAGAGAGGTGAATGGACGGTTCATCAGAGGCTGGAATACATCGTGGACCCTGGCACCTGGGCCCCGCTTCATATACTCTACGATCCGATGCAGGAAGAGTCGGGGACTACCGGCGTCGTAGACGGTCTTGGCAGGATAAACGGCAGATGGTGCGTCATTATCGGATTCGATAATAAGGTCATGGCCGGAGCCTGGATAGCAGGGCAGTCAGACAATATTCTGAGAGTTACGGACATTGCGAAGCGACTGCATTGCCCGCTCGTCTGGCTCGTCAACTGCAGTGGCGTGAAACTGACCGAGCAGGAAAAGGTCTATGCAAACAGAAGAGGAAATGGCACGACCTTCTTTAGACACGCCGAACTGAACAAACTCGGCATTCCCGTACTGGCTGCGATCTATGGAACGAACCCGGCGGGTGGCGGCTATCAGGGCATCAGCCCGACACTGCTTCTTGCCCACAAAGACTGCAACATCGCCGTCGGCGGCGCTGGCATCGTGAGCGGCATGGCCCCGAAGGGATTTTTTGACGAGGGCATGGCCGAGCAGATCATCGAGGCAACGAGGAAATTCAAGTCGGTGCCCCCGGGCAGAGTCGAGATCCATTACGACAACACAGGGTTCTTCAAGCAGGTCTTCCAGACAGAGGAAGCGATCCTCGATGCGGTGAAAGAATGGGTAAATTATTTGCCCGCGTACAACGGCAAATTCTTCAGGGTTGCAGAGCCGAAAGAACCAGCATTCCCGGCCGAAGACCTTTACAGCATCGTCGCCTTCAACCAGAAGATGACCTATGACGCGAGACAGTTCATAGCAAGACTCGTCGATGGCAGCGAGCACATGGAATTCAGACCGGACTATGGTCCGGAGCTTTACTGCGGTCTGGTAAAGATAGACGGCTTCCTTGTCGGCGTGGTCATGAACATACAGGGTATGTTGCCCAAGGGTTATCCCAAGTACGCCCCGTATCCCGGCATTGGCGGCAAGTTCTACAGAGAGGGGCTCATTAAAGTCAATGAGTTTGTCACGCTCTGCGGCAGGGACAGGGTTCCCATGTTGTGGATACAGGACACATCCGGTATCGACGTTGGCGACATCGCCGAGAAAGCCGAACTTCTCGGTCTGGGTCAGTCACTGATTTACTCGATCGAACAGGCGAACGACAGCCCGATGATGACAATCGTTCTGAGGAAAGGCACTGCAGCGGCCCATTACATCATGGCCGGACCGCAGGCGAATAACAACAACGCCTTCACCATCGGTACTGCCACGACGGAAATCTATGTCATGCACGGCGAGACGGCAGCCGTTGCAAGCTTTGCAAGAAGGCTCGTCAAGGAGAAAGATTCAGGCAAGCCGCTGGCGCCCGTGATTGATGCGATGAACAAGACAGTGAAAGAGTACTATGATAAGTCGAGACCGGCCTACTGTGCACAGACAGGCATGGTGGACGAGGTTGTCAAGATGACCGATCTGAGAAAATATCTCGTGGCCTTTGCCAACTGCTGCTACCAGAACCCGGTTTCAATCTGCCCGCAGCACCAGATGATGCTTCCGAGGATCATAAAGGGCTGAGCGAACAGGTTAAGGTTGAGGTTAAGGTTAAGATGAAAGAAGCGAGGCAACTGTTTTGAGAACGAAAGCCTCAGTGCTACGGCCGTAAGAAGAAAGAGAGCCATCAGGGGCGGGCTGCAAATGCCCGCCCTTGCTGTATCTGGAGACGCTGTCAACCTTATTATGGATAGGGTTGACAAGTCTGACTTACGTATCGTATAAAAGGCAGGTTGAGGTTAGGGTTCCGGTTGAGACGGATGTAGAGACTGGAAGACAAGCCATCGCGAAATTCAGAAGAGAATGAGGCGCACGAATGTATTTCTTAACCTTAACCTCAACCTTAACCTGCTTTTCCTGAGTGTTAGGATGCGCAAACGTCTGATCGACCACCTGGAGCAGATCAAGGAAGCCGGCAACTACCGGGAGATCCGGTATTTGAAGCCGGTCGGCGCCAGCCGTGTATGGTACGAGGGGCGCGAGTACCTGAATCTTTGCTCCAACAGCTATCTTTCACTCCATCTGCATCCTGATGTAATGCGTGCAGCCAAAGATGCTATAGACGAATACGGGGCAGGGACATGCTCGTCGCGGAGCGTGTCGGGCAGCATCGATCTGTACGCAAGACTCGAAGATGAGGTAGCCTCGTTCAAGGGCTATGAAAGGGCGCTTATTTTCTCCAACGGGTATCTGGCGAACATGGGGATCATCGCAACCCTCACCGATACACATGACGTGATCTTCAGCGATGAGCTGAATCATTCGAGTATCATTGATAGCACGAGGCTGTCGAAGGCGAAAACAATTATTTACCGCCATCTGGATGCTGAAGACCTTGAGAGGAAGATAAAACGCCTCCCTGCAAAGACAAGAAAATTCGTGGTTACGGAAACCGTCTTCAGCATGGACGGTGACGTGGCGCCTCTCAATGAAATCTATGCGTTGAAACAGAAGTACGGAGTGCACGTTATCGTGGATGAAGCGCACGGTACGGGCGTCTTCGGACAAGCGGGAAAAGGTATCGAAGAGCTGCATGGACTTTCAGGACTCATGGACGCTCAGATGGGTACCTTCGGAAAGTCCTTAGGCTCGTTCGGGGCCTTTGCGCTTGGTGACAGCACGACAATAGAGTACCTGGTGAACAGGGCGAGAACCTTCATGTACACGACAGCGCTACCGGCGTCTGCTCTCGCTGCAAACCGCGTGGCGTTGCGTTTGATCAGCGAGAGCACCTCCTACAAAGACGAGCTATGGGTGAACATCAACCGAATGCGGCAGGGGCTTCTGGAGATCGGATTCGACTTGAAACAAAGCGCAGGGTCGATCATACCGATTGTGGTAGGGGAAGACGCAAAGACATTGGAAATGCAGCGGCGACTTATGGACCGGGGAATCTTTCTTCAGGCTATCCGGCCCCCGACGGTTCCACCCGGCACATCGCGCCTGCGTCTCACGGTTACGCGCGGGCTTACCGGTGAAGAGATCGATCAGGCGGTCGAAGCGATCGGAGCAGCTGGGAGGGAAGTAGGACTGATGGAGACAGATCGCTGCCGCTAGGACGATCGTCACGCTAGCGTGACTAGGACGACCGTCGCACGAGATATGTGCGACTAGGAAGATGGAAGATCGCTCCCCCGCATCAGGTCCGGGGTCGCTAGGAAGATGGATAGAAAAACGTACAATTCAAGTGCAGGAGTAACTGATTTCCTTTAATGCTTCCGAGCGAAGCGGTCTTCCATCGTTAAGTACTCGGAGAGAACAATGGCCAGCAAACACAAGCTCATTGAATGGGATAAGAAATACGTTTGGCATCCCTTCACGCAGATGAAAGACTGGATTGACACGGAACCTCTCATAATCGAGAGAGGTGAAGGCTGCTACCTCATTGATACCGAAGGCAACAGGTACATTGACGGGGTCTCATCACTGTGGGTCCTCGTGCACGGTCACGGGAAGAAAGAGCTTGTGGCGGCACTGCAGACTCAGGCGGAACAACTTTGTCACTCATCACTTCTCGGCCTCGCAAATGTTCCGTCGCTCCATCTGGCAAGGAAGCTTGTTGATATAGCGCCCAAGGGCTTGACTAAAATCTTTTACTCTGACAATGGATCCACCTCTGTTGAGATCGCCCTTAAAATGGCTTACCAGTACTGGCAGCAGAAGGGACAGAAGAAGCGCAAGAGCTTTCTTTCGTTCGGGAACGGCTACCATGGTGATACGCTTGGTGCCGTCAGTGTCGGCGGTATCGATCTTTTCCATAAGGTGTATAAACCTTTACTCTTCAGGACGCGCAAGGCACCATCGCCATACTGCTACCGCTGTGCGCTGAAGCTGAAGCCCGAGTCGTGTCATCTTGGATGCGTTGAGGTGTTTGAAAAGACGCTCAAGAAATACAACGATGAACTTTGCGCCGTTATCATCGAGCCCTCGGTGCAGGGAGCTGCCGGTATGATCGTGCAGCCGGAAGGGTTTCTCAATGCGATATGGAAGATCACCAAAGAGAATGGTCTTCTCTTCATAGCAGATGAAGTTGCAACCGGCTTTGGCAGGACGGGCAGCATGTTTGCCTGCCAGCAGGAAGGTGTGACGCCTGATTTCATGTGTGTTGCAAAAGGCATAACAGGCGGCTACCTACCGTTGGCTGCGACACTCACGACCGAAGAAGTCTTCGGAGCCTTCCTCGCTGAGTTCGATGAATTCAAGACCTTCTTCCACGGTCATACCTACACGGGCAATCCTCTGGCATGCGCCGTGGCCGTAGCAAACCTCCGGCTCTTCGAAGAAGAGGGGCTGCTGGAAAAAGTTCACACATCTTCAGAGTCGCTGAAACGACTTCTTGCCCGTTTTTGCGACCTCTCCCATGTTGGAGAAGTACGTCAGAAAGGCCTCATGGTCGGGATTGAGCTGGTGCAGAGCAGGCGCACGCGCAAGCCTTATGCGCCTGCAGAAAAAATCGGACAGAAGGTGACAGCGGAGGCGCGTAAACGCGGGGTCATCATCCGTCCTCTCGGCGACGTGATAGTCCTCATGCCGCCGCTCGCCATCGATGAATCGACACTTCAGGAACTCGTGGATGTTACCTATCAAAGCATCCGCGCAGTGACTGAAGTGTAGAGTTTGTTCGGTGAACGTTACACCAATTTGGATTCAAGATGGAGACCGAGGCGAGCCGAGGCCTGGGCTACGGAGGCGTACCTGGCGGTACGTCGAGTAAGAACAGGCCGAAGGGCAACGAAGGTATACGCTTGAAGCCGGATTGGTGCTAGGTCAGCAGTTCTTCCAGTATCTCTACTGCACTCCGCACCAACGGATGACAGACCGCTGTAAATAGTTGTTTATCCCTGGCCGCCTGAAGCCCTTCAGGAGTGCTGATATCTGCTTTAATAAGCTCCCTGCAGAGGCTCGCACCGTGGCGCTGTTCGAAACGGTGGATGAACTCTCGTACCATGCGGTAGGTTTTTTCCTTGGCTGCTTCGTCATCCGGTTTGGTCGTTCCATACTTGAGCCCTATCACCATCATCGCTCCGGTCACCGCGCCGCAAGGACCACCGAGGCCCGCGAAACCCCCGCCAAAGCCGCATGCCACTTTCAGCGACAGATCCTTATCGAGTCCCGATTCATTGGCGAAACTCGCCAATACTGACTGGGCTCAATTAAACCGCTGCTTGAAAAGTTCCAAAGCCGTCTCAACCCTACTCATTGTACCTCCCTGCTCTAATGATAGACCGTCGCACGTTTGTGCGACTAGGAAGACCGTTCATTTCATTCGCTAGGAAGAGGGATGACCGCTTCGCTAGGAAGCAATTGCCAAAAAAGCGCTCTTTATCCAACGGCCCTCTATTTTTCTGCCTTCAATCTTCCCAGTCGTACAA
>CAWGRP010000017.1:0-12500 GCA_963825005.1 uncultured delta proteobacterium | reverse complement strand
GTTTAGAACGTCGTGAGACAGTTCGGTCCCTATCTGCCGTGGGCGCAGGATAATTGAAGAGGAGCTGTCCCTAGTACGAGAGGACCGGGATGGACGGACCTCTAGTGTACCGGTTGTCACGCCAGTGGCATGCGCCGGGTAGCTATGTCCGGAAGGGATAACCACTGAAAGCATCTAAGTGGGAAGCCTCGCCTCAAGATTAGTTATCCCGTCTGGTAGCAATACTGGGCTAAGATCCCGGGTAGACCACCCGGTTGATAGGCTGGTGGTGTAAGCGCAGTGATGTGTTGAGCCTACCAGTACTAATAGATCGAGCGGCTTGACCATATTTCAAAACTTCATGTTTAGTTGTCTTTAAAATTTAAAAGTTGGTGCTGGTTTGTCTCGTTTCTAACGAACATAAACCGATTAACGGTTCCAAGTTTTCCGGTGACTATGGCGGAGGGGACACACCCGTTCCCATCCCGAACACGGCAGTTAAGCCCTCCCGCGCCGATGATACTGCAGGGGTGACTCTGTGGGAAAGTAGGTCGTTGCCGGGATTAAATTAAAATGAAAGAGGCCCGAGGTAGGTAAATTCCTTGGGCCTCTTTCATTTTCCCTATGGGAAGGCCGCAGTACTTTTTGCGCCTGAGTCGTATCGTGGGTCAACTCACTTATAGGGCGGGGGCTCCTCGGGGGTATCATAGTCCGTAAATGTCTTCAGGTATGCGACGAGCGCAGCCTCGTCCTCAGCGGTCAACCCCATGTCCCCTATGAGCGTGAAGGTGAGACCAGGGCCGATGGGAATGGGGGTAAGGGCGAGCAGGGGGGCATTAGGAAACTCCGGAGCAGGCCAACAATTCAGCCGCAACGCTACCTCCTCCGTCACGTCACCCCGGCATCGGGTTATACCGAATGAGGAAGCCGTGGACAATAAGGCACCCGTGTTGTAGAAGTGGACTATGCTCTCCAGGCTTTTGAACCAGCCGTTGTGGGTGTACGCCTTGACAAAACCCTTTCTGACGCGCTTGTCCACGTTGCGCAGGGTGGGGGTCTTCTGGGCTCCCACGGTTAAGGCCACTCCCGTGTGGTCTTCCAAGCCTTCGTTCAAAATAGGGTAACCGGGAATCTCTGGATTCGCCGGCACACCGATAACGTGATAGGAAAAATCAGTATACGTCTGTAAAGGCTCCACCCCCGTATCAAGACCGACAGCGTTACTATGGCAAAGTGCACAGTTGGTAACGGGGAGCCCCGGCTTAGGATTGAGAAGTGTGTTGTAGAACAAATCATGGCCACGATTTTCCTTGGCCGTGAGACCTTTGAGCGGGAACGCTCCGTCCGCTTCATTGCGAAGGGCCATATCGCGTTTTGAACTGAACGAGTTGACCTCAGAGGAAGACTGATAGGCCGCGAGCGCCACCGCGATTCGTTTGTAGTCTTTGTCGAGCACTTCGGCCGTGCAATTGATCGGCTCCCCCCAGGCTTTCTTAAAAAGCGGGGCATACGTGGCTAATTTGACACTCCGACAAACGCCTCGTTCGCTGTCGTTTTGTTCGACATCGTTCAGGAACGGATTCAGTGCCTGATCCGCCACCGGTCCCAGATATTTTCCGTAAAGAGCTTTCTGGGCAACGTCCTTAAAGACCTCGTCACCGATATGCCTTGTCGCCGCTCCAAATAATGGAAGTTCTCCCTCGGAGCGGCCGTTCCAGAAGACTCCGCCGCGGAACCCGCTGGGGAAGCCGGCATTTATTTCAAACGGGACATTGAAGCTCGCATAGCCATTGCTGGGGGGGCTTGAGCGAACCTCTAGTATGAGGGTTTGCGCCGGTGATCGCCACCTGGTGCAGGTTAATATTGGATTGTGCTCCTGTCCAGCCATTTCCCTTGTCATGGCAGCTGAAGCAACCCATGCGGTCCGGAATGGAAATCTTATCGAAGAAAATATATTTGCCTAACAGTTCTATGTCAGTGAGAGGTGACGGTGGCTGTGCACCGGCCTGCCATACCGTTGCGCCTGCCAGAACAAAAATTATGGTGGCAGTGCAAGCGAGAGTACCATACATTCCTTTCGGGTTATTCGCCGTTTTGGCTCTTGTCTTCATGGTTGCTATCTCCTTTCATCAAAGATTACCTTCTCTTTCCCCGGATCAGGATAATAAAACGATAATGGCTATTTTCAAATCAGTTATATCCGCATGCGCACCACCTCCCTATTTTTAAGAATTTAAGAACCTGTCCATAACCTGTCAACCCTTGAATCGCTCTTAAAAGAAAATCCTTTCAACTCGATCCATTGAAGAGACACGCTTGACTGCGCCCCGCTCCTTGCGGATACGAGTGGGCACAATAACCGGCGTTATACTCTCAGCCTGTGGCGATGATGCGAGATCCAGAGGCCTCCTAAATTTGGGCTTGACAGGAGGACCGTATGATGTCCCTATTAACATCATGAACTGGGTTCAAATCGGCTTAATGATGATAGGCGTCTTTATAGGTGTGACGGCATCAAAGCGCGCTTTCCCTCAGGCTCAACGGTTTGGGCTCAAGGTCCGCTTTTGGCTTCGACACGGCAGAAAAGGGAGAACGATTCTCTTTGTTTACTCGGATAGTTCAAACTGGAAGGAGTACATAGAAGCCAACATACTGCCTCGCATCGAAGCTCATTCAATCGTCCTGAACTGGTCCAAACGCCGTGAGTGGCAATCCCACATGCAGCTTGAAACGAAAGTATTCGATCAATGGGGCGGGGCAGGTGAATTTGTTCCTGTTGCCCTTCTGTTTTCGGTTAAGGGGAAAGTAAGAACCCTCCGATTATGGCAACCCTCCGAGAATCACAAACACGGAAAGGGCAGCGTGTCCAGGGAGGCGGAACAGGTCCTCTTTGAAGCAGTGAAGCAGCTTGAATCCCACCCCTGATCTCACTCGGACACCAATAACGCCCCGCCAACCACGGAGGCCGAGGCGGATTTCGCGCCTAACTTCGTTGCCCTTCACCCTGCCTCGCTCCGACGTACCGCTAGGTACGCCTACGTTCGCCACGGCTCGGAGCGCCTCGTTATCCATCAAAATCCGCCTCGACCCGAGAGCGGGGTGTGGGCTGTGGGGTCGTGTGTCGGGATGAAATGGCGGCTAATCTATTTGTTTCTGCAGGTACTCCAGAAACCGCCTGGGGTTTGTGGAAACAAACGAGCGGCTCTCAACGTGTTCGGTAGTTTTCGAGATGAGGATTCTCTTTGCCGCGCCGATCATCTCAGCGGCCTTTTGCAGTCGGTCTGCGTCGCCTTTGCCGGGAGAAGATGTCAGCTTGACCTCAATGGCGTAGGTGATACCTGAGAGGCCAAGAATCAAATCGATTTCGTATCCGTCGTTCGTCCGTAAATAATAAGGACCGTCGTACTGGATACCCCGGTTGTTCAAAGAGATCAGGATTTGCTCGATGACCCACCCTTCCCAACTCATCCCAACCCACGGCTGAACCAGGAGTTCCTCCATGGTATGGATACGCAGAAGGCTGTGGAGCAGTCCGCTGTCCCGCCAGTAGACCTTGGGGCTTTTCACCAGCCTCTTCCTGATGTTTGCATGATACGGCTGTACCCTTCTGGTAAGGTAGGCCTGTTCGAGATAGGTGAGGTACAAATTTGCCGTATGGTAGGAGACACCCAGGCTTTTTCCGGTCTGGCTGGCGTTCCACACGTTGCCGTGATTCGCCGCAACCATTCTGAAGAAGCGTAGTGTGGCCGGTGGCTGCGCGGAAAGCCCCCATACGGGTAGGTCGCGCATCGCCAGAAGCTCAAGATAGCTGCTCTGCCAGACCGGAAAATTCTTTGCCTTCAGAATTCCGCCTTCGGGATACCCGCCCCTCAGCCAGAGCGTGTCATCTCTTTTCGTTTCAAGTTCCTGGAGTGAAAAAGGAGCAAGCTCGCATAAAACGATCCGACCGGCAAGCGATTCTGAAACCTCCTTCATCAAAGCGGGGGAAACAGAGCCAAGCAGCAAGAATCGACCCTTCAGGCTTCTCGCCGCATCGATGGCACTGCGTATCCTCGGGAAAATTCCCGGATAGTTCTGAGCTTCGTCGAGAATGATCAGCTTTTTTGCTTTTACGAGCTCGGCCCATTGGATATCGAGCTTCAGCCTTTCTTCCTCAAGCTCCAGGTCGTAGTACGTTTGCGAGAAAGTTCTGGCCAGGGTCGTTTTGCCGGTCTGGCGGGAACCGAATAGAGCGACTGCAGGAAAGGCCTTGAGACGCTCGGCGATGAGCTGGCGAATTTGCCTTTGAATCATAATTTACAGTTTAGAATATTATTTCTAATCTGTAAATATTTTTTTGGGGGCCGGACGGGCGTTACCGTTGCCCGAGGCGCGTCACCGACAACATCCCCATCGTCCCCGTCGTTATATCTGAAATTTGTGCTTGACAGGAGGACTATAAGATGTCCCTCAACCCGCTCAGTACTACTATTTGCTCCACCCTGGTCGTGGATAGACGGGCTTTACTGTTGCCACACTCTTCGGCCAGATCGGCTCGACGGCTCCGTTCGTTGTCTGAACTGCAAACGCGAAGGCTGGGGGCAGGCCCCTCTTATCAAACGTTATTGCTTTGCCGTAAGGAAGATCAAATTTGTTAGCTCTGAGATAATCACGTATCTTTGTGCTGTCTAAACTCCCTGCGCCAACCACGGCCAACTCCAGGGTCTTCATCCACGAGAACCCAAGCCCGAAGTATGTGGGCGCGGCCGGAAGATTGAATTTTGCCTTGGCCCCTGCATTGATCAACTCGTTATAGGCGTAAGGGAGACGTGCATTCCACCACATCTCGGCGATCACGCTGTTGCCGTCCGGACCCATCTCTTTCATCCAAGCGGGTATAGTGGAAGCGAGAAGCTGCCATATCATCTTCGGGTTGTAGTTCATCGCTTTGGCGGCGCGGGCAATCATCACACCGTCATCGAACATGCTGAGGCATATCAGTACCTCAGCGCCCCTGCCCCTGGCCTTGCTCACAAGGGGTGTGGCATCGCTCAAGGGTAGATTATACGTCTCGTCGGTGACGATCTTAATGTTGTTCTTCTCGAGCCACTTCACGAGACTTGGCTTCGTTGAAAGGCCGATCACGTTGTTCATGCTGAGGATGGCAACCGATTTCGGCCACTCTGCCTTTGGAATAAGCTCTTCGTACACCCCTGCAAAGGCGATGTACGTCCAGTCGCTGATGAGCGGCGGGCTGGCAAAGCTGTACGTGTATCCCTGCTCAAAGGAGGGCAACTGGCCTCCCATGCCAACAAAGACTCTGTTGTATTTTTCCATCATGGGCATCAGCGCCACATTGGAGGTCGCGGGGTAACCACCGAAGACGAGGTCCACCTTATCCACCGTGATGGCACGTTCAAAGTACGTGACAGCCTTCTCAGCCGTGCTTTCATCATCGTAAATGGTCAGTTTAACGGGTCGACCAAGGAGACCTCCTCTCTTGTTGACATCCTCCGCCCAGAATTCGTAGCCCTCTTTGATCCATTTGGCCGTTTCAGAAAAGATACCGGTTAACGGAAGAGAACCTCCGATCCTGATAGGGTTCGCCCCCTGAGCAGCCGGTTTAGCAGCCTGGCCCGAGACAAAAGTCGTCGCAAGAATCGTCGCTAACAGAAAAGCGAAAACTACCGTAACACACTTAGAAAGTTTCATGTCTCCCTCCTTTCATCATATCCTGCGTCTTACGCGATTGCTACGGCCCTTACCCATGCACCGCCTGCCCGTTCAATCTTAATGGGAAAGACCGCCACCTTGAAGCCGTATGGCCGCCCTATCTTATCCAGGTTGGCAAGGTTTTCGATGTGACAATACTCTTTCTCCTTCCCCGCGTAGTGCGCAGCCCATACCCTTCCCTTTATACCCCGCTTCACTTCATCCACCATCACGTTGAAGGGCCTGTCCCATCCCCACGCATCGATGCCCATAACCCGGATTCCATGGTCGATCAGCCAGAGCGTTGATTCCCGCGTCGCACCTGGGTGGGCATTCATATAGTCCGGTTTTCCATAACGCTTGGACGCGCCGGTCATGAGCAGCACGATATTGGACGGCTTCAATGTGTACTTTATTTTTTTGAGCGCCTCCTCCAGATCTTCCACACCTATCTCGCTGCCCGCCTTCTTGCGACGAAAGTCAAGTAAGACACCGTCACCATAGCACCAGTCCAATGGAATCTTGTCGATCGTTTTTGCCGGCTTCCCTCCCGACCTGGGGCCGTAATGCCATGGCGCATCAAGATGCGTTCCGCTATGCGTGGTGAGCGTTACATTCTCGACCGCAGCAAATTTGCCATCGGGGAGGTCCTCCGGGGTAAGGCCGAAAAACGTCCCGTGAAGCCTCGTACCATCCTCATGGGAAAGGTACTCAATATCTACCTTCAGCATGGAACCGGGAGGGGTCTGGCTGATAGGCTGGCTCAGATCGACGAAGCGGGTGGCTCTCGTCTGCGCTCTCATAATCATACCTCCTCATAATCTGTGAACAGGCTCAACTCGTCTGCACACCGCAATAAACGAGATTGGTAGATAATTCTCGATTGGACATGTACCGACCGGTACATAGAAGCATTGAGTACTATATACAAGCAGGATGCGTTGCTGTCAAGGCTTAATCATGACTTACCTTTTTGTTAATCCTCGAGCATTTGGGCTATCACGCGCGGGGCAGGGTCTTTCTCGTGCGGGCCGTTTTCCGCGCGCCGACCAGGACTTTTGCCAGTTCTTGAACCGGAAGCACTGTGATGTTTCTGTCTATCGGGTAGGCTTCCTTGCCGGGATAGATGACATAACCCTTGTGACAGGACAGATCAGCCCAGGCAGTCCAGAACCCTTTGGAGAGTTTAGGGCTCAGGGAGTATTTGACCTCTATTGCGATAATTCTGTTCCTTCCATCGAGCAGCAACAGATCAATTTCGGCCCCGGCAGCGGTGCGGTAAAAGAATGCCTGCCAATCCGGGGGGATCATGCTGATAATCTGCTCAACAACGAAGCCTTCCCAGGAACTGCCGACCGATGGGCAGTATTCGTCATGCCGGACTCGATCCGGCATCCATCATTTTTCAGATCTTCACATATGAGGGAATGCTCTCTCGTTCCTAACGGCTGCGCCTTCGCCCTCTCCACAACTCCAACTTCAATCTCTCGAACACGTTGTAGACAATCGGGCAGATTGAACAGTTCTCCACGACACCCATCAGCCGGGATCTGAACTCACGTTTCTGCAAATGGGGGAATGACCTGCAGTCATCGGGGCGCACATCGTAAACGCTGCAGTGCTGTTCGTGGAGAAAACGGCAGGGTGTCTGCGCCAGGGCGTACTTGCCTTTCTCATCGGATGGTCGAAGGTAATCGTTGATCAGTTGCGCCTTCTGAATACCGATATGATCGGCCAATCTCCGGACATCGCGGGCGGAGAGCTGAGGAGACATAACTCTGCAGCAGTTCGCGCATGCGCAGCAGTCTATCTGCCGGGACACCTCGTCCAGGTGGCGCCAGACGAGACGGTCAAGGGCGGCTATCGACAGATCACTGCCTTTGAGATATGCTCGGAACCGCCAGTTCTCGTCTTCGTTCGCCTCAGCCAACAACTTGATCCGCTCAATATCTGTCTCGATATCCATGTCGCGTCATTCCTCTTCGCGGGAGGGTAATTGCCTGTCCAGCTCAGTGGTGATCTTTTCCGCGGTACGTTTCAGGACGGCGCATTCGTCCCGAATGCTTGGATATCTTTCGCCGAGAGTGGCCAGCGCCGCAACGCATTTGCGCACCGACTTACGTGCAACCTCTGCCGAATTGACGGCATCCACCGTGAGGCCTTTGTAGAGGGAACGCACGGCCCTCTGAGTCTTCACGGCAACTAAGGTGTGATACCAGTTAAGGTCTTCAAAGAATGCTTTTGCATCCTCAGTCACAAGCAGCCTCATTCCATCGAGGGATTTGTGAACCTTAAGGGTGAAATCGCGAGAGAGCGTGACCAGCGGGTCTGCGTCCAGGAGCCGAGAGGTACGGTCTTCGTCCTCCCCATCCGCAGCTTCGGCGAGGTCTATTTGAAATTCTTCTGCCATGTCCTGCAGCATGGTCAGCGCTTCGTTGAGGCTTTCTTCGACATCACTAACGAAATCGCTGGCGCCTTTATCGCGGGTCTTTTCGTGGACCGGACATTCGGCAGCGTGTTCGCACTTTTCACACCAATAATCGCAGGAGTTGTAGAAATCCGTACTCACCTTACCGCCTCAAATCACACCGAGCCCCTGCGGATATGATGCCTTAATCTCGAGCGAGATTCAAGGCGTACTTTGATAAGGTTCACTTCTGACGCGGTCCTTCAGAAAAGTTCACCAACTCCCTGGTTTCCAGGACGTGGTAAAATAAGTCAACCAAGTCAATTGCGTCCCTCTCGCTCTACCCGCTGGCGCCCCGAGCCTGATATCTCAAATTAAGTGAAGAGTGAACAGGCTGTTGAAAAACTCGCCTTAGATCAACTCCTCTTCTGCCTTTCTGGCCATGAGCAGGTCACCGACTCAGGGATCGTGCAAATGGGGGTCATGGCTTGACAAAGCACAGTGGACGCCCATTTTGCAGTGGATGGCATCGCATCAGTGTGCTAGACTACCAGTAAAATAGCACCTCTGGAGGATGCGTTGCTAGGAGAACACGAGAAAACAGAACCGCTCTTTTACTACATGAAGATCGATGACCTCGTACCCGAGGATCATCTCTTGAGACTGGTCGACCGGTACGTCGACTTCGGCTTCGTGAAGGACAGAGTGAAGCATCTCTACAGTCATACAGGCCGTCCCTCTATCGACCCCGAAGTGCTCGTCAGAATGCTCCTCATCGGCTACCTCTACGGCATTGTCTCAGAGCGGAGACTCTGCGAAGAGGTAAAGATGCATCTTGGGTATCGCTGGTTTGTCGGTCTTGCCTTAGATGATCCGGTTCCTGATCACTCCACCTTCTCCCATAACCGTCACGAGCGCTTCAACGAAAGCGGGCTTTTTCAGGAGCTCTTCGACCAGATTGTCCAGCAGTGTATGACCCACGGTCTTGTCCAGGGGAAACACCTCAGTGTTGATGCGACCCACATCAGAGCGAATGCTTCGTTCAAGAGTCTGGATCCCGTTGTCGTGGAACTTAAGCCGAAGGAGTACATCGAGAAGCTTGCAAAAGAAAACCCGGTTACCGAGAAGCCCTGGGAGCCGGGCGATAACTATCCCCATAGAGGAGAGAAGATCAACAACGATACCCATCGTTCTGCAACCGACCCTGACGCACGCCTTGCCCGGAAGACTGCTTCAGGGAGCACGATGCTCTGCCATGCGGCAACCTACGTGATGGACAATCCGAGCAGAATCATCCTGGGGGTCGATGCGGGGAAACCGGATAAGAAGACGGAGTCCACTCTGGCACTGCAACAGATCCGAAGGATACGCTGGCACTATCATCTCAACCCCACAAGCGTTGGAGGAGATAAGCTCTACGGGAATGGGAACTTCCTCCACGGTCTTATTACCGACGGGATAACACCCCATGTACCGATGGTCGACTACAGGAGCCAGAACGACCGGGGCATCTACCCCATCACCGCGTTCTCCTTTGACCAGGATAAGAACGTGTTCTGCTGCCCGGAAGGGAAGGAACTCACGTACTGGGGATTCCACCGGGCCAGCAACCAACAGGTCTACCGAGCACGGACCAAGGACTGTGGCATCTGTTCCAGGAAACAGGCATGCACCCGGGATAGGGCCCGGTCGGTGAGCTATCACCTTTACGACGACGCTCTGAAGCGAGCACGTCACCTCAACACCACGAAGGCGTATCGTATCTCACAGCGCATGCGAAAAAGGATAGAAGAATTGTTCGGGGAAGCGAAGGAGTTCATGGGTATGAGGCGAGCCAAGTTCCGGGGCGTACGCTTCGTACGAGAGCAGGTGCTTATGACAGCCACAGCACAGAACATCAAGAGGATGGTAAAGCTCCTCGTAGGGAGACCACGCAGGGCAGTGGTCCGTGCCATGGGGCACGCTCTTGTAGCGACGGTCATTGCCGTGCGCCACATCGTGTACCGCGCCATGCGATGTGCCAAAGAGCTACATGCCCGCACCTTAGACAGGTTATACAGGGGTGTAGTTTTTCAACAGCCTGTGAAGATTTGACCCCATCCGCGGAACCCCCATCGTGTAACAGTTTAGTCCTTTCCTAACTTTTTTCACCTAAAATTCACCGGATATTTCACAAAAGTGTTGACCTGCGGTAGTTTTGTGGTTAAACTACTAATAGTATATATACTCTTAGTAAGGAGGATGACATGAAAAGAATCGACATCCTTAAGAGACGTCGGGATAGGCTCAAGGAGGATATCGTTGCGCATCTCGATGCCTTCCTTATCGGAACGGTCGCCAAGTCTCCTTCCATGTCCGGCCACGGTCTTACCACGAAGGTGAAGGGGAAAACGGTATCTTTGTATGTGAGAAAAGGAATCGTGAGGCAAGCACAGGAGATGACCAAGCGATATACGAGACTGTGGCTTCTTCTGCAGAAGCTCTCCAGGGTCAACTGGGAGATTCTTACGTCGGAGCGCGAATAGACGCTGTGGCCCGTCCCGCGTATCCGCCGTATGACTTTAGCTGTCCTTACACGGATCACTGTCCGCATCTGGATGGGCTGTCCACGACGTGGGTGTTTGGAGAATACCAGCGTGCCGGTGAGGAGTACCAGGAACATCTGCGCATCGTCGATGTACTGGACGCCCGATTGGACGCAGCGCTGAAACAGATACAACGTCTGACGAAAGAAAATGCGGAACTGAAAGCGAAGAACACCGCGCTCCATCGCAGGCAGTTCAAGGCAGACAAAGCGCCGCCTTCAGAAAAACAAGAGAGAAGTAGCACAAGGAAGAAGCGAGGGGCTCCTTTCGGCCATCCCGGATGGTCGAGACCTCAGCCTCGCCGTGTGGACAGAACCGTCCGCCTTCCGGCCCCTTCATTCTGTCCCCATTGCGGATCCGCCGGTCTTCTGCCCACGGGAAAGGTCAGCGAGCATCTCCAGGAAGATATTGTCCTTCGGCCCCGCACCGTCGTTACCCGGTATGTACACAAAGAAGCATACTGTCAGTGTTGCCGCCGGCCCGTTGTGCAAACAGGAGAGGATGAGCTGCTCGGTGCCCCTATCGGGCCGGTTGCGAAGTCTACCGCCATCTATTTACGGTATCGGCTAGGCATGACGTATAGAAAGGTTCAGGAGGTGTTCAGGGATTTGTTCGGCCTGGAATTCGTTGCCGCCTCTGCCTTGGGGTTCGATCGGCAGGCGGTGACAAAGGGTGCTGCTCTTTATGAAGACCTGCGTGAGAAAATCAAGGCATCGGCGCTCATCCATGCCGATGAAACCTCATGGCGAAATGACGGTATAGGCCATTATGCCTGGTATGCGGGGAATGCTCATCTGGCGTTCTTCCACATCGACCGTCACCGTTCGACGGAAGTGGCGCAACACCTCCTGGGGTCCAGGTTTGAAGGCATTCTGGTCGCCGATCGCTATGCTGCCTATAACGGGGTCCATGCAAACGCACGGCAGGCCTGTCTGGGCCATCTTATCACTCAGGCCAAAGAAACCATCCGAGAGCTGCTGTTGATCGAGGACGGGTCTCGTGACAAAAAGGCAGAGGCCTTTTGCATCGGTATCGCCACCTTCTTCTCAAACGCCTGTGCAGTTGGTCAGGAACTTCTCTCCGGCACCAGGAAGTGGAAGCAGGCGCCCCGTATTGAAAAGCGGTTCGTCTCGGAACTCAACAGGCTCTGTGCAGGCAGGCTCGACTACAAGCCTGCTGAAACCTTACGAGTATCCCTCATCAAAGATCAGGCGTCCCTATTCACCTTTCTTCGCCATCCGGGGGTGCAGCCGACAAACAATCAGGCGGAGCAGTCAATCCGCTTTCTCGTGATATTCCGGAAAATCATGTTCGGCACTCGATCTCAAAGCGGATTAAGAACGCATAGCATCCTGCCCAGTCTTGTGCTCACCGCACTCAGGCAGGGACGAAACCCACGAGCATTCCTCCAGACCCTTCTGACTTCCGACACCGCTCAAGCTCAAGCCGCCCTGTACTGCAATTCAAGCTGATGAGTTGTAAGGACTAAACTGTTACCTTGTGTTCGGGGGCGTATGCAGGGACGTTGGTGAAATGTTGAAATGCTCCTTATCTCCTAGTAGATAACTTGTTGTGAAGTTCCTCGAAGGTCTGTTTTATAAAACCGCAGTCGGTTGCCTTGACTGGCGTGCGGTGCGGGGAGTGCAAAGCGCCGCGCGCCATTATCTGGGCGTGTCGGTAATAGATCAGATCCTTTATCGTCGTAACGTCCCTGTCGGTCATTGCGCCGCCACTTTCCCCTTACGGATTCCGCCACTATTTTGCTGTCTCAGCAAGAATATTCTCACAAGCTTACAGGGAGGGAAGGGGCTGCGGGATTACGTTGACAGGCCAGCATG
>CAWGRP010000016.1:0-205334 GCA_963825005.1 uncultured delta proteobacterium | reverse complement strand
CTTCATAGGTCGCGCTATGGGGCATAGGAATCGCTTGTGCTCCGAAAGATTGAATCATGGCGACCATCAGGTCACTCTGCAGCGTTCTTATTTTCATATCCTTCAGGTCATGTGGGGAGCGCACCGGTTTTTTTGTGTAAAAATTTCTTGTGCCACCATCGAACCATCCAAACCCTATGAAATTGTTTTTTTCAACCGATTGGAGAATATCATTTCCCAACTGTCCATTGACGACCTTCAACATGTGGTCCGTATCTCTGAAAATATATGGCATCAAGAAGGCATTCAAGCTTGAAACATATGCAGTGACAGGTCCAATGTTGATTCTCGTCAAATCAATTTCCCCTTCCTGCACCTTTTTGATTACTGCCGCTTCATCTCCAAGTTTCATGCTGTGGTAGACTTCGATAATAACCCTGCCGCTTGTTCTCTCTTTGACCAGTTTCGCAATTTCAAAATCTCCGATAGTAGTTGGATAAACAGCGTCATGGATTTCGGCAAACTTTAACGTTACCGGATCTTGCCCGAGAGAAACACCGATGAAGCCTGATAGAACGAATACCGACATTAAAGCGAAGAGCATCAATCTGTTCATGATAATTCTCCCTACTATTAAGGTTTTGTGCCTCTCTTTCCGGCCCCATTTTACCATTGTACTATTGAAGAGGCGAAGACGCAATGAAAGGTAAGGAATCGGGTAAGAAAAGTCGACCCGGCAGTTGAGGGGAATTATTTCTATGCCCCGCTTGTCTTCAATGATCACAATGGAATCTACCAAATGAAAAAGACGAATGGCGAGGAGATAACTTATGGGAGCAGACCGAGACGATAAGGTTAAGAAGCTCAAAGAGGCATGCGACCGGGCGTTCCAGATGTACCCGAATTCCTGCAGCCACTCCGTCTGGTACGTTATCTCACAGTACGATGCAAATTTTCCCTACACACCCGCGAATCAACTTGTTACATACTTCGAGGCAAGTCCTACATGGAAGCAAGTTCAATTAACGCAATTGAGTAAGCTGGCCAACGAAGGCGTGCTGGTCGTGGGCGGGCTGAATAAGAAATCCCATCCTAAAAGCGTCGGTGCGTTACGCAGGAGGCGCGAGCCTCCATGCAAGCCTCTCTCTTCTCTCGCCGCCTGCGCCGGAGACTAACCCTATGGGCTGTGCAGTAAACGGGGTGCGGTTATTTTACAGGAAGACTAACTGCGAAGGTGGTACAATGATCATCTGATCATGGCCGAGACCACACGTATACTGATCGTTGAAGATGAAGTGGTTGTTGCCCTGGAACTGAAGGACAGCCTTACCGCCATGGGGTACGAGATTCTCGGGGTGGTCCCTAGTGGGCAGGGGGCAATTGACCAGACCAGAGAACTGCGGCCTGATGTCGTCCTAATGGATATCATACTCGCGGACAAGATGGATGGCATTGAGGCAAGCGAAATCATCAAGAACGGCCTGGACATCCCTGTAATTTTCTTGACGGCCCACGCTGACGAGCGGACTTTAGAGCGGGCAAAAGCCACTCAACCCTTTGGGTATATCCTCAAGCCTTTCAACGAGAGGGAGCTGCAAATCTCAATTGAGATGGCCCTCTATAAACACCAGAAGGAAAAGACGGCACGTGAGCAGGAAGAGTGGCTTGGGGCGACCCTGACAAGCATAGGGGATGCGGTCATTACAGCCGATATACGATCGTGCGTTACGTTCATGAATGCGGCTGCTCAGTTGCTCACAGGTTGGGAGCTAAAAGATGTCGTAGGGAGGAAGGCCACCGACATATGGAGGATTATTCAGGACAATGAACTGATGGACGGGAGATCTATCACCTCCACGGCAGTGCGGGAGGGTCTCCTCGTGAGTAAGCAGGGGAAAGAGATACCCGTGGATTACAATGCCGCCCCGATCAAGAACTACAGGGGGGAAGTAACGGGCATGGTGTTTGTTCTAAGGGACATCACCGAGCGTAAGGCAGCCGGGGAACGCATAAAGTACCTGAGTTTTCACGACAGGCTGACAGATCTGTATAGCCGCGCCTACTTTGAAGAGAAACTTCGGCGGCTCGACATGCCGAGAGAGCTGCCACTCAGTCTTGTTATGGGGGATGTGAACGGTCTTAAGCTTGTCAATGACGTGTTTGGCCATCAGGAAGGTGATATCCTGCTTCGGAAGATTGCCGACGCCCTTAAAGGATCGTGCCGAAAGGCGGATATGGTAGCCCGCTGGGGAGGAGATGAGTTTGTGGTTCTTCTGCCCAAGACAACGGAAGTTCTCGCCCTTGAGTTTGCCAAGCGCGTGAGGACCCTCTGCAGCGAGACTGACGGGACCCCGATACAACCTTCAATTGCCTTGGGTATTGTGACTAAAGAGAGGCCGGGCCAGGACGTGCACGAATTGCTAAAGACGGCAGAAAACCGGATGTACAGGAACAAGCTGATGGAGCGCAAGAGCACGCGGAGCGCTATCATATACTCTCTGCAAAGGACAGTTCAAGAGAAAAGTTTGGAGATGGGCGAGCATGCTGTGCGTCTGAAGAGCATGGCATTGGATGTCGGACGCGCTGCTGGACTGCCGGACGATAAGCTCGACGAGCTTTCTCTCCTCGCCATGCTTCACGACATAGGCAAGCTGGCGATATCGGACCAGATATTGGGTAAACCGGGTAGATTGCTGCCCGAAGAGTGGGAGGCCATGCAAAGCCACCTGGAGATCGGATATCGCATCGTGGAATCGACACCAGAATTGGCCCATGTTGGAGAAGCAGTACTTGCCCATCATGAGTGGTGGGATGGGACGGGTTATTCCAGGCGGCTGCGTGGAGAGCAGATACCCCTTATCTCGCGTATTCTAGCCATTGTTGATGCCTATGACGTCATGACCCACGACAGGCCCTACCGGACAGCGGTGGGCAGGGATGAGGCGCTCAATGAGCTGCGTCAATGCGCAGGCACCCAGTTCGACCCGCAGCTTGTAGACCTCTTTGTCCAGGTAGTCGCCGAAAACAAGTTGAAAAACGGGTATTGGCAGCTCAGGTAAACCAGAAAACAAGGTAGCGGTACCCGTCCCTTTCAGAACATAACTCGGCGCATGTCGACGTTCAGAGCGCGCGTGGGGTCTTGCCTTATTACTTTTTGTTCCCTATTATCTTCACAATCCTACTCGCCGTCGCATAGTGCACAGCCCGAGGTGCCGGCCAATTTCACTCACGGTGTAGGCATGGGTCACGTGGGCCTGGTACATGGGCGGGTAGCGCATGGGGTCAGGTCTTGCCTTATTACTTTTTGTTCCCTATTATCTTCACAATCCTACTCGCCGTCGCATAGTGCACAGCCCGAGGTGCCGGCCAATTTCACTCAAGGTGTAGGCATGGGTCACGTGGGCGGAGTTGCGGTTCTCTTTCCCCTTGGCCCCGCTGAAGAGATCCTCACGCGATGGGCGCTCACACAGAAAATGTAATAAGGCAAGACCTGACCCTAATGCCCTTCGTCATCCAGAGCCAATTCAAATAGTAGTTATTTGCTGTAAAGGTGTCGGCATGGCCAGGCGCCCAATTTCACTATTTTCCCCTTCTGCAACTGGTCAATACGCACCGCATCAACACCCTCTATTTTACCCGGACCATAGGTTAGCGGCGTGCTGGTCAAACCACCAGTGTCAAGATTCTTGATCTTGTAAAAGCCATGCTTCAGTACATCCATCGGCTTCAACCTGTCAGAAGGCATTTCTTTTAAGGCAAGTCTTATGGCCTCGACCTGGGTCATAGCCTCAATCATTCCTCCCAAATAGACGCAGTTGGTAACCCGCTTCTCCGGGCGATATTTTTTCTGCAGCTCATTGTAGAATTTAATCCCCGGATTTGCTGTGTCCTCAAATGGGGGATAGCCACCGGCAACGACAAAACCGTCGCCGAGGTCACCCATGGCCGGAGCGAAAATTTGGAGGTGACTTGGAGTAGCCATGCCAAAGGTGATCTTGTATTCGAGATGCGGCCCCATGCCCAATCTCACTGCTTCCTTTATGGTCGGCTGTGATCCCGGATTCACCATAACACCAAGGGCAAGGTCAACCTTGTTTTGCTTGAGCCACATAAGCTGGGTGGTTGGTGGAGATGTAGGAACGAGGGGCACATACTGAATGCCGGCAAACTCATATCCGATGCTCTTGAGATAGGTTTCCAGCTCAGGCACCTCCATCGACTTACCCATAGCGTTATCAGCCGTGAGGTAGGCAACTCTCGGCTTCCTGTTTTCCTTCCAATTTGCTTTGAACCAGTCGGCTATGGCTGCCAAAGAATCGGTGTAAATAGGAAAATAGGTAAAGATCGTTTGTGGTGGTTTCAGGAAATAGGGGCCACTGCCCATACTGGTGGCACCCATACCGTCTTCATTGAGCCTGTCCTTGAGTGCCAGCGCTGTTGGCGAGCCCGATACCCGGTAGGCGAGTATCCCCTTGGCCTTGAGCTCCTCATAGATAGTCAGGGCCTTCGCAGGCTTGAGCTCATCGTCCCTCCACAGCACCTCCACGGCTGTATCGGCGGGGAATTTTTCACTTCTCCAGGGGGCCAGCATCTTTGTCCCATTTATATATTTGGCATAGTCCTCAAAAGCAGCCAGAACCGCAGCCGTATCCTCGGCGTAGGCGCCGGTTAGTGCCATGGTGCCGCCGAAATAGACTGTCTTCGCGGCGTCAGCGCTGCCAGGAAATAGCGATGAGGCCACCAGCATGATAATTGCGAAAGCCTTTAACACCGATCCCGTGTTAGCCATACTCTCCCCTTCCAGTTCGTGACGTAATCGTATTAATTGATGACTTCTCAAAGGCTAAGCCTGCAGGCTTTAGATGTCAATCTCCAAGAGCCCGCAAAGAAGTCCCCTATTGCCCGCGCCAGGGCGATCATGGCCCACATCGCCTTCGATATTATAAGGCTCAGAGGTGTCGACATTGTCCGAACGCTCCATTTGACCCGGCGGCAGCGTCCAGACTGGCAGTCAAAGGGCGCACTGATCCGTCAGCGAGTGAGATCGAGAAACTTCTATATGAACATTAGTGAAGCATTTCAACATCTTACATTCCAAGAGCGTCCCCAATAGTGCCCCCTCAACAAGGGTGACCATCAACGCCCATCAGATAACTGACCAGGCATCTGCCTCCGCGGGATTAACGAATACGGTTCGTGATGTTGCAACTGGGGAGGCAATAGCAGAAACAGCATTAGAAGAGGAAGGCATCTCCGAATAAACGACATTAAGTTCTTGATAATCGATGAGACCCTCGGTCGTCACTGCTCCCTAGTTACCTGACCAGCCTACTGTCCTGCGAGCCAGGCGGGGGTCCTGCCACGTGGATAATGTATTGGTACAACTCCCACGCCTGCTCGTCCGATAACCTCCCTTCTGGTATCGGAGGCATAGTGCCGGGCGACCCGTTCGGTAGCCTGGGGTTACGGAGGTGGTTGACAAAGGTCTCTAGGTTTGCGAGTTGCGGGGTATTCCTTAATGGTAATTGAGGATAAGTGACGCTCAAGCCGCCGGGATGGCACAGAGCACATTGAGCCTCAAATATGCTGCCGGCATGGCCGAATGAGGGCGGGATGTTGGGTGCCCGGCCTCCCAAGACCAGTTCTCCGCCATAATACCCGAGTGCCACCACCGTCAAGAAACTCAATACGTAGATAGGCACGAGGAGGGCGGGGCGTCCGACACCCTTTCTATTGATAACAACGCTCCCACTGAGGAGAGCCAGAAGAATGCCGCTCAGGATCAGCTTAATCTTGATGGCGTGGAGCCATAAGCCGCTGTGATAGTGCTGCCAGTCCATGATTCCAAAGATAACGGTGGGGAACATGAATAGAAAAGCGAGGATAAAGCAGTAACGAGCGGCCTGCGCCAGGGCCGGCCGACGGAAGACCAAGGCCGCCAGGCTAAATCCCAGGCCTCCAACTATGAGGCCAATGGGCATGTGGACCTCGGTAGGATGGATAGGATGATAGTAACCGATTGCCTCCAAGGATTTGTAGATGACGTCCAACATGTTCCCTCCTGATCAGGCCAGGGACCACTCACAGCCTCAGGTAGAGCATCAAGCGCGACCCCAACCGACGAGCAGGCAAGAAGAGTGGCTCGGTGGGGAGAGTACCAGAAGCGAACGCAATGGGAAAGTGAACCGCTACGGTATGAAGGCGACCGAGGTACTTTACGAAGGTTTCTGCTTTAAGTTCGGTAGCGAGGTGCTTGCTTTTCAGTTCAGGGCTGGCAACTACAGAGAAGTTCGTGTACAGGAATAGAACAACCGAAGCTGGAGCCGTTAATGGAACCAAAGAGGTTGTGGCACCCATGGCTTCACCTTCCCACGATCCTCAACTACACTAGTGGCGACACGTCACCCGTCGCGCTGGAAATTGTCAGGAAAGCCCCCCGTAGCGGGAGTCGCAAACAGGGCCCCAAGCATGGCCCGGTGTTCTTCCTCATCCGCAAGAAGCCCCTCGACGGATTCCCGGAGGAGGCAGCTCTCCTCTTTTTGGGCAAGGACCAGCACCCTCTTGTACGACACGATTATCTCATCGAAGAGGTCTCGGTCCCGCCGAAGCATTTCCTCCAGGTTGTCTGTCTTCTCCATCAGGCAGATCTCTCGCTTCTTCAGGGGCGGCTGTCCCAGACACCCGAGTATTCGCGTAAGGATCTCCACCCGCATCGATTCATTGATCGCCAGCTGCATCAGGACAGAACCGGTTGTTTCTTGGGCTGTGCCCTGCAACAGGTAATGCTGCTGCATGCACTGCAGGCTCAATTCCTCTTCCTTCGCAATCGCGATGCTCATTTCACGTAACAGACCTCTGACCATTGTAACCTCCTTCCGGCGCTCCAGGGGATTTCTACATGGTTAAGCCCCCCTGTTGCCCCGTGCTCAAACACTCCTTACACACTCCGTAAAAACAGCCCTGTACGGAATGCACCTTATGTCCCTGTGATTCCACTGCATGGAGATGCTTACACATAAGCTCCGTATCGATCATCGTGTCACAGCTCGTGCAGAAGAAATGACAGTGGCCATGATCAGTGTACTCGTAGCGTGTTTCTCCGGAGAGGGCCCTCACCACCCCTATGAGGCCTTTCTCTGCAAGGGCATTCAGGGTAGTATAGACCGTTGTTCTGGAAAGACCCGGCATCTCCCGGACCAGTGCCTCATACACCTGCCGTGCGCTGGGGTGCCCCTTGGATGTTCTCAAGAAGTCGAGAATCTTTACCCGCTGATGGGAAACCCGCATGCCCTTTGCTTTCAGTTTATGTTGTACACTGTCCATGTTTGTATCTATTACAACGTAGTCTCCATCTTGCCCGTTGTCAAGGGGTCAACAAACCTGCCCTGGGATCGAACCAGCCCGGATGGGTCGAGCAATCTGGCTGGGAGAGGTTTCCAACGCTTAGCATTGATTATCGGGTTGGCTCCGGCTCACGCGACGCGAGATGATCCGGAATCCATGAATTTCATGTAGTGGAGTGACCACAGTACAAAGCTTTGGCAGAGAATATTGAGCGGCTATATGGGTGGTGATGTTTTGCATGCGCGGTAAATAACAATGATACAAAACGATTCCTTTCCTATTGGAATTCCTGCCCGGATGTTGTAATTTCTCCGGACATCAGGAGAACTCGCATGGGCGCAGCATTTGGCAAAGATCTCACAGAGGGCAGCATACCAAAGCACCTGCTGCTCTTCTCCATACCGATGCTGGCCGGGAACGCGATGCAGATCGGCTACAGCCTGATAAATACCATTTGGGTGGGGCACCTCATCGGAGAAGATGCTGTGGGAGCTGTTGGGGTCAGCTTACCCGTCCTTTATGTGCTCTTCGGTTTTGCCATGGGTATGTCAATTGCGACCACCATAGTCGTGTCTCAGTATTACGGGGCCAAGGATTACGGTATGGTGGAGAAGACGGTAGCCAATGCGTTTTCTCTGTGTCTGGTCATTGCGTCGGTCCTGACGGTTGCCGGGGTACTTTCGAGCGACCATCTTTTGAGACTCATGGCGACGCCACCCGAGAATTTCGTAATGGCCTCAACGTATCTGCGAATAAATTTGGCCGGGTTCATTCTGTTCTATTTCGGGATGCTCGTAAACTTCATACTAAGGGGAATAGGCGATACCGTCACTCCCCTGATATTTATGTCCGTAGGACTCGGACTTAATGCGGTTCTCGACCCATTCTTTATAGGAGGGTTCGGACCATTTCCGCATTGGGGTCTTAACGGCGCCGCTTACGCAACACTCGTCTCACAGGCCACCGCCGTAGCGGTTAATATCCTTTACTTGAATCGGAAGAGCCACATGATAGCCTTCCATCCCAGGAAACTCATGCTGGACAGACACCTCAGTCTGATTCTCTTCAAGATAGGGCTTCCATCGATAGTGCAACAGTCACTGGTTTCCATCGGCAGTCTATTCGTATTGAGTTTCGTCAATTCCTTCGGCAGCGCGGCAACAAATGCCTTCGGTGCCGTGGGCAGGGTAGACATGATCGTCTTTATGCCCGCCATGTCCATGAGTATGGCCGCTTCCGCCCTCACAGGTCAGAACCTCGGTGCGCGCAAGGCACACAGAGTGAAGGAGATTTTCCGATGGGGTCTTGTCATGACCTCATCGATTACCATTCTCATATCGCTGATTGCCGTATTCCTCTCAAGACTGATCCTCATGATGTTCGGCCTCGGAGATGATCCAAAAGTCATGGATATAGGCGTCAGCTACCTGCGGATTGTAGGCCCCTGCTACCTTTTTTTCGCGGTCATGTTCGTATCAAACGGTGTCATTAATGGCGCCGGACACACAATGATCACGATGATCCTTTCCTTGCTGTCGCAGTGGCTCGTCAGGGTGCCCGCCTCGTGGCTACTGTCAAAGACCAGCCTTGGAGTACAAGGCATATGGGTCGCTGTGTCATTAAGCTTTGTGGTAACAATGCTAGCCAGTCTTCTGTACTACGCTTCCGGAAGGTGGAAGACATCGACCGTTATAAAGGCGCCTCCCATCCTTCCGGCCATTGAATAAATCAATGGCGTGAGAAATCGTCCCGGCGCCAGCCGACATTCGTAACAGAAAATCGGCATGAAGCCGCGCCGGAACCCGTAACAGGCATCGGTCGCGCTAGTGCGCGCAGCCGCCCTGACCTTGAGTATGCCCTCCGCATGCGTTCCGCACGGAGAGCTCAGACAGTTTACTCTCTTTGAGTAAGGCAAGGTTTTGTTTCACCGTCTCTGCCGCCGAGCGGTACACCTTGACGCCTTCCGCGTTGAGTCTGTTGATGGCTCCCGCTCCAATCCCACCGACTACCACTGCATCCGGCTTGAGTCCGCCTATGGCCTGGATCGGATTGCATGCCCCATGCACGTGGTTCAGGTCGCGATTGTTGACGGTCACGGCTGCATCGGCAGCCTCGGTATCCACAACGATAAATGCAGGAGCGGAACCGAAATGATCATAGACTACACTTTCAACACCATCATCTTTCTGGACTGCGAAACATACTTTCATTTACTACCTCCCTTGTCTGTATCTGATTCTATGCGTAAGGCTTTACCGTTAACGATCGCTTCGGCGACCTTCTTGCGGGCATCATTCAATATTCTCCCAAAGGTTGCGCGTGACACCTTCATTCTGACCGCGGCGTCTTCCTGGTAGAGTCCTTCATAGTCGGCGAGTCGTATGGCCTCGAGTTCGTCGAGGCTTAAGAATACTTCCTCTAATTCAGAGACGGGAATCCCTTTCGGCTTGAAATATGAAGTATTGGGTGTGCAGCCTATGCACCTGCACTTCTTCGGTCTTGACATGTCTATATTATAAGCATATGCTCATAACAATGTCAACAAGAAAGAAATCGATTGCGATTCTTAAGATAGGAATTTACTGTTAGCGCCGGATTTAGCTCGATTATCCCAAGAAGTCTTTTACGCTTACGGTTTCCATTCCTTGTGCTTTCAACTTGAGTAACTCTTTATACTTGTCAAAAGCTCGGTCGATTATGGCTTTCTTGAAGCCCTGCTTGAGGTCAGTCAAAGACGGATACGTCAGAAGTCTTAACATCCAGGGATATTTCGTCAGATCCCGAAACATGGAAAATGGTTCCTCTCCCTCTTTAATAATGGGAACAAAAGGTATCTGGTAGTCAGGCATAATTGCCTCTAACTCAAGAGGAGCGGATTTCGGGTTCGTAATGTCAGCGATTACAAAGCGACTCATACCGGCCAGCGTCTTAATTGTCTCAGTAAAATCTCTAGATTCTGCCCGCTCAAAGTCAAAGATGATCGGCAAAAGGTTGTAACTCCGAAGCTGATCTGCCATGGCATCAAGAACAGCTTTTCGCTCCGGCGTGAATCTTCCCAAGATCAACACGGCCTTGGAAGTAATTGTGTCGATAACATTACGCAGCTTTTCACGATTGAGTAACAGGTAGATGAACTGAGCGACCTCAAGATCATCAACGGTAATGGTGGGTTCAGATACGTCAGTTATTATCAGGCCCGACTGCTTCGTTTCCTCATTGACTTTCAGGTTCCACGCAGAAACCCCGTAAATTAGACTGCCGGTAAGGTTGGCGCTCTCGAGGTTTGTTTCGACCAGCACAAGACGAGTAAGGTACGCCCTGCGGAGATCCGCCCCGGTTAGATTTGCCCCGGTGAGATTTGCCCCATCGAGGTTCGCCATAAAGAGCTTCGCTCCGGTGAGGTTCGCTCCGCTGAAATCAGCTCTGCAGAGATCCGCCCCGCTGAGATCCGCCCCGGTTAGATTTGCCCCGTAGAGATCCGCCCCGTCCAGATTGCCCTACAGAGCTTCGCCCCGTCGAGGGTTGCCCTGCTAAGATATGCCTCGCCGAGGCGTGCCTCGATGAGGTATGCATGAGAGAGGTTGGCCTTGGTGAGGAGCGCCTCGTCGAGGTTCGCCCGAAAGAGATTCGCCCCGGTGAGGTCCGGCGTAACTTCGGGATTACTTGTCCTCCACTCATTCCACGCCTTCACCCCTTGGTTCAAAATATCCAGATGCTCTTGGTTTGCCATCGCCTGCTCCCCCGATCAGCACTAACTCTGATCTTGCTACCTCCTATTCTTTTAGCATGATATTACCATCTTGCCAACCGACAATTTCAGAGCTTGGGTACGAGCCAGCGAAGGAGTTCCCGAATCGCCGTCCCCACTACCCTGTCAATCTTGACTTCAGCTTCTGACGTTCTTATTTATCAATTTAAGGGTCAAACACCGCTGCCTGAGGGTGTGCGGCTGTGTCACTGGTCTTGGAGCGGGGGAAAAGAGTTCTCGCTAAAAGTGCTATTCGAGTAGAAAGGCGTGGCGGCTGGATTATGATTAAGAAATGTTTCAAGTTTGTTCTTATTTTCGTCATACTTGGAGGCTGGTGCTTGCCCTGGGCTGTCCGGGCGCAATCACTGCCGGCAATTTTTCTCGATCTGTCCCTTTCCGGTTTGCAATCGCCTGTGGTGATCACCCATGCGGGGGATGGCAGCGGCCGCCAATTTATCGTGGAGCAACAGGGAATCATCAAGGTGTTTCAGAATGGCGTGCTCCTGAACGCATCGTTCCTCGATATATCACCGAAGGTGCTCTTCGCTGGAGAAGAGGGATTATTGGGCCTGGCCTTTCCCCCGAATTTCAGCGTTAAACAATATTTTTATGTTTATTACACCAGTCTTACCGGCGATAATGTAGTGGCACGTTATACCGTGTCCACCGATCCGAACAGAGCGGATCCCAATAGCGAACAGATTCTCCTTACCTTACCCCATCCTACTTTTCCCAACCATAATGGCGGTCAATTGGCCTTCAGTCCTAAGGATGGTTTCCTGTATATCGGTACGGGTGACGGTGGCGGAGGGGGCGATCCGTTTAACAATGCCCAGAATCCCCAATCCCTTCTGGGTAAGATTCTGCGCATCGACTCGGAATCTCCCCCGGCACCGGGGAATAATTACGTGATTCCCCCGACAAATCCATTTGTTGGTGCGGTTGGGTTTCGCCCGGAAATTTGGGCTCTTGGGCTGCGTAACCCCTGGCGCTTCTCCTTTGACAGGCTCACATGGGACCTCTACATCGGCGATGTCGGCCAGGATACCTTCGAGGAGGTGGACTTCCGGCCGGCCAGCAGCGTGGGCGGGGAAAATTACGGCTGGAATATTATGGAGGGCCCGGCTTGTTTCAATTCCCCGAATTGCGCATTACCGTCCGGTTATGTGCCGCCGGTGATGTTTTATGACCACACTGAAGGAGTCGCTGTCATAGGAGGATATGTTTACCGGGGAACCAAATTCGGGCTTATCGGGGGTGTCTATTTCTTCGGCGACCTCACTGGAAAAATTTGGGGCCTCCAACAGGTGGCAGGGGTCTGGCAACGACAGCTACTTTCGACCCCAGGTTTCCTCATCAGCGCCTTTGGAGAAGATGAAGCAGGAAACCTTTACGTTGCCGATTATTCAGCGGGTAATATCTATGAGATGAAAATCACCACGGTGGTGGACGCCTACGTGCTCTGGACCCGCAGCGACAACGGGAGCGCCGCCTTGTGGCAGATCGATCCCAGCCTGCCCACAGGCCCGGATCAGGTCAAGCGGGGCTGGTATTTGCTTTCAGATTCCGGGATAGGAGCACCGTGGCAGGCCACCAGTTACGCACATGTGAGCGCCACGGACGCCTACGTGCTCTGGACCCGCAGCGACAACGGGAGCGCCGCCTTGTGGCAGATCGATCCCAGCCAGCCCACGGGCCCGAGTCAGCTCAAGCGTGGCGTCTTTTTGATTTCACCTTCCGGGATAGGAGCACCGTGGCAGGCCACCAGTTACGCACATGTGAGCGCCACGGACGCCTACGTGCTCTGGACCCGCAGCGACAACGGGAGCGCCGCCTTGTGGCAGATCGATCCCAGCCAGCCCACGGGCCCGAGTCAGCTCAAGCGTGGCGTCTTTTTGATTTCACCTTCCGGGATAGGAGCACCGTGGCAGGCCACCAGTTACACACATGTGAGCGCCACGGAAGCATACGTGCTCTGGGTCCGCAGCGACAACGGGGGCGCCGCCTTGTGGCAGATCGATCCCAGCCAGCCCACGGGCCCGAGTCAGGTCAAGCGTGGCTGGTATTTGCTTTCAGATTCCGGGGTAGGAGCACAGTGGCAGGCCACCAGTATCTCCATTCCTGGCGTTCCTTGACGGGCTTCGGCAGAGAGTGAATTCAACATCAAAGTGCACCCCCACAGAGCCTGACGGTACACCTCCATGAGGTGTCTGGTAGTTGAGCCACTTCGCGGGTCTCGTATTGAGCTTTCCGACTATTAATGCAACCTCGTCTTCCGGATGCAAGCTGAAGTTTAACTCTCTTGATTTACCTGAGACCGTCTTCCTTCTTTGCTTCGCTTACCTTTAGCCCACCGACACGCGGGTGGGGCCTGCCGCCGTCTGTCACGGCAACAGCCACAATGATCTCGTCCGACTTCGGCGCATCATTGACAGATACCGTCATGCCATCGAAATGAGAGCGCACAAAGGCTGCATCCTTGAAATGCAAGGGGATATCGATCTCATCTCCCATGCGGCCGAGTTTCTTGACGGATGGTATGATCGCCTTACCGCCGCGGCACGCAGCACGAAGGGGCGTTCCCAGTTTTGGGTGGAGGAGCGCTGCCGCGTGTTCGAGCTCACCCTTCTCGCCCACGATAGCCGCCTTGCCATAGCTCTCGACTTCCTTACCTAAGGCAGCAACAGCCCTGTCGGAAAGCTCCTTACCCAGCTCCTCGCTATAATCAACGAGAGGTGTCAGGTCCTCTTCAAACTTGCCCGCGTAAGGATTTTTTATGACACCAAGGACCGCAACCTTTCTGATAGGCTTGCCGATCTTTTTCTCGCCGTCGGCAAATACATCTTCTATCACGGTAACTATTTTTCTAATTTCCATTTTCTACCTCCAGTTTTATGTGAGCGTCGTTACTGAGCGTTGTAGCCATCTCTCCTTTGAGAACTATCAAGGCGTCGTAGATAAGATGCGCCCCTTTCAGCATACGGGCTGCATCAATTCCCTTCTCCAGGGCTTCGAAAATAAGCCCCCTGTCGAGTTCTCCGATGCTTACTGTTACACGCTCATCGGGTATATCCGTTAAAGGATCGATCTCGGATGCTGACTTTCGCACGATCTTCTCGCTCTCCACATTTGTCCTGTTACAGATGAACGTGGCAGCGGCGTCCGCGACCGCACTGGTTTCGGCGACGACCGTGGACGTGTCGGCAAGACCCAGCGTAAAACTTCGTCCCCCGAAACCACTCGTGGCGAGGCCGTAATCAACCAACCCTTCGATCTTCAACAGACGCTCAGGACTGCTGCCGCTATGTATGTCTCCAATGCCGATGCGGAAGGGACTCGCGTCTCTGCTGAAAATGGAGATGTCACCGCCGTTATTCACCGAAACCGCGTCGAGCTCTTTGCTTCTCAGGAAACTTTTCATCTCGTCAGATATTGCCCCGGCCACTGCTGCCATAGGGGTCAATGTTGCTTCATCCACCATCTTTACGGCCTCTATCATTCTCCTTGCTACGAAAGGAAGGTGCGATGCATTCCTGATCTTGTAAGCCTTCTGCCTGAGGATAGGAAGAGAATCCCTGACCTCTTCGAGGATGGTCTTTATCCTCTCCTCCAACTCCGTCCTCTTAAATGCAAATGGCTCGCCCTTCTTGCGTCCCTCGATTACGAGGCTTGCCGGGCCTATTTCAACGTACATGCTGCACCCATTCGATTCGTTCACGCCTCCTCTCTAGTATCTACTTGCGTAAGTTCGTAGCCACGTTGTCGCCCTTCGCGTCATTCCGGCAAAAGCCGGAATCCAGTCCTTGCAAGGGTTTCTGGACCCCGGTTTTCACCGGGGTGACGACATGAGAATGCGCGTACTCAGGTGAGTAGGTACTAGCGCACCTTCTCGTCTTCTCTCTTTCGATGTTTAAGCACGTCCTCAACCGGTTTAATCGCTTCAACATGTCCGCCAATATCTTTGAAGGTCTCGCGGGTCATCGTGTACTCCACGGGGATGACAAACGATGGAGTGGGCGAGAGATAGATGCTCCCATGTTTTATTTTTCCGACGTCCACGATGAAATTGATGCCGCCACCGGGGAATATAAATGGCTTCGCGCCACCGATCGTTATCGCAACGTGTCCCGCATGGACAGCTCTTGTGAGACGGACCGGATTCGTCGTGACGCCTGCGCGGGCAGAGCCGCCCACGCCCGCGGCGAATATGGCGCTCACTGTCGACGGTTCACACGAGTCTTTCAGCACCTCGATGAATTCCATAGCTTCCGGGCTCATGTTATCTTCAACAAATTGGCCGTTCTTCATGCGGTAGAAGCCGTAGAGCCTTCCTGTTGTTTCCGTGACCAGCAGCGTCGAGCCTTCTCTCATACGGTTCTTATCGATCTCTTTTATCACATCGAGCGGGTTCTGGATGTCGGTGCCTCCCCATCCTGTGCCTTTGTTAAGGAAATAACGGCCATCGGTGCTCTTCTGTCCCAGTATCATGATGCCGGATCTCGTCTTGCCTATGAACTTACCCGCGGCATGCTCGCTGAAGAGGCCCGTGATATGGCCGTCCAGCACAATCACCTCGTCGGCCGCCTTGGCCATATACGGCGCAAACAGGCCCGAAACAGCGCTCCCGCATCCTACCCTCATCCGCTCCATTGATTTACCATCGACTTTTGGAGGTTTGCCGAGTGCAAGCTCGACCGTAGGGCCATCTTCTATCTCCACCGTGATCGATTTTCCCTGGAGAAAATCAAAGATCGTGCGCGCAGCGAACTGGCCGTCCTTCGAGGTCCACGTGTTGACGCCGCCCATCGAAAATATTTTCGATCCGTATTCTTCGGTACAGAGATGGCCAAGGTACCGCTTGCCTTTTCTCTTCACGTAGACTTTCTTCGATTCCTGGCCCAGGTAGAGATCGGTATCCACCTTTATTTTGACCCCGCTGTAACTCAAAGGCGCTTCAGTCACTACAGTGACAATGTCGACGCCTTCCCGTACGCCGGTGACTATGAAAGGAGAAGGCCTGAAATCAGGATACGTGGTTCCCGAACCTATGCCGGTGATCAGGGGCCTTCTCAAAAGGTCCTCATCGGCTGCCTCGACTAACGACCTGCACTTCCTCATACGTGTGGACCCGGCTCTTCCGCTCGATAATTCCCGCCCTGTTGAAATAGCGCTTGCAGGCGCCGAACGAACCCTCTGGTATACGGCAGGTAATCGGGCAGGCCACGCACATCGGCCTTTCATCTGCACTCTCAGAACGTAAAGCCTCCTGCGGGCAAACCCTCACGCATGTTTTGCATTCGACGCAACCGTCGGTTATCCGGGCCTTCTTCTCCTCTATCGTGATGACCTCGAGAGGGCAGACTTCTGCACAGATACCGCAGCCCTTACATTTTTCCAAATCAATTTTCATACAATGACTCCACTCTCAGCCTTCAGCCGTCAGTTATCAGCTTCTGTCCTGGCTCTTCGGGACCCGGGACCCTGGACCCCGGACCCTGTCTTTATCACCCTTCATACGTTATCTTCCGCACCGGCGGCGGCGTGTTACGGCTCACCTCGGTCTTAACCACGCCATCGATCATCACCATCGCTACGCCCGGAATATCGCCAAGCTCAATCGCCTGCTTTGCATCTTTGCCTGCGGAGCCCATCGGCGCATCGATCACCTGCAGATCGGCCGCCTCCCCCGGCTTCACCGTACCATGGGCCAGCTCGAACACCGCCATGGTATTCCCCGTAGCGCAACAGACTGCCGTTTCCGCGGGTATCTCGCAGAGAGACGAGATGAAATTGACCATGCGCCATATACCGAGTGGTATGACGCCTGTGCCGGAAGGGGCATCGTTGCCGATGATCAAGCGGGAGAGTATTTTTTTCTCCTTCATGTAGGCACCGATCCCGAGCGCTGTTTTGGGATTTCCGCAGTGGACGATCTCGATCGCGCAGTCCGTGTTGTCGATCACCCTGACCGCTTCATCCATGGCAATGCTCGTCGGCCCCCCGTTCAGATGGCAGACAACCGTGGGCTGGGCCACAAGCACGTCATCACACGTCACTGTAGAACTTCCCGGGATCGAGGTGCCGCCAACATGCATCAGCACTTTCATGCCATATTTTTTCGCCCAGTCCACCATCTCCTTCGCCTCGGTCGCTGTCTTTACGCCTCCGAGTCCTATCTCACCCACCAGCCAGACGCCCTCTTCGGCAAGCTCCTTGAAATCGGCTTCGATCAATCCCTTTTCCAGAATCAGCGCGCCACCATAAACCTTGACGCCTGCGGGACGCGCGGCGGAAAAAGACTTGTAGGCAAGCAGCGCGAGCGCCTTCGTGCCCTGACGATCCTTGGGTCTGCCCGGCAGATGGACCTCTCCGGCCGATATCATAGCGGTCACACCGCCGTGAAGACTGCTCTCGATGAAACCCATTTGACTCTGTCTAGGCGTAAAATCGCCGAAGACGGGATGCGTGTGGGAATCGATGAGACCGGGACAGACGGTCATGCCCTGGACGTTAATCACCTTCTCGCCGGTCAGGGATCCGTCCTGCTCCACTGCCTTTATCCTGCCGTCTTGAATGAGGATAGACAATGGCCCCTGCCGGATAGGATCGTTCATATCTCCCGTAAAAAGTGTCCCGATATTCTTGATTACGAAAGTTTTCATATCTCCTCCTTTCTCTCCTCCACGTATTGTCAAACTCTAGGTCCTTATCGCAAGAAACTGCCTTTCATCGCAGATAAGGGCGGATAAAAGCCTTGATGAACGCTGATGAATTATCTTTGACCGCCTGTGTGATAGAACGACACAGCCGGTCAACCTGCAGCACCTCCGGTGGGGTAACTTCACTCGCGAAGCGATGAAGTGTGGACGGCATTGGCGCTGTATCACGATGCCGTCCACCGGAATACTCATCTGCGAACATCTCTCTTGGCTCTTATCTGCGTACATCTGCGATAAAAAAATTCTAGTCTTACATTATCATTCATTGACACCTTTGACAGTTCGTTTTTCCAACAGAATCTTGAGCCGTTCGACGTCGCACGGCAACTCAAAAACCTTGACTCCGACCGCATCCCGCACCGCGTTGATAACACTCGCTGCCTGCGGAATAAGCGCCGGCTCCCCTACCCCCTTCGCCCCGAAAGGACCCGTCGGTTCCGCATCCTCGACCAGCATGACCTCAACACGAGGCATATCCATCGATGTCGGCAGATAATACGTATCGAACGATGTTGTCTTTTCGGGGACAAATTCCTCCATCAAGGCAAAGCCGATACCCATTGCCACACCGCCCTGGATCTGCCCTTTGATCAATCCGGGGTTGACCGCTTTGCCGACGTCGTGCGAAGCATAGACCTTCCTGACCCGGCAGATGCCCGTCGCTTCCTCCACGAAGACTTCTGTCATGTGCGTTGCAAAACCATAGGTAACATAGGGCACGCCCTGGCATGTCTCTTTATCGATGCCGCTCGCCGGAGGGTCAAAGTAACCATCAAAGCGAAGCGGCTGCTCATCTTTTGCAAACCGGTAGATTTCGCGCAGCGCCTTTCCCCGGTAAAAGCCATGCTGTTCAAGGAATGATCGCAGCTTGAGTCCCGCTTCACGGAGCGCGTTGCCGGAAATGTATGTCTGGCGGCTTGCCGACGTGGACCCGGCATCCTTTGACGTGTCTGTGTCGCCCCGGTCAAGCATCACGTAGCGCGGCTCGACATCGATGGTATCGAGCAGTATCTGGAGCAGTACCGTGTCTGAACCCTGACCTATGTCGCAGGCGCCGGTGTGCAGGATTATCGTCCCGTCTTCGGCGAGCTCTACGTGCGCATTGGCAGGATTGGGTATGCCGGTATTGCCGATGCCATAATACATGCAACCCAAGCCGAATCCACTGCCCCGCTCTTTCTTTTGACGCTGCCTCCAGAATGGTTCGACCTGTTTCAGTGTCTCCGGCAGACCTGCGCTTGCTGAGAGCATTTGAGATGTCGCTGTCAGCGATCCCTCTTTGAGAGCATTTTTCATTCTTATGTCAATCGGGTCCATGCCGATGAGCGCAGCCGCCTCATCCAGTTGCGATTCGTGTGCAAAGGCCATTTGCGGGATGCCGAAGCCGCGCATCGCACCCGACACCGGATTGTTCGTGTAGTACATGCGGCTGTCCGCATAAACGTTGGGAACTTCGTACGGACCTGTCGCGTGCACCGCGGCCCTGAGGCAGACGGTCTCGCCATACGAGGCATACGGGCCGGTGTCGCCTATTATGTTGGCCTTGACTGCGGTGATCGTCCCGTCCTTACGTACGCCGGTCTTATACTCGATGTAGAGCGGATGCCTCTTGGTATTCGAAAGGAAACTTTCCTCCCTGGTGAATCGCATCATAACGGGCCGCTTGAGATGATAGACCGCGAGCGCCAGAAATCCTTCCACAGTGACATCCAGTTTGCCCCCGAAGCCGCCGCCTGTCGTAGCCTGCAGAACGCGAATGCGCTCCTCGGGCATCATGAGCATGCGCGCTACTTCAGCGCGTTTGTAGTGAACGTTCTGTGTTGAAGATCGGATGATTATTTTTCCATCAGCGTCCTGATACGCAAGGCCTGCCTCGGTCTCCAGAAAAGCGTGGTCGACCCACTGCGTTGTGTACGTGTGCTCGACCACAACATCCGCATCGTTAAAACCCTTGTCCACATCGCCCTTGCGCAGCGTGCGGAACGCGAGCAGACTTGACTCCTCGTGAACGTATGGTGGTGACACTGCCGCTCCCGAAGCACTCAGGATCGACGGCAGTTCGTCATACTTCACCTTGATAAGCGTGAGGGCGCGACGCGCGACTTCCTCGTTCCGAGCCACAGCGATAAGGATCGGCTCGCCCCTGAACCGGACGATACCGTCTGCCAAAAACGGCTGATCCTTTCGTATGGCGCCGTATGTATTCTTTCCCGGAATGTCGGCAGCGCCCAGGATCCGGAGCACGCCCGGCAGGTCAAGCGCTGCCCGCATATCGATATCCGCAATCCGTGCATGCGGACGCTCACTCCTGAAGACGCAGGCAAAGAGCATCTCTTCTGATTTCAGATCGTACGAGAAGGCGGCTTTACCGATAACTTTGTCCAGCGCATCTACTTTCGCGAGGTCTCTTCCAACAAACATCTCAGGCACCTCCGAGTATGCCGCGCAAGAGATCACGGACCACGGGCAATTTGTAGACGAACGAAGGACGTTCTCCGCTTATGCGTCGGATTTCGGCAAGGCAGAGCGATACCGCATCCGCAATGACCGAGCCTTGCCGCTTCTTGCCGATGAGGAATGCCTCGACCTTTCTCGCCCGAAATGGCGTCGGCGTGCAGCTGCCAATGGCGAGCCGGACATCGACAAAGGTGCCATTTTTCTCCAATATGGCCCACGCTATGCCGAGACGCGAGATTGCCCATGCCGCCCGCTTGGCCACGCGCTTGTAACCCTCTGTGTAGCCTTTCAGCGGCTCCAGGCTTATCGCCGAGAGCATCTCCGTTGCAGCGATGGTCGTCTTGTACGACCCCGTGATGAATGCTTCGAGAGCCTGGGTCCGCACATGATCCCGCGACTCCAGCGTGAGCCACGCGTCGTGCACGAGCAGCGGAGGGATCGAGTCGGCGGCCGGTGAAGCATTCACGAGATTCCCGCCGATGGTAGCCATGTTGCGGATCTGCGGCGAACCGATCCATGAGGCGGCCTGAGCCAGTGCGGGCGCGGACCCGGAGACGAACTGGTTCGTACTCAGCTCCCGAAGGGTTGCCGCGGCCCCGACAACGATGCGTCCATCCTTCGCGGCCGCTCCTGACAACTCATTGATTGGTGTAATATCGATGAGGTGAAGGTGTGACTCGCCCTTCTTCATCCGGACTATGAGGTCGGTTCCGCCCGCGATCACTACCGGATCATCAAGCTCCGACAGGTAGCTGAGCGCTTCCCGCTTACTCGCTGGTCGCAGACTTAAAAAATGGGGCAGCATCTTTTATCGCCTCGACAATCTGGATGTAACCTGTACAGCGGCACAGGTTCCCGCTGAGCGCTTCCCGTATCGCTTGCTCGCTCGGCTGCTTGCCTTTCAGCAGCAGGCTGTAGCCGACAAGCAGCATAGCAGGCGTACAGAAGCCGCACTGAACCGCGCCATGTGTGATGAACGATTCCTGGAGCGGATGGAGCATCTGTTCGTCGCCGAGAAACTCCACGGTCTTCACGTCGCGGCTTTCTATCTTAGTGGCGAGCGTAAGGCACGCATAGTGCGGCTCGTCATCGATAAGCACGGTACAAACGCCGCACTCACCGATGGAGCAACCCTCTTTCACGCTCGTCAACGAGAAGCGCTCCCTGAGCATCTGAAGAAGCGTCTCATTATCCGCCACGTCGGCGGTGACCGGCTTACCATTGAGTATGAAGGCTAGCGTCTTCACGGCTGCTCAGTTTACTCAAAACTTCATACAGGACTGGAACTACTTAACAACGTAACTACTCAACATCTGCTCATATAGCCAGATACGATTTCCTTATATGATCCGTCTCGAGCAGGTCTGCGCTTCGGCCTTGCAGCGCTATTCTGCCGTGCTCGAGCACATACGTTCTTTCGGTTATCGTCAGCGTCTGATTCACGTTCTGCTCGACGAGGAGAATGGCGACGCCTTTTTCATGTATTCGCTTTATGATCTGGAATATCTGCAGCACGATGGACGGCTGAAGGCCGAGAGACGGTTCATCAAAAACGATCAGCTTGGGGTTGCTCATTAATGCCCGCCCGATGCAGAGCATCTGCCTTTCTCCGCCGCTCAGCGTCTTCGCCTTCTGGCCAAGCCGCTCTTTCAGCCGCGGAAACATCTCGTACACTTCTTGAAGGGTCTCTGCCGATTGTTCGCGCCTGGTGTAGCCGCCGAGAAAAAGATTATCATAGACGCTCATTTCCGGGAAAACGCGCGCGCCTTCCGGCACAATCGAGATTCCCCGGGCGATGATACGCTCCGTCTGGAGGCCTCCGATGTCCTTCCCGTCAAAGGTTATTTCCGCTCCTCCCGCGCTGCCGTTGACTTTCACCAGCCCCAGGATACCTTTGAGCAGCGTTGATTTGCCCGCACTATTCGGACCGATAATCGATACAAGCTCACCATCGGCGATGGCCACGTCGATGTCGAACAGGACCTGGACGTCCCCGTAATAGGCGTTCAGATGTTTTACCGAGAGCATATCTTTTCTCCGAGATAGGCAGTGATAACCCGTTCATCATTGCAAACCTCAACCGGGTCGCCTTCGGCGATCTTCTGCCCGTAGCTCAGAACAATCAGCCGCTCGCAGACGCCCATGATAGCCTTCATTATATGCTCCACGATGATCAGCACCTTCCCGCGTTTCTTCAACTCCCGTATGATGTTCATCCCTTCTTCAAGTTCCTTCGGATTGAGCCCCGCAAGGTTCTCATCCATCAGGATGACCTCGGCGCCGGTACCCAGGGCACGGGCAAGTTCCAGCCTGCGCCTTTTTTGCAGGGAGATAGAGGTTGAAGGCATGTCTTTCACGTCACGGATGTTGAGAAAATCCATGATCTCATCTGCTTTCGACTCCGATTCCTTGAGCGTCAGGTTCTGCCCGAACATGAGCGCAACGAGCACATTCTCCTTGACGCTCAACGTCAGAAACGGGTGGACGACCTGGGATGTTTTCGTAATACCCAGGCGACAGACGCGGTGCGGCAACAGATTACGGATGCTTTGTCCCCGATACAGTATATCGCCTCTGTCCGGTCGGTAAATGCCGACAATTACATTGAAGAGCGTCGTCTTTCCCGCACCGTTCGGCCCTATTATCCCGAGGATGTCGCCCTCGCCGACATCAAACGTAACGTCCTGCAGTGCATGCAACGCGCCGAACGTCTTCGTCAGATTCTTTACGGACAGCACGCTCATCTCTTGAACCTCTTCAAGATAGCTGGCCTGGAAATCGAGCCGATGATACCGCGCGGCAGAAAAATAACAACGAGCAACAAGATTACACCGAGCATCAATAGCCAGGTGTACAGGAGCCTTGAGCCGATCACTTCGTTGGCGACGCTGAGGACGAAGGCGCCGACCACCGGCCCGAAGACCGTGCCCGTGCCCCCGAAAAGAGCCATGATGATCATGTTGATCGTATGGAGTACGCTGAACACGTCGAGCGGACTGATATACGTCGACCAATATGCGTTGATGCCCCCGATGATACCGATCAGGCACGCCGTCAGCGAGTAGACAGAGACTTTGTAGCGGCGCGTGTTGATGCCGGCCAGCTCGGCGGAATCTTCCGCCTCCTTGATCGCCTTCAGCGCGTAGCCGAACTTGCTCCGATTGATTACGAAAACGAGCGAAACTACCAGGCTGACCACGATAAGAAACGTGTAGTAGAAGAAGGCGTCGTCATGGGCGATGGGAAGAGTAATGCCATGACTTCCTTCGAAAAAGTTCACCTTGAACGTGCGGTCGAATTCGAGCACGATCTGCTTTGCCGCTTCCGCGAAGGCGAGCGTCGCGATGCCAAAATAGGCGCCACGCAGTTTCATCGTGTAGCGCCCGATAAAAATGGCAATTAGACCTGAGAGAACGCCGCTCACCAGAATGCTGGGGAAAAAGGGAATTCCCGCCTTTGTCATCATCAACGCTGTCACGTAATTACCGATGCCGAAATAGCCGACCGCACCGAAGTCGATGTAACCGGTGAAACCTGAAGTGAGATTCCAGGCAGACGCAAGGCCTATCCAGAGAAAGATCATGCAGAGCGTGCGATAATAGTAACCTTCAGGATGGGCGAGCGGCACGCAGAGCAGCGCGATAAAAATAAGAGGAGCTATCACGCGCTTCGCGCTCATTCCACAATCCCCTTGCCGACGATCCCCTGAGGCTTCAGGATCAGGATGATAAAAAGCAGTATGAAAGTGATGGCCACCGACAAACCGGAGTTGAGGTACGTCGCTGTCAGAGACTGTATGACGCCGAGCAGCAAGCCACCGATCAACGCACCGGGGATGTACCCCATGCCTCCAAGAACAACCACGCAGAAGGCGATGATCGTATACGGCAGGCCCATCTGCGGATAGATAACAAAATAGGTTGAGAGAAGGCCGCCCGCCAGTCCGGTGATTGCGGCGCCGAGCGCAAAGGTGAGAGCGTAGACTTTCTTTATGTCAATTCCGAGGAGTCGCGCCATCTCCTTGTCCTGGCTTGCGGCCCGTATGGCTTTGCCGAAACGCGCCTTTTCAAGGAATAGATAAAGACCGAACGTGGTTGCAATCGCGATCAGAAACGTGACGAATCGTGCGATCGGTATAGTGATGGGGCCGACGGCGAAGCCTACTCCCGAGTAAGACGTGGTGACAGTGCGAAAGTCGGCGCTCCACAGGAGCAGGGCGAGGTTGGACAGAATCAGGTGGACGCCGAACGTACAGAGATAGGAGATCATGGGCGGCGCCTCCACCACACGGTTAATGAGCACCCTCTGCACAATGTAACCGATGACACCGACGCTCACAATAGATACCGGGAGCGCGAAAAAAGGGTCAATGTGGTAGAGAGTGAACATCCAGTACGTGGTAAAGGCGCCGATCATGATCAGTTCACCATGGAAGATGTTGACGATATTCATAACGCCGAATATGAGCGAGAAGCCGCTCGAATACGCAGCGTAGACACCCCCCATAAGGAGGCCCGTAACAAGGGCCTGGATGAAAAGCGACATCTATTACTTTCTCTCCTTCCAGGGTAAAGCCGGGTACATCACGGGCTTTTCAGCTGCTTCCTTAGGAAAAACGGTGGTCAGCTTGCCGTTCTGCACCTGAACTGCGATCGGAGGATGGTCCAGGTTGGCGCCGTCTGCCCCGAACTTGATCCGCCCGTAGACTGTATTCCAGTCGCCTTTGTGCAGCTCCTCCATCAGTTTCACCCGGTCTGCTTCCTTTAGCGGCGGTACGAGTCCCAATTTCTCAATCGACCACTGCTGCACGAGAGCGCCGCCGATGGATGCCACTTCCACATAATCAGGGTTTCTGCCGAATTTCTTGAAGTAGTTGTCGTTCAGTTGTCTTGCAGTCCCGAATACGGCGTCCTTATACGGAAGGTTGGGCGCCCATTCGGCCGCTGCCACCACGTATTCCGAATCCTTCCCTAGAGATTTAACGAAATCCGGAACAGTCGGGCCGTAACTGAATGCAACCAGCTTTGGTGCGAAGTCCACTTCCTTCAACGACTTCATAACACTGAGTGCGACCTTAAGGTGTGAGCCGACCAGCAACATATCCGGGTTCTTCGCCTTTACCTTGAACATCATTGAATTGTAATCGTCAAGGCTGATCGGGAAGAGCTCATAATAGACCTCTTCGATGCCCATCTTCTTCAGGTATGCCTTATATCCTTCACAGGCAAGCGCGGAGAAGAGCACGTCAGCACCGATGATAGCAGCAGTCTTCGGCTTGGGTGTGACTGCACCCGCTATTTCAACGCATCCTCTCACTTCTTCAGTAGCCTTGCCGAGTGTCGAAAAATAATATTTGAATCCTCTCTCGAAAAGCTTGTTGGAGCTCGCGCCACCGGAGATCATCGGATACTTATACTTCTCGGAAATAGGTGTGGCTGCAAAGACAGAATCGCTGCCGAAGCCACCCAGAATAAGGTTTACCTTTTCAACGGTTGCCATGCGTTCTACCAGCTTGGCGCTTTCGGCTTTATCGCTCTTGTCATCAAAGAAGACAAGCTCCACCGGATATTTCTTCCCTTGCACGGTCATTCCGCCTGTAACGTTTATCGTGTCCGCCCAGAACGTGTAAGCGTCTTTGACCAGATTGCCATCCTTGCCGAAAACGCCCGTGAGAGGAAGTTCGCACCCGATTCTGAATTTCGTCTGCCCAAACGATGTGCCGGGTAACAGAAGGCTGAGAAAAATACCGATGCAAAGAAGAAACTTCATGTATCTCATAGAACCCTCCTTATGTTTAGTAGCCTTCTGCCTACGAATCGGCTTCCGGCCCTTGTTCCTTGCACTGCTTTATACCCACCGCAACGTTACGGTCTTCTCGTCCAGAAAAAGCTTTATTGAATCCATTCTCGATTTCGACATTCCGAGGAAGGAGTCCTTCTTCGACCCGAGGCCGAAGAAGGAGTAAGGCTGCGGGATACCGGCGTTGACGCCCACGTTACCTACCTCGCACTCCCGGATGAACTTGCGGGCTGCCTTGCCGCTCTCGGTCACGATGCACGCAGAGTGGCCATAATTGGTGCTATTCATCCAGCCGATCACTTCGTCGAGATCTTTAGGTCGCATGAGATTGGCGAGAGGTCCGAACGCCTCCTCTTTTGCCAGCGGGTTCATGTCCGGGGTCACATTCTCAAAAATCGTCGGAGCAAGGAAGTAGCCCTTTTCGTATCCTTTGACTTTAGTCAGGCGTCCATCAAGAATCAGTTTTGCTCCCACCTTCACCCCGGAGTCTATAAAGAGTTCCACTTTCTCTTTTCCTTGAAGCGTCGTCAACGGCCCCAGCTCCACGGATTCATCCATGCCATAACCCATCTTCATCGCTTTTGACGCGGCAATAAACGCCTCTCTGATTTCGTTGTAACGCCGGTCATCGCCTATGATGGCGACGTTGTCGGAACCGAGGCAGCGCTGCCCCGACATGCCGAAGCAGCCTCGCAGAAGGTAGTTCACGGCATTGCCAACGGGCGCATCCGGCATTACGACGATATAATTCTTGCCGTTGCCGTTCAGAGAGGAGCGCTTTCCGTAATGTCCGCAGAGTTCGAAGAGTTCCTTGGCGACGCGGGTGGAGCCGATGAGGCCCACGCCCTTCACTCTTGGATCAGAAAGAATAACTTTGTTCAATTCGCGGTCCGGGCCCATGTGGACAAGATTGACGACACCCGGCGGAAGCCCGATCTCATCCGTAACCTTCATCAACGAATCGGCGGCAAGCGGGTCCTGGCGGCTCGGCTTTACAATCACCGTGCAGCCGCAGGCGAGGGCATACGGCACAAAGGAGGACCAGGCGTGCGTCGGGATATTGCCGGGCGTAATGATGAGAAAGACTCCCACCGGTTCGCGGATCTGATAGCAGTCGATACCGGTGGCGAGCTGCTCTACGTGCTCGCCCCTGTAGTAGCTGTACATCGATGAGCCCGCTGCTTCGATGTTCTCGACGATCCTTGCATTGGTCCCGCGCGCTTCATCGATCGTGCACCCATGGTCCTGCACGAGGATCCGTGAGAGCCACTCGGTTTTCTCAACTACCTTCTCGCGCAACGTAAAAACTTTCTTGGCTCGATCCCGGAACGGCATATTGCGCCATTTCTTGAACGCTTCGTGGGCCGCAGTGATCGCTGCATCAACGTCCGAGCGCGAAGCGATGGGCGCCTCTGCGATCACCTCGTCGGTCGCGGGGTTCGTCGTCTCAAAATACTGGCCGGTGCCCGGCTCGACCCATTGTCCGTTTATATAGTTTTTCAATTTGCCATGATGTTTCTTCACCTCGGGTACTATTGCCATGTTTCCTCCTTACGTAGCTTTCAGCAGTCAGCTCTCAGCTAGAAATCCATAACTGTGCGGAGCGTTCAACTCCTTCTCTGGATTCCGGCGTCCGCCGGAATGACGACAAGACCGGCGATCCGCCGTGAAATGCACCCGAACAGATTAAACGTGCCCACTCCAAAGATGATAAATCTCACGCACGCGCATTGTCACCGAACCTTCGCTGACCACTATTTTTCAAAACGTCGGCGGCGTGATTACCCAAACCACCACAGCGTTCTTATTCTTCCTGTTGTTCCAATCGTGGGGGATTCTGGAGGAAAAATAGAAACTGTCATTTTCCCTCACCACATGGACTTCGTCTCCCAACACTATCTCCATCTCTCCCTTGAGAACAAGACCGAATTCTTCGCCGTCGTGCGAATAGAGCCCCTTGGAGCCTCCTCCAGGCTTTATCACCGTGTAGAACGCCTGCATCTTTTTCTTGCCTATTGCCCGCACCAGAGACTGGATACGCGCGTCCCATCTTGGCAGCTGCATCTCCACCCGCTGGTGCGCTCGCGTAACCACCTGATCTTCGTTTGAGGGGAAGGAAAAAAAATCTACAATATTGACGTTAAGGGCATCGGCTATTTTTTTGAGCGTTGAAATGGAGGGGTCGGCCTTGCCTCTCTCGACCTGAGATATCAGGGAGGGCGAGCACGAAACCATCTCCGCAAGCTGCTTCACGGTATGTGCTTTTTTGATTCTGAGCTCCCGTATCTTCCCGCCTATATCATCCATCGTTGGCTTTTCCGACTGTGTAACCCGAATGGAATCGTTAAGTGTAATTGAACTTCATCTAAGTTAATTAAATAATATTTAATTTGTCAAGAAGAAACTTGCACCGATATGGCGCACCTGCAGCGTATCAGGATGGAAACGACTTGTTGCACGTTGTTGCGGTTGGGGAGGGGCTTATACCAAGTTGCATTCAAAAATAGAGCGAGGCGACCAGGAGGATAGCGACGGAGGCGTACTATTAGTACGTCGGAGTCGTGCCGACGCAGGCAACGAAGAGGGCACCCGTGTTAAAATACGGGTCATGAATGAAGGCAACTTGGTATTATTCAGCCCCTGTGCTTGAAGTACTGAACAGCGCGCTCGTGCTCTTTCGCTTTCTCGAGCGTCTTGAACGTACCCAGGTTACGACGCTTACCGGTTTTCGGGTCGGTCTTGCGCGAATAGAGCCGGTACTCGCCGGATTTGAGCTTTCGGATCATGCGTGAGCCTCCGCGCGTCAGCCCGAGGCTCCGCCCCGTTCACGCCCGAGGCTGATTGCAAAAGGGCGGACAGTCTGGGTGGTGCGCCGCCCTACTCATTGTCGGGAGCTTATACTGAGTTTCGCTTGAATACAAATCAGTATTAGTACCAGAAATCGACGCCCGCCTTGCTTCTCCACCCGGGCTCAAACTGGTCTTCAAAGTAACTTCCCAGTTTTTCAATGAGTCTCTTCCAACCTGTCTTGTACTCCTGCGTGAGGATGTCCTCCAGGAACGGAACGATTTCTCCCAGCTTATCCTTCGGGAGATAAGCGCGTGCGCCCAGATCATGCGACTTCTTGAGCGCTTCCGGGCTCAGGGCATGGGCGGTGAGCATGCCAACTTTAAAATTGCGTTTTACAGCGAGATCAAGAAGGTCGAATCCCCGCACGCCCATGATGTCGAGAATCACCAGGTCGTACGTGTTTGCGTTAATCAGCTCGGCCCCCTTCTCGTAGGTGGTCGCCGTATCGAACCGGCAACTCGGACAGGAATCTTTAACCTCTGTTTCCAGCACAGCCAGTACATCGGGTTCATCATCTACTGCCAATATCTTTTTGCCATCCAGAACCGAAGCTGTCATATGAGACCCCTTTCTTATGTTTGACGATGGACAAAGCTCCATCTTTTCTTCATTCGGCACTACTCGCTTTTAGGCACAGAACGATAGATACGTATTACGTTGCGTTTCTCCCTTATTCATTGTAGTGCCTCAACAGTTTTTGTCAAGACCTTCCTGGATCGTTATAGTGCGTCCGGGCATTTTTTCACGCTAAATCACCATAATCTCCTGTGGCGTCTTATGAACCGGCACTGCCGCGCCTTCTGTAACGATGTAGTTGTCGCAGCAAAAGCCGTACGCTTTGTCTGTAACGGCAATAGGATGAATCGTGATGTTCATGTTTGCGGCGAGCGGCATGGGCTCATCAGCGCGCAAGGCCGGTCTTTCGACCAGATCATAACCCTGACCATGGCCGAAGAGCCTTCCTTCCGGTCCAAATCCCTGGCTCTTCATAAATTCGTTGTGAGCCTTGAGCAGGTCGGCAGGTTTGGCTCCCTGCCTTGAGACGTTTGACGGTGCGGCGCTGCGCCTCTTTCGCTACCTCCCATACCTTCACCAGTTCTTTCGGCGGATCACCGAGGCAGAACGTTCTACCCATCTCGGCGTAAAAACCGCCGGGGCCGTTCACTTCGATCATCAGGAAAAACTGATCGCCTGCATTGATCGTGCGGTTGACAAAGAAGTCGTTTCTCTGTCCGGTTGACTTCCCGGGAGGAGCGGAGCCGACCATGAGCAGTTGCTCTTCGCTGCCCATATCCATGAGGAGGTGGGTGACAGCGGACAAAATTTCGTACTCTTTCTTGCCGGGCCTTAAGATAGCAGGAATCGCAGCCATAGCCGCGTCCTGAATGGCTGCTGCTTTCTTGATCAGCTCCAGCTCTTCAGGGCTTTTTATTGCCTTGATCGGATCGATCAGATCCGCAGCGTCAACGAGCTCCATCTTTCCACGGTTCTGCTGGATGTATTCGTATGTAGGGGCCGACATGGAGCCCTTGGCCACTATCCCCACCCTCTTCGCACCGCGGGCTTTCAGCCGGCTGATTACGGCTTCGCCGTCCAGCGTATCCGTATAGTTGAAGCGTGCGGAAGTACGGTCTGCCGATTCTTTCCTTGACTCCGCGTACCGCCCATTCCGGAGGCCCGGGAGGCAGAGGGTCCCCGCCGCTCGTGATCATCGTCATCTCATCATCCACCGGAAAGATCACTGTCACGGGGTAGCCTTCTTTGGCGGGTACATCGGTGAACCACCGGACATAGCCGCCGAGATACTGGTTGCTATTCTGCATGATCAGACAGTCGAGTCCCTGTTTCTTCATGGCTTTTCTCGTCGCGGCCCATCGCCGCTCCAGTTCAGCCGTGGAGATGGGTTGGCGGACATTCTCGATAAGTGTGGGATTCAGTTTCACAATTATTCTCCTTTTCTCTTTTTCAGATTAAGAATCATTGGCCGATCAGCCTCGGCAGCCAGAGCGCAACCGGTGGCCAGACCATGATGACGGCCATAACAATTATATCGAAGATCATATAGGGAACAGCGGCCCAGATGATCTGCTCCATGGTGATGTCCTTCGGAGCAACCCCCTTCATCACAAAGAGCAGCATGCCGAAAGGCGGGGTGAGCTGCCCCATCTCTATGTTGATGAGAAAGAGCGCCCCGAACCAGATGGGGTCGAAACCGAGCGCGTTGGAGATCGGCATAAATACGGGCAGGCAGATCATCATGATGGAGACACCGTCCATCAAGCAGCCCAGGAAACCGACGATGACCTGCATAGCGATCAGGATAAGCATGCGATGAACATGGAGATTCTGGATGAGGTCCATGAGCCCCTTGGTCGCCCCGGTGTACGCGAGAACCATGCTGAAGGTGGTGGAGGCGCCGATAATCATGAAGACCATGACCCAGATCTCTATGGAACCCTTCAGGGCGGCTTTGAGCACTTTCCAGTTGAAGCACCTGTAGATGAGCGTCACGATGAAGGTGGCTATGGTTCCTGAGGCAGCGGCTTCCGTGGGTGTGGCGAGCCCCAGTATAATGACCCCGATCACGGCGAAGATGATAAAGCCGATCGGGAACCAGATGCTTCGCGGTAAGGATCAGCTTTTCCCGCAGGGGGATCGGAGGCACAGCATAGTTTGGTGCGCAGGAAGGGTCAATGGTGGCCATCAGGATGATATACGCGGCAAAGATTGCACCCAGCAAGACGCCCGGAATGACCCCCGCCATGAGCAATCCGCCCACCGAGATCCCGGAGATGCTTGCCAGAATCACGGCCAGGGCGGAAGGCGGGATCAGCATGGCGAGACCACCGGAGCCGATGATGGGGCCTACGGACATGGAGACGCTGTACCCCCTTTTTCTCATCTCGGGCAGGAGGATTGTTCCCAGCATTGCCGTATTGGCCATGGTGGAGCCGCTCGTTGCGGCGAAGATCGTACCGCTGGCTGCCGCCAGAACGCCCAGCCGTCCAGGCACCCGGCCGAGCCAACGATCCATGATATCGAGAGCGATATCAGCGACATGCGAATGGAACATCAACTCCCCCATCAGGATGAATAAGGGCACCGGCGTGACGGTGAAAATGGATAAAGAGCTGAATATGCCGAGCGTGACGTTCTTCAATCCGGGCACGCCCATGAAAACCAATATGCCGAGGATGTCCATAAAAAGGAACGAGAAAGCCACAGGGAATCCCGCCAGAAGAAAAACGATCAGACCGCCGACAATGAAAACAAATACCATCCACCATTCCATGTTAATGTCCCCCTCCTGCATGTTCTTCCCCGGGGGCGTGACACGCCGAGCGGATCAGGCGCCAAAGGGTTCCGTATCGCATGCACTGCTGCGAGAAAATCTCGTATGAACTGGAGAAACAGCAGAAAGAATCCCAGGGGGATGACAATAAGGATGTAGGCCATGGGCACATCGACGGCCTGCACGTTGATCACGTTCCTCCGGAAATTTTCGATGGTTGTTACTGTTCCGTACCAGCAGAGAATAGCGCAAAGACCCATCCCCAGAAGACTGTGAATCAGATGAAAAACCTTCTGGGTTCCCGGGCTGAGGTGGGAAACGATCAGTTCGATGGAAACGTGTCGCTTCTTGGAGAGAAGCCACGCCGCCCCAAGGAAGGTTGCCCAGAGCATGGCGTACTCATTGAACTGCACGATCCAGACCGGCCCCGGCAGGTGCACGGCCCGGGCGAATATGGCATAGCCTATGGTGAGGGTCATCAGAACCAGGATGATGCTGACTACCACTGCCAGGAAATCATTGACTCTGTCAAGTACCTTTGTCATGGGTATGGTCCTCGTTTCGGAAATTTACAGCGAGAACGGGCCAAAGAGGTCTCCGATTCAGAGCTCCCTTTGACCCGTTCTTTGTCGCATGCGACCGGCAACGATCTTTCAAGAATCTATTTCTTGGTGACCAGCTCGTAAAGCTTTTTACCCTCTTCCGGAGACTTCTTCAGGACCGTCTCCATCATCCCATCGTCGGCCATTTTGGAGAACTTCTTCGCGTCCGCCGGTGATAGCTGGATAAAGACCACGCCCGCCTTCTTGAACGCGTCCAGTTCGGTCTGCATCTTCTTTTCATAGGCCGCCATTACGGTGTGTTCTCCCTTCTTAAAGCCTTCCGTCATAAAGTTTTTAAGAGGATCGGGCAGTTTCTTCCAGAAATCGAGGTTAACCAGGACCAGAACGGTCGGGATGTAGAAACCCGGACGAACCATATATTTGGTCACGGGGAGAAGCCCCATGGTCCGAATGGAAGCAACCGGCTGAATATAACCGGAGACGACTGATCGCTCCATGGCCGTATAGATCTCAGCGGGCGGCGTGACGACCGGCTCGACTCCCAGAGCTTTCATAAAGGGAATATGCGTGGGAGAGACTCTGATCTTCATCCCCTTGAAATCCTCGATCTTCTGAACCGGTTTCGCCAGAAAGATGTGAAACAGGTCACCCGAACCGAGACGGCTCAGGAAATGAGCATTTGCCTTGGCGTTGTGAAGCTTTTCGAGATAGTCATATACTCCCGCTTGTCTCTCCTCCCAGGGCATCATGGTGGACAGACTCATGACGTCCATCTCGGGCATGATGGAGGTATAGTAACTGGCTGCTGTCAGCACCATGTCAACCATGCCACTGCGGAGGCCCTCGACCTGCTGCTGTGTCGGGATGACTTCGCCGGCCCCTTTAAAGTCAAAAAATATCTGGCCAGGATACTTCTGGTCCGCCTCCTTCTGCATAGAATTGATCACATCCACGAACTGCTGCGTTTCGAACTGGGCAGCTGCGGGCCACGCGGCAACTATCCTGACCGTGACCTTCTCCGCGGCAGACGAAGTTGTCACCAATCCTGCAATCAACGCAAAGCCAATAAGGAGTGATACCATTCCTTTCATTACTCTGTTGTTCACCATCGTTCCTCCTTTGCTATTTCATGATTTTATTGCCGACGCTACAAAATTCCGTCTTTATTTTATCTTCCTAAATAACACAGTTGCCTGTTGATGTCAAAGGACTTTCGAATGAATTCGAATGAATTCTAGCTGATAGTTTTTGACTTTCAGCATAATTTCTTTTAAGGTTGATGTCAGACCGGAGGACTAATTCGGTTCAGAGATACAATTATTATCAGGGGGGCTCATGAAAAGACTCGGCTTGCTACTCGTGACAATGGTCGCTGTTGCATCGATCTTTTTTCTCATCCGGCAGGTTGAGGCACAAACGTATCCAAGCCATCCGATACAGCTCATTGTTCCCATGGCGCCGGGTGATACGGTCGACCTTGCCGGCAGAGCCATCGCCACTGAGCTTGCAAAAATGCTGAAGAGCCCGGTAATCGTCAATAACAAGCCGGGCGGAGGATCGACCGTGGGAGCAGATTTTGTGGCTCAAGGGCAAAAAGGACGGGTACACACTGCTCTTTGCCAATTCCAATATCTATTATGCTCACGCCATGAACCCTTCGGATGTGCCCTACAACCCGTTGACCGATCTCGATCCCCTCTGCCTTGCAGTTTCCACCCCGCTGACCGTCAGCTGTCAATGCCGATTCTCCGTGGAAAACGTTTCCAGGAACTGATCGCCTACATGAAGAAGAACCCGGGGAAGGTGCGTGCAAGTTCCACGGGCATTGGGGGCGTGGGCCATTTCAACATCGAAGTCATCATGAACGAGACTGGAACGCCGATCAATATGATTCCCTACAAGGGCGCTTCGCCGGCGATGACCGCGCTCATGGGAGGCCACGTGGACATGTCGGTGCTCTCGCTGAGCCTGATACATCCTCAACTTCAGGCAGGCAAGCTGCGCGCACTCGCGATATCGAAGAAAACCCCGGAGTTTCCCAATGTCCCGACATTGAAGCAATTGGGGTATAAGAACGACATCTCTTCAGTGCTCTTTGCCTTTTACGGCCCGGTCGGACTTCCCGATTCCGTGAAGAAGACTCTCGCCTCTCCCCTCGAAAAAGCGATCAAAGCGCCTGAAGTGGTAAAGTCAATGGAGCAGCTCGGCGCCATCGAAGACTATGTGCCGGGACCTGAATATAAAAAGATGATGACGAGCGAGTACGAGATGGTGAAAAAATTACTCAAGGGGGCGGGAGCAGCGCCTGCACCGAAGTGAAAAGTAGCGGGTGCACCTGCACCCGCATTATCCTTATGTCCCGAAGATCCTTTTGAAGTTGCCGCTGAAGATCAATTCTTTATTGCCGGCAGGCATGTCCATCGCCTTGATGTTGTCGATAAACCATTTCTTATCTTTCCCCGTGTGAAACTCCATAGGATAATCGGTGCCAAAGATAATCTGTTCAGGAAGGTAGGCATTGACACTCGCCTGCATGGCCGGCATCCAGCCGCAGGCACCGGCAGTATCGAAATAGAGCCTGTCAAATAGTTTGTTGAAATAGGGTATCGCGCCCGTAGCTTCCAGCTCATTCAACGTTTTTGGCAGAGGCCTGATTTCTTCAGGGTAGGTCAGTTTGAAACCGAACTCTGGCGGCGGCTCAAAAAAAGCCATGCAGCGCCCTTTCATCATGGGCAGTACTCCCCCCATATGAGGCAGGATGAATTTTAAGTCGGGCCAATTCTGGAAAACTTTGTACATGATGCGCAGGGCTGCTGCCGAAATGTCATAAGCCCGCGCGAGAGAGCGTCCGATGGTAAAAGCGGATTCAGCTCCCTTCGGCAGGAGAGAAGCGTGCATGATTATCGGCAGTTTCAGGTGTGACACCTCATCGTAAAGAGGGTACATCCTCTCATCGTCAAGTGTGATATCCAGAAAAGATGATAAGATCGCCCAGGCTCGTAAGCCCAGATCCAGGCCGCGCTGCAGTTCCTGCAGAGAAGCTTTCGTATCTTCCAGCGGCAAATGGACGCAGCCGATGAACCGGTCAGGATGATCTTTCACGACTCGCGCAATGCTGTCATTGATCAACTTGCACGTCTCGATCCCTTTCAAGCTCCATTGCGCGAGGTTGAGGACAGCGATATCAATTCCCGCCTCGTCCATATCCCGGAGTTGTTGATCTACCTCGTAAAGCTTGTGGTAGAACGTAAATTCAAGAACGGGGTCCTGGTAGCGCCAGGTTGGCTTACCCAATGCGCCGTGACGCTCGAAAAGCTCTTTCGGCATGAAATGACGATGAACATCAATGATCACGATATGACCTCCATAACTGATGAAAGTATTGACCGCGCCGAAACGTTAGCATAAAGCCTGTTCCACGGTCAATGTTCAGATGGTGTCCAGATAGCCAATGTTTAGTTAGTTCTATTGGTTTGATTGGTTACAGCCAAAGAAGAATGCTTAGATCTCAGTCAACTAGCCTCTGATCCGCCGTATGATGTTCCGGATCAATGAACGGTCCGACTCTTCAGGGGCAGCAGCAACCTTTTCCGCCACGTAAGGGAGACTGTCTCCCTTGCCTGACATGGCGTTGATCGCTTTGGAGACTTCCTTGAAGCCGATCTTTGTCGCTTGATACGAGAAACCGACAAGCAGCGCAAGGTCGGACAGGGCCACGACTGTGCGGGGTAAGCCCTTCGAGAACCGGTGGATGATCTCGAGTGCTTCCGTTGTGAAGATGTCCCGTTTATCATCAAGGCCGCTCTTGGAAAGTCTGCACTCGATGAGCGTTTTGGTCTCCTCAAAGGTAAGGGGAATCAAATAGTACTTGACGGGAAGCCTCTGCCAGAATTCCGGGATGTTCTTGATTGCGTTCCATAGAGGCCTCTGGCCGGACAGTATTACGGTGAGAAGATACTCTTTGCTGTGAGTAAGATTGAGCAAGATTCTCAACTCCTGCAACACGTCCTTTCGTTCACAGAGCAGCTGCCCTTCATCAACAATGATAATTGCCCGGCCCCCGAATCTCTTCAGCTCCATCAGCGTTTCCTTGATGGCCAGAAGATTTCTGAACTTGTCGTCGTCCGGTCGTGCGTTGGTTAAGCCGGCGTGTATACTGGCCACCATCTGAGACACCGTGAGTGTCGGATGGTCGATCATGACATGTCTCAGCCGGTCGCCATACTCAGCCCTGAGTTCGGCGATCAACCTCAAAAGAAGGGTCGTCTTACCCAGTCCGGCCTCCTCGGATACGATCAGTGCACCGCCCTTATTAGTGTTTACAGCATAGAGCAGTCTCTCAAAGCACTCGTAATACTGTCCCCCGAGGTACATCATCTCGTCATCCGGGGCCAGATGAAACGGTTCTTTTTCCAGTCCCCAATAGTCAAGGTATTCGGAGCTCATAACAGATTCATCGGCATGTTATCGTTTTTTCTTTACGTTGCAAATTTTGTGCACTAGCGGAGGAAACAGCAGCGGGCCATTATCACGGTTTGCATCTCTTGCACGGTGTATAGCCGATTTTTATCGCGTCGAGCCGGTTCTTAAAGGTAATCTTGTTCTTTTCAGGCACCTTAGCCGCGTAAGGGCAGTCAGGTCTGTGAAAGACATAGCTTCTCTTGTTACCCACGTAATAAGGGGCCGTATCGGTTTTCTTCTCCTGCCAGAGACCGATCTCTTTTGACATGGCCTCATTCTGATATTTGACGAGTAAATCCTTGTACTTGACGTTGGGCGGCTTGATCATGGCCCTTGCATAGCCGCGCTTGACCATTTCACCGTTCACGAAGAGATTTTTTACAAATACGTAAGCCAGAAGTCTGCCGTATGCATCGTGCTTTTCTTCATCAAATTCCAGCCTCACTTTCTTCAGCAGCACCATCTGCTTATTGAAAGCCAAAGCCTCTCTGGCGTAGAACTGGGGGCCACCCGCCTGCTTACCCATCTCAGGCGCGTCTATGCCGAGGTAGCGCACCTGCTCTCCTGTGTCCAGCACGATGCTGTCCCCGTCAATCACTTTGCTCACCGTGTACTCCCTCGCGAAGCCGGGAGTGGAGATGATTGTAACAAGAAGCAGGAGGAGTGATGGAATGAGATGGCGCATCGAGGAACGCATGGAGAAATGATTGTACAATATTTTCCGGTTATGATAAATAGCATGGGTTTCTTTGTGCATTGTGCACCTGGCTTTTGTGGGTGCTTTTCACACTGTCGTACGGGGGGTTTCTATGAAGTGCTCGCGACTTTCTTTAATTGTGGTTGCATTGCTTTTCCTGTCACTGCCTGTATGGGCTGCTGAGAACAACCTTTCGGTGGGATATGGCTTCGCCCTCTGGAGCCAGCAGCACAGTCTCGGCAGAATAGAGGAGGGTAACTATAACTTCTTTCAGGCTGCCTATTCTTACGAAATGCCTCTATCGCAGAAATGGCTCGTACAAGTTGGACCGTATCTCTCCTACGTTATGAATCCTACCGACGGCATTGATGTCGGCGTTAACCTGGGTTTAAAGGTTTATCCCTTCACCACGGATCGTTCCGGCTTCTTCTTCACGGCGGGTACCGGTGGCGCGTATAGCACGATTAAGTACGCCGAACAGGCCGCGCATGAGTTCTTTATTCTCCAGGGCAGTATCGGGTATCGTTATAAGAACTACTTCATTGAAGACAGATACAGGCACTATTCGAATGCCGGCCTGTCCTCACCTAACCGATCAATAAACGCGAACATCATTAGCGTGGGAATGTATTTTTGACTTAGTTAGTTTTCTGGCGGCTGATAGCAAAAGGGAGCGGCGATGCCGCTCCCTTTTTTGTGCTGTTTTGCTGTCTGCTGCTACTTATTGACCGGCTCGAACGCGAAAAAGACCCTTTCTTTCATCGCGATACCGCCCTTTACGTCGATAGGGTGCGCCGGAACCGGGAAAATCACCAGCTGCACTTCGTCACCCTCTTTCAGCTTGCCGGCAGGACAGTTCACGATCTTGGTAACCATGGTCTTGAACGGACTCCCGGCCGGGAATTCGATCGTCGCGTGGATGAGCGGAGATTCGTAGCCGAGAGGCACGCCCTTCAGCTCTTCGGAGAAGACAAAGACCTTCGCCTTTGTGGGCAGTTCGACGTACTCCAGATCTTCGCTATAGCACTCAGGGCAGATCACCCTCGGGGGGTACGATACTTTTCCGCAGCCCTTGCACTTGGTCGTCGTGAACTTTCCCTGTTTCAGGTTCTCATAAAACGGCCAGACCCGATTGAACTCTTTGCATTCGATCGGCCACATGTCCATAGTCACCGGGTATTTATCTTCTAATACGGGGATTCCTAATACAGCCATATTGCCACCTCCTCTATCTCTTTACCGGCTCTTTGCCGTAAATGATGATGGTGTGCTCGACGTTCATACCGCTTAAGTTGTGCTGGAGCGCGAACACCGGATCCTTCACCTGGTGAATCGCACGACCCTGGAGCTGGCGCATGAGCTCGCCGCCCTGACGACAGCCGGTGCCGCCGAACGGATGGCCGCACGCGAGAAGGCCACCATCGGTGTTTATGGGAACCTTGCCTCCTACCAGGATCTGGCCGGATGAGGCATACGCGCCTCCCTCACCTTTCTTGCAGAAGCCGAGCTCTTCCGCCTCGATAATTTCGGAGATCGAAAAACAGTCATGAGTCTGCGCCACGTTAATATCCTTGGCCGTCACCTGCGCGCGCTCGTACGCCTTGGATGCGGCGACGCGCAAGTGCGCCCAGTCGCCCGCGTGCTCGCCGGGCCAGTTCGTGGAAACGCTGTGCTGCGAATACTGGGCATGGCCCCGCATATAGACGAGCGGTCGGTTAAAGCGCTTCGCAAACTCCTCGCTCGCGATGATGACGGCGCCAGCGCCATCGGTGATGGGGCAGCAATCATAGAGGGTAAGCGGCATCGTGACAACGGGCGCGCTCATCGCCTCTTCCATGGTAATCTTCCGCTGCATCTGCGCCTTGGGGTTGTCGCTCGCATAGGCATAATTTGCAACTGAAACCGCTGCCAGGTCTTCCTTCTTCGTGCCGTAAGCTTTGAAATGGGCTGAGGCCGTCATCGCAAATACGGGCGGGGGAAGACCCAGACCATGCGGGGCATCCCAGTCGTGGTCGATCGAGGCTAATTCACTGTAAAATATCTCCCATTTCTGCGGCGTATAGAGCTTCTCGCCGCCGGCGACCATGACGCAATCGGCCATGCCTGATTCGACCAGACCTTTCGCGAGGATCATGCCGGCCGATCCGCCGGCGCAGAGCACGTCCACACGCGCGCAGATCGATGTCGGCTTGAGACCGAGACGCTCGGCCATGACCGGTGCGGTGTTGACCTGGAAGGAGCACCTTCCCGCATAGGATGTGGCCACGATCAACCCGTCTATGTCGTTCTTGTTGAAGCCGGGGAGATCCTCAACACAGGCCTTTCCTGCCTCCTGGAAGACGTCCACGATGCTCGCTTCGCGCACGCCCCACTTGGACATGCCGGCAGCGATGATGCATGCATTCCTTGCCATAAGTTCCTCCTTAAATGTTAGCTACGTTAGGTTCCCTTGTAGCTTGGTTTTCTTTTTTCTATAAAGGCGCTCAGTCCTTCGCGTCCGTCGTCTGACGCGTACGCAATGACGAACGAGTTCCGCTCGAGTGTGAGCCCGGACGCGAGGTCCATATTCACGCCGTTGTCCACGCACTGCTTGATCAGGGAGAGCGCGACCTTCGGCTTTGCTGCCAGCTTGTTTGCCAGGGCCATTGCCTCTTCCATCAGCTTTTCGCGCGGCACGACTTTGTTCACGAGACCAATGCGGTATGCTTCATCTGCGCCGACGGTATCTCCGGTAAACATCAGCTCTTTTGCCTTTGCTGTTCCGACAAGCCTCGTGAGCCTTTGCGTCGCACCGGATCCCGGTATGATGCCGAGGTTGATCTCGGGAAGGCCAAAGATCGCATCAGACGATGCAATCCGCAGGTCACAGCAAAGAGCGACTTCACTGCCTCCGCCCAGTGCCAGGCCGAAGACAGCAGCTATGGTCGGCTTTGGAATACCGGTCAGCTTTTCGAAACATTTCTTGGGAATGGTGTTCTGGAAATCGAGTATCTCTGCCACGCTTTTGTTCGCTACATCTTTGACATCCAGCCCTGCGGCGAAGGCTTTTTCTCCTGCTCCCGTGATAACAATGGCAGCCACCGATTCATCCTTCTCGAGCTCACAGAGCGCTTCGTACATCTCCACATATAGCTTTATATTCAGCGGGTTTACCGGAGGCCGATTCATCTTCAAGATTGCCACCGGGCCCTGTTTCTCGCTGAGCAGCGTTTCGTAACTCATCGGGGCCTCCTGCTTATTTATATTCGTACCAGCCGGCTCCTGTTTTCCTGCCGAGACGACCCGCTTTCACGAGGTTCTTGAGTGTGTGGGAGGATTGCCATTTGGTCTCAGCCTTCAGTTCCTTGCGCAGATACTCATTCACATTCAGGTTGATATCGAGGCCGGTCAAGTCCATCAGCTCAAAAGGTCCCATCGGATAGTTGAGGCCGAGCTTTGCGGCTTTGTCGATGTCCTCTTTACTGGCCACACCTTCTTCGAGCAGCGTCATGGCCTCGATGAAGTGGGGTATCATCAACCTGTTTACAATAAACGCAGGCACGTCCTTCTTGACTTCGACACCCTCCTTGCCCAATTTCTTGACAAGATCCATACAGGTGGCGACTGTCGCGTCACTGGTAAAGTGGCCTCTCACAACCTCTACGAGCTTCATGAGTGGCACGGGGTTAAAAAAGTGCATCCCGACGACCTTATCTGCCCTCTTCGTGGCTGTTGCGATCTCGGTAATCGACATGGACGAGGTATTTGTCGAGAGAATAACATCAGGCCCGCACATCTCGTCGAGCGCCTTGAATACCTCTTTCTTCAGATCCATAACCTCAAGAACGGCCTCAATAAAGAAGTCGCAGCCTTTCATATCTTCTAGCTTTGTCGTTCCCTTGATGCGTCCCATAACCGCGTTCTTCTGGTCTGCCGCCATCTTCCCCTTTTCTACACTCTTGGCGAGAAACTTGTCTATATTCTTGATGCCATTCTGGACAAACCTGTCTTCGATATCTCTCATCACGACGTTGAAGCCGGCCTGTGCGGCCACCTGTGCGATCCCGTTGCCCATCGTCCCGGCGCCGAGTACCCCTATAGTCTTAATTTCCATGCACCACCTCCGCTAAGATAATTAAAAAATTCACAAACTTACAATATCTAACTACTTGTGAATAGCTTCTGTCAACTGTTTTGAGGTATAGATATAACGCGCATTTCGAAGGGTTCGGCGACGCAAACTCCAGCGTAGAAATGGATCGATTTGCTTGTTATAATAGCGTGAAAGAAAGGTCCGATATATGCGAAGCGGCGATAAGGAAACGACTAAAACCTTCGGCAATGGCGGAAAGAGAGCATGATATTCGGCGACACAGGACGGGTAGCCAACGGGCTCCATGTTTGCGGAATCCCATGGTCTCCTGTTTATCTGCTTGAGGCGGAACAACCCGTTTTATTCGAGGCGGGGTTCACCTGCATGTGGCGTGTTGCTGAACAGATGATCCGTTCGGCATTGATGAATGGCGAGCCCCGCATACTCTTCCTCACCCACGTCCACTGGGATCATTGTGGGGCCGCCGAATATCTCAGACGCGCTTTTCAAGGCCTTCACATAGCAGCATCGGCGAGAGCGGCCAAAATAGTGAAAAGAGCCAATGCCATCGCCCTGATAGCTGAACTGAGCGCCGGGATGATCCCGAAAGTGGCCGCTCTTCCGGGAGTGGAGAGTTCCCAGATAAGCGATGAACCCTTCTTGCCATTCGATGTCGATCTGATTGTCGAAGATGGACAAACAATCGAAGTGGGTACCAATACGAGCGTTCAGGTGTTTGAGACTCCCGGACATACGCGCGACCAGCTGAGCTATTACGTACCCGAACGAAAGATATTGATAGCCACCGAGTCGAGCGGCTGCCTTGACCGGACAGGACGGATGATCGCAGAATTTTTGGTCGACTATGAAGCGTATTGCGCCTCTCTTGAACGGCTTGCATCCCTGCCGGTTGAGGTTCTCTGCCAGGGACACCATTTCGTCATAACCGGTGTCGATGAGGTGAAACGTTTTTTTGACCGATCCATCAGAGATACCAGAATATTCAAGGCAAGAGTAGATGAACTGCTCGATGCGGAAGATGGGAACATAGACAGTGTGGTAGCGCGTATCAAAGCTGAACAGTACGACACGAACCCTCACGTGAAGCAGCTGGAGCAGGCGTACCTTCTCAATGTACGCGCCCAGGTGGCGCATTTGGCATCGAGAAGGGCAGTGATCAGTGATCAGTAAGCAGTAAGCAGAAAAGGAAGGGAAGCATCATGAAAGGCCCATGCCGTACTAAGGAATCTAAGGCTTTACTCATTTGCAGTTCACTGCTCACTGCTGACTGCTTACTATTAACTTCTCAGATGGCTCTCACGGGTATCTTAAGATGATTTCTGATAAGACAGGTCACGTCTCCAATGGACTTTATGTTTGCGGTATCGCCTGGTCACCCGTCTTTCTTCTTGAATGCAGCCAGCCACTTATTTTTGAGGCCGGTTTTGCCTGCGCAGCGCGACTCTATGAAAGAGGAATCAAGGAATTTTTGGGGGAGAGACAGCCTCACAACGCCTTTCTCACGCACGTACACTGGGATCATTGCGGCGCGACCAGCCATTTGAAACACGTCTTTCCCGGGCTCAAGATCGCCGCCTCAGCCCGGGCAGCCGAGATCATTGGCCGACCCAGTGTCCAGAGACGTATGACAGAACTGGGGAAGAGCGTCATTCCGGTCGTGGCGACGTTGGATGGAGTAGACAGCGCGCTCTTGATGGATCAGCCTTTCAGGCCTTTTGATGTGGATATGGTCCTGCATGACGGCCAGCTGATACAGGTGGACGAGGAGACAACGATCGAGGTATTGGCAACGCCCGGCCACACCCGGGATCATCTCAGCTACTATATACCGGAGAGAAAGATTCTCATAGGCGGCGAGGCGGCTGGCTGCCTGGAGCCGTCGGGCAACATCACCGTTGAATTTCTTGCCGACTATGATGCGTACCTTGCATCCATCAAGCGTCTCCTCAGCCTCCCCGTCGAAATCTTTACGCTGGGACATCACTACATATTGCTGGGCAAGGAGAGCGTTAGAACATTCCTCGAACAGTCGCTCAAAGCCTCGGAAGATTTTGCGGCACGTGCGTACGAGCTGCTGCGGTCCGAAGGAGGCTCTATCGAACGGGTGGTGAGCGTAATCAAGGCTCGGGAGCATGACCCCAAGCCTGGCCTTAAGCAGCCCGACGACGCCTATCTCCTTAACCTCACGGCCCAGGTAACACACCTGGCATTGAAACAGTCATCAGTTATCAGTGAGCAGTGAGCAGAAAAGAGAAGTGGCAATGGGAATGGCTATATCTCGTGTTTCTCAGTGAGAGTCTTCCAGGTAGGCTGTGAACTCTTTTTCGAAAGCGGGCAGCTCTTCATTAAAGGCAATGAGGAAGTTCTTGAGACGGTCATCCGACTGCTTGAAGAGGCTGAAATACTGAAGGATCGATTGCACGCCATGCCTCTGGATTAGAAACTCCGTTGCCAGCATCGACTCTCCATAAACTGAAGAACCGCCGAACCGGATCCGCGAGTTTGTGAAATCCTCGAGCGTCACCATGTTAGAAAGAGGTGCGCAGGACGAACGATGGGCTGTGCCCTTGATGCGCGCAAGCAGGAAACTCCTTCTCTGCGAAGGACTCCTCATGTCAAGGGACTCCAGCGTACGGTAGGCGATCCAGTCGGCAAAACCTTCGCGCAACCACTGGTCAGATGTACTGCGACGACCTCCGGACAGTCCGTACTGGACTGTGTGCACCAGTTCGTGCGCCAGTACACGGATCCGCTCCGACCACGGGATGCGTTCCAGTGCCTCCTCATTCGCAAGCACCATTTCGGGCGCTCCTACCGCCACCGCCCACCCCGCCACCTCCCGAGCATAAGCGGGATCAAATCGAACAACGTGGACAAGGTTGGCCTCAAACGCTTCGCGGCCTGAATAAAGGAGAAGCTTCGGCTGCGAAACCGGTAATCCGAATTTTTCTCTCAGGAGCGATGCGAGTACATTCATCGCCCTGCCGTACTCTGCAGAATCTGCATGAGGCTTTGCAACAAGTGAGGACAACGCAGCAGGGTAGTTCGTTTCAATGGACGTTGCCTGAGCAAAGGGGCAAAGATAAAAAAGCCCGACCAGCGCAACTGCAATCAGGAGGGGCTTTATCGCGTCTCTGTGTAGACCGGCGGAACACATAGCCTGTCTCTCCACGGCCCAGGTTTCTTCTCTGCATCCTTGCTTGAGGGCCTGGGTCGTTATCGTCCGCTGCCGAACGCACCTTTATAGCCCAAAGGGCTGAGACTATTAGGCCTCTGCCTTCCCCGTTCCTACCCCCGTCAAGAGCTCGCCCCACGCTTTATCGACCCCGATTTTTGTGCTATAGTATGCTGAAGATAGTATAAGACAGGAGGTGCGAAAAGTATTTGGAGAACTATTCCGATGAAGATGTCCTGAGACTTTCGTTTGATGATACCCACGTCGCACGCAACCTGTTCGGCCCCAGAGAAGAGAATATCCGCCACCTGCGAAAATACTTCAATGTGAAGGCGAGTATTCGCGGCACCCACCTCACCCTTATCGGAGATAAACAGCAAGTTGAAAATACCGGGAAGGTAATCAACGAGCTCGCAACCATAGTCAAGAAAGGTTTTGTCATCAAGCCTTCCGATATCGACCAGGCGGTGAGGTATATTACGCACACGCAAAAAGGGGCGGATGACCTTTACAAAGACCAGATATTTATCCCGCCAATGCGTAAGGTGGTTGTGCCGAAGACGAAGAACCAGATCTCATACGTAGACGCCATAAAGAAGCATGACATAGTCATCGGCATTGGTCCCGCGGGGACAGGCAAGACCTATCTGGCCATGGCCATGGCCCTTTCCGCTTATTACAAGAAAGAGGTTTCACGGATCATACTGGCAAGACCCGCGATCGAAGCAGGCGAGAAGCTCGGGTTTCTCCCCGGGACAATGTACGAGAAAGTAAATCCTTACCTCAGGCCTCTGCACGATGCGCTTTACGACATGCTCGACATGGAAAAGGCAGCGAGGCTGATGGAAAAAGGCGTGCTTGAAATAGCTCCTCTTGCGTTCATGCGCGGCAGAACACTCAACGATGCCTTCGTTATCCTGGACGAGGCCCAGAACAGCGCATCCGAGCAGATGAAGATGTTCCTGACGCGCCTTGGCTATTCTTCCAAGTGCGTGGTGACAGGGGACATCACGCAGATAGACTTACCCGACAAGCGTTCATCAGGACTGGTGGAAGTACAACGCGTTCTCAAGGGTGTAAAGGGGATCAAGTTCCTCTACTTCACCGAGAAAGATGTTGTGCGCCATCCGTTGGTGCAAAAGATCATCAGGGCCTACGAGAGAAGAGAGACCGCCGCATCTAAAACCACCGATTAACTACCCATAGAGGACGCAGGATGGCGGTCCTGATAAAAAATTCCCAAAAGCTCTTTCTCCTGGATCTACAGAAGGTGCAACACGTAACCGAAGGACTGTTATCGTATTCGGGCCTGGGGCAGAGAGACTTCAGCATTCTCTTCACGAACAACAGAGGAATTCGGAAGGTCAATAAAACCTACTTCGACAGAGACCGTCCGACGAACGTCATCTCTTTTTCCTATCTGGATGGTTTCCCTTGCGAAGTGGCAGGTGATCTGGTAATCTCACTTGAACGGGCACGTGAGGAGTCGCAAACTTCGGGCGTGTCGTTTTATGAACGGATTTTTTCTCTCATCATCCACGGACTGGTTCATGTTCAGGGATTCGATCATGAAAAGGGGGAGCGAGAAGCCCGGCGGATGAGATATCGAGAGAAGAAGTTGCTCACCTATGTCCGCAACCACAAACTTTTTAAAGAGCTCACGACTTAGCCTGCCGCTCGCCTCGGCGGCCCTCCTTATACTCTCGCAGCCTCCCATCTCATTGTTCCCTCTTGCCTACGTCGCGCTTGTACCTCTCCTTTTTTCACTCGAGAATGGGAATCATCGCGCCAATTTTATCACCGGCTTTATTGCAGGCACAGCAACATATACAGGGCTGGTCTACTGGGTCGTGGTCGCCATGAACACGTATGGCGGCATCAGTACTCCGCTGGCTGTATTGATTCTCGCTCTTCTGGTACTCTACCTTGCTCTCTATACCGGTCTCATAACCTGGCTTTGCCCCTGGCTGGAAGAGCGCTTCCGGGTGCCGCTCTATCTCGGGTTACCCCTGTTCTGGGTGCTGCTGGAATACTGGAGGGGCTGGTTCCTGACCGGTTTCCCCTGGTCATTGCTCGCCCACTCCCAGCATAACTTTCTTGCGATAATTCAGGTTGTCTCGGTTACGGGAACCTATTTCATCTCATTCCTTATCGTTGCGGTAAACCTCATTATTTTTTCCTTCCTTCGCAGGAGGCAGGCGCCTCTCCCCTATACACTCTTCATCCTGATGCTCCTTATCGCATGCCTGTTATTCGGTTACGCGCGCCTGAACGATCGAACCGAAGGGACGCTCAAGACAGCGATCATTCAGGGCAACATCGTGCAAGACGTGAAATGGGACGAGGCATTCAAGCGTAATACCATAGATGTCTACTCGCAACTCACATTACGGGAAGCTCATGGCGTCGATCTTGTGTTGTGGCCTGAAACAGCTATGCCTTTCGTCTTTGAGACAGATCCCTCCAGGAAAACGATCAGTGCACTCTCACAGACGATCTCGGCCCCTCTGCTCTTTGGAACACTTTTCAGAGACGCTCAGGGCAAATTTTACAATTCAGCCTACATCTTCGGAAAAGAAGGGCAGCTCATGGGGAGATACGATAAAGGTCACCTTGTCCCGTTCGGCGAGTTTACGCCGCTTCGGGACTATTTCCCTTTCCTTGAGAATATCAGCGTTGCGACTGGCGACTTCTTTTCCGGCAGCACACACGCCCCGATTGCGACAGAACTGGGGAAGGTGGGGCTTCTTGTCTGTTACGAAGGAACATTCCCCTACATCACTATTGACACTGCGAGAAGAGGCGCTCAAGTTTTCGTCAACATAACCAACGACGCCTGGTTCGGCTCATCGTCGGCCCCTTACCAACATCTGGCATTTTATACGTTCAGGGCTATTGAGACGGATAAGTTCGTGCTCAGAGCGGCTAACACAGGAATCAGTGCGATCATCGATCCCAGAGGGCGGATCACCGCAAGGACTGGTCTATTCGAGAGGACGGTACTGAAAGGCACGTTCGCAATGAGAGACGGACTGACCTTCTACGTCCGCTATGGGGACTACTTTGTCACTCTCTGCGTGCTGGTACTGGTAGGCCTCATCCTCCGCGGCCTGCTCGTCAAGAAAACAAGTTAATAGTAATCAGTGATCACTTCTAGGTGCTATCCCATCACCTCGCAGGTGGACGCCGTCTGCCGTGCCACTTGAATGGTGCCGTCCGGGATTACGCTCACGTCAGGCGTTTTCCCTTTATATTCCTCATCGAGAATTCGAACCGCCTCTGCCACGTCACGGCACCAGTGAACGTCCTCTTTTTTTCCAAACCAATAGGTTGACGCCAGATCTTTGTGGCGCGAGACAACAAATATTTTTCTTACGCTATTTTCTTTAACGCGCTCGCCACGGCCGACTCTACCCCAGATCTCACTACCAAATCGTCCGAGCAGATAATGTACGACCTGGCCGCGATCTACATCAGCAAGAAGCACCACAAATCCGCCCTCTTCTTTAAGCAGGGCAGAAGCCTGCGAAAGCCCGATCGTCGCCTCGTTTCCTTTCGCGTACGTATTGACAAAGAGAATGTCTGCTTTGCGCGGGACAGGGGTTGCGTAGTGGGCAACCGCTCGCTCCGCGAATCGGGAATACGATTCATCAGGAGTGCCCACGGAGATATCGACAGCCTCCGCATCGCTGTTTACCAGGAAGTCTATTTTTGTATCGAGGCGGGCCGTGCGGCCAAACTCCCTGACTTCTTCGAGAAGGGGGTTGTCCTGGTAACGGAGCGGGGTGCAGACGGCGAGGTTCTGCGGCAAGAGCTTCCCGTGATGATACGTGATCGCATCTATGTGGGCAATGCCCGGCATGATGATCTTGTACCCTCCGCCCAATCCGCAAAAACCGTGCGGAACAAAAGAGCCGATGCCGATCCTTACGTCGCAGCTTAAGAATTCCTTGTTGACCATGATCGGCGTTCCAAGGCGCGTCTCGCCGATATGCTCGCAGTTCTCATAGGGATTATGGTTATAGACGGGAAATCGTTCCAGTACCTCTTCGCCAATTTTTCTTCTGAGAGCCGCAACATCAAGTGGAGCGTGTGTGCCGAGAGCGCAGAGAAATCTCACCTGTTCATCGCGTATGCCGCATTTTTCGAAAAGCTCGCTGAGAAAAGGCGTAATGCGGTAGACCCTCGTCGGCCTCGAAATATCGTCAAACAGGATGCAGATCTCTTTCCCGCCTTTGAGCACGGCAGAGAGCGGCGCAAGGGCCTTTCTGTATCCTTCCTCATCGAGGACCTTCTTGCTGTCGCCTTCCATCCGTAGCACGCTGACATTCCAGCTTTCGGGCAGGTCGAGATGAACTGTTTCATCTCTTCCCCATAAATCATGTCGTAGCGGTATTCTCATTCTCACCTGTCCCTCAACGTATCATTTCCGCAATTTCATCATTTCGTCACAGGCTGGCAGATAATCCTTGCCGGCAATCGTGATCATGTCTGAACCAATCAGGAAATCGTAGCCCGCGACCTTCTTCGTCACGCCGTAATACATGGGCAGAATTACCTGGTGATCGCATGCGCGCATCTGGAGTTTTCCGGTCGGACTGTCAATCGTGAGCCCCTCCAGCGCATCGATAAATTTCTCTTTATCAACCTTGCCGGCTTTCTGATAAGCCTTTGCGATGAACATGCCGGCCGTATATCCGTAGAGTGCAGTCGAGCCTGGATACCTGTTATAGAGCTTCCTGAAAGCCTCCACGAACGTCTTGTTTTCAGGCGTGTTGGGATAATAGAAGTGGTAGCAGGAGCTCCCCATGATCCCTTCGGGCGCGTCGAGTCCGAGAGGGGCTAGCGCAAGCTGGTCGGTCGCGTAATGCTGATAAATAGCGACCTTTCCTTCCAGACCGAGAGCCTTCACTGATTTCATGAAGTTGACAATGCCGCCGCCGCCCGAGGCGCTGATGATGCAATCGGGCCCTGCCTGCATGACGGCTGTCAGATAAGGCGTTAAGTCTGTTTCTCCTACCTTCCTCCACGACTGTCCCAGGAGCTGAACATTCGGTTTCAATACCTTAAGGTTGCTCCAGATCGCGTCCGCACACGCATGACCGAACTCGTAATCCTCCCCCATAATCCAATACTTGACGTATGGCTTTTTTGAGAGCGCGAGCGCGGTCGCCTTCCCGACCATCATCGTGTTCTCATTGAGATTGAATACATAACGATGCCCCTGTTCCCCGACAATCTTATCGCTCTTCGCGTCGGTGACCAGGAAGGGGATCTTCTCCTTCTTTGCAAAATCTGACATGGCGAGCGCGGCGCCACTGTTGGTTGAGCCCATGATCACATCGACATTCTCCCGCATCACCAATTCCTTTGTCATGGTGAGCGCAATGTCAGGTTTGAATTTGTCATCCCTGGTAACGAATTCGATTTTTCTCTTGAGCACTCCACCACCGGCGTTGATCTCGTTGACAGCCATCTTGAATCCATCCAGAACATCCTGTGTGTAGGCAGTGGCCGGTCCCGAATACGTATCGACTATTCCAACCTTGATGACAGCGGGAGCTGCGTCAGAATGCGGTGCGAATGCCACGGTCAAGCAACAAACCAACAATAGGGAGAACAGTGATCTCTTCTTCATATGAGGCCTCCTGGTTTAGCTTTGTTAGTAGATTTGTAACCGTAAAAACAGACCGATGTCAAACAAAACCGTGCGATGACGCCACGCGTTGAACTTTAAAACACAATCTGGCTGATGGTCGGGAGAGTTTTCGTGGCAACATCCGTAAGCTGGGTACGAGCGTGGCCGCCACAATTGGTGCGGTCATGCCGGCTCTGAATTTTGATGCAATACGCAGAGGCAGCTCCGAAGTGCTCTGGGCCGCGGAGGCGTACCTGGGGTACGTTGACGCGGAACAGCCCGAAGGGCAACGAAGGAAGAGCGCAAAACGGCTAGCCGGCACTACGCGGAATTACTCGCGATGGTCGAAAAACTCCTTGAATCGGTCCTTGAACCCTTTTGTTGCGTGCCCGGGTTCTTCATCCCCGTTCAATTCGCGGGACAGCTCTTCAAGCAGGCTCTTCTGTTTTTCGGTAAGCTTGGTAGGCACTTTGGCGTGCACGTAAACGACCTCATCGCCCCTGCCGTAGCCATTGGCTTTGGGCGCACCGAGCCCCCTCAGCCTGAAACTCCTGCCAGCCTGAGTCCCGGCATTAATTTTGATCGCTGTTTCCCCGTCTACCGTGGGCACGGTGAGTTCTCCTCCAAGGCAGAGGAGCGGGAAGTGTACTTCAGTGTGCAGCACCACGTCATCCCCTTCCCTTTCAAACACCGGATGCTCTTTGACTCTGAGAACGATGTACAGGTCGCCGGCGGTTGTATCATGCAGGCCCTGAGCACCTTCTCCCCTCATCTTCAAGCGGACCCCGGTGTCTACACCCGGAGGGATAGTGACGTGTATATTCTTCGTACTCCTGACATAACCGCGTCCTTTGCACATCTTGCACGGGTCTTTGATGATATGACCCTCGCCGTTGCAATACTCGCAGGTTTTGTTGATCGTAAAGAATCCCTGGCTGTATCGGAGCTGGCCACGGCCATTGCAATGCTTGCAAACAACCGGCTGAAAGCCCGGCTCTATCCTCGATCCCTTGCACTGAGGACAACGCTCATCTTTTGGTATCTCAAGCTCTTTCTCGGTTCCAAAGATCGCCTCTTCGAACTCGATGTCAAGGTTATATCTGAGGTCGTCGCCCTTCTTTTGCCGCCTGCGCTGTGTCCCCCCAAAAAAATCGCCGAAGAGGTCACCAAAAATATCATTAAAATTTCCGCTGAATCCGAAGTCGACACCGGCGCCGGGTTCAGCGGTCCCGAACCGGTCGTAACTCGAACGCTTTTCCGAGTCACCCAGCACAGCGTAGGCTTCATTTATCTCTTTGAATTTTTCTTCGGAGCCCTTGTTGCCGGGATTCCGGTCAGGATGGTACGTCAGGGCAAGCTTTCGATACGCTTTTTTGAGCTCTTCATCGGTGGCAGTCCGCAGCACACCAAGTATCTCGTAATAATCCTTCCTCATAGTTGCGACGTCTTATTCTTCAGTCTTATTGTTCCGTTTTATTGTTCACCGGGGGTTTTTGCCACTGTGACCATGGCTGGCCTCAGCAACCTTCCATCCATGATATAGCCCTTCTGGAGCTCTGTGACAACTGTTCCCGGGGCCTTATCTTCGCGCGGTTCCTGAGCAATCGCTTCGTGAAGATTGGGATCAAACTCTCTTTCGACAGCGTCTACCCTGGTCACACCGAACTTCTCCAGCACCTTGAGAAAACTATTCAAGGTCAGTTCCACTCCCTGCACAATGGTCTTCGAATCCTCTGTCTTGCACCCGTGCTGAATCGCTCTTTCAAGATTATCGATCACCGGCAGCAATTCTTTTACCAGGGTTTCGTTGCCGAACCTCAAGGCTTCCTGCTTCTCTTTGGCTTTTAACTTTTTGAAATTTTCGAAGTCGGCCTGAAAATAGAGTATCCGTTCTCTCGCCTCTTTCAGCTCCTTCTCCTTCTCCTCCAACTTCTGTTTCAGCTCGTCTATGATTTCTTCTTTTTTCTTTTTCTTCTTGTGTTCTTCATGCGCCTCGGAAACCTTTTCCTCAGGCGCCTGACCTTCCACTTCTACCTTGTTATCGTTTCCGTCATTCTGCATGCTTCCTCACATTACCCTCAAAAGCTCTGTCACCATTTTTGCGGTTTGATCAACGATAGGGATTATCCTGGAATAGTCCATTCTCACCGGGCCCATCACACCCAGCACGCCCCGGTTCCTCGGGCCTATACGGTAGATGGATGTGATTATGCTCACATCTCGCATCTCCTCGACACCCGTTTCCGTGCCTATGATCACCCGTATCTTCTCGTCCTCAAGGCTGCGGTCAAGAAGCACGAGCAGTTTTTCCTTCTTCTCGAAAGCTTCGAACAGTTCCCTTAAACGCCTGATATCCGAAAACTCCGGCACGCCGATAATAGTGGAGGTGCCTTCTATATAGACCTCCCTGCGGTCTTCCTGCTCGACAATCGTATCAAGAACATCGAGCACTTTACGCATTAACGCGGTGAAGGCCTCCTTATCGCGTCGCATATCCTCCCAGATCTCTTGCTTGAGCGCGTAGAAAGGCATGCCTTCGCACCGCTCATTCATATAGTGCCTCATGCCAAGCAAAAGATCCTGGCTCAGGTTTTCCTCGGTAGTTACCATCCTTGAATGAACTATCCCGGACGACGTCACAAAAAGAATGAGTACCGTCTGACCGGAAAGTTTCACGAACTCTATCTCTTTAAAGAACATCGTATCGACTCTTGGTTCAACGACGATACCCGCGTACTGACCGAGACTGGCAAGCGCTCTCGACGCATCCTCCATCACCTGCTCACTGTAAGCGTACCGGTGTTTGAAGAGGGTGTCGAGAACCAGCAGTTCGTTCTCTCCGAGGCCCCGAGGCTTGAGCAGGCTGTTCACATAATAACGGAAAGCCTTGCCGGTCGGGATCCTTCCCGCGACCACATGCGGCTTGAAGAGAAAACCCTGCTCTTCGAGGTCGGACATGACGTTCCTGATGGTGGCCGAACTCCACCGATGACCCAGAAGCTTCGACAGCGTCCTCGAACCAACAGGTTCCGCCGAGGCAATATACGAGGTCAAGATCAACTCCAGTACTTTGCTTTCTCTTTCGTTCAATACTTCCATAACATCACCGGTGATCCGTACCCGGACGGTCGCTCTTTCCCCGAGATACTCTTACACCTATAATAACTTAACGATATACGTTAGTTTTGTCAAGCCGCTTTTCGCCCATTTTACGCGGCTTTTCAAGGGCTTAGCCCAACATCCTACCTCGCGCATTCATCCTCCGGCCCGTGCTGCAGGGGGAAGTCCACGCTGAGTTCTGAGCTCCTCTATCCTGTTGAGTGGCTTTTCAAGCTGCCGTCTTCGTGTGGTCGTCAACGCCTCATATTCTTTCTGCGCATCTTCAATCCGTTTTCCCAGCACTTCGAATTTTTTCAGGAACTCATCCCACTGCTTTTTGAAGCTTCCGAGCAGAGAAAGTATTTCATTGGACGTCTGTTCCAGGGCGAAAGAATCCACCGCCTTACGGATGATCGCGAGTACCGCAAAGAGCGTCAATGGCGACACGAAGAGCACTTTGTTCCGGAGGCATTCGTCAAGAATCAGCCCGTCGTGTTCATGAATAAAGGCATAAATCTGCTCGTTAGGGATAAAGAGAAGCACATAGTCGATAGTGTTCTGCTCAGGATTTATATAATCCCGGGTCGTAACCTCTTTCATCTTGGCCCTTACGTCTTTCAGAAAATCGCCCCGAAATTTTGTCTTTTCCAAATCCGATCCTGCTTCCAGGAATCTCACGTAGTTATCGAGGGGGAACTTTACGTCCATGTTCAGTCTCAGCTCCTTCGGAAGGAGAAAGGTGAAGTCCGGCCTCGATCCCACACCCTCTATAGCTCTTTGTCTCACGTAATTAACGCTCTCAACGAAACCCGCCAATCTGAGAATATCCTCAGCCATGCGCTCGCCCCACTGCCCCCTGGCTTTGGTACTGGCAAGAGCCTCTCTCAGCATGGCTGTCGTTTGTGCGAGCGTGGCCGTGTGTTCGCCGGCAAGCCTCAGATGCTTGCTCAGCTCTCCGAATTTCTCGACCCTGTCCTTCTCCAGGCTGGTCATAAGCCTGGATACACCCTCCAGTTCGGTAGTCATCCTCTGGAGTTGCTGGTCGATAAGCCCCTTCTTCGCGTCAAGCTCCCTGGCTCCAACCTCGCGTTCCGATTCCAGTTTCTGGTGAGCCAGTTTGAGGAACTCCTCGGTTGATTTGGCAAGCGCATCCAGAGAAAGGCTTCCAAAGGCAGCCTTCACATTTTCGACCACGGCGTCGACGTTCGCTTTGCGCTGCGCCTCGCTTTCTCGAAAAAGCTCACCGGCCAGCTCACGGCCTGTTCTCGTCTGCACTATACGCAACAAAAAAGCTGCACCCAGGCCGATAACAAAACCGGCAATGAGGCAGAGAACTGCTGCAATCACGTTCATACTTCCTCTCCTTCTCCTGCTATTCTACCTTTTTCTGTAATCGCCTGTAAATGCAGCGGATATAGAGTGGCCAGTCCCCGGCCGGGCCAGCGACCCAAGAGTCGATCTATTTTAGCCGGAGTCGTACACCAGGCGCCCTCTCGGTTCCCTTGCGCGAAACGTACGCCGATCCTATATTTAAGTAAATACGTGAGGCCGGTGCGTGTCATTTGGCAGTCACTGATCACTAGTCACTGGTTACTGATGGCTGATGACTGATCACTGATGACTGGTTACTGGTCACTGATCACTGGCCTTTCTTCGGGGGAAGACCATGGCTGAAGCAACGATCAAGATTCAAGGTATGAGTTGTCAGCATTGCGTGATGCGTGTAACGAAGGCCTTCGAGACTCTTCCGGGCATATCGGCAGTCGATGTGAAGGTCGGCAGCGCCAGCGTCACCTATGATGACTCTGTGGTAAAGAAGGAAGACCTCGAGGCCGCGGTAGAGGCGGCAGGGTATAACGTGGCGCCGTAAAAGATAGGGTCACGGGGCATAGGTCAAGGGTCAGGCGTAGACCAAAAATCTGACTGGCAAACAGAGCCGCAGAGACAATAACATGAATGAAGGTTTGACCGGACGACTTGGTCGGAGGGTGTTTCTGAGGGTGACGGGATGGGCTGCTCTCGCTGTCTCAGTGCCGTCGTGGGCCTGGTCTTATTTCGTGGAAAGGTTGCAGGTCAGAACTGTAGAGAACGATACTTTTCGTTTCAATCCTAAAACCGGTTCGGTCCGCTGGACTGAGAAAAAGAGCGAAGAGCCTTACTACCTGACAATCGATGGACTGGTTGAAAAACCGCTCAAGCTCTCCTATGGCGAGCTTAAAGCCTTGCCACAGACGTACCAGTCTTCCGATTTTCACTGCGTGGAGGGCTGGTCTGTGAAAGATGTTCGCTGGGGCGGTTTTCGTTTCAAGGAAGTGATGAACAAGATCAAAGTAAAACCCGAAGCAAAATATGTCGTCTTTCATTCACTCGGGACGACAGGCTCTCCTGCCGGCGGGATCGATCATTATATCGAGTCCTTTTCAATCGAAGAGCTACTGGATCCCAAAAAGGAATGTTTGCTCGCCCTGTCGCTTGACAACAAGCCGCTTCTTCACGATCACGGAGCGCCTCTGCGCGTTGTCTCTCCCTATGACCTCGCGTACAAGAGCAGCAAGTTCGTGACGCGTATCGAGTTCACCACGAAAAGAGAGCCCGGCTGGTGGACAGTAGCCAATCCTGGCTATCCGTCCGAGGCGCCGGTGCCGGAAAACAGGCTAAGGAAAAAGAACTAACAACGTTGCGGGCCGGCTTTCAGTACTTGCCGTCGATAACCTCCATCAGCACTCCGTGGGAGACTTTAGGATGGAGAAAGGCGAAGTAGCGGTTGATTTCAGTGGCAAAGCGAGGCTTGTCATCGAGCAGTCGCGCGCCGTTCCTCTTAAGCAGTCCCAGCCCCTCTTCGGTATTATCCACCTTGAACGAAACGACCATGACGCTTTCTCCATGCTTCTCGATCCATTTCGCGACTTCGCCTGTGCCGTCCAGATCCTCCATCAGTTCAACCGCGGTCGGCCCTACCTTGAAATAGACTACCCTGATACGTTCGCCCTCGTCCGTGTATCGGCCGTCCGGCTCCCACCCGAATGCCTGTTTAAAGTCGTTCTCAGCCGCTTTCAAATCCTTCACTGCAATACTGATATGATCTACATAGTGGGCATTCAGTCTCTCAGACATGTCTCCTCCTTCATCGTTCTTCTTTGCTTCAGGAAAGATCGACCGGTATGAACGGGCAGTAATCCCGTTCCCATTCCTCTTTGGAAACGAGATAGTGACGCATCCGCTTCCATGGCTCAATTGCGGTTTCTGATGTAATCTCCGCCTGCTCCAGTTTGCCGAGGAGACGCTCCAGCTCTTCTGCCTCGCCGAGCCTGACCGGTTCCTCAAACCCGTTTGTGTTGGCTACCAGGTAATAGAGCGTCCGCGCATCGTTCACAGGCGCACACCGAGCCTGTATCCTTCATGTATCGCGCTCGTCATGGAGCGTGGCGTGATGCAGTCGCCAATCATGAAGATCTCATCCGTCATGTACTCGAGCTCTGTGTAAAGTCCCTGCGCCGATCTTCTCGGACCTGCAATGATCACTATATCCGCAGGTAAGAGGTGGATCCGACCGGTATCGTCCTTGACAGATACCTGCTGATCATCCACCACCGTTACCACAGATTGCGTCATCACGTTAATATCAAACTCCTTTACCCACGCGGCATGACGCCACCTGAACGTCGCGCTCACATCCGTGTCCACCCGTCTGTCGGAGGTAACGATGATAGTCTGATTTCCCTGCGATGCAAAATGCTCCGCAACGATGAGGCCCACTTTCCCGCCCTCTATCACCACGACCTTCTTTCCCGATACGCGTGGGTTGGACTGAAGAACCTCATACGCCATCCGGACCAGCGATTTCTCGATGCCGGGGATGGACGGCCGCTCGATACTTGTCCCTGTCGCAACGACAACGACATCAGGAGTTTCCGATGCGCAGGCCTGCCGCGTCATGGGCGTGGAGACATTCACCTTGACGCCATGTATCCTCACCTGGTTTTCGTAGTAAGCGATGAGGGAAAGAAGATTATCCCCGCCCTTTACTTCGCGCGCCGCAGAAAGCACCTGCCCGCCGAGGCGGCTGTTCTTTTCATAAATTGTCACGTCGTGGCCCCGCTGCGCGGCTACCATCGCGCACTCCATACCGGCGATACCGCCGCCCGCAACGATAACCTTTTTATGCCTGATCGCCGGCACGATGCGGTACTCGGGTTCCACTTCATGACCGAGCACCGGGTTGACCGTGCAGATATACGGCAGGTTCGCAAAAAGCCGTGCAAGGCACGTCAAGTCGCCGATGCAGGGCTTGATCTCTTCAATGCGGTTTTCAGCTGTTTTGCGGATGATATTCGGATCGGCGAGTCCGGGACGGCATATCTCCCAGAAATCGATGAGCCCGTCCGCGATCGCCTTCTCCGCTATCCTCGGATCGGCCAGCCTCGGTCCGAAAGCAATGGGGACTTTGATTCGCTCCTTCACGCGTTCTGCGACCGGCAGCCATTGATCGTGGGCCACATCCCTTCCCAGCGCGCCGTTTCTCGATTCATGCCAGCCGATCACCATGCTGATCATATCGACGCCCGCGTCCTGGGCAATCTCCATGATCTGCACGCATTCTTCGTCGGTGTTACCGCCATACTCATCCATCAGCTCTTTGCCGTTGAGCCGGATGCAGAGGAGGAAATCGGAACCGCATGCACGCTTGACGGCCTTGATGGTCTCAGCCATGAATCGGGATCTGTTTTCAACGGAGCCGCCGAATTGGTCGGTTCTGCGGTTGATGAAAGGCGAGAGGAAACAGGCGAGCAGGTAACCCATGAAACTTGTAATCTCCACGCCTTCGAAGCCGGCCTTTTTTGCCCGCACTGCGGCCTGAACGTGATCGTCTATAGCCTCATAGATCTGATCGACGGTGATCTCCCGCGGCGGGCGGAAATGTTTTAACGTCTGGGCCACGGGAGAGGGTTGAAGGCAGTACCCGAGGTCGATGCCGCCGTAGCGGCCCGCGTGCAGGATCTGCTGAATAGCGACCGCGCCTGATCCGTGAAAAATGTCGGCCACTTTCCGGATTCCGGGTATGTAACGGTCATCATTAAGGCAGATCTGGCTCCAATAGGCCTTGCCGAGCCCTGTTTTATCCGGATAGGCTCCCTGGTTGGTCATGATGCCGCATCCCATATTCCCGATTACGCGGTCACGAGCATACTCCCTCTCACTGTAAGATCCATCCTTGTTGTTGAAGTTGGAGACGCAGCAGGCAGCCCATTTCACCCGGTTGCTCGTTTCATACTGCCCGATTTTTCCTTTGGAAAAAAGATGCGGAAATTTACCGTGGATATCAATCGGGTCCATGCTCAAGCCTCTCCCACAAAAGTCAATTATTGCCCCGGCTAGCCGTCACTTCTCCCGTTCGGCCATCCGGCCAGTACCTCGACGCCGGTCAGAACCAGGTCGCCAGAATCGGGAACGAAAGAACCAGGCCGATGCCCACCAGATCGAGCAGGCAGTAAGGCACAGCCGCCTTGAAGATATCCCTCATTGTAATCTCAGGAGGGCTCGTTGCCTTCATTACGAAAAGGGCCAATCCAAAAGGCGGGCTGAGCTGACCGACCGCAAGAGCCAGAAGAATCAGGATGCAGACCCACACAGGATCGAGACTGAGCGCCTTGACAATGGGCATGTAGAACGGCAGCGTAATCATCATGATCGATACCTGCTCGATGAAACACCCGAGAATGATAACGATCACGAGCATGATAACCACTATCCATGTGGGGCTTAACGCAGAGCCAAGGACAAGCTGAAGCATGGCCCGGCTTGCCCCGGAGAAGGCAAGAACCTGGCTGAATGCAGCCGATGCTGCAATGATTGTCAGGATCATGACCGTTACCTTGAGGGAGCTGAGAATAGATTCGCGGACTATCTTTCCGGTCAGTTTCCCATAAACGGCGGCCAGAATAAAAGCGACCACGCATGCCAGGGCAGATGCCTCGGTGGGCGTTGCCATGCCGAGCATCATCAGCCCGAGAGCAACGAACAGGACAATGCAGAGCGGAAAAAGATCGCGCAGTCCGGTAACGATCTTTTCTTTCAGGCTCGTAGACTCAAACTCATATTTTGGAGCCAGGGAAGGATTGAGCGAGCAGCGGATCACCACAAACGCGATGTAGATTCCAAGCAGAATATATCCCGGCAGGATCGCATTAATCAGCAGTCGGCCGATCGAGACTTCGGCCAGGCTGCCGAGTAAGACGGTCAGAGCGCTCGGGGGAATGATCATATCCAGGGCGCCGGAAGCCATGATCGGTCCGAGAGTCATCTCTTTGCTGTAATGACGTTTCATCATTTCAGGGACCATCAGAGAGGCCAGCACCGCGGTGCTTGCGACGGTCGCCCCGCTCAATGCGGCAAAAAGTCCTCCGATGAGAAAGGTCACAATGCTCAATCTTCCGGGAATTGCACCGACCCACTTGGAGAAAACGTCGAGCGCTTTTGAGACCATGCCCGAATGATAGAGTATCTCGCCCATCAAAATGAAAAACGGAATAGCAGTAAGGTTGAATTTCGTCAATGAATCGAAAATGCTGACCACGAGTTGGGTGAGGCCATTCATGCCTCCCATTAAGACGTAGACGGCTCCCGTGGTCACGAAAAGAAAAGAAAAGGCGACCGGAAGCCCTGTAAACATGAGGGTCAACAGGCTGCCGAACAGCACAACGAGTATCCACCACCATTCCATCTACAGCACCCCTTTTGGCATGTCACATCCATCCTGGAGTGGGGCGGCCTCCGTCTTCCCCAGGGCGATCATGCCCATACGCCACATGCGCAGTACGAATGCCACTAAAAGCAGCGAACTGCCGATGGGAATGATCGCAATGAGCAGAAATTGCGGCGTATTAAGGATTCCCATCAAGGTAACTCCCCGTCGGAAATAATCGATGGTTACCATGCTTCCTTTCCAGGTGAGGACAAAGCCTACGACTATCCCGGCGACAGAGGTGACGGCCCTGAAACCCGCACTGGTCCGCGGTTTGAGATTACAAAGGAAAAGGTCAACCTCCACATGACCATCATGGCTCTGCAGCCAAGCTGTACCCAGGAAGGTAATGTAGAGCATGAGGTAGCTGCTTATCTCAACAACCCAGGCTCCCGGTGGCCTGCCGAGGTATCTCATGACCGAAGAGTAAGAAATGGCGAGCATCATGAAGATGACCATGCATGCCCCTATCCACACCATGACCAGATTTATTCTCTCCAGGGCGCGATCCAGAACCGTTTTCCCTTCAATCATGCCGCTCCCTCCGTTTAGTCAAAATCTGCCCTGCCGGAAGAACTTTTCCTGAGACATCTACCCCGGCTCACTTCGTCAAAAGGTCACGGAGCTGCGGCCCTTGTTGTGGGTCCTTCTTCACTACGTCTTTCCAGGCCGCGTCATAGGCTGTCTGCAAATAGGTCTCTGCTTCTTTGCCCGTGAACTTGACCTCTTTCACGCCCTTCTTTTTGATCTTCTCGCGGTCCTGGCTGATGAGTTTTCCGAAATGATCATATGCTTCCTTCTCCACTTCCTGCATCGAATCATTCAATACTGCCTGGAGATCCTTCGGGAGCTTATTCCAGGCGTTGATGTTAACAAGGGCGATCACATCAACCTGATAGAACGCCGGATCGATCACGAATTTGGTGACCTCATCCCAGCCGAAATCGGAGATGCCCAAGGATGGCCAGCCATAGCCTTTCACCATATTCTTTTCCAGAGCCGAGTAGACTTCGCCCGGATCCGTGGCCACCGGTGATGCGCCAAGAGCTTCGACAAAGGCCTTATACGCCGGCGTTACCCTGATGGGCATGCCCTTGAAGTCGCCCAGGCTCTTGACCGGTACGGTTGTGTAAAGGCTATAGGTTAAGCCCGGTGTTCCCTTGCCGAGATAATAGGTATTCAGCTTGCTTTGATAGACCTTCCTGTAGAAGTCGGCAACCCCTTTTTCTCTTTCCTTCGAGGGCGAGAGCGTCGATAATTTCGCACCTTCCACAATGGGTAACTGAGCCACGTTATAGGTGTGGGCGCTCCAGGCAATATCAACGACCCCGTTTCTCAGCGCTTCTACCAACTGAAATGTCGGTATTGCTTCCGGACCTCCCGTAAACACGATCTCCAATCTTCCCTTCGATTTCTCCTTCACCTTTTTCTGAAGCATCCATAAGGCGTCATTCATTTTGTTGTTCTGGGCCCATGCACTTACCGTTTTGAGCATCACAGGCTTATCCGCTCCTATGGCGGCCGTTGTGCCTGTGAAAATCCAGAGAGCAAGAACCATCAGTAACACCGGAGCCGATAACCATTTTTGTTTCCGCCTGCTCACCATCGTTGCACCCCTCTTGATAGTTTTTTATAGGTATCTGAATTCTCTGTGCTCTTCGCTCCTTCATCGATTGAGCTTACACCGAGAATGCTGTTAAGCCTCTCGTGGTCAAGAATGATGAGGGTACACCTTTTCTTCTTTATGACTTTCAATCTCTCAAGGTAGTTCAATACGTTGGTCACGCTGACGCGGGAGAGTCCCGTGAGATGGGCGATGTCGTTGTGGGTGATCCTCTTCTGAATGTTGAGACCGTCTTCCTTCTCGACACCCAGCTCATATGCTAATGCCAGCAGGATGTGCACTACCCTCTTTTGCGCATCGAGAAAGGAAAAGTCCTCGATCTGGAATGCGAGGAGCCTCATCTTACGGATAAGCGCGCAGATAAGCATCATCGCAACCTTCGGATCTTGAGGAATCACCGAAAGGAGTCTGTCCCTGTCTATGTGAAAGATCTCCGAGGGCTCCAGGACCGTTGCCGTGGCGAAGTATGGCTGGTCATCGAAAGCCGCGCTCTCACCGAAAAAGGTGTCGTCTTCCTGTATGGCCAGTATCTTCTCGGTACCGTCATCCCTGAATATACTGATCTTCACCCGCCCTCTCCGGAGGAAGTGAAAAGTACGGGTGCGTTCGCCCTGGATGTACACCGGCTCACCGATCCCGTACTTTTTGGCAACAGAGACTTTGAGGAGCTTTTCCAGCTCATCTCTGTAACGACCAATGTTATCCCTCACCCAGGGAGAATCAAAGGTCTTCAGATTCCCTCCGCATACTGCTCCCCCGTCACATGCGTCTCCTTCTATAGGACGCCCCAGCGGCGCAACCGGACTCTCTTACCGGTTGATCAAAGCGTTCAGTACACTCCGCCTTTTCTCCATTACTCTTCGTATCTCATCGGTCTGCTTTCTTGTCAGATGGCCGTACTTCCCCATTTTGTTGAGATACTGTTCGAGAGGCTTGGGCTCCTTTACTTCAACGGTCATCCGATAAACATCCCTCTCCATTTCCCAGAGCGGAAAAAAACCTGTCTCTACCGCCAGCCTCCCGACTTCTATACTCATGTCCCCCGGAAACCTCCAGCCCGTGGGGCAGGGGGTGAAAAGATGGATGTAGACGAGCCCGTCTTTGACGGCCATAGCTTTCCGAAGTTTTCGCTCAAAATCGTGCGGGTAGGACATACAGGCCGTGGCAACGTAAGGGATCTCGTGAGCGGCCATAATGAGCGGAAGGTTCTTACTTGCCTCTTTTTTACCGGTTCCCTTCTTCCCCACAGGAGTCGTACTGGTCCATGCTCCGTATGGCGTTGTGCCGCTTCTCTGGAAACCCGTATTCATGTAGCCTTCATTGTCGTAACAGATATAGATGATATTCTCGCCCCGCTCAGCTGCGGCGGACAAACACTGGAAGCCGACGTCGGCAGTGCCGCCGTCTCCCGCGAAAGCAACCGCGTGCACGTCAACCCCCTTGTGATCATATTCCCTTTTAATACCCGTGAGCATGGAAGCAATATTGTCGAGAAGCGGGAAGAAGACAGGTATCTTCGCGCCGGTCGTCATACCAAAGCCGACCACACCTACTCCGCCCATGCATCCCGGAGGTATGGCCAGGATAGTATTCCGGCCAAGCGTACGCACCGCAAAGCGAAGCGCCAGCTCCACGTTGCACCCGAGACAGGATGAGAGGCCCGGGGAGATAAGATCCTCCTGCTCCCGCCAGGTGGAAACGTAACCCCTGTCACCTTTGTACTCCAGTGCGCTGTTCGGGCAGAGGGCCACGCATGCGGGTGTTCCACCACAAAGGTCACAACGTGAGGGCAGAGCCCCTTCGAAGCGGATGCCCCCGTGGGGGCACGATGCCGCGCATGTGCCGCATCGCACGCAGCGCTCCGCATCGAAGGCCACCTTATCATCCTGACGTGAAATGGCGCCCACCGGGCATGCGAGCAGGCATTCGGGCTCATCGCAGTGACGGCATACTGAAAAAGCCAGACGATCTTCAATCCGGATACCGGTCACGGCCGCGCGCTTCTCGCCCGCTGTCCAGCCACAGGTCTGCGTACACGCGCCGCAGCCGGTGCACTTTTTCTCGTCCCACGTAATCCCGTGAAAGATTTCAGCTTCCGCCTTGCTCATTTCGCAAGCACCTTTGCCCAATGCAGGGGTTCCCTCAGAATCTTTTTCTCCATGCCGTCTATCGATACCTTCTGTTTTATGAGATTATAGAAAAGCCCGTGATCGACCGGCGTATTACAGAAGACAGCTCCTTTGAGCCGCCCCTCGCTGGCGATGAGCCTGCGGTACACGTGTGTGCCTGCATCGGCTTCTTCAAAGACCTGGTCATTCTCATCCGGCATAACACGCCCCACTGAAAAGATGGTCATCTCCAGGCAGACGCACGTCATGCAGGAGATGACGCCCGGATGGGGTTCTTCTTCTCCCACCAGCCTGCCCGCGGCTACCCTGCCCTGCTCGACCGCGTTCATGATGTTAGGATTGAGGCGCGGTGCGCCGGTAAAAAAATCATGGTACTCGGCTACGTCACCGCACGCCAGGATGGCGGGAACGCTTGTCTCCATCCATGGATTGACCCGTATACCGGCGGCCGTAGCCACACTGGTTTCTTTTAGGGTCTCGATATTTGGCCGCACACCGGCTGCCGCGACCGCAAAGTCGAAACCTGTCGTATTGCCGTCGGCCAGCACAGCGTGATGCTCCTCCAGATGATCTATCGAACTACCGAGCGAGACGATTGCGCCTTTTTCAATGAAACGGCGCCTTATTTCTTCCGCAAGTTCAGCGTGAACGAGTCCCGGCAATATCTGGTCACTCACTTCGACCAGATGCAGCTTCTGGCCGCGACTCAAGAATACCTGCGCCAGGTGGAGCCCTATCAAACCCGCGCCGACCAGCAACACCGTCATGTTGCGCTTCAACTTGTGCCCGATCTGCGTTATGTCGCTCAGCTTCCGCACGGTAAATAAGGGAACATCCGGCGGCGCTGGAAACGGGACCACGGGTGAGGCCCCGGTGGCTACGACCAGTTTCCCGTAGCTAACCTTGCGGCCGTCTGTGAGAATAACTCTGGACCGCTGCTCGTCAACAGACAATGCTTGCGCTTCGATAACTTCTATATCGTTGAAAAATGAGTGCGGTCGAAGGACGAGCTGCTCCGCCTTGTTACCGTCGAGGAGATAAGGAAGCGTGGTCGGGGAATAGAGAGGAAGCTTCTGCTCTGTAATGAGTGTCAGCTTTCCTCGGAAGCCTTTCCTGCGGAGCGTCTCGATAACAGCGACGCCGCGCATGGCTTGCGCCGATGATTACGACACGCTCAGACACGGTCGACCCCCAGCCAGCTGACGTTTTTCGACGGCGTGCAAGACGTCTCTGCCATCCGGTGTATGATACGCACTATGTGCTCCACGGTGATGTCGGAGCCGCCCAAGCCGCCGATGAAATTGAGCATGGCAGCCTCCGTGATGCCGGCCTTGTTGAGCGCGCTGCCTACCTCCATAAACACTGCTCCGGAGGCCCAACCGAAACAGACATTCCGGTCGATCACTGCGATCACCCGTTTGCCCCGCGCCGCTTCGATTATTTTCTCGTGCGGGAAGGGTCGCAATGCCCTTATTTTCAGTAGTCCGGCCGGCACGCCTTCTTCCCGCGCCTGATCTATCGCCACACGCGCGGTTCCTGTTGCGCTGCCCATGGTGATCAGCAGAAACTCCGCATCATCGGTACGGTACGTATCGACCTGTCCACCGTAATGGCGGCCGAACAAAGCCGCAAACTCGAGATCGACCAGGTCGATCGCTTCTTTGGCCCTCTGCATGGCCTGCACCTGTTTCCAGCGGTACTCAGTCAGGAGATCGCCCGGTGTAAGCGGGTCTACGGACATAGGATCAGCGGGGTCCAGTTTGATATGTTCGATCCGGAACGGGGGCAGGAACCGATCGACGAGCGCCTGAGAAGGCGACATTCACGGCTTCCGACATGTGTGAAAGATAGAAACCGTCGTAGCAAACATTCAACGGCAAGAGCACCGAGGTGGCCTCTGCTATTCTGTAGCCCATGATGACGCTGTCCAGAATTTCCTGATTATTTTCACAGAATATCTGAATCCAGCCGGCGTCGCGCAACGTTACCGCATCCTGCTGACCGCCCCAGACGCTCTGCGGCGAGATCACCTCCCGGTTGGCTATCGCCATGACGATAGGCAGGCGCAAGGTCGAGGTGCGTATGTAGGGTTCGTACATGAGCGCCAGACCCTGTGACGATGTGCCGGTGAAGACCCTGCCACCCGCGAGGCAGGCGCCGTGGAGCACGCTCAGCGCCGAATGCTCGCTCTCCACCTCAACCATCTCCGCCTTGAGCCGGCCGCTGGCAATAAAATCGGAAAGGTATTCGACGAGCGGTGTTTGCGGTGTGATGGGATAGGCGGCAAGCACGGTCGGTCTGCAGAGAACAGCGCCGTACGCGGCAGCCATGTTGCCATCCATGACTTTAATCGGGCTCATCGCTTCTCAATCTCCATCGAAATAGCGCGGGCGTGACACTCGTGCGCACAAATGCCGCAGCCCTTGCACGTATCAAGCACGATGCTGTAGCCTTCATCGGTCCGTCTGATCGAATTAGTCGGGCAGAAGATAAGACAGATGCCGCAACCGGTGCATTTCTGATCCAGGACAACGGGTCTTTGGTAGCGCCACTCACCCGTATTGACGATATAGAGATCTTTGCCGACCGGGGCTTCATGCGGTGTTTTCACGGGTGCACCTCACGTGCGCTCAGTTGTTGCACGACCACCTCAGCGTATGCTCTTTCCAGTATCTCGATATTCTTTTTCTGTATCTTGCGGTCGAGCATCTCGCGCACGCTTTTTATCAGCGAATCGAGGCTGAACCCAGCCGGTCACCCGCGCCAGAGCACCGAGCATCGCGGTGTTCGGAATGAAGCTGCCGACCGTCTCGACGGAGATCCGCGTCGCATCGACCAGACCCAGGACTTCTATCTGAGGCGCAAGCGGTATGTCAGGAATCGGCTCCGAGGCATTGAGCACCAGTATGCCGTGCTCTCTTATCCCCTGGTAGATATCGACCGCCTTGAAAAGCGTATGATCGAAGACGACGAGACAGTCCGGGTGATAGACCTGGTCCTTCTGTCTGATGGGTTGAGTGTCGAAACGGACGAAACCGAAAACAGGTGCGCCTCTGCGCTCGAAACCGAAATAGGGGAAGGAGGCGGCATGCTTTCCTTCTTTGACAGCCGCATTTACAAAGATTTCAGATGCAAGGACGACGCCCTGTCCGCCCCTGCCGTGGATGCGAATCTCCTTCATTACTCCCCCACGTTCGGAAACTTCCCTGAACAGACACAGCACAGACACTGACTTCACATGCTAAAACGCTTTCAGAAATCTTGTCTGTAAAGCAGCCTACATTTCCGCGTATATCGCCACATCCAATCCAGCAAGCAGCTCGAACACCTTTCTGGCCGCCTCAATCGAGAGCGATCCGACCCCGCAACTCGGCGTCGCAAGCCATTTCCGCCAGTCGATGTCGGGTGCCAGGGCGTCGATGGCATCGCCGAACTTCTGCCAGATATTTTTCATATCCTCTACAGACGCCGAGAGAACCGCATCCGATGACGGTACGATGCCGGGAGCAATTATACCGCCTTTCTTCAAGAATGCAGCCAGTTCCTCTTTGAAGTAGAAGATCGTCTCCAAAAAATTGAAAGCATCGTAGTTGATTATATCCGCATCGACACTGAAGAGCACTGACCAGTCGGTATTGCCGCAGCAGTGGACCGCCCTCTTGACCGCCAGACCCGTGAGCACCTCATTCATCAGCGTAATTACATCCGATTTTGCGATTGAGACGTACGCCGAGCCGAACGACACCATCGAGGGCTCGTCAAAAAAGATCATGACCTCTTTTTCAGGAAACCGGCTCTTGATAAAATCGATCATCCAGGCCGCCTTCATGTGCACAGCCTTTTTCATGATGTCGAAGTAGGCGCTGTTGTAGATGATGGGCCGCCCCTTCTCATCTTTGAGCCCGAGGCCGATGGTAAAGGGGCCGGTAAGCTGTCCCTTGATGATCTGAACGTTGTCATTGATCTCCGGAAGTCTCTCCACCAACCTGTAGAGCCCCGGCGCCGCAGCCTCGGATATGCGAAACGCTTCCAGATTCTGCGTTGCAACATCCTCGTAAAATCGCTCTATGCCGGCGGTGCTGTTCGTGTCGACATACACCTTCTCCTGCTGTTCATCAATAATTACCGATGGCACTTGCTCCAGGAACTGAACGTACATATCTTCTAGGAAGGAACGTTTCGGCAGTTGGGGCCAGAACGGGGCCTCTCGGCACACTGAAAATATGAGATCTATTGCCTCATCAACGTTTACGAAAGGCAAACTGCCAATGGCAGTGATCATACGCGCACCTCCGGAGCCTGGAGGAAGTTCTAACACACGCATGGCTCTGAGTCAAAGAAACAGGGCTGCACAGGGGATCGTCCAAAGTGCTTGACTAAATCCCCCAGTTTCTTGATAATATTGCAAATTTTCCAAAGGGAGGTAAGGCATGAAAGTTACATTACGGTCGACTATTCTTTCATTGGCGGTGCTTGCCGCTTTTCTGCTCGCTGGAGTGGTGCAGGCAGCGGAGGCTCCCAAAGGACCTGTCGTCATCAAGGCGGAAGGCGCAAAGATGGCACCCGTTACCTTTTCACACGCGGTCCATGTTGATAAGGTTAAAGTAGCCTGCGCAAAATGCCACCATAAAGATGCGGACAACCCGAAGAATTGCACGACGTGTCATGACATCAAAGAAGTGAAAAATGGCGCGCCAAAGGTCCAGGACGCCTTCCACAAAGTATGTCAGACCTGCCACAAGGAGCAGGCTGAAAAGGGAGCAAAGGCACCCACCAAGTGTAATGAGTGCCACAAAAAGTAACGCCGGGAGGGAGGGGCAGGCCCCTCCCTCACCCAACTTTCTCGATCAAGTCTACGAGTTTCTATCCTCTGTAACGCTGGCGATTGCTCTCCTTGCGTTCGTTGCAGTAGCGTCTATTTTCGGGACGCTTATCAAGCAAGGGGCAGCGCCTGAGGAATACCTCTCCTTTTATTCCGAGAGCACCTATACGATCATCAGGTTTCTCGGTCTTGATGACGTATTCCACAGCGGTTGGTTCATCGCCGTCATAGCTGTCTTGGTGCTCAACCTGATTTTCTGCAGCCTGCCAAGGTTCAGCAGGCTTCTCAAGAGCAGGGGTGCGGTGAACGTACCGAATGAAAAAGCGCTCACGGCAATGAGCCTGCACTGCGTGGTGCAGGGAAAGAAGATTGAGGAGATAGCCGGTACCTTCAAGAGGTACGCAAGCATACAAATCAACGAAGGCAGCCGCGTGCTGGAGCGGGGTTCGCTGGGGCGATACGCAGTTTACATGGTGCATCTCAGTATCATCATCATACTGGTCGGAGGACTCATCGGCGTCCTCTTCGGCTACAAGGGACCGCTCACGCTTACTAAAGGTCAAACTAGTGACTCGGTTACAGCACGAGGCAAAACAGCGGAACGCAAGCCCCTCGGCTTTGCACTTAAGCTCACCGATTTCAAAGTCTCCTTCTACCCTACGGGCGAGCCGAAGGAGTACGTCAGCTCTGTTGAAGTGCTGGAAAACGGCAAAGTCGTCTTGCAGAAAAATATAAGAGTCAATGACCCTTTGAGCTATAAAGGCGTAAATATCTACCAGTCGAGTTATGGAAGCAACCCTCTCTTTATTTTTGACGTTGGCGGGGAGCGGGTGGAACTCGGCCAGGGAAGTGCGTACAAGAAGGATAAACTCCACCTTTTGGCCATGCGGTATGAAAAATCGGTGCACAACTTCGGCCCCGGTGTCCAGATAGCGTATGTGGAACAGAATGGTCAACCGCAAACCGCCTGGTTCTTGATGGACGTCCCCAGGCTGAGAGAAAGGAGCATCTTCGGTACCACGGTGCGGCTCCAGGAAATCAAAGAAGAATATTATACGGGCCTGGAAGTGTCGCGCGATCCCGGTGTCTGGGTCGTCTGGTTCGGGTTCGCACTCATCCTCTTCGGCCTTTACGTTAATTTTTTTCTTTACCATCGAAGGATCTATCTGTTACAGATATCTCAAGGGGTACTGTTCGCCGGTACCTGTCTAAAGAATAAAGAAGGCTTCAGAGAAGAATTTGAAAAGCTGAAAGGTAAACTCGGATGCTCCTGAGTAATAAAATACTTGCGGTCGTGACGTTCCTCTATCTTTTTCTTTTTTTCGGCCACCTTGTCTACTTCGCCACAAAACAGGAAAGAGTACTCGCCTTTCTCTGGGTAGCGCTCTATGTCACGTTCGGACTGCATACGGCAGGTCTCGTTGCCCGTTGGGTAGAATCATACAGGTTGTCTGTCGGCCATGCGCCTCTTTCGAACTTTTATGAGTCTCTCATCTTCTACGGATGGTGTATCTCACTCATCGTTATCGCCATGAAAAAGAGGCTTCGCTTCCCGTTACTCACCATGTTCGCGTGCCTCATCGCAATGGCCTTCATGGGATATGCCTCCTTCTCGCCGTCTGTCGACAAGAAGATCCAGCCGCTCATTCCGGCGCTCCAGAGCAACTGGCTCCACATCCACGTCTTTACCTGTTTCATAGCATACGCCTGCTTTGCCGTCTCCTTTCTTGCGGCCCTCTTTTCGATCTTCAACTGGAAGAGGGATTATGCCTCCTGAAGAGAAGCTGGAGGAGCTGAACTACCAGCTCGGTCGATGGTAGGATTCCCCATGTTGAGCGCGGGCATCCTTACCGGCGCAGTATGGGCGCATTACGCATGGGGCTCGTACTGGAGCTGGGACCCGAAGGAGACCTGGTCACTGATCACCTGGATATTCTACGCGCTCTTCCTGCATGCACGCTTCGCCCGGGGCTGGAAGGGAAGACGAATAGCGCTGCTGTCGATCATCGGCTTCGCCAGTGTCATTTTCACCTATTTTGGTGTAAACTTTGTCCTTTCCGGATTGCATAGTTACGGAGCAGCGTGAAAAAGAGAAAACCGAAAAGTCTGGTGCTGTCAGGCAACGGCATCAACTGCGAACTCGAGACCGCTCATGCGAACAGGCTTGTCGGGTTTGACACGGAGATCGTCCACATCAACTCACTCGTCGACGGCAGCAAGAGCATTCACGATTATCAGTTTCTCAACTTTCCCGGAGGTTTCCTCGACGGGGACGATCTCGGTTCGGCAAAAGCCCAGGCAGTAAAGTGGAAGTATCAGAAGATGCGTGCCGCTAGTGCCGAGCAATCATTAGAAGGCCCGTTTCTCGACCAACTGACCCGCTTTGTGGCCGACGGGAAAGTCATCATCGGCATCTGCAACGGCTTTCAGCTCCTGGTAAAGACGGGGCTCCTGCCGGCAGTCGCAGGTCACTACGGCGAGCAGTCGGTCACGCTCACCTTCAACGATTCCGGCAGATTTCAGGATCGCTGGGTCTACCTCTGCGTGCATCAACTTTCCTCTTGCATCTTCACGAAAGATATGGATAAAATCTACCTTCCGGTGCGCCACGGTGAAGGGAAGCTTGTCACGAAAACCGGACAGACTCTGCAACAACTGAGAGACGGCGGGCATATAGTTATGCAGTACTGCTGACGAGAATGGCAATGTAACGAGCAGAATTTCCCTGGAATCCGAACGGCTCCGCCGATTCTATAGCAGCCTTGTGCGATCCATCAGGCAGAATATTCGGGCTGATGCCTCACCCTGAAGCTTTTGTCCATTACACGCAGCATCCGCATTGGACACGCGAACAACTTCCGGAAGAGGGCAGCGGATCTACAGATTTTCAGAAACGCTTACCAGTACGTTATTGATAACCTATAGCAGTGGAGGAGCTTTGGTATGAACAAGACAGACATCGTCAACAAGCTCGCCGAAAAAACCGGCATGAACCAGAAAGTAGCCAAGATTGTTGTTGACACCATAACAGACAGCATCAAAAAGGCCATCGTGAACGGCGAACGCGTTGAAATACGGGGCTTCGGCAGCTTCTCGGTCAGACAGTACAAACCTTACAAAGGTAGAAATCCAAAGAACGGCGAAGTAGTCGAGGTGCCTGCAAAGACAACTACCTTACTTCAAAGTCGGCAAGGAGTTGAAGGAAGCGATAACTAAGGTTTGAAATCCCCCCAATAAGGTTGGAGCGCTTTTTTTACCTGCTGTATCGTCTGCCGCACTTCATTCGTTGGACTGGACTCGATGTCTTGAACGTAAAACGGGGTCTTTCGTAGCTGCAGCACAACAGCTTTCACTGAGTTGGTAAGTCCGGAAAGATCGTAGCCGCCCTCAAGGAGAAACAGTATCTTTCCGCCGCACGCCTCTTCTGCTGCGTCCATCAGAATCTTTGTCATCTTCGTAAAACCGCTTTCAGTAACATTCATACCGCCGAGAGGATCGTTGCGATGAATGTCGAAACCTGCTGATACGAGGATTACTTCCGGTTTCCATGTGCGCGCCACCGGCACTATGATCTGCTCGAAGACATACACGTAATCCGCATCTCCCATACCGGGAGTCAGCGGGATATTGATCGTATAACCCTTCCCTTCCCCGGATCCAACCTCATCGTACCAACCGGTTCCCGGATAATAGGGATATTGATGCGTGGACACGTAAAGGATGCCTGAATCTCCGTAGAAGCTATGCTGGGTGCCGTTACCGTGATGCAGGTCCCAGTCCACGATCAGGACTTTCTTGAGACCGTACTTCTTGACAAGATAACGGGCGCCGACCGCAACGTTATTGAATATGCAAAAGCCCATGGCCCTTTCACGCTCCGCGTGGTGACCGGGAGGCCTCACAAGAGCGAACCCGTTCGTTATTGTGCCCGCAAAGAGGGCGTCGCCGAGTTCCAGGAACCCTCCGACAGCCATACAAGCGGCCTCGTAAGATTTGGGAGACGTAACCGTATCCGGGTCAAGGCGTTTTTGGATCTTGCCCTTTGTTTCAGCGACAAACTGGATGTACGAAAGGTCATGATTGAGGGCAATCTCACCGTGTGTCGCCGCGCGCGGCTCCACGTAGACGAGTCCCTCCTGGCCCAACTCGCGGAGCATGTTATAGATGTGAACCAGTCTTTCCGGATTCTCCGGATGAAAGTCATCGGTGATATGTTCCAGATAGATCTGATGCTTTACTATACCGACTTTCATATACACCTCCCGTTGCGTCAATTGGCTGAGTCAAAGTCTGTCGATGGCACGTGTTCCTGCCGGAAGAACTTTTCCTCGGGTACCCGCTTGCGGGTGCGGCGACGTGAGCACGGTTGGGTGTTCCGGCAGGCCTCCTATCGTACGATCTGTTTTACCCCCGCCCTTCCATGGATTTCACAAAACTTCTGACGTTATCGGGATATAATATAACCCGTTCTTTGTAAACGCAAGCAAAGTGACACGAAGAAAAGAACGTCACAATACGTATACCAATTTGCCTTCAAGTGTATACCTTCGTTGCCCTTCGGCCTGGTCTTACTCGACGTACCCCCAGGTACGCCTGCGTAGCCCAGGCCTCGGCTCGCCCGGGGCACCCGGCCGAAGGCTGGGTCGTGCATCTTGAATCCGAATTGGTATATGAGTTTTGAAAGGAGCAAGAAAGCTAGTTCTGCAAGCGGCCGTTTGGTGGGCAACTCAACCTCTTTCCCTTTTGCCTGGTGTTCGGGGACAGAAATCCTTTGGACCTAGCTACACGTATAAAGAGGCAGGCCTTAATGTGAGGCAGCCGGGGACTTTCGTCCCTCTAGAATTCCGCCCGGAAAAGGGCGGTTTTCCTTGGCCTAGACTTTCTGGACGTTTGCCGCAGCAGGGCCTTTCGGGCCGTCCACGATATCAAAGCTCACTTGTTGACCTTCAGAAAGGGTCTTGAAACCACTGTCCTGAATCGCGGTGTAATGAACGAAGATGTCCCCACCTTCCTCCTTCTGAATGAACCCGTATCCCTTCGACTCGTTAAACCACTTTACCGTACCCTTCGGCATTTCGAACTCCTCCTGCATTTTATGGCGATTGCGAAAACCCCCAATTCCCGCCAGTATTACACACCATTTTGCAAAAAGCAAGAAATTGTGACGCCGGTATTCACAAGGAACAGAACGGTGGCAAAGAAATATACTTCTTTCAATCTGTACGGGAAATTGGTTATTCTGGAATAAAGAGAGGAGCTTCCGAAAAGCTCCCGGGAGGTGACTGTGGCGACTTACAGAATGCTCTACGATTTCGCGGCTAAAGCAGGGGCGCTCGAAGGTTATGTCTACCCGAAAGATAAAGTGGATCCAGCATACCTTCCTGCGTGGGTCGACCACGTGGTTGAAGGCTTCAAGGCACTTCCCGTTGAAGCAAAGGCAGAGTTTCAGGATCTGTGCAATGGCACGCTCGGTCGTACCATTGCATCGCTTATTCCGTTATTAGGTGAAGAGCACGATGTAATCAGGAAACTGAGGAGCCTGACCACCGGAGCGCTGCCTTCTTCTCCGGACGATTTTCCTGATAAGAAACGGTAGGTCTGCTGCATCGGTCGGGGCTTGCAGCATAGGGCGCAAGGCGTGTGGAGTGAATAAAATAAGGCCGGTACGAACAAAAACGGAACTTCTGCACAATGTTCTTACCGGCCCCTTGATGGCTCATACCAATTCGCATTCAAGATGGCGACCCAGCCTTCGGCCGGGTACCCCGCGCGGCAGCGCGTCGAGCCGACGAAGGCGTACCTGGGGTACGTTGAGGAGAGCGACGCAGCGACAACGAAGGTATACGTGTGAAGACGAATTGGTATTAGTGGCAGCTGCTGCCGCAGCCACTGTCACCGCAGCTACTCTCACCGCCGCAACTACTTTCCTCGCATGAGCAACCGCATCCGTGCGACGCGTGCGCTGCCTCCGTCAGTTCCTGATCGGTCGCATCCCGCACGCCGACAACCTCCACATCGAAGTGAAGCTTGTTTCCGGCCAGCGGATGATTGCCGTCGAGAACCACGGAGTCCTCTTCGATACGGTCGACCGCCATAATCATGGCTCCATTCGGCGTCTGAACCTGGAAACGCATACCGATTGTCAAATCCGGCGTATCCTTGAATCTATCCTTCGGCACGGAGAAGATGAGTGCTGTATCGCGTTCTCCATAACCGTCAGCAGGAGTAACATCAAAAGAGAACTTGTCTCCCGCGTGTTTGCCTTCCAAGGCGGTTTCAAAGCCGTTGATCATATTGCCCATGCCTTGAATATAGGTCAGGGGCTCGCGTTCCTTCGAAGTGTCCAGAACCTGGCCTGACTCATTTGTCAGCGTATATTCTACGGTGACCGACTTTTGTTTCGTGATCTGCATATGATGTCCTCTGGGAAGAAGATTTTGATGAAGAAAGGTGCGAAGGAGGCACTGGTTTCTTGATCAAGACGAGCAGTTTACCACAAATCGCACTCTGCATCAAGACGAACGCGCGACCGGCGGACCGGGCAATGGCCGGCTGCGTGAGGTAAGGCGCATTCAGTTGATCGCGCCTCATTAGTGTGGTACAAATAGCTGAACAAATCAAGAATAGCTCGTCATAGAGAGGCTCTGGCAGAAGGGTTACCCCGCCCCGTCCGGGGGCGCTGGAAGGACGACGCGAGTCAAGGGAAAATGCAAAGCCTGCTCAGAAAAATTCCCAAAGTCGATGAAGTGATGAAACACGAGCGATGGCGTGAGCTCCTGCGACTCCACCCCCAGGAGACTGCAAAGAACGCGCTGCGGGCTACGCTTGACGACCTCCGGCTGAACATCAAGGAGAAGAAGCTTGCAGCAGTGCCGGCAATAGAACATATCATCGAGGAAGCGGCCCGTCGCGCAACTGAGCTTTCAAGGCCCGGCCTGCGCAGGGTCATCAACGGTACGGGCGTGGTCATTCATACAAACCTGGGAAGATCGATCCTTGCAAAACCGGTCATCGACGCACTCATAAATATCGCTTCTAACTATTCCAACCTGGAGTACGACCTTACGAGAGGAAAACGAGGCGACCGATACGAGCACTGCTCTTCTATCCTGCGGAGGCTTACCGGATGCGAGGCTTCGCTCGTCGTGAATAATAACGCGGCCGCCGTGCTCCTGGTACTGGATACGTTCGCCCAGGGCAAGGAAGTCGTGATCGGAAGGGGCGAACTGATCGAGATCGGCGGTTCATTCCGAATACCGGACGTGATGAGAAAGAGTGGAGCGATACTGAAAGAGGTCGGAACCACAAACCGCACCTTCGTGGAGGATTTCGAGCGTGCCCTCAATGAAAATACCGGCCTGCTCATGAAGGCACACACTAGCAACTACCGCATACGCGGCTTTGTGCACGAGGCCACAATCCAGGAGCTCATAGAACTAGGGAAGAAACACCGTGTTCCCGTCTTTTACGATGCTGGAAGCGGTCTTATGTATCCGTTCAAGGAGGGAAGGCCCTTCGACGAACCGGTTATTACCGATCTTACGCGAAGCGGATTGGACATACTCTCATTCAGCGCTGACAAGCTGCTGGGTGGTCCTCAGGGCGGCATCATACTTGGCAAAGCGGCGTACATCAACGCCCTGAAGCAGAACCCGCTCGTACGAGCCATGCGCCCGGATAAGTTCACGCTCGCTGCGCTCGAAGCAACTCTTTTTCTTTACGCCGACGAGGAGAGGCGCAGCCAGATACCGACGCTTGAGATGATCCATGAGGATGAGGCCAGCCTGAAGCGTAGAGCTTCACGGATTGCAGTCGCCGCGCGGAAGCACTCGGCCCTCGTCTCGGTCTCCGTCGTCAGGCTGACCGGGGAAGTGGGTGGCGGAAGCCTTCCTGACGTCGCCTTACCGTCGTATGGATTGGCGCTCGAACCCCGAAACATAAGCCTCACAACGTTTGAAGAAAAGCTGAGAATGCTGGAAACCCCTATTATCGCCCGGATCGGCCATGACAGACTGCTCATCGATGTGAGAACGGTCCGGAAGGCCGACGAGCCGTTGCTCGCGTCCGGCATCGCGGCCGCCCTTTCGGATGGAACGTAGATTTCACCTCGTTTGTGATAAAGACGATATCCGAATCGATATGTACATAGCCGAAGCGCTGTCGTTGACCAGGGCCAAGGTGCAAGGGCTGATCGCGGGCGGACACGTGCAGGTCTTGAACAAAGCGCCCAAGCCATCGCTCAAGATCAAGCAGGGAATGGTGATCGAGGGCGAGATAGTACTGGAAGAGCCGCTCGGTCTTTACCCTGAGGAGATCCCGCTTGCGATACTTTACGAAGACGACTACCTGCTGGCTGTAAACAAGCCGATAGACATGGTCGTGCACCCTTCCTGCGGCCACCAAAGCGGTACGCTTGTCAACGCGATACTCTCGCACCTGAAGAAACCGTCCATCCCGTCGCTGGATTTAGATGATCATCTGAATCAGCGCCCGGGGATAGTCCACAGGCTCGACAAAGATACCACCGGCGTAATTCTCGTCGCCAAAGAGCCACAAACACAGGAGTCGCTCTCATCGCAATTCCATGACCGCACCGTTGAAAAGACATACAGGGCTGTGGTTCAAGGTGAGGTCAAAAAGGAAGAAGGCATCATCGAGGGACAGATGGCCAGGCATCCCGTACAAAGAAAGAAGATGGCGCTTACCACAAAGGGCGGCAGATACTCTCTGACCCGCTTCAAGGTTCTAAAGAGGCTTCGTGGATTCACGTATCTGGAGCTCTACCCCAAGACGGGACGCACCCACCAGATACGGGTGCATATGGCCTCATTAGGACATCCCATCGTCGGTGACGAGCTTTACGGCGGAAAGGCCGGGACGCTCGCAGGTCGGCCGTTACTTCATGCCTACAGGATTATTATCGAACACCCGACCAGTAAGGCGGCTCTGGAGATAGAGGCGCCTGTCCCGCAGGATTTTCAGGAGTTCATCAATGCACACATCCTTTGAGATTAAAAGTAAGGGCCACTGGTCGTACCTGTACTATCCCTTCCTCGAATCACGGGGAATCTTTCACGGATTCGGGACGAGGCAGCGCCAAACATCCGGAGAAGAAGCGGGGATAGAAGATGCCATATCGGCTTTCTCGCTTGAGCCCCATGTAGTGATGAATCAGGAGCATGGCGATACCGTACACCTCATCAAGGCCGGCGAGCGCCCGAATGCCGGAGACGGTCTTCTCCTGCTCGAAAGAAATGTGGCCGGCATCATAAAGACAGCAGACTGCCTGCCTGTGATTCTGTATGACACATCAACGCCGGCAGTTGCAATTGTCCATGCAGGCTGGAGAGGGACAGCCCTCGGGATTGCGAGCAAAGCGGCGCGACAGATGCTTGCGTTGGGTTGTGATCCGGAATCCATGGGCGCTCTTATCGGGCCGGGCATAGGCCCGTGCTGCTACAACGTGCAGGAGGATGTGGCAGGGGTTTTCAGGGCGCTGGGCTTTGCCGAACCGGTGCTGCAGAGCCGCGAAGGTTCTTTGTATCTCGATCTGAAAACTGCCAACATCCGGATGCTGCAGGAAGAAGGACTGAAAACATTTCATGATGTTGACCTCTGCACTCATTGCAGAAAGGATCTTTTTTATTCTGCGCGACGGGACAAGGGGCACGGCCGGCAGATCAATTTTGTCGTCATACGAGGTTAGACGTATACTATAGGGTCCAGGGGCGGGTACCCGCTTGCGGGTGTTCCAGGGGCCCGAAGCTAAATGAATCAAAGGGCTGAAGCAATAAAAAGACAGGATAAAGGCTAGAGACGCAGCCTAAAGGCTGGGAACTACGATGAGTCTAAGAACATTCAAGAATGAAGTACTTTTCGGGGTGGCAACGGTTGCGGTCTTCGGCCTCCTTCTCTATCTTGAGACACAACTTCCTTTCTTCACGAGATTTCTCCCTGTCGGTGAGAACAAGCTCATTATTATTCTCCTCAACATAAACCTTCTCCTGATCCTCCTGCTCGTCTTCATCATCGCGCGAATTATCATCAAGACAAACATCGAGAAAAGACGGGGCGTCTATGGTTCGGGGCTCAAGACCAAGCTAACACTAACCATGCTTTCGATCTCGCTCATCTCTTCGTTCACACTTTTTTTTATTGCCACATTCTTCTTTTATTTTGCCATGGATAAATGGTTCAGTCAGAAGATCGAGGATACCATAGACTCAACCGTAGAACTGTCGTTGCTCTATTACGATGATCTGTTTGATCGGTACGAGAAGATCGGAAAGCATCTTGCGGCTCAGATAGAGAAAAAAGATATTCTCGACAGGCCTGATAGTCTCCGGGCCTTTGTAACGAGAGAAGCCGAAGCCCATTTCCTGGACTACCTGGCTGTATATGATACGGGGGGGACTGTTCTGCAGAGACAGGGAAGCATGGACCCGTCCGTGGCGAAGCAGCTTTTGACGAAAACCAAAGCAACGGCGAAAGAGAAAACGACTGAGACAGATTCTTCCCATGGAAGGCGGTGAGGCGATCATATTGGGCATAGGGATGGCCGACGCCTCCGGCAAGCCTGCCGGCGTGCTTGTTCTTGGGGAAAAAATCAGTTTCAAGGGAACGGAACGGTTAATGCAGATCGGCCGCACCCGAGAGGAATTCAAGGATTCGAGACCATACAAGAAAGTATTGAAATGGAGTTTCATCATACCGCTCTTCCTTATCACCATCCTCTCCATATTCTTCTCGGTATGGGTAGGCGTAAAGATGGCCACCGAAATAGCAGTTCCTCTTGAAAAGGTAAAGGAGGGCGCTGCCATCATCGCCAAGGGTTCGTTTGACATCAACCTGGAAGACAGCGGAAAAGACGAGATCGGCACCCTCGTGAGCGCATTCAACCAGATGGCACGAGAGCTGAAAATTACCAAAGCAGAAATCGAGGAGAAGAGAAAGTATATGGAGGTCATCCTCGATAACGTTGCCACAGGCATTATCACTACCGATGAGAAAGGCAACATCTTGCTGCTGAACAGGGCTGCCAAAACGATCCTGGGGGTTGAAGGCGACGACTGGGTGGGCAAGCCCTTGAAAAGTATACTGGGCAGCGAAATGAGAAAAATCATCCGGTTCTTTCAGCAAGAAGTTAAAGGAGGATCGACGGAGAGTTCTGTCCGGGAGATGCGCCTTACATTGAAGCGGGAAACAGCCTACCTGAGAACATCATTGACCGTGCTCAAAGACGAGGCGGGACAACTCCAGGGCTACATAGGCACGTTTGATGACATAACGCACATCGTACGGGGCGAGAAGCTCGCGACGTGGCGGGAGATTGCTAAGAAGCTAACCCACGAGATCAAGAACCCTTTGACCCCTATCAAGCTCTCCGCGGAAAGGATAAGGAGGCGCGTGCTGCCGCAGGCTGAGGGCAAGGAAAAGGAGATCCTTGACGAGACAACGGCCGTTATACTGAGCGCATCCGACGATATCAAGCTGATCGTCAACGAGTTGACCAAGTTGACGCATACCGCAACCGTGCAGACCATCGAGGATGTCAACGACATTGTGGAGGAGACGGTCGGGCTCTATAAGAACCTGTACCAGAATATTGATTTCAGGTTCGAGAAAGATGATGTGCCCAAATTCAGAATGGATAAGGACAAGGTAAAGAGGGCCCTCATAAACCTCGTGACCAATTCGATAAAGGCTATCGATTCGGAGCAGGGTGTTGTGACGCTCACAACGCGGTACGAAAAGAACAAGGGGCTCGCTTTCATAGAAATCGCCGACACAGGCCCTGGCATCAAAGACGAAGATAAGAGCAGGATATTCGATCCCTACTTTACCAGGGGCGGTGACGGCATGGGCCTCGGTCTCGCCATAGTGCACTCCATCATACTGGAGCACCACGGGAAGATCCACCTTGAGGATAATGAACCGCGGGGTGCGAGGTTTATAGTGGAGCTGCCGGTCATAGACGCCACCCTCTAGACCTCACGCCAGGCAGCCTTTTGCGCCTTCCTTCGTTGCCCTTCGGCCCGTCCTCCTCGACGTACCCCTAGGTACGCCTTCGGAGGCCGGGGCCTCGGAGCGCCTCGGCATGCATCAAAATTCAGCCCGGCATGAGTCTTAACGAGTTTATGGATTACCTGCATTTCTATGTCATTCCGGCGGACGCCGGAATCCAGCACAAGCGAGTGGCAAGTGGCCCTGGAGCCTTTAAAATAGGGCCATTTTGTGCTATAATTATACCTATGAGACGGGAAACCAAGATGATTGCGACCAACCGAAAAGCGCATCATGATTTTCATATTGAGGAAAAATTTGAAGCGGGTATCGCGTTGACCGGAACTGAGGTGAAATCGTTACGAGAGGGCAAAGCCAATCTCAAAGATAGCTTTGCCAGGATCAAGGATGGCGAATTGTTCCTGACAAACGCACATATCAGCCCTTACTCATGCGGCAATATTTTCAATCATGAGCCGAAAAGGGATAGAAAGCTCCTCATGCACAAGCGGGAAATCAGCCGGCTCTATGGCAAGGTGAGAGAGCGGGGATACACAATGGTGCCGCTTTCCATCTACTTCAACGAGAGGAACAAGGTAAAACTGGAATTCGGGCTTGGAAAAGGCAAGAGGTCATTCGACAAACGGGAAGACATAAAGCAGCGCGACGAAAAAAGGATTAACGACCGGGAATCACGGTCTCGATAAAAAGGGGGCGATTGGCTTCGACAGGGAAAGAAGGGTCACGGAGGCATGCCGGGGATCTAGCTGCCCGTTATCAGGTAGAAAATAAACACAAACGCAAACACAGATCTAGCACTGGCTGCCTAGAGCAGCCACGTCTACTGGACTTTCCTCCCGCTTTAAGTCCAGATCGGGCGCCATTTTAGTGGGATAGCTTCCCGCGACACCTATACCGGGCGGCGAAACCTAATAGGCTGGGATAAGAGAAAACCTGTCAGCGGGTGTTCTCTCTTCCGAGACTAAAAACACTGACTAAGCATGTAGGCTCTTTGGGTCTTGTTCTTTGGACGCGGGTTCAATTCCCGCCGCCTCCACCACATTTTTCTCCACACCTATGCAGGACGGGTCGGGCGCTTCTTGCGCCCCACTTTGTCATCTTCGGGCCCGCACGGCCAGGCCCTTATGAGGGATGACGAGGTTCCGACATTCGCGATTGGGTCTCTGCCCACACCGCATCGCTTCGCGAATGGAATGATTGGCGAATATCCGACAGGTCACATTTTCTCTTGTTGACAACTCTGTCGTCATTTGTCATGATATATGACAACTGAGATGACGAAGCACACTAAGGCCAAGGATGCCGCTTACATCGACCGGCCTCTTGATCTCCGGAGTCTGGTTGAAAAGAAGTCCCACTTCCTGCTCGGTCCCCGGCAGACGGGTAAGACTTCTCTGATCAGACACTCTCTTGAGGGGGTCCGGGTATACGATCTCCTCGAGACATCCACCTATCTTTCCCTGGCCCAGAACCCGGGTCGCATTGCAGAAGAGTTGACGCCCGCCGACCGGATGGTGGTTATTGACGAGATTCAACGGCTACCCGGGCTACTCAACGAAGTGCACCGCCTAATCGAAGGTCAGGGTATCCATTTTCTTCTCACGGGTTCGAGCGCCCGGAAGCTGCGACGAGGCGGGGTGAATCTGCTTGGCGGCAGGGCTAGGACGAAGTATCTGCACCCCCTGACATTCCGGGAACTGGGCAGACGGTTTGATCTCAACGCCGCCGTGGAGCGGGGCACGCTCCCGTCGATCTACCTTTCCGATGATCCGCAGGCAGACCTGCAAGCCTACGCAGGTTCCTATCTCCAGCAGGAGATCGTTGCCGAGGGTGTAACACGCAACTTGCCCGGATTCAGTCGATTTCTGCGAGTAGCGGCTCTCTGTAACGGTACCATCGTTAACTTTAGTAACGTGGCGAACGATGCGCAGGTTGCGCGTACGACCGTATACGAGTATTTTGAGATCCTGAAGGATACGCTGCTTCTGCACGAACTGCCCGCCTGGCGCAAATCGGCGAAACGAAAGCCCTTGGCATCGTCGAAATACTATTTCTTCGATGTCGGCGTGGTTGGGGCCCTGCAAGGTCGGCAGTTCCGGGCTGGCACCCCTGAGTTTGGCGTCGCTTTTGAAACCTATCTCATGCACGAACTCTTGAGCTTTCGCGACTACGAAGCGGATCAACCTCTTTCGTACTGGAAGTCTACATCGGGTTTTGAGGTGGACTTTATCATGGGCGATCACACAGCGATTGAGGTAAAGGCCAAGGCGAACCCTTCCTCTCAAGATTTGAAATCCCTGCGGGCTCTCGCTGAAGAGAAGCGGCTGAAGCGATACCTCTGCGTCTGCACCGCACCCCGCCCACGGGTCGTGGGGGGAATAACTATCATGCCGTACAAGGAGTTCCTGGAAGCTCTCTGGAGCGGTGAATTCAGATAGGCCTGCTCGAAATTTGACCCCATGGCCCTTGCATTGGGGCCGTGATGACTCCCGTGTAGCAGGTATCCTCAGTTGTGTATGGGAATAATGAGCGAGTAACTGGTGCTCCGGCCGCCGGCCTGGTCTTTGGCCAGAACACCGCGTTCCACCAGCTCAAGAATGTCCCGCAACGCCGTGTCCTGGGAGCACTTCGCCAGCTTGGCCCATTTCGACGATGTCAGTTTACCTTCGAACGCGTCCAGCACCTTGTTGAGGATCAAACGCTGGCGGTCATTAAACGGTGTTCCAGCGTACGATTCCCAGAAACGGGCCTTCGTGAGCACGCTTGCAAGTGTGCTCTCCACGCTATCAAATGCGCGGTTCAGACAATCGAGAAACCATCCTAACTGTATCGTAATGTCCAGTGTCCCTTTTTGCGCTTTCTCCAGGCCGCTATAATAGGCATTCCGCTCCTTGTGCATTTGCGCGGACATACTGTAGAAGCGTTGGGGACTCAGCTCTGACCGAGCCAGCATCATGTCAGCGAGAGCGCGGGCGATACGTCCATTGCCGTCTTCGAAAGGATGGATCGTGACAAACCAGAGATGGGCAATGCACGCCCGCAGTACGAGATCGGTGGCGTCATCGTTGTTAAACCAGTCAAGAAAGGCCATCATTTCTTGCTCTATCCGGTCGGCAGCCGGGGCTTCGAAATGCACACGCTCATGACCAACCCGACCCGAGACGACTTGCATTGGACCTTTGACGTCATCCCGCCAGGCACCAGCCTTGATCTTCCTTAAGCCGCTGTAGCCTGTAGGAAAGAGCGAGGCATGCCAGCCGAACAACCTTTCTTTGGTTAAAGGCTTATCATAGTTCTGTGTGGCATCAAGCGTCATCTCCACCACGCCATCCACGTTTCTGGATACCGGGGTCAGCGCCCCTATGTCCATGCCAAGATACTGAGCAATAGAGGATCGGACCTGTTCCCTGTCGAGTATCTCTCCTTCAATTTCGCTGGACTTCAGCACATCGATGGTCAGTGTTTGAAAGACGGCTTCGGCTCGAAGAGCAAAACCCATAGCCTTCATCCGTCCGATCAGTTCGCCTTGTCTATATCGAACGGCAGCAAGCTTTTGATCCAGGACCTCATGATTCCAGCGGAAATGAGGCCAGTCAGGTAATTCATGGATATAACGAGTCAATCTTCGCACCTCATGCGGATATTATAGCCTATATTCACCGCAAGTACAACATTTTAACCGCATCAGATGCGGAGAATAAAGCCGGCAATCGTCGCAACGCCCTGCGACCTTGTCCCGGTCGTAGGCTGCGTGCAAAATGTTGCCTCGCACTTCGTAGCCCGAGGCCGTGTACAGGAGTTTTTCCTTGACATGTTGTATTCTTATAGAATAATCTATTTAGAATAATTCTTGGAGGATACCATGGCGAATCCCTTTAGTATTGGGCACATCCTTCCCGGAGAACCCTTTTGCGATAGAAAACGCGAGCTCGAGGACCTGAAGACGCATGCGAGAAACTCGAGCAGCGTGGTTCTCTTTTCCCCGAGGCGGTATGGTAAGACTTCATTGGTAAAGCGCGTGACGACAGATATGGAGAAAAAAGGTTTCGTCTCCACCTATGGCGACTTTTTCTCGGTGACAGATAAGAGGAGCTTCATTCAGAAGCTTGCGCTGATGGTCACCAAATCCACGGGGGAAGCCGTGGGGTCCGGTTCCTGGACTGATACCCTGAAAGGCCTGTTTAAACGCATAATACCCAGTATTGAGATCAAACCTGAGGGCGTGAGTATCGAGATCCGCTATGACGACAAAGTCGAGGTCCCTTACTTGATAGAGGATATCTTCGCCGGCCTGTCCCGGCATCTGGCCCGCAAGAACCTGAAATGCATCATGGTATTCGATGAATTCCAGGAGATCACGAGACTGGAAGAGAGCAAGGCCATCGAAGGCACGCTTCGGGAGCAGATGCAAGGCTCCCGGGCCCTATCCTGTTTCTTCATCGGCAGCAGGAGACGGATCCTTCAGGACATGTTTACAGACAGCAGGCGTCCCTTTTATAAACTCTGCTTCCCCTACCGGCTCGAAAAGATATCGCGGGAAGATCTCACGACCTACATCATGGAACAGTTCTCCAAAACCGGGAAAGAGTGCCCCCCGGACATTGCCGGACACGCGTACGACTACGTGGAAGGTCATACGGGGTACGTGCAAAAGCTTGCCCATTTTCTCTGGGACATGACGAAGCAGAGAGCTACCGAGGCGCTTCTGCGCCACTCCAAAGAAATATTGATGTCCATGGAATCGGAGGATTTTCAAGGAGTCTTTGCCGGACTCACCCGCATGGAAAGAAAGCTTCTTCTTGCCCTGGCCGTAGAGCCGACCGACAAACCTTTTTCGAGAGAATACCTGGCAGGGCACCAGCTTTCTCTTGGCGGAGTCCAGAAAAATCTCAAGTCTCTGGTCGACGGCGACATCGTTGATTCAGAACTGGCTCGAACGGGAGTCTACCGGCTTACTGATCCACTCTTTGCAAAATGGGGGGCACTCGCCGACCTGGGGGAATTCGTGTGAGCATTCTCCCGCGGCAAAGTGCCATCCAAATAAACGATCCAGCGCAGAAGGACTGCGCGCCTCTCCACCTGGGAGGCACATTAGGGGTCACCCATTAGAGGCACCACTGTCAATTAAATAATACTCCTCGCGTGGCTAGTCCATTATGCAGGTGAGTGTATTGATGTCGATCACTCCTTTGCTGTTTATCCTGAAACGTATTTCGGCTCCATATACATCTTCCCCATATCTGTGGCTGATTGAAATGTTGCATGATTTCTCAGCTGTGCCCTGGCAGCTGCCACTGATGATGTTTTGTCCCCTATTGAAGCCTGCAAGTTCCATCGCGAGAAGGTCTTTCAATTTTGGTGGGCCTTTCTGACCGTATTGCCCGTTGCAAGATGAATTCGGAGGTATGGTTATATTGGTGGCGGCCAGAAGAAGGTTCAGGGCTTTTTCTGTATCGTCCGGTCCTGCCGTAACCTGGGATGAGGCAATAAATATGATCATCAAACCAAATATTATTTTCTGTATCATGGCGCAACTCCATAGAACAGGGAAATATCATCCCCGTCATAAACAGAATCAAGCTTTTTGAAGAAGGCATCCACCGAATGGTCTGCAACCACCTTTTGTTGGGCATTCGAATAGTTGAAAACATTACCGCTGTGGTAGACGCCCACGTGCTTCTGTCTCACGTTTATCATTTTTCCACCAATGAACTTGCTGGCCGAGATGCAGAAGATTAGTAGACCGTTCTCCGGCGTAGGCCTTTGACCCCAGGGCCCTCTTCTAAATAAGCCGTTATAAAGCTCATCGCACCGGATGGTTGCTCCTGTCCTTCTGGTTTTGTAATACATATCACCACAAAGGGTTGCTATCTGAATATCCAGGATGTGACTGACCACGTGGGCACAGTGAGACTGAGCGGTGCTTGTAAACCTATTATCGCAGATCCGTCCAATCGATTTTCCGACGTATCCCAGCAAATCCTTCAGTGATATTTCCATCCCCTGCCTCCGCGTTCCGTATTCATCGCCTGGGAATCATGCCATGAAATGTTCCTAACCGTTAGCCCTTTCCCATCGTACCAAGGCTATTTGCGGGTGTCAATGACCGATTGGTTTATTTCTGATAGAGCCAGATGGCTTGGGAAGGCTTGGGAAAATAGGGTTGGCTTTCTTTGTGGAGGCGCACAAGTGGAGCGTGGCATTTCAACATTTCAACAACGTCCCAAACGTCTGTCGAGTCGCTCGTGTTGTCTCTTTCGGTGTCTCGCCTTATGTCGTCTTTCTTTCTCAAAATACTCGGCAGCATCGTACCAGTAGACGGCATCATCCGCATACGTCGGTCTGTTGCGGGCAATCTCCCTGCTGATGCTCACATGGTGTCGGCCAATGCGGCGCCCGATCTCCCTGAGGGAAAACTCCGCAATGTGCATATGAGCGATGACATAGCGTTCTTCCGTGGTAAAATGATGATAGGGCATGGTGGGCTCCTTTCCGGAACGAGTGTTGGTGGTGCTTCACTCTACCAGAAAATCCCGTCATGTCCTTTGCTTTATTGATCACCGGTGGTGCACTTTGATGTTGAATTCGCCTTATGAGGTCAAAGGCTGAGGGACGCCCATTGAATTATGAAATTCTTTTTCTATTACTTTGTCTTTTAGAAGGTGCCAGGGGGTCCATTTCTGGGCCGAGGCGAGTTTCGATGGATACCGAGGCGACAAGGGTGAGCGGGCCGGAGGCGTACCCAAGGGTACGTTGAGGACTCCGCGAGTCCCGCAGGCAACGAAGGGAGGCGCGAAAGGCGCCCGGCCCATTTGGCGCAGTGAGGTTTGGGAGCCAAAGCGATCTTGGGCCCAAACCTCACTTAGGTGTCACCGACATATTGCCGGGCCAACCTGAAGAAGCAACCAAGCATAGCCACACCCCAGCCCGAAGAGGGCGCTCCAAAGGCACGCAGCCATCACTTGTTTTGTTGTCCACCTGGCTTCTGCCTGCCGGGCCCGGGAGTCCGCCTGTTCTCTTCCGGCAACACAGTCCATACTTACCTTTTCATGTGCAGGTTCATTCACAAGGCAAACGGTGTTCATAACGTCCTCCTGTCGTTTTTTGTCCTATTAGCTGCTATAGAGTAGTATCGCAGACGGAGATGACAGCAGGGTGTCACTGCCCGAAAAAAAGTGTTTAGTGTTAAGCGATCAGTGTTTAGTAGAGGTGCGGGGTGAACTCGAATGGTTTTTCGATGCAGCAGAAAGTTCCTTCTGTACTTGCTCACGGAGCCATCCGGGCTCAAGGACTTCTGCATGGGGCAGCCACGAATAAATCCACTGCTTTATCTCGATCGTGCCGGCAACGGTGTATGTGCACTCAACGCTGCCATCGGGAAGCGTCGTCTTCTTCTCGGAAGGGTGCCACGTCTTCCTCAAGATGTAGTCCGCAATCTCCGGCGCGAACCTTACGCGCAGGGATACTTCTTTATCATCGACTATGCCCCAGCTGTGAGACAGGTATTCCTTGAGGTCGAATCCGTCCGTCGGTGTAAAGTACCGCCAGCGCTCCTTGAGGTCGATAATCCTGTCCAGAGCAAAGCTACGTATCGCTTTTTTCACATGGCAGTAACCGATGACAATCCACACGCCTTCGTAGAAAACGAGACCGTAGGGGTCAACCGTGCGAGAAGAGGACTTGCCGGCGTTTCTTGCCTTATACGTCATGTCGACGCACCGCTTCTCAGCGGCGCAGGCCGAGAGGAGACTGAAGTAGTCTTTCACCTTCCCGGTTGCGACGGCTTCCGGGATCTTAACCATGATGGGCAGCTTGCCTTTGGTAGAGGATGCCGCCGTCATCCTCTCGACGAGCGTACGGAAGTTCTCTCCCAAAGGCTCACCGAGATGAGATACCGCCTCACCTGCGGCCAGGAGTATGCGAAGCTCGTTGTCGCTCAACATCAGTTTCTTGATGCGATCGCCGTTGGTGAACTTGTAGCCACTCCGCTCGTGATCAAATTCTATCGGGTCTATCAAGTTGATGATCTCCAGATAGCGGAAAACCGAGCGCTTAGAGATACCGAAGTGCGCCATGAGGGAGGAGACAGAGGGATAATGTTTCTGCGCGATGAGGGTATATGTATCCAGCAGCCGTATGACTTTCTCAGAAATCCCTTTAGGCCTGGGTTGCAATTGCTCTCCCGTTCACACGGACGATGAGCTTTACTTCATGGTTTTATCCGCCGCACCTTCCGCACGTCTTCACAACGACCCCCTTGGGTTATGCAAGCGGACACGGTTCATTTACGATTTGTGCTTTCAGCACACACTTCGTAAATCAGTTTACGTCCGTACCCTGCGCTGGTCAATGAAATCGATGCGTGTCGCGTGAACGCACGTGTGTGCTGACAATAACACGCGCGGTGCACTGGTTTTTTCCGGCGTCCCGGTGTTACCCACTGAGCAGAGGGTAACACGCATTTATGCAATTCGATGTGTCATTGCAGTTACTTTTTTGATTGCAAACGATTTCGTTCAGCGGTAGAACAGATTAGAAGAACGGGGTACGTCGGTTCAGGGCATTCGCCCCCGGAAAGAAAGTGCCAATCAGCAATTCAATACGGCTGTGTCGCTGCCTCCTTGATGATCCCGATCATCTTGAAATCTTTTTCCGTGCGCGACCATTTGTCCTTGAGATGAGTATCGTATTGCTTGCTGTCCATGTAAAGGATGGTCAGTTCCTGGTTCTCGGCGGTAGTCTTGAATTCTTTGGCTTCCATGGCCCTTTTGACGGCTGTCTCTAATTTTCTCACCACATCAGGAGAAAGACCGGCGGGGCCGACCATTGTGTGGTACGCCTCACTGACGAACTCATATCCGAGTTCCTTTAAGGTAGGCACATCCGGAAACTGGGGCGAGCGGCTCTGCCCCTGAGTTGCGAGCACTCTCAGCTGGCCGGACAGAACAAAGGGGGCCCAGCCCATGCCGCTGGAACAGGCGTCCACGTGGCCGCCGAGGACCGCGGTTCGAGATGGGTTCGTCCCTTTGTACGGAACATGAACCCACTTGATTCCCTCCTGGTGGGCAACGTACTCCATGGCCACGTGCATGCCGGAGCCGACACCGGCGCTGCTGTATTTGATCTTTCCCGGATTCCTTTTGGCGTAATCGATGAATTCTCTGAAACTCTTCCACGGAGCATCCGCTTTGACCAGAACAGCGGTGTGCTCGGAGTAGCCGAAGACCGCGATGGGCGTGAAGCTTTTGAGGGGCTTGTACGTTACCTTCTGCATCAGCGGTGTGTCTATGATTGACACATTCTGGGTCGTCGCGAGTGTGTAGCCGTCCGGCTTTGCGTTGGCCAGTACCGCGAGACCCACAGCACCGCCGCCACCACCCCGGTTCTCCACGATGATGCTCTTGCCCAGGTACTTTTCCATGTTGAGGCTGAGAGCGCGCGTGGCCAGATCGGTCACGCCTCCGGCGTCCATGGTTACAAGAAGAGTGATCGGCTTCTCCGGGTATTCAGACCGAGCCTGGGCGGCAACAAAAATTATGAGGATGATTGCTGAGACACATGCTAGGTAACGTTTCACGACTTACCCCCTTCTCTTTTTTCTGCAACCAGAGAGCATCAGAGCCTTCCCTCGCTCAGCTCAGCCTGGTATTCCTATTTGTCGATGGCTATCAGCATTTTTAGACGTGTACCCTTACCGGGTTCTGAAATGATGCGAAATGTGTCTGAAAAGTTTCTCATGTTGGCGAGCCCCATGCCTGCACCGAATCCCATTTCCCGGATCTGCGGCGTAGCTGTGGAATAGCCTTCTTTCATGGCCAACTCGATATCTTCTATGCCTTGACCTTCGTCTACGGCTTCGATAGTCACAAATCTGGGCGTCACCCGGAGCACGATCTTGCCGTGCTCGGCGTAACAGCACATATTGATCTCCGCCTCGTAGGTAACGACGGCGGCCCGCCTGACCAGTTCTTTGGACAGGTTCATATTTTTCAGCAGAGCCTTGACCTGGGTTGAGACGCGGCCGGCGTTCTTGAAGGATTTTCCTTCTACAGGAAACGAGTACTCATGGACTGGGGTTTCACGCGAGATCACGTGGCTCGTCGACCTTTTCTATACAGCCCACGATTCCTTTAGCATACAGCCTGCCGACGCTTTCAAAGAGGATATATCTTGTTGTCAGAATTGGAATTTCCAATTCCTGTGCAAGCCGGACCGTTTCCGGTAAGGGCGCTTTCCACGGACTATGACGATGGCTGCGATATCAAGAACATCTGCGGTGCGGACAATCTGAGGATTGGTCAGTCCCGTCAGCAGCAAAGAACCCGCCTTGCAGTAGACCAGGACGTCACTCATCAGATCGGCGCAGCCGGCTTCTCGTATCTCGACGCCCAACCGGTCATCGCCTATCACGACTTCTGCCTCCAGTATCTCCTTTACGTCCTGCAGTGTCACGTCGGGCCCTCTTATCCATTGCAACATAATACATAAGACTTTGCAAGAAATACGCGGAGGGCGGGGCCGCTGAATCGCTCCGTAAAGACGGCGTCAACATCACTGGCTTTTATGAATACCTCCTCACCAGCTCAAGCGCGTTGTGGCTTCCGGAGAAACCGAATTCTTTCAGCGACCGTGCATACTCACTCTCCGGCGCCGGCTTTCCGTTGATCGTCTCGACCGTGATGATCTTATCGGGATTGAATGCCCTGGTCAGCAACACCTTGAAAAATGCACAATAGTCGCCGATGCGCGGATCGTCGGGTGGGACACGAAAAGTCAGGGCGCTGCCGTTCCGGCGCGATATAAGGACGACCTTATCGCCGCGATAGACAAGGTGGGTCGAAGGGATGCGGCTGGGCAAGGCTCCCTTGAGAGAGTCCAGCTTCATGCCGCACAAGGACGCCGGGTCGACCGCGTTCATCCAGTAAATCGCCTCTTCTTTGACGGGTTCGTTCAAGAATCTGAACGCCTCATGGGAGATGAACTGCAGGCCTGGAATGCCTTCGAAAAAGTAACCCGAAAGGATCTCTCCGGAAAGTTCCATGATCCTGAGCGCCCTGAAGATGGCGCCCCACTGCAGGAGAGGCAGCTCGAATGCGACGAGTTCCCGGAAGAGGATGCCGTAGCGCTGCAACAGCTGACGCACCCGGTCTTTGACCAGTTCCGCTTCATCGATAGGATCCCTTTCGACCCTCTCTATCTCGAGAACATGCCAGCTGCCGGGAAAAGGAGGCACAGCTCCCCACCGGTTGTGTCGTGGCCGAAGACGCCTTCCGCGCGTGTCTTTCAGGCCGACCGGCGCGAAATCGGTCAGGATCCCCTGGCGGAGCGCTGCAACCGTATCATTGGTCACAAGCCCCTGCCAAACCAGTTCCCACAGCTTTAGGCCCACGGTACGGGTATCGGATTTGGAGAACTGCGCTATATCGAAAAGGCTATAGCGCCCCGTCCTGCTCGGAAAGAGACGCGAAAGTTCTTCTTTCAGTCCTTCCGGGAGTCTGTTGCCCGGCGCCTCTACGCTTCCGTCCTGCTCAACGAAGAGTTCGAGATCGTCGGCAAAGGCAAAGCTCAGCTTCCGTTTCCCGCATCCGAACCACGCGAGAGCGCCCGTCTGCATGAGGCTGTCGAGCCATGAGCTGTAGTAGGGCGAAAGGCGGGCAGGCAGGATGTGCTTCTCCCACGAATCGGCATGTGCCGGATAACCAAAGAGCTGGTCCAGACGATCCTGCAGATCGGACGCGGCTTCCCCCGGCTCGATGAGCCCCTGCCAGGCCGCGAGAAAGGTCGGAAGATGATGGATGGAGAGCGTCCTGAAGGTCGGCTGACGCGCCCTCCTCGCCATTCTCAGGAGAATTTCCAGATTTTCGCGGTCGCACATCTGGGGCTCTTGGGCTTCTTCCGTGAGGAGGTCCACGATGACAGACTCGGTCTCAACGAGCCCTGAGAGCAGATCTTCGAGCATTGATTGGGCAAGACCCAGCATCTCTCTTACGCGAGAGAAGCTGACCGGTCCATAGAAGGAGAGCCACTGTGAAAAAATATCGGACAGTACAGACTCTTCCTCTCCGGTTTGCGCCACGCGATCATCCGCGGAGGTTGATACCCCTGATTCCGCACTCGCCGTTTTCCCATCACGCGTCATGGATCGGCTCATCGATCCATGCATGAACTGGCGTTGATAGGCGCTATGTTTCACGCGCTCATCCGTGAATAGATCGCGGATGTCCAGCGTATCATCTGGAACGAGAAAAGCTCCTGCAATGCGGTTGAGATTTTCCAGCGCACAGACCATCTGCACGGATGCCCCGGGCAGCCGGATGGAGACGATCTTATCTTTTATTGGTGTAAGGCTTTCCTCAGCCGTAAGTGCATGATCGCGTTCCACGGCAGCCAGAAGTATCTCCCACTCCGGCATGGGTGTGAGGAGACGCTCTTTCACCCAGTCCAACAGATCGTCCGCCGAACGCGGAGCGTAACCGGGGGCTGTTCGCTGCAGTTTGGCTTCGAGAATCCCTACCAAGTTCCGCGGAATGCGAGGCCTCAATGAAGTGGAAAAGAGGACCTCTTTCAACAGTTCCCCGCTTAACCGCGAACGCTTTCCGGATGATGGAGAGTCGTCCTCGTACACGTGTATGTTGGTCTGCTTCCAGATCAACCCCTCTGCGAACGGGGATTCTTCCCTGGTGATAACTTCCGTCAGCTTTATCTGACCCGCGCGGACTTCGTCCAGCATTTGCCGCAACCGCTCGAGGTCAAACTCATCCTGCAGACAGGTGCGCCATGTCTCGAGAAGGATCGGAAAATCGGGATACTGAAGCACGACATCCATCAGCTTCTTGGAGCGCAGGCGATTCAGCCAGAGAGGAAGTCGCTTTTTAAAGTGCAGCCGCGGGAGCAGGAGCGCCCGGCCTGCATTCTCCCTGAACCTTGCCCCGAAGAACCCGCTCTTCTCCAGGCTCGCACGAATGAGCCGCTCCAGGTTCTCGGGCGTCACCAAAGAAAAAATATCTTGCGCGGAAAACTCATGGGGAAGCATGAGCACGAGGCAATCGTTATTCTCGATGACTTCGATATGGTAGTGGTATTTCTCCTCCCAGGCGGCCTGAAGGGCGAGTGCGAAGGGCGTGTTGATAGTCGCGCCCCATAACGTGTGGAGTATCACCTGCTTCATCCCTGACTGATTCAACGGGTCCTGAAAATGCTCGATGAGCAGATGATGGCGGTGCGGAAGATCGGCGCCCGTTGCCTCGCGCTGCCGCTTCAGATAACCGATCAGCTCGTCTGCAGCGGGCTCATCGAGGAAATACTCATGGAGCAGCTCAGCCCGCAGGGACGCCTCATCCAGCCGGTCGTTCGCACCTTCCAGAAAAAGAAGTATCTTCTCCGAGAAGTAGAAGTCGCGGCTCATATCTTCTGCCCGCCAGAAGGGGATGATGCCGGGCTGCGCATCGGTCGGGATCACCTCTACGTCATTGTCGGTGATCCGGCGGATCTGCCAGACGTTTGTTCCGAGCGCAAAAGTCTCCCCGACCTTCCGTTCCCAGACAAACTCTTCATCAAGTTCGCCGATCTTGGCGCGAGATTCCTCGATCCTCAGGTCATAGTATCCTCGATCCGGGATCGTTCCGCCGGAAAGATAGATCAGCCGCTGTACCCCTTCTCTGCCACGGACGGTGTTGTCGATCTTGTCCAGGTGAATCCTGGGCTTGAGCTCCCTGAGTCTCGTCTCTGCGTATCTCCCCGCGAGCATCGAAAGGAGAAGGTCGAATTGCCTGCGCGACAGATTGCGGTACGGATAGCTCGCTTTGATGGAGGCGAAGAGCTCATCTATGTCCCAGGTCTCGAAAGCGACCATGGAGATGATTACCTGAGCAAGCACGTCGAGAGGCGCATCAATCGGATTGATCGGTTCTATATCCTGTTCTACGACGCTCTTCGCTATTATGGCGCCATTCAAGAAATCACGTCCGTGGGTCGGATAGAGCAGGCCGCGACTCGTGCTGCCCACGTGGTGCCCTGAGCGCCCGATGCGCTGGATCGCCGATGAGATCGCGGGCGGTGTCTGGATGAGGATCACATTGTCGAGCTCGCCGATATCAATCCCGAGTTCAAGCGAGCTGGTGGCAACGATAGCTTTCAATTCCCCTTTCTTGAGCCGCTGCTCGACTGCGAGCCGGATCTCGCGTGAGAGCGAGCCGTGATGCGCATAGGCCAGCTCCTGCGGCTCGCCCTCCGCGCGAGCCGATTCCGCGCGAGCCGATTCTGCGCGAGCCGATTCATTGATGAGGCGCGTGACCTTCTCCGCCGTCCGACGGGCGTTGACAAAGAGCAGAGTCGAACGGTGCGCCCTGATGATTCCCTTGAAGACTTCCACCAGCGCCGACCAGTAAGAGTCATTGACGAGCTTCTCCCGTGCGTCTTTAGGAAAGCGGACATTGATCGCATAACGTTTCTCGTCGGCTGAGCGGATGATGCGAACTTCGCGCTTCTCGTAGTGAGGCGATCGGGCATCTCCCCGCTGCATGTATCCGCCCACAAAATCTGCCACCTTATCCAGCGGCTTCACCGTGGCAGAGAGGGCAACGCGCTGAAATTCGCCGGTGATATGGACTATGCGGTCCACTGCCGTGATAAGGTGTGTACCGCGTTTGGTGCCGACCACCGCATGGATCTCATCCAGGATGACCGTGGCAATCCCGGTGAGCAGGCGTGAGCCGCTCCGTGAACTGAGGATGATGTTCAAGCTCTCGGGAGTAGTGATAAGGATTTCCGGAGGACGCTTGATCATCTGCCGGCGCTCTTCCGCCGGCGTATCGCCACTGCGGGTGAGAACGCCGATCTGTGGGAAAGTACGGTCAGCCTCCCGGAAATATGTGGCAAGCTCTTCGAGCGGAGTAATAAGGTTCAGGCGTATGTCGTTGTTGAGCGCCTTCAGCGGCGACACGTAAAGGACGCGCGTCTGTCCCGTGTGCCACGCGCCTGTGACGAGCTGATTGACCGCCCAGAGGAAGGCGGTAAGGGTCTTGCCGCTTCCCGTGGGCGCCGTCACTAAAGCGTGTCTTCCCCTGGCGATCTCCGGCCAGGCCTTTGCCTGCACGTCCGTAGGCGCGCCCAGCCGCTCCAAGAACCATTTTTGGATGAGCGGGTCGAAAAGGGCGAGAGCCTTATCTTTGTCTTTCATGACCGCACACTTTTCACTATAACCATCAAGAATATCATACTATTAAACCGGACACGTCCTGGGGCCTTTTGCGATACATCTCCCGGCTGTTCTAACAAGCATCGGTTGAACAGAGAAAGATCACTCGCCATTTGAAAGATTGCAGGTCCAGCCATAGATTAAGAGATGTCGATGAGTGGCCCTTGATTGAGACAAAGCCGAAACGTAAGACTAAAAAGCGCGGCCGCGTGGACCACTCGCGCCTGTCATTTGTGAAGCGCCACTCCCTCACCATTGTTGCCGGCGGTGTTCTTGCAACGTGGTTCGTACTCTATTTGATCACAAATCCCAAATCACACGCCGGCTCTTTCTTTGGAAATGCGATTGCTGACTGGACCGGCGTCGTTATAACAGTAATAGCCACAAAGTGGTTTTTTGAAAAAGGATCGATTGAGAGCCGGCAGCCGCACCGGTTGTACAAGAGCCATATTCTAGAGTTTTGCCGTAATCACTCCCTCACTCTTTTTTTATTGGCAACAGGGATTGGCTGGGTAATACTCTTTTTAAGAGTCGATCCGGAAAGTAAATGGGGAACCGTTGTCAGTAATCTAGTCTCCGAATGGTCGCAACAGATCGGGTTGATCCTGCTGACGAAAAAACTTATCGAGATAGGCTCTAAAGAAAGCCACAGATAGGCCGCCACCCGGCTTTAGAGCGAGACCACATTGGCGCACGAGGAAGGTGCTGGCCGCCATCCTCGCTAGGGGTTTGATGGAGAGAAAAGAGTCTGCAATCTTCCCCACTCCATTTCGAGTTTCTCAATCAGAGGAGCGATACCGCGCACGTCAGCAGCATTCTGCTCAATCTCGAAAGCGACCTCTTTCAAAGCTATTGCCTCCACGTTTGCTGCCGCACCCTTCAATGAATGAGCGTGCAGTTTCACCATGGTCGGGTTTCCTTCTGCGACGGCCTGTCTCAGTCGTTCTACCTGGCCGGACGCGTGCTCCAGGAATAGACCGGTGATCTGGCTCACAAATGCTTCGTCTCCGTCCAGACGCTGAAGCAGATCTTCTCTGTTGAAAACGGCGGGCTTTTTCTCGTCCTGAACAGGCTTTGTCGCCTGTCCAACAAGAGCAGGTGCATCAAGAATTCGCCTGATGGCGTTGGCGAGCTCCTTCGGCTGAATCGGCTTGGAGACATAATCATCCATGCCTGCTTCGATACACCTTTCCCGGTCCCCCATCATCGCATGCGCGGTCATGGCCACGATGGGAAGATGGCCTGAGCGCCGCCCATCCTTTTCTATCTGCCGGATGGCTGCGGTTGTTTCAAACCCATCCATTTCAGGCATCTGCACGTCCATGAAGAGAAGGTCATAGGCGGCCCCGTCAAGGGCATTGATGGCCTCACGGCCATTCTCGACGATGTCCACGTGGTTGCCCAGCTTTTCCAGCATGCGTTGGACAACTTTCTGGTTGATGACATTATCTTCCGCCACAAGGATGCGGAGGTTTCGTTTTTTCTGTTCCTCAGTCATATCTCCATTGATCTTCGTCGCGTTTCCCTTCACCGGGGTTTCGCGCTCCCCGCCGAATGTCTGCGCAAGAGCGTCGAAAAGTTGAGTGCTCTTCAAGGGTTTGGTGATACAGGCCGCAACGCCAATCTCCTTGATCAATGCACCTTCGGTGTGCTGACCGCGCGAGGTAAGCATTATGAGAACGGTACGGTTTGTTGCAGAATCGTTCTTGATCTCGCGAACCAGCTTTGTTACATCGGTACCCTTTATCTCCATATCAATGATCGCGGTATGAAATGGAACGGTCGCTGCCTGCGCCTCCCGCAGAAGGGCAAGCGCCTCGTTCGGCCCTGGTGCTGCTTCTGCCGAGCAGCCCCATGATTTCAGATAATACAACATGATATCCCGGCTCGTTCGCGCATCACCTACAACGAGGATGCGCCTGCCCGAAATGTCTGAAGGGAGAGCAGACACGTGACGATCACCCGGCTGTTTCTCGAACGGAATGGAGAACCAGAACGTTGACCCTTCATCCACCTTGCTCTCGCTTCTGACACGTCCGTGCATCATTTTCACGAGTCTCTTCGATATAGCAAGACCAAGGCCTGTCCCTCCGTACTTGCGTGTCGTAGAAGCATCCACCTGATGAAAAGGTCGCGCCAGCTCTTTCAATCTGTCTTCCGGAATGCCGATGCCGGTGTCTCTCACGGCAAAGCGCACAGTCGCATGCGTGCTCGATTGCTCATCGAGGGTGACGCGTACAACCACCTCACCGGTCCCGGTGAACTTGATGGCGTTGTCCAGAAGGTTCAGGAGAATTTGCCGCAATCGTCCGGGATCTCCGCGCAAGAATGGCGGCACGTCATGATTGATCACGCAAGCCAACTCCAAACCCTTCTTCTGTGCCTTTACAGACTGCATCTCAACAGCATTCTCTACAGTCGCTCTCACGTCAAAATCGAGGCTTTCAAGGTCGACCTTCTGAGCCTCTATCTTGGAGAAATCGAGGATGTCGTTAATGATGGTAAGCAGCGATTCGGCGGAGGAGCATACGGTTTCAGCGTATTCCCTCTGTTCGGGAGTGAGCTCTGTATCGAGGAGCAAGCTGGTCATGCCTATGACGCCATTCATCGGTGTACGGATCTCGTGGCTCATATTGGCCAGGAACTGACTCTTTGCCTGACTGGCCGCCTCCGCTTGCAGCGCCATTTCGTCGGCACGCTCGATGGCCTGTTCCAGTTGCAAGCAGGCTTCAAAACGGTCGCCTTCGGCCTTCTTGCGTGCAGTGATATCACGCAGTGTGCCGCTCACTCCGGAGGGTCGCCCGTTCTCGCCATAAAGAAGTTGGGCGCTCACCGCTGTGGTTACGATAGAGCCGTCCTTTTTCCTCAGCAGCAGCTCATAATCCCTGACAAACCCGCTTTGTGAAAGGATTGAAAGGAGTTTTTCACGATGAGTAGGGTTAACATAAACATCGGTGGCGGGTTTCCCTATCAACTCTTCGGGCTTCCATCCGGTCAACGGGTATGAAGACGGCGACAGGACGGTAATGGTTCCCTCGATATCGGTCTGATAGTAAAGATCTTCCAACGTGTCGAAGATCCGCCTGTACTTTGACTCACTCGTCCGCAAAGCCTCTTCTGCGTGCCGCCGGTCGGTAATGTCCGTGAAGCTTTCGATGAGGTATTTTGTGCTTCCCATGATAATGGGCGTGACCGTCTTCAGGACGGGGCAGGCATCTCCGTTCGCCTTGAGAAGTACCCGCTCTGCGTTATCTATCGTATTGCCCAGATCGGTGATGGGACAGCGGCCGATCTCGGCAGGGCAGATATATTTGTGACAGACAGAGCCTATAATATTCTTTCGTTCACTCCCGAACATCCTTGCAGCCGCAGGATTTATGTCGATGATGACGTGGCGTTCCGGATCTACGATGATGATGCCTGAAGGCGCAGCATTGAATATCGTCCGAAACCAGAGAGCGCTTTCGCCCGAAGGCGTGTTGGCTATGAGATTCCCTGGTTCCTGATTCTCCGGATCAGAGATCCATTCCCCCTGCACAACCTCACAGGCAGGTGAGTTTTTTACAATGTTATCGGTCATTTACAGGAACCCTCTCCGGTCATCACACATTCAGCGCGGCCACCTTATGTTGACTGAGTGTCCGGAAATGTTGTCGGCTTGGTGTCACTCTTCCTTAAGTTTGGCCGCTTCGCCGGAAGAGCCGACGCATTTGCGGGCCTGATGAGGGTCTTGTTCAGATTGCGGTGCGACAGCGGACAAAGCTGACCGCGTCGCGTGTCATAACTACCTCGCGGTTCTGGTTCACCACCTCGACCGCCGCACGCACGATTCCGCGATCGGGTTTCGAATTGGACCGCCTGGCCTCAACAATTTTAACGCGCAGCGAAAGCTCGTCACCGGGCCGTACGGGCTTGAGCCAGGTCACCTCACCGGCGGTGGGCGAACCCATCGACGCGACACTTGAGATATAGTGGTCGACGAGCAGCCGCATCACGAGAGCCGCGGTGAACCATCCGCTTGCGATGATGCCACCGAAGGTACTCATACGGGCTGCAACCGGGTCGACGTGGAAACTCTGCGGATCGTACCGACGGGCGAATTGAATCATCTCCTCCTCTTCCGCGCGAATCGATCCGAATTCATACATAGCGCCGAGTACATAGTCCTCGAAGTAGCGATCGTCGGCGGGCTTACTGAATGCGTTGTTTATCATATTCACTTCATTCCTTTCATAAGATTCAGGGCGTCTCAACCGTCTCTGTCCGTTCTTCGTGCAGATCGGGCAAAAATGCAGTCAGAAGGCCGATTGCAGGCAGATAGGCACAGACCTTATAGACAAAGTCGACGCTCGTCAGATCGGCAAGGCGGCCGAACAGAGCAGCCCCCAATCCGGCGACGCCGAATGCCAGTCCGAAGAAGAGACCTGAGATCATACCAACCTTTCCAGGCAGTAACTCCTGAGCATAGACAACGATCGCAGAGAAAGCGGACGCAAGCACGAGGCCGATGACAACGGTGAGGATGGTGGTCCAGAAGAGATTGGCGTGGGGCAAGAGCAGCGTAAAGGGCAGGACACCGAGAATCGAGACCCAGATAACGTACTTGCGGCCGATACGGTCGCCCACAGGCCCGCCAACGAACGTCCCCACGGCGACTGAGGCGAGAAAAAGGAAAAGATGAATCTGGGCATTGTGGAGCGAGACATGGAATTTGCTGATCAGGTAAAAGATAAGATAGTTGTTGATGCTGGATAGGTAGAAGTACTTTGAGAAGATCAGCGCCACCAGGATCGCGATCGATATCCTGACTTGCCGGGACGAAACGGGTGACACGGCGACAGGAAGGTGGCCGGCCTTCTTTTTAACAGAGAGGTGTGAACGGTACCAGAAGCTTACCGGCATGAGCAGGATAATCGTAGCCAATGCGATGAGCGAGAACCAGGCAATGCTCGATTCGCCCCTCGGCACTACGATGTACGCTACCAGCAGCGGCCCGCAGGCAATGCCGACATTCCCCCCGACCTGGAAGAGCGACTGGGCCAGCCCGTACCGCCCGCCGGACGCCATCCGGGCTACCCGGGACGATTCCGGATGAAAGACGGAAGAGCCTGTCCCGATCAATGCCGCTGCAAAGACAATCGCGTGAAGACTGGATGCCACCGAAAGTAAGAGGAGACCCACGAGGGTTGAGCCGATCCCGATGGGAAGCGAAAAGGGTTTGGGATGGCGGTCCGTATAAAGACCTACGAGCGGCTGCAGCAGGGACGCGGTCACCTGCTGGGTCAGCGCAATAAGGCCTATCTGACCGAAGCTCAGGTGCAGCGAGCTCTTGAACAAGGGGTAGATCGAGGGTAGCAGCGACGCCATCGAGTCATTGAGCACGTGACAGACTGCGATCGAAGTCAGTACAGAATAGACTGTCTGCTGCGCGTTAGACACACATCCTCCGGGAAGCAAAAGCGCGATACGTCCGAACACGTATTCTAACCATATCACGCACGGAAAACCAAGATCGAATAATCCGTGGCTGTTCATAGCTATCTCTCTGCATTCGACCGTTCGTACTGCCTTTAAAAGCGATGCGACGAGCCTTACATTGGTAAGAGAGCAAGGCTTGATCATCCTACATCGAACGCAGGGGGACCTATGAAAAAGAGAATACTCCTCTTTGTTGCGGCGCTTGGTCTCACGCTTCTTCTCGCGTCATGCACCCACCTCCAGAGTCCCGTTGCCGCCGATGAGAAACAGAACGTTATCCAGATGACTGCGAGCGATTTCAAATTCCAACCCAATAACATTACCACCCGGACAGGTGACGCCATCACATTGAAGATCCAGAACACGTCAGGGAGCACACATAATTTCACTCTCACCGATCCTGACGACAATCCCTTGAGGAACGTGGATATTTCGCCGGGGCAGTCGGTAGAGGTTACGATAACTTTTTCAAAGCCCGGTACGTACAAATTTCATTGCAACAAGACCGGCCATTCAGGACTGGGCATGAAAGGACAGGTTGTGGCAAGTGAGAATCCTCTCGCCCCTTGCATGGGGCGCGAGATTGAGGAGGGAACAGATGAAACGTAATCTATCTTTTGCGCTACTGGTGCTCTTTCTTTTTGGTACGGCCTTGTCGGGACTCGCTGCCTCAAGCAAAGAACTGGCGAAAGAAAGAACTGTAGGAAAGCTGGAGGTCGTAGCTCTTTTTAACGGCCCGATGCCGACGGGCGTGACCGTATCCCGAGAAGGACGCATATTCGTCAACTTCCCGCAATGGGGAGACAAGGTGGCCTACACCGTAGCCGAGGTGAAGAAGGCAAAGACGGTCCCCTATCCCGATCAAAAAATGAATACGTGCGAGAAGGGAAACCAGAAGGACTGCTTCGTCTCAGTCCAGAGTGTTGTTATTGATCCGAAGGACAGGCTCTGGGTTCTCGACACCGGCAGCATCCAGTTTGGTCCGACCACCTTTGGCGGACCCAAAATGGTCGGTATCGATCTGAAGACGAACCGGATCTTCAAGACGATCATCTTTCCTCAGGATGTGGCGCTGCCCAACACGTACTTGAACGATGTACGGTTCGACCTGAGGCGAGGCGCAGAAGGGTTCGCCTTTATTACCGACTCGGGTGCGAACGCAATCATCGTGGTGGATCTGGCTTCCGGTAAAGCCTGGCGGCGGCTTAGCGACCATGCATCAACGAAGGCGGTTCCGGACATGCTGCAGATTGTTGAGGGAAAGCCACTCCTTCTTTACGTCCCGGGACAGAAACCGATGCGCCTGCAGGTGGGCGCTGACGGCATCGCGATCGCGAACGACGGCTCGAGACTCTACTACTCTCCGCTCACGTCACGCCGTCTCTACAGCGTCAGCATCGATGCGCTTTCCGATCCGGCCGTACCGGAGGAAAAGGTAGCGGAGAGCATTAAGGATCACGGTGAGAAAGGTGGGGCTTCCGACGGCCTGGAGTCGGATGGACAGGGGCGCGTCTACCTTTCCGATTACGAGCATAATGCTATACACCGTATGCTGACCGACGGAAGTTTCGAGACGATTGCTCACGATCCGCGAATGCTCTGGCCTGACACGCTTTCGCTGGCACACGACGGTTACCTCTATTTTACGGCAAACCAGATTGAGAGACAGGCAGTCCATGCGGGCGGCAAGGATATGCGCCAGAAGCCGTACGTGCTCTTCCGCATAAAGGTCGATGCAGAACCCGTCGCTTTAAAATAGCGAGGGCAGAGCCTGACCCAAATCAGGAGTGGCACGGATAGGGAGTGTCAAGCGCTATCGTTGGCAATGAATCGTTGATAACGAATTGGGCCGTGAAGCCGCGACAAAAATCTGTGAAGTACGATGAGACTGGGGCGCCGAACGATGGTTACCTGTTTACGTCTTGACTCGCGATTATCCATTCCTCTCTCGGAGGCGTCCCGCACCTGGGGGTAGAGTGGTCCGGATGGAAGGTGGAGAGTCTGTCTTCGATCAGTTTCCTGAACCGCGATCCTGCTTCCTTAAAATCGGTGCAGTCGCCGATAGCCTCTTCGGAAATAATCACTCGTATCATTCGTGATCTCTTGTGAGGCCTTGCTGGATCGGTTCCCAATTTCCAGTCGATTCGCAAAACAACGTCAGCTTCCGCAGTAATTTCAATGCGAGCGTTCTTAGGAAACAAGGGACGTATCAACTTGACCCAGGTCGCGATGGGTGAATGTGTGATGGCAGCTCCTTCCATTTGTCTGGATTGACCCCTGTCCTTCATGTTGAATGATTGTACCTTTGGTTTCGTTTGTGGATCCCACTCATGCGAATATGCGATACGACCTTTACTATGATCGTCTTTTTTCCTACATCATTTATTTCTATAGTTCAGATAGGGGCAGTTCATACCCGCCGGATAGCAGATTCGAATCCTTGCATGTTGCCGTGATCAGATATTGTCGCGCCGCGCCACCACAATCTTTATCCGAAGCCAACCTAATCACCGGAACAATGTGTGTCAACAACTGTCATCAGGGCTCTCTTACCTGTCTGACCCGCATGACAGGTTCTTTACGCAAAGGGCACAACATGCTTATAATCACCTTATGAGGAGGATCAAAGAAAGTGTCATAGGCGTTGTGTCGGACACGCATGGACGCATGAGGGATGCTGTGAAGGAGAAACTGGCCCGTTGCGAGCTGATCATACACGCAGGAGATATCGGGAACGAAGCGGTTCTGGACCAGCTGCGGGACATATCAAGGGTCATCGCTGTGAAAGGAAACGTCGACCATGGACTCTGGTCGGCAGGTCTGAAAGAGGCAGAATATATCGACTTTCACGAACATCATATCTTTGTCATTCACAACATTGACGAGTTGAATATGCACCCTTCGTCTGCAACGTTCGATGTTCTTATCTACGGTCATTCTCACAGAGCTTCGGCACAACACAAGGATGGCGTGCTCTATCTGAATCCGGGAAGCGCCGGCCCGAAGAGATTCAATCTTCCGCCCAGCATCGCCTACTTGCACCTTGTAAACGGGCAATTTACCCCTGAAATAGTACCCATCGACGAGGACTAAGGAACGGCCAGGCCGCCTGCCGCGGCTACAGCCTCGCGATTACAGCCTCGCGAATAATTGACAAGGGGCTGCGCTGCTCCTAAACTATAGCTGATGATTGATGAAGATCACCGGCCGTGGGGCCATTTTTGTGTGCTTGAAGATGCGGCGCGCCACAAGGTAAAAAGGATCGTTGTCAATCCCGGGCAGAGACTTTCTCTTCAGAAGCATGAGCGCAGGAGAGAACACTGGTTTGTGCTCGAAGGCGAGGCCCTGGTGACACGGGACAACGAGGAGGTTCAGCTCGCCTGCGGCCAGGAGATAAATATTCCGGAAGGCGCCTGGCACCGCGTGAGGAATCCGGGAATCACGCCACTGGTCTTTGTTGAAGTTCAGACCGGAGAGTATTTCGGCGAGGACGACATAATACGGGCCGAAGACGATTACGGCCGCGCCTGAAGAGCCTTTCGGGGCCGATGCAGCACCGAACAGGCAGCGTGTCGGCTGTCCTCTTGGTGGTTGATTTATAAGTTATTGTTTTTACAAGCAATTTACCGTCAGCAATTGACCGGGCAGCGCATTTCTGGTATTCTTATAGTCTCACCCCCACACCATGGAAAGACAATCAGGCTGGAAAAAGAAGACAAAACCGGAAATTGAACAGATCTTCGCCTTCTCCGAGGGGTACAAGGAGTTTCTGGACCGTGCAAAAACAGAGAGGGAAGCAGCCCGTTGCATAGAAACTGCGCTGATACAGGCCGGCTTCAGCCAGGGAGCCGCCTCCGAAAAAACCTTCCGGGTCCATAAGGGCAAAGTGGTAATGGCCTGGTGCCCCGGCAAGAGCGAATCCATCGACGGCTTAAGGATCATCGTTGCTCACATCGATGCGCCGAGGCTCGACCTTAAGGGCAGCCCGCTCTATGAGGACGTGGACCTGGCTCTTCTGCGCACCCACTACTACGGGGGCATCAAGAAGTACCAGTGGGTGGCCATGCCGCTTGCGATCCATGGCGTGATCGTGAAGACGGATGGAAGTGTGGTGGAACTGGCACTCGGTGAAGATGACCAGGACCCGGTATTCGCTATCGATGACCTTCTGCCCCACCTGTCGAGAAAGACCCAGGATGAGAAAAAGCTCTCGGAGGCGATCGATGGAGAGAAGCTTACCGTTCTCTTCGGCAGTCTTCCGCTGCCGGATGAGGAAAAGAACGCGGTCAAAGGTTATATCCTGCAGCTTCTGAAAGAGAAATATGGCGTGGTAGAAGAAGATTTCGTCAGCGCTGAGATTGAGGTGGTCCCTGCTTTCAAGGCACGTGATGTGGGTCTTGACCGGAGCATGGTCGGTGCGTACGGACAGGATGACAGGGCATCAGCCTATCCTCTGCTGAAGGCGATCTGTGATCTGGAAAATCCGGAGCATCCTGCGCTCGCCGTCTTCGTGGACAAGGAAGAGATCGGCTCCGAGGGTAATACCGGCGCCAGGTCTCGCTACATAAAAATATTTCTACACGATATAATGAACGGTTCGGGTCGCAGCGTTCCGGAAGAGATCGTGGAGCGCATACTCTTTAATTCGAAGGCCATCTGCGCAGACGTGAACGGGGCAATCAATCCGAATTGGCAGGAGGTGCACGAGAAGCAGAATGCCTGCTACCTCGGCAGCGGCATCTCCGTAACAAAGTTCACGGGCCACGGCGGCAAAGTAGGCGCCAACGATGCGAACCCGGAATATGTAGCAGAAATAAGAAGACTTTTCGCCAAAGAAGGTATCATCTGGCAGGCAGGAGAACTGGGTAAAATCGATGAGGGGGGAGGTGGAACCGTCGCGAAGTATCTTGCCGAATACGGCATGGATATTATCGATATGGGAGCACCGCTTCTTGCCATGCATTCCCCGTTTGAGATCTCCAGCAAACTAGACATCTACGAGTCATACCGGGCATTTAAAGCCTTTCTGGTGTCGTAAGATTAGGAGGCATTAACAAAATGATCGAAGTTGAAACGGTAAAAATACCGAAGGTACTCCCGTTGCTTCCCGTTCGGGACATGGTTATGTACCCTTCCGTGACGCTCCCCTTATTTTTGGGCCGGGAGATGTCCATTAACGCGGTCGAGAAATCGCTCTCGACGGACCGCCTTATTCTTGTCGCGGCTCAGAAAGATCTTACGGACGAAGACCCTTTGCCTGCAAGGATCTATTCTCTCGGAGTCGTATCCCAGATCATGCGCATGCTCAGACTGCCTGACGGCAGGATCAAAATACTGGTGCAGGGCCTGAAAAGAGCCCAGATCCAGAAGTATGTTCAGGAAACACCCACCTATCTTGTAGAGCTGACGACCCTTGAGGAGCCGCTTATCACCGAGATCACTCTCGAGATAGAGGCCCTGATGCGTTACGTGAAGGAGGAGATGGAGAAGGTCGTCTCCATGGGACGCATGATCCCTCCGGATGTGCTCCTGGTGCTCGACACCATTGACGAGCCCGGACGATTCGCCGACGTGGCATGCGCCAATCTGGGGCTGCCGGTCGGAAAGGCGCAGGAGATCCTGGAGATTGTCGATCCGATCGAAAGGCTCAAGAAGCTCTCCGAGATCATCGGCAAGGAAATCCAGCTCCTCAACATGCAGGCGAAGATTCTCTCCACGGCAAAAGAGGAGATGACCAAGAGCCAGAGAGACTACTTTCTCAGGGAGCAGATGAAGGCGATACGCTCCGAGCTTGGCGAAATAGACGAGCGTGAGGACGAGGCCAAGGACCTCAGGAAACGCGTCAAGAAGGCGAAGATGCCGAAGGACGTGGAGAAAGAGGTAAAGAAGCAGGTCGAGCGGCTGGAGATGATGCATCCTGACGCCGTAGAGTCTAACATGCTGAGAACATATATCGAGTGGCTCGTCGAATTACCATGGGCCCACTCGACAAAGGACAACATACAGATTGCAAAGGTGAAGAAGATACTGGATGAGGATCACTTCGGCCTGGATAAGGTCAAAGAAAGGATCCTTGAATTCCTGAGTGTCATCAAGCTGAAAGGCGTCATGAAGGGTCCCATACTCTGCTTTGTCGGCCCTCCCGGCGTGGGCAAGACCTCGCTCGGCCGTTCGATTGCGCGGGCCATGGGGAGAAGTTTCTTGAGGATCTCTCTCGGCGGCATGAAAGATGAGGCCGAGATCAGAGGCCACAGGCGGACGTACGTCGGTGCTATGCCGGGCCGCATTATCCAGGGCCTCAAGCAGGCGGGCACGAATAATCCCGTCTTCATGCTCGACGAGGTCGACAAGATCGGCATGGACTTCAGGGGCGATCCCGCGAGCGCACTCCTCGAAGTCCTTGACCCGGAGCAGAATTGCGCATTCAGCGATCATTACCTGAACCTGCCTTTCGACCTTTCGAAGGTGATGTTCATCACCACAGCGAATCGCATCGACACAGTCCCGGTAGCTCTCGAGGACCGGATGGAAGTCATTTCGCTCTCCGGCTACACCGAACGGGAAAAGATGGTGATCGCCAAGCGGTACCTCATCCCTAAGCAGATGAAAGAGAACGGTCTGAAAAGGACCCACCTCACCTTCGCCGATACGGCAGTAGAAAAGCTTATAAGGGATTACACGAGAGAAGCGGGTGTGCGAAGCCTGGAGCGCGAGATCGCGGCGGTCGCGCGTAAAGTTGCAAAGCGGATAGCCGAAGGAAACAGGACAAAGGTGCTGATCACTTCTCGAAACCTGCACAGTTTTCTCGGACCTTTGAAGTTCATGCCTGAGACTGCCATTTCGACGGATACCCCGGGCGTGGCTTGCGGCCTCGCGTGGACGGAGACCGGCGGAGAACTGCTCTTCGTGGAAGCCTCCTCTCGCAAAGGGAGAAGAGAACTTACGCTTACCGGGAGCATGGGCGATGTGATGAAAGAGTCTGCCCAGGCCGCGCTTACCTACATAAAGTCTAAAGCAAAGCAGCTCGGCATACCACCGCAAAGTTTCAACGAGCTCGAGATGCACATCCATGTGCCGCAGGGCGCGATCCCCAAAGACGGCCCATCGGCCGGCGTGACGATGGCTGTGGCCATGATAAGCGCCCTCACCCGGAAGGCGATAACGGGCCAGATTGCCATGACAGGCGAGATTACCTTGACGGGTCGGGTGCTGCCGATCGGTGGCCTCAAAGAAAAGACGCTTGCGGCGCTGCGTGCCCATTTGAAGAAAGTGATCATCCCGGAAGAGAACCTGAAGGACCTGGAAGATATCCCGGATTATGCTAAAAAGAAGCTTACGTTCCTGCCGGTCAAGGACATGGACGATGTTGTAAAGATCCTTTTCAACGCGCCGCCGCAACACCGGCGACGCCTGCCCGGAAAGAGGGTACATCGTGAAAGAAGCCTCCTTTTACGAGAAAGATGAGAACGGCAAGGTAAACTGCTATCTTTGCAGGCATCACTGCGCGATAACCGACGGCTCCAGGGGTATCTGCGGTGTCCGTGAGAACAGGGGCGGCGTCCTCTACACGCTTGTGTACGGCAGACCCTGTTCCTGGCACGTCGACCCCATAGAAAAAAAGCCTCTCTTTCACTTTTATCCGGGCTCGAAGGCTTTCTCCATCGCAACGGTCGGCTGCAACTTCCGGTGCCTGCATTGCCAGAATCACGACATATCTCAACTGCCCACGGACCGTGGCCAGATATACGGGGAAGCCTTTTCCCCTGAGGACGTGGCAACCTCCGCGGCGAAGGCCGGCTGTCGCAGTATATCGTACACGTATACCGAGCCGACCATGTTCTACGAATATGCCTTTGATATAGCGAAGTTGGCTAAGGAGCGGGGTCTTTCCAATAATTTCGTTACCAATGGCTACATAGAGAAGGCGCCCCTGGCCGCGATCAGCCCTTATCTGGACGCCGCCAACATCGATTTGAAGTCGATTAGTCCCGATTTTTACAAAAAGGTATGCGGCGCGCGCGTGGAGGGCGTGCTCGAATCGATCAAGAACTACAAATCGATGGGTATCTGGATAGAGATAACAACGCTCGTTATCCCCAATTACAACGACCGCGAGGAGGAATTTCGTGATATAGCAGCATTCATCCGGGACGAGGCGGGGCCTGAGACCCCATGGCATGTGAGTGCCTTTCATCCCACGTACAAACTTACCGACGCGCCGCCTACCCCCTCAAAGACACTGATACGGGCACGCGAGATTGGTGTGGAGGCAGGCCTCAGGTACGTTTACACGGGCAACATCCCCGGCCTTGACGCCGAGCATACATACTGCTACCAGTGCAAGAAACCGGTCATCAAGAGGTACGGCTTCAGTGTCACCGAGTATAGTATCGATGGGGGCGCCTGCAGATTTTGCGGTGCCAAAATAGACGGCGTCGGCCTCTGATAAAACTTCGAAACTTCTTTGTTTCCTTTTTGCACGATTATGTGGTAGTCTGTACCCGTAATTTATTTGTAACCCGATATTTCTCCTGTTTCTGAAGCGTTCCCGCTTCTCTCAGTTTTCTCCTCATGAGAGACTGTCGAACAGAGAGATACCAGAAAAAGGGAGGCTACCATGCAAGGGTCCAAGCTGTTTGTGGGGAATCTGAGCTACGCTGTCGACAAGGAGAAACTTAAGGAAATGTTCGCCGAGTACGGTGAAGTGGCAAATGTGACGGTTATCGAAGGTAAAGGATTCGGTTTTGTAGAGATGGCTACACAAGAGGCTGCGGAAAAAGCAAAGGCAGGATTGAACGGGACACAGCTTCAGGGCCGCACACTGAATGTTGATGAAGCCCGTCCGCAGCGTGATAAAGATAAGGGAAAAAGAGGCGGCGGCCCAAGAAGATACTAAAGGAGATACCGTGTACGTACACGTCGACGACGGCAATATCGAAAAAGCAATCAAGACCCTGAAGCGCCTCATGCAGAAAGAGGGCGTTCTTAAGGAGATCAAGCGAAGAAGCTTCTATGAGAAGCCTTCGGAGCGCGAAAGGCGCAAACAGAGGGAAGCCAGAAAAAGACGGCTGAAGGCGGAGCGGAGAAAGTCCTGGAAGGCGTGATCTTAAGGATCGCCCGCCACATGAGCCTCTAGACGCTGCTTACGTGGGGATTGGCTGACGAACAGTATAGCCCGTCCCTTTTCTTATTTTGCTTCCGTTCATTTCACATCTCGGTTCTGACCCATACGCGTAAAGCATGTGAGAGACTACGGGCGGAGTCTCGCCTAATGTGAACGATTGGATCAGCTTCGCTGTCGCCAGGTCAGAGACGGTGAAGTCGTTCGTGCTGGCGCAGGTGGTCAAGCCAGGACTCAACAATAAAGAACTCGACGTAGCGGGTGAGGTCGATGGTGTCGTGGAAGAGGCCCCACTCGATCGCTCCATCCCGGAGACGAATGCGGCGCATGCCGCGCATGGCGCGCGCGAATTCGCTTCCAGAGGCCGGATCGATCCGGTATTCGACCGTCACGAGCACGGGACCTTGATCCTGGATCAGTCTCCACCGATCCTTTCCGTTTCGGGCCAGCGTGCGGAGGGTCTGAGATCGAGGTTTTCTGCGACCGGCATGCGGTAGCGTAAGCTGAACAAGAAGAGCAACTCCCAGGGCTATTGCAGCAATGAGCAGAGTGGCCGGAATATCAACAAATGAGGCAACGGTGCCCCACAGCATGCTGCCTCCTGCCAATCCTCCGAAGAATACAATGCCGTAACTGGCCATAACCCTTCCCCTCACCCAGGAGGGGACAGCTAACTGAACTCCGGTGGTCAGCGTGGAGAAGAGCGATAGCCACGCGACTCCGCCCGCGCCCATTGCAATTCCCGCCAAAAGAGCATTGTGAAAGACTGCAAGAGCGATAAGCACCAGAGCGAAAAGGAGTTGCGCCAGGGCAACCAGGTGCTCCGCAGAAAATCGCTGCCGCACCGCCGGCAAGATAAGAGCTGCAACGACAGCCCCTGCACCCAGACAGCCAAGCAGAACACCATAACCGAAGGAGCCAAGGCCAAGCTCGGTGCGGGCCAGTAATGGCAGAAGACTCCAGAGGGCGCTGGCGCAAAAGGCAAAGAGAAATGCGCGAATAAGGAATGCATGCAGTTCCGGTGCGTAGATCACGTAGCGCATACCTGTACGTATTGCGCTTAAGAAGCGTTCAGTGGGCAGCGCGCTCTCGGGCGCAAGGCGATGCCAACGGCCCACCACTACAACTACTCCGAGGAAAGATGCTGCATTGAGCAGAAAGACAGCACCCGGTCCAAAAGCGGCGGCCACAAGGCCGCCCAGGGCAGGACCGACTGCTCTTGCTATATTGAATCCCATACCGCCAAGCGCTACTGCTCCATGCAGATCGGCGCGGGGCACGAGTTCCGGCACAATGGCCTGCCATGCTGGTCCTGACAGAGCACCGCCCGCCTGAAGAACAAAAGTCAGAGCAAGAAGCACGAGAGGCGTGGTGAGGCCGCTTACCGTGAGCAGGCCAATAACCGCTGCCGCAATAGTCATCCAGAGTTGAAAGAAAATAAGCAGACGGCGACGATCAGCAACGTCCGCCATGGCGCCTGCGGGCAGGCTGAGCAGAAAGATCGGCAGGGTGCTCGCTGTCTGCATCAGCGCAACCATAATAGGCTTCGGTGCAAGCGAGGTCATGAGCCATGCTCCGGCAACATCATGCATCCACGAGCCTATATTCGAAAAGACAGCCGCAATCCACAGGGCCCGAAAAACGGGATGGCGCAGAGGGCTCCATGCAGAAGTTCTCGTAGATTGAGAGTCACTCACGTGCGTTCTTTCTCCTACGATACGTTAATCCCTACCTCATTATTCGGCCAGGGAGCACCGAAAAAAAGGGCGCCCGAAGTTTGGGCGCCCTTGCCTAACCTGTCTCGTGCTTATTACAGCTTCTCGTCGCCGATCCTCATGCTGTAGAAGGAGCGGTAGACGAAGATCAGGGCAACGATGAAAAAGACAATGGCAATTCCTGTCTTCAGTGCCTGTGACTGCATGGTCACGGCGATCTCTGTTGCGAGCAAGCCAAAGAGGGTGGTGAACTTGATGACCGGGTTCATCGAAACCGATGAGGTATCCTTGAACGGGTCGCCGACGGTGTCGCCGACAACCGTTGCCTCATGGAGAGGTGTGTTCTTTTCTTTCAGGTCTACTTCGACGATCTTCTTCGCGTTATCCCACGCGCCGCCCGCATTCGCCATGAATATCGCCTGGTAGAGCCCGAAGAAGGCGATTCCAATGAGGTAGCCGATGAAGAAATATGGGTTGAAGAACGAAAGGGACAGAGCCATGAAGAAAACGACAACGAAGATGTTGATCATACCCTTCTGCGCGTAGATCGTGCAGATCTTGACGACTTCCTTGCTGTCCTGGATCGATGCCGTCTCCTTGTCGAGCTGGATGTTATTCTTGATGAAGACGACCGCGCGGTAGGCACCCGTGACGACGGCCTGTGTAGCAGCGCCCGTAAACCAGTAGATCACTGCGCCGCCCATGAGAAGGCCCAGGATAATCTCGGGCTGCACGAGGGAGAGTTTCGCGACCGCGCCGCCGTAAATACGCTCGAGCAGGATGATGATGCCGAAAACCATGGTGGTGGCGCCAACCACAGCCGTACCGATGAGCACCGGCTTGGCCGTAGCCTTGAAGGTGTTTCCCGCACCGTCCGCCTCTTCCAGATAATCCTTGCCGTTTTCGAAATCAGGATCAAAACCGAACTGCGCTTTAATCTCCGCTGCGATGTTGGGAACGCTCTCGATTCTCGAAAGCTCGTAGACGGACTGCGCGTTGTCTGAAACCGGGCCGAAACTGTCCACGGCGATCGTTACAGGACCCATACCGAGGAAACCGAAGGCCACGAGACCAAAAGCAAACACCGGGGCCGCAAATGAGTATTCCTTGGGCATGAGGGCCTGTATGGACGGATTAAACGATACGAGGTAGGCAACGAGCATGAGGAGCAGGATGATCAACCCTTCCCAGAAAGCGGACATGTTTCCCGCGACGAAACCGGAGAGGATGTCGAGCGATGCGCCGCCCTGACGTGCTGAGGCCACGACCTCTTGAACATGGCGGGAACTGGTGCTCGTGAAGATCTTGGTAAATTCCGGGATAAGGGCACCGGCTATCGTACCGCAACTGATAATGATCGCAAGCGCCCACCATAGAGAGGCATACTTCGCATCGGGCAGGTCGCCGAGTAATGTGTAACTTGCCCAGAATGTCACGATAATGGAGATAGCTGAAGTGATCCAGACGAGGCTCGTAAGAGGAATCTCGAAGTTGAACTTCTTCGAATTTCCGTACTTGGCCATGGTTATCGCGTGGTTAATGAAATAGGAAACGAGCGACGTAAGGATCATCAGGATACGCATTGCAAAGATCCAGATGATCAGCGTTCCGCCCATGAGCGGGTTTCCTGCGAGAGCCAGTGCGAGAAAGGCGATCAGGGCAACGCCCGTGACGCCGTACGTCTCAAAGCCGTCCGCAGTCGGTCCGACGCTGTCGCCGGCATTGTCGCCCGTACAGTCAGCGATGACACCGGGGTTTTTCGGGTCATCTTCCGGCAGGTGAAAGACGATCTTCATCAGGTCGGAGCCGATGTCGGCGATCTTGGTGAAGATCCCGCCACAGATCCTTAGCGCGCTGGCGCCAAGGGACTCGCCGATGGCAAAGCCGATGAAGCACGGCCCCACGACATCCTTCGGCAGAAAAACCAGGATGCAGATCATGAAGAAGAGCTCGACGCTCACGAGAAGAAGACCGACGCTCATGCCGGAGCGCATGGGGATTGCCACCACCTCGACAGGTTTGCCCTTGAGGGCCGCAAACGCGGTTCTTGAGTTCGCCCGAGTGTTGATCCGCATACCGAACCAGGCAACGCCGTACGAGCCGAGGATGCCGAGGATCGAGCAAAAAAGAATGGTGACCATATTACCGAACGGGGCGTTCTGCAAACCGACGAAATAGTAGATCATGCAGACGGCGATCAGTATCCAGAGAATGACGAGAAATTTACCCTGTTGCGCGAGATATGACTTACACGTCTCCCAAATTATATCGGAGACATCAAGCATCGACTTATGCGCAGGCAGGTTCTTGGTCTGGTTCGACTGGATCAAGCCGAATACCAGGCCGACGATGCAGATCAGTAAACCGAAATACATGATGGACAGCCCGCCCAGTGTGCCTCCCAGAACCGTAAACTGAACTTTGGTCAGGTCAGGCAGAACAATATCGGCCTCGCCCGCGAAGAGTGCAGGCGCCAGAAATAGACCCATGAGGCAAAGGAACAATGAGACAATAGGAAGTTTGTGCTTCTGCATGAATCGCATCTACTCCTCCTGAAACATTTTTTTGGAAGCTAATAAAAAAATTCACATTTTAAATCTAACTATTATTGCATGCAGTCTGTCAACACTTTTCAGGCGGGCCGGCAAATCGAGACACCCGGTAAAATCTTGCAAATGGAGCGTTTGGTTGAGCGTCGCAAGAACGAATTCGTCCCCGACCTTCTCCACACGTGTTATGCTCGCTGGGTCGGATTTCGCTTTCCAAAAGAACCGATTGGGCACACCCAAAAAATGGAGGGCGAGCTTCATACGTTTGGTTGGTCCTTTTCATGGGTCTCCCGCGGCTCCGTTCCGTGGTTCGCTCGATCCGCATATATGGCATAGAGATGGCTGTACATCCCATCTTTCGCGAGGAGCTGCGCATGGGTGCCGACTTCGGCAACCTGCCCGTCGTGAATCACGACAATCCGGTCCATCTCGGCCATGGTAGCCATACTGTGCGCAATGACGATCCAGGTGGTTGAGTTGAAATTCCTGTTCAAGGCCTCTTTGATGCGCGCTTCAAGGTACGGGTCGACCCTGCTCGTCGCTTCGTCCAGGATAAGATACCTCGGTTTATAGGTCATGACCCGTCCAATCGATATGATCTGCTTTTCTCCTTCTGAAAGGTTGACGCCATCCTCGGCCACAGTCTTGTCGAGGCCCTCTTCAAGGAATCCTTTCATGGCAAGGCTCAATTCTTCCGGGAGAGAACGTTCATCATCAAGGAAAAGGTTTTCTCTGACCGTTCTCGGAAATATGAAAACATCCTGCGAAACGATGCCGAAGGCCTTACGGATAGCAGCGAGTGAGTAGCGCACCGCCGGTTTGCCGCCTATGCTGATCTCTCCTTTCGTCGGCTTGTAGAAACCGAGCAGCAGATTGATGAGCGACGTTTTCCCCGAGCCGGTAAGGCCTACGATCCCTATGCGCTCGCCTTCCCTGATCGTAAGGCTTACCCCCTTTAATGCGTACACGTCATCCTGTTCATACGAGAGCCACACGTCCTCCAGCGCTATGTCACCCGTGACGCCCTCCGCATCGCCTTCTTCTCGCTCCCGTTCCATAGTATTAAGCTTGTGGAGCTTCTCCAGACTCGAAAGCGCGTTCTGGTAGAGGTTGTATTTCTCGCTCAAGTCTCTGACCGGGTTATACAGTTTATGCGAGTACTCTATGAAGGCGACTATGGTGCCGAAGGTGAGCGCGCCCGCGCCCAGTCCATACATCAATCCCTGGCCGCTGGTCCAGAGAATAGCGAGAACGGAGAGTACTCCAATAGCTTCCACAATGGGAAAATAGAACGAGAGGTAGAAGATCACTGTCCGGTAAGCCCTGGTGTACGCCCTGTTCTTTTCGTCGAATATCTGTATCTCTGCCCTTTTCCTGTTGAAAGCCTTTGAGACGTATATGCCGGCGAAACTCTCTTGAATAAAAGCGTTCATTTCAGAGACGCTTTCGCGCGAGTCGCGGTACGCGGCCGAGAACCTTTTTCTGAAGAAATTGGTCACCAGGAAAAGGATGAAAAAGAAGATGAAAACGACCCCCGTCAACGGAAGACTCAAATAGACCATGATACAGAGTATGCCGATGATGGTGATAAGATCGGCAAATGTAGTTACAATCCCTGATGTTATGAACTCGTTGATATTCTCCATGTCGCTGGTTAGATAGTTGAGGCTCTTGCCGTGAGGCGTTTTATCAAAATAGGGTACCGGCAAGGACAAGAGGTGAGCGAATATACTCAGGCGCATCTCTTTTATGACGCTCTGGCCAAAGAGCTGCGTCGTGTATATCTGAAAATAGAGCGCCCCGTACTCCATGCCGATAAAAGCGAGATAGCAGACCGCCATGAGTGTAAGACCGTGAAAATCTTTATGCGCAATGAATCTGTCTATAGCTATTTTGAGAATATAGGGAGGCGCCATCCTTGCAATCGCCGTCAGGAGCATGAGTACAAGTGCAAGGGACGCTATCCTCTTGAACCTGATTATGTACGTGAAGAGGAAATCTTTTATGATAGATTTATCCACGAGCCGCCTTCACCTCATAGAGCAGTTTCATATAGGGGCTTCTCTCGAGAAGCTCGGCAGGTCGCCCCTCATCGATAATGGCCCCGTCGGAGAGAACAATGACCCTGTCGATATAGGCAATCGGTACAGGCCTCGTTGATGTGATGATCACGGTCATCTCTTTGATGAGCGGCCATATCTTCTCCCAGATCAGGTGCTCCGTGTACCCATCGACGTGCGTGAACGGATCGTCGAGAATCAGCACGTCGGGCCTGACAGCGAGTGCCCGCGCTATGGTGAGTCTCTGCTTTTGACCACCGGAGAGCATTACCCCCCGCTCACCCACAATGGTTTCCAATTTCCGTTCGAACCTGTCGATCTCCTGCCTCAAGTGCACAGAGTCGACCATTTCGTCTATTAAGGGGGCTCGCTCCTCCGCCAGAATGTTCTCCCTGATCGGCAGCGAATAGAGGAACGGTTCCTGAGGCACGATGGCGATACGACCCCTTCGCGTTACAGGGGACAGATCACGTGCTTCCATGTTGTCGATCGTTATTCTGCCCTCGTGACCTCCGTCGAGTCCCAGAATAAGATTGAGAATAGTCGATTTCCCGCTGCCCGTGGGCCCGATGAGAAGGAGCTTCTCTCCCGCCTCTACCGTAAAACTCACCTCTTTGAGGATCCGGCGTTCTCCTTTCTTGAGACTCACACTATTAAATTCCACGCGGCCTTTGATGCGTTGGAGTGTGATACCGGCCTCCGACTCGGCAGGGTAGACATAGACCTCTTCAAGCCTCTTGAGGGAAGCGACGCCGCGCTGGTACAGGTTCATGATCCAGGCAAGCGCCACCACCGGCCACATCAACATGGTGTAATAGGCGTTGAGGGCGATGAAATCTCCGAGTGTTATTCTCCCGTACATCAGAAAATAGCCGCCTACCCACATTACCAGCAACGTGCCCAGGCCTCCGAGAAATCCTATTGCCGGGAAGACCATGCCCCAGAGACGGGTGGAAGCGAGATTCTTTTTCATGTATTCGCTGTTCAGCTTCTCAAACCGGTTCTTCTCCTCTTCGTGCAGGAGGTAGTTCTTTACCAGCCTGATGCCGCTGAGCACCTCATTCGCGCCCTTCGACAGCCGGCCGTATGTGTCCTGCACATCCTTGAAGATCGCGTGGAGCTTTACCATGTATCCTTTGATGAGTATGAAGAGGAGACAGAGCGGAAGAATTGCGAGCAGGGCGATGAGCGCATTGATGCGGAGCATCATAATAAGTGAGAGGAGGGTCGTTGCCACAGTGCTCGAAAAGTGGAGGATCGACATGCCGACCATCATGCGCACGTTGGTTATGTCGGCCTGCATCCTGGCGATCAGATCGCCGCGGTGGTGCTCCTTGAAGAAGTTATACGGGAGGGAAAGCAGATGGGTATAGAAGTCGCGTCTCAGCTCGAATTCTATTTCACGCGCGCCGTTCAGGATCTTCATGCGCGAACGCCACCGGAGAAATGCCTGCATGAATGCAAGCAGGCACGCCAAACCGATGACGTGCAACAGTCGTGTGCGCTGGCCTGCCTGCAGCGCATCTACTGCATATTTGATGAGAAAAGGGATTGTGGCAGAACAACAGGAGGCGAGCAGTAGGGTTGCTACCCCCTGTGCAAACTCGCCTTTATACTTTTTGACGTACGGTGCGAGGAGCGATACGTCTTTAAACACATATGCACTACTTTTTCGAACCGGGCTTCTTTACTGCCTTCTTGATAACGACATAACCCTGTCTCGGGCCGGGGATGGCTCCCTCGATAATGACGATATTCGTGTCGCCTCGTACTTCAACCACTTTCAGGTTCTGGACGGTAACTTTCTCAGCCCCCATTTGTCCCGGCATCTTCATGCCTTTCATAACGTGCGCAGGGGTTGTGTTAGCGCCGATCGAGCCTCCGTGTCTGAAGAACTCGTGCGTGCCGTGGCCGCCCGGAGCGCCCGCAAAGTTGTGCCGCTTCATGACACCGGCAAAACCTTTTCCTATGGAGATACCTGAAACATCGACGAAGTCGCCCGGTTTGAAAATGTCCACGGGTATTTCGCTTCCTACTTCAAATGCGCCTAACTCCTCGGTCGTGACCCTGAACTCACCCAGTTTCCTCGACGGAGCCACGTTGGCTTTCTTGAAATGGCCCGCTTTCGGTTTATTTACCCGGCTGAGCTTTGTGATCTCGTCAAAGCCTACCTGAAAAGAATTGTAACCGTCGTTCTCAACGGTCTTCTTCTGCACCACGCGGCACGGTCCTGCCTGCACCACGGTCACCGGTATAATCGTTCCATCCTGCGAGAAAATCTGGGTCATGCCCAGTTTCTTTCCAATCAGTCCAACTCCCATGATCTCACCTCCAAAGCCCTATTATTATAGCCAAAAAAACCGCAAAGTCAAGCGTTTATGCTGCACTTTCATTGTTTGCGGCTGTTTAGCGCGACTTTTGGCCTGCTCCGCGATGGCTCAATATAGGTATGATGGAACCTCGCGGATGGTTAGGATTGTAAGTACTGGTCGAGCGGAACGCTGTTTGTTCCACGAGCCAGGGACGCTGAAGAATCAAAATGGTTTACTTGTAGCCTCGCCTGCATTATAATTAAGAGTAAATTAGTAGACTATAGTTTTGACTATCAGGAGGATGGAGATGAAAAGGCTGACTTTTTGTATAGCGATACTCTGCGTTGCCGTGATGGGGACAGTTCTTTTTAGTGGTTTTGCGCAGTCCCAGGATAATGCTCCAAGAATGACCAAAGAAGAATTTAAGCCGCTCATTGGTAATCCGGATGTCGTTCTGATTGATGTGCGCTCCATGGGCGACTGGAACAAAGAGACACTGATGATAAAAGGGGCGGTCCGGGAAGATCCCACGAACGTTGCGTCCTGGATGGACAAGTACCCGAAGGACAAGACCCTGGTCTTCTACTGTTCCTGACACAGCGAAGCGACGAGCGCCAGTGTGGCGTCTAAATTCCAGGAAAAGGGTTACACGAAAGTTTACGCACTGAAAGGCGGCTGGATCGAGTGGTTGGGTGCGAAATACCCTACCGAGCCCAAGAAGAACTGAACATGAAAAAGGACCAACCACTATGATGACTCGTTCAGCGACAATACTCCGCAGAGTGTGCCTTGTCTCGATACTGGTTGTGGCTAGCGGTGTTGCGCTCGCCGCGGGACTTCCCGAGCCCGACAAGATAACCAAAGAAGAGTTACTGCCTTTGCTTGGAAAGCCGGATGTAACCGTCATTGACCTGCGGTTGACTCGTGAGTGGGACGCCAGCGACATCAAGCTGAAGAGTGCGGTACGCGAAGACCCTTACAAGCCCGGCCAGTGGCTGGATAAGTACCCGAAAGATAAAATGATCGTTATTTACTGCGACTGACCGGATAACGGAACCAGCGCCAGTCTGGCGCGGATCATGAAAATGCGGGGATTTACAAAAGCCTACTTTTTGAAGGGCGGTTGGGCCGAATGGACAGGCGCAAAATATCCGACGGAGCCGAAAGAGTCCAAATAAAGTTACATGATTCGTTGACACGGTGATACGGAGACACGGTGACTCGTAACAACCAGGCTTGTTAACGTATTAACGTGTATACTCGTCAACGTATTTACGTATCAACCATTCAACTGTTTCTTCAATTCCTGCAGGGCGAGCAAAGAGGCATCGACAGTCGGCACCTCTTTAACTTCCGGAACCTTTTCTTTCAGGAGCTTCTCCGCCCACAGACCGAGGGCGAATTCACCGCATCAGTTGAGGCGGCCGCCGATCAGCTTCAGCGTGGCAATCCCTTTCTCTTCATCCGCATCCAGCAGTTCGACGTGTCCTTGCGTAAGCTCCTCCAGCTTTGGTTCAAGCTCCCGCACCGCTTGCGCGACTTTCTCCTTGAATGTCATCAATGAACCTCCTGCATACTATTCATATAATACTCTTTCGCTGGAAAGCAAACCTCGGTGCATCGTTCCGCGGCCAACTGCTAACGGCTATCTGCTCGCTGCTGTAGTATCAGACCTTCGCCAGTGCCGCGTCGAGCTGCTTGCGGAGTCGGGCCTTTTCTTTTTCACCCGTTATGAAATCCCATGGTAAGCGCTCCTCCCGCTCTCTTTCCCTGGTCACATAGAAATTCAGATTCAACGGGCTTTCCCGCTGGACCTTCGCGATGTTCGCGCCTCCGGCAAGTGAAAGGATAATATCCTGAATTCTTCTATCCCCCCGCGCCAGCAACCCCTGCAGAAAGCTGAATTTCACCGACTCGTGCGTGAAGTAGGTGTTGGCTGCCTTCCCAAGGCCCCGCTTCAGCACCGCAAGCTTTTCCTTGAGCACGCCGACATCCTCCATGGGAAGCCACTGGAAAGGGGTCGCTGCTTTGGGAACGAAGGGGCTCGCGTGAACGGTTATGCTGCCTACCGCGCCGCGCTTGGCGCCGTGACGGACCATGAGGTGCATGATGTGTTTCGCCATGTCGATGATTTTTTCCACGTCTTCCAGGCTCTCTCCAGGCAGGCCGATCATGAAATAGAGCTTCAGATGAAAAGACTTGATGGCCATGATCGCTTCAATGCGCTCGTAGATATCGCCATCCGCTATCGGCTTGCCGATCAGTCTTCGCAGTCTCTCTGTTGCCGCCTCGATACCGAAGGTCAGGGTCTTAACTTCCTCGCTGACGAGCTCTATGACCTCAAAAGGGACCTCATCCATTCTGAGAGAAGGCAGGTGCGGCCGTATGCCACGAGCCTTCAACGCTCGAATCATTCCGGCGAGCTTCGGGTGGAAGGAGACGCCCCCGCCAATGATCCCGACATCTGTGACGCCTTCATCGATTGCGGGCATCTTATCGTAGACAAAAGGACCGATGGCGCCGGTGAGACAAAAAGGGCATCGGGAAGGACACCCCCTTGTGCCTTCGATAAGGAACATGTTCGAAAACTCGGTCTCTCCTGTGATGATGGCCGACGTGGCGAGCCCACCTTCTTTGTACCTCTCTATCTCCACGCTGAAGGAAGGCGGCTCAAAGGAAGCAATTGTGCCGCTTCGCGCGTATGAGACAGAGAGATGGCGCGGATTGTAAATCCACGCGGGCCGGCTCAATTCCTCTATCAGCTCGTCTCGTGCTTTTTCGCGTCGTGCGACAAAAGTATCCATAAAGGCCGGGATAGTCGCCTCTATGTCTCCCATGATGAAAAGATCAAAAAACCCGGACATAGGCTCCGGGTTCGCCATGACACAGATGCCCCCACCGACCACGAGGGGATCGCCCTCCTTCCTCTCCCGCGCCAGAGGGCCGAGACGGGCGCGCGTGAGCATGGCCGCAGCATTGACGTAGTCCATTTCGAAAGAAAAGGTGACAAAGATAAGTTCGAAGTCGTTTAGGGATCTTCGGCTTTCGAGGGACCGTGGTATTGATTCGCGCTCAGACGAAGAAGCGCTTCCGGCCTCGAAAAAAGCCCGTTCGCAGACTACTCCCGGCAGTTCATTAAGGGTCTTGTAGAGCAAGTGGACGGCAAGGTTTGACATGCCGATAAAGTAAGTGTTGGGATAGACGACGCAGACAGGCACTCTGCCGGACCACTCCTTAAAAATCGTTCCGCGTTCCGTTTCATAGACCGCTCTTCGTTCAGTGCCGCGTGGCGTTCCACGTAGCGCGCGACGCATAGTTTCATGTACACTTCCATGTACGCTGGTAAGCTCATCTTTACCTCTCCTCTCTGTTCTCTTCTGTGTACTCCGTACCACTCCTCAAGCCTAGTCTGCCTGCTTGCGCAGGAACGTCGGGATATCGTAGCGATCGTCGTCAAGATCGATCGATGTCTGTCTCGGTTTCGCCTCGCGATAATCGATCTTCACGTTCTTCTTGACGAAAGCGGGTATCGTACCGTTTTCCAGGAAAAGATTGGTCTCGCGTCTTGGCTTCTCGTGCTTCTCCGGCTTCTCCTGGACATTCACTTCTTCGTCACCGAAACCGGTCGCAATAACCGTGATGCGCACCGAGTCCTCCATAGATTCGTCAAAGACGAGGCCCCAGATGACCCGCGCGTCTTCGTGCGCCTGCTCCTGAATCAACGTTGATGCTTCCGTGACCTCGTGAAGCGTCATGTCCATATTGCCGGTTACATTGATCAGTATGCCCTTTGCTCCATGAATCGAAATGTCTTCGAGCAGCGGGCTTGAAATAGCCTTGTGCGCAGCCTCAACCGCACGTCTATCACCTGTTCCATGGCCGACGCCCATGATGGCCATGCCGCGCTCACTCATGACCGTCCTCACGTCCGCAAAATCGACGTTGACGTGACCCGATGAGATGATGAGGTCTGATATACTTCGCACAGCGTAGAGAAGCACTTCGTCAGCCTTCATGAACGCGTCTTTGATCGACATATGCTTACCGCCGATCGACATCAATCTCTGGTTCGGGATGGTGATGAGCGTGTCAGAACGAGACTTGAGATTGGTGAGTCCCTCGTCCGCCTGACTGGCTCTCATCTTCCCTTCGAAGGGGAACGGTTTAGTTACCACCGCCACCGTCAGGGCGCTCAGCTCCTTTGATATGTCCGCAATCACGGGGGAGGCGCCCGTACCTGTGCCGCCGCCGAGGCCGCAAGTGATGAAGACCATATCAGCGCCTTTCAAGCACTCGGCGATCTGTTCGGCATCTTCAAGCGCTGCCTGCCTGCCCACTTCAGGATTGGCGCCGGCCCCAAGTCCACGGGTCAGTTTACTCCCGATCTGGATTTTGGTTGCCGCTTTATTCATATTAAGAGTCTGAACGTCAGTATTGATGGCGATAAATTCCACGCCCTGAAGGCCTGCATTAACCATGGTATTGATGGCGTTGCATCCGCCTCCGCCCACGCCCACGACCTTTAGTTTCGCTGAAAAACCGTTGCTCTCGTCCATATAAAACATTTCCATCGTACCTCCTTAAAATATATCCTTGAACATCGCCTTCACTTTTTTGAGCAACCGCTTGTCAAGGAGCATTTTGAACATATCCCTGCGCTCGAAACGGACCTTCTTTCCCCTGTTTTCCTTAAATCCATGAAGAACAAGACCGACTGCCGTTGCATATCCCGGATTGTTCACGACATCCACCAGGCCGCCAATTCCAATCGGGTAGCCGCGTCTCACGGGAAGCGTGAAGACGCTCTCTGCCAACTCGATCACGCCCTCCAGATTGGCGCAGCCACCGGTGAGCACAACACCGGACGCAAGGAGTTTCTCACAGCCCGATTTCCTGATCTCCTCGTTCACCAGGCTGAGGATCTCCTCGACCCTGGGCTCTATAATATCAGCGAGGGTCTTACGCGTGAGGGTACGCGGCTTCCTGCCGCCAACGCTCGGCACTTCCACGGTCTCATTTGCGCCCACCATCTTGGACATGGCACAGCCGTATTTCTTTTTTATCTTTTCCGCTTCCTCAACGGGTGTGCGCAACCCGATGGCTATATCGTTCGTGATGTGATTACCGCCGAGGGCAACCACCGACGTGTACCTGATACTGCCGTTGGCGAATACGGCGATATCGCTCGTGCCGCCACCTATATCAACGACGGCAACGCCGATTTCAGTCTCTTCGGGCGAGAGCGTTGCATCTGCCGACGCGAGCTGGCTCAAGACCAGATCATCAACGGACAGGCCGCCCAGATAACAGCATTTGACGATGTTCTCCGCCGAGCTCGTTGAAGCGGTTACGATATGGACTCTGACTTCCAGCCTCACCCCGCTCATGCCGATCGGGTCTTTTATGCCATCCTGATCGTCCACGATGAATTCCTGCGGAATCACATGAATGAGCAGCCTGTCTGCGGGTATGGCCACGGCCTTGCCCGCATCGATCGCACGCGATATGTCATCCCTGCGGACTTCCTTTTCTTTGATTGCCACCACGCCGTTACTGTTAAAGCTCTTGATGTGTGCTCCGGCAACGCCTGCTACGCAATCGCGGATCTTTATGCCCGCCATCAACTCTGCTTCTTCCACTGCCTTCTTAATGGCGGTAACCGTGCTGTCGATATTCACAACAACACCCTTACGCAAGCCCGTGGAAGGGTGGGAGCCTATCCCCGCTATGTTGACCTTTCCGTCTATCATGCGTGCCACGACAACGCATATTTTCGTGGTTCCGACGTCAAGACTAACAAGAAAGCTTCCCTCTTCCGCCATCCTAGCCCTTCCTCTCTTTTATAATCGCCCCTTTGTCGAAGCGTGCATCAATGCACCGGATGAAAAGTCCCCTTCTATGAACGTCTTCAAGCACGGCCGTAGCCCTTTTCAGTCTCGCTTCCTGATCCTCTTTACCCAGAATAATCTCGACGCCATCGCCCGCGTAAACAAGCGTGATGCTTCCATCCGTATCGATCACCTCAGAGATTGTATCCTTTTTGATCGATTTGTCGGCCACCCAGGCATTGACGTGATTAAAGAGGCTTCTGGCTGCGGTCTGATCCTTGGCCTGAACCACAAAGAGATGCTTCGTCTCTTCTTTCGCAAGCGCCCTGAAAGCAGTGCCGGTTTCATCAAGCACCTGTATATCGCCCGTGGGCCCTACCCAGAGGGCGGATGCTACCTTCTCCTTTACCTCGATTACGAGAGAAAATGGGTAGAGTCTCTTGATCGACACCTCTCTCACTAAAGGGTGGGCGAGAACAGCCTCTTTGACCTTGTCGACCTGCGTCTTGAAGATGGACTCTTTAAGGAAAGGATAAGCTCTCTTGATAATTTCCCCGTCGGTAAGCTGCGTCGCGCCTCTGATCTTTATGTTCTTGAGCAAGAATAACGGCTCGTTCTTTGAGAAGAGATAGGCGACAGAAAGAAGGGAGAGCAGGCAGAGTGGAATGATAAAGAGATAAAACGCCAATCGCTTCACGCTTTGAGACCAGCCTTCATAAGAATTTCTTCTATAAGCTCATCAAAACTTCGCCCCATCTGTGCCCACGCTTTGGGAACGAGTGATGACTCGGTCATGCCGGGTGATGTGTTCACATCGATGACACTCGGAACGTCGCCATCGAGAAGCATGTCTACGCGAACGCAGCCGGCCAACTCGGAATTGTTCCAGATTCTCAGGGCCTGATCAAAAGCTTTCTTTTCTACCCGGGGATCGAGTGTCGCCGGCACGAGGTATTCCGTCATGCCCTTGGTATACTTTGCGGTGAAATCGTAAAAGCCGCTTGCGGGTCTGACTTCCACAATCGGAAGCGTGGCGCCGTTGACGATGCCCACCGTTATCTCTCGTCCCTTGATGTATCGCTCAAGCAGAATCTTGCTGTCGAAGCGGAATGCAGCCGCCAGAGCCTCTTCCTTCTCCTTTTCTTCCCTGACTATTGATATGCCCACGGTGGAGCCCTCGCGTGCCGGCTTGACAACAAACGGCAAAGCGAACGTCGCATCCCCGGCCGATCTGCAAACGATATATTCAGGGCTCGGCACATCAATGCTTTGGAGGAGAAGCTTCATCATTGCCTTATCCATGGAGACCGAGGAGCCCAGCACGCCTGAGCCGGTGTAGGGAATACCGAGAATCTCGAGAAGCCCCTGGATAGTGCCGTCTTCTCCCCACCGTCCATGCAAGGCAATGAAACAGAGATCGATCGATTGCTCGCGCAGCCGCTGTGCAACGGTGCGGTCCGCGTCGATGGCGATTGCTGTGTAGCCGCTTCGGATAAGGCTCTCCAGGATGGCATTGCCCGAGCGTAGAGAGATCTCTCTCTCGGACGAGAGCCCACCCATTAGAACGCCTATCTTCTTCTTTTTCAGCTCCTGCTTATCCATCATTCAGTTTCTATTTACCCATCATATCCAGAGTTCGACCTCTTCCTCCAGCCGCACGCCCGCTTTCTCGTAGACCTCACCCTCGACCTTCCGGATGAGGCTCACTATGTCATCCGCCGTCGCGTTCCCGAGATTCACGATAAAATTAGGATGTTTCTCCGACACCGCCGCATTGCCGATGCGAAAGCCCCGCAAGCCTGCCTGATCGATATATTTCCAAGCAGGGGTTCCTTCGATATTTTTGAAAATGGAGCCTGCCGAAGGAAATTCCATAGGATGCTTCTTCCATCTCTCTGCCCGCACGCGCTCCATCTCTTTTTTGAGATGTGACTTATTTCCGTCATGAAGTTCAAAGAGCCCGCTCAGGACCGGCTCTGCCGATGTGAACAACGACGTCCGATAGCCGAAGCCGCAGGCTTCCTTCTCACGCCTGGCGATCTGCCCGGACCTGTCCATATAGGTGACGGATCTGAGATGATCGGAAATCTGAACTCCGAAGCTACCCGCGTTCATCTTGATTGCTCCAGCTACGGTTCCGGGGATCCCGTACAGCCTTTCCAGTCCCGCGAGCCCGTGTTCCACAGACTCGCGAATAAGGCGCGCAAGGGAGATGCCTCCGGCTGTCTCGACCAATGCACCGCCGGCCGTTTTCCTGAAACGTATCTGCCGGACTCTGCTCATCCTTACGATCGCCTCATCGACTCCTTCGTCGCCCACAATGATGTTCGTTCCGTTACCGAGAAGACGGATCGCTACGCCTTTGTCTTCGGCGATACGCATCACAGCTGCCAGGTCAGCGTGGCTAACCGGATAGACCATGTACTTCGCGGGTCCGCCAACCTTCATCGACGTGTACCGCTTCATGGGAACGTTTGTCAAGACCTGACCCCTTGTTCCTTTCCACTCCATACGTCGATGAGCCTCTCTCCGATCTTATAAATATCGCCGGCGCCGAGCGTAATTACCAGGTCACCCGGAGCAACCGTCTGCGCGATCGTCTCCATTACATCTTCCATTGTCGGGGCGAAGAGCACATTCTTGTGGCCGCTCTTGCTGATACGATCAGCGAGCGCGCTTCCGCTGACGCCCTCGATCTTCTCCTCTGACGCAGCATAGATCTCGGTGACGATAAGCAGATCGGCTTCGTTGAATGACGTGACGAACTCGTCGAGGAGCGCTCTGGTCCTCGTGTAACGGTGCGGCTGAAAAGCGACTATCACCCTCCCCTTCCATAGGTCGCGTATCGCGTTGAGCGTCGCTTTGATCTCGGTCGGGTGATGACCGTAATCATCGATCAACGTCCATTCCTTCTGCCACTTTACCTCGAGTCTTCTGTGTATGCCTGCAAAGCGCCTCAACGCCTCCTGCACGGTCGAGAAAGGAATGTCCAGTTCGATAGCAACCCCTATCGCCGCCAGCGCATTGACCACGTTGTGAATACCGGGCATAGCCGAAACAACTTCCCCCAATTCCTCTCCCTTGTAGGTGACCTTGAAGCTGGTGGTAAAGCCTTCCTGCCTGGTTACTTCAGCCCTTAAATCCGCCTGCTTGGATAGGCCGTAGGTCATGTATCGACGCTTTAACAAAGGGATCACGCTCTGCAGGCCCGGGTTATCGATACAGAGGATAACAAGGCCGAAAAAAGGCACCTTGTTGAGAAATTTGACGAAGGCCTCTTTGATCTCATCTAGGTCTTTATAGAAATCCAGATGCTCCATGTCGATATTGGTGGCAACCGCGACCGTAGGAAAGAGCAGAAGAAAGCTCCCGTCGCTCTCGTCTGCCTCTGCAACAAGGTATTCGCTTCCGCCCAATTGGGCGCTTGTTCCCAGGCTATTAAGCCGGCCGCCTATGACGCAGGTGGGATCAAAACCCGCGGTATAGAGGATGGAAGCAACCAGCGATGTTGTTGTTGTCTTGCCGTGAGCGCCGGCTACGGCTATGCTGTATTTCATCCTCATCAGCTCGGCAAGCATCTCCGCCCTCGGTATGACAGGAATGAAACGGCTCTTTGCCGTCTTCACCTCCGGATTGTCGGACTTCACCGCTGAGGAGACGACAACAACGTCAATATCGGTCACATTATCTTCCTTGTGACCGTAAAATATTTCAGCGCCGAGAGATGCCAGTCGTTCGGTGGTCTCTGTCTCGCGCAGGTCTGAGCCGGTCACCTTGAACCCGAGGTTCAGGAGCACTTCGGCGATACCGCTCATACCAATGCCGCCGATGCCGATAAAGTGTATCTTTTCGATCTTACGAAACATTACTCGTCATCCCTTTTACTATCAGCTCTTCTGCCTTATCCACGTAGATCGTTCCCATTCGCTCAGCCATCCGTATGCGTAATTCCGGAGATTCATGAAGCTCTTTCAAAATCGAATGCAGTATCTCGCCGCTTAACTCGTCATTATTGATTATATGTGCACCGCCTATCTCCTCAACGTAGGCTGCGTTCTTCCACTGGTGTGCTCCGGCAGCAAAAGGATAGGGCACAAACACCGCCGGCTTCTTGAAATAGGAAAGCTCAAAGATCGTTGAAGCGCCTGCCCGCGAGATCACGACATCGGAGAGGCCGTAATACCTTTCCATCTCGTCCGTAAAAGGAAAGACCTCATGCGGAGTCTTCACGGTCGTGTATGCCTGCCTTATCTTGTCGTAATCTTCGGTGCCCGTCTGGTGGTATATTGCCGTGTTCTTATACGATTCGAGATAGGGTAGAAGCAAAAGCACCGCTTCGTTGATGCTACGCGCTCCCCGACTACCGCCGAAGACGAATATGTTAAAAAGATCATCAGTCTTCGGAATGCGAAGCAGCCGACGAGGCTTCTCGCAACTTCTTTCGTACCGGGTTGCCTGTATGGAGCATGTGGCCTTTCAGGTATTCGCTCGTCTTCGGAAAACTGATAAAAGTCTTATCGGCAATACGACAGAGCAGCCGGTTGGCAAGCCCGGGGACTACATTCTGTTCATGCAGAAAGCGGGGCAGCCTTAAGATACATGCCGCGATCATGACGGGAACGCAGGTGAATCCACCCATGCCGATAACGATGTCGGGCTTCTCCCGGCGCATTATCCTCACGCATTGCGCGACGCCTTTCATGATGCTCAGCATGGTAGAGACCTTCCGGAGAAAACTTTGTCCGAGAAAAGGCTGCGCTTTTATCATGAGCAGACGGAACCCGTGCGCAGGGATGATCCTTCCCTCCATACCCTGTGGAGTCCCCACGAAGAGCACTTTATTCGTTCCATCCGCAGCAATGAATGCCTCAGCCACGGCAAGCCCGGGAAATATGTGACCTCCTGTACCACCGGCAGCAATGAGCAGCTTCATGATCCCTTTTCTCCCTGAAGCGTCACGCCCATGAGCGGAGCAAGAATGAGAAGCGCGGCAATCGGCTGATAGAGCAACAACCCTCTAAATGAAAAGCCCACAGACAGGAGAAGGTCGACCGATGTATAGAGAAGTCCGAAGAAGCCAACGGTCCAGACAGGGCCTGCTTTTCTGACGTACCCGATAAAGGTGATGAGGAGAAGCAGGAAGGCGCACCCGAGTATGAGGTAACGTTCCAGGTTCGCCAGTTGTATTCCCGAGCCGTAGAGGGTCAGTTTATGAAGATTCAAGAGAAACAGCATTGCTACCGTCCAGGCGCCCGCCAGAGGCAGGAGCTTTGTCCGCTGCAGGATGAACAGGAAGAGGAAAACGGTGATCGACAGCGGCAGAAAGATCTCCACGCTGCGTGTCAGTATCATATTCAGGCAGGCCGAGATGAAAAGGAGCGACAAGGCGAGGACCTCCTTGTAAAGCCCCTTTCCTTTTTCACTGATCGTAGCCACGTACAGGCTCAGACTGAAGAAGGTCAGGAAAATACCGACATATCGAATGACTGGTTTCATCCTGAAAGCCGGATAGAGAACAAGGCCGACGGACAATGCAAAACAGAGACAGATCAAGGGATACTTGGCACCGACAACCAATTTTGATGGCGCCTTCGATACGATGAACGCCACGACGACCGCAGCGCAGATCAGCAATGTCTTGACCACGTTCATGTCGCGGAAAAGAGCATAAAAGAAGAGGCAGGAGAGCAGAAGCAGTACTATTCTTTTCACAGCGCCTCCACGATCCGCCGAAATTTGTCGCCCCGTTCCTTATAATCCCTGAACATGTCGAAGCTCGAACACATGGGCGAAAAAAGAATTGCATCGCCTGATTCGGCCATGGCTGATGCTTTCTGCACTGCCTCGGTAAGCGTGGCAGCGACCTGAGTCGCCATGACGGATCCCAATTCATTCGCAATCTTTTCTTTTGCCTCGCCGAAGAGTATGAGACCCTTGATTCTGTCGGATAATTCGGCGATGACCTTGTAACTCCCGCCCTTATCCTTGCCGCCGGCTATAAGAATGACACGGCTCGTCATGCTCTCCAGGGCCCTTCTGGTGGCATCAACATTTGTGGCCTTCGAGTCATTGTAAAAACGGATGCCATTCTTCTCTCTGACAAACTCCATGCGGTGAGGCAGACCCTTAAACTTTTTGAGAGCCTGTTCTATCACCGGCCGATCGATCCCGTAAATGTGGCATGCCAGAAGCACCGCGAGCAGGTTTTCGCTGTTATGGACGCCGACAAGCGGGGAGAGATCGCGTTTGTACCTGAATTCCTGACCGCTCAGGCGAACGACCAGAGTATCTCCATCCAGAAATGCACCTTCGTTCAAGCTCGTGCGCGTTGAAAAATGAAGAGCCCGCGCCTCCAAGCTTTTGCTGCCAGCCAGTTCGGCCGCCAGGAACGCGTAATCCTCGGAGGTTTGATTCTGGAACACTCTCCATTTTGCGGCCGCATACTCTTCGAATGAAGTGTAGCGGTCCAGATGGTCAGCCGTGATATTCAGGAGGATCGCGACGTGCGGCCGGAACTGTTCTATTGTTTCGAGCTGGAAGCTGCTGATTTCCGCTATAACGAAGCGCGCCTTCTGGCCTTTCAGCACATAATCGATCAAAGGTTTGCCTATGTTTCCGCCGACAAAGACATCTTTAAAGGCGGCGGTGAAGACCTGTCCCATAAGCGTCGTTGTCGTTGTCTTGCCATTGGTGCCGGTGACGGCTATGATAGGCTCCTTGATAAATCTGGATGCCAGTTCAATCTCTCCTATAACTTTCCTTCCTTTTGCGCGCGCTTCTACAAGGAGAGGCAAATTGCTGTCAACACCCGGACTCACCAGTATCATCTCGTGGTCGAGAAAATCATCTTTTACGTGCTCTCCAAAACGGGCAGAGTAGGGCGTACCGTTCAGCTCTGCGAGCGATGCTGCAAGCTGCTCCTTACTCTTCACATCGGTGACGGTCACCTTCTTACCGAGACTGCTCAAAAACTTCACCAGCGAAACACCTGTCTTTCCGAGCCCGACAACAAGCACACGGTCGGGAATATCAAAACCGGGTCCTGGGTCCTGGGTCCTGGGTCCGGAAGATATCATTCCGGATCCTGAGTCCTGGCTCCCAGATAGAATGAATTTCTCTCCCGCTTTGCGATTCATCCGATAACCTGGCGCCTGATACCAAATATTTTCTTGTGCGAACACTCTTCTCTAACCGCCTTATGCCTTAAGCTTATGCTGCTATTGGTCTGCCCTTACCTTGCATTGCCCCTTCTGGACCCGGGACCCTGGACCCGGGACCCTAGCGTAGCTTCAGCGTCGTTATTGCTATCAGTCCGAGAATCACCGACACGATCCAGAATCTGACAACAATCTTTGCCTCGTTCCATCCTTTCAATTCAAAATGGTGGTGTATGGGCGCCATCTTGAAAACCCTCTTGCCGCGGCACTTGAAGGAGACTACCTGTATGATAACCGAGAGGGTCTCCATGACGAAGATGCCACCGACAATCACCAGGAGTATCTCCTGCTTTATGATCACAGCGATGGTGCCGAGTCCTGCGCCGAGTGCGAGCGAGCCCGTGTCTCCCATAAAGAGTTCGGCAGGGTGGGCATTATACCAGAGAAATCCCAACCCGGCTCCCAGCATGGCTCCGCACAGTATGGTCAGCTCACCGGCGCCTCTCACATAGAGTATCTGAAGGTACTGCGCAAACTTCACGTTGCCTGCGAGGTAAGCAAAGAGGATAAAGGTGGCCGTCACGGTAAGTACCGGGCCGATTGCGAGACCGTCGAGACCGTCCGTGAGGTTGACGCTGTTGGACGAGCCCACGATGATCAGGAGACAAAGAAGAATATAGAAGATGCCCAGGTTAGGAGAGATGTTCTTGAAGAAGGGAACGGTGAGCGTCGGGAGAAACCCCGACTCCGAATAGATGATCACACTTATGATCAGGGCAAAAAGAATTTCAAGAAGGAACTTGGTCCTGCCAGGCACGCCCTTGCCGCTTGGGTTCCTGAGCTTCATCACGTCATCCACAAATCCGATTGCTCCGAATAAGACCAGAGCCGCGGTCACGGCCCAGATGTACTGGTTCTTGAGATCCGCCCAGAGCATCGTGGGGATGATCGTCGCGACCAGGATCACGAAGCCGCCCATGGTCGGGGTTCCTCTCTTCACTTCGTGGCGATCGGGTACATCCTCCCTTTTTGCCGCTTTTATGCGAAGCTCGTTCAACCTTCGGATAAGATGCGGCGTCAGAAGGAAACTTATAATGAGGGCGCTTAAAACCGCGAGCACCGTGCGGAACGTAATATATCGAAAGACATTGAATGCGCTTATACGCGCATGGAGTAAATAGAGGAGATAGTAGAGCATTAGAGGAGCTCCCCCACGACTTCGTTCATGCGCATTGCTCGTGACCCCTTTACCAGTATGAGATCGTCTTCTCTCACCAGAGCCGCTGCATACGCGATGAGAGCCGCCTTGTCGTCAAAGAACTTCGCGCGTCCGTTCTTGATCTCATCGTAAGCAGCTCTGGCTGATTCCCCCAGAAAGAGTATAGTCGACAGGCCGCTCTTCTTGAGAAACCGGCCAAGCTCCCTGTGGTATTCTTCGTTTCTTTCGCCCAGCTCTTTCATCTCCCCGAGAATAGCGATCCTTTTCCCCTTGCAAGGCAGCCGCTCCAGGGTCTCGATAGCCCATTCCATGGATGAAGGGTTCGCATTATAGGCATCATCAATAATCGTATATCCTTTCCTGGATGCGACGGCCTTGAAACGGCCGGGATAGGGCTCGAAGGCGGCTATCGTCTCCCCGATGGTCTCGTGAGGCACATCGCATAGATGCGCAATGGAGGCAGCAGCAACGATATTGTAGAGATTATGAGTGCCGAGAAGGCGCGTCGTGGTTTTGATTCTCGATTCCTGCAAAGAAAGCTCAATCCCAAAACCGCCGAGCCCTTTCTGCTCCTCTGCTGAGAGCGTGAAATCTGCATGGGCTTCCAGAGCATACGTGTAGGAATGACGCATGGGTTTCTCTGCCAGGACTTTGAGGCTCGGATCGTCGATGTTGATGAGAATTGTGCCGTTCTCTTTCGTCTGTTCAAAGAGCGTCACTTTTTCTCTGAAGACACCGGCTATATCGCCGAGCCCTTCAAGGTGAGAAGCGTGTACATTCGTGATCAGCGACAGATCGGGCTCAACCAGATCGGCAAGCGTTGCGATTTCTCCCGGATGATTGGTGCCCAACTCAAGGATGCAGTATGCGGGATCACCGTTTATAGCGAGGATAGTCTGGGAGACGCCGATATGGTTGTTGTAATTTTTTTCGTTGTACGCCACAGAAGCCAGGCCGCTCATAATATGTACAAGGAGCTCCTTCGTTGTGGTCTTGCCGTTGCTCCCTGTGATAGCAATAAACCTGGAGCTGAGCTGTCTCCTCCTGTAGCGGGCAAGGTCGAGCAGAGCCCTGGTCGTGTCTTCAACGACGATAACCGTGCCGCTCGCGCCCGCGCATGCCGATTCCCGGCCCTTCTGGCAGAGACTGCCGCCGCCGGACCTCGCAAATGCCTCGCGCACGAACACATGGCCATCGAAACTGGGTCCGATCAGCGGAACAAAAAGCTCGCCCTTTTTTATCGATCGTGAATCGGTCGAGATCGCGGTAAACTGCTCCTGCTCTTTGTTGAGGAGCGTGCCGCCGACTGCCTTCAGCAGATCGTTAAGCTGCCACATTGAGCCACTCCTCTATTACTTCGCGATCGCTGAAGTGAAAGACCTCGGTGCCTATTATCTGGTAGTCTTCATGTCCCTTTCCGGCAACGAGCAGCACGTCGTTCGCGGTCGCCATGCGGATCGCTTCCCCGATGGCTTCCCTGCGATTCTCTACAACGCGGTATGCGTTGCCCACAAACCCTTGCCGTATCTCCGCTATAATGCTCAACGGATCTTCGCTCCTCGGGTTATCAGAGGTTATGATGGTGAAGTCTGCGAGTTCGGACGCGATTCTGCCCATAACGGGCCTTTTTGTCTTGTCTCTGTCGCCCCCGCATCCGAAGATCACGATGAGACGGCCTGCGCAGAGCCTTTTCAGAGTCTCAAGTGTCTTGCGCAGCGCATCGGGCGTATGGGCATAGTCCACGAAAACGGCAAGACCCTGTCCGTTCTCGATCCGCTCCAGCCGGCCCGGCACGCCTCTGCAGGGCTTCCAGGCCCTTACGGATAAGATCGTAGGGTATTTCTGCGGCATGGCCGAAAAGCGCGGCTGCCAGGATATTTGCAACGTTGAACTCCGCGATGAGCCCCGATCGGACGATCATTTCACGGCCCATAAGAAAGATCGTCAAGGTCAAACCGCTGATCTCCTCCCGGACCGACGTTGCATACGCATTTGCACCGGCATCATGAACACTGTACGTGAGGTTCGCGATCGGAGGATCACAGATGAAGTCGTGTACGCTCGGATCGTCGCTGTTCAGTATCGCGTACCTCTTTTCCTTCGACTTTTCGGGAGGTACTCGTGGAAAAGGCGTTTCTTCGCCTCTTTATACTGTATGAAGTCATGATGGTAGTCGAGGTGATCATGCGTGAGATTGGTGAAAATCGCACCATCGAAGTCGATCCCTTCCACTCGTCCCTGATCGAGCGCGTGGGAAGAGACTTCCATTACCGCGGATTTGATACCCGCGTTCTTCATCTCGCTGAAGAGGCGCTGGATCTCCGTAGACTCAGGTGTGGTCGTCTGCCCTCTGACTACCGTGGCCGTCGTACCGGTACGAAATGGTACCCATCACGCCCGCCGGCTGATTCGCCGCACGGAGTATCGATTCGATAAGGTAACTAGTGGTCGTCTTCCCATTCGTGCCGGTAATCCCAACAACGTGCATGGCTCTCGACGGATGGCCGAAGAATGTCGCTGCCATCCTTCCCAGCAGTACCCGCGGTTCGCGGATCACCACGAGACAGGGAAAATCGCCGGTCAGTTCGGTATCGGTAACGATGACTGACGCGCCCTTTCGCACGGCCTCCTGTACGTAAGGCTTGCTCGTTTCAGTGGCAAAGAAGATAAACCCTTTCTTCACCTCTCTCGAATCCTTCGTAATACCCGTTACGTTCTCCGGCATATCCCCTTTTACAGAGACGACAGGCATATCCGCCAAGAGCTCTGCGAGAGTCATTCGCTGGCCAGCCTCCCGTAAATGGCGCATTCCGAGTCACCCTTGAGTCTTTCGAAAGGCTTCGGGTACTGATCGTAACAAGGCCGCTGCCATGGACCTTTATTCTTGCGGTGTGCGCTGCAAGGCTGTCGATAGCCAGTTTAATCGTTAGACCGGCGAGATTCGGCATACGCCACTCTTCTTCCTGTTTCTCCTTACGCGTTCTCAATGCTTCGGCTGAAGAGACGAACTGAAAGCCTTCCCTGCCCTTGACCACGCCTTCATGGCCGATCACCAGCGGAAAAAGCTCGCTCCACTCGTCTGGCACAAAACGATCGTAAAGAGAGAGAAGCTTCTTCTTTTCGATAACGTATCCCCTGCCGAGCACGATGTCTTCCGGAGTCAACTCCCCTTTGATATCCGCTGCTTCTTTCTTCATGAATTCCTTCAGTCGATCTTTCCCGATTATTGCTGCGAGGGATTTCAGGCTGTCTTCATCATGCTGCTTGAGGATATCGAGGGGCCTTAGCCAGGTATCATTTTGCCCATCTTTTTTTGAAACAATCAAAGCCTCGCGCTCAAGCCAGCCCTCTTTGATCGCGTAGCAGGTGATGGGAATAGAAATAAAAAGACGCGGCTCGACTCTGGACGAACTCTTGGCGGTCACGATCGCAGTCGGAGCTTTTTCCGAAGAGTTCCGGGCTTCAGCCCCGGGCAGACTCTCGACAGTAGCCACAGAAGAAGGCTGGGCCTCGGCAACCGGTGCCACGGCGGGTGAAGACGCAACGGCCTTCTTCTTGACGAGCTCCTGGCCCCGGCTCTTTGATTCGTTCGACTCGATAGACTCGGACATCTCCATTCCGTGCGAAGGGCCGCCAGGTTTAATTGACAACCTTTTCATGCTCAGTTTGTCCGGGATCCTGAAAGCTACCGAAACGTAAAGGAGGCAGATAGCGAGATAGACTGCAAGCGCCCTCCTGTTGGTTACTTTGTTCATCTGAGAACGACTACCTCTTCCTCTTTTGGCCTTTTCAGCCCGAGCCTTTCGCCGGCAGCGAATTCCACATAGCCCCTCTGGGTGATCGCGAGAAGTTCTATCTTCAGATTGGTGTTGATCTCTGTGACCCTTTTCTCCTCGCTCAGTTTTTCCATAAATTTGTCCCTGGTGTCGTCGTAGGCTTCTTTAACGACAAACGAGAGGAATGCAAAGGTTGCAAAGGCGATCATTACCACGAAAGCGAGCAAAGGTGAAAAACTTCTGTTTCCTCTGTTTCCCTGTCTCTTGAAGCTCTTAATCGAAATCTGTCGATTTCTGCTCATGAGTGTGCCTCACTTCCGATTTTTTCCGCTATGCGCAGCTTGGCGCTGCGTGATCTGGAATTTCGCACTATTTCCGGCCTTCCGGGCCGTATCGGTTTTTTTGTGAGAACAGCAAGCTGTGCGGTCGTCTTGAAAATGGATTTCACCATCCTGTCTTCGAGCGAATGAAAAGAGATGACACCGATCCGGCCGCCAGGCGCAACCAGGTCAATGGCATCGGCCAGACCTGCTTTCAAATTCTCGAGCTCCTGATTCACTTCCATGCGTATTGCTTGAAATGTTTTGGTCGCGGGATGTACTCTCCCCGAACGCCGCACAACTCGGGCAACGATGTCTGCGAGCTGGCGAGCCGTCTTTATGGGCGCTTTTTTTCTCTCGGTGACGATCGCACGGGCGATTGGCGCTGCTTTCCACTCTTCGCCGTATTCAGCGATGATCCGCTTGAGTGCTTCAAGGGTGTACGAATTAACCACCCGCAGGGCAGTCCTTTCCTGACGTTCATCCATTCTCATGTCAAGTGCGTCCGTATCTTTGAAACTGAAGCCTCTCTCCCCTTCAAGCTGGAGCGTGGAAATGCCGAGATCAAACAGTACGGCGTCGACGGCGTCAATGCCGTCATCGCCCAAAATCTGTTTGAGTGCGTTGAAGTTTGCCCTCTTCAATGTTACCCTGCCCTCAAAGGGCTCCAGGCGCTCCCCAGCGGCCGCAATTGCCGCGTCATCTTGGTCCAATGCATAAGCCCTCAGGTTGGGATATGCTGTCAGGATACTGTATGTGTGGCCTCCACCTCCTACCGTGGCATCCACGAACAATCTGTATTCGGGACGAATCAAATTCTGCACAACTTCGTCGAGAAGAACCGGTATGTGAGCTCTTCCCATCAGAGACCGAGATCAGAAGCTATGTCCATCATCTTTTCGCGGTCGGACGTAGCCTCTCTCACTATCTCGGCCCAAGCCTCATCAGCCCAAATCTCTATTTTCTTATTCATCCCGACGATCACCACATTCTTCTTAATGGTCGCGTAACTTCGTAAAGACTGGGGCAGGAGAATCCTTCCCAGCTTATCAATCGGACATTCCGAAGCGCCGGAGTAGAAGAACCTCAGGAAAGCCCTGGCCTCTTTTTTTATGGAGCCCGAGTTGGCGATACGTTCCTGGACTTCGGTCCATTCTTTATCCGGATAAGCAACGATGCATCCATCAAGATTTGTGAGAATAAGCTTCAGATCATAGTTCGCCGAGAGTATCTCGCGGAACTTTGCCGGTATGCTTAACCTGCCCTTATCGTCTATGGCATACTCAAAGCGTCCGGAGAATGTGTTTCCCACTTTATAACACTCCTTCCCACATACTGCCAATATAAAGGCGGATCGCTGTTTTGTCAATATCTTTTTGGTATTTTTGCTCTTTATATGTTGGAAGGGACTGGATGGTGTGAATTTGAGGTGAGTTTTAAAAATGAAAAGCCCCGGAATACCTTTCGGTGGACCGGGGCCTCGTAAGACAGGTGACCGTTTTTATTCCAGGAAACTTTCTAACCGTTTCCTCCGTGACGGGTGTTTCAACTTTCTTAATGCCTTGGCTTCGATCTGGCGGATACGTTCACGCGTGAGACCGAAAACGTCCCCCACCTCTTCCAGGGTATAATCAGTCTTCTCACCTATGCCGAGGCGCATCCTGATGACCTTCTCTTCCCTCGGGGTCAGCGTAGAAAGCACTTTGTCTATCTCTTCCTTACACGAAATCCCCACCAACTCCTCAAAGGGAGACGGGGATTTGGGATCAGCGATGAAATCGCCCAGTTTCGAGTCATCATCGCCTATCGGTGTCTCAATCGACACCGGCTCGTTGGAGACCTTCATGATCTTGCGCACCTTCTCCAGAGGCAATCCCGCCTTGTGCGATATCTCCTCCAGGGTCGGTTCTCTCCCCAGTTCCTGGTAAAGCGAGATAGTCACTTTCGTGATTTTGTTCATGGTCTCGAGCACGTGGACCGGCACCCTGATGGTGCGCGCATAGTCGGCAATCGCGCGTGTAATCGCCTGCCTGATCCACCATGTGGAATATGTGGAAAACTTGTAACCTTTCTGATAATCGTACTTCTCGGCAGCCTTCATGAGGCCCATATTGCCTTCCTGAATGAGATCGAGGAAGGAAAGTCCTCTATTGAGATATTTCTTGGCTATATTGATGACCAGCCTCAAATTTGCCTTTATAAGTCTGTTCTTCACCACCTTCAGGTCTCTCTCAATCCGCTCCATCTCGAGGAGATTCGTCTTGGTGATCTTGCCCTCAGCATCGTCCATGAACTTGAGGCGTTTGATGATCCTTCTGGTTATCTCTTCGAGCACCTTCTTATGGAGGTTCAGGCTTCCGGACGTGTCCTCCATCTTTTCCTCGAGAGCCTTTTTCTTCTTCTCAAGCTGTTTTTTCGTGAAAGGATCGGTCTTGCGCATATCTTTCTTGATCTGCTGTCTCTTTTCGAACTGGCTTTTCAAGGAGCTGATCAGCGTGACCGTCTTCTTCTTGTGCTCTTCTTCGTCTTTCTTGGTAAAGTTCATTTCATCGATGTTCTTCAGCAGATCGATGATATTTACCGTTCCTTTCTTGATCTGGGTAGACAATTCCTGCAACTCGGCTATTGCCTGAGGCAGCTCAAAAAGCAGCCCGCGGATCTTGCTTTCTCCGACCTCTATCCTCTTGGCAATATCGTATTCCTCTTCCGAAGTGAGGAGCGACACCCTTCCGATGTCCTTAAGGTAGGCCCAGATGATATTGTCCGTCTTTTCGGCGGGAAACCGTTCTGCCTCTTCCCACTCCCGCTGCTCCTCTTCGGGAGCCTCGACTTTTTCCTTCATCGTGTCGACGACGTCGATGTTGGACTCGGACAGGAAGTCGAAGATGTCCTCTATATCTTCCGGGGAACAGATGTTTTGCGGCAAAAAATCGTTGATCTCGTCGGGCGTCAAGTATCCCTTTTCCATCCCGATGTCAATGAGAGTCTTAACCTGATCATAATTTTTTATGCTCATGTGTTTTTCTCCGGAATGAAAAAAATGCCCCCTTTTTGATCGCGAGGGGCATCGTTTCTTGTAACAGGTTGTCTTATTGTTGTGTTACCTGCAGTTTGTATAAATATAGTATAATCATCGCCTGCCATTTGTCAAGTCCGTTTTTATGCCTTGTAAGGCCGCGGCATTATTGTTTTCCGGCAAGTTCTTCACGTGACCGGCTTGCAGCCTGTTGTATCCAAAAAACGGCCAGATTAAGTTATCGGATCAGAGGTCCTTCCTCATAAGCGTATAGTAACACACCTATTGGCGACCTTCGTTCTTTTCCACGTACAGACCGGGCAAAAAGATGCTTGACAAGAAAATGGCCCTATGATACAAGAATTGCCATGTTCGGTCATCCGCAGACAACAGTGGTGAGAAAATGGTGCTGGTGGACTATCCATAAGATGTGAGGCTGCCACCATGCATTTGGCCATGAGCGGTCTCGCATCGCTCATGGCCTTTTTTTGGGCCATGAGTCAACTCTCATGGCCCTTTTTGTTTCTCAGTGGTCTTGCGGACGGACGAAAAAACAAAAAGAGGGAGGATAATATGAACACAAAAATCAATCTTGACGAGAAAGAGGTACCGCGGCAATGGTACAATATCGCGGCAGACCTGCCCAGTCCCCTGCCCCCGCCGCTCCATCCCGGAACCATGCAGCCCGTGGGCCCGGATGACCTGGCGCCGATATTTCCCATGAACCTCATTGAGCAGGAGGTGTCAAACGAGCGCTGGATCGACATACCGGAGCCGGTGTTGGAGCGGCTACTGCTCTACAGGCCGACTCCCCTCTATCGCGCCCGGCGCCTCGAACAGTTCCTGGGGACCCCCGCTCGTATTTACGTCAAGGCGGAAAGTGTCAGCCCTGCCGGAAGCCACAAACCGAACACAGCCATAGCGCAAGCATATTATAACAAGATTGCAGGGATTAAGAGGTTGACGACTGAAACCGGAGCGGGGCAATGGGGAAGCGCCCTTTCCTTCGCGTGCAACCAGTTCGGACTCGAGCTGAAGGTCTATATGGTCAGGGTTAGTTTCAATCAAAAGCCTTATCGCCGCATGATGATGGAAACATGGGGCGGTAAATGCGTGCCGAGTCCCAGCCCGGACACGGCTGCCGGCCGGAAATTCTATGCTCAAGACCCCAACCACCCCGGCAGTCTGGGCATTGCCATCAGTGAGGCGGTTGAGGACGCGGTGACGTCCCCTGACACGCGCTACTCTCTGGGCAGCGTGCTCAATCACGTGCTCCTGCACCAGACGGTTATCGGCTTGGAAGCCCAAAAGCAGCTTGCCAGCATCGGCGAATACCCCGATGTGGTTATCGGGTGCGTTGGCGGCGGCAGTAACTTCGCGGGCATCGCCTTCCCTTTTGTCAGGGACAAGATTCACGGCAAGGAGCTAAGAATAGTGGCGTGTGAGCCGACGTCCTGCCCCACGATGACCAAAGGTTCATATGTCTATGATTTTGGGGACACCGCGGAAACAACGCCGCTCTTGCCCATGCACTCACTCTGCCACACCTTCATGCCCGCCCCGATCCATGCCGGGGGCCTTCGTTACCATGGCGTAGCTCCGCTGGTAAGCAAGCTGCTCGTACTGGGACTGGTGGAGCCGAGGGCATACGGCCAGCTTCAGACATTTAGCGCCGGTATCACGTATGCGCGAACCGAGGGTTTCATTCCGGCTCCCGAGACCAACCATGCGATCGCCTGTGTCATCGAGGAAGCGAAAAGAGCAAAGGAAGAAGGCAAGGAGCGCGTCATACTGATGAATTACAGCGGTCACGGCCTGCTTGATCTCGCTGCGTACGATGCATATCTCTCCGGCAAGCTTGAGGAGTCGGTCCTCAAGGAAGAGGAGATTTTGAGACTGACAAAGGAGATGGAAAAGTTCCCCAGACCGAGCGTGACCTGAGAATAGTTGCGTGCAGGCGTGGCTGAGTGGTTGAGTCGTTGTGTAAACTGGTGTGTCTTGCGGGAGCGGGTCGGAACATGATAGATTCTGCGACCCGGCTCCCAGCCGGGCTGACGAAAGGAAAGGTGCATTACGATGTGGCTCTCGAAGCGTGTAACCGATATAAAGCCGTCCGGGGTCAGGAAGATTTTTGACATGGCGCGGCAGGTCAAAGACCCGGTTGACCTTTCACTTGGCGAGCCTGACTTTGACATACCTGATGAGATCAAGGAAGAAGGCATAGCCTGGATTCGAAAAGGCTTTAACAAGTACACGCCCTCCGGCGGCATCCCGGAATTGCGCGAGAAGCTTCTGCGGTACCTCAAGGCGAAAGGTATTTTCTGCGAGGATGTCATCCTGACGCCGGGAGTGACGGGAGGTCTTCTCCTTGCTTTGCTTGTAACCATGAATGCGGGCGATGAGATCGTAATCCCGGACCCTTATTTTGTATTGTACGAATACCAGGTCCTTCTCCTTGGCGGGAAACCGGTCTTTTTTGACACCTATCCCGATTTTACGCTCAAAGAGGAAGCCCTAAGAGGAGTTATTTCCGACAGGACGCGTGTTATCCTGATCAATAGTCCCAATAATCCCACGGGCACCGTTTACTCAGAGCAAGAATTAAAAATGGTGGCGCGCGTTGCGAAGGAGAAGAACCTTCTGGTCTTTTCAGATGATATCTACCACGCGTTCAATTACGAAGGGGAGGAGTACAGGCACTATTTCGGCCAGTATTACGATGGTTGTCTCACACTCGGCGGCTTCTCCAAAGATTGGGGCATGACCGGCTGGAGACTCGGCTACGTTGCCGGTCCCAAGGAGATTATCGACAGTATGGTCACTATGCAACAATACGTCTTCAGCAGCGTCAACTCGGTGGCGCAGAAGGCAGCGCTTGCAGCGCTGGACTACAAGACTGACGCGCTGATCGAGACCTATCGGAAAAAAAGAGACCTCATGTACGATGGGCTGAAAGACAAGTACAATGTCGTCAAGCCGAAAGGCGCCTATTATATCTTTCCGGAAGTGCCGGGAGGCGATGGCGATGCGTTTGTGGAAGAGGCTTTGCGGCGGAAACTTTTCATCATTCCAGGCAGCGTCTTCTCCAGCCGCAAATCGCACGTACGCATATCGTTCGCAGCTAAGGAATCAGCAATCCTGAAAGGGAATCGAAATCCTCCGCTCCATGGCCTAGCCAGTGGGGCCAAGGCCGGGAGGACCTTTTCTGCGCGCACTAGGCGCTCCACGTCTGAGCCCGATGCCAAGCCGTCTTTTGCGCCTCCCTTCGTTGCCCTTCGGTCTGTCCTACTTCGACGTACCACAAGGTACGCCAGCGTAGTCCAGCCCTCGGAGCGCCTCGGTGATGCATCAAAATCCAGCTCGGCATTCTTATCGCCATTTGCGATGGCCCCACCGCCCATTCAGTCTTTTCTGTTCGTGACTCCACGTCACACATGTGAATGGCAGGACGGGAGGATCTTTTTCGGAGCGAACATCGCGGAAGGGCTGGGGACCCGCAAGTGCAGGCGAGTGGTGCCGCACATCTTATTGGTGCGGCACGATGCGTCCGACTCCGAGGCTTGATGGAACGGAACAATGCAGATTTGCGAGCTGCCAAAGTGCGCTTAGTACGAAAAGTGTTCGCAGTCAAAAAGCATCGAAGGAGCTGGAACGTCCAGCGGGTCAGACCTGGAGCGCCTAGAGAGCGGAGAAAACGGTCCTCCCGTCCTGACCCGGTACAGTCTATTTTTCTTACCCAGTCTTATTTGCCTTCTTTAATTCGCTTCTCGTAATTCGTTCTTACGTCTTTTAACTCCTCCGGCGTGCGGCAGATCTGCTCGGCCTGTATCGCCTGCATATTCTTCAACACCGCAAAGCCGTATTTATCGCTGTATGTAGTCTCGCCCCACACCACATCTTCAACCACCGAATGGTCCTGCGCCCGCATGATTTTCCAGCCCTCAGGGGTTTCCCACGCCAGCGGCTCCTTCTCCACTGCTTTGATCACTTTTTCCGTATCCGTCGTTCCTGCGCGCTCCACGGCAGCCTTGATGAAATAGACGCCTGCGTAGCTTTCTTCAGCCATGTAGTCGGGCAATTCCTTGAACCTTTCCTGATAAGCTTTGACAAACTTCCGGTTCATTGCAGAGTCAGGCGTGAGAAAAAAATAGCGGGAAGCCACGTAGATCCCTTCCGGCATCTCTTTGCCGAGTGGAGCGAGTGTCTCAAGTGCTGCGCCATCGGGAAACACAAATTTTATCCTCTCAAACAGCTTCGTTGGCAACGCCTGCTTGATAAAATTGACCGCATCCATGCCCCAGATGGGCGCCCAGACCGCATCAGGCTTGGCATCGATGATCTTCTTGATGAAGTCAGTATAGTCCGGCTCTGTAAGCTTCGGCCAGACCTCGCCCACGAACTCCACATCAGGGCGCAACTCCTTCAGCTTGCTCTTGAACGATGCCCAGGAATCCCATCCGTAATTGTAATTGGGCCCGATGCACATCCAGCGTTTGTACGGCTTGTCCGCCACGAAATATGCGCCTGCCCGCGAATGCATCATGGCGTTGCTCAACGTGCTGAACATATAGGGATTAAACTGCGCTCCGGTAAGCGAATCGGCAGCGGCCTGTGTCAGCACCAGGATCGTCTTATGTTCTGTGATGACCGGTGAAAGCGCCGCAGCCACGCCGCTCGATGTCGGACCGATCATAAAGTCCACCTTGTCCTGGGTGATATACTTCTTTGCGATTTCAACACCCACAGGCGGCTGCATCTTTGAATCCGCTGTCAGCACGGTTACCTTTCTACCCAGTATGCCGCCTGCCGCATTGATCTCATCTGCCGCAAGCTGAACTGCCTGGAACCCGTGCTTTCCGTATCCGCCCATTGGTCCCGAGCTGACAAACATCACACCCAGTTTAATCGGTTGTTCCTGGGACCACGCAGGCGCACAAAGCAACGTGAATACTGCACAGATCACCACACCTAGAATCCGTACGCTCTTTGTCTTCATAATCTCCCCCCCCCGGAATTTAGTTATGTGCGTCTAATTCGATGTCGTGTCTTAAAAGCGTGGACCGCATAGTACATGGTATTCTGCGCATACCAGCCTGTCAATCTTTTTCGAGGTTAGAGATCGATGTCCTTACGCTCCGTTTGCCTCGGCATGGCTAGCTGGACTGCTTGGAATAAATGGCATCTGGCACGTGGCAGACAGGTTCAATTTTATGATAACCTAAGGAAGCGGGACTTATTCGCAGCATCGAAAGGTAACCAAAACTATGAAGCTCGGCTTCGAAATGGAGGAGTCAAACGCGTTATGAAAAAAGTACTTCAGGGAAATGAGGCGATCGCCAGGGGTGCATGGGAGGCAGGTGTCAGCGTGGCCTGCGCATACCCGGGCACACCGAGCAGCGAAATTCTTGCCGAGATAGCCCGATACAAAGAGATATATACGGAATGGTCTCCCAATGAAAAGGTGGCGGTCGAAGTGGCTCACGGCGCGAGCCTTGCCGGAGCGCGCAGTATTGCGGCCATGAAACATGTCGGTCTCAATGTCGCGTCCGACCCTTTTATGACTATTGCATACACGGGCGTTAAAGGCGGACTGGTGATCGTTGTAGCCGACGATCCCAGCATGCACAGCTCCCAGAACGAGCAGGACTCAAGGAACTGGGCGCGCTTCGCAAAAGTTCCCATGCTGGAACCCGCGGATGCCGAGGAGTGTAAGGCCTTCACAAAGATTGCCTTTGATATGAGTGAGAGGTTCGATACGCCGGTGATCCTGCGAAGTGAGACAAGGGTCTCTCATGCTGATTCAGCGGTCAAATTAGGCGTACGGAAGGAATCAAAGGTACCTCTCGGTCTGGACCGGAAACTGGCTGCGAAGAACGTCATGATCCCCGCCCACGCCCGGATAAAACGAATACTCGTGGAAGAGAGAATGGGAAAACTCGAGGGTTACGCGGATAAAGGATTTCCTTACAACACCGTAGAATTAAACGATCGGTCAGTCGGCTTCATCTCATCGGGAGCCGCTTACCTCTACACGAAAGAGATCTTCCCTCAGTACTCACATCTAAAGCTGGGTATGGTCTGGCCCCTTCCAAAAAAACTGATAGCCGAGTTTTTCCGCAAGGTAAAAAAAGTTGTCGTGGTGGAAGAGCTCGATCCCTTTTTTGAGACGGAGATCAGGGCGATGGGCCATAAGGTCTGGCACGGAAAAGACCTTGTTCCACACATGTTCGAGCTATCGCCGGAAGCCGTTGAGCGGGCGCTCAGAAAGGCAGTGGAAGGAAAAGCCTACAAACCGCCTATGATCAGGGTCAAGCAGGAGGATCTTCCCAAAAGGCCGCCAAACCTCTGTCCTGGCTGTTCTCACCGGGCGCTCTTCTATGCTCTGAAGAAACTCGACCTCTTTGTGTTCGGCGATATCGGCTGCTATGCGCTGGCCACTGCCCCACCGCTTTCCGCCATGCATGCATCCACGTGCATGGGTGCCGGCGTCGGCGGCGCGTATGGCGCGGGGAAGGCATTAGGCCAGGAGGGCATCGGAAAAATATGCGCGGTGCTCGGTGATTCGACATTCCTTCACGGCGGTATTGCGCCGCTGATGGACGCTGTCTACAACAAAGGCTACTCGACAACGATCATCCTCGATAACAGAATCACCGCGATGACAGGCATGCAGGAGCACCCGGGGACAGGCTACACGATCAAGGGGGAGCCCGCGTCAGTCATCGACTACGAGCAGCTCGTAAAGTCTCTCGGCGTCAAGCATTTAAGAAAGGTCGACCCGTACGATGTCAAAGGGACTATGGAAGCAATCGCGGAAGAGGTCAGCCGCGATGATGCTTCTGTTATCATCACGGAGAATGGCCCGTGCATGCTTCACCGCAGAGAGAAGAGAGCGTTTGAGTACCCGTACTATTTTGTGGACCTCGATGCGTGCAGGGGATGTAAACAGTGTCTGGAGGTCGGCTGTCCCGCGATAAGCTGGCAGGAAGGCGCAGGAGAGACGAAAGAGGGCAAGAAGAGAAAAGGCACGGTATTGATAAGTAAGTCGCAGTGCCCTGGCTGCGGGCTGTGCAGGCAGGTATGTAAGTTCGAAGCGATAAAGCCAGGGCAAGGCTAAATATTAATTCGTCCCAACAGGGTAGAGGCATGGCCAGATGGAAGACTTTCATTCCACGAGCTAGGCGCTCCCGGTCTGACCCGCGCTACGCTTCGCCTCCTTCGACGCTCATTGCGAACGTTGCCCGTGATCATTTGTTCTCTGGTACTTCGCAAACTATTCTCTTTACGTTTACTCAGGCCTCGGAGTCAGAACGCGTCGTGCCGCGTCCATACGGATACGCGGCAACAGTCGTCTTCGCTGCCGGGTACCCAGACCTCCCGCGATGCTCGTTCCACGAAAGTCTTCCATCTGGCCATGCCATACTCGTTATTTTTTTAAGTGCCAGTATCTCAGCCAATTTATTCTCGATCATATACGTGTTTTTGTTCTGACCTTCTTGCAGATAGATGGACAGAGGGACGGGAGGACCTTTTTCGGAGCGAACATCGCGGAAGGGACGGGGACCCGTAAATGGAGTGGAGCGTTGCCGCTTACTGCCCGGTCGTAAGCACAGGGCAGTGGCACGAGGCGTCCGACTCCGACCAAGCGACGCAACGTCGAGAACTACATTTGCGAGCTGCCATAGTGGCTATACATTGAAGAGTTGTTCGCAGTCAAAAAGCCTCGAGCGAAACGTAATGTCCAACGGGTCGGACCTGGAGCGTTAGTGAGTGGAGAAAACGGTGCGAGCGGCCCAACCCCGCCTTCAAGTTCATTTATACCATTGACGATTTTTTAAAGCGTTCCAGGGCCCGTCTGCGTTCGAATGCAGCCGTCAGCATTTGGCCCGCGTATGTTACACCAATTCGTATTCAAGATGAAGACCGAGGCGCTCCGAGGACTAGGCCGCGGAGGCGTACCTTGGGGTACGTTGACCGCGGAATAGGCCGAAGGGCAACGAAGGTATTCGCTTGAAGACGAATTGGTATAGGTATTACTCTTCGGTGCGGACGAATCTGAATAGTAGCGGCATCACCGTCAGAATGATACACGTGCCTATCAGCATTCCTCCCACAATGACTATGGCAAGCGGTTTCTGAATCTGGCTGCCGACGCCGTGAGCTAATGATGCAGGAAGCAGGCCGAGAGAAGCTATCAGACCTCCCATAAGCACCGGTCTGAATTTGGCGGCAACCGTTTCAAGCGTTGCTTCTTCTTTCTGTTTTTTCTCTTTGTAGACTTCGATGTAATGCGTGATCCATATAACCGTATTGAAGATAGAAATACCTATAACAGACACAAAACCCACAATAGCCGATATGCTGAGGGATTGTCCCGTCAACAATAAGCTTATGAGTCCGCCGAATACGGTGCAGAGAGGAGAGACAATAGTAAGCAGCACGTTTCTCATATTGCCGTAAAAAACGTACAACAAAATAACTATCAGAAAAATCGCCAGTGGGATTGAAAAATAGAATCTCACAAAGGCTGCTTTCATCTCGTTGAATATGCCGCTCCATTGCATGTAGTAGCCTTCCGGCAGTTTGACCGTCGCTGCTTCCTTCTGGGCCTTTACTACGGTGCCGCCCAGGTCTTTTGAGACGACGCCAAATTTTATCGGTATGTAACGCCGGTAGTTCTCCCGGTAGATGAATGAAGCGCCGGTATCGTATCGTATGCCGGCCACTCTCGAAAGAGGCACGATGCCGCCGGAAGGCAGCACTATCGGGATGGTTGCTATTTTTTCCGGCGCCCTTCGGTAGTCGTAAGGGAAACTCACCTGCAGGGCAAACCTTTTTTCTCCCTCGATAATCTGACTCGCTACCTTGCCACCGAGGGCTGCCGAGACCATATCCAGAACCTCCTGGACGCTCAAACCCACTGCTGATGCATTCTCCCGGTTCACCTCAATCAGAAGGTTCGGCTGGCCCAGTTCCCTGAAAACGCCCACCTCTTCCACGGAAGGAACTTTTTGCAGCTTCTCCTTAACTTCCCTCGCCAGTCTGTCAAGCTCTACAAGGTCTTCACCGAATATTTTAACCGCGTTTTCACCTTTTACGCCGCTCGTCATCTCCTCAAGGTTATCCTGCATATATTGCGAAACCGTGATGGTGGCGTTCGGGAAGAGCCTGGTTATCTTGGTCCTCATCTCATCTTCAAGTTCCTCCTTAATGCCGCCCCTTTTCCACTCGCCGTACGGACGCAGCCCGACATAATATTCGCTGTTAAAAGGTCCTGTCGCATCCGTTCCATCTTCCGGCCTTCCCACGCGTACGGCAACCGTCTTTACCTCCTGAAAACTCATGAGCACATCTCTTACTTTTTGCGCATTGTCGTGAGTCTTGCTGAGTGCTATGGAATAAGGGAAGGTGACCCTGACGTAAATGTTTCCTTCGTCCATTTTAGGCAGGAACTGTGTGCCGATCATCTTGAAACCGACCAGGAATCCCGCAAGCATGACGATGGACGCAATGAGGAGCACCAAACGCGCTCTGTTGAAGAGTGACCTGACGAACGCCAAATAGTAGCGCTGCATCACCTCGAAGAATCGGAACTCCTTTCCTTCGTGGCCCTCAAGGAACGTGTGGATGGCCGCCACAAGGTACGTGAACGTCAAGAGCAGCGTGAAAAAGAGGGCATATGCATAGGTCTTCGCCATGGGTGAAAATATCTGCTTCTCAGCCCCCTTCATGGTAAAGATGGGAATGAGAGCAAGTACGATGATCAGAACAAGAAGAATGATCGGAGTGCCTACCTCTCCCGTGGCCTTAACCATGGCCCGTTCTCTGGTAGCTCTGGTCTGGCTCTCCTTGTGCTGCCTCGAAACCCTCACATAGTTCTCTGTGAGAACAAGACTGATGTCTGCGATGATACCGAAATCAATGGCGCCGATTGAGAGCAGGTTTGCCGAATCACCCGTCACTGCCATCACGGCCAGGGTGATGGCAAGAGAGATAGGTATGACCAGTGCTGTGATGATGGCAGCACGCAGACTACCCATGAATAGAAAAAGGGCCACCGCCACCAGCAAGACGCCCAGAGACGCCGATTCCAGCACGCGCTTGATAACAGAGGTGATCAAACCCCATCGTTCGTAGTAAGGCACTATTTTGATGCCCTTAGGAAGTATGGTATTGTTCAGCTCAGCGACTTTTTCGTTGACGGCTTTAATAGAGGGGATGCTCTTTTCGCCTCTTCTCAGAATCACATTCCCCATCACCACGTCGTCGTGATAGTTGTGTATGACAATGCCTGTCCTCGGGATGTTCCCGAGGCTCACCTGGGCGATATGCTTGATCAGGATAGCCTTGCCGTTCTTGTAGGAGACCACATTGTTCTCTATGTCTTGAAGGCTCTTAATGAGTCCCAGACCCCTCACCATGTAATACTGGTCACCCATCTCAACGGTCCTGCCGCCAACGTTAACGTTCGACTTAGCGAGAGCCTCTATAATCTGAGAAAGGGTAACCCCGTATTTAATAAGGTCCTCGGGTATCACTTTGACCACATAGGCTTTGATGAATCCACCGTAACTGGCCACGTCCTCAACGCCCTGGGCAGTCTTGATATACCTGGCGACGGTCCAGTCCTGCAGTGTTCTCAGTTCCATCAGGTTATTCGAGCCGTAGAAAACGTACTGCATCACTTCGCCCATAGGGCTCGGAATAAGATTGGGCTGCACACCGTCCGGCAGGGATGTATCAGACAGGCGGTTGATCACCTCCTGACGCGCTTCCCGGTAGGGAATGTCGTAAGAGAATTTGCACTTGACGTCAGAGAGGCCATACAGAGAGACCGAGTTGATCCTTTCCAGGCCTCTCATGCCCGCAAGGCCGATCTCCACGGGTATCGTGATCTGCCTCTCCACCTCTTCAGCAGATTTCCCTTCGTAAATTGAAACAATCTCAACCGTCGGAGGTGACGGGTCAGGAAACGCCTCGACATTCAAGTCTTTGACCATGAAGAGGGAAAGGAAGAAGAGCGTGATTGAAAGCATCAGGAACAGACCGCTGTTCGTGCTTACAAAAATAACCCAGCGTCTCATGAGTTCTTCACCACGATTGTCGGCTCAGGCCTGTCCGCCGCTTCCCTCATGGCTTCTCCAGATCAATGGCCGTCAGAACGATCTCCTGCCCATCCTTCAAGCCCTCAACGGCCATAAGAGTATCTGAGACTTCGCGGACAGGTTTGATCTCCACGAGGTCGCACTTCTGTCCGTTGGAAGCCCCCGGGCAGTAAACATAGAACTTCCCGTCTTTGTAAACAACCGCGGATTTCGGGACTAAGGGGAGCACGCGTTTCTCGCCTTCAATTTTCAGTTTGAGGAACATGTTCTGCTTGAAGAGGTGCTCCTTTTCGCCGTCCTGAATCTTGATATAGGTTTTCACGGTCTTTGAATCCGTATCGGATACATCACTGACATAGCTGATCACGCCTTTGAAGGCTGTCTTGGGGTAGACATCCACATAAAAGGTAACAGTATCTCCCTTCTTGACCTTTGGTATATCGGTATCATAGATGTTGGCCACGATCAGGCTGTTGTGGGGATCTGCGATCGTCATGAGCGGCGTCGTTGTATCGACCTTGTCTCCTATGTGGGTCTGGATATCGGCGACATAGCCCGAGAGCGGTGCCTTGACAAGAATTGTATCAGGACGGTTCTTCGTAAGGACTTCTTCGTCCGTGGAAGAACCGTAGATGCGCAGCTTGCCTTTCATGCCCTCCGCCACGGTCGTTAACTGCTTATAGGTTGCCTCTGCGTTGAGGAGATCGTTTCTCGTAATGGCGCCGATCTCGAAGAGCTGCTTGTTCAGGTTATAGATGCGCTCTGCCTGCTTCAACTGGGTGAGGGTTGACAAGTAGCTCGAGTACGTGTCGGTTACTTCCGGACTGGTGATGGCAACGAGAGGACTTCCTTTTTGTACCCTGTCCCCGACGTGAACGAAGATTGTATTGACCGCGCCCGAAAGGTAAGAGAGTATCTTTGCCGTTCCCTCAAGATCCGGCTGAACACTGCCCGTAGCCTCGATATAGGTCTGCACCTCTTCTGAGGTCACCTTGTAGGTCTTCAGTTCCTGCCGCTCGTCCTTTGTCGCCTGACCGGGCTTGCTGCAGCTTGCAGCAAGAAGAAGGAAGAGCACAAGAACGAATCGTAGCAGTCTGTATGGGTGGGTCATTTGATCAACTCCGCCTCAGCCATGAATGGTTCCACGGCCGATGTCTAGTTCATGAGTCCATTCATTTCTCTTGGGCCGCTGCCTCTGATCAGCCTATGTGCTGTTCGGACCGCACCAGCCACAAAATAAGTATTATCCGAAAAAAAACTCTCTCAGTTGACCGGGCGGGCGGGGGGTGCCCTGTAATTATTGGGCGAAATAATTGACGGACTAAAGTCCGACGCGCTGTCAGGCGCGTGAAGGTAAGCTACTAGAAGACTTAAACCCAAGGAGGGCCCAAGTTGCGCATCGATGGCAAAGTGAATGTTATTGTCTACACAGGTAGGGCAGCGAGCCGTGAGTGAGCCACGCTCGTTGGCGTGCGACTCCACAGTCAGAATGCAGGTCAGGAATATAGCCAGCAATACGAAAGAGGCTGTTCTAAGGATACGGTGTGAAGGATTCATCAATTATCGGCCACGGTGCAGTAGATAATAGCACATAACCTGCCTAAAGTAAAAGCAAAAGGAAAGCCGGCATCAGACTACAACGACTCTATCCAGGTCCGGCAATTGGAGCACAAAATCCATCACCTCCTGGAAATCCCCGACGGTCAGGTCTGCACCCTTCGTGAGCCGTATCTGGCTTGAAGCGCCGTCTTTATCGGAGGCTGCCGTAAAAACAAAATCGATCTGATCCGATGCTATGGTCACGTAGGCAAGGTTATCCAGGTTGATGATATAGCTTTTGATTCTTATGAACGATTTCAAAGGCCACCTCCTCGTGCTTCATTAGAATACCACACTAAATTGTACGCCGTCGATCACCGATGGACTCTACTCCTGTTAAGGGCGACCGCTTCCCTCATGGCTTCTCCAGATCAATGGCCGTCAGAACGATCTCCTGCCCATCCTTCAAGCCCTCAACGGCCATAAGAGTATCAGAGACTTCGCGGACAGGTTTGATCTCCACGAGGTCGCACTTCTGTCCGTTGGAAGCCCCCGGGCAGTAAACATAGAACTTCCCGTCTTTGTAAACAACCGCGGATTTCGGGACTAAGGGGAGCACGCGTTTCTCGCCTTCAATTTTCAGTTTGAGGAACATGTTCTGCTTGAAGAGGTGCTCCTTTTCGCCGTCCTGAATCTTGATATAGGTTTTCACGGTCTTTGAATCCGTATCGGATACATCACTGACATAGCTGATCACGCCTTTGAAGGCTGTCTTGGGGTAGACATCCACATAAAAGGTAACAGTATCTCCCTTCTTGACCTTTGGTATATCGGTATCATAGATGTTGGCCACGATCAGGCTGTTGTGGGGATCTGCGATCGTCATGAGCGGCGTCGTTGTATCGACCTTGTCTCCTATGTGGGTCTGGATATCGGCGACATAGCCCGAGAGCGGTGCCTTGACAAGAATTGTATCAGGACGGTTCTTCGTAAGGACTTCTTCGTCCGTGGAAGAACCGTAGATGCGCAGCTTGCCTTTCATGCCCTCCGCCACGGTCGTTAACTGCTTATAGGTTGCCTCTGCGTTGAGGAGATCGTTTCTCGTAATGGCGCCGATCTCGAAGAGCTGCTTGTTCAGGTTATAGATGCGCTCTGCCTGCTTCAACTGGGTGAGGGTTGACAAGTAGCTCGAGTACGTGTCGGTTACTTCCGGACTGGTGATGGCAACGAGAGGACTTCCTTTTTGTACCCTGTCCCCGACGTGAACGAAGATTGTATTGACCGCGCCCGAAAGGTAAGAGAGTATCTTTGCCGTTCCCTCAAGATCCGGCTGAACACTGCCCGTAGCCTCGATATAGGTCTGCACCTCTTCTGAGGTCACCTTGTAGGTCTTCAGTTCCTGCCGCTCGTCCTTTGTCGCCTGACCGGGCTTGCTGCAGCTTGCAGCAAGAAGAAGGAAGAGTACAAGAACGAATCGTAGCAGTCTGTATGGGTGGGTCATTTGATCTGTGACGGGGTGGACGTAGATGCCATCCCGGCTGCAATCTGTCCTGTAGAAATGCGCAGCATCAGCTCTTCGTTGAGCGCGGATTGGGTGAGCGCCTGGTTATACTTGGTAACAAAATCTCTATGGGTTTTGCGCGTGTCAAGCAGGTCCAGCACCGTTATTCCGCCCAGCGTAAATGCCTGTTCGCTCTTTTGCCACAGGCCCTCCATCTCCTCTTTTCTCTGTCGGTATGCGCCGAAAATGGTAAGGCTCGAAGAATAATTGTTCATGGCCTGCCGGACTTCCGTCTGGATCTGTCGTCTTATCTTCTCGATCTGGACTTTGATCTGGCTATATTCTGCATCTCTTTTTAAGATCTCGCCCTGATTTCTATAAAACAGAGGGATACTCATGCTTAAGCCTGCACCGCGCCCTGACTCCAGCTTTGTGCCTTGATTCTCGTACTCCACGCCGACAGACAGGTCGGGTATGCGCTGCGCCCTTGCGAGCTTTTGGCTGAACTCGATCGCCTGCATCTGCTTCTGAAGAGCGAGAAGATCAAACCTGTTACCGTACGCTGCTTCAAGGAGAGGCTCCTCCTTGTATTCGGGGAATTCTTCTTTAGCTTCAGTCTTCAATGGTTTATAATTGCCGGCGCCGCCGAGCAGCAGATTAAAGACTTCAAGGTCGTTCCGGTACTGAGTGGTGAGCGTTGTGAGATTGTTCTCCAGATCGATCCTTGCGAGCTTCAGCTTCGTATAATCGATGAGCGAAAGAAAGCCCGCATTGAACCTTTTTTCACCGATCTCGAGGACCCGATCAAACCTCTTTACCTCTTCCGTCGCAAAATCTATGTTCAGCTCGTCAAGCACAAGATTGTAGTAATTGGTGTAAAAGCCGATGAGGAGATTCCTGATGGTGTCCTTGTGGCTCAGCCTCATGGCCTCCAGGCCTTGAGTAGCCGATTTTATCCGGTAGCCCCTCTTGCCCCCAAGCTCGATGAGTTGTTCAAGGCGGTACGCGTTCATGGTGTTGTCGGTTCTGGCGTTGCTTGACGTGTATCCCGTATAACCAACCGAAATATTCGGATTGGGGATAATTTTCGCTGCCGCGAGATCGCCATACGCTTTATCTATTTCATACCTGTTTATCAGGATGTCATAGTTGTTCTTATAGAAGAGATCCAGCGCCTGTTCCAGCGTTACTTCCTGCGCAATCGCTTCGGCGCTACTGAAGAAGAGCATCGTCACGAAAAGAAAAAGCAGCATTCGAAGAATGTTTGAACCGTTTACTGAAACGCCAATCCTATCAGAGGAGGCGATGGTCGACCGTCGATAAAGCGTCCTATTGGTCATCATCATGTAATTATTTCCTCTCGTCTGCTTAATGTTCAACGGAAGTCGCAAGTACCATGCTCAGAAGCTGTACAGGTGAACCGGAGGCGGTGAGAATGCAAAGCATTCGCTGATGACCTTCTGAACTCATTCTTTCAATTCGTAGTTGACGCGGACACAAGGCCCGTTTGCGCAAATAGTATCATCCTTTCCCGACGGTTACAATAGAGACGTCAGTCCTACCAGAGCCGGTCGGTCACCATCCTGACACCCATGCCGTAATATGCCGAATAGTGAGGCTCTCCCCGGAGCCAATCCGGAAGAAATATCGATGAACCCACTCCCGTCTATTCCGTCGGGCGCTCCCCAAAGGGTGTCATGACTCGGGACGGTTCAGGAGAGGGTTGCGGCGGCTGCTGAACTTGGGCAGGCGAAGAAGGTACCGGCGTACCGGAAGCGGACCCTTGCTGCGGCGGAACGAATGCAGGAGGAGAGAAAGATCCCGGGGGAGCGCTGCCGGGTCCAGGCGAATCGGTTGCCATTCCAGGAGGTGCCACACCGGGGCCTCCCGGCATACCCTGAAATGGAGTCATGCCGCCTGGCTGCCCATAAATCGGAATGTTGGGCTGCCGGTCCGCTGGGGGAGGAGCGGTCACGGGCATGGGTGGGGGCGTAATCACCGGCAGCGGCTGTCCCTGCCCGGGCTGGCTCTGCGGGAAGCCGGGGCGCGGACGGCCGTCCTGAACCGGCATGGAGCCGGGAACCGGGACAGAAGATGGGAATGGGGCGCCTCCCGCGGGCACTGCCAAAGCCGATTCCTTCTGCCCGGAGCGTTCAATCCTATTCATGAGGACAAGGAGGGGTGTCGTCGATCCTTCAGGCTGTACGAGCACGTAATTGTAGCCGCGCATAATGCGGTTCAGGGCTTCCTCCAGGGTCGCGCTGGAAAACTGAGCGGTGATACGCTCATCGGAGGATATACTCCCCTTAAGCTCCAGAGGCACGCTTTTAGCGAGTATGTTCAAAACCTCATTGAGAGGTACATCCGTTACCTGAAGAGTGACTCTCCTGCCTGATCTCGCATTGGCGTCTTGAAGCTCGTCGGCAAAGCTCCCGAGAGGGGCGAGCCCCAGCAATAGTATGACGAGAACTAAAGTCACCATCTTAATGACGATACATGCGCGCATCACCAAAATTATCGGCTCGCATCCTGCCGAAGTCAAGCGAGGCCTTGGTCCGACCGCCACCTGTGGTGGCTTGAGGACCATCAGGCCTGAGGCCTGATTCGAGGACCGGGCGTCGTTTCCTTGAGGCATCGCTTCGCTTGCGGCAGTTGCCTTGTCGCCACAGGCGATGATCCTTAAGGCGAAGTCCGTACCTCAAGGCGGCGAAGCCCCGGTCCTTGAGCCCCGCCGCTGGCGGGGTGGTCCTCAAGCGAAGCAGTCACCTTGACCGTATACACGTGAAAGCAAATTGTTATAAGATAGAGCGTGCTTTCCATAATCATAATCACTCGCAACACAGCCGAGTTGCTCATCGGTCTTCTCACTTCGATACGACAGGATGCATCGCTACAGCCGCTGCTCAGCGAGATCATTGTCGTGGATAACGCTTCAACCGATGGCACGAGCGAGCGCGTCAATAGCGGCTTTCCCGAGGTCCGTTTGTTGAAAAACGACCAGAACAGGGGCTTTGCCGCGGCAGCCAATCAGGGAGCCGCTAAGGCAACGGGCGACGTACTCCTTTTCCTTAATTCTGATGCGCGGCTGCTTGCCGGGGAAGTGGAAAAAGTGCTCTCTCTTCTGAAAGAGCAGTCAGCCACAGGTATTGCAGGCCCGCAGCTCGTCTTTGAGGACATGCGGCTGCAGCGTTCTTACGCCAATGCGCCATCGCTGCTTCTCGAGGTGGTGCCGTCTTTTATGTTGAAGCTACTGTCACCGACAAGATATGGGAAGCTGCCAAAAGATTCTTCCGGTCCGAGAGAGGTTGAATCGGTGATCGGCGCAGCCATGTTCGTGAGGGCGGACGCGATGAGGGCTGCGGGTGGTTTCGATGAACGATTCTTCTTTTTCCTTGAAGAGACCGATCTCTGTGTACGTGTCAAACAAAGCGGCTACAAGGTATTGTTTTTGCCGTCAGCAAGGGTGGTGCATCTCCAGGGGAAAACGGTCAGACAGTCGTGGGTCAAGGGTCGGATTGAATATGCAATTTCGTTGTATAAATTTATAGAGAAGCACCATTCCGCCGGGTATTTCCGGATGTTCATGACCGTCCGACTCATGAAGGCTCTTCTTTTCATGCTCGTAGCCACACTTCTCCCCTTTCTGCTTCTCAGCAAGTCGATAAGAAGGAAGTACGAGTACTACGGCCGGTTCATCGCCTGGCATGCAAAAGGGCGTCCGGACGACGCCGGGCTGCGGGCTGCAGTCAAACCGCAAACGCGATAAGGCGCTTCCCCGTTTCATCGCTTCATCGCTTCGACCTTGACGCCGGCACTCAGTTCTCTAAAATAAAGTACACATCAAGCGTTACCCTGTACTCTATGATTTTCCCGTCCTCAACCTTGGCACGCATATCTTTGACTTTGAGGCCTGTGATCCCCCGCAATGTTTTTGCCGCTCTCCTGAAACCAACCGTAATCGCATCATCAAAGCTTTTTGGCGAGCCCGCGATGATCTCCGTAACTCGCGCCACTCTTCCCTCAGGCATAGCCCCTCCTTGAGCGTTTTTTTACACAGTAACAGCTTGGGCGGATGGTGTCAACCTCTTCACGTTTCTTGCTTCGACTATATACCTCCTGCGATCATCAACCTGTTCTTGCTGCACCGTAAGTTGTGGGCGAAATTATTGAAGAGGTCACATACGATTGTCAGCATAATTTTGCTACAGTTTTATTCAGCTTTCAGGGTATACTATTAGAAACCCATGCGCCCGTAGCTCAGATGGATAGAGCGTTGGCCTCCGGAGCCAAAGGCCCCGCGTTCGAATCGCGGCGGGCGCACCATTCCTTTCAAGACGATCAAAAACGCCCAAGGGGAAAAACCTCCCTTGGGCGTTTTTGATTTACTGTGGAAAAGGCCGGGCGTCTTTCGCGCCTACCTTTGTCGGCTTCGAGGATCGCACGGTCCTCAACGTATGCACGATACCCCTCCGGCCCGCTCGCCCTTTACGCCTCGGTATGCATCGAAACCCCCCTCCGGCCAGTAGCCTACACGCAAGAGTGTGGGGGCTAAGACTACGCAGAATAGTCTTCAAAATATACCTCTGATATATTTCGGTGGCTAGACGTACAGAAAGTACTTGAAAATCTGTAAAATAATGCTAAAATATATACCATGAGTATAGTAAGAGGTGCAAAACTACAGACCCTCATGAGTTCTTTCCCGAAGGGGCTAGCCTTAACGGTAAATCTCCTCAACGAACGTGGGTTTGACGCACAACTGCTGGCCAGATACAAAAAGAGCCGCTGGTTAGAACCTCTCGGCAGTGGTGCCTACCAGCGACATGGAGACAAAGTCGATTGGCAAGGCGGTCTTGCTGCACTGCAACAACAGTTGAAACTTTCCGTCCACTGCGGGGCAAGGACCGCTCTTGAGCTGCAGGGCTATGGCCACTACGTTGCTTTTGCAGCGCGGACGGTCTATCTGTTTGGTTACCCAGGGCAAAAGCTTCCAAAATGGTTTAAAGAACACGACTGGCACGTGAAAGTCATGTATAAGATGACCTCTCTCTTCCCGCGTGACATGGATGAGAGTTATGTTGATGTCCCAGTCGATGATTTCTCGATACGAACAGCTTCGCCGGAAAGAGCGGCGATGGAAATGCTCTCTTATGTCCCTTCAGAACAGAGTTTTGAAGAGGCCGAACGTATCATCGAGTCCCTGCTCACCTTACGCCCGGTTCTCGTCCAAAAACTCCTCGAAACCTGTAATTCGGTAAAGGTTAGAAGACTCTTCATGTACATGGCCGAGAAGAGCGGCTTACCTTGGGTGGGCCAGCTTGACTTCAGCAAAGTTGATTTCGGTAGAGGTGATCGAACCGTTGTGGAACATGGCCGCCTCGACCCAAAATACAGAATAACGGTTCCACGCAGCGGAGTCGGTTGATATGGAAGAAACCCTTTACCACCGCCAGGCGAGGCTGCTCCTCAAGATCCTGCCGCTCATCGGGCGTTATCCTATTTTTGCCCTCAAGGGCGGCACGGCAATCAATTTTTTTGTCCGAGACCTGCCTCGGCTGTCTGTTGACATCGATCTTACCTACACCCCATTTGATGAGAGGGCAACAGCTCTCGCCGCCATCGCTACGGCCCTTGAGGGACTCAAAGACGATATAGAACGATTGATATCGAATTCAGTTGTCATGACGAAGAGGCTTCAAGGCAGTACCGTGACCCTAATGGTGAAAGCGGACGGCGTCATGGTAAAAGTTGAGCCCAATCTGATCTTGCGTGGAACAATCTTTCAACCGGTAATATTATCTCTCAAGAAAAGAGTGGAAGATTTGTTTGGAATGTCTGTACGCGTGAGAACGCTGGCATCTGCCGAGATATACGGAGGAAAGATATGCGCTGCCCTCGATCGGCAGCACCCCCGCGATTTGTTCGACATCAAGCTCCTTCTGGAAAATGAAGGGCTGACAGATGCGATAAGAAAATCATTCATCGTCCATCTCGTCAGCCACGACAGGCCCATGGCTGAACTGCTCGATCCGAACTTTGCCGATCTCAAAAAAGCTTTCACCGCTGACTTCGAAGGGATGACCCTTGCAAAGGTTTCTCCAGAGGAACTGGAGGAAGCCAGAGCCGCGCTCGTAAAGGCCATCAGGAAAGACATGACAGATAAAGAGCGCCGCTTCATCCTTTCGGTAAAGAAAGGCGATCCCGAGTGGGAACTGATCGAGTTGGAAGGTGTAGATCGCCTGCCTGCCGTCCAGTGGAAACTTCTCAATATCGGGAAGATGGATAAAACCAAACACAGGCAAGCGCTGAGAAGACTCGAAGAGTGTCTTGGTTAACTTCCTTCTTGCTTCTTCACTGTGCCCAAATTGTGCCCATGACCCTTACAAATCCCTCGGAATGGGCGCGCCATTTTCCTTCAGCACCAAGGTAGGAAGACGCAGGCAGGACATCCTGCGTCTTCCTACCTTCACTTCGGAAAGGCCGGGCGGTATTCATCGAAACCCGCTGCGCCGTCTTTCATTCTTTCATCGCTTTCGCGTCTGTGGAGACGCCGAGGTGCGCTAGCTGGATATCGGGATTTTGGGAAAGGTCGCGACTCGTGGACTGGTACGCGACTTTTCCTCTGCTCAGTATGAATACGTGTTCCGCGACGTCGAGCGCAAATTTGAGGTTCTGCTCGACGAGGAGGATTGATTGGCCTTCCGTTTTCAGTTCTGCAAAAATCTTGAGAAGCTCTCTGACCATTGAAGGTGACAGCCCCTCCGTCGGTTCATCCAGGAGGAGAAGATCGGGATTACTGACAAGAGCCCTGGCGATTGCGAGCATCGCGGCCCAGCACTGCAGCGATCCCGCGTTCCTTAAGGGACAGATCCACTCCCTGAAGAATGTGGCTCTGGCCGTAATAGGTGTGAATGCGATCTACTGTCAGGATGGGCGTCTCTGCCATCTATCTCATCCCTTATACCGATTTGCATTCAAGTTGGAGACCGAGGCGCTCAAGCCCTGGCGAACGGAGGCGTACTATAAGTACGTCGTAGTGAGACGGGGCGCAGGCAACGAAGGTATGCGCTTGAATGGGAAATCACTGTCACTCGGGTTCGACGTGGATGATCACCCTGGTAACTTTCTGCATCCGCTCTTTAATTCTCTTCTCAAGATCTTCTGAGACCGCCTGAACCATCTCTGCGGTATCGTCAGCGTTCATCGTGCAATGTATCGTGAGAAAGAGTTCCCCCGGGGCCTCTTCTTCTACTGAGATCCGTTTGCAACTGAGAATCTCTTCTTTTTCGTGCAAGATCGCCTCAATCGCCTTAACAAGCGACTGGTCGTGATCGACGATTACCTCATGGATGGGTGATGGTTTTCTCCAGTCAACGTGCGTGTTGATTTCACTGATCGCAGGGTTATCTTTTCTTATCTTCGCTTCCAGATATTCCGAAGTAGCGTGTGCCTCTGCCAGCCTCACGCCGCCCTCTACCTCCAGATCGAGATCCACATGGAGCGTTCCCTCCACATCGTGAACGGTGATATGATGAAGGTTGTAACCCTCTTTCGCCCCGAGAGAGCGAATTCTCTCCGCTATGCTCTCAGTCTCTCTGGCCACCGGCTTCATCTGCAGCACGACGTCGACATCCTTAATTTCGCTTTTTATTTTCTCCTCCACCTGCTTTCCTATCGAGTAACTTGATTCCACACTCAAGTTTCTGTCTATATCGACGGTAAGATCGACAAAGGTCTGTTTACCCGCTTCTCGCGTGCGGACCTTCTCGACATCAATCACCTCGGGCATTTCAGCAACGATATCTTTTATGAGCGCAGCCTGCTCCGGCGCGGTTCTGTCGAGCAGCACGCCTGCCGATTTGAAGAGGATGCGCAGGACCATCCTTATGACTACCGTAAGGATTACACACGTGGTGATAACATCTACGAATGTGTAGAAGCTTCCGCCAATCCCGGCCTTTTGCGCAATATAGGTTACGAGAATGCCTGAGAGCGCAATCGCAGATGTGACGAAGTCAGCCCTGAAGTGCACGGCATCCGCTTCGATCGCCGGACTCTTGTACCGTGTGGCGATCTTTCTCAAAGCCCTCGACCGCTGTATATCGCAGAGAACTGAAACAATCAGGACCGCAACAGCCCAGATGTTGGGAGTTATGACGACACTCTTTACAAAAAGGCGCTCTACAACCTCTTTCAAAATCAAGAATATGGCGAAGAAAAGAAGCAGCGATTCGGTGAAGGCAGCGAGATTCTCGGCCTTGCCGTGGCCGTAGGCGTGGTCGCTATCAGCCGGCCTCTCCGCGTAGCGGATCGAGAAGAAAGTAATGATGGTGACCAGCGCGTCGAGTGACGAATGGAGGGCTTCCGATATCAGGGTCAAATAGCCGGTTGCAAGGCCCGCGGAGAGCTTCAGCAGAATGAGCAGGCACGCAGTGGCCAGAGATATGATCGTGACCCTTCGCTTGGCTCTCCTTTCTACAAGCTCTTCCGTCATGTGTCTTCCTGGCGCTGCATTACGCAAGATATCGGATTCTTATGTGACGCTTTCCTATTCGTTCTGGCACAGCGGTCGTCCTACAGCCTATGGTAATTTTATCCTATTCTAATCCTAGGATCAGCCACCGCAAGGGCAATATCCGCAAGCAAGTTGCCGACAAGCGTCAGGAATGCTCCCATCACGAGCACGCCCATGATCACCGGAAAATCACGTGACATAACGCTCATGTAAAAGAGCTGTCCCATGCCCGGGATGCCGAAGATGGTCTCAAAGATCACGCTGCCTCCGATAAGCCCTGGCACAGACATCCCGAGCAGGTTGATGATCGAAAGAAGCGCGTTGCGTACAGCATGTTTCCTGAGAATCATGCCCTCGGGCAAGCCTTTCGCGTACGCTGTCGTGATATAGTCCTGCCGCAGCACCTCGAGTAAACTGCTCTTCATGAAGCGCGACATCCCTGCAAGACCGCCGACCGCTGATATAAGCACAGGAAGGACGAGGTGGCGGGCAAGGTCGCCGACCTTCCCGAAAAACGAAAGCTCTGAATAGTTGAACGATTTGAGTCCGGTGATGGGGAGGAGATCGAGGTAGACCCCGAAAAAAAGCATGCATAACAGGGCAAGCCAGAACGTGGGTATCGCAAAACCGGCAAAGACAAATGCCGTGAGTCCGGTGTCAAGGAGTGACCCCTTATACCTGGCGCAGTAGACCCCGATGGGGATACCGACGGCGAGTTCGATTATCAGAGCGATAAGATTGAGGCTGATGGTGATCGGCAGCCGCTCTGTTATTTTGTCGATTACAAGCCGGCGGTCAGAGCTGAAAGAGCGGCCGAAATCGAGTTTCACAAAGCGCTTAACCCACAAGTAATATTGAACGTGGAGCGGCTTATCAAGATCGTATAATGCCCGGATTCGCTCGCGCACCTCTTTGGTAACCTTCGGGTTCATCTCAAGACCCAGCGCGCCAGGTTCTCCGGGCGGCAGATGAACGATCAGAAACGAGATGATCGTGATGCCGAGAAGCATCGGCACCATGAAAATAAGTCGCTTAAGCAGATACGTGAGCACTATTTCGCGTCCTTTTTCTGTTCCGTTTTGTATCGCTGCTGGTCGAGAGGCACGTACCACGTCGTGAAATTGTAGAAGATGCCCAGAGGCGCAGGCACTATCCCTTTGATCCTTTTCTGAACCGCCAGCGTGGAATACGGAATGAAGAGGAACGTATAGGGTTGCTCCTCTGCAAGTATCTCCTGGATGCGCCAGTAACAGCGCTTCCGTTCCTCCTGATCGAACGTCTGACGCGCTCTCACTAAAAGCTCATCCACCTCCTTGTTCTCGAAGCTCATAAAGTTAAGTTCTTTGGTCCCCTGCTTGGATGAGTGCCAGATGTCATATATATCCGGGTCCTGAGGTATGGTCCACGCCAGAAGCACGGCGTCAAACTTGCGGGAGTCTATGAACTGATTGACGAACGCAGCCCACTCGATCACCCTGATCTTCACGGTAATCCCGATCGCGGCGAACCACCGCTGGATAAGCTCCGCGCAATGGATCCTGACGTCATTACCCTGGTTGGTCATGATGGTAAATTCGAAAGGCTTTCCATCTTTCGTGAGTCGGCCGTCTGTACCTTTGACAAAACCGGCTTCAGCAAGCAGCGTCTCGGCCTTCTTAGGATCGTACGAATATTTCCGCACATTCGGATTATAAGCCCACATATCCGGTTTGTATGGACCGTCAGCGATAACGCCCTGCCCCAGCAGGATGCCCTCTATGATCTCCTGTTTGTTGACAGCATAGGTGAGCGCCTGGCGAACCCGCTTATCCTTGAAGAAAGGGTGCTTCAAATTGTAACCGAGGTAGACATAGTTGAAGCCGAGGTATTTGATCTTATTGTATTCGCGGTTGAACTTGGGGTAATCCGTCTGCTTGACGAATTGGAGGGGGGTAAGCCCTGCCATGTCGATACCGCCGTTCTTCAATTCGAGAAACTGCGTGGCAGGGTCGGGTATCACCCGCGCGATGACACGGGAGATATACGGCCGGCCCTCGAAATAATCGGGGTTCTCAGTCAGAACGATCCTGTCGCCGGCGATCCACTCTTTGAGCTTGTACGGCCCTGTCCCGACGGGCGAGCGGGTGAGTGCTGACGTGGTGATGTCTTTTCCTTCGAGCAGATGAGCCGGCAGAACAGAAGATCCCCAGCTGATAAGTGCAGGAGCGAAAGGTTTGCCATAGGTAACCCTGAATGTGTAGTCGTCGAGCGCCTCCGCTTGCTTCACCATCAGGAAATCTGCCCGAGTAAGCAGTGGGCGTTTTGGGATCGATGGTCACTTTGTAGGTATAGAGCACATCTCGTGCGGTGAACGGTTTTCCATCCTGCCATCTCACGTTCTTCCGCAAATGAAACGTGATAGTCAATTTGTCTGGCGAGAAGTCCCACGATTCAGCGAGATCGCCCACTATCTTCAGGTCCTTGTCATACTTGACGAGGCCGTTGTATATGTAACCGGCTATGTCGTGCGAAGCGCCATCGGTGGCCAACAAGGGTATCAGGTTTGACGCCTCGCCTATGGAGCTGGTGATAAGGGTATCCCCATAGGCAGGCTTGCCCGGATCATCGTATTTTCCTGTATCCTCTTTCCTGCCGCATGAAAAAAGGAGACAAAGGCAGAGGAGCGCAACTGCTATCTTTCCAGCCATTTTAAAGTGGTTTATTCTAGCAAACGTGTTTGCACAAAGTAAAGAAAGGAAAGCAGGGTCAAGAAGAGCAGGGTCACGGGTCACAGGTCATGGGTCACGGGTCCGGAAGAGCAGAGCTAAATTAAGGGGCGAGGGGCATAAACGGCGGTTGAATCCTTAATTTTCACGTATTCGTTGACAGCAGCGCATACTTTATGGAAAGTTGAAGCATAGGCCAGGAACAATGAAGAACGACTACGATGTCATTGTTGCCGGCGCCGGTCCGGCCGGATCGTCCGCAGCGCGCTCCCTTGCGGAAAAGGGGGTGCGTGTCGCGCTGCTGGAGCGCGCTAAGATTCCGCGCTATAAAGCTTGCGGTGCCGCTATAGTCGGGCGTGCAATGCGAATCATGCCGACAAATGTCAGGCAAGCAGTCGAACGGGAATGCTTCACGGCTGAACTGAACATGCTCGATGCCGGATTACAGTTCATTGTCACAAGAGAGGAGCCTCTCGTCTTCATGTCGATGCGTGACAAATTAGACGGTTTGCTCTCATGCAATGCTGTGAATGCGGGGGCAGAGCTACTGGAAGAATGTAACGCCCTGAATGTCACATCGGAAGACGGAGCTGTCAGGGTCGTAACGAACCGTGGCTCTCTTTCTGCCTCATTCGTCATAGCGGCAGATGGGGCGGCCGGTTCTTTGGCCAAAAAGGGCGGCTGGCGCGAGACACGCACGCTTGCCCCTGCGGTCGAGTGGGAAGTGCCTGTCGATGAGAAGACGCTCGAAAGATTTGCGGGCAGGGCGCGGTTCGATTTCGGTCTCGTGCCTTCTGGTTACGCGTGGATCTTTCCGAAGGGCTCTCATCTGTCGGTGGGCGCCGCCACACTGAAGCGCAGCAGCGTCAATCTCGCCGCAGGGCTGGAGAAGCACCTCGTATCGCTCGGCATTCCATTGACTGATGGGATCACACGTCACGGGGCAGTAGCTTCGTCGCGGCCGAGAAGCGATACTCTTATGAGAGGGCGGATCCTCCTGGTCGGAGACGCAGCAGGTCTTGCAGACCCCGTGACCGGGGAAGGCATATCTTTCGCCGTCATGAGCGGTCAGGCGGCTGCAGCATCGCTAGTGGGTGGAGAGTTCGAGGAAAAAGGCGTCAGAGAAATATATGAGGCGACAATTGAAGAGGAGATACTCAAAGAACTGAGGCCGGCACTGGACGTTGCCAAACTTCTGTATGGTCCTGCCGCTATACGCAACTACCTCTTTCGCCATAAAGGGCAGGAATTCTGCGAGGCGATCACCGATGTGATCGCCGGCAAGGCCAAGTACAGCGAACTGGTTTCGCAAGCGTTGGCTTACGCCAGACGGGTGCTGGTTCCGGGCGCGACCGGTATTTTTTCCGGCAAGGATAGTGTCTGAGCGATCAATTATCGGGCTGATTCGGATTCAAGATGGAGACCGAGGCGCTCAAGCCTTGGCGAACGGAGGCGTACTATAAGTACGTCGTAGTGAGACGGGGCGCAGGCAACGAAGGTATACGCTTGAAGGCAAATCAGCCCAGCCTACTGTAACCATTCCGGCTCTCCCTCTACGTAGAACCCCTCCTTCGCAAGAGCCTTTACAATGGCGTCGTAGCTTGTTACCTGGTCGTCAAAAGTCACTTTCATCCAGTGGATCATCCAGTTGGAATCAACGTCCTTCACGCCTTTGGTTCTCCATAGGGCATCCCGTGCCCACTGTTCGGTGACGGGTCATTCGCAGGATGGTACGGTCATCTTGACTATTCTCATGGCGGCGAATGCGGTCTGGTTTGCAAAGAGAACCAACGCGCACGCCATCACAAGAAAAATTATGAGCTTCTTAGCCTTCATGAGCTATCTCCTCTTCCCTGTGTCATAAGTCCAAGTACACAATATAAGACACAGATCAGTCATATACAACTGCCATCTCCGAATCGAATTGCCTCCCAATAGCTCCCGCCGAAAGAAGCTCCGGAAGGATCGTAAAACTACGTAGGAGTCAGCGAGGCGAGGTTACTCTTCTTCGGCTTCGGGATCCAGATACTCCGGCTCTCCCTGAACGTAAAACCCCTCTTTTGCAAGAGCCTTTACAATGGCTTCGTAGCTTGTTACCTGGTCGTCGAACTTTACTTTCATCCAGTGGATCATCCAGTTGGTATCCACGTCCTTCACGCCTTTCAATCTCCACATGGCATCCCGTGCCCAGTTTTCGGTGACCGGTCATTCACAACTGGGTATATTAAACTTAACGATCTTGATCGCACCGAACGCGGTCTGGTTGGCAAGCAGAACGAGCGCACAAGCCATCACAAGGAAAGCTGCAAATCTCCGCTTTTTCACGAATCCCCCTTTTGCTGAGAACGTAAAGTCTTCTGTACGTAATCTAACACATGTATATGCCACTTTCCACCCCCCCCGGGGGCCTGGCGCCTTAGCGCTGCGCTTTTGGGACCGGCTCTCCCGAGCCTTAAGGAACGGGATCCGCGCTCCCTCGCGGCGCGTCGCCGCCTCCGGTTACTTGAGGCAGGTACGTCAAGGCCGAGGGCCGATCCTCAAGCGAAGCGGTCCTCGAATCACGCGCAGCGTGATGGTCCTTGACCCGGGCGGCCGCCGGCCAGCCGCTCGTCACTCTCCGGCTGTCTCAAAAGCCTCGAAGGCTTTATTTATCTCCCGGAGCTTCTCCTGCACTTTGGCACGCAACTCGGGATCTTTCGGGAACCGATCGGGTTTCCATGTACCGTCCGCGGTCTTCTGAAGAAGCTCGTAAACGCTTCCCGGCGTGATCCGCCTCCATTCCGGAATATGGTATTTTACGGACTCAATCGCGCGGCCGTCCGGGCTGTGAAAGACGAGTTCCAGGTCCCCCACCATGTTTCTCGTGAAATCTATTTCCAGTTTCTGCCGGATGTGGTCAAAAGGCTCGTGGCTCTTCCCCGCTGTCTCGAGGAAGGCCTGCGCGTTCCGAAAACCCTGGCTCTGCTTGAGCGGCCTGTATTTCACCCACATGCGTACTCTCATGCCGGATTCTGAATCATGAGAGAGATTCTCTATGTCCACATAGAGAGGCGTTCCATCGTCATCCCTGCCTACATAAAGCCAGCCCTCCGAAGGGGCTGGCTCCTCCTTCTTCAGAGGCCCCTTCTTCGAATCCTCAGCCGGCGCACGTTTCTTTCTCCATAGAAAAAAGACGGCCGGCAGCATCATCATCCACGCATGATCACCGAAAAGCATTGCCGCGCAACTTTGCATCGGTAGCATCATTCTCGCCCCTGACGCTTCCTGAAGAAGAGCCGGATGGGAGCCCCCTTAAAGCCGAACGTTTTTCTCAAGGAGTTTTCGATGTAGCGCTTGTAGTGCTCAGGTATGTCTTCCGGGTAATTGGCAAAGAGGATGAAGGTCGGTGGGGAAGTCCGCGCCTGGTTCACGTAAAAGATCTTAAGCTGTTTCCTGCCGGCGTAGGGAAGGCTCAACCGCTGAAAGTAAGATTCGAACGTCTTATTCAATTTGGCTGTCGCGATCTTCCGCTTCAGCTCCCTTTCGATCAACAGGTCTGCTTCAACGATCTTTGTGATATTCCTGCCCGTCAATGCCGAAACGAAAATCACAGGAGCAAAATCGACACCAGGAAGTTCCCGGCGCACTGCTTCGAGATACTCTCCTTCCTGCGCCTCGGGCCCGACGAGGTCCCATTTATTGACCACGAGGGCTATGCCCTTTCCTTTTTCGACAACAAGATGCGCTATGGCTGCATCCTGATGGGCAATGCCCTCCCCCGCATCGATTACGAGGTTGACGACATCTGCCCGCTCTACGCTTCGGATGGCACTCGCGACCGAATATGCTTCAACGCCCCTGGAGACACGGCTCTTTCTTCGCATGCCTGCGGTATCGATGATAACCAGCCTCTTCTCACGGTAGAAGAAGACGGAATCGACAGCATCTCTCGTGGTCCCCGGTTGGTCGCTCACGATCATACGTTGCGAACCAAGCAGCCTGTTGACAATCGATGACTTGCCTGTATTCGGCCTGCCCGCGAGAGCAATCTTGACCCCTTCCTGAACTTCCTCTTTCGGCTCGGCCTCGACGCGTGAGGCAAGATCGTCGAGCAGGTCCTCCAGGCCACTGCCGTGCGCTGCGCTGAGCGGGTAAAGTTTATCGACGCCGAGCTCGTAGAACTCCGAGATGGCTGCTTCCCGCTTAGGTGATTCCATTTTGTTGACCGCATAAAAGACAGGCTTCTGGTACCGCCTCAGGATCGACGCGATCTCCTGATCCTGCGGGAGCAGGCCTTCTTTGCCGTCCATGAGGAAAATGATCATCGAGGACTCTTCCACGGCCGCATACACGTGCTCTTTCACCAGGGAGGTAATCTCCTCCTTTTTCTCCAGTTCAAAGCCACCCGTATCGACGAGAATGAATCCTTTTCCGGAATAGTCGAATTCCCCGTAGTTCCGGTCGCGCGTGACACCCGGTGAGTCTTCGATGATTGCCTTACGATAACCGACTATCCTGTTGAAGAGCGTCGACTTGCCTACATTCGGTCTTCCGACTATGCTGACGATAGGTTTCATATTTTTTTCCGCATTGGATAATTTAATACCAGGGCGAGCATAAATCCCACCACCGGGAATATGAAGATCGATTTCATGGCAAAGGGAACACCGTAGCGGTCAGCCACAACCCCGAGCAGCGTGACGCCGATGCCGCCGGCGCCGATCGCAAACCCCGTAGCCAGGCCCGAGGCGATCCCGAGGCTTCTTCGGGAGCAGTTTTTGTGACATCACAACCGTCACGGAAAAAGTGGAAACGAGAACCATGCCGAGCCAGAAGAGCGTTATGGAGAGGAGCACGGGAAACCTCTCGAACACGAATATCAGGGGAAATGTGAGAGCCGCAACAGCCATACTGAGGGCTATGAAGAAACCGAAGCCCCACCGGTCGGCGAGGGGCGCACCCGCGAGTGTTCCTACTGCGCCGCCGAGAAGAAAAATACTGATGAGTTTACCGGCGTAGACAGCATCGCCTTTAAGGTAATTGATATAGTAGAACGGAATGTAGCTTAAAAGACCCATCTGCATCCACGATCTCATGATAATGACGGCGACCAGCATGGTGAGAGCAAGGTACGGAATTCGCATCGGCTCACCGTCGCTGTCGTCTACCCCGGCACGCATGGTGCGCTCCGGCAGGGCCACAGCTTTCCGGCAATAAATGATAATTGCAGTAAACAGAAGAGCCGGAAGCACCACAATGGGCAGAGACTTGAAACCGAGATACATGATAACCGGAATGGAAATGATCGGCCCGAGGGCCATACCCACGTTTCCACCCACCGAGAAAATAGACATGCCTGTTGCCGCACGAGGCCCTGTATAAAAATACGCTGTTTTATAACCTTCAGGGTGATAGGCAGCGATCCCGAGACCGCTCACGGTAACAAGCAGAAGGACCGGAAGCAAGGTTGACGGGACCGAAAGTAATGAAAGTCCGAGACCCGCAGCCAGAGCGCCCATAGGCAGCAGAAACGGTTTCTCTTTCTTATCCGAAAAAAATCCGAAGAGCGGTTGAAGAATTGAGGATGCTATATTTGCCAGTATCAGAATTATGCCGGCCGCTGTGTAGGTGAGGCGCAGTTCCTCCTTGAGAAAAGGCAGTATTGCCGGAAGCGCCCCCTGGTAAATATCGACCACGCAATGGCCTATTGACAGCAGAATAAGAATCCTCAGATTGAATTTGCCCATCATTGCATTTACTGCCATTGAATTTAATTCTCGTGGACGATTTTTTTCAGCTTGAGAAGCATCCTGCAGGTCGCTCCCCAGATCCGTTCGCCGTTGTAGTAAAGACAATCGATCGTTTCCGGCCTTCCCCTGTACTCTATGTGCTCCTGAACCAGTTCACTGTTCTTGAGGTGCTCGAACGGCAGATAGATAAGATAGGCCACTTCTTTTTGATTGATCTCGAAGCGGTACGGGTACGGAATGATACCCACGTAAGGTGTGATCACAAAACCGGTGAGCGTTGCCAGATCGTCCAGTCGGCCCACAATCTCCACATCGGACTTTTTGACGCCGATCTCTTCGGAGCATTCGCGCAGCGCCGTGCTCATGGTGTCGGCATCTGCCTCTTCGTACATTCCGCCGGGGAAGGAGATCTCGCCCGGGTGAGCCTTCATCCCGTCCGTTCTTTTCGTGAGCAGGATATGAAGACTCTCCTCCTTTTCGAAGAGAGGAACTATGACCGAAGCCCGAATGTCGGTTGTGCACTTCACTTCGCGGCCGCGATAGCTTTTCACTTTCGTTCTGATGTGCGAGAGCAGCATCCGGTATTGTAGCAACTCCCGAGCGGGCAAATCAACAGACCGGGTTCGAGGAGCCCATTGAAAAAGAGCAGCCCTTCTGGTAACTTATCTGACTGGACACCTGTTTAAGCCGTTATTCCTGAGCAACCCTGAGTGGAGCAAAAATCAAAGTATGAACAATTTTTTCAACTATACCCTTAAAGAACTTCAGACCGTCGTGGAAAACCTGGGCGCAAAAAACTACAGGGCAGGGCAACTCTTTCAGTGGGTCTACAAGCGCGGGATGTTCGATTTCCATTCAATGGAGAATCTGCCGAAAGCGTTGCGTTCGGCTTTGGCGGACGAGTTTTCTTTCGTTATGCCTGAGGTGAAAGAGCTGGTCCACTCCGAAGATACATCGATCAAGTTCGGACTTCTGCTGGATACCGGCCATCTTGTGGAAACGGTCCTGATGCCTGAAAAAGGCCGGAATACACTCTGTGTTTCAACGCAGATCGGCTGCAAGATGGCATGTCAATTCTGCGTAACGGGTCACGTAGGCTTCGTACGGGACCTCACCGCCGCTGAAATCATAGGTCAGCTGATGGCGGTACGGCAATACGCCCGTGACAGGCGCATCACAAATATTGTCTTTATGGGCATGGGAGAGCCGCTCGACAATCTGGAGAATCTGATGGCCACGCTCGAGATCATGCAGGAGCCGCTCGGGCTTGATTTTTCATACCGCAAGCTGATGGTCTCGACCGTGGGCTTGTTAGACGGGCTCCACTCCATCATGCCTAAGAAGGCGCAGATAGCCATCTCACTTAATGCCGCCACCGAGGTGAAGAGAACAGAGCTGATGCCGATCAACAGGATATATTCTCTGCGTGACATCGTCGCCTACGTCGCAAGCCTGAAAAACCTCGGCAGGCAGCGTGTGACCTTCGAATACGTGCTCATTAAGGGCATCAACGATTCCCCGGATGATGCGCGTGCGCTTGCAGACCTTCTCGCCGGCGTCCCTTGTAAGATCAACCTCATTCCCTACAATGCTTCTCCTCACACTAAATTCCAGACGCCGGATGATGAAGCAGTGGTCAAGTTTCACGACATACTCTTCAAGAAGCATTTCACGACGCTGGTGCGGGAGTCGCATGCGAAGGATGTAGGCGGGGGATGCGGCCAATTGGGAATGAAATACCTGGAGGCAAAACGATGAGTATCCTTCCTGTCTACGCGTCTTCGTTTTTTGCGAGCAAGGAGCGGCCCGACGGCATGGGCCTCACCCTCATGTATGAGAACGGCGTTGCCTACACCAACATGCTCCTGGACAGAAGGTTTGAGGGCTACAAAGGGGTCGTACACGGCGGGATGGTCTTCGGCATCCTCGATGTGATCATGTGGTATGCGATTCTGCTCAAAACGCGCAAGATTTGCATGACGCGTAAAACAGAGATGGAATTCCTCAAGCCCGTGCTCTGCAATACCATGTACCGGGCAGAGGCGCGGCTGGTAAGGGTTGAAGAACGGGATATACTTGTGTCCGCGTGGGTTCAGGACGACCAGGGTGAGCGCTATGCAGAGGTAAACGCGATTTTCAGAGAAGGAAAGGGGCTCGACGTGGCCGAGTTCGTCAATGCATTCGATTACAGCGAAACCTCACCCGAGATAAAGGAGTTTTTCTATTCGCTGATAACCAGTAACCAGTAGCCAGTGATCAGTGGTCAGTAGTCAGTGATCAGTAGCTGATGCCGTCGGAGGTTAGATGGACCTTTTGCCCTGCTATAAAGACTGTTTTTTTTGCGGCCCCCACGGAGACGGCCTCAAGATGCTCATTCAATTCAGCGACGGGGCTGTCTTTTCAGACTTTGTGCTCGATCGTAAATTCCAGGGATATGACAACGTCGCCCACGGCGGCATCGTAACCGGTATCCTCGATGAAGTGATGTGGTGGACAATTTTTGCCATAGCCGGAAAGATCTCCGTTACCCGGAAAATGGAGACGGAGTACTTGAAGCCGGTTCAATGTGGCGTCGCATACAGGGTAACGACAAAGCTTCTGCAACAGCGCCATGGGAACATTTACATTTCAGGGACAATTGAGGATGGCCAGGGAAAGATAGTCGCAAGAGCAAACGGGCTCTTCAGAGCGGCAAAACATACCACGCCTGCCGAACTCGCCGTCAAGCTCGACTTCAGCCACACGTCGCCTGAGATGAGGGAGATGCTGCTTGGCGCGCTTAACGCGCAGGAAAAAGATAAAGCAGGTAGAGGTAAAGACTAAAGCAAAGGTTGAGAATAATGCACATCAGGTGTAAAACCTCTGAACTCAACATGAGGGTCAGTGGGAGAACAAGTCAGAGTAGTCTTGATTGCACCTACGAAGAGTGAATGTGGCGCCGCAATGGAAAGACAAGATTACTGCGAGAAAGAGAGTGATGCCACGCGTGAACCGAGTCTGGTCCTCAGCTCCTGTGCGTGTTATCTCCAGTCACCGAGCAGAACAAATGGAGCCCAATGCACCGGATGCTGAAATTGCTCTTGTTTCATGAGCGCGTGTTGAGCGTTTAACAACGCCCAATCCTTTGAAGCGCCCTTTATAAGCGCATTGTAGAAATAGGCGAAGAAGTGACAGCTCGATTCATCAAAGACATCCCACAGTGACGTAACGACGCTCGGAATGCCAACCGACACAGCCGCACGAGAAAGACCAATTAGTTCGTCACCCGGCTCCCGCTTGGCTAAACCGGTCACGCAGGCACTCAAGGTCAACAAGCCCGTCGTTAGATTACTCTCCATTAGGTCTTCCGCCGTTACCCGCCCATCGGCCATCTCCACGCCGGACAAGAGCGGGTCAAACTCATTAAAGACACCGTGTGACGCGACATGCACAACGGCTAGGTCATCTTGCTCTTGTAACAGGGCTGCCCGCGTCGCACTGTCCCGTGTTAAGGGGCTAACGCCGAGTTGGTCGGCCACAATTAGCCCCTCTTCCTCGGCATAGGGCAAGTCGCCTGACGGGTTGGCGAGGACGCGAGCATGCCCTTTTTGGAATCGTGGGCGTGCCAAGTTCAAACACAGGGGAAGGAATGCAGCCGATGGCAACACAGTGTGAGTAAAGCGCTGGCAGAGATACAGGCGCTCCGGTCCTTCTCCACCGTTTTTGAACCACAGTGCGCTGAACGGGATGTAATGTAATTCACGGTGAGGAACAATCAACAAACGTGTGACCGGTTCAATGGCATCCCATATGCTATGAAATAAAACTAGGAAGAGTTCCTGGCCTGTACGCGTGCCTTCAACTTCGTGCTTTAACTCGTCACGAAACTGCTCGATCTTAGCCGCGAGATCCCACTTCCCCAATTCCGCCGTGCTCATGGCAATTTTCTTGGACGTGAGGACGAAGACAGTTAACATGCTATTGCGGTCAACGAAGAACTCCACAAGAGCTGTGTCCTCGGGAATGAGTCGCTTTATGTCCTTGAACGGGGGCATGGCCGCTGCGGTAACAGCCGCTACTGCCGGTTGCTCCCTGGCGATTTGTGCCCGCAGCATGCGCAGCTCATCATAAAGTTTCTTCGCGGCCTTGTCGTCCCCGCGCAAGCCGATGATCTGTTGCGTGAGTGACTCGCGACGGAGCAGCAACGGATTCTTGGCCGCCTTGCGTTTGATACGCTCCGCACCCATCATATCGAGGAAGGCCCGCGCGCGGGCACGCTCGCTGAACGCGAAGGCAATATAGGCTTGCTGCAGGACGCCCGCCACAAGGAGCCCCTGGCTGTACGGACCTTCTTTGTCCAATAGAAATTGTTGACGCTCTTCTGGGCGACCAATCCCCTCCCGCAACACTTCTAGCGCATCGGTTGCCTCCTCAATGCCCTCTAGTAGCTCTTTCAGACCTCTCAGAAGCTCGGCTGGGTCGCTACCTGACTTAAGTTGGGCAGCCCGCGCCCGTGCTACCATCCAGTGCGCCCCCCACAGGACATTGAGCATGCCAAAGGATTTTGCTTGATCTAAAGCCTTGGTTGCGTGCGCGTGGGCACTGTCGCATTCGCCGAGACAGAGTTCGACGTACGCGAGGTTAACCAGGTCGTGAACAGCATGAACCTGGTCGCCTAGCCTCTCGTGATCAGGCACCGTTTCGGTGAACACCTGTCGCGCCGTTTGGTAATCCCCTCGATCCGAGGCAAGGATGCCGAGCCAGCTCTTCGTGTTGACGACCGCAACTTGATCCCCGATTTGCTCATACAGTTTGAGGACAAATTCATAGCCAGCTTTTGCTTCATCAAACCGTTTAGCCTCTCGCAAGTACGACACCGTGTTGCTCAGTGCACCGGCAGCCTCTTTCACGAAGCGGCCCTGTGCTGCAATCTCTAACGCCTCCCTAAAGTAGAGACCTGCCGTTACATGGTCACCGCTCACGTCGTATGTCAAGGCGAGGATGTTAAGATCGCTGGCAAGCGCGCGTTGGTTATTATACTGGCGGTCAATCTCAATCGCCTCCTTCAGTTTGGTCCGCGCATCCTCCAGCCGGCATCCTGACAGATACACGCTACCCAAGTTCGCGAGGATGTCCGACAGCAAGGCAATGCCCCATTGGTGGCTACGCGCTTCGGTCTCTGCTTCTCGCAGCAGTTTCTCGGCCGCGGCAAAGTCACCAGCGCGCCTGGCGTCAATGCCCTGTTCCATCCGTAAGTGGGTCAATGGTGGGTCGCGCTCATCGTCCTTCAAGCTAGGCAAGAGCTGGTCAATTTCCGCCAGCACGGCACGACGTTCGTCGGCTCGCCCAAAATCACGCAGCCAGCTCCATCGCTGAACGAGAATACCGGCGAGCAAATCATTGTATCCTCCAGCACGCGCCAATCGCTCGGCTTTACTCAACTCGTCCAGCGCCGTGCGCAGGTCAGCGTGAAGATACACTCGTGTGGCATGCGCAAGTGCTTGCAAAGTCAGCTCGATTGACGTGGTCTCACCCCACCAGAAGCGACGCTAGCTCCGGAACTCAACCGTCGCCCAAGGTTGACGCTTGGCTCGGTTCTTATCACCAGCGCCGTGTATTCAGCTGACCATTCATTACCACTCGTACTCGTTATCTGCAAGTAGAATCTCAATGTACTGTCAACGCAATGTACAATACTTCAGGAAGAACTTTTTTGACCGATAGCGGTTTGCTCACAGCCATAAATACATGCATGGTACCCTGCAACAGAACCAGATAGGGTATGTTTCTGGCTTCAGGCTGTACCGGGGGTCAGGGAAAAGAATGCTTTTTCTACCGGTGGTGAAGCGTGGGCAGGCCATCATTCTCTGATGATTTCTATCTCATTCGACAACGTCGTCGTTGGCATTTGTTCAAACGGTCTTTTGCAGAAGTCTACTCGAATCCGGTATCGACCCGGTTCTATCTCCATGGGCAGGGTTGAATAGATCGATCGTGACGCATCCCTGTCTTTGACCAGCAAGCATTCTTCGTCATGTTGGGCTTGAACGGTTAGACCTGCTGCTCCATTCTTTCCTTCACGAGTATTGACGAGTGTTGCTCTGTTCCGGATTCCGAAGCCAAAATCGCTCAAGGATGTTAGGAAAATGCGAACCTTCTCTCCTTGTTTGTAACGATCATATTCCGTTGACAGGTAGAGACGACGGTTGAATTCACTCACCTGCGTCTTGACCTTTGATGTTGCCGCCTCCCAGAAGCGAGGCTTCCCAGAATCGAGGTGGACCTCTCTGCCTCCATAATGGCCGACTCCACAGCAACTCTCTTTACGAATCGTTTCCCACAGCGTCTTGCCAGTAATCCCCTCTAGATAAAAATCTAGCGCCATACCATCCATGTGAGTACTGGTTCTGGCAACATTACCACCGGCTTTCTTCAACTGTTCGTTGTAGGAAGGACTTCTGTACCCTGAAATAAGATGAATTACCTTGCCAGGGGCAACCCTGTCAGAAAAATAATCCAGCAAGAAGAGTAGCCTGAGAGAGACATGTTCTCCTTTCTGCTCGTGAGGAAAATTGAAGACAGCGTCAATGTCTTTGAGACTCCTCTCATTCAACATTCCGGTAGGGTCAAAGAGGATTGCATCTACTTCGTGTCCATCATGTTCGTTCCGTATGTGAAGCTTGCCGTCACCTACCAGGAAAAAACGGGCAGGTTCTGAGGATGACACACTCACGCTGGGGAACAGAGCCATAAGGAGCGTCGCTCCTAACAAAGACAGGCATAGCCATAGGATGTTCGCAGGTGGTGCTCTAAACGTTTTCAAGGCAATTCCTCACCGGCCTAAGTATGTACTATTTCCCCCGTGCGCCACAACAAAAAATCAACATCGACCTAGGTGAGTTCGCGCGGGCTTTCCGGTAAAGCAATCGGTCGATAGTACGAGGGTAGCACGGGTACCGTATATCATGCGTGCACAGCAGCAGGGCTCTGGCCAATGTCATAGCGCGAAGTCATGCATGCCTCGTGGATTGCTCTGTGCATGGAGTTCAAAAAGATAGCAGATAAACCGTCGGGCGTTGAGTGCACCTACAAGGAATTAGGGTACGCTTTGTAAATGACCTGAAGATTCACGATTGAAATCGAGTGTAACGAATTCAGTCAGTTGCTGGCCAAAATCCTTGTTCTTGCAGGTCAGTCCATCTCTGCCCTGGGGTCGACCTTAATACCGAGGAGTACGGTCTCCGCGCAGGTAACGGACGAGGTCGACGATATCGATCAGAAGAGACAATGTGTCAATTGCTATCAAGGTGAGAAGCCAGCCGTAAAAAAGCGTGCCTTCTAGAATGTGATCCAGTCTAAATACCAGCCAGATCAGCATGGGAATCCAAACAAAATGGCCTATGCCCAAAAGCCGGACGTACCCCAGTTTAGCGTGCAGGACCGTCATGATCGTCGCGGCCAGGAGCCCAGTTCCCAGCACCACCCATGCCTCCATCCTCGGGAGAAAGAAGATGGACGACAGGTTGATCAATGGCAGTCCTGCCATCCATGGCCACCAAACCATGGGCATCTTGAAGATGTTTCTAACGAAGTCGACTAAGGGTTTCATGGTCCAGAACATGAATTTTATGTGCCCACTTCATGGCAATAGGGATAACGATAAAACTGACCGCCGCGGGCGGCCACCATCTCTCCATAAATTGAACCGAGATCAGTAATCCAATGATCGGAACATTTAAAAATTATTTCTTAATAATGAGCACAGTGGCAGCATGATTAATTGCAAACATAGCTTTCCTTTTATCTTATCCGGTCACATCTGTATCGCTAAGCATTCTAGTAGAGCCAGTCAAGGGCAACAGGGCATGTCCATTCTGAATTGTTGACTGGGTAGGGTTTGCCAATTCGAATAGTCATTGATTTCCTTTCACCACTCCTATTCTCAAACACGATTGTTCTTCCCTAAGCAACTGCTTCTTGTCAATGGAAATTCGAGGTTGAGGATTTCCACCTGAAACATTGCATGGAAGAGGTTTATACACTTCTGAGGACTTCAGGAAGCAGTCGATACTTTGCGTCACCTACAAGTTGAGTATACAGGGATAACCGAGAGTACTGCGGATTACCGTTAGTAACGGTACCGCTGAGGCGCCGGGCGAACTGCGCCAGCAGTTCACCCGGTCGCTGGCTGGTTAGGCATATTGGAACTCCTTGTGCGCTATTCGACCTCTTTTGCTTTGTGCGCGACAACTTCGCCGGCCGTGACCTGAGGCGGTTTTGGGAGCAGAGAGGCTAAATTCTGCCCTGCCCAGTCCGCAGCCATTCTGTTTGACTCTTCGGCGCCGGCTTTATCCTGAAAGACGCTAGTTGAAATCATCACGCTATCGCCGGCATCGACCCAATAGTACGCCACAAACCCTGGGATCTGAGATATGAGTGGCACAAAACCTTCACTGACCCGACGTCCTGCCTCACTAGGATTGGTGACGGCCTCGTATCTTCGAACTGTTGCATACATCGCTTCCTCCTTCCGCAGCATCTGCCGCGCGTTCTCTGAAAAATGAGCAAGTCATCCTGGCTTCGTAGACAGATACCGACTTGAGGTGGTCCACGTTCCATCTGCTCACCTCCTGTATCGGACATTGCCTAAACATCATCATCACCGGCGCGACTGGGGCCGTGCCCCGGAGTCGTATGCGTCTTTGCCGTCTCTGATCGGAAATTAGGCGCGAGATTTTATACTGTGGCGAATTGTGGCCAATTAAGAATCTCGGTCACTTCATGCCTCGTAATTCTGGCGTAAAGCTCGTCCACAGATAAGGTCAGTATCTCGTCGGGAATTACTCTCTCGACCTCTCCAAGGTTGCCACTCTGATGGATCCCCCTTACAAGCTCCCAGCGCTTGGACACGATTTGTTCCCGTTCTTCGACCGAGTAGGCTGGTTTGAACGGCCACCAGCAGAAGATCATCAGCGGGTGTTGCGGGTCAACCCCGGGCCAAAACCGGCGGCCTTGAAGTCTTGCCCGCTTCTCACCCAATAGCCAGCCGACGGTAACGATGTCATCAAGGTCCTCGTAAGGCTGGGCGCTAAACCGCACAACCGCCTTGATGGCTTCCCGCCACATGTCCGGATCCCATTGCTGCACAGCAACCATGAAGTCCTTCATTGCCATCCTCCTTTTGCAAGCAAGAAGCGGTAGAGGCTCGTTACAAGACGAGCCATGCCGAGAAAGAGGCAAAGAAGTTGCAGCCCGAACGGTATTCCGATTTCGAGCGATTTTCGAACATCAGTCCGATGACTCCTGAGGGGCACGAGGAAAATGACAATCAACCCCAGGAGCAAAGACAGGAGGAACCACAAGGCTCCTCTGAACACTTGGGGCACAACGCCTAAAGGGAAGGACGTGCTATTCGACGACAACTGCACAATGAGCATTGACGCCGGTATGAGAATGCTGACGGCGGTTATACCGGCAGCGCTCGATGCGGTCATCATCTGGGCTCCTGACCGCCGTTCTTCGTCTTGTACTTTTGGCTTGAGCTTGCCGGAAAGCTTCAGCTCAATCCAGGAGCCGATATGAATTCCCGCCAGGATGATGAACAGAACCGCATCCCACCATTCAATTAAGAACCTGGACATGCAACCCCCTTTCAATGGCCCGAGGCGGTCTGGCGGCGCCTTCTAAGTTTATGACACATGTGTTCACATTACGATCTTAAGCACATACGCGAGGCGCGTCAACCAACAGTGACCGAAAGCTGTCCTAAGGGCTCGTTCCGTATTTAGTGGTGTATACATCATTGTACGCGATCACTATAGAATTGGTCGCCGTTATATGACCGGTTGACGGCATAGGGGTCAAAAGAAAATTTCTCGAATGCCACTCGCAATGTGGATTTCTCTTTGTGAGGCGGTTTAGGGCAATCGGCCCGAGCTACCTTCTTAGCAAGATTGCACGCTACGGAAGATTTTATCTTGTTTTTTCCCTTGTGAATGATAATCTCATTAATAAGACTTTCAATTCTATCTGAACCTGAGAAGGGGGTGAACTCAGAACCGAAGATTCTGCTATAGCGGCCGCTAAAGAAAAAGAGAATTTTCATCATAAAAGGGGAGGGAATGCAGATGAACGAGAAAGGCAAGGGAGGTATAACACGTCGTGATTTTGTAAAAAAGGTTGGCCTGACTGCGGCGGCTGTCGGTGTTTCCTCACTGGCTCCGGGCTATATAAGACGGGCAAAAGCAGCCGAAAGGGATTATGTCCTGATCGGCTACACTGATCCATCAACCGGTCCGTTGGCAGGTTTGGGGGAAGCCACTCCGTGGGTGAACGAAAGAGTGACCAAGGCCATCGAAAAATTGGGAGGCGTCTATATCAAAGAACGCGGCAAGAAGATCCCTGTCAGATTCAAGGTGGTAGATACAGCGAGTGATCCCACCAAGGCTGCGGATGTCGCATCCAGGCTCATCCTTAATGACAAGATTGATCTGATGCTGACTATGTATACACCCGACGTGGTGAACCCGGTCAGCGCTGTCTGTGAGAGGTATCAGGTTCCCTGCGTCGGTGTTGGCTGCCCGATTGATCCCTGGCTTGCAGGAGGTCCCTACAAATGGAGCTATGAAACCCACTTTGGCGTGAACGCCATTACCGATCTCTTCATAGGCATGTGGGATGAGGTCGCGGCTAAAACCAACAAGGTCGTGGGAACGCTCTTTCCGAATGACGCAGATGGAATCGAATGGACGAAGGTCTTTACCGCGAAGCTTCCTCCAAAAGGGTACAAGATGGTCGATTCCGGAAGGTTCCCTTTTGGCTCGCCGGACTTCACCTCCATTATCGATAAATTCAAGAAAGAGAAGGTGGAGATTCTCACGGGTGTTCTCATCGCCCCGGATTGGGCGAATGCCTGGAGGCAGATGCATCAACAGGGATTCACACCGAAGGTCGCAACTATAGCAAAGGCTCTGCTCTTTCCTTCAGCCATGGAGGCACTTGGCGGTAATCTCGCGAACGGCCTGACAACAGAGGTCTGGTGGCACCGCAATCATCCCTACAAGTCATCACTGACCGGTGAGACCGCTGCGCAACTTTGCGACGCCTGGACTAAAGAGACAAAGAAAGAGTGGATCCCTCCTATCGGCCTGACTTATGGGGGATACGAAATGGCTTTCGATGTTATTAAGCGTGCTCAGTCCCTCGACAAGCAGAAGATCCTCGAGACATTGGGTAAGACCGACCTTGATACCGTATTCGGTCACATCAAGTACAACGAAAAACATTATTGCGAGATCCCGCTGGTTGGCGGGCAATGGGTCAAGGGGAAGCAGTGGCCCTGGGATCTGGAAGTTGTTTATAACAAGAATAGCCCCAAGCTTCCGAAGACTGCCGAGATGATCTTCCCGCTGCCCAAGTAACGCACGGCTGGTTCAACAGGAGGGTAACGCGATGGAGAAGAAGCTTACACCAGCGGAAAAGAGAGAAGTGAGGTTTCAGGCGTGGAGTGCGGCAGATGGTATTCAGTTTGAGAGTCCGGAAGCGGCAGTCACGTACAGAAAAGCGATAGAGCGCTTCAAAGACGTGGCACTTCTGGAAAAGATTCCGGATCGAGTCCCCGTGCTGGCTCTGGGCACTTTCTTTGAGACCAGCCTGGCCGGTGTCAAGCCTCAACAGGCCATGTACGATGTGGAGAAGATGATTGATGCGCACGTTACATTTCTTCTGGATTACAGGCCCGACTATGGCGGCATGGCTCCCTTGATCGGGTGGGGCAAGGTGTTTGAGATCCTCGATTACAAACAGTACAGGTGGCCGGGCCATAACCTCCCGAAGGAATCGGTTTACCAATACGTTGAGGGCGAGTACATGAAGGCCGACGAATACGATGCCCTGATCGATGACCCGACCGATTTCTGGCTGAGGACGTACATGCCCCGGGCGTTCGGTGCTCTGGAGCCGCTGAAGATGATCTCCCCGTTTACGGACATGTGGGAGATGGTGCTCGTCACCTTACAGATGATCCCCTTCGGTATTCCGTCCGTTCAGGGTGCGCTCAAGGCACTTATCGACGCCGGAAACGAGGCGATGGCATGGATAGAGAAGGTCGGCGCGTTTGATATGAGGCAAAAGGCCATGGGTTTCCCTGGCCTTTTTGGCGGTGCCACAAAAGCGCCCTTCGATATGCTAGCCGATACTTTGCGTGGTACACGCGCCATAATGCTCGACCTGTACAGGCGGCCCGACAAGGTGGAGAAGGCCGTTGAGAGACTCACGCCGATTTGCATCAAGCAGGCTGTTCGGGGCGCGGCCGCATCAGGGATCCCTACCTGTTTCATACCGCTCCACAAGGGGGCAGATGGCTTTATGTCGGATGCGCAGTTCAAGAGGTTCTACTGGCCTACGCTTAAAGCACTCATACTCGGCCTCGCTGAAGAGGGCATCATCGCCTGCCCGTTCTGTGAAGGAAGCTACAACACGCGGATCGAGTATCTGAAGGAACTGCCGAAGGCCTCCAGCTTCTGGCTTTTTGACCGCACGGATATGGTCGAGCTTAAGAAGGCAATCGGGGGCAAAATCGGCATTGGCGGAAATGTGCCGGCAGGCCTTATACTCACCGGCACACCGGAGAGTGTGAAAGCGTACTGCAAGAACCTCATCGACACGGTCGGCAAGGGTGGCGGCTACATGATGTCCTGGGGCACTTCGATGGATGACGGGAAAGCAAACACCATGCATGCCATGATCGATTTCACCAAAGAGTACGGAGTGTACAAATAGTGTTAGACTCCGGTTGGCAGAGCATTCATATTTTGAAGGATGTACAATCAGCATCCTAGCGGGCAAGCGAGCATTTTTTGGGCCATGCTTGGACCGAGGCGCTCCGTTCGCAGGAAAAAGATAAAGCAGGTAGAGGCAAAGACTGAAGCAAAGGTTGAGAGAGAAAAAACGCAACCTTGACTCTTTTCTCTACCTTCGTATTTGTCTTTACCTCTACCTTCGATCTTGTCTTTACCTGTCTTAATACAATGCGTCGTGTTCGGGCTGGCCATTCAGCTGCCGTATGTGATAGCTGATCGTATCCGGCAGATAGCGTCCCCAGAGCTTCACCGGGAGGCGTTCGATCTGTGTTCGGGGGCATAAGCCTGCGGCGAAGATATATTCGATCAGGAACTCAACGTTCATGGGAATGTAGCCTTTATACATCTTGTTATTTCTTTGCGACACGATGCGCTCTTCATGGATACTTGCTCCCAATTCTGACTCTACGAAATCAGGAAAGGTGGAGAGTATCAGTTCAATAGTTATCCCGGGCTCGGCTTTTTCAAGGAGCGGCTCTATCCCCTTGCGCAGTTCGCTTTCGGCTATTCCCCTGCCGATGTATCTTCGCCAGGCTCCACTCTCGATGTACCGCCGGCAGACTGCTTCCGGGTCCCAGGGCACCTCAATTATAAGGTTCCTGGCCCTGTAGTCTCCTTCGTGTCTCTCCTGCTCTACGAGCCTGATAGCCGGGTGGTTCTGCAACGACTGCTCAAGACTGGATAAGGCGTCATCATTTGCAATGAGCTTTATGCCGCCGACGTCGGGTATAGTGAGAGCGACCCTGTCGAGCTTCACCCGACCATCCTTGAATCCCTGCGCTATCGTCTCCTCGGCGAGCATGAATTCGCGCTCCATCTCTTCTTCCGGCGTCAGAAGAAAGTGCAACGGAATGCCCAACCTTTGCGCTCTCTCTTCCGCCATACGCTGGGCACTCGCCTGGACCATCAGGAATATCCAGTTGGCTATATAACGGTTGGCTTTTTCCGCTATCCTGCGAGGCCGCTTGATCCTGTGAAGTCCCAGCAGGCGGCCTTCCCTGTCGACGCACGTGCTTCCGTTGATTGGCGCTTCGACGTAAAAGAAATCGGGGTTACTCCTGTATTTGCGGACCAGCTCTTTAATGCGAGGCGTTGCAATCGATCCATCCTCGCAGATAAACTCCCTTAGTTCGCCTTTGAAACTGATACGGTTGGTAGAGTAAACGATCGCATCTATTGTGGACAGAAGGAGGCGGGCAATCGCGTCGAGCGTCTCGCCCAGAACGAAGCCGTCGCAAATCAGAATCTGCGTGAGGCGCAGACCGTCATGCGGTTCAAGCCGATTACAGAGCCATCTTTCGGTAATATCGAAAAGCTCTTCCCGGTGGACGAAGGAGGTCAGGTACACGGATGAGGGTCCTGTTTGCCCATAATAGCATGTTCCGCTGCCCTTCGTGAAAGTAATTAGATACTTATGATAAGCTCTTCATCGCAGATGTACGCAGATAAGAGCGAAGAGAGATTTTCGCAGATGCGTATGGCGGTGGGCAGCATTGTGATAGCCAATGCTGCCCACACTTCAGCGCTGCGCGCAGCCTTCTCACCCCACCGGAGGTGCTGGGGTTGGCCATCTGTGACGTTTTATCACACAGATGGCCAAAGATGAATCATCAGCGTTCATCACAGTTTTTATCCGCTCTTATCTGCGATAGAAAGTTTTCCCGCGCAGCGGGTGATGAATGAAAGGGAGGACAAATATGAAGGCAATAGCGTTCAACGGTAGCGGACGCAAAGACGGCAACACAGCGATTCTCCTCAACTACGCTCTGGGAGAACTCAAGAAGGAGGGTATCGACACCGAACTCGTGCAGCTTGCCGGCAAGAACATCAGGGGCTGCATTGCCTGCTACAAGTGCATGGAGAAAAAAGACAAGCGATGCAGCGGCGTCACCAATGATTTCGTAAACGAGTGTATAGAAAAAATGATTGAAGCAGATGCGATTATACTCGGCTCGCCCACCTATTTTTCCGACATCACGCCCGAGACTAAAGCTCTCATCGACCGGTCCGGATTCGTGGCGCGTGCGAACGATGGTCTCTTCAGAAGGAAAGTGGGGGCCGCTGTTGTTACAATGCGACGTGCAGGCGCAATCCATGCCTTTGACTCAATCAACCATTTCTTCTTTATCAACGAGATGATCGTTCCGGGGTCCAGCTACTGGAATGTAGGCATCGGCAGGGATATAGGCGATGTTGAGTCAGATGCGGAAGGGATTCAGACAATGAAAACGCTCGGCCAGAACATGGCCTGGCTGCTGAAGAAGTTACACGCGTGAGATCATGCCAGTTTGCATTCAAAAACAGCCCCCGCACCAGGGCGACTATCTTAATATTGGCGCCAATTTGCTTTTGGCACTGGTAATGCGACCTGTCATGCCGATTTGTATTCAAGATGCATGACCCAGCCTTCGGCCGGGTGCCCTAGGCGCTCCGAGGACTGGGCCACCGAAGGCGTACCTTGGGGTACGTCGAGTATGGAACAGGCCGATGGGCAACGAAGGTAGGCGCTTGAAGACAAATCGGCATCAGTCTTCGCTCAGGCGCTGGCGCACCCGTCCCGCCCATTCACCGTGCGGCTCCAGCTCAAGATAGCAGAGCCAGTGCTCACGCGCTGCCTGCCGTTTGCCCAGCGCATCGAGAACCCGAGCCAGATTGTAATGTGCATCGGCGAAGTCAGGATCCTCCTGCAACGCTTTGCGGAAGAAAAGACGGGCGTTGTCCAGCTCTCCCCGCTCTTCGAAGAGATTGGCAAGATTGTAGTTTGCTTCGCCATAATCGGGGTCCAAAGCGAGCGCCTCGCGGAAATATTCTTCTGCCTTCTCCGGAGATCCTAGCTCCAGCAGGACGTTGCCCAGATTAACCATAGCGTCGACGTGATCCGGATGTATCCTGAGGATCGCCTCGTACTTTCTTGCAGCCTCTTCCCACTGCATGTCACTTTCGCACTCCATCGCCTGGAAGAAAAGTTCCTCGCTTGAATCGGCAGTAAGATCTGCCTTTTGCCGTCCACCCACGTCGAAGTCTATGAGAAGCTGCCCGTCAGGCGTGCACGTCAGGCTATCCCTGCTGAATACGATCTTTTTGTCGTGAATGGTGAAGCGCACTTCCGATAAAGGCTGTTCCAATTCGGGCGTGATTTTTTTGAGTTTCTGTATGCAGCTTCTTATCGCGCGCAAAGAGACGCCACTGTCAATGAGCTCCTTCGCTGTGCGAAATGCCACGAGCCCCTTGAAATCAAAAAAGAGTAAACCTTTCTGTTTGTCCGCATGCGTGATCAAGCCGGATGAGTCCCAATAGCGGATCTGACTCTCGGAGATCCCGACAAGCCTTGCTATTTCATTTTGATCGTATAAGTCTGTCATATTCTAAATAGAATAAGACAGAGATGCCGCAAAGGAAAGTAATCTCCGGAAATAGATAACTGCGTGGCTCACGTGGGTCTGTGATCAACTTCAATCTCTATCGCGTGCACCAATTGATCGATCCCTTCCCGTGTCTTGCAGGAGATCGAGCTGGCGCCATAGCGCATTTCCATGACGTCCGCAAACGAGCCTTCAACCTTGTCCTTCTTGTTGAAAACGAGTATCTGCTTTTTCTCAGACAGGTTAAGCCCGGCAAGTATCCGCTCGACCGTGTTAATCTTCTCCTCAAAATCGGGAGAGCTGATGTCGACCAGGTGCACGAGCAGCGCTGCATCGTCCAGTTCCTCAAGCGTCGCAACAAAAGCACGCAGCAGCACCTTGGGCAGGTCCTCGATGAAACCAACAGTGTCAGTGACGATGATATTTTTTCTGCTGGGATACTTGATGAGCCTGCTCGTCGGCGTCAAGGTGCTGAATGGTTTGTCCTCAACCTCGACGCTGCTCTTGGTGAGAAGGTTGAGCAGCGTCGATTTGCCTGAATTGGTGTATCCCACGATTGACACCACAGGTATCGCTGAACGTTTTCTCTGCTCTCTCTTGCGCTGGCGCATGCCTCGAATCTCTTCAAGCTTCTTTTCGAGAGAGGTGATTTTCTCTCTGGTGCGGCGCCGGTTGACCTCCAGCTTCGTTTCTCCGGGACCACGTCCGCCGATCCCGCCGGTGAGCCTCGATAAAGCCGACTCCTTTTCTCCGAGTCGTGGCAGAATATATCTCAGTTGCGCGAGCTCCACCTGGATCTTTGCTTCGCTCGTACGAGCCCTCCCCGCAAAGATATCGAGTATGAGCTGGTTCCTGTCGAGCACCTTAAGCTCTGTCAGCCCGGAGACGCTCCTGAGCTGGCTGGGAGAAAGCTCTTCGTCAAAAATAAGAAGATCTGCGCCCAGTTGCTGACTCTTGATAACCAGCTCTTCTATCTTGCCTTTGCCGATGAGGTGCTTCGGATCGAGCTGTTTGGGCCTCTGCACGACGACATCGATCACAGAAAGGCCCGCCGAACGGGAAAGATCTTTCATCTCGGCGATCCTCTCTTCGATATTCTTCCTTCTTTTCGGCAGCACAACCATAACAAGGATGGTTTTCTCAGCATCTCCTTTTGTCGCGTAATACCTGCCCCTCTCTTTTAAGAATTCGTTCTCCAGTTCGGTGATGAACTCCGTAAAATCAAGCTCCAGCTTATCGGCCGGAACCGGTCCTATGAAGTCCCACGCCTGTCCTTGCTTATTTTCGGGCACAAGGTATCCGATGTGGATTGTCTCAACGGGCTCGCCCCGTGTCTGCGTGATGCACGCGACAAGATCAAGCTGCAGGAGCGCGAGGTCTGTCAGGTCCTCTCGTGAAAGAAGCTCGCCGGACAGGTGCGTGTGGATAAAACGTATGCCTCTGAATCGTGCCCTTCCCGTTCTGTCGGTGGAAAGAGGTGGGATCTCGATACGCTCTCTGCTGCCTACAATCACCGCATCAACGACCCCTCTTCTGTTGATGAGCAGTCCCACCTGCCGCGAGATGTCGCGGGAGACCTGAAACATGGTGTGCGCTTTGTCGAAAGAGATGACGTGCGATGGTTCTACGCGTCTGTGATAGAGATTCAGCAGTCTTCGTTTGGCGAGGTGGTCAAGTCCCTGGAGATTTCCGTAGAGCTCTATGCGCGCCTCCTAAAGCTCGATCTTTCGCAAATGTTTGATCGTCTTCAACCTCATTATATGCATTACGGCACAACTTCCTCCAAAGACCATACCACAGGTGAAGGCGAATCTCACGAGAAGACGCGGCGGTGTGCTCAAGCCGGTCAGGCTTCTGAGGAGAATCGCATAGGAAGACCAGCCGAGCAGAGCCAAAGCGCATAGAGTAAAGGAGAAGATGGCGAGCATGGTGAGTATGCCGCCCAGACCTCCATATGGATTGGGAGGTTCCTTGAGGTTCATGTAGCTGGTTCCGAAATAGAAAGCGATGACCGGGCAGACGATTGCCGCAAGGGTCACGTAGCCGAACGACAAGTAGTAGAGAAACCGGGGCGACGCAATGAAGTGGTTCGACAGCCAGTTCAGCGTCAGGGCGAAAACGAGACTGACCACAATGTAGAACGCGAGCTTGTGGTAGTAAATCTGGCGTACGTCGACCGGGGATGTCAGCACAAGCCAGAACGGCTTTCCTTCCAATTGAAAGGAGGGATAGACAAAGCGCACCGATATGGCGCCGATCACAAACGTAAGAAGGCCCATGTTCAGGAAAGAGAGCAGGCTTTCAAGAAAGACCGTGGGCAAAACGGTTCTGTCTCTCGGGAACGATTTGAAGTTGTAGACGTAAACAAAGATCAAGGCAAATACAAGCAGTACCTGTGACCATTCCTTCGGATCCCGCTTCAGATTCTTCACCTCTTTGAGGATGAGAAATCGCGCACGTGCGGGGATGAAGCTCAGAACTTTTCCCATGAGATCATTCTTCACGGCCCGGGAAGAAACAAGCGCATTCGTGTACGATCTGAGATAAAAAGCCTCCGATGTCCAGTAGGCGAGCGTCACCATTGCCGCAGCAGACGAGAGAAAAAGCCCGAGATCGACGATGATCTGCGTGCCGCCTCCCCTGGCAAGGAACTGCACCACCTCGATAAACAGGTGCGTTGGCAGCAACGGATGGGCGGGTATCGACAGGTACCGCATATATTCGTACACGTAGGCGAAGCTCTCGGGCCGGGCCAGTTTCTCGATCTCCATGGCGCGAAACGTGATCACAAGGGCAGCCGAGAGCAGCACGAACAAAAATGAAAATGCCTTTTTGATTATTTTTGGAGAAAGGAAGCGTGCCAGTACCATGACCAGCACGAAGGCTATGCCGTAAGGGATAAGCGCGTACGGCAGAAGCAGAAGGATGGAAAGAAGGAACGACGGCTTGAACGTATAGAGAGCCGTGTAATAGGCCAGGAGCACAGGTATCGAGAAAAAGAGAAATGCCGATGACGATTCTATGAGCGCTTCGATGGACCGCACCACAAAAATAGTAGTTGTGGATACAGGATTGGTCAAAAGGAACGGGAGATCTTCGTTGGTAAGAAACCATTTGATGACACCGTTGACGTTACTGAGAACAAGGAAAATAAAGAAGACAAAGAATATGAGCGCGAGCAGTTTTCCGATGAGAATCTCGCCGATGAGATCAAACGACTGAAAAAAACGAAACGCCTTGAAGAGAAAGACAAACATGAAAACGCCGACAAGGGAAAAAAATGCCGGCAAGAACAGGCTCCTGGCGACCTCTTTCCGACGGATGGCGAGGCCGTGGCGCACCATCCTCAACCTGAACCTGACATATGAAGAGAGATGGTTCATTTTGTCTCTTCTGAAAAAAGACGGAAGAAGATTGATTCAAGTCTCTCGTCCTGCGCAGTCTTGAGCGCATCCAGAGTCCCTTCTGCCACGAGCCTTCCTTTGTTGAGAACGCCCACACGGTCGGCAATCTCTTCGACCACGTGGAGCATGTGCGTTGATATAAAAAGGGTCCTTCCTTGCCTTGCAAGCTCGACAAATATCTGTTTGACACGACGCATGCCTGCGGGATCGAGGCCTACCAGTGGCTCGTCAACAATAATGATGGATGGGTCGGGAATAAGCGCAACAGCAATCGCAAGTCGCTGTCTCATGCCGAGTGAAAAGCTCTCTATCAGATCGTGACGGTGATCCGGAAGACCCACCAGCTTGAGAAGCTCTTCTTTCCTGCTTGCGAGATCGCTGCGGTCCATGTTGTGGAGGCTCCCCTTGAAATCCATCAGTTCCAAAGGCGTCAATCTGCCGTACAGGAATGGTTCATCCGGAATGTAGCCGAGCGCAGATTTTGCAGCCAGGCTATCCTTCTGCACATCAAAGCCGTTGACGAAAACCTGCCCGCTTGTGGGCTTGAGAAGGCCAACCAGCAGCTTTATCGTCGTGGTCTTGCCTGCACCATTCGGTCCGATCAGGCCGTATATTTCTCCGCCCGGTACCTCAATGCTGACCCCGTCAAGGGCTCGCACATCGCCGTATGCTTTGCTCACGTTTTTCAATGCTATCATCGAGCTTCCACCACCTGGATCTTGATGTTCGTGAGAAACTGCATGATCTCAATGCCGTCGGAAATATCTCCCACGGCAAGCACGATATGTGTTGCATCCGCGGGGAACTCGCCGAACGTGCTGTCGACAGCCAGCCACGCGCCATCGGTGTTGACGAGATTCCATGCGTGGTAATAGAATCCGTCTTTCGCATAGACCATGCCTGAAGCAATGACGCATGGTATGCCCGATGAGCGCGCCAGCGCCGCAAACAGGACCGCGTGTTCATTGCAGTCCCCTGCCCTCTTGATGAAAACGTCTCTGGCCGTGGGCAAGGAGAACGTGGGTACTTTCTTCACATTCTTAAATACCCATTCCTCAATCGCCCTGATCTTCTCTTCCGAGGTCCGCTTGCCTTTCACGATGGAGCGTGCCGTGGTTGCGATCTCGGTGTCGTCGCTATTGATGAATGCGGACGGGGAAAGATATCGGGCCGGATCGATAGTGATCGTAATGGGTTTCGCCCGATCTATCTCCAGCAGGTCGTCTTTGAGATCGTAGTACTGCGCGATCACTTTTTTCAGTGCTTCTTTAGCATCGATCCTGGCCTTCAGAAAGCTCGTACGGCGTGAGTCTTCAATTTTTCCTGTGGTTTCAATCGATGAGAAAAGGCGGGCGTCGAAGAAGTCGGTCCCTTGCCTATCCTTCGCCTCCTTCTGAATAGTCAGCCCGAGAGGGCTCACTTCTTTGACGACAGAGCCTCCCTCATCCACCCAGCCATGGATTTCCACGCCCTTGAAAATCGTCCTTACATGAAATGCTCTGACAGTCTCATCTGCTACCGTCACTTTCTCCCAGCCGAGAAGATCGATGGTCGCATCGTAGCTGGTGAGTGTAGAGGGATCGAAGACGGGTATGGTAACAACCTTGCTCTTCTGATCGAAACCCTGTTTGACGAGATAGGGAATGACTGCTGAAACAAGGATGGGCGGCTCTTTCATCGGAAGCCGGTAGACGCTTGACCGGCCGCGCGTAACCATATGTATCACCGCTTCCCCGTTCTGCATCTCTCCTTTTATGTCGGTCACATCTTTTCCGGAATTGATCTGAAAAAGGAAGGTTCGAATACGAAACTGATCATCCACGTCCCCGAAGAGGTTCATCGCCAGCTCGCTCTTTTCATCGAGGAAGCGTATGTTCATGCGTCCTTCCTCCAGAATCTTATAGCCCCGTCGCGCCGGGAGTATGACGCGCTTCAGGTAGCCTACCCTGAGATTCCGAATATAGACGCCGTACACCGTCTCCTGGGCGCCGGCCTGCTCCATGTATCGGGTTGAGAGCTGGAGCCTCTCCCTGGGCGGTTGATAAAATTTACTCAACTTGAGCGTAAGGAATACGGCGAACGTACAGAGAACTAAAATGCTGATGAGGACTTTCCGGCTCAATGCGTACGTTCTATTCTCGCAAAATCGTCTGCCCAAGTCAATGCGCGGAGATCAACGAGAATGGGAAACAAATGGCTTCACCTGTGGTATAGTATTATCGGTTCAGGCACTCCGAACATGAGAGGGGGTAACGTATGTCTAACGTCAACAAGGTAATCCTCATCGGCAGACTCGGCAAAGACCCGGAAGTCCGTTATACGGCAGACGGTACTCCTGTCGCGACGTTCACGATGGCGACATCGGAAACAAGGAAGAATAAGGACGGAACAAAAAACGAAAAAACGGAATGGCATCGTATAGTGGCCTGGAGAAAGCTGGGCGAGATTTCAGGTGAGTATCTGAAGAAAGGCAAGCTCGTCTATATTGAAGGAAGTATCCAGAGCCGCGAGTACGAAGGCCGCGACGGTGTCAAGAGAAGAACCTATGAGATAGTCGCGTCTGCGATGAAGATGCTCGGTCCAGGTGGTGGTGGTGGTCCTGATGACCGCAGGGGACCCGAACTCCATGAGCCTGCCGACGCCGATTTTCCGCCCGAAAAAGACGAGGACGACGTACCGCTGTAACTTTGGTGTGATTTAGATTTGTAAAACAAACGCCGGAAATCAATTGTGGTTCCGGCGTTTGTTGATTTGCAGACCAAATTCAAGGGCGCGTTCAAAAGAGCACCGCCGCCTTCCTATTTTATCTGTCCATAAAGAATAATTACGTTGACCGGCACAATGCCATGGTATCATCTGGTATTAAAACTTTAGTACTAGTTTTCGATTGACGGACCCGTGAGTGGCTTCCTCATCAAAAGGCACTCCGGATGTTGGGCAAACAGGAGTGCGCACGACCGGCACTCTTTCCAATGAGTAGGTTCACAGCACCGTCTCCATGTCGGGTGAGCGCGCGGGAAGGGTCGAGCAGCCCCGCTATGCGGTGATGTAATCGGCGATGAGGTAATGATTCAAGGAAATAAACCGGAACCAGGTGACAACAAGAAAGGCGATTTCTCTCCTCCGTCCATTTCGTTGCCGAAAGGAGGAGGCGCAATCCGTGGAATCGACGAGAAGTTTGCCGCCAACCCTGTCACAGGAACAGGCTCACTGACCGTCCCGATTTTCACCAGCCCCGGTCGCTCCGGATTCGCCCCTCAACTGTCACTTTCCTACGATTCCGGCGCAGGCAACGGCCCGTTCGGCTTCGGCTGGAGCCTTTCCCTTCCCTCAATTACGAGGAAGACCGATAAAGGCCTTCCGCTGTACCGTGACACTGCGGATTCGGATGTTTTTATTCTATCCGGTTCCGAAGATCTTGTCCCGATCTTCAAAGCCGACCAAGATGGTAAGTGGCTTTTCGATGATCAAGGCAACCATCTCTTTGATGAAGACCCGCGGGACGGCTACATGGTGCGCCGCTTTCGGCCTCGCATAGAGGGACTATTCGCACGGATCGAGCGCTGGACGAATCAATCGCAATCGAACGATGTTCGATGGAGGTCGATATCGAGGGATAATGTCACAACCTGGTACGGCAAATCCGAAGAGAGCCGCATTTACGATCCCGAAGACAAAACCCGCATCTTCAGCTGGCTGATCCGTGAGAGTTACGATGACAAAGGAAACGCTATCCGTTACGAATACCAGAACGAGAATTCTGACGGCGTCAATCTCTTTCTGCCTAATGAGCGCAACCGGAGCAGGAACGCCAATTGCTACATCAAGAGTATCAAATACGGTAACAAAACATCGCGCCTGGTTCAGCCGGGGCTTTCGGAGATGGAATGGTTGTTCGAGGTGGTCTTCGACTATCTGGGCCATTCGGATGAAACAAACAAAGAAGAATTGGGGCAATATTACCATCTGTTCTCTCCTGATAAAGAAGGTCAGTCGCTTGTCGAGGCTTCATTAGATAGCCCCCGGGCATGGGGAGTTCGTCAGGACCCGTTTTCTTCATACCGGGCCGCATTCGAAGTCCGCACCTACCGGCTCTGCAGGCGGGTCCTCATGTTTCATCATTTCGAGAAGGAACTCGGGGTAAAGGATTATCTCGTCCGCTCAACTGAATTCGCCTATTCGGAATCGCCGATCGCTTCATTCATCACGGGTATTACGCAATCAGGATATGTTCTTCGCGATGACGGCAAGTACCTCAAGAAATCTTTGCCGCGCCTCGAGTTCGAATACAGTAAGGCCGAGATCGACGGGACAATTCGTGAAATTGACCCGGAGAGCCTTGAGAATCTTCCTTCCGGCGTGAATGGCTGCCGTTACCAGATGGGTGGATCTGGATGGTGAAGGACTTGCGGGCATCTTGTCCGAGCAGGCTGATGGATGGTACTACAAGAAGAACCTGAGTCAGAACAAACGGGATACTGCCGAAAGCGCTGAATGCAGTTCACCGAAGTTTGGACCGGTTGAGCTTGTGTCGAAAAAACCGAACGTGCTGCTCTCGACAGGCCGCGCCCAATTCCTGGATCTGGCTGGAGACGGCCAGCTTGACCTTGCTGAATTCGGCGGTCCTGCTCAAGGGTTTTATGAGCGGACAACTCATCACGGCTGGGAACGGTTCAAGAGCTTTGAGTCTCTGCCCAACATTGACTGGAATGACGCTAACATGAGATTCGTAGACTTGACCGGCGACGGTCTTGCAGACGTTCTCATCACTGAAGGGCACGCTTTCGCCTGGTATGCGTCGTGCGCCGAAGCCGGGTTCGATCCGGCGGAGCGGATATCCCAGCCTCTCGATGAGGAACAGGGTCCCGCCCTTATCTTTGCAGACGGTACTCAGTCCATCTATCTCGCCGATCTTTCGGGCGATGGGCTCGTTGATCTCGTACGTATACGTAATGGGGAGGTCTGTTACTGGCCGAATCTGGGCTATGGGCGCTTCGGGAAGAAAGTGACTATGGATGACAGTCCCTGGTTTGACGCGCCCGATCTTTTCGATCAGGGGCGCGTCCGTCTGGTCGATATTGACGGCTCCGGCACAACGGACATTCTCTACCTTAACCACGACAAGGTATTGATCTTTCGCAATGAATGCGGAAATAGTTGGAGTGAGCCGGAGTATATAGAAGGCTTTCCACCTATTGATGACCTCTCATCGGTTTCGGCAATAGACCTTCTCGGTAATGGCACAGCCTGCCTCGTCTGGTCATCGCCTCTTCCCGCTGAAAGCGGGAAAGGGATGCTCTACGTCGATCTCATGAAAGAGGGGAAGCCCCATCTCCTCAAGACAACGAAAAACAATCTGGGAGCTGAAACGCGAGTGGAATATGCACCTTCCACCAGGTTCTATCTGCAGGATAAACAGGACGGCAAGCCGTGGGTCACGCGGCTTCCGTTCCCAGTGCATGTGGTCGAGCGAGTCGAGACGTACGACTGGATCAGCCGCAGCCGCTTCGTCACACGTTACGCCTACCACCACGGCTACTATGATGGTATCGAGCGCGAGTTTCGCGGTTTCGGCAAAGTGGAGCAGTGGGATACCGAGGAATTCGCTACGCTTAGCCGGAGCGACGAATTCCTCAAGAGCGAGAATTCCGACGCGTCCTCGCACGTGCCGCCGGTCCGCACCGTCACCTGGTTCCACACGGGCGCTTCCATCGGCGAGGACAAGATCAGCCGTCACATGGCGCACGAATACTTACGGCGCACCTGCCGGCGGACGGCACAGACTTTGCCGACAAATGGACAGCCTTCGAATCTACGCTCCTTCCGGACACCATTCTGCCCGCGATCTCCTTCTGCCCGATGGCTCACGCGGACGGAACATCGATACTCACTCTTGACGAAGTGCGCGAAGCAGTGCGCTCTCTCAGGGGCTCGATCCTGCGTCAGGAAATCTATGCCGACGACAAATCGCCCGAGTCTTCTTATCCTTACAAGGTTTCAGAGCGCAACTACGCAATAGAATGGCTTCAGCCGCGCGGCACTATTGGCCGCCACGCCGTCTTCTTTTCCCATCCTCGGGAAACCATCGACTATCACTACGAGCGCAATCCGGTTGATCCTCGCATCGGGCACGAGCTGACGCTTGAGGTAGATCGTTATGGAAGCGTGCTGCAATCGGTTTCCGTGGGATACGGCCGTATAACATCCGATCTCGCAGAGGAACCCGACCAGTTGAAGCAAACAACAACACTCATCACCTGCACGGATAACGATTTTACAACGCCGATCGACGATCTCGTCTTGTATCCTGACGATTACCGCGTTCCGCTGCTCTCGGAAAAGCGCACGTACGAACTCACCGGCTTCACGTTGCCTCCCCGAAGCGCGCGCTTTACGCTGGAAGATCTGCGCGACACTGTATCGAGCGCGGCGCCAATCCTTTACGAGCAACTCCCTGACTCAACACTGCAGAAACGGTTGTTCCAATGCGTGCGTACGCTCTACCGGCGCAATGACCTCGTGGGCCCTTCGCCGCTTGGCGAAGCCGAATCGCTCGCTCTGCCGTACGAAACATACCAGCTCGTGTTAACTAACGGACTTGCTAAAACTATCTTCGTCGGCCAGAACTCCAATCCGGGCAAACCGGCCGAAGCTGAACTCAGCGAACTGCTTGCAAACGAAGGCGGCTACATTCATTGGCCGGGCGATGCGAATAGTAAAGCCGACTTAGATTGGTGGCTTCCCTCGGGCAGAACCTATTTGTCTGTCGTTCCTGAGCCCGCTCCCGCTACGGTTACCGATGACGCAGCGTACGCCGGACAACATTTTTTTCTGCCCCATGCGTTTGAAGATCCATGGGGCAATCTTACCCGGATGGAATACGACAGCCACGATCTTCTGCCGGTCGAGATGCGCGACCCGCTGGGTAACACGGTGACGCTCAGGACCACGGACGATCACGGCGTATCAAGCCTTCGCTTCGACTATCGTCTTCTCCAGCCTTACTGGATAACCGACCCGAACGGAAACCGCACAGCGGTTGCCTTCGATGCACTTGGTCTGGTCGTCGGAACCGCAGTTATGGGTAAGCCGCCATCAACTACCTCCGAAGGCGATTCGCTGGACAGCTTTACGACGGACCTGACGCGGACACAGATCGACGTATTCTTCGATACTCCGCGGGAAGCGCATCCATCGGGCGCGAGGAGTGTGGCCACGCAGGCCGCACGCGATTTGCTTGGTTCAGCTACGACGCGGATTATTTACGATTTTGATTGCTTCGCAAAATGTGGCGAACCTGCCTTTGCCGCGACGCTGGCGCGCGAGACGCATGTGAGCAATATCGCTTCAGGCGAAGAGAGTGAAATCCAGATCAGCTTCAGTTACTCGGATGGCTTCGGACGCGAAATTCAAAAGAAGATTCAGGCGGAGCCCGGGGCGGTCGCATCGGGTGGTCCGGTTATAAACCCTCGCTGGGTAGGTTCCGGTTGGACCATCTTCAACAACAAAGGCAAGCCTGTTCGCCAATACGAGCCTTTTTTCAGCACACTTCCAGATAAGGGGCATCAATTCGAGTTCTCGCGAACCCAAGGTGTCAGCCCGGTACTTTTCTACGACCCTCTTGATCGCCTCATAGCAACTCTTTATCCGAATAATACCTACGACAAGATTATCTTTGATCCGTGGCAACAGATCGCCCACGACATGAATGACACGGTGACCATAGACCCGAGGGCCGATTCCGACACCCAATCTCTCGTTGCCGCATACTTCGCTTCTCAGCCTGCAGGCTGGCAGACCTGGCTCGCGCAACGCGTCCCTGATCCGGCGCGTCCACCCGTTGACACGCAAGGGCAAAATCCGGAGCAGGATGCGGCCGTCCGGACGCTCGGACACGCCGACACCCCGACGACCTCGTATTTCGACACGTTAGGTCGTACCTTCATGACGGCAATCGATAATGGCCCGGATCCCGCGCAACCCGCTCAGCACCGACTTTGTCCCACTCGCGTGCTCCTCGATATACTTGGTAACGAACGCGAGGTGCGCGACGCCATAGTGCAGAACGGGGATGCGCAAGGACGCGTCGTGATGCGCTATGATTACGACCTGTCGGGCAAGCGCATCTATCAAGCCAGCATGGAAGCCGGCGAGCGCTGGATGCTGAATGACGCGAACGGCAAGTCCATTCGCGCCTGGGATGGCCGTGGACACGTTTTTCGGATAGAGTACGACGAGCTTCGGCGGCCTGTTCGCCAGTTTGTAAGGGGAACCGATGCCGCGCTGTCAGACCTGCTGACCGTCGGGAGAGATGTGCTTCACGAAGCGATCGTTTATGGTGAAGGCCAGTCAGGCGATGCCGCACTCAATCTGCGCACCCGTGTTTTTAAGCGCTTCGACGCAGCAGGCGTCGTCATCAGCATGGGCCATAACCCGAAGACTAACGAAGAAGCAGCCTACGATTTCAAGGGGAACCTCCTGCGAACCAGCAGGTGCGTCGCGGATGACTACAAGAAGCTCTACAACTGGGCTGTTGATGCGGCAGATCCAGGCTGGGAAACGTACGAAAGCAGCACCGAATATGATGCACTCAACCGGCCTGCGAAATTGACGGCGCCTCATCTTCCCTTCGGAAAAATCAACACCGTCCGCATCACATACAACGAAGCCAATCTCCTCAATGCGGTGGAGACGAGTCTGTGTGAAGAAGCCGCGTCCATCGACACTGCCGAATGGAACTTCTTCGTCAACAACATCGATTACGACGCCAAGGGCCAAAGAACGCGGATCCAATACGGCAACGGTGCCGTAACAAGCTACGAATACGATCCGCTTACCTTCAGACTGAGGCGTCTCACGACAACGCGGGGAAAGCGGGATGCATCGGCTCCTGACTGTCTTCCCAGCATCGATCCGCGAACCTGCGTTGATCCGTTCGACACCTGTCCGCAAGTTACGCTCAATAAGTGCCGTCTGCAGGATCTGAACTATGCCTATGATCCCGCGGGCAACATCACGCATATCAGCGACAACGCTCAACAGGTCGCCTATTTCCGGCAAAGACGCGTCGATGCGAGCAACGACTATACATACGACGCGCTCTACCGCCTGATCCAGGCGACCGGGCGCGAACATCTGGGGCAGACCGGGAATCGTCTCGGCGATCCATCGCCTTACGGTAACAATGACGCAGCACGCAGCAGGCTTCCCCATCCAAACGACGGCAATGCGATAGGCAGATACACTGAACGTTATCTGTATGACGCGATAGGCAACATCCTCAAAATGGCGCATCAGGTTGATGGACCGGCCGGTCCACCGGATCTCCTCCTGAATGCGGTGTGGACGCGCAGCTATCAATACCTTGAAGCGAGCCTGACCGAGCCGGCAGAGCCCGGGCAGCCCGCCAAGACAAGCAACCGCCTGACGAGCACGGCGCTGGGCCAGGAGATATCGCCGAGCGAGCGGTACAGCCACGACTCTCACGGAAATATGACAGTCATGCCACACCTGTCGAAGATGGAGTGGAATTTTAGGGACCAACTCCGGACAACTCAACAACAGGTGGTCAACAACGGCCCCGGCGAAACGACCTGCTACGTCTACGATTCGAACGGGCAGCGCGTGCGAAAGGTCACCGAACTGGCCAACGGAAATTTGAAGGAGGAGCGGATCTATCTCAACGGCTTTGAGATATACCGGAATCATTCAGGGAGTGCGTCCGGGTTGATTCGCGAAACGCTGCATATCATGGACGACAAGCAGCGCATCGCGCTGGTCGAAACACGCAACGACGTGAACGACGGATCGCCGCAGCAACTCATCCGCTATCAGTTCGGAAATCATATTGGCTCGGCCTGCCTTGAATTGGATGATAAGGCACTGATCATTTCCTACGAAGAATACACCCCTTACGGGAGCACGTCGTATCGTGCGGTGCGGAGCCAGACCGAAACGCCAAAGCGGTATCGCTATACCGCCAAAGAGCGGGATGAAGAGAGCGGATTCTATTATCACGGAGCGCGATATTACATGCCGTGGCTCGCCAGATGGACAAGCTACGATCCTGCATATATGAGAGCAGGACCCAACCTGTACGAGTATGTATTGAATAATCCGATCCGTTTCTATGATCCGGACGGCGCATCTGCCGGCGACCTGGCAGACAAGTGGGCGAATGTCAGTATTCTCGGTTGGACGCCAGGAAGCTACATACCTGGTCTCACAGGCGAGAAAGTTGTCGCATCTGCGGAACACTTCATGGACCAGGCGATAGGAGCCACTCTCGATGCTCAACCAAAGGGAGACGGCATCATAGCTTCCGCGCAGCGGCTACGGGCCGAAGTCGGTGCGACGATATTGAAAACAGCGGGAACGGTATTGGTCAACGTGATCGCAGGAGCCTTCATTGATCCCGGATATGCCGTACGTGGAGTCATGCATCTCGGCGAGGGCGCGGCCGCGGGATATGAGAACGTGAAGAAAGGTAACATCGCCGTTGGTGTGTCACAAATTGTCGGTGACGTCTCCGCTGCTGTGCTGACCGTCACACCGGCCATCAAGGGAGGGCTCTCCCTTGCGAGCGGTGCTCGCACCGGGACTCCACCGGGATCAGCTTCATCTCCAAAGCCGGCCAAAGCAGGAACTTCCCTCTTTGAGGATTTGACCGACAAAGAGATCGAGCGGGCTTTTCAGAAATCCAAATCCGAGCCGTTATTGAAAGGAGTGGCCGACTCGGATAAGCAGATACGCGTGCAGAAGGCGGCAAAATACGAAGCGTCGAAAGAAGCATGGGAAGAGGCGGGAAGAGAAAATTGGAGGATTGGTCAGCAGAATTGGCTCCAGGAGAAGTACGGATTCTGGGACGTCGAAGAACATTTTCCTGGGGGAGATTTAAGAGCGATGGCCGGAAGCTTCGAAGATCCAATCCAGCCGCCGCGGCCCGGCTACGATCTGGTTCCGAGCGGGGACAAGACCGTGCTCGTAAAGAAGGCGCCATAAAACCGAAGCGGGATCAGATGCCTACGCAACCGTGAGTTTATAGAAACAACCGGTATCAAGGATTATCGAGGAGGGAGTACGATGCCTAAGAAGGAGAGTCGAAAAGCTGGGACGAAGGTGAAGGTGAAGACTTCATCGAAGAGCAAAGCTGCATCTCCAACCAGAACTCAAGACAACCAAAAAAGGGAACTAATTTCTTTTGTTGTTCAAGGCCACGTCCTTACGTCCGACGGCAATCCTCTGTCCGGACGGACAGTAAAGGCTTTCGACCGCAACGTTGGCGCTCCCGATACGCTACTTGGCCAGTCCGCAACTGATGCACGGGGCCGGTATTCCATCTCCTATCCGCAAAAAGTACTGAGCGGCAAGACGGCAGCAGACCTGGTGCTGAGCGTATACGGGGAGTCGAATCTGCTCCGTAATTCCGATGTCATTTTCAATGCCCGTCCAACCGAAACAATCGACTTCCTCTTACCGACACCGCCGGCACCCGAGTTTCAACGTATCTCCGACGCGATCAAACCACTGTTGGGACGAAGAATCGCGCTTGGCGAACTCCGGCAAAATCAGATTGATTTTCTGAATAAGAAGACCGGCATTGAAGCGCGCAAAGTCAACTGGTTGGCTGAAAGCCAGAGGCTTGCGGGCAAGAACTTGACGCTCCAGCTTTTTTACTATGGGCTGCTTTCTCAAGATTTTCCGACCGATCCGGAATCCTTGTTGCGACAGGACCCAAAATCGATCATTCTGGCGCTCAAGCGCGCCGGCGCACGCGGATTCACGGCTGAGCTCAAGCCGGAGGAGATCGATAGCATTCTCAATCAAACCCTTCCCAGACTGAGGGCAGAGAATCTCCTCGCGCCGGCCGCGGCAGGGCATGCGGTCTCGTTGGGCGACATCCTCCAGACTGCAGGACAACCGTTAACCGACGATGAGCGCTACAAAGTGGCGGACACCATAAGCCGGATCGGAGTCGATTACGGCAGGCTGCAAGATCAACTCAAGACAGCGGGGCTCGCCCCCGAGAAGGCTGTAGTTGTGGAGCGCACGCTGCGCCTGGCTGATCTGACAAACAACAACCTGGCCCTCATGAGGGACCTGCAGCAGGCAACGCTTGCAGAAAAGGATGCCTCCCTGACACTGCTTGTCAATATCGGACGCGATCAGTGGATCGACAAAGCCTATGCGTACGGCGTTCCTGACGAGGCGGGGCCCGCCCCGGAAGCGTATGCGGAGCGATTGCAAGCCTCTGTCGAGAGCTTTATCTGACTGCCACGCTCATTGCGCGGCTGAATACAGGCGATCTGGCCTTCGCTGGCGCCGGCTTCGACAAACAGAGAATCACTACGTTTTCCACCAACAATTCATCTTTCGATCTTCTCGCTTCGAATATTCCTGCTTTCGTGGAAACGGCGAACCTCAACGGCATAGAAGATAAGGAGCAACTTGCTCAATCCCTTTTGAAGCTGCAGCGGGCCAGGAAGCTCTCAGCCAACTGGGATGAGACGAGCGCCATGCTGAATAACGGTCTGGATTCAGCGCTTCGTATCGTGGGGATAGGAGGAGAGCGGCTCCAGCAAATGCTCTCCACTGCTATCGCGCCTGAGCGCGCGGCGCGCATCTATCAGAACGCCAGGAAGACTCATGATCTCGGGCTGGCGCTTGTGTCCCGCCTTATGACGCGCTTCTCGCCTACGCCTGTCGCTGCCATGGCGAGTTCCACGAGACTCAATGAGACTGTGATCAAAGAGAGGCTCAAAGCTTTTCCTGCGCTTCGAGAATTGTTCGGCTCGCTGGATTACTGCGAATGCAACCCGGATCATTCGGTGCTGAGCCCGGCTGCCTACCTCGTTGATCTCCTGCAGATGCTTGCGAACGCTGAAGATACGGCGGGAGGCATTACTATCCCCGGGGCTGCAGGAGAGAAGCCACCAGAGACAGATGGCTTGACAGCGATGCTTGAGCGGCGGCCGGATATTGCAGACCTGCAACTCTCCTCTCCCAATACCGACACCGAATTACCGTATATCGACCTTGTGCTGGAGATTCTTGAAAATGCAGTTGCCCTGCCTCTCACTATCGACGTACCGGGAGCCGATACCGATGCCGCCCTTCACGATGCAGCTTCGGGAAAAAGCAAACTACCGCACGAGATACTCCAGGCGTTGCAGGCGACGTCGCTTGATCCGGTCACCAACGAGCTTACGGTCACAAAAGGCCCGGACGATTTTACCACCGACCCGGCAGACGCATGGATCATCGCTGATCAGGAGCGCCGATGGACGCTTCGCAATCAGGTTGGAAGCGTCGTTCTGTACGACGCTCAAAATCCAAGGCTCACGATCCGGCTCGCGTCCAGAGAAGTAAAGAGCGTGCAGTTGGCAGACGATCTGGATCATGGCCGATTGCCTGCCGCACTCGAAGCGCAGATAGAAGCACTCCAGAAGCATAATCGCAGGAGGCGATTCTTGTCCCTCGTCAAGTACAGAGTGGTGCCCGGTGACCGCAGGCAAACAGTGGCATGTCGCCTGCCGGATCGGCGCGCAGATCACCACGAGACTCGATGGCGAAGTGGGGATGCTGATACTGCAGACATCGGCAGGCAAAACCCTTTTTCGCGGCAAGTATTCAT
>CAWGRP010000015.1:0-214166 GCA_963825005.1 uncultured delta proteobacterium | reverse complement strand
ACTTCAACTACTTAAGTACCGGCGGCACCAGCGGCTCCTTTCACTCAGCGGCACTCATCCAAGGGATAACGGACGCAACCCATGGAACTGCTTGGGTGGACCCAGATGGTCACACTTCTGCGGTTCCGATACCTCCCAGCGCGCTTCTCTTAGGCTCTGGTCTATTCGGGCTCGTCATGGTCAACAGGAAGAGATTCAAGAGAGCATAGCACCAACGTAAACGTTTCTCGCAGCGGTGTTTAGGGGCAGGGTCAGCAATGGTCCTGCCCTTTCTGCGTCGAGCGTGTCCTTCCGCCCGTGACGGGCAGAAGAATGGCGTGAGTTGAGCCTCTTTCGCGACGCAGTAGAGACCTAGCTTTTTCATCGCAGATCAAGACTGATACTAATAATTATAAATTTTCAATTATTTTCAATTACAAATTATAAATTGCGGAGCGTTTGCAACCGAAGTCATTGCGGCGCGCATTTCCAATTCCTTGATTTGTAATTCCCAATTTGAAATTTGTAATTCATGGTAGCCATGAAGCGCCTGTGTGATAGAGCGGCACAGCCGGTCAATCCCCGGCACCTGCGGTGCGGTGAGACTGTCTGCGTGCGCACATATTGCATTCATGTATGCGAGTGGCTGTGCGCTATGATATAATTAAATACGGAACGGAGGCGCAGATTATGAAAGATATTGACTGGAGAAAGTTCGTATATTCAGATCCGGAAATATTGGTAGGTAAGCCTGTTGTAAGAGGGACTCGCTTGTCTGTCGAGTTCATTTTGAGCCTTTTCGCTGAAGGCTGGTCGGAGGGGCAGGTACTCGAGAACTACCCGACCTTGAATAAGGAAAAGCTGCGAGCCGTTTTTGCCTTCGCTACAGACTGCCTGCGCGAGGAGGCATTCTACTCTATTCCCGCAGAGGCGACCTAGTGGATTTTCTCGCCAACGAGAACTTTCCTCTCGTTAGCATACAGCTCTTGCGCAACGCGGGCCATAATGTCAAGAGCGTGGCCGAGGATATGCCGGGGAGCAATGATCACGAAGTCTTGGCATGCGCAAGTGAGAGAATGCTTGTGATTCTCACCTTTGATAGAGATTACGGAGAATTAGTCCACCGTCACACAATGCCTGCGCCTGCGGGCATTGTGTATTTTCGGTCCGCGCCATCCGCTCCGGAAGAACCTGCGGAAGTACTCTCGGCGATCATCGAAAAAGGCCACCCAAGTTTGCAAGGCATGTTTACCGTGCTTGAAAAGGGAAGGATACGTCAGAGGAGACTTACGAAGTCCTTATGATGGCTTGGCGGCATAGATGCGAGGGACGTTGATGACTACGGTGACTTTCTCCGTCGGTCAACAGGAAGAGATTCAAGAAAGCATAAACAACAAGTACGTTTCATAATGTGCTGCTTAAGGGCAGGGTCAGAAATGGTCCTGCCCTTTCTGCGTCGAGCATGACCTTCCGCCTCGCGACGAACAGAAGAATGGCTTGGGTTGAGCCTCTTTCGCGACGCAGTAGAGACCTAGCTTTACATCGCAGATCAAGACGGATACTGATAATTATAAATTTTCAATTACAAATTATAAATTACTGAGCCTTCGCGACCGAAGTCATCGCGGCGCGCATTTCCAATTCCCTGAATAGACTCACTCATCATGTCTTCATCTGTGTGCATCAGCGTGCATCATTGTAAAAAGGAAGAACTAAGAGCTGTGGTTTTTACAGGATGAACACCGATAACGACTATGATGAACGCCGATAGTTTAGCTTTGACCGGAGCTGGGATACAGCGGCATCTCCGGTCAACCCCGATCCGCTATCGCGGACGGTCATACGCTCGCGGGAGCGACGGAGTGTGGAGCATCGGCGTTCTATCGCGATGCTGAAGAAAGGCGGTATGGGGTCAAATCTTCACTCTTGACAAAGAAAGGCGGCATGGGGTCAAATCTTCACTCTTGACAAAAGAAAGCCGCGAGATCGGATCTTGTTTCGGTAAAAAAGGTACGCCGACCCGCGCGCTCGGACGAGCGTAACGTGGAGAGCGAGGCGCGGCGGCCTTCGGTAACATTTCATTATGAGGCAACTGGTGAGTAGTTGAGTCGGCTAAAGCATAGCGTCACGTGAGATGCTTTCAATTATCCGTCCTAGCTTTATTCTCATGCTCCATGATGCTTGCATAATGCAGTCAGAATATGCTAGCATACTGCTGGCCTGAGAAAGGTATGAAGAGAAAGATCCTGGTAGATACCAACTTTTACACTGCGTTCAAAAGCAACCAGCAAGAGGCTGTCCGGATCATTCAAGAAGCTGAGCTCGTCGGGACAAACGTCATTGTACTCGGAGAGCTTCTTGGCGGGTTCAGAGCCGGAAGCAAAGAGAACGTAAACAGACGGGAACTTGATCTTTTTCTCGATTCACCAAGGGTAGAGTTGTTCTTGGTTGATGATGAAACGGCCGAATACTATGCCAAGGTTTTCCAGGAACTAAAGAGAAAAGGCACACCCATTCCTTCGAACGATATGTGGATTGCAGCTTCTGCAATCCAGCACGGGCTGTGGCTGGCAACCAAGGATGAGCACTTCCGCAGTGTCGACGGGCTTTTGTTGCTTTTGGCAGAAGGAGGTAACCGTGGCGATCATAACCCTAAGGCGAGTTGATGAGTTAACGGCAAAAACACTCAAGGAGAGGGCACAAAAAGAGGGTTTGAGTGTTAACACATTTTTATTGCAGTTGGTGAGAGACAGCCTCAAGATAGGAAAAAAGAAGAGATCCGTAGTTTATCACGATCTGGATCACCTTGCAGGAACTTGGGATAGGAATGATCTTGCTGAATTTGAGCGAAACACTGCTGAATTTGAGAAAATAGATGAACAACTCTGGAAAGAACCTCATAGAGCCTATTCGACTAAAGGGAAGAAGCGCGATAAGAAATGATTCGGAGTGATTGGGGTCGGCAATAACACACGTGGGACGTTCGCTGCACCAAGTAGCCCGCCAGAGACACGATCCGCTTCATGCATTTTATGCGGTCTTGCTTCTTGACTCTCTTGTATGAGTAATGCCAAGTAGCCCGTCGATTGCAATGTCTTCGTCTAGAAGGGGCCAGTGAATACCGTAACCGGAAGGAGAAACCTCGAAAGTGTTCCTTTGCTCTTCTGAAGCGCGCTCAAGGGCGGGTGAGACGTCTTTGACTCTCAGTTTCTTCTCCGTCCCGTCAATGGTGAGTACCATGTATTCTCCGCTGAAGTGAAGGTTTCTGATTTCATGACATGCCTTCATTGCTGCAGCCTCCTTTGAAACTCATCCCACTGATCTTCGTCCGCGTGCATCGGCGATAAAGATCTAAGACCTTAGACTTTTCATCGCAGATCAAGACGGATAAGGGCGATGATGAACGCTGATAGTGAAGCTTTGACTGCATTAGGCTAAGATGAGTTTGGTGGCCTCGCCGGTCACGCTGATTCACTGGGAAATAGTGGCGACATACCGCTTGACCTTGATGTTCCCTTCCCTGTCACGGGCCTCGGCAATCTCGTATGCGGTTTGCATACGAAGAAGGGTGTCCATCTTCGGGCCGAACGCCTTCTCTATGCGCAGAGCCATGTCGGGAGACAGCGCGGAGCGGCCGTTGAGAAGTGCGGACAGGGCGGGCCTGGTCACGCCAAGAACCTCAGCTGCCTTGGTCACAGAGAGGCCAAGAGGCTCGATCACTTCCATCCTGATGAACTGTCCCGGATGGGCCGGACGTGCCATACGGATCATGGTTTTGGTCTCCTTCAATGATAGTCCTCATAATCAAGGTCAAAAAGCTCTTTTTTGCCTGCGGGTTCTTCATCGGCGCACATCTGCGATGAAGATTGTAAGACTTTAGGCTTTTCATCGCCGATCAAGATGGAACTGATAATTATAAATTGTCAATTACAAATTATAAATTAGTAAGCGTTTCCATCTGATGTCACTCCCGCGCCCATTTCTAATTCTTTGATTTATAATTCCCAATTTGTAATTTGTAATTCATACACGGTAGCCTCCGGTGGGGTGAGATACTTGCGCGGGAGTGCTGCGGTGTGGACAGCTAATGATTGTCGGTTTATTATTACTGCAACATTTCATTTATAATTTATAATTGTCAATTTATAATTATAATTCCCCTTTACTTAACGAGAGCAGGTATGACTGGAGATTCGTCTTCTGCTTATTTAGTCCCAGCTTCTTCCTGATACGGTGCCGATACATCTGGACGGCTTCGGGGGATACGTGGAGGAGCATCGCCATCTCTTTACTGCTCTTGCCTTCTTTCAAGAGCTGAATTACTTCAAGCTCCTTTGGAGTAAAGTCGAACCCATTCATTTTCTCCAGAAAGGGCGCGGTAATTTCACGTAAGTTAGTTTCGATGATGTCGACCCATGCCTGCTGCCTGACGTCGAGCTTGCTCGATTTCAACCTTCTTACGTAGGGCTGGATAGCTTGCTCCACACTTGCCACGATTTTTCCCGTCAGTGCATTGTTCTCTCTGTCCCCTCCGTCCGGCAGGACCTTCAGTGACGCGTTTGTCTCGCCAGGTCTGCAGCCCTTGACCTCACAGGTTTTATCGGTCTGCTTGCCTCGTTCCGGATCCTTCCGTCGTTCTTTCTCCGCCTCTACGTGAGTCATGACGTTGCCGAACTGCATTCCTATAAACTCCAGAGTTGACCGACTGCTTGCCGGTATCGCGCAAGGGCCCGTATTAAAACAGACGATGACGCCACTCTTCTGCAGAAAGGGAATTACGGTGATGGAGCTTATACCTTCTGCGATGAGGGCCTCTCTATAGTGCCTGTTCATGTTCTCATGCACAGAGAAATATACCGGGGTGTCTTTTTGTTTGGGTCCGAGAAACCGTGCGCCCGATCCTGCGATCACAGTCGCTGCTTTCTTCAAAAGGCTTTCCGGCAGCCCTGCAGACGAGGCCAGCTCCAGATCACCGGCAGCGCTGTTGATCAGGTAAATCCCGATCCCGGCACACTCACAACCGGTTGCTTGCGTTACCACGCGGATCATCAGCTGCGCGGCTTCGTCGAGCGACCTCACTTTTGACAGTTCAAGGGCTAAGGCGCGTTGGAGAGCAAGCTGTCCCTCGGTCGGTTTTCTCTCCCCAATGCCCTGAAATCGACTCTCGGCGTGACACAAGCTTGCCAGCCTCATCAAGCACGGCGTGGGAACTGCCCCCGGAATCATCCTTGCGAAGCGGCTCACGCTCTGGGTTGCCCAGGCGTCCCCGGCTTTCGAGATGCTTAATGTACTCAAGACAGCGTTCAGCAGAGGCATAGGCCTGTTGGGCCAGGTACACGGTCTGTCTCATCATCTCTTCCGGCGAACCGTAATCCGCAATTGTCCCTCCTAATGTCTTTTCAAACGTGGTGCGGTATCTCTTTCCGTTCTCGCCGGGTGGAGCGTGTGCATTTATGTATGGTCTAAGATCCCTTAGGACAGCACCAATAAGCTCCCTGCTTTCATAGCGCATGGCCCCGAGCGTGACCTCCACGGGAAATTCCTCACCGTCAGACTTCCGGAACATCCACTCGAATTGGAGGCTCTCTGTCTTCGGGACGTCGGCGATGAGGTCCATTTCTTTTTGCGTCGACAGTGTGCCATCGGGCTGCTTTCGCGGGGAGAGATCACTGAGACGCCGGTTAAGCATCTCCTCTTTGACGCGAGAACCGAACATGCCGAGGACCGCCCGGTTACATTCGGTGATAGTCATCCCTTCAAGAACAATAATTGGGTCACTGAAGCGGTCGACCAATAATGGCGAGGTTTGGTCCGATAATGGCGAGGTTTGGTCCGATTCTTTCATGGCTCTGGATGGTGCTCCTTTTATTGTGCGGTGATTGCGCTAAGGTTTTAAGCCCGGAAATAAAACAGCCTACCACCGTTTGGCAGCGTCAGCGGGGTGCCGCCGGCCCTGCAAATACTGCAAGGTGTACTGTAAAGTTCACTAAGGACTGGTGGCTCCCAGCCAAGTTGATTTTTCGGCGCTGTCATAGGGTTCCTCTTTGCAACAATGCTATTGTCGAGTTACTGTATCAAGAATTGTACCACAATACCGTAACAAATACTATACGAACGTTTTTGAATGTATTTTCAAGCGCTTGGCTGGAATGTAGCTTTAGAGAAAGGTCCGGTACTCACGGCGATAGTGTCCGGTGATATAGGAAGCGTCCCCTATTCAGGATTGCGCTTTCTTCGGCCGAATTTGCAGCAAGAACGGAAGGCATTCCACTGATCACTGTCCTCAATCCGGGACAATGGCACGCCTTTCAAAACTGCCCTCGTCCAGTCAGCGATAAAAGTAGCAGCCTTACTTCGCGGGTACCGATGCACGCGCCCTATCTCAAACGCTTTAAATCAAGCGAGGACCGACGTCATATCAGAAGAACCTCCAGACAGAATCGGCAGATTTGCGCTGCTTGAAGCGATCGTACGCATAGCAGAGCGGGTAGAGAATCATCCAGGCCGAGCAGCCAGACAGCGTACATGGTCGGCAGATCCGACCCCGCCGTAAACAATAGCCCGAGCAGCGCAAATACCCATAGATGCGCCAGATAAAAGAAGAGCGCCGTGCGTCCGAACAGCACCAGCGGGTGATACGGGCTGTGAAGGTGCGGCTCAATCCATCCCCACGACGCGATCAAAAGAAAATTGATGCTGAAACTGATAGCCAGAAACGCGAGACTGGGAGGATACTTCACCACGTTGAGAAAGCCCATCCAGCCTGTTGGCACAACATTGAGATTCCCGAAGCCTGCGGCAGCGCGTATCAGCAGAAACAGAAAGCACCAGTCCGAGGCCTGTCCAGAGGCTCATCCGTGGAACGTTCTCCGGATTGCGCCTGAGGACTCTTCCGAAAACAAGGCCCAGCCCTGTCACCCCGAGCCACGGCACCACGGGATAGAGCACTTCGAACATATCAGTATGTCCGGGAATGAGAAGTATTCTCATCAGGGGTGAGTAGAGCGTACCTGTATGGTCCGGACCGGGTGTTACAACCTGCGTGCAGAAGATAGCCGCCACGCTGATGAGCGCGATGAGCCATGACGACACCCTCCGCATGAAACTCCAGAAGAGCAGGCTTCCGCCAAGCGAGAATAATACGCCCAGATAGATAAAGCCTTCCGATCCTCCTCCGGGCATAGGGCCACCACGGATCACCATAGCATTGGAGCGCGCGAACAGATAACCCACCATCCACGCACTATTTTCAACGACCAGTTGCAGAAGAATAAGTAGAAGGCCGCGGGTCAGGAAGAAGCGCGTTATTCGATTCTCGTTCCAGCCGGCGCTGCGTCGTGCCTCTGCAAGGAGCGTCATGCCGGCGCCCATTAAAAAGAAGAATCCCGGCGCGCACGGGTGCGTGATCCAGCGTGTCAGGAACCATGCTGCATCGGGATAAACAGGAAGGGATGTGCTCCAGAGTTCGCGCGAATGGACGCGTGCGATGAAGTAGCTGGCGTGATCCAGCGCCATCACTATCATCAGGAGCCCGCGATGCGCGTCGAGCGCAAGGAAGCGTCGGGCCGTGCTCAATGCGGTGTTCGCTGCGGTTTTTTCATCGGCTCTTCAAACGATCGATTATCGCCTGGCGCGTTGACTGCTGACGCTCGTTCATCTGCCGCAGCATCTCGATCCGTTGCTGTGGGTCCACTGCCGCAGGCTGCGTGTCTATATGAAAAGCTGCCGGTCGTCGCGCATTAGCAGTACCGCCCTCCGACAGAAGGGTTACTCTCAGTGGTACGTTCGGACCCGCCCATCCTTCGATTATGTAATTAATACCCAAGCCGCTCAATAGTGAATCGACTATCTCCTCGACGGGAGCAGGGCCTATCCTCCGGCTCATTCGTTCGCCGGCTCTCGGTGGGATAGCAATTTGCGCGCCCGTCTGTCTGGAGATAGCCAATAGAATCTCATTCAAAGGAACGTTGTCCGCTTCAACTATCAATTCGCCATCGCGATAGGTGACGACTACCTGATTTGTCGCAAGCTGATTGGAGGAGATGGACAGAATTGGTGGCTGAGGCAGGACTGCATTGGAGGTACTACTCTTCCCGGACGGGTGGTCCTGTATAGTTACGCCCAGTGTATAGACGGGCATCCATGCGAATTGGAAAAGAATAAGCAGAAGTACACATGTAAGAAGTCTGGTACTCTTTTTCATCTCTGCCTGCCGCTGTGATCCACTGCCGCGTTATTTTTTCAATTTAAGAACTCTTCTGGATCGAGATGAGTTCCACTTCGTAAATCGAGCGTCGCATTCGGCCCGATTGGTCCCGCGCCCGCCTCGCCGTAAGCAAGGTCCGGGGGAACAAAGAGCTGCCACTTTGAGCCGACGGGCATAAGGCGAAGGGCCTCAGCCCATCCCTTGATGACTCCACCTTTAAGCGCAAAGCTCATCGGTTGGTTTCGTGTATAGGAGTTATAGAACTCCCTTCCGTCGATGAGAGCCCCGCTGTAATGACAGAGGATCGTGTCTTCGAGTGTTGGTTTCTTGCCGTCTCCTTGTTTGAGGACCCTATACTGCAAGCCGCTCGGCAACGTCACCACGTCTTCTTTTTTCTGATTATCGGCCAGGAAGGTTTCACCCGCTCTCTTATTGTACGCGGCAAGGAGCGCCATCTCAGTCTTGTTCTCGCCACCTGCCTTCTTCCGCTTCAGGTCGGCCTGCATCTCGGCAACAGCCGCACGGACCTGCTCTTCTGTCAGCAGTGTCTTGCCACCGGAAAGGGCGTCTCTGAGTCCCTGACCAAAGACAGCCGGGTCTACATCGATCGACATCTTTCGTAGCTGGTTGCCCAGATCCATGCCAAGTGCGTAGCTGCCGAGATCCTTCTTGCTCTTGAGGCCTGGAGTGTCGTCGGCCGCCGCGACGCCAACGAGTAGTACGATGCCAAGTAGTGCCATCCATCGAATTGCCATTCTTTCAGCTCCTTGACGCAGTAACGTTGTCCAGCGATGTATTGTTTCCCTGTCGTACTAATGGTGCTGCCCGCGCGAAACCCCGCGGGCAGCACCATCTTCTTACTTTACCCTAAACTGCTTAACATCATACTACTCCTCTACTGCGCCGTACCGGTTAAACTCGGGACCGGTGTGCCTACGGCGTTATCCCTGATGATCAATGTCGCGCTCTTCGCGCCGCGGGCGGTATTAGCCGTCGGTGAGAATTTGACAATAACGGTGCAGCTACCACCGCTGCCACGGTCCCTCCATTGACACACCACCGCACCCCCGGCCGTCAGGGTGAACTGGTCCGAGTTCGCACCGCCGAGTGCAAAGCCATTAGCGGTGAAGGTCAACGGAACGGTGCCCGTGTTCGACATGGTCACGGTTAGCGGCCCGGAAAGAGTGCCGCGAGTCACGTTCCCGAAGGGCAAGATAAGCGGTGTTACCGTGGCTATGGGTGACGCGCCCGTACCGCTTAACGCAACCGTCAGTGCCGGATTAATGGGATCATTGGTGCTGATACTCACTGCCGCGGTCATCGGCCCTGTCAGGGTCGGCCTGAATCTCACGGTGAGCGTGCAGCTCCTGCCCGCTGCCAGGGTGGCACGACAACCGTTGTTGAGCGTAAAGCTACCAGCATTCGCGCCGGTGAGGCTGATAGAGGTGATGTTGAGTGTTGCATTGCCAAGATTCGAGAGTGTCGCCGTCTGGGGTGCGCTCGTTGTATTTACCAGCACGTTCGCCGAACGGAAGCGATGTCGGACTCACAAGGCCTGCCGTGGGCCCCGTGCACAGCAGGACTGACCCCGGCTGATGTTCCGCCCAGACAGTTGCCATCTCCGCTGTAGGTGGCGGTCAGGGTCTTTGCACCCGGCGTGGTGAAGGTCAACGAGCAGCTTCCAGCGCCCGCGGTAAGCGACGCGTGCAGCTCTCGCCAGTGTTAGAGGTAACCGTAACGCTGAGTGTCGGCCCGGCAAGACCGGTCCCGGTGACGCTAAAGCCGACTGAAACCAGCTGACCGACCACTGATGGGCTGGGTGTATGGGACGTGATCGTGGTTACGCTCGCAAGCTTCGTTGCTCCCGTCGACTGAGTCTTCGATGCTGCGGCATAGTTAGCCGTCGCTGCCCAGTTCGCTGTGAGTAAGCAGGAGCCCGAGCCGCTCGTCATAGTGATCGTAGCCGTGGCGCTGGCGGCGGTACCGCCAATCGGGCCAACCGAGCAGGCGCCCGTAGGTGTAATGGTTGGCATGACGTTATCATTCGTTGTAGCTGTCACGGTGAACTGGCTGCTATAAGCCGCGCTGGCCGGAGCGTTGATGAAGGTCACGCTCGGTGCAAGCAGGGTCGCGGTTGTGGTTTGGGTGGCCGAGGCAAGGGCGTAGTTCGTTGTCGCAGCCCAGGCAGCCGTAAGCGTACAGGTGCCCGTGCCGCTGATCATGGTGACAGTAGCGGTAGCGGGACTCGTGCCGGCTTGGTTGCTAACCGTGCAAACCCCGGCTGTACCGTTTATCGTGGGGCCGATGCCTGCGCTGGTTGTGGCCGTTACCGTGAAGCTAGTGTTGTAAACCGCGCTGGCCGGAGCACCGGTGAGGGTCACGGTCGGAGCCGCAAGCGAGGCGGTCGTGGTCTGAGTGGCCGTGGCGGAAGCGAAAGGTGCAGCTTGTGCCCAGTTCGCTGTGAGTAAACAGGAGCCTGTGCCGCTGGTCATGGTGACTAAGGCTGTAGCGGCAGCAGGAGTTCCACTGACTGCACCGACCGTGCAGACACCGGTAGGCGTTATGCTCGGCATGACGTTAGCATTCGTTGTGGCCGTCACGGTGAAAGTGGCGTTGTAGGCGGTGGTGGCCGGAGCACCCGTGAAGGTGACCGCCTGCGGGAGCAGGGTCGCCGTCGTGGAGGCAATGTTGGACCAACCGGAAGAAAGGGGCTGGGCCTGCCACTGGGGCGGGAGCGGAGAGGACGGGGTGAAGCTGTCATTGGCCTGTACTCTGTAGTAGTACGTTGTGTTTGTGGAGCCTGTCCCGTCGGTAAACGTTACCGTCTGCCCCCAGTTAGGTGTGGAGAAACCCGTAGAGTTGGTTCCGGTCACAGGGAAGGTCGCATACCCTAGATCTTTAGTAGAGAAGGCGGTGGTGGTGCTCCTCTGCACTGTCCAACTGTCCTCGCTGGCAGAGTTGTCAACCCAGGTCAACACTATATTTGGTACGGTGCCAGGGGTGGCAGTCAAGTTGGTGGGCGCTGGCGGCGCGACCTGGAAGATGATCGGCCGCATCATGTCGTTCTCTTCGTGGCCGAGGATGTGGCAGTGCCACACGTACTCCCAGCCGAAGTTGATCGAGCTGTCGTTGGTGACGGTGACTGCCGGCGTTGGTTAACGGGTCAACGTTCCGTGAAATGCATCGGCACCGGACATGCCCGCGGCTGCGTCACGTCCAGTGGCCGAATGCTGTTCGGGAATCGGGAACGGCAACGGTCGGCGTGATGGGCTGCAGGGCGACCACGATGTCCTCCAGCGGATTCATCCGGACGGTGTCCTTCCAGCCCATCTCGTTGGCGTCGGGCGGCCTGAGCGAGCCGTCCCAGCCGACGCGGTTGATCACCTGCACGTTGAACAGGTGGAAGTGGATGAAGTGGGTGTCCACGCCGTTGTGGGTGATCTTCCAGAGCTGCGTCTCGCCGTGCCGGATGATCTCGGTGGGCGGATCGATGTAGCCGAGGGGATCGTCGTCTGGGTCGAGGAAGTTGGTGAGCGGCAGCTCGACGCCCAGGGTGGCATTCATCCGGCCATAATCCAGCGTAAAGAGTTCCTGGATGGCCTTCTGGCCCAGATCGGCGCACTGCGCCGGTGGAGTGTCGTGCCGCACGAGGTGCCGAGGTCGGCGGTCAGTAGCGGTCGAAGGTCAGCGGTGCGATCGGCGTGAAGGTGATGGTGTTGGCCGAGATGCGCAGCATAGGTGTTCGGGAACGTCTTGTTGTAGGCGGAATTGTAAGCGGCCTCAGGCACGATGGTGGTGGGCTGAGTCGCGGCGAAGAGGCCCGGCGTCGTCGCGGTCGAGGCAAACGCTGCTTTCAGCGTGGGCAGGCTGAAGGGGACTGTGTTGGGCGCAGCGCTGGTCCACGACGACCTGCATGATGGTGCGGGTGTTGGGACCGTAGCCCGGCGGCGTGTTGGGTGCGCCGCCGATCGGGGTCTGGTCCCCGTCGCCCGTGAAGTAGTCGAGGCGCGAGTCGAACGCCGGGGCCGGCGTGGGCGCGTCGTTGTAGAGAATGAGCGTCTTGCCGGCAAACTTGCGAGAAGTCGACGATGACGTCGGCGCGCTCCGCCGGTCCGAGCCAGAGGCCGTGGACGGCGACGCTGCGTGATCGTGATGCTCCTGGTGTTCTGTTCATAGTTGATCGGCGTTGGCGGGATCACCACCGGCGCGGGCAGCAGGCCGCCTTCGGTGCCGATCTGGATCCAGGCCGGACCCGCATTTCGTCGGATCAGGCGCACCGCCAGCCCTGCCATCGGCCGCCCACATGGTCTGCGGCGCGGGGATGCCTGGCTGGGGTCCGTAGTTCGGCCAGCAGTTCGGCTGGAAGGCCCGTTCCGTTCATCGGGTTTCCGGTGGCGTCGAGAAGGGCCGTCGCGAGGCCGATAATCCAGGCTGGGGACGGCGACGGGGTTGATCGCGGTGCAGAGTGGCAGAGGCGTCCCGGTCGCTGGCGGCAGCGGCCGGAAGCATCGTGACTTCCGTGTTGTCGCTGGAGTCGGGTCAGCGACGAACCACGACAGGTTCCAGGAGCGGTCGTTGCCGGCGCTCAGAATCCGGAACCGGTAGGCCGCGGGCGCCACGTGGAGGACCGGGTAGGCGTTGCCGTTAACCACGGGCGTGTCCATGAAGGCTTCCGGCGTGCCGGACGGGTTGGGCGTGATCGGGCATCCACAGGTCGGACAGGCCGACTGGGCTGCAGTATCTGCCCGGGATATGCGGCGGACGTGCAGGGGATCGTGACCGCCGTCGGCGGGTTTGCGGCCGTCAGGCTGGTCTCGGCGGGAAGAACCAGGCGCCGTAGTCCCATCGGCCGAAGCCGTTCGCGCCGAGTACGGATCATTCGGGTTCTGGTTCGGCATGTAAACGTGCGGGAACCAGAGATCGCCAAGGTTCGCGGTTCCGGGCGTCGTACCAAAGTTCGCGGCCCAGGTAGGATCCTGTGCGTCCGACCTGGGCGGCGCTGGGGACGAAGGTCTTGTCCTGAATGACCAGAGGAATCAGGTGTGTCGAGGTCGGACGCGCCGACGGCGGTCGCTAGGGTTCCGGGAACGGTCGCAGCCGCAAGCGTGTCTTCTTCCGCTGGGTCGTACAAGCAGGTAACCGGCAGCCTCGCCGGCGTAGACATTGAGGCGGGTAAGGCCGTAGGCGTGGTCGTGGTAGAACATCAACCGTGCCGCCCTGCTGGTTGGTCCAGAAGAACGTCAGCGATCCTGGACCGGGATTGTTGGTGGCTCCGGCAGGTACTGCGCCGCGGTCCGTCCGAGCAGCTGGTGGTGACGGTCTACTGCATGCGGGACTACCGCCCCGCCTATCAAACCACATGTCGGGGACGTACGCAACGCTGGCGCCCGTCTTGAGGGTCGCCGCCTCTCCCGCCGGGACGGTCCACTGGTGCGGCGTACCGTCGCTGATCCAGGGGGTGGCGCCGCCATGGAGATGGAGGGTGGCGCGGTTTTCGGTGTAGGGCGTCCCATCCGGGCCCATTCCAGCCCCCATGTACGTGGTGTCCACGGGAATGAAGAGGTTGCCGCCGGCGCCCGTGGGAAGCATGTTCTTGAACAAGACGCGCACCGGCCGGTTCTTCTGGGCCACGATGACCGGCCCAAGATAGGACTGGGCAGGGGGCAGGACTGTGTTCTGCCCTGTTGGGTCGGTCCCTTTGTTGAGCTGCACATAACCGCGCAACGTCGTCGCAGGCAGGCTCGAATGCATCTTCTGCGTGTACTGCGTGAGCCCGATTTCGTAGTAATCGGATCCCGGGAACGTGGTCGTATCGGGAACAGCAATCAGTGTTTTCAGGTCTATCAGTGGGTCTTTAAACTTTAGTATACCACCGGTGTAGGGCCCGCCAAGCACTGCTGTGGCCATTGCGCCGGTGCCGCAGGCTGGTTGGGCTGCTCCACCGCATTGCGGGGCGGCAAGGCTGCCGCCGACACCAACATCGACGATGGTGACTTGGGGCATGGTGTAACCAGTGCCTCCGCTCCCCGTGACCAAAGTAATGACGCCCGCCGTGGCGGTTGCCGTAGCACTGGCACCTGAGCCGGTCGAATCCGCGATCACGACCACAGGATTGGTATATCCGCTTCCACCGGCGATGAGCGTGAGACTGGTGATCGGGCTGGACGGCAGCGGGCTGTTAGCCCAGTTGCCGACACCGAAGTAATCGGTGCAGTTCGGCCCATTCGTCCCGTTGCATGTCGGAACGTTCGTCGCCTGGGCAAGCGCGCGTCCCTGGCCAAATCCGCAGACGAGGGAAACGACTGCTATTGCCAGACTGATCCAAATTAAGAATCTGCGGTTATTCATGGGCCCCTCCTTTTGCGTTCCGAAGAGCTGCGGCGCGGGCCGTTGCATTATTTTGTGCTGCGGCCCACCGATCATCATTGGTCGTATAACGCATCAACCCCTGACTTTTGCGAAATGCTGCAGCCGAGTTCTCGGCATCTTTCAGGGCAGAATGTTGCCCGGGCCCCTGCACGGCGGGGACGTTGCCATGATTTTTTGGTGATTCTGCCCACACCCGGTGGGCCACTGACAAAAGCATACAGAGTGCAACTAGAAGACTTATACAGCCCGAAAATATGCGCTTCATGGATCTCTCCTTTGATTAGGTTGATGACTGTTATTCAGTAACCTTTGCCGTTCCGAAAACTTTCTTTGAGACTAAGCGGATCCCGGCTTCGCGAGTGTGCATATAGGCTCTATCCTCCGTCATCTCTATCTCGTCGCGCCCTGCGTAACAGACGCTAACAGCGACCTTTGAAGAAGAGGCGAGTCATGCACCTAAGATAGAAATTGCGGAGTCAACAGCGGAGAATGGCTGATAACATCAATTCGAATAGTTCCACGTGAGAGCGCTCCCATTGATGATGTTCTGACGAATGAGCGTCAGACTCAAAGTCATAGTCGGAACGCAGAGTAACCGGAAAAAAATGCTTCAGAGACTTTGAGCTAGCCTCCGAACTATTGGGGATTCCAAAGAAATCCAGGATTTCGTCAGGATAAAGGTCTTCGCATTGGACATATTGTGGTACCGAAAGAAACATGACTCCATAGAAGATGAAGGATAACAAGGATCGTGGAAGAAGTCGGCACTTCATGGCTGATTTGAAACGGTGCTTCGCATTGTATTGGTACCCTATGTTACGTGAGTGATGGGAGAAAACGAATTGCGCCCCCGATGGCAGAGTACAAGAGCCATGCCAGAGCGCTCTTTCGAGCGCCCCGCTGGATTAGGAAGTCAAAACGGATACTTACCGTGGGGAGGATGAAAGTGTCGGCGCGACCGATATCCTGTTTCACAAGAAAGCGTCCTGAATGCGAGACACCCCACCGTCTGAGGCTCGTAGGAACAAGCAGTTGCCTCATGCAACGAAAACGACCCGAGATGACAGACTATTTCATGCCATCTATCCCATCGCTTGAAAATCAGACCTCCGGTGAACATAATTAAGCCGGGGAGTAGTGAATGGAATTGGCCTCGAAGCGCAAAAGAAAAATATCGGATGAAGGAGGAAGGTGAATGGATATCTTCAGGAAAGCGGTTCTCTTAGGACTCGGCGCGGCAAGCCTCACAAAGAAAAAGGCTGAAGAGCTGGTTAACGAACTTATTAAGAGAGGCGAAATTAGTAGCGGGGACAAATTCAAAACCCTCGATAATCTGCTCAAAGAAGCCCAGAAGCAGGAGAAGGAGTTCGAGCGGAAAATTTCGGGAACCGTCCAGAAGGTGGTGGCCGATCTGGGGCTGGCCACCAAAAAAGATGTTGACGACATTTCAAAATCGCTCAAGAGAATAGAAAGTAAAATGACCACCCCCAAAAAGAAGAATGCCCCATAGAAGATTGTTCTTCTTTAGAGCTCACGAGACCTACCAGGATCTTAAACGATACAGTCGCATTGCTGCAGTTCTAATCCACCATGGTTTCGGAGACATCCTCGATCGTTTGAAAATACACTACCGTGTCTCTCGCCGAAGGCAGGTGTTTACAAGGACAACAGAGGAGCTCGAAAGACTTTCTACTGCAGAGCGCCTACGTCTGGCGTTTGAAGAGCTTGGCCCCACTTTCATCAAGCTGGCACAGATACTCAGCAGCCGCCCTGATCTACTCCCTCCCGAGTTTACACAGGAACTGAGCAAGTTGCAGGATAGCGTGGCTCCGTTCCCGTTCGCGGATGCAAAGAGCGTTATCGAAGCTCAATTACGGCGTCCGCTGCAGGAGCTGTTCGCCTCGATTGATGAAACGCCGGTCGCCGCAGCCTCTCTTGCCCAGGTGCATCGTGCCAGGACAATTTCCGGTGAAGAAATAGCACTCAAAATTCAGCGGGTCGATATCGAAGAGACTATTGAAACCGACATCCGGATCCTTCGCGAACTGGCGGGACTTGCCGAGCGCCATCTTCCCGAGAGCAGATACTTTGAGCCGGTACGCCTCGTGGACGAGTTTGCAAGAACCATACGGCATGAACTCGACTTTGTAAGAGAAGGACGGAATATCGAACGCTTCAGAAATTATTTCGGCGACACGCCAACGGTGCACATCCCAAAGGTATACTGGGAGCTGACTGCGCCAAAGGTGTTGACCACGGAATACATAGACGGTATCAAGATTTCAGACGTCGAACTCCTGGAGGCAAGCGGTCTCGACCGGCAGGCAATTGCGGTCAACGGCACAAACCTCCTTCTTGAGGAGATATTCGAGCTTCATTTTTTCCATGCAGATCCGCACCCCGGCAATCTCTTTGTGCTCAAAGATAATGTGATTGCTCCGGTTGACTTCGGTATGACCGGAACCATAGACGAAGAGATCGCCCAACAGATGAGCGGGATTTTTATAGCTGTGCTGGACAAGGACGTGGACACACTCATCGATCTCCTCTGCACGGTGCACGTAGCGGATGAACTTGAAGATCGCAGCAGCCTGAAGCTCGACTTAAGAGATCTGCTGGATCGATACTACGGAGCGCCGCTGCAACAGATCAACATCGGCAACATCTTCGAGGAGATGATGAGCATCATGCGCGAGCACCGTCTGCGCCTTCCTCCCGACTTCGCGATGATGGCCAAGGCGATCATCGTGAGCGAGGGCGTGGCACGAATGCTCTATCCCGACTTTCACATCATAGAAACAGCGCGGCCCTACGCGCGAAAACTCATGTTGCGGCAATACGATCCGACCAGACAGATGCATGAATTCTCCAAAGTGGCCGGCGAGACCGCAACGCTCGTGAAGAGACTGCCGTCCGATGTACGCGAGATCCTGTCCAAGATCAGGAAGGGAGAGCTCGCCATAGGATTCGAACATCAGGGCCTCGAGACGTTGGTCAACGAAGTAGAGCGGTCGAGCAGCCGCATAAGCTTTGCCGTGGTGATAGCGGCTCTCATTGTCGGTTCGTCTCTTATCTTTCAGACCGGCATGGGTCCTGAAGTTCTATGGCTATCCTGTCGTCGGCCTGGTCGGCTTTGTTCTTGCCAGTCTCCTTGGTTTATGGCTGCTGATTGGTATCATACGCGCGGGGAGGCTGTAGAGGGACGGATGACAGAGGGCGGATGACAGATGACAGCTAGTAAGCTGGCAGGCTGGACTGCCCATATGCCTGCATTAGCGACAAGGACCTACATTTTTTTCATCGCAGATCAGGACTGATAAGAGCTATGATGAACGCCGATAGTTTAGCATTGCCCGGATAGGGATACAGCGGCTATCCGGTCAATCACCCAGCACCTCCGGTGGGGTGAAGACACCTTCGCGGGAGCGACGGAGTGTGGACAGCATTGACGCCCTATCACAATGCTGCCCACAGGCATACTCATCTGCGTACATCTCTTTTAGCTCTTATCTGCGTGCATCTGCGATAAGATTCTATCCTTTCTCTGCCCTGGAATCATGAATGAACAATTGGCTGATCAGGCTGAATGTCAGCGTCTGTCCATAGATTTGCTTGCAGATCTTGACCCCCGCCGGGGCATCCGCGCCATAATAGTCGGCACCCACGTATTCGCGAACTTGCTCGTCGATGGGCTGGCCGCCAAGAATAACCTTAACGTTTTCCTTATGCCTGCTGCGACTAATGCGTCCATAACGTCTTTCATCTCAGTAATGGCAAGGTTGAGCAAACAGCTCAGTGCCAACGCTTTTGCCCCTGTCTCTTTAAGGCTCTCGACAAACCGTGCAGCAGGCACATCAACTCCCAGATCGATCACCTTGAAGCCGGCGTTCCGCATCAGCATCACCACGATATTCTTGCCGATGTCGTGGATATCGCCTTTCACGGTGCCGATCACCACCTTCTCCCCTGATGCCTCCAGGTCACCCTGTTCAAACAGGGGGTCAATCCTTGACATTGCATCTTTCATGATGTGGCTCGAATAGATCAGCTCGCTGATGAAATATTCGCAGGAAGCAAACCGTTCCCCAACCGTGATCATGCCGTCGTTCAACGCTTTCACGATTTCGAGAGGAGCAGTTTTCTTTTCAAGCTCCGCTTCAATAATGGCAAGGACATCTTCTTTTCTAAGTTCCACCAAAGCATGCGTCAATTCAGTCAATTCTGCCATCTGTCCATCCCCCTTCCCAATTATGTTCCATAGAGAGCGTACTCGTCAGAACAGCGCTTCATCGCTAGATAAGAGCGATACGGCTATGATGAACGCCGATGTCAGCATTGCCCGGATAGGGATACAACGGCTATCCGGTCAATCACCCAGCACCTCCGGTGGGCTGAGATACCTGCGCGGGAGCGCCCGGGGTGGGCAGCATGGACGTCCTATCACCATGCTGAACACAGGCATACGCATCTGCGTACATCTCTCTTGCCTCTTATCGGCGTTCATCTGCGATAAAGTTCTTCATCGCTTTCACCAGTCCCAGAAGTGCATCCAGCAGAACGCCCTTCGTTCTAGCATCTCCCAGGGATCCTTTATCATCTTCTCGTCACCCATCACGCCGCCCAATTCTTCAAGCTTCTTTTCCCACGGCGTGATTACCCGTGGCGGATGGCCCGGTACAGGCCCGCCGGCAGGCATCGCAGGGGGCGTTTTCACTTTTGGTTTGATGGTCTCATCGTATATACCGTATTCCAGCGTTGCGTCTATGTAAGCTTTGAAATTCTCCGGCTTCGTCAGGTAGGGAACGGCGCACCCTCCGTTCAGGATGAGTCCCCCTTCCCTGCCCGCAGTTTCGCAGAGTTCCTTCACCCGTGCGCGCATCTCCTCCGGTGTTCCCAGCATAAACACCCTGTCGGGTATGCCGCCCGCGAGGCAGACGGTCCCGCCGATCTCCTTCTTTGCCTTCACAATATCAGACTTGTTGTCGATATCGCACAGAATCTTTCCTTTTGGAAATTCATTCCAGTGATGCCAGTTCGGGGTCCAGTCCCCTTCGAGATATGCACGCACCGTATAGCCTGCCTCTATCAACAGCGTAATCGCTTTGAACAGAGAAGGCCAATAGAACGTCTTGAACTGTCTCGGCGACAAAAAAGGATGGTTCCCGCGATGAAGCGGCATGAAGATAGGGTAGCGCTTGAGAGGATCGGCAGTCGCAATCGCACAATTGACAATATCCGGAATCAGCGCATCACATGCCTTAATGACTTTATCAGGACGCTCGAAGATGTCGACCATGATGCCCTGCAGCCCACGGTATCCGTCAGCGAGGACATCAAAGGGAGCAAGCATGGCGCCCTGAAACGGCTGCGGCAATCCGTATTTCTTTTCGAGATTGAGCGACTTCTCCCGCATCATTTGGCCCATCAGCACAAATGCCATGCCGCCCTTGAGAAAAGCCATGTACGAGCGCACAGAGCCCCTCTCTGTGTATTCGCCGAGGACACGGGGAAGCCTGTACTCCATCATGAACTCGATCGGATCGTTGATCAGCACGTCATACTCGTCGGCTTTCATCCATTCGCCTTCTACAAATTGAAAGTCGGTATCCGGAGGCAAATCGCGGCCCGGAAGTTTATAAAGTTTGAATCCGACCGATTCGAACATAGGCCCCCAGATGCGGCCCGCGCGCAACATATCTATCTCAGGAAAACTCTTCTGCGAACTTTGATTCGGCTGCCATCCATTTGTTTATGTCATACATGATCTCCTGCCGCGTGAAACCGGCATAGATCTCGGCAAAATTGTTCGAGCCCGTGCCCGCCACAAGCATGCGATCGGTCGGCTCCAGAGCAATAGTCGCCTGATAGCGCGCCAGCCTTTCCTCAAATAGTTTTTCCATTCCGTCAGACATGGTAACCTCCTTCTTACTATCGGTAAGACCGTCGCACGCGTGTGCGACTAGGAAGACCGTTCGCTTCGCTCACTAGGAAGATCGCTTCGCTATGGAGATCGTTCGCTGTGCTCACTAGGGAGACCGTCACGCCTCTGGCGTGACTAGGAAGCACAAAACCCTATTGCGGTCTGGTTTTACGTTTCTTTCTTCCATCTTCCTAGCGCAGCGATCTTCCCCCCTTCGGGGACTTCGCCTCTTCCTAATCGCACTGCTGTGCGACGATCTTTCTAGTCCGCCTTGGCGGACGGTCTTCCTTCTTCCTAGCCCGATGGGCGATCTTCCATCTTCCTAGCCCGCAGGGCGATCTTCCTACCTCGAACCAGCTTTTGTACCCAGATAGCTTTTTATGACCATGGGATCCTTGAGAACATGATCCGGTTTGCCTTCTGCGATCTTTGTCCCGAAATTGAGCACAGCCACCTGATCGGCCAGGTCTCCGACCAGCTGCATATCGTGCTCCACCCAGATGATGGTTATGCCCATCTCATGCTTTATTCTCAGTATGAAACGTGCGATGTCTTCCTTTTCCTGCCTGTTCATGCCCGCAGACGGTTCGTCGAGTAAGAGTATCTTCGGCTCCATCGCGAGGGCCCTGCCGAGACCCACAATCTTCTGCGTGCCGTAGGGCAGGCTCGCGCTTTCTGTCTTGCGGTATTTTCCAAGTTCAAGAAAGTCGATTATCTTTTCCACCGCCTCTCGATGGGCCGCCTCTTCCTGAATGGTGCGACCCCAGAAGAAACCGTTCGAGAGTAACCCTCTCTTCATCTTCAGGTGTCTGCCCGCAAGGAGATTCTGGAGGACGTTCATATGCTTGAATAATTCCGTAAGCTGAAAGGTGCGCGCCATGCCGATCCCTGCCGCCTGGTGGGACTTGAGCTTTGCCAGATCGTGACCATTGAAGAAGATGTGACCTCCGGTCGGGTGGTAAATGGCGCTGATGCAATTGAGGAGGCTCGTCTTGCCCGCGCCGTTCGGTCCAATAAGTGCGAACAGATCCCCCCTGTACACGTCGAGAGAGATATCGTTAAGAATGGTCAGGCCGCGGATGGTCAGGTTCACTCGCTCGATATGCAACTCAACCGTTTTATCCATACCACCTTCGCGTTCGCCGGTATTGTTTGACATCACGGTAACTCGTTCGCGATTCCCGGTTAGCCTGGCCGAGGTAGAACTCCTGGATGTCCTTGTGATTCAGAAGCGCTTCGGCACTGCCTGCAAAGACGATGCGGCCGTTCTCGATCACGTAACCATAGTCGGCTATTTCAAGCGCGGCCAGCGCATTCTGCTCGACGAGCAGGATGGTGACGCCCTGTTCGTCACGGATGACTTTCAAAAGCGCCATCAGCTCATCCACGATAACAGGAGCGAGGCCCAAAGACAACTCATCCACAAGCAGGAGATCGGGCTTGCATAAGAGAGCGGTGGATATGGCGAGCATCTGCCTCTCACCTCCGCTGAGATATCCGGCCAAGCGCTTACCCGCCGTGCGCAGCGGAGGGAAATATTCCAAAAGGCGCGCCAGTTCATCTTTGTTGATCTTCCGCCCTGCCGCAGGCACGCAGACTTCAAGGTTCTCCAGCACGGTGAGATTCTCAAATACCTTGCCCCATTCAGGCACCAGGGCGATCCCTTTCCGCGTAATCGCATGTGGAGGCTGATTCTGAATGCGTTCACCTTTGAACTCAATGAACCCGTCGGCAACTTTAGCATCATCGATTCCCAGAAAGCCGGAAATCGCTCTCAGGGTCGATGATTTCCCTGCTCCGTTTGTGCCCAGAAGAGCCACGATATGATTCTTATGAACCTTGAGCGAGACGCCGTGCGTCGCTACAGAAAGATTGTGATAGACCACCGCGAGATTTTCCACGTTGAGCAGGATTTCATTCTTCTCGCTCATCGTCACCTTCCCAGGGTCCTGCGCCTGAACGGCCATAGCACGAAATAGTTTTTTATCCGGTTCCAGATCGCAACCAATCCTCCGGGCTCGACCACCAGAAAAATAATCATGATCAATCCGAAGCTCGCATACTGGATCGCGAACATATAGGTGGTCAAACGCGCAGGAACCTGCAAAGCCCGACCCGCGGCATCGATCGTGTACGGCAGCAGCACAACAAGAATCGTTCCCAGAATAGCCCCCAGAATCGTTCCCAGGCCTCCTATGATAATCATCGCCACATACTGGATGGTGAGGAAAAGAGAATACGCTTCCACGGAAACAAAGCCCCGGTAATAGGCGAAGAGGCAACCTGAAATGGAGGTCATGACAGCGCCGGTTACGAATGCTGATAGTTTGTAAAACGGTACTCTCACCCCTATTGCTTCGGCCACCACTTCTCTGTCCCGGATCGCCACCCACGCCCTGCCCGACCGTGAGCGCACGAGATTGATCGAAAACAGGACCGCCACGACAGCAGCAAGAAGGAGCAGAAAGTACCAGACAAGAGGATCCTTGATCGTCCACGGGCCGATCGACGGAGGCTTGATCACAATGCCCGTTGCAAAGCCCCTTCTCGTCTCGTATTCGGCGCCCATATACGTGACGATGAAATGCATGGCGAGCGTGCTCAACGCCAGATAAACGCCTTTCAACCGTAGTGACGGAAGCCCGAAGATAACACCCAGGATGGCTCCGACGAGTCCGGATGCCGGCAGCGTCACCCAGATAGGCGCATTCAGTTCTTTGAAGAGTATGGCAGTCACGTACGCACCGACCGCTATAAAACCTGCGTGGCCGAGGGAGATCTGACCGGCAAACCCTGTCAGCAGCATGAGCGCCAGTGCGCCGATAAGGGAAAGGTAAACCTGGCTTGCCAGATCGAGGAGAAAAGGCGAAGCGACAAAAGGAAACGCAATCAGTCCGACTACCAGGACCGCGAGTGCGAGCCAGCCCGTCCGGGTCTCCACGAGCGAAAGGTCGGCCCGGTACGAGGTCTTGAAATATCCGCTTGCGAACGCCATATCAGACTCTTTCCAGTTCTTCCTTTGTGCCGAAAAGACCCCAGGGCCGGATCAGCAACATGACAAGGAGCACGACGAACGGCGCTGCTTCGCTCGCCTGCGGGCTTATATAGTTAATCGCAATGACCTCAGCAATAGCGACGACAAAGGCTCCCGGGATCACACCCGCAAGGCTGTCGAGCCCTCCCACCAGAACAACGGGAAATGTTTTCAAGCCGATGGCAACCATGCCCGGCTCGAGGATAGCATCGCACGATTGAATCATGCCCGCGAAACCTCCGGTGAAGGCCGCTATGCCCCAGGAGAGTGCATAGTAGTTGTGCAGCTTGATACCTCTCCGGGAAGCGAGCAGCGGGTTTTCGCCCACGGCCTGCATCCTCAAGCCCCAGCGCGTGAATTTGAGGCAGAGAAACAGAGAAACGTAAAGAACAAAAGCGCTGAGAACAGTGACGATGCCGAAGGTTGAGACAACCGCATCGCTCATAAGCGTGTGAGAACTGTTCGCTATCCCCATCTTCTCCAGGGGGTGCCACAGCTGCGATGTCCAGATCAGAGTAATGAGGCCCCTGAGCAGGATACCGAGAGCAATCGTTGAAAGGATGGCCGCAAAGACAGATTCGCCGGCCATGAACCGCATCAGGAAAAAATAGATCATCAGGCCGAGGCCCAGACTGAAGACGGACGCAACGAGAAATGATGGGATCGGATCCTTAAAGAAGCCCATTGCCACGGTAAAGAGAAAATAGCCGCCCATGGCCATCAATTCGCCCTGTGCGAGGTTGACAACCCTGCTCGCCCTGTAGATCAGCACAAATCCGCAACCGATCAAACTGTAGAGCGAAGCCAGAACGACGGTGTTAACGATGATCTGCATAGAACCTCGGTCATGGGTCACGGGTCACGGGTCACGTTCCGAACAAAGTCTGTACACCTTCCCTTGCGTCTTGGCCCGGAATCCAGTTTCTTAACAGATCTGGATCCCGTTCCCCACGATTGCTGCGCCATTCACCGGGGTGACGACAATCGCAGGTTGCCAAAAGTACCATCGAGTCATGGTCGTTCTATTCACTGTTTTCCGTGCCCCGCGACCCTGCTATTTTCTGTACTTGTTCTCGAGACCCATGACCCGTGACCCGTGACCCTGTATTATTTAACTTCTATCGGCGTCCAATCTTTCGCAATCACTACTCCGTTCTTTTTTGAATCCCATCTGTAGGCCCTGTAGAAACCGGTTGTACGATAATGGTTTGTCTTAGTCCAGACGATGGGCCCGCCTTTCAATCCCTGCGTCTCAACTTTCACCTGGTTCATCGAATCCCGAACTTTCTCAGGCGTTGCCGGCCAGGAGACCTTCTTCAGAACTTCTTCGATGACCATTGCACCGATCCAGCCGTCCGTTAACTGGGTGTACGGGTAGACGGTCTTTTCCTTTTCGCTCATCGCTTTAATTCTCTGGTGTGCCTGCGTGTTGTCGGTGAAGTAAGCGTTCGTTCCATACACATAGAAATCGTCGTCCTTGAGACGTTTCAATTCATCTTCAGCCTGAATGTGACCGTACGCCAGGTACTTTCCCTTCCAGCCGAGTTTCCGCAGCGCTTCGAATGTCCTCACTTCCATTCCCCAGGGGCCGTACGAATAGACCCAGGTTGCGCCCGAGTTCTTCATCTTGGTGGCAAACGGAGTGAAATCGGCGGTCGGAGGCGGAGTGACCTCTTTATCTACAACCTCGATACCCATCTGTTTTGCCAGCTGTTCAGCCCAATCTATCTCGTTGCGCGACAGGGGCACATTCATCGCTTCCAGGCCCAGTTTCAGAGACGTACCCTTTGCCTGTTCCTGGATAAAGGGCACTGCGAAAGTACTGTCGAACTTGATGCCGAATGCAGTGGAACAAAACTGGTTCGGATCTGCCTTCGGCGGATAGACCTCAGGAGGACAGACTCCCATTATAAGGAGAGGCACATTGTACTGCTCCGCTATCTGAACCACGGGAGCATACAGACTCGACAGGCCCGCCAGGATGAGGAGGCTCACCTTGTTCTGGGTGACCAGCTGCCTTGCCTGCGTTGCAGCCCTCGACGGCTCATTCATGCTGTCCTCCATCAGGATTTTCACCGGATGGCCATTGATGCCGCCTTTCGCATTGATCTCCTTGAAGTAGATGTCCAATGCATCCTTGATAGGCGCCAGAGGTTCCGAGCCCGGGCCTGTGACCGAGATCGAGGCTCCGATCAGATACGGTTCCGGCGATGCGGCCAATGCCGGCGCAAAAAACATGGCGACCATAGCAACAGATACGACCATTCCGCAGCAGATTCTTCCTCAACATACTCCACCTCCCTTGGTTATTTGGATCAACATATAGAACCATCTTCATGTACCACCGCTTTCCAGCACAGAACTTTTTATCGCAGATAAGAGCGGATAAAGGCTATGATGAACGCCGATAGTTAAGCATTGCCCGGATAGGGATACAACGGCTATCCGGGCAATCACCCAGCACCTCCGGTGGGGTGAGACACTTGCGCGGGAGCGCTGGGATGTGGACAGCATCGGCGTTCTATCCCGATGCTGTCCACCGGCATACTCATCTGCGTGCATCTCTTTTCGCTTTCATCTGCGTGCATCTGCGATAAAATTCTATCATTGCTCTGTAGCATACATTGATTCAATCAGTTCGACGAACTTCTTCTGCACCGCCTGCCGCTTGATCTTGCGCGTTGGTGTGACCAGCGCTTCGTCTTCGCTGGATGACAATTCTCCCGGTATAATTCTGAACGCTTTTATCTGCTCATGCGGCTCAAGCTCGCTGTTGATCCGCTCTATCTCTCTGCCGATGCGGTCGACCGTCGCTGGATTCTCGATGAGGTTCGTAAAGCCGGTAAACGTTATATTGTTACGGCTTGCCCAATCGGAGACCGCCTCAAAATCAACTTCTATAAGCGAGGCGAGATAGGCGCGCTCTTTGCCCACCACCACCGCTTCACTGATATACGGGCTGGCTTTTAAGGCGCCCTCAATCGCCGTAAGGCTGACTCTCTTCTTCTCCGGATGGCAGGCCGCGTCACTGATCCGATCGACGATTTTGAGTCTGCCTTCGGGAGTCCATTCTCCTGCATCTTCGGTTCTGAGCCAGCCCTCGATGTCCCTGAATTGATCGGTGAGCTCCTGGTTATTCCAGTAGCATTCAAACAGTTCTTCACCACGGACCAGGACCTCTCCAGAATCTGAAAGCATCACCTCGAGGCACGCCAACGGTCTGCCGACGTCTCCCGGCTTAGGAAACTTTGTATCCTGAGCAGCAATAATTCCGCCTCCCATTTCAGCCATGCCGTACGCTTCAGAGAGATTGAGACCGAAGATCTGCCAGAGGGCCTTAAGCTTCGCCGGCAGCGGCGCACCTGTTGAAAGGGCGATTTTCAATCTGTTGAATCCGATCTTATTGAGGATCGGGCGAAAGACGGCATAGTAACACACACGATAGGCACATTCCGTCAGCAGATTACGTTTCTTCTCCCAGATATCGTGAAGGCGACGGTTGCCCACGCTCACAGCCATAGAATATGCAAGCCTCTTTAACGGCGTCGAATTTTCGATATCGATCAAAATGGTTGAAGCAAATCGCTTCAGGTAATTGGGAACCGTAAATAAGACAGTAGGGGCAATTTCAAAAAATACCTGGGCAGGTTCATCCACGTCTTCACCGTAGTGCGGAATTACGGGCGCCAAAAGCGGCAGGGTCAACGCATTCGCTTTTCCCATGAGCGTACACAGCGGAAGGTAGACCACGGTTCGATGCGAGCCTTGAAGGAGCACAGGGTAATGGTCAATAAGTGCATATGTTCCAGACAGATGTTTTCCGTGACTGATGAGAACACCTCTGGGGCGTCCCGTCGTTCCTGACGTGTAGACGATCGACAGACCATCGGTGGCTTTCAGTTTTTTCACCATGGAGTCAAATGCATCGGGGCTGGATGCAGATTGATTCCGACCGTCATCGAGGAGCTTTTCATAGCTGATTAACAAGGGACTCAACGGACTCGATGCATTCGATGGACCGGAAGAATGGTTTCCGGATACGTGTGCAGACGGGTCGGAAGTATGGTTGTGTCCGAACATGCCCTTCGTATCAATGGCGATCAACTGTCTAAGATGGGATAGCTGTTTCGAGAACGGCAGAATCCGGTCGAGATACTCCTGGTTTCCCGCTACAAACATTGAGGCCATGCCGTCTTCCATCACATGGAGCAGTTCCGCTGACGAAGAGGTTGGATATATGCCGTACGTTATCGCTCCCAGCGATTGCGCGGCAAGTTCGCAGATAGTATATTCCTCGCACGGATCGCCCATCAGCGCGAGACGATCGCCATGCTTGAGCCCAAGTCCCGAGAGTCCGGCTGCGCAGCACGAAACCGCGTGATGGAATCCACGCCACGTGCGTTCCCTGTAGATGCCCAGTTTCTTCGCCCTGTAAGCAACCTCGTCCGGACTGCTCTTGACCTTGTCCAGAAAGATTCCCGGAATTGTCTTGCCTCTCAATTCCTGATATTTTTGAGTGTCGACCATGTGCGTCGGAAAGGTAGATTAGATTATGTGTGCGAGGTGTCAAATGTCAAGACTAACGTTATTTCCGGAAGATTCATTTTCCATTTTGTGTTATAAAGAATCTCCTAACGAAATTGCGAGAAGAAACCGGAGTGTGATACATGTCCAAACTTTTTGAAGAGACAACGATCAGGAGCCTGACTCTGCCGAACCGGTTTGTCAGGTCGGCAACATGGGAAGGCATGGCCACCGAAGACGGAGCGTGCACCCCGGCCTTAATCGACGTGGCGGTGCAGTTGGCGCGCGGCGGCGTTGGGCTCATCATTACGGGCCATGCGTTCGTGAGCGTTGAGGGCCGCGCCGGCAGATGGCAAATGGGAGTGTACAGCGATGCGTTGCTTCCCGGTCTCGTCCAGATGGCAACTGCAGTGCACGATGCGGGAGGAAAAATAGTCATGCAGATCACGCATGCCGGCTGCATGGCTGCAGCGCAAGTAAGCGGCCTGCAACCGATAGGTCCCTCTCCATTTAAACGCGACGCGGGCATCATCTCCAAAGAGATGGACCAGGCAGACATCGAGCGCATAACCGATGCTTTTACCAGGGCTGCGGTCCGCGCGCGTAACGCGGGATTTGACGGGGTGCAGATTCACGGCGCACATGGTTATCTGCTCAGCGAGTTTCTGTCGCCGTTCTACAATAAGCGGGAAGATGGCTATGGCGGCGCCTTAGAGAACCGCACACGCATGGCTCTCGAGGTGTTGAGAAGCATACGAGCGGCTGTGGGCGCTGATTTTCCTGTGATGATTAAAGTGAACGCCGAGGATTTTCTCGAGGGCGGGCTCACAGTCGATGACATGCTGGCAGCCTCGCAATTGCTCGGGCGGGATGGCATCGGTGCCATCGAGATGAGCGGCGGTACCGGCCTATCGGGCGCCTTTATTGCTTCCCGCAAGGGAAAGCTCGATTCAGAGGATCAGGAAGTCTACTACCTCGACGCAGCCAAGCGCTTCAAAGAGAGCGTGAGTGTTCCTCTCATGCTGGTTGGCGGTATTCGGTCCTACGCGGTAGCCGAGCGTCTTGTCGCCGACGGCACCGCTGACTATATCTCGCTGTGCCGGCCCTTGATCAGGGAACCGGGGCTCATCAACCGGTGGAAGTCGGGAGATACCCGGAAGGCGCTCTGCATCTCCGATAACGGCTGTTTTAAACCCGCATTCCAGGGAGAAGGGATGAGATGCACGGTCGAGGAGAAGCTCAAAGCTTAACCTTCACGGGCTTCCTTTAATCGCTGCCTGTATTGCAGCCAGACAATATAAAGAATCATCATAATCGCCGAGATTGTTGACGGGAGAGTCGCCTCTCTATTGAAGAGAGCAAGGGCTACGCCACCCGCTATGCCGTAATTCTTAAGCGTTCCGAGCAGAACAAGGCTCGTCCTCGTATCCGGCTTCACCCCCATCCAGGCGCCCACTTTCTCGATTGCCCACCCGAGAAGAAAGAGGCTCACAATAACAATGACCGCCGTGGGTAGCAGCGAGAGCGGCTTTTGCAGAAAGATGTCACGGTTCAGACCCACAACGGTATAATTGAAGACAAAGAATGTCCAGTTGATGATGGTGCCTTTATAAGGGTCGATGCGCTTGTCCAGGTGCGTCCACATGAGAATGCGAGACGCAATGAGCGGCACAACGATAAGCTCTGCAAGCACCATGATGACTCTCACCGGATCAAAGAAATCAGCGCCTATAAAACAGAGGGTCATCAGAGGCATGGCCACAAGACCTCCGAGGTAGGCTCCTATGGTGCCCAACAATGAAAACGCCGCATTCCCTCTTAAGAATAATGTAAACGGTATTACCGCGACCGCAGGCGGAACAGCTGCGAGCAGGATGAAACCGGTGCGAAGTGCAGGCTCCTTCACAAAAAGCAGATCAAGCGGCAGGATAACGGCGGCAAAAACCACATAGCTCATAACGATGCCGGCAATAGACGGATTCAATGCGTTTCCGATTGGTCGAAAGAGATCTCCGGAAATGCCCATCGTGGAAAGCGTCATGACGAGAGCAAGTCCCGGCAGTGTCAGGGGCTCGGTCCGTGATGCAGCGCCGCCCCACGCCAGCCCCGCGATGAGGCCAAGGAGCATGATTACATTCCTGTCGCGCAGAAGCTTCTTGACTAAGCCCATGTCGTCAGCCACCGCCTACTACCAACTTGCTAAAATGCGTGATCACACAGCCAAGCTAACAGCCGTCATTCCGGCAAAAGCCGGAATCCAGGCTCACAAAGATTTCTGGACCCCGACTTCCGCCGGGGTGACAACGGTTGGGAATGCAAGTACTTATGCAAGTTGGTACTGGTGCGTTATTTTGCGACCCAGCCCTTTTTCGTTTCAAGGCAGCGCTTCGTTTCTTCCAGAACCGCGCAATCGTCGCAAGGCAAACTTTTTTTCGTCAGTGTCTTACGGGCCTCCTTTTCGCATACTGCCCGGTCGCGATCAAAGTCCTGGAGGCTCTTGGTAGGATGGGTGTAGGTCGTGCCGCACGCCGTAGCCAGCAGCAGTAGACTAAACGCAATTACAAATCTCATGTCCCTCACCTCTTCATGTAATGACAAACTTCTTTTCATCGCAGATCACAGCGGATAAAGGCTATGATGAACGCCGATAGTTTTCTTGACCGGAGCTGTGATAAAAGCGGCATCTCCGGTCAACCTGCAGCACCTCCGGTGGGGTGAGACACTTGCGCGGGAGCGCTCGGGGTGTGGACAGCATTGGCGTCCTATCGCAATGCTGTCCACAGACATACTCATCTGCGTACATCTCTCTTGGCTCTTATCGGCGTTCATCTGCGATAAAATCCTGTAATTACGTTTTTGCTCCTGCCAGCTTTTCGATCACCGGCTTGTCAGCTTCCGGGAAATCGTACTCTACCATCTCTTCCGGCAACACCCACCGAATCTCCTCATGGTCGTAAAGTGTATATTCTCCTGCGACGTGAAAGGCGTGATACACAAGGAGCTGAACCGTCGCGTGAGAATATGCGTACGTGCTCTCGCAGAAGAGATTGCCGATCTGCGTCTCAATTCCCAGTTCTTCGAGCAGTTCCCGCCGAAGGCATTCTTCAGGCGTTTCATGCGGCTCGATCTTACCGCCGGGGAATTCCCACATGCCGGCGAACCGCCAACCTTTCTTTCGCTTGGCTATGAGGAACTTGCCGTCTCTCTCAATGAGGGCAGCAGTGACAAGAAGCGGCTTCACCGAGCTCCGTCAGCAGGGGGCAAGGTTGAGGTTGAGGCTAAGGTTGAGATGAAGAAAAGCAAAAACATATTGAGATAAAAATGTACGCCGAAACAGTTCCTAATAGCAAATGCCTAATCTGGGGTCCAGGGTCCCTCATTAGGATCCAGGGTCCTGGGTCCCGGGTCCCGGGTCCCGAAAAAGCTTTCTGTAATCCTTGCCCGCCTTGACCCTGTTTAATTTCTTATCTTCTGTAATTCCATACTTGCCTTAAATCCAGCACTGCCAAGCGTTTTGCGTCATTCCGGCGAAAGCCGGAATCCAAATTCTAAATGATTTCTGGACCCCGGTTTTCACCGGGGTGACGACCCAGTTATACAATTAGTTCCAATGGAGTCTAGCACTTGTTCCTGCTCTTCCTTCGGGACCCTGGACCCTGGACCCGGGACCCTGGACCCTATTTAAATATCTCCGCGAAAAAATCTTTCATCCCCTGCCAGGATCTGCGGTCTGCCTTCTCGTTATAAGCAGCACCTTTTGACGGGTCGTTACCCGCTGCAGGATTCGTAAAGCTGTGGACAGCCCCGCCGTACATGACGAGCTCCCAATCGACTGCTGCCTTTCGCATCTCGTCCGCGAAGGCGAGTATCTGTGCGGGAGGCACATTCGGATCATCGGCTCCTGTCAGCACCAGGACTTTTGCTTTTATCTTCTTCGCGTCGTTCACATCGGGCGTGTCGAGCCCGCCATGAAAGCTGACAACTCCAGCAATATCGGCTCCGCCACGTGCAAGCTCGAGCACCGTCGTCCCGCCAAAGCAGTAGCCGATCGCCGCAACCCGTTTGGTGTCCGTAAGCTGATTCTTCATCAGCATGTCGAGTCCTGCATTGGCTCGCTCACGCAGCAACTTCCGATCCTTCCAGTAGGTGCCTGCCAACTGGCCCGCCTCTTTGGGATCCTTGGCTCTCTTGCCTTTGCCATAAATGTCAGGCGCAAAGACCATGTAGCCCATCTGCGCAAGCTGATCTGCCCTGCTCTTGATGTAATCATTTAAGCCCCACCATTCGTGGACCACCAGGACCCCTGGCCTTTTTCCTTTCAGCGCATCATCGTACGCAAGGTAACCTTCCAGGATCGCGTCTCCCTGTTTGTATTCCACCGACTCAGACTTCACAGCAGCCTGTGCACATACCACCCACGCCAGCAACATCACTATGAAGGACAGCCGAATACATGAACGTCTCATACCCCACCTCCTGATCAGGCTTTCAGTATTTGGTTGAGCTAAGATATTCACTAAAGTAATCCCCGCAGTGACACAATTCAAGTACGGTAACGTCTTGCACAAAGTTGTCCCCGTCAGCAAATTCCTCAGCTTTCCGGTAAGAATGCGTCGTCTTTTCCTTGCAGTGTTATGAGAACAATTCAGGGCTGATCAGGGAAAGAAAACAACCATGCGATTTGAGTCCATTCCCTTCACCTCAGGAGTCTTTCCTCTAAGAGATCCTGAAGGTCTCTCCTGCCATCCAGAATGCAGTATACGAATACGTGGGATTTTACAACGCTGTAGATGATGCGATACGGCTTAGCGATGATCTCTCTGAACTCCCGCATCCCGATTCTCTCCAGCTCCGGAGGGATTCGACCCCTCTCTGCCATGGTCTTCAGCCTCGAGCACGTCCTCTGGAGATCATCGATAAGTCTGTCGGTCTTTTGGGGGAAATCGTTGAGGGTAACATATTTGTGAAGTTGTAAAAGGTCCTGTTTCGCTCCGGAGAGGAGGAAGACCGAAAAGAAGGTCACCTGTTTTTCTCCTTGAGCAGCTTCCTTACCTCAGCGAACGCCTCGTCCATTGGCTGGACCCACCCCTTTTCAGCCTCCTTTTTCCCCAGGGCGAGGATCTTCAGCAGTGCAAGGCTCTCCTGAGTCTTTTCGTATTGGCGGATGTCCTGAAGAACAGCCTTCGCCTCCCCATTTAGCGTGATAACGATGGCCTCTCCGCTGTCCTCGAGATCACGCATGACTTCTGATGCATGCGATTTGATGTAGCTTATCGGTTTTACCGCTTTGCTCAGTTTCAAGGTGGCCTCCATAACTAAATAAGGACTTTATTTAGTCTACAGTCTTTCCGGGTGGCTGTCAACTGGTTAGCTGATACCGGGTCGCATTCAAAAGTATGCACCCGCAAGCGGGTACCCGGGCGACAAGGAGGATAGCGAGGAGGTATCAGCTATTCGGGATGGTCGGCGTGAAGGCTGGATTTTTGATGCATACCGAGGCGCTCCGAGGCCTGGTCCGCCGAAGGCGTACCTCGCGGTACGTCGAGGTGGAACAGGCCAAAGGGCAACGAAGGGAGGCGCAAAAAGCAGCTTCTATTGTTATTTGAAATGCACTATTGAATTGCGAGAAATGACAGCTTGATTTTTGATGCATACCGAGGCGCTCCGCGCGGCATACCGACAGATGGCTAGTCGGCGTAATGTATATGCCGAATTGATTTTTGATGCATACCGAGGCGCGCCGAGGCCTGGACTACCGAAGCGTCAGGTCAGCAAGCGGAGATTTATGGCGGTAAATGCGGGCATGCGGGGTGGATTTTTGATGGATACCGAGGCGCTCCGAGGGCTGGGCTACCGAAGGCGTACCTGGGGTACGTCGAGGTGGACCGGGCCGAAGGGCAACGAAGGGAGGCGCAAAAAGCGACGTCCCATAGCGTCATTCGACGAAGACTGCTAATACTGCTCCTACTCCTAATGCCAGCAGAACAATCCCCGGGAGGAATGAAATGCCCATCGCATGTACTTGACGGAAAAGGGCGCTGTTTTCCCGGAAGGCCGCTGCACCGCCGGCTACCACTGCCAGCCACGCAAGCCCACCGCCCAATAAAAGAATGCCGCCGATCGCTCCTCCCACCTTCATATTCAAAAGCTCGGTGAGAAGCGCCCACATCTTAAAGCCTTTCTTATGCACCGGTTGTATTGATTTGCCCACAACGGGCCCCTTCTCCTCGGGCCGCGCTTCCGATTTCATGACTGGCTCAGGAGAATCTTCCTCGACTGCGGGGCGCGAGGCCACCTGTCCGGCAGCGGGTGCCTGGGTCGTTTCGATTCTCATGGGTTCGATCTTCGGCGCCGGCTGTTGGGCTGCGTTTGCAAGCGGTTGTTGGACTGCCTTCTGAGGTAGCTGTTCGGCCACCTTTGGAAGCGGCTGTTGTACCTCCTTCTGAGGTAACTGCTGAGCAGCAGGGACGCGCTCCGCATACTGAGCTTTGGCCTCCGGTCTGGCTGCAAGAGGCTGTGCCGCCGCTTCTTTCATTGCAGGCCGTATTGCCTGGGTCGCGTTTGACCGTTTTGGCGGACGAGCCTCAGTTGCCATAGGGGCGGGTTTGGCGGCCGGCGCGACCTCGCGATCTTCCCTGGCCGGTTTTGAGCTGGCCGTTACCTGCGCTGCGCCCAGCGGGGCACCCGAGCCGACGAGGTAAAAACTTCGTCCTCTATCCCCTGCTTTTTTGTACCAGCGACCTTCGATGCGATCCTTTGAAACAAATCTTCCATCGAAATTTCCGGTCACCTTACCCTTGACAAGCTCCTGCAGCGCTATCTCACCATGCTCGTCAATCGTTCCTCTCAGTTCGATTTGGCGTCCAAAAAGTTCATACATGTACGCCCCGTGAAGGTTGGACCCATCCCGGTAAAGTTTCATTTCAATTTTAAGGCCTTGGCTGATCTCGCCGAAGAAACTGGCGGGCCCGGATGTATTTGTATCCGCAATTTCGTTACTGCCTTTGAGGTTTCCACACAGCATCAGCAGCAGGGCGACAACAAAGACGGACCAGATTATCAGACCCTTCCGCAACCTGGATACCGGATCAAACCTCCTTTTCAACAGCTCAGGCATGACGTATTCACCCCCTGCACTTTTACTTTTTATCGCTTCTGACATCAGTTACTTAAGCTTCCCTAATACCGAGTTGCCTTCATTCATATAGCTTCCGGGTACCCCGCCAATGGCGTGGGTGTTGCGTCGGCACGACTCCGACGTACTAATAGTACGCCTCCGTCGCTATCCTCCTGGTCGCCTCGCTCTCTTTTCTAAATGCAAATCGGTATACGCCGCTCATTCCTGACCTCTTACATAGCCCTTATTCTTCTCCCCCGTTTCGGGTAAGGTCGAGAGTTCTACTGCTCCAACTGTTGAGCAAGGCGTGTGCCAAGAATGAATGAAGAAGGTAGTCGATTGCACTGGAGGGTGTGGGACGGCCACAGGAGCGGTTTTAGACGGAGACACGCGTTATGGTACGCGTCCTCCTCTTCTCACAATCGAGAACTATTTGGATGGCTGATGGAGGAAAAAATTTCCCCACAGGGGAGAAAAGGCCTTTTGATTACCCGCGGTTTTCCTTCTCAAGCTTCTCGCTGATAATCTGGCGCAGAGCCTTCTTATCTATCTTGCCCACCTCGGTCATAGGGAAGGAGGCAACCAGCTCCAGGCGCTCGGGAAGTTTGATGACCGCGATGTTTCGTTCGTCTTTGAGGAAACTGCACAGCTCGTCAAGGGTCAGGCCTTGACCTCCCTTGGTCAGGACAAAGGCGCATCCCTTTTCTCCAAGTATGCGGTCCGGCATAGCCACGTAGGCGCAATTCTCCACCTTCGGGTGGGCAAGGATGTGATTCTCAACCTCTTCGGCACTTATTTTTTCTCCACCACGGTTGATCGTGTCTTTTATCCTGCCCTCCACGCTGATATATCTGCCTTTGTACATCTTCACAACGTCGCCTGTGCGATAAAAACCATCCGCGGTAAATGCCTTCCTGTTATATTCCGGCGAATTGAAATAGCCTCTGATCGTTGTGGGACCCCGCACCAGCAGTTCCCCGGGCGCGCCGTATTGAACCTCCTTCTCGAGTTCGTCTACAACCCGCAACTCGTCCTCCTCGAACATAGGCGCTCCCTGGGTGTTGAGGAGCAGTTCTTCCGAATCGCCGCGTTCCGTCCAGAAAAGCATGCCTTCGGACATGCCAAGATTCTGGTGATAATCACAGCCCAGTATCGGCTTGATCTTCTTTGCCGCCTCAGCATTCAACCGTGCCCCTCCTGCGAGCACAGCCTCAAGTGAACTCAGATCAAATTTCTTGAGCTCGGGCGCCTCCATCCACCTGATCAGCAAAGCCGGGGGCGTAGGCATGATGGTTATCTTCTCTTTCTGTATCGCGTCAAAGACCACGTCGGTCCGTGGCGAGGGGATCAGTACAACCTTTCCACCGCGGTAGAGTACACCTTGCAGTCCGGGAGAACAGAGTGCAAAGTTATGATTTACCGGAATAGCGATGCCCATAACCGATTCCTTCGAAATGCGAACTATTTCTCCGGCGCGTTTGCACATGAGTGCGTAATCGTTGTGCGTCCGTGGAATGATCTTCGGCACGCCTGTTGTTCCGCCCGACAACTGGAATACACCCGGCTCCATGGGATCGGGGCGATACTTCTTGAGCGAATCTGCGGGTGTCCGCTCCTCGATCTTGTCGGCGAGCAGCGACGAGATCGAAATGAAATCCTTATCGACCTTCTGACCGGAGACAAACGTGAGTTCCATGGTCGGTGTCTTTTTGCGGATCTCGCGGGACATCTCCTGGTGTGAGAAATCTTTAAACGCCGATGGAATCACGTGGGCTTTGGCCTTTGTAAACTGGGCAAAAAAACCAATCTCAGCGTCGCGGTGAAAGGGAAGAGCCATGATGGGAATCACACCGATCTTTACAGCAGCAAAATAGACATAAGCGAATTCAAGTTCATTGGGAAGCTGCATGATCATCTTGTCGTACGGCCGCAAGCCCTTATCGATAAAGTGGAGCGCAAGCCTGGTTGCGCGCCTGCCGAGCTCTCTATACGTCACGTACTGGCCGTTACAGACTAAAGCTACGCTATCACCGTACCTGGCCACTGCCTCGTCGAATTCTTCCCCGAGCGTTTTCCCAACCCAATAACCCTTCTCTTTATATTTCTTCGCAAATTCTTCAGGGAACGGAACGAATCCTTCTAGCATGTGACCCTCCCTCACACTGATCAGGATGGTGCAACTAGGTCTAGACTTTAGGTTCATGCGGCAAAGTAAAAACTCCAGATGCGAGGCGCTCAAGCCACTGGGAGCGTAAGGCGTACCTGGTGGTACGTCGCAGCTTCACGGAACCAGGCAACGAAGCAGATGGACTCTTGACAACCTGTTCTACTTCTGCATTTCTTCCGCTGCGCTCATAACCGCATCCACTATCTGCTGGTACCCCGTGCACCTGCACAAATTGCCCGAAATCGCTTTTCTCACGTCCAGCGCGGTAGGCTTGGGGTTCTTATCCAGGAGCGCTTTCGCGGACATGATCATGCCGGGCGTACAAAAGCCGCACTGGATACCACCCTTTCTCACAAATTGTACCTGGAGCGGGTGGAGGTTCTCGCCCTTCGCCAGCCCCTCAATCGTGACAATCTCCTTGCCTTGAGAGTCCACGGCGAGCACCAGGCACGATGCTACGGGTTTGCCGTCCATGATGACCGTACAGGCGCCGCACTCTCCCTCGTTACACGATTTCTTTGTCCCGGTAAAGCCGAGAGTCTCGCGAAGGACTTCAACCAGAGTCCTGTGCGGCTCGATCTCGAGCTCGTATTCTTCTCCATTCACCTTGAGTGTGATTTCAACTTTATTTTTCATGTCCCTCCCTCTCGTTCTTTGTTATTCGTGCCAACGCTTCTGTCTTGGCTGGCAGGCTTGCAAGCTACTTCTTGATCCGACCCAGGGCTTTCATGACTGCTCGCCTGGTGAGCACCTCAATCATATCGCAGCGGTAGCCGAGCGTGGCCCGAAGATCGGTAATCGGGGCGCAGAGTGTGACAGCCACTTTACCGGCTTCATCTGCGAGCGCCTCGGTGACTTCTTTACCGGTCAGCAGCTTCTCCGCCATGGGCGCCCTTACAGGAGTCGGAGCTACAGCGCCCAGCGCTATACGAACTTCTTTAGCGGTCGTGTTGTCCTTGTCCAGACTGACGTACGCAGCCACACCAACCAGGGCAAGATCAAGCGCTGCCCGGCGCATCAGCTTGAGATAGCACGTTGCGCTTTTGGGTGGCTGTTTGGGGATCAGGATGTGCGTCAAGATCTCGTTTCTGGCCACCTTCGATTCCGCGGGACCTTTGAACAGTTTCTCGACGAGCATCGTGCGCTCTCCCTTTGGCCCTGAGAGCACGGCTTCCGCGCCCATTGCCATTAAGGGGGGCGCTGTGTCGGCTGACGGCACCGCGCTGCACAGGTTGCCGCCGATTGTGGCCAGCGTCTTCACTTGCGGGGAGGCCATGACCAGTGCGGCATCCCACAGGGCGGGCGCTTTCTCTTTGACGAGTTCCGATCCCTCGAGTTCGGCGATGGTCACGAGGGAACCGATCTTGAGCCCCTTCTTCTCATTGTAAGAGATGCCTTTCATGGCTTTGATGTTTTTCACATTTATGAGGTATTCAGGCGTAACCGCTCTCTTCTTCATGGCAAGCAGAAGATCGGTGCCGCCCGCAAGAATTCTGGCCTTGGTGCCGTACTTCTTCAAGAGATCGAGGGCTTCTGCAACCGATGCGGCTGAATGATGTTCGAATTTTGGTAGTCTTCTGATAAACATTACTTGCCCTCCTTTTCCTTCAGCGCTGCAAGAATCTTCTCCGGAGTAATGGGCAGGTCCTTGATCCTCACCCCGACCGCATCATAGATACCATTGGCAATGGCTGCCAGACTCGAACAGGAGCTTGCTTCGCCTGCGCCCTTGGCGCCAAAGGGACCGTACGGATCGTGCGTATGGACATGCTCCACTATGTATTCGGGCGTGTCCAGGGCAGTGGGCTGCTTGTAATCACGCCACGAGTAATTGAGCGGCCGTCCCTTTTCATCATGGAGGCAATCCTCAAGCAGCGCGTGTCCGGTCATGTGTGCGCTGCCGCCGTTCACCTGTCCATCCAGCATGACCGGATGTATCGGCTGGCCGGCGTCGTCAGCGCTTACACCCTGAATGAGCGTCACCGTTCCTGTCTCTCTATCGACATCCACCATGATGCCCGTAGCTATGAAGTCGAGGCCGTGCGCAAGATTGCCGCGCCCGGTCTTCCAGTCAACGATGTCGATGTCTGTTGCTGCCCAGTAGCCCCTGCCGTACAGCGGAGAGCCTTTTTCGTAATAGGCTCTCCTGACCGCGGTAAGGAAATCCATCTTGACGTCCGCTCTCTCCTTGTGAAAGATCATGTTGTTCTTGAATTCGAGATCGTCCGGCTTGACCTTCAACTCTGCCCCCGCTATCTCTGCAAGCTGCCGCTTGAGATCCTTGGCGGCTGCTATGGTGGCATTCCCATTCCAGTACGTGCAGCGGTCGCCGAACATACCCGAGTCGAAGATAGTCGTATCTGAATCGCTGACGCCCTGAATCACGCTTTCGAACGGAATCCCGAGGACCTCCGCCGTCATCTGGCAAAAAATAGTATTGGACCCCTGTCCGATTTCCGTGCCGCCGTGGGTCACAACAACGTTCCCGTCTTCCAGAAGCTTCAGCATGACTGACGAACCGAAATGGCCGCCCAGGCGAACGCCTGAAGGATGCGACGCGCAGCTGAAGCCGATGCCCCTTCCCTTTGGTCTCGATGTCCTGCTCTCTTTCCAGCCGATTCTCTTCCCGCACTTATCTATACATTCCTGGAGACCCGACACGTCAACTACCAGTCCGTTGGCGGCATGCCAGTTATTGGTGACTGCATTCATGTGCCTGATCTCAACCTGGTCAACGCCGAGGTCCTCGGCCACAATACCGAGCATCGAATCAAGGCAGTATTGCGCGAGAACTATCTCCTGCCCCCTCACTGTACCGCACGGTGCCCTGTTCGAATAGGTCAGTTTCCCATGGTACTCGATGGCCGGTATCTTGTACGGAACGTTTAAGAAGGCACCGAAGTAATAAATGTTAAAGGGGCCGATACCTGCGATAGGGCCGCCCTCGAGTACGTTCTCCGCCCTGAGCGCCGTGATCAGGCCGTTCTTCTTGAGGCCCATTTTCAGCTTGGCGTTCATGGCGTTTCGCTGCCGGTAAGCCGCGAGCACCTCATCATAATTCAACACCATTTTAACGGGCCGTCCCGTCAATTGGGCCATCTTTACGGTCGCAAAATCTATGTCGAAGGGATCATGCTTGCCCGAGAATCCGCCGCCGACGAAAGGATTGATAATCCTCATCTTCGACACGGGGATGTCGAGGGCCCGGCACATGTGGCGCCAGGTGATGTACGGGCTCTGTTTGGAGCCCTGCAACAGGACTCTGCCTGTCGGATCGACCTCGGCAAGACAGGCGTGCGGCTCGATGAAACCGACCGTCACGCGCTGGGAGCTGAATGTTTCCTCGCGGATATAATCGGCTTCTTTGAATCCTTTTTCGATGTCACCGAAAAGAAAATCAGAGAAGTAGGCGACGTTGCTCTTTGAAAGCTCATTCACCAGAGGGGCTCCCGGCCTGAGGGCATCTTCCGCGGTCAGGACAACGGGCAATGCTTCATAGTCTACCTTGATAAGGTCGAGGGCCTCTTCGGCTGTATCTTCGTCAACAGCCGCGACCGCGACCACGCCTTCACCGAAATGATGTACCTTGGTGACGGGCATGGGAAGCTGGTCTCTTGTATCAGGCCTTGTGCCGTACGGTATGCCTGGAAAATCTTTTCCGGTGATCACCGCTTTCACGCCCTTTAACCTCATCGCCTTCTTCGCATCGATATTGAGAATCTTTGCGTGGGCGAGAGGGCTCCTGAGCAGTTTTCCGTAAAGCATTCCCGGAGCGATGAGATCCGCTGCATACTTAGCAGCTCCGGTTGCCTTTATCCGTCCGTCTGTTCTTTCTACGGGTTTTCCGACTACCGAATAGTTCTTCTCCATTCACATCCTCCTTAATGTTCCGCTTCCGTTAGACTCTTTCTGTCATCTTGCGCAAAGCCGAGATGATGGGAAATTCGTTGTGCGGCCCTTCTTCAATCGCGGCTCGATAAAACCCTTTGTCTCACGATTGAAACGGATGCTCGGAAGTGTCACCACAACAGCTCCATCTACATCCCCGTACAGGTTGAATACGGGCGCAGCAATACCGCAGATGCCCTGGTGAAATTCTTCCCGTCCATACGCAATGCCCATGGCGCGAATCTCTTTCAACTCACGCCTCATTGCATCGGCGTCGGTAATGCTCGTCTTGGTGATCGAAACCAGACCTGTCTCTGTCAGGTATCGTTCAATCTCCTCTTCGTGCAGGTGCGCCAGGATCGCCTTGCCGGCAGATGTTGCGTAGATTGGTGCGAGCTCACCGATGGCTATCGAATATTTGAGTGGCTTTGAGCATTCTTCTTTATGCAGAAAAAGAACTTCGTCACCCTTCATAATAACTATTTCGGCGTCCTCATCAATTTCGGAGACCAAATCCTGCAGAACCGGCCGCCCGGTCCGAACTATCTCAAGACTCGACAGGTAACGTCCCGTGAGTACCACAAGATTGGGGCCAAGCACGTAAAGTTTGCTTAATCGGTCCAATGCCAGATAACCGCGGTCGACCAGATTCGAGAGCAGTGGGGAAAGGCTCCCCTTCGGTATCTCCAGCTCCATTGCAAGCTCGCGCTGCGTGATACCGCCTTTTCTTTTGGAGCCGATAGCTTCGAATATCTGAATGACTCTATCAGCTGATTTGACTCTTGCCAATTGTGCTTTCCTTCGTTGGTTTGTATATGCAAACTAAGTTTGTGTATGAAGTGAAATTCATGGTAGCACTCACGTATCAGGCGTGTCAAGAATAAAATAAAACAGAATAAAAGATCAACAAATGGAGCGATAAGCCGGATTAGAAATTGAATTCGAACCGAAAGGGGCTGGCTATCCTCCGCCGAGGGCCATGATCCTTATGACAATCGTATCCCCCTCTTTCAGCGGCGTCTCAAGCTCACGCTCGCACTTCTGATAGGGTAAGTTATTTACATCTACTTCCCAGTCATCGGGATCCAGAACACGCGCCCCGGGCCTCACATATTCTATTGGTGATGGTCCGGCTATGCGCTGCAATTCCTCGAGTAGCTGCCGTAACGTGATTTCCGATCGGTTGATATCGATGTACTCGCGATCTTCAAGGCCCGGGACGACGAAATTAGATTTAATGTTGATTCTCACGATTCACCTGCTATCCTTAGGGGGCTAAAACGGTAACAACAGAGGTCAGCACCTAGCACCCGCGCTAATGTCACTAGTTATAACGAGAAACCGGACAACGAGTCAAGCAAAATGTCGTTCCGTATGCCGGAACAGCCTGCTATGCGTTACGTCTTGCCGTTTGGTTGAGACCGTATTAATCTATAGCAGCGGTTCATTGGTAAAGGAGAATGTCTATGTCATTTGAACAAGGCGTGATCAGACCCCCGAGTGAAGCGTCCAGTGTACTGGTGCGTGTAACGAGAAACTGTCCGTGGAACCAGTGCATCTTCTGCCCTGCGTACAAGGGCACCAAATTTTCGAGGCGGTCTGTGGAAGAAGTGAAGAGCGACATTGACAATATGGCTCTTGCCTATGGCGCCCACGGCCGCAGCATGACGACCGCTTTTCTTCAGGATGCGGACAGCCTGATTCTTCCCACCGTCGATCTTCTGGAGATACTGCATTATCTCAAGGTCAAGTTTCCGGGTATCAACCGTGTGACAAGCTATGCCCGCGCCAATTCGATGAAACGGAAGACCGTTGAAGAGTACCGGCAGCTCAAAGAGGCTGGCCTCACCAGGGTGCACACGGGCATGGAGAGCGGATCTGTGCGCGTACTGAAGCTGATACAGAAAGGAACAAGCCCGGAAGCAATGGTCGAAGGAGGCAAGCGCGTCAAGGATTCGGGCATCTCACTTTCGGAATATATCATGCCGGGTGTCGGCGGACGTGCGCTGAGCGAGGAGCATGCCGTGGAGACAGCACGTTTGTTGAATGCGATCGAGCCCGACTTCATCAGGGTTCGCACCTTTGCCATGCATCCGCAATCTCCCATGCAGCGCATGGTGGAAGAAGGAACGTTTGTGCCCATGGCCGATGATGAGATCGTCGGGGAGATCCGGCTGCTGGTCGCGACGCTCCGCGAGATGCACAGCTATTTTTCGTGCGCCGATTTCAGCCTTAATCTCCTGATGCAGGTCGACGGATTTCTTGATGAGAAGAAGAAAGCAATGCTGGAAGAGCTTGACAAGTTCCTCGCCCTCAGCAAAAAAGAGAGACAGGCCTATTCCCTGCTGCGCCGCACGTCGCCCGGTGTCCCATACCCGTTGAGCGTTCTGGACGACAAGCGATTGATGACCAGGACGCTACCGGAAATTGAAAAATTGCAGAGCAACGATCCGGATGGATTTGACAGGTACATCTGGATGCTGATGACGTATCAGTTGCCCCAACCGCAAACCGACCAGTGGACATGATGCCAATTTGCATTCAAGCGTATACCTTCGTTGTCACTGCGTCCGGGTACTCGCTTGCGGGTGTCTCGACGTACCACCAGGTACGCCCGGGTACCCGCTTGCGGGTGGGGGCTCCTCGCTGCCGCCCGGGGTACCCGGCCGAAGGCTGGGTCGTCCATCTTGACTGCAAATTGGCACAGCACACCAGCCAACAGCGCTACTGAGTTTCTCTGGTTTCTTTAGTTTGTCTGGTTTCTCTGGTTTAACGAGAGAAACGAAAGAAACCAGATGAACCAGAGAAACGCATTAATCGGCGCTATATCTCTTTTATGAGGATATTGTTGGGGGACTTCGCGATCTCGTCAGCAATCGCTTTGATATAAAATGCTATTTTCTGGTCCGCGGCAGTGGCAAGACAGGCAGGGTTGTGCCCCTGGCGTTCGTAGTCCTCAAGCGCAGACTGGATAGTTATCTTTTCAGTGGGCTGTGCGGGTTGATACAAGACCGCGCTGCCGTTTCGGGCGGTCTCAATGACTAACCTGCCATTAATCAACTCGAGAAGAAACCCGGTCACAAAGCGTACGGGTATCTCAAGCTCCGACGATATCTCTGTTACGCCGATCGGCCCTTCTCCCTGGACAAATTTTCTTACAATAAGGTGAAGAACTTTCAATGCCAGAAGCTTCTTGGTGGCAAAACTTAAGTGCTCGAAATCGGGATGGAAGCCGTACGTTTCAGAATTCTCGTCTGCTACAGCCACTTCCGCCCCAAAGAGTACGATCATCCAGCTCAGCTGGAGCCAGGCCAGAAAGAGCGGCATTGCCGCGAAACTTCCATAAATGGCGCCATACTTTGACACGCCGATTTGAAAGGTGATGTAAATCCATTCCACTATTTGAAAGATCGTTCCTGTGGCAACACCTGCGAGAATTGCGGATCTGAGGCGGACCTTTGTGTTCGGTATAACAATATAATTCAGAACGAGTAGAACCCAGATAGAAACATAAGGGAGAAATTTGAGCAGCACGAGGATATAGGGGCTCAATGCTTCAAGAAGAACGACCTTCTGTCCGATGGCCTGCACTTTGCCCGCCACCACCACGTTGAGACTGCTCGAGATAATGATGAGTATCGGCGCTATCACCATGATCGCCAGGTAGTCGGTGAATCGCCTGATCAGGCTTCGCGCCTTTCTTACACCCCAGATCTCGTTGAAAGCGTCCTCGATATTACCGATGATTGAGATGGCCGTCAAGAGGAGGAGAACTACACCGATACCTGCGACAAGCCCTCCCTTCGTACTATCCAAAAGTCTACCCGCAAAGAGGACGTATCGGTCCACAACGTGAGTGGGCCAGTTGGCGCGTTCGGCCAGCTCCACAATCTGATTCTGTATGAACGCCTCAAGCCCGAAACCTTTAGCGATCCCGAACACAAGTGCGAAGAGCGGCACAATCGAAAGAAGAGAATAGTAGGTTAAAGCCGATGCTCTGAGAAGACAGCCGTCTCTCAAGAAGCCGCGCAGGGAGAGAATGAGGATCCGCAGGTCCTTAATCAGGAATGCTTTTGCGCGAGTGAGATTCTTGAGACGCACTTCCCAGATGCCATGCTCCAGAAAGTGGATAACATTGGAGATCATCCGCACTCCCCGGGAGTGAGAAGCACTAGCAGTAGCGACTGCAACGCGACTGAAGCGTCGAAAGCGCGGAAATCTGGTATCAGAATTGCTGAATTACTTTGGCTTTTCCGCTTCCTCGCTTCATCGCTTCATCCCGTCTTCTGCTCTCAGTTAGTCACCGAGTTGCACGAATTTCTTTATCTTGTCGAAAAGCGATTTCCTGATTTGTACTTTCAGATAGAGGTCGCCGGGTGGCTGCCCCTCTGCGCCATCCCCGCCTCCACCCCTGAGGCGCATAATCTGTCCGTCTTTGGTTCCCGACGGAACATTGACAACCAACTCCCTGGCAAGAGTCGCGCTGCGGTAGGTTATTTGACCGCCCCGCTCTGCCAGTTTAGAATCAAGAGACAAAAGATCGTATCGATCCCTCTCTCCCGGCTCTGCTCCAAGCCCCAGCATCTTCCGCGCTGCGAAGCCTGCCAGTTTCACGAATACTCCTGAGAGGCCGGATGCATGAGGTAACTCGGCGTCATCACGACTTCCATGGCCGGAGCCAAAAATGATCACCTTGCCGAAGACGCCGGGCCTGCGAAACTCAAAGGTGCGGTACCCTTGCCCGTAGGCCTTCGAGAATACATCTTCAAAACCCCTGAAGCCGAAGGCTTTCGCCATTTCCTCAAAAACCTGGTTAATATCAGAGCCACGAAAAATATCATTATCAGAATAAGCCTGTCTGAAGCGATCGTGTGCGGAAGGGCCATAATCCTGCCTCAAACGATCGTACCGGCTTCGTTTTTCTGCGTTCGATAGGACAGCATAGGCCTCGTTGATCTCTTTCATTCTTTCAACTGCTGAGCCATTTCCTGGATTTCTGTCAGGATGATACTCGAAGGCAAGTCTTCGATACGCCTCCTTTACGGTCTGAAAAGTTGCACCCTGCGGCACTCCGAGAATCTCGTAGTAATCCTTCTGTACCATCTGCTTTGTATCCTGCTTCCTGATTGTTTTTCAGCTACCGTGAGCGCGCACGACCGCGCAGAGGTTCTAATAGACGATTCTAGTCAGGCTACGAGGAAAAGTCAATGAGGCGTGCGCCTGCGCCCACGGGTGCTTGCGCCCACGGGCGTTTGCGTCAGGCTACGAGAGACGATGGGATAGCCTCACGTGCTTCGAAAGTCAACTCTTGCATCAGCGATTTCACGCTGACAATTCTATCAATCCTGTAGCCGTTTGCGCCCACCGTGTAGAGCGGCTCCTCGGAGAACGGATTATAACCTGCCGAACTCAGGAGACCGTTACAGATGCAAAAAACGGTCTTATTATCATCTCTGGCAGGGCACCGGGAGAAAACACCTTCCTTGTTTCTGCCAAGTATATAACCTTTATCGCAGTGGGGTTTCCTGCGCCCTTCGAGGGCTGAACGGAACATGGGCGATTTTCTCAGTACCATAAAAGGCAGGCCGCACGGGGAACCGGGTTCCCTTGCAACCAGGATATCTTCTTTCCGGGCATCCACGACGGCCTGTTTGTAAGCCGCCGAGGCACTGCTTTCATCCGTGGCGAGAAAACGGGTTCCCATCTGCACACCATCCGCTCCGAGCCGCAGGAACTTCAGGATATCATCACGCGTATATATGCCTCCTGCCACTATAACCGGGAAACCGCCGTACTTAATTGCCATCTCCTTCACGGAAAAGAACAGATTTTCAAGCCTGTTGGATTCGATATGTATCTGATCGAATGTGAATCCCAGATGGCCACCGGCAAGGGGTCCCTCCAGCACCACGGCATCAGGGCGGTAGCTCGCGCGCTCCCATTTTTTACAAATCAGTTCAAGAGCCCTTGCCGACGAGACAACGGGCACTAAAGCGGTCTCACCGGGATCTTTGATGTGCGGAAGATTAAGAGGCAATCCTCCGCCGGAGATTATCATATCGGCTCCGGCGTCGATGGCGCCCTTGACGGCATTTTCATAGTCGCGTGCCAACGCAACCATGATGTTTATTCCCGCAACGCCACCTCCAGCCTTGGCGAGTGAAACTTCTTCAAAGGTGGCCTCGTACGTATTGAGCCTTGTGCCGTTTCGCCTGGAGAGGAGCCTGTCGAGACAGGCGCTCGACACAATGCCTACCCCACCTTCTTTCGCAACAGCGCGAGCGAGTGGTGAAAGCGAGACGCCAATACCCATCCCGCCTTGAATGATCGGCACCCGGGCGGTCTTTCCTTTTATCGTAAGTCGACGGTAACAGCTGCTGAAGCAGAAGAACTCCTTCCAGAACGTCAGGAAATCCGAACCTAATCCTAAGGAGTCCCTGGATCTCCTTATTATCTCATTTTACGCTAAAATTCGCAACTTTTTTTTGAAGGCCTGTCAGGCTCGCTTGGTAAACTGCTTTTGAGAAAGGCAAAACTCCTCTCCTTTCTTTATCCCGCATCACCGAATCAGCGACCCAGTCTCGTCTTTCGTGCAACTGCCTCATTTATTCCTCAACAATACCAGCGATCGTCCTTCTCCCATGTCGTAGCGCAGTATAACAGTGAGCTTGCCGGTAGAAAGAAGCAGCTTCTCCAGCCCACGACCACTATCCCGCTCGACAAAGAAGACTTGATCCCCCCTGTCAAGAATCTCCCTGACACGCTCCAGGCTGTACACTTCTTCGACATGGCGCCCCGTATAAAAAGGTATGGCTCCCCTCAGGCTCTCGTCAGGGAAAAAGGCGTAAACGGGTTTATCCTCACCTATAATACTTTTGACCTTCATGCAAAAAGGGGCAACGCTTCTGTAAGTATCAACGACCGGCACCAGCGTGGTCAGTACAAGGATCAGTAATGCAAACAGTGTTACACTGTTGGTCACCCAGAAACGTTTTACATTCCCGCGAAAAAGGAACCAGAGCGCCACAAGCGAAGGGACCACCGCCACTGCAGAGAGTACAAATATCGTTGCAGGCACATGACGAGGACCCAGGGACAGGTCTTCCTCCGCAAAATGAATGTAGAGAGGCCAGGCTGCGGCGCCCACTGCGAGAGGAAAGAGCCCGAGCAGCCAGATGAACAATTTCTCAAATCTTCCTGCGACCCCGGATGCTGATACCCGGTCAATAAAAAAGGCGGTCAGCATCGATAGAGGCGCAAAGAGCGGCAGCGTGTAGAGCAGCCTCTTGCCGGAAGCGAGGCTCAGGAAGATAAAGCCGCTGAAAAACCAGCACATGGCAAAGACGAGACCTCTGCGCGATGTTTCGGAAAGCTTTCGGGCACACGAAAACGAGTGGTAGAGAACCGGCAGTGCCAGGATAATCCAGGGGAAAAAGCCCGGTGGAAAATCCAGAAGATAAAAGTAAAACGGCTGTGCATGGCCGAGAATCCCGGGCTTGATGAACCGGTTAAGATGATTTTCCACCAGTACTGTTCTCAGATGCTCTGCTCCGCCTTGTTGCCATAATGCCAGGAACCACGGGAGAACAAGGGCCATAAAAATAAGAATGCCCAACCAGAGATGCATCCTCAATAATTCTTTCAGGTTCCTCTCGAACACAAGGAAGACTATGATCCCCAGTCCCGGAATAACCACACCAACGAAACCTTTTGAATAAAAAGCGAACGTACAGGAGAGGTAGAAGAGCACGTAGAAGATCAGCTTTCTTTTTCTGGATAGCGAGTAATAGCCCGCCATGAAGAGAGCCATCGCCGTGATTACAAAGCAGGTTAATGCGCTGTCGACGAGCGCCCAATGGCCGATCTGAAAATATTCGAAACTCGTGGCCATGACAAACGCCGAATAAAAACCTGCTCGCGGCCCGAGAACCATTGTCGCAAGGAAGAAGAGCGCAACGGCCCCGCCCATTGCAAAAAGAGCGGACGGAAACCTGGCAACTTTATCGGAGACCCCGAATATCCTGAATGTTACTGCAAGCGCCGCATAGTATAAAGGTGGTTGTTCCAGAAACGGCTTACCATTCAGAGTGGGCACAGCCCAATTGCCGGTGATCGCCATCTCACGACCGATCTCCGCCACTCTCGGCTCGTCAGTCCCCCAGAACCCATGGTTAGAAATCCCCAGCCAGCACAGCGGTATGAGGGCAAGTATCAGTAAGACAAAGTATCGCAATTTAGGATTGTTGTACCAAGTTGGATTCATGATGCAGACCGAGTTCTTAACTTCGGATTGTTATGCCCATTTGCATTCAAGATGCAGACCGAGGCGCACCCGGGCACCCGGCCGAAAGGCTGGGTCGTGGGCTGCGAAGGCGTACAGTAGTACGTCGATGCAGAACAGGACGACGGGCAACGAAGGTATACGCTTGAAGGCAAATCGGTGTGACAAGTTGGATTCATGATGCAGACCGAGGCGTTCGACGAGGAGTCGACGAAGGCGTACTATAAGTACGTCGAGGAAGGCGACGAGGAAGACAACGAAGGTATGCGCATGAAGCCAACTTGTCATTCATCGAGGAATTTGATGACCTCGCCGGGTGGGATGGCCCGCAGTCTCCCGCCCTCATTCATGTCCCGCACCTTCCCTGCCTCAATGTAGGCCTCATCGGGATAACCCCGTTGCTCCCAGTATCCCGGGACGTAACGATCCATCAATTCGATGCCTACGACGCTCTTGGCCGATTTGTAACCCCACAGATACGGGCAGAGAACGCGGACAGGGCCGCCGTAATTCTCGTCGAGATACTCCCCGTCGAATTCGTACGCGAGGAGCATTCTATCCTTGAGCGCTACTGAAACAGGTACTGACGTATCATATATGCGGCGCACCGACCAGAAACGGACGTATCTCACCGAGGCATCGGCATCAACGGAATCCAATATGTCCGAGACTCTTACGCCACCCCAACGGCCGCGCACAGAGAATCTTGTGACGCTCGTCAGGCGGGCATCGGCGATCGTCTTGCTCATGGCACTGAGATCCTGCCAGCTGAAGGTTCTCGGCTTTTTACAGAGTCCTTCGACCTCGATCTTCCAGCCTTCTCGATCCAGCTTGCCGGGGTGACCTTCGGCCCAGAATACCGGCGTGCGCAATTCTTTCAGCCTGCTCATTACAGCACCTATGTCTCATCCCCTGATATACTTCAATCCCAACCAGACCATGACCGCGGAGAAAATCACTTTCAAGTACAAATCAGGCAGGAGGTTGGCTGCCGTGCCACCGAGATAACCACCAACCACCGCGCCGGCGACAAGACCACGTATAATCCCCGTTTCAACATTACCTAACCGGTAGTGGGTCAATGCTCCGCTTATGCTGACAGGCACCATTGCAAGCAGCGACGTCCCCTGCGCAACATGTTGCGACATGCCCGCCAACAGCACCATCGGAGGGATCATAATGGTTCCGCCACCGACGCCCATCATCCCCGACAGAAAACCTGTCGCCGCCCCTGTTAAGACGAAGATCAGTAAGTTCAGCCAGAATCCAGGTGGCTGGACCGCAGAAGGGAGCAGGCCCTTTACTATAACCAGTATTGAAATGACCGCCAGAAAAATGCCGAATGCTTTCTTCAGCTTTTTTTCGGGCAGCGAATGCGCATATAACGCGCCGAAGCGTGCAAAGAGAATGGCGCTTGCGGCAACTATGGCAGCAACCTTCCAGTCGACTGCTCCATGAAGAAAATAGGTCACGGCTCCCACAAGAGCAGTAAAAATGATGGCGGCAAGGCTGGTACCGTGGGCCTTGTGCTGCGATAATTTAGCCAGCCACGTCAAAAGCGGTATCATGACAGCGCCGCCGCCGAAGCCGACCAAGCCGCCGAAACAACCGCCAAGCAAGCCTATGATAAAGCCGATTATCCCTTTCAGACGCCCCCTTTAGATTATTTACTCGTTACTCGTCACTCGTTACTGTTTACTATTCACTATTCCTTGTAAGGAGGGATGATCCCCTTTTCCATGAGGAGGCCTACTTCGTCCCTGGCGCGTCTTATCTTACTTTCAGCGATACTGAATAGCTCCTTTTCACTCAGCTTTAAGCGGGCCACACCTTGTTCCATGGCCTTCTTTGCCACAGCAACCGCCTCTCTCGGAAAGACTTCCCACTGATCCATGGTGGGCATTATGTAATCCTCGCTCAGCCCCTTGTCTTCTGCGCACTTTGCGAGCTCGTAGGCCGCTGCGATGCACATTTCATCGGTAATGGTCGTGGCCATGACATCCAGCGTTCCCCGAAAAATTGCGGGGAATCCGATGGAGTTGTTCACCTGGTTGGGGAAATCGCTCCTGCCCGTGGCGACAACTTTGGCGCCTGCCTCCTTGGCGTCCCACGGCCACATCTCCGGGATCGGATTCGCGCAGACCATCACAACCGCATTATCGGCCATTCCCGAGACCCACGATTTTTGAATAGTGTCTGGCCCCTGCTTCGACAGTGCGATCACGACATCCTGCCCCTTCATCGCCTCTTCGATGCCGCCGTCTCTGTTCTCAGCGTTCGTGATCCGGCAGAACTCGAGCTTCTCTTTATGCGCAGGAGTGATATCATCCCGCTTCCGGTTGAGTATGCCTTTGCTGTCCACCACGATCAGTTTTTTCGGATCGACGCCGGCCTTGATCATGATCTTGGTGATGCAGACGTTCGCAGCGCCAATACCGATCATGGTGATCTTCGCTTCGTTTATCTTTTTCTTCACGACCTTCAGTGCGTTGACGAGGGCGGCCAGGGTGACCGCGGCGGTTCCCTGCTGGTCATCGTGCCAGACGGGTATGGTTGCCTCTGCCCTCAGCTTGTCGAGTATGTAGAAACACTGCGGGTTCTCGATATCCTCGAGGTTGATGCCGCCGAAGGAAGGCTGCAGGAGCTTGACCGTGCGGATAAATTCGTCAGGGTCTCTTGTATCAAGGCATATCGGGAAAGCATCGACACCGCCCAGGTACTTGAAGAGCAGGCCCTTGCCTTCCATAACCGGCATCGCGGCCAAGGGGCCGATGTTGCCCAGACCAAGAACCCTGGTGCCATTGGTGACGATCCCGATCATGTTGGCCCTGTTGGTAAACTCGTACGACTTTTCCGGATCATTCTGGATCTGCTTGCAAGCTTCGGCCACACCCGGCGTGTACCATATGGCAAAATCATTGACATCCCTGATGACGCACTTAGGGACGATCTCTATCTTTCCCCTGTAAAACGGGTGCATTTTCAAAGAGTCCTGTGCCGGTTTTTTCGCCTTTTCGAGAAGCTCTTCTTTCGTCACCTTTCGATCGTTCATAATCCCCTCCTCACCATGTTTGGAATAATTTTCTTGTGTTCCGCTTCCGCAGGATTATAGCATGGAATTTCTTTCCCAGCCAGCTTTTATGCTGCTCTCGGAACACCTGACTGGATCAGCTTTCCGGACTCCGAATACGCTTTTCTTGACAACGTTACAATGGCAGGATACTATATCGCCATATGATCTAATGGTCTGATGACTGTACAAGTGCAAGACCGTTACACCCCCTTATTTTATGGAATCAAGCCTTGATCTGAGAGTTACTGAGGCGTACGCTGACGACGTCGGCAAAGGGTATGCACGACTCGATCCTGACGACATAAAATCCCTTGGCGCCGTTCTCGGCGACGTAATAGAAATCACCGGCGAGAAGACGACAGTGGCCCGCATCACGGGAACCCTTCCCGAGTTACAGGGCAAAAAAATGATACAGATAGACGGTATCGTCCGGGAAAATGCAAGGGCGAACGTCGGTTCCATGGTCACTGTCGGGAAGATAGTTCGCAAAACCGCGATAACCGTCATCGTCACCCCGCTCGATCTGACAGCTTCCCTGCCCGAAGAAAAGGAACTCGATCAATTTTCCCGCGTTCTCCAGGGGCTGGCCGTCACAGCCGGAGACAAGATTAATGTCCCCTTTCTGGCCGGCAAAGAGCGCCTTTTCTCAATAGAAGCCACCGCGCCCACCGGAGGCGTGATCATCAATCAGAAGACCGGCTTCATTTTAAAAAAGCCAGATTTCTCTCTTGAGCCCGCATCCCGCGTCTCGTACGAGGACATAGGCGGCCTTAAAAATCAGTTACGGCTTGTCCGCGAGATGGTGGAGCTGCCGTTGCGTTATAGCGATGTGTTTGAGAAACTCGGTATTGAGGCTCCGAAAGGGGTTCTGCTCTACGGCCCGCCGGGCACGGGCAAGACGCTGATCGCCCGTGCGATAGCGAGCGAGACAAACCTTCATTTTATAAGGGTCAACGGACCGGAGATCATCCACAAATTTTACGGCGAAAGCGAGGCCAGACTGCGTGAAATTTTCGAGGAAGCAGCCCGTGAAGCGCCAAGTGTAATCTTTATTGATGAGCTGGATGCGATTGCGCCAAAGCGGGCAGAGGTGCTGGGTGATGTTGAAAAGAGAGTGGTGGCGCAGCTTCTTGCCCTGATGGACGGCGTGGTTTCGCGCGGCAACGTTATCGTCATCGGCGCAACCAATATGCCGGAGATTATAGATCCTGCGCTGCGAAGGCCCGGTCGTTTCGACAGAGAAATCGTCATCCCGGTCCCTAATGTTGAAGGAAGACGTGCCATTCTGGGCATACATAGCCGCCGCATGCCGCTGGCATCCGATGTTGATCTTGACAGGCTGGCCGCCGTCACCCACGCTTTTGTCGGCGCCGACCTTGAAGTGCTCTGCAAAGAAGCGGGCATGGTCGCGTTGAGACGTTACCTTTCCCTGGAAGGAGAGAGCCACCTCCGCGATGCAGTGGCGGCTGACGATGGTCTTAAGATTACAATGGATGATTTTCTTAACGGCTTGCGCGAAGTAGAGCCCACTGCGACTCGCGAGATATACACGGAGAGGTCCACGGTAAAATGGGACGACGTAGGTGGCCTCGGCTACATCAAAGAAGCGCTCACCGCTATCGTCGACTGGCCGACAAAATATCCGCACCTGTTTGCCTCAGCCAGAGTAACGCCCCCGAAGGGTATTCTCTTCAGCGGCCCGTCCGGAACGGGTAAAACACTGATGGCGAAGGCGCTAGCCGGCCAAACAGGTCTCAATTTTATCTCGGTCAGCGTACCGATTCTCTTTTCCAAATGGCTGGGTGAGTCGGAGAGGACCCTTCACGAGATATTTAAGAAGGCGAAACAATCGGCCCCCTCCATACTTTTCTTCGATGAGATTGATTCTCTGGGGTTTTCTCGAGCCGCAACCAACGAAGGCGGGGCTGTCACAGAACGGATGGTGAGCCAGTTCTTCAACGAGCTCGACAACCTGAGCGACCTTTCAGAGGTAATTGTCCTCGGCGCAACCAACAAGGAAGAATTGCTCGACCCTGCCCTCACTCACGCGGGGCGACTCGACTACATACTCAACTTCCTTCCGCCGACAGAAGCCGAACGGCTCGATATACTGCGGATTCACACGAGAGGCAGACCGCTGGATGCCACGGTCGATCTGGCTGAGCTGGCAAGAATGACAGAAGGCATGGTCGGCTCCGAAGTAGCGTCAGTCTGCAGGAATGCAGCAATGATGGCTATCACCGAAATAATCAATAACCCGATGAAGGAAGATTCAAGCGAAGTCCTGATCGGGGGCGGAGCTCTTCAAAGAGGCAATAAAAAGGGTCCGGGAGGGAGCGAAGGTTTCTCTATGCTGAGGACGATGAAAGCGGTTAAGAAGAGGCGTGCCTACCAGGAGATCGTCGAACAGATCAGGAGTGTCATCGAAAAAGGAAAATTGAAGAAGGGCGATCAGCTACCCAATGAGAAAGATCTCTCCGAAGCCTTTCACGTGTCCCGCTCTACCGTCAGGGAAGCCATCCTGTCACTGGAGACGATGCAACTCGTCGACAGGCGCCAGGGCGAGGGAACGTACGTGACCGCCTCGAGTGAGGATGCTCTTATCAGACCTTTGGCTGTGGCTCTCTTCCAGGACAGGGATGATATCGTCGATATCTTTACCTTGAGAAAGATTATTGAGCCCGAAGTGGCGCAATTGGCTTCCAGACATGCGACCCGCGAAGCAATCGCGCAACTGGAAAAGATTATAGGCCAACAGGAGAAAGAGCTGAAGGAAGGAATCCTCTTGCACAGCGATTCAGATTTTCATCAGGCGCTCTCCAGCATGACAGGAAACAGGGTTCTGGAACGTCTCCTTTCGGCGCTGGTGGGCCTCCTTGCCAAGACGCGCGACAAATACCTCCTCACAGAAGAGAGGAAGCAGAGATCGATTGCAGGCCATCGTGAAATTCTCGCGGCTATCAGCAGCGGCAGGGGACAGGCAGCACGAAACGCCATGCTGCGTCATCTGGAAGGAGTGGAAGAGACGTTATTCAAAAAGAAAGGAGGGGGTCAAGGCAACGGAAACGGCAAAGGAAGATTTTAAGTTTTATGAGAACAGGTGAGCTATCAACTTATTATGAAGGAGGTATCCGTTTATGGGTAAGATAACCGAAATTACCGTATGGACAAGAGGCGTGGTGATGGACAAGGAGGCCAGGGACGTTGCCAACGCCTTTGCGCAGGCGGCCGAAATGGAAGGCAAGTTTGTGCAGGCCTTTGACAACTATGAGGACCTGCCGGACCGCGTGCTCGTGACCACCAGGAAGTATGCGCGTATCAGCGATGAAGAAATCGAGATGAAGTATCTTTACACCAATGCGCATCCCGATGTCGTCGTCGTTGTTGAGCCCACCATTGTGAAGGGCATCAACATACTGAAGGGAATGCCTGAAGGCGGTCTCCTTCTTATCAACACCAACCGGCCGATAGACTATATGCTCCAGTTCATCCCCAACGCGGATGTGCTGGGCTGCGTGGCCACAATTGATGCCGATGGCATATCGGGTATCCGCACGGTCGACTTCTCCGGCTCGGAAGGTGGAGTAGACACGGCCGGTTTAGGTGCAGGCATTGCTGCTCCGATCCTCGGGGCTCTCGCGAGAGTAACCGGTATGGCGAAGAAAGAGAACCTCGCAAAAATCGTGAGCGACGTTGCTGCTCTGGAGCGCGGTTACAACGAGGTAAAGCTTGAGAAGTTCCGTAAGGCCCGCGTTGAATACTCATGGGGTACGTGAGAATCATGGTGGATATGGCTACCACTAAATCTTTAGAAAGGAGAGACTTATGGCAATAAAGATACCAAAAGACAGAGAAGTACCGTTCGGGGCTATCACTCCGGCTCCCGTAAAGCAGCAGGATCTGTTCATCACCTCCAACTGGAGAATCGTCAGGCCGGTTATCGATCACGAGAAATGCACGCGCTGTTTCACCTGCTACGCAGCGTGTCCCGATGCTTGCTGGTCCTATAATGAGAAAGAAGATAAGATGGAATGGAACTGGAAGTTTTGCAAAGGCTGTCAGATTTGCATCAACGAATGTCCCGCGGATGCGATTTCTTCAGCTCCCGAACTCGACTTTGAGGACGGGGTTCATCGTTTGGAAAAACCTTTTTAAGGAGGAGAGACTATGGCTCAGGAAAAGATGCTCAGCGGCTGCGCAGCAGCAGCACAGGGAGCTAAATTTGCAGAGATAGAGGTTACTGCTTCATTTCCAATCCGCCCTTACACCGCAATCATGATGGAACTTTCCAAAATGGTGGCCAACGGGGAGCTGGATTGCGAGTTTGTACACGGCGAAGGCGAGCACGCCCAGGTCTCCATCGTTCTGGGAGCTTCAGCCTGCGGCGCGCGTGCTTACACGGGAAGCTCGGGTGTCGGCGTCACGTATGCGTTTGAGGTCTACAGCCCGGCGGCCGGTGGTCGTTACCCGCTCCAGATGGCCATCGCAGACAGAACTCTTGACCCCCCGGGCGACTTCGGCTCGGAACATACCGACGCCATGTCCGCAAGGGATCAAGGCTGGTTAATGGGCTGGGCTTCAACGCCGCAGGAAGTTTTTGACAACACACTGATCAACTTCCGCGTTGGCGAAGATCAGCGCGTAATGCTTCCACAGTTTGTGTGTCAGGATGGTTATTTCCTGTCACACATTCCTGACAAGGTCATTCTTCCTGACCTGTCACAGGTGCGCGAGTTCCTGCCGCCATACGCCGCACCCCATCCGTTGAGTCCGACGTGTCCGGTATCGCATGGCCCGCAGATCAGGCCTGACCAGGGCGCGCCAATGGACGCTCAGCGGGCCGCAACTTTTCTGGAAGTTCCCAAAGTAATAGAAGAGGCGGTAGCGGATTACAACAGGATTTTCGGACGGAATCTGGACCCGTGGCTTGAAAAATTCATGATGGATGATGCCGAGGTGGCATTCTTCATTCAGGGGGCTCATGCTAATACGTGCAAGAACGCGATCCGTCACCTGAGGAGTCAAGGGTTGAAGGCAGGCATGGTGCGGCCGCGCTGGATACGGCCATGGCCGACGCAGCAGATCGCAGATGCGCTGGCCAACACGAAGGCAGTGGCCTGTGTGGAGACAAGCACCTCATACGGCGGTGCGACACGGGGTGGGAACCTGATCCACGAGGTCAGCGCAAGCCTTTATGACCTCGATAAAAGACCGCTGCTCACATCCTTTATGGCAGGCCTTGGCGGTGATGTCATTCTCCTGGAGGACTTTTACTACATGGCAAAGATCCTCAAACAGATGGTCGAGGAGAAGAAGACGCGTCAGAAGGTCTACTGGGTGGGATTTGAAGACGAAACGTAAGAGATTGACCAATAAGGAGGTGTAAACTATGCAAGCATTTAATTATAAAAAACAGATTTTAGAGCCGATCAAGTCTTTGCGGGGCGCGCCAAGGGAAGAGATGTACGTTCCCGGGCACCGGACGTGTGCCGGCTGCGGTCCTGCTCTTAATTACCGTCTCGTTGCTAAAGCAGCGGGTCAGAACACAATTTTCATCGGACCCACAGGCTGCATGTACGTTGCAAATTCAAGTTACCTGTGCACGCCGTACGCGGTTTCCTGGATTCACTCGCAGATTACGAATGGCGGCGCGGTGGCATCAGGCATCGAGGCCGCGTTTAAGGTCCTCATGCGGAAGAAGAAGTATGAAGGCCCGTTCCCCAACGTTATCGTAATGGCTGGTGACGGCGGGTCGGTAGACATCGGTCTCCAGGCAATGTCAGCTTTGATGTATCGCGGCCATGATGTGCTTTTTATCTGTTACGACAATGAGTCATATGCCAACACCGGCATCCAGACTTCGCCGACAAGCCCATACGGCGCAAACACAACTTTTACCCCGCCCGGCAAGCTTATCCCCGAGGGCAAAACCCTTTTCCCCAAAGACCCTCCACAGATGGTAATCGGGGGGCACCCTCTCGTCAAGTACGTGGCTACCACATCGATCGCCTACCCTCTCGACCTGATGAACAAGGTCCGAAAAGGGCTCAACCAGGATGGTCCCTCTTTTCTGCACATGCTTACCCCGTGCCCGAAGGGTTGGAAGTTCGATGAGAAACTGAGCCTCGAGATGGGCCGCCTTGCTGTTGACACGGGCATGTGGACACTCTATGAATGGGAAGATGGCGTTTACAAGTACCAGCGCATTCCGAAGGAATACAAACCAGTAAGCGAGTATATGAAGTGGCAGGGTCGCTTCTCCCATCTAAAAGCCGAGCACATTGCAAAGATGCAGGGCTTTGTGGACGAGAAGATCAAGAGAATCAAAGCGGTTGCGGTAGAGGCACCAGTGCCTACACCGAAGAAGAGGACAAAAGCCAAGTAACGATAGATACGTGCCTTTTCCAGGGTCGGGACCGGAGTGCCTCGCGGATACCGTGGGGTACTCCGGGCTCCTCGAAATGAGACGAAGTTAAATCTTTCGAAAGGAGGAAGGATATGGCTAACGAAACTACAGCCGCATTAGAGACAGACCTGGCCAAAAAAATGTATGGCAGTATTGCGGGAAACCGTTGGATGCAGCTGATAGCAGGCGTGCTTGCGATGGTCGTCATATCAAACTATCAGTACGCGTTCACCCTGTTCACGCCGGGCATGAAGCAGACATTCACGGGTGTGCCCTATGCGAAGATAGCAGGTATATTCTCGATGTTCATTCTTTTTGAAACGTGGCCCGTTCCCGTGGCAGGGATTTTCGTTGACAAGTTCGGCATCAGGAAGCTGATGATGCTTGGTTCCATCGCCATTCTGGTGGGATGGCTGCTTGGCGGAACCATAGCCACGTCTGTTTTCGATCTCTACATTTACTACGGTGTTATTGCCGGTACCGGTGCAGGCATCATCTACATCTCAACAGTCGCCAACGCCGTTAAGTGGTTCCCTGATAAAAGGGGGTTGGCCGCAGGCCTCACCGCAGCGGGATTTGGAGGCGGGGCTGCACTCACCCTCCTGCCCATTGCAAGTACGATAACCAGTATCGGATGGGCCCACACGATGGCTGTCTGGGGGGTTGCCCAGGGCATCATTGCGTTCGCTTGTGCGCTTATATTGCGTCACCCCCCTGCAGGCTGGCAACCTCAAGGGTGGGCCGAGCGCTCGAAAACAGTCTCCAAGGCCATTGCCCAATCAAAGGTAAACTATACCTGGCCCCAAACCCTTACGAGGCCTGAATTCTATCTTCTCTACATCATGTTCCTCTTCGTCTGCACAGGGGGTCTCATGACCACGGGGAATCTGTCCCAGATCGCCAAGTCGCTCAATGTCTTCGATCAAAAAATATTCGGTATTGCGATCGTTCCCTTTACGGCTACCCTGGCCGGTATCACGAACGCCTTCTCCAGGATCATGTGGGGTTCGATCTCGGACAAACTGGGCAGGGAGTATACCATGACCCTTGCCTTCGGGGTCGAGGCGTTTCTCATCTTTCTGATGACTCAAATCCATAATAGCCCCGTATTGTTCGTCCTCGTCCTGCCCTTCGTTTTCCTTTCATGGGGCGAGATATATGCTTTGTTCTCCGCTATCACGGGTGACATATTCGGTCCCAAGAATGCGACCGCCAACTACGGTATGTTATATACAGCGAAAGGGGTCTCTTCCCTGCTGGCGGGATTCGGTGCTGCAATGCTGGCTGCGTACTTCGCCGGATCGTTCGTTGTTCCCTATTACATCACCGCCGTATTTGATGCAATTGCCGCGATACTCGCCTTCTTTGTCTTAAGGCCTTTGATAAGAGGCAGAATCGCGAGACAAGCCTCGCAAGCTGCAGGGGCGGCAACGTAAGGAGCAAGTCAGAATCGTCGTATACAGGGAGGCTCGGAAAGTCAACATTGAAGAAATTTTCCGGGCCTCTTTTCTTGCCGGTGGCCAAACCCAGATATCAAATCCAGATTACTCGTATTCCTTCGGGACCGCACAGATCATGATCAACGCCTGATCCTCAGCTACGTTCTTGTACTGGTGCTTTTCGCCGGGGAGAACCAACACGAAATCACCCTGCTTAAGGGGCTGTTCAGTTCCGTCCTCCCTCAGCACGGCACCATCTCCGTGTATAATGTAATTCAAATGCTCGAACGGATGCGCATGATATGGCGTATGTTCCCGGGGCTCAATCGTGAAGACTCGTACGGAAAGACCGTATAGCATATATAGGTATTGAAAGTTATATGAAAGTGCGTTGGTATACTATGTTGTTACATGACGTCTGACGGAGGGGATTATGAAAAAAGCTGCTTTAGTTGCCGTGGCCGATGGCAGCGAGGAACTGGAGGCTATCTGCATAGTCGACGTATTGAGACGCGCGGGAGCATCCACCACTCTTGCCTCAGTCGACGGAATCCACGTGGTTGCCTCCAAGGGCATCAAGCTGGTTGCCGATCGCTTGCTCGCAGATTGTCTCAATGACGACTATGATCTCGTGGCTCTCCCGGGGGGAATGCCCGGCTCAGAGCATTTGCGTGACCGGCCTGAGTTGATTGAACTGTTGCGGCGGCAGCGCACTCAAGGCCGTCTGTATGCAGCCATCTGCGCTGCCCCTGCAGTGGTCCTCTACCCCCACGGCCTGCTTGAAGGGCGACGGGCCACCTGTCATCCAGGCTTTGCGCATCTGGTCTCGAACGTGGAGCTCATCGATCAAACCGTTGTCGTAGACGGCAACTGTGTCACGAGCCGGGGTGCCGGCACAGCATGCGAGTTTTCGCTTACCCTCGTCGAGCTGCTATACGGTAAAGAGAAGGCGCATGAAGTGGCACAGGGCATGGTATTTATGCGCGAATGGTAATACAACAGGCGAACTTTTTAATTACTCACATGATCGGCGTGATCTTGATCTGGCCTTCGTTCTCGTAAAATAGCACGTGGTGCCACTCGTCCTTTATCAGTAAACTCGTCCCCTTGATGCTGATCGTGCTATTCGGGAAGACGGCTCCACGCACTTCTACCTCCGGGGCTACCGCCTCATCCACGTCCGACTCCAACTCGGCAAGTTCTCCCTCCAACTCTCCCAGCTGAGCTCCGAGTTGCTCCTTGATACCAAGCAGCTTGCTGTAGAGTTCACTTCTTCGGCTGCTGAAGCTGCCTTCCTGCACGCATCCTTCCAGGGCGGCTATCCCGCCCTCAGTCTTCGCAAGGTATTCTTCCAAACCTGCTTTCTCCTTTTTCAGACTCTCCAGCCGTCTCTTCACATGCGGGTCGTAGCCGACCGACACCTTGGTCTGGACACCAAGTTCCGAACCGAGCACCTGAACCGTAACGCGATTTCCGGCGCGCAACGTTCCGCCGCAAGCCTGCCCCCTTCCTATGTTGAGGATAATCTTTTCCTTCGCGGATAGATCCGCGTGTAACGCTTCTCCTGCTGCTATCTCTCTGCCTGCCTCCACAATTGCGTGCTCGACGAAAAGCATTGCCACTGAGCCGCCGGCCTTGATCTTTGCGGTTCCCCTCCCCTGCACCCCGCCCCTGATAACAATGCTGCCTCCCGCTTCGATGATACTCCCTTCGACAAAACCATCGATCTCTACGTTCTCAGTCGCAGTCACCGCAAACCCTGAAGTGACGTTACCGCTGATATGAATACTTCCGGCGAAATGTATATTACCGTTGGACAGATCGACGTCGCCCGGCACTTCCCACACAGGCTCTACCAAGAACGTCTTTCCTTTAACCGTCGGATGGCCGTCCATGTCCGCAATGACCTGCGTGGTGTCGTACGAAAGATGCGTACCACGACCGGCGATAAGTATGATATCTTTCCCGGGTTTCTGGTTGATAGGCTTGCCTGTAACAGTAACGCCGGGCTCACCCGAAGTGGCCGGCTTTTTCCTGGCAACGATGTCACCCTTGCTGACCGTCGCGAAGCGTCCGAGTTCTCTGAAGTCCACTTTATCGTGATCGATCTGTCTCGGCTCCGTATCAAACCTGGTCTTGAAATTAAGATAGATCTCCGCATCGAGGCCGGGGATCGGTTCCTGGGCCTGTGCGCAGAGCATACGTTCGCTATACCTCCCTTCTGCGAGGGCGGTCTCAATGAGATCAGCGATCGATACCGGCCACCACACCGTAGGATGCGAGCATCTCCACCACCGTATCAAGAGTCAGATCCTTTCCCCCATAGGCTGACCTCAACACCATGTAAGCCTTCTTCTGGTTATCACCGATGAAAACATCGACCTCACCATCCCGCGCAAATGCAACGGCTAAGGGCACATCACACGTGCGTCGCGCTGCTTCGGTGTGAATCGCCTTTTCATCGACCCAGTAATCCACGTTCGCTTCCCGTACAATTTCCAGGAGTTCATCGGCTGACGGGTAACGTCCTTCGGCAGACACGGTGGCGTAAAGGACCCCCTTGCCTTCGTCGATAGCCAGCTCCACATTCGGAAACAGCTCCACGATAGTGCAATGGACCGCTGACGGCTGACGCTTCGAAATCTCCTCCGGTACAAGCGTTTCCGGTTCCATGAGAGTACTAGTGCTCCTATTCCGATTATCGACGCGGGCAAGAAAGAGTTTAGCGGATTATTCAATACGCTGGACTGCGCGGCCGGGCTGCCGGGTTCCCACCGGGCGGAATCAGACGCCTGTCGTCTTGCTTGGAAGAGAGACGTTGTGCTTCTTGAGAAGTGCATAAAGGCGTGAGCGTGAAAGACCCGATAGCCGGCAAGCTGCTTTGATGTCCCCTTTTGTGGCCCCCACCAACTCCTGCAGATACTGCGATTCCATCTGATCCCGATGCGACTCGATCGGTCGAAGAGTCTGGGTCAGATCGTTCGCTCCGGCACCTGTTGGTGCCTTCACCGAAGAACGTGCAACCTTAACGCGGATCTCCGTGGGAAGATGCTTGGGGAAAAGCGTGGGCTCGTGCCTGGCGACGGTGATTGCCCACTCCATCGCACTCAATAGTTCGCGGACATTTCCGGGCCAGTCATACGCAATGAGAGCGTCAAAAAATTCAGGCGAAAATCCCTTCGTCCCGATTTGATACCGGTCACAGAACCGGGTCATGAAATGAATCGCCAGTTCTTTAACGTCCTTCCTGCGGCTGCGCAAGGGCGGTAATTCTATGGCGAACGTCCTGATGCGAAAGAGAAGATCAGTACGAAAACGTCGTGTCTCTACCATCCTGTCGCAGTTCTGATTCGTAGCAGAAACCAATCTGAAATCACTCTCAACTTCAATCTCGCCGCCTACAGGCCTGAACCGGTGCTCCTGAAGCACCCTCAGGAAGGTCTTCTGAAGCGAAAGGGGAAGTTCACCGATCTCGTCCAGAAAGAGCGTGCCGCGATGAGCCTGTCTGACGAGTCCGTCCCGGCTTCTGTCAGCGCCCGTAAACGCCCCTTTTTCATAGCCGAAGAGCACGCTTTCGACCAGCGTCTCGGGCAGGGCTGTGCAGTCGACGACCACGAAATTGTGGTTGGCTCTCGAGCTGTTCTCGTGTATAGCACGAGCAAACAGCTCTTTACCGGTTCCCGTTTCGCCCGTGATCAGTACGCTCGCGTCGCTGGTCGCAGCCTGCGCCATTATTTCGAGACAGGACCTGATCTCATCACTGCTTCCCACTATACCGCCTGTCTTCAAAACGGCGAGCGGAGCCCTTGCCTTCTTCTCCTCCCGATATTGAAGCGCGCGGATGAGGGCGAGTGAAATCTCTTTGGTTGAGGATGATTTCTGAATATAGTCCCAGGCGCCGTTTCTGATTGCTATCTCTGCGCCATCAGGATCGCCCAGTCCGGTGATAATTATGACTTCGGGCGATGAACCGGCCTGGGCGATCTGTGGAAGAGCATCGAGTCCGCTGCCATCCGGCATGTTGATGTCCAGAAAGACCACATCGTATTTCTTTGACGAAACTTCCTCAAGCGCGGTCGCGAGCGTGTACGTGCAGGCTGCCCTGTGGCCCAGCTTTCCAGCAATATCTGAGAGCAGATCGCATATCAGTTCGTCATCATCAACCACGAGAACGTCGGCCACTTCTTCAATCCTCCTGCCTCGATATAACAGTCATCCGACCCCGGTCGAGTCTGATGTTCTATTATACCTCATCTTCCTGTAAGAGCTACAATTTTTGAGCAGGTTTGGATCTGGCCGGGGGTATGAAGTCTCTACTTCGGGCTGCGCCTATCAGCTGAGACGGTCAGCCGCTAATAAGCCCGGGGCTGAATAACCCTTCATGGAGACAAGTCGGAAGCTATGCACCCGCAACAACGGGTAGTGCCCGCCTGTATGAGAGCGCCTTCAGGGGAGCTTGTGCCCCTGTGGACCACTTATAGAGTGCCGTAATCTGATCATCTGCAGGATCAAAGCAGGGGAGTTCGTCGCAGCATTCCAAGGCTATTTTGGCGACCAGACGTAAATTGGAGAGCACAAGTTTCTCGAGAGCAACCTCATCGTCCCCGTCGTAAACCTGCTCGGCAAGCATCTGCTCTTCCTCTTCGCTTAGCATAGGATACTTGTCAACTTCAGAAAGATATTCCTGCATGGGATATCTGTTGATGTCCGATAGGTACTTCATTAAACCATCAATAGCTACACTTCGATTAAGAGCTACACTTCGATCGAGAACTTCTTCTCTCACTGTAATCATGCCGGTAACCTCCTCTCGGGTATTGACGTACCGGAATCCGATCCAAGGAGCATCTTCCGGGCCACGTCTTCAACTTCGCCAAAGCCGTTTGCCAGGTATCCTATAAAGCGGGGCCGCATGCGATGTCCCTGAGCGATAGTCTCGGCATCAGCATGCGCAAGAACCAGAATAAGGCGCGTGTTCTCGAACAAGTCATAAGCTTCGAGCAAGCTCTCCAGGTCGCTCTGGCTCAGCGCCAGAGTAATCAGTACCGGGCGTGCCCCGTTGGTCCGCGGAAGAAGCTGCTTTCTGAGGTAATCGAAGGAGCGCACGATTTCAACGGTGGTGAAACCGCTCAGACTTTCCACCATTTTCTGAAGCCCATCAGGATACGGTGCAGCATCAGATATAAATACTATCGCCCTTTCCCCAGCCATAACTGCTCTATACATCAAGAATCGTGCCCTTCACACTTCGGGATGACGGATGCACGAATTATCCTGTTATTCAGGTAAGTTGAGAGATAAAGCTCTTTTTTTGGCAGAGACTTTAGTGTCCCGTGATTCAAGATTGGTCTTAAATACGGGATTTCTTAAAAACCGGATTCCGGATTAATGGGGTTTCTGACCGAGCTTCCGGACATCAGTTCCCGGCCGGGCGGGCAGCAAACCCAATAAGAGAAATATGAAGGAGATCGCGAGCAGCGCAGCCTCATACAGTCTGTTCGTGTGGACTGCCACAGTTAAAGGCGCCGTGTTACCTGCCGAAATGATGGTGATGTCTTTCTCACCGGGGATAAAGTCTGATCCAACAGCGGTTTCTACCTGACCGAGTCCCATCGTCTTGAAGTCTTTCTTGTGTGCGTTGCGGTGCCGGCGATCTTCTTCAGTACCCCTGCAACATCGTGAAAGTCGCTGTCCGCATAGCTGACGAAACGGGGCCACATTCCCCAGCCTACCGCCAACGTCACTTCATCTGCATCAGGAAGGATCATTATGACGCGAAAACCCAACAGCAATTCTCGAAGCGGCATAAGACTCAGCAGGCTCTCTTTCGTGGACGCGAGAACTACCACGGCCAGCGCACTGCTGCCACCAAGAAGCAGTCTCTTCCGCAGGGCCTCAGTGGTTCGGTAAACTTTTATGGCCGCCTTCGGAGCCGCGTTCTCGACCGCCGCCATGAGCCTCTTCTCTACGCCATTCCTTCTTGAAATATAAAATACTACTTCGTTCATGGATTTCTTTCTAACAAGAACCATGCCACAAACGGCCGCACCCCCTCTCATTAGCAAGTTGTTGTATTTATGCCTTTTCTCAGGAAACGACGAAACGGGCGCCCTCCATGTGCGATGCTTATCACAGGACTTGGTCTTATAAAGTGGACGGAATGAAGAGAGCCGGGTAATGAGTCGCCGCGTGATCCGCCGAAGACTCGATGGTTGCCTTGAATGTCGTTGACAATTCTTCCGTCACTTCGTAGACTCGCCTTCGGGCCTGCCGCTTCGAACTTTTACCGCATAAGACTTTACGGCATATAATCCGATGCAAGGGGTCAGGCCTTGACTTCATGTTTCCAAAAGGAGGAGCACATGACAAAATTATTACTCAGTTTTGCCTGTTCGCCCTACGACCGCGTGATGCCGCTTGTCAGCGGCATGGTTTCACCTGAAGGTATAGATATAAATTTTTTGCCTTTGCACGGCGTGGAGACGTTCTGGCGTCAGCTTCGCCACGCGGAATTCGATATATCCGAATGCTCTCTCTCCACGTACACGATGCTCTGTTCACAAAATGATGAACGTTTCATCGCTATCCCCGTGTTTATGTCGAGGGCATTCAGGCACTCCTCCCTCTACATCAATACACACAAAGGAATCACCGTTCCGCAGGATCTGAAAGGAAAGATTGTAGGAGTGCCCGAATACCAGATAACCGCAGCAGTTTGGGTACGCGGCATTCTTCAGGATGAGTACGGGGTGTTGCCGGGAGACATAGTATGGCGCAGCGGCGGACAGGAGATGCCGGGTCGGGTGGAGAAGGCGGAGATCAACCTTGCTCCCGATATACGCATCGAACCGATACCCGCACACCTGACATTGAACAACATGCTCGAACAGGGCGAACTGGATGCCGTGGTCACAGCAGGGGCACCGTCCGGCTTTCTGAAGGGTTCACCGCATATCAGGCGTCTTTTTTCAAACTGCCGTGAAGTCGAAGAGCGCTATTTCATAAAGACAGGAATATTCCCGATCATGCACATCATCATCCTGAAACGTGAAATATACAGGCGTAACCCGTGGGCAGCAATGGCTCTCTATAAGGCATTCCGGCAGTCCAAGAATCTGGTGACCGCCAAGTACTTCGACACAGGGTCGTCACCCGTAACGTTTCCCTGGGTTCATGAACACGTGGGGGAAGTGACCAGAATCATGGGCAGGGATTGGTGGCCGTACGGAGTCGAGTCGAACAGGAAGACGCTTGAGACATTCCTTCGATATCACCATGAACAGGGCCTCTCATCAAGGGTGATGACGCCGGAAGATCTGTTCGCCCCTGAGACCTTGGATGAATTCAAGATCTAAGCACGTTGAAACTGGCGCTATTTCAGCGACTTAAAAATCTTTCCTTAGCCCGCACCCGCAGCGCAGCATCAAAGTCTCATCAACTGTAAATACCAGTTATTTAGGTGTGTTGCAGTACATTTCCGCCCTATCCTCGCTTGCCCGGATCCCTTGACAGAACGGCAAAAAAGGGTAATTTATTATACACGCTTTGGGGCGCTTTACTGTACAAGACCTGTTGGCCTGGAGATTGTCGCGTGTGCGAGACGACGATCCGGAATGTTGTCCTGCATTCGAGATGTGTACTGTATGACAGGACGGTCACGAAACTCCTACGGCGTCTCGAGCGACGTATAAGCCTCTGAAGTTACAACGCAAACGGGCGAAGACGGGCGATGGGAGCGAATGGCATAAGAAATGTAATTTACCGGCAAGGGGAAGGGGTTCTTTCGCGCCCCGATTGAAAATTGGGGAAAGTGTTTAATCAATAATTTGCCAACAGAAGCATCATGATCCAGAAAGACTTCGTAACGCGGTCCTGGCGCTCGAATTGTCGATCGTAGTACTGGGGGCATTTGTCTTGATTGCGCCGGCGAGGGCTCAGGAGACACAGATTCTCAAGACCCAGACGGACATGGAGAGCTACGCCATGGGCGTCGAGATCGTGCGGAATTGGAAGCGTCAGGGAATCGATCTGGATCTGGATGTCGTTATGAGAGGTATGAAGGACGTCCAGGCAGGCAACAGGCTCCTGCTGAGCGACACTGATCTGCGAACAGCCATGGGCATGTTCACATCGGAACTCAGAAGGAAACAGACCGAAGCCCGGCTGATGACGCAGCAGGATAACAAGAAGAAAGGCGAGGAGTTCCTGGCCCAGAACAAGACCAAAGAAGGCGTGGTGACCCTTCCCAGCGGCCTGCAGTACATGATTATCAAAGCTGGAAAGGGTGAGAAGCCGACCGATGCAAACACCGTTGAGTGCAATTATCGGGGCACCCACATCGACGGGACCGAGGTCGAGAGCTCCTATCGAAAAGGGGGACCTGAGGCTTTCAAGGTCTCACAGGTGATCCCCGGCTGGAGGGAAGCGCTCAAGCTCATGCCCCTGGGCTCCAAGTGGGAACTCTTCATCCCGCCCGAACTTGCTTACGGACAGCGCGGATCGGGCCAGATCGGTCCGAACGAAACGACTATTTTTGAAATTGAGCTGGTGGCCATTGAGTGATCCGGAAGCGATCGGAGTTACATCCCGTCTCGTTTTGCCGGGATGACAATTTTTGAGTATAAGGAGGTGGTGGTGTAAGGGGTTGGGAAAAAGGCTTGAAGATATCACCCAAAGCGTTGAATGGAGCAATAAACCAACAAGGACATCGATTCAGAGCAAACATTAAAGGAGGCACACCGTGCATAGAAAGAAGTTATTGGTTTTGGTCTGCGTGCTATCGGTCGCGGCCGCGCTTTCCTGGGGTAACCAGGCGAGCGCCCAGGTGATCCCGGCAGGTGCAGCGGGATTTAACCCGAATGTGGATTACACAAAGCCCAATTACGCTTACAGCCCGAATATCAGGAAGTTCGTGAACAGCCTGCCCGGTCTCGGCGCGGCTGGATGTACATTGGGCAGTCCTCTGGGCACAGGGACATGTAATGAAAACAATCTAGGTCAGTACATCCCTGTCGCCGTTCCGGATACAACCACGTATCCCGGCTCGGACTATTATGTCATCGGCGCCACGCAGTACACCCAGAAGATGCACACGGACCTGCCGGCGACCACGCTGAGAGGCTACCGCCAGGAAAACGCCACAGATCCCAGGATACAGAATGTCAACCAGTACCTGGGACCCCGTCATCATCGCCAGGTCATATGACCCTTCCAAGCCACCGGCCGTGAACGGGAACGGCAAGGCTGTGCGCGTGCTGCTTAAGAACGAGCTGCCGACCGGCGCTGCCGGCAACCTCTTCCTGCCTGTGGACCCCACCATGATGGGCGCGGGTATGGGACCCGTTCCAGGATTAAACTACACCCAGAACCGCATGTCCACCCACCTCCACGGCGGCGCTACCCCGTGGATCAGCGACGGGACGCCTCACCAGTGGATGACCCCCGCTGCCGATCCGGCTGTAGCAGGCCAGCCCCTCTACCAGAAAGGCGCCAGTTTCCAGAACGTGCCTGACATGATAGGAGCGGGCAAATCGATCCCGGCGCCCGCTGCCAATGATGGAATGGTGACGCTCTACTATAGCAACCAGCAGAGCGGCCGGCTGATGTTCTACCACGACCACGCCTACGGCATTACCCGCCTGAACGTCTATGCGGGCATGGCCGCAGGATATTTGTTGACGGACCAGGTCGAGGATGACATGATCACGGGCACCAATGTGTCCGGTGCTTTCACGACCCCCAGGCAGGTCCTTCCCAATCTGGGAGGGGTGTACAAATATGGAATCCCCCTGGTCGTCCAGGATAAGACGTTCGTGAACGACGGCGCAACGCCTCCGGGCACAGGATTTCCTTCATCTGCGACCCCTATCCCCTCGACAGCGGCTGTGGATCCGCGCTGGTACAGTGTCGGCGCTACCGGGGTCTGGGCCACAGGGACGACTCCTCCGGCAGGCGGCAAGCTCTGGCTTCCGCATGAATATATGCCGAATGAGAATATCTATGATCCGTCCGGGGCTCTCCCCTTTGGCAGGTGGGACTATGGTCCCTGGTTGAACCCGGCGGCCGTGGTCCTGAATTCTACACTGCCAAGCCCCACCATCACTCCCGAAGCGTTCATGGATACGATGCTGGTCAACGGCACCGCCTATCCGTACGTGACACTGCCCCCGACGGCCGTTCGCTTCCGTATCCTGAATGCCTGCAACGACCGGACAATCAACCTCCAGCTTTATGTTGCCGACCCGGCTCACCCGACAGAGGTCAAGATGGTACCGGCGGCTCCCGGGGTTGCCGCGACATGGCCGGTGGATGGCCGGACTGGCGGCGTGCCCGATCCTGCAACGGTCGGACCAACCATGTATCAGATCGGCAATGAAGGCGGCCTTCTGCCGCAGGTCGCGGTGATTCCGCCGCAGCCCATTGTTTTTGAGCAGAGTCGCCAACTCCCGACCGTGTTGAGCATCGCCAGACATGCTCTCTTGCTGACGCCGGCCGAGCGGGCCGACATCGTTGTAGACCTCTCTGCTTACGCGGGACAAACACTCATCCTTTACAACGACGCGCCAGCGGCCAGCCCTTTGTTTGATCCGCGCTACGACCTTTTTACGAATGGTCCGGATTTGACAGGCAGCGGCGGTCCGCCCTCGGTCCCAGCCGGTTTCGGACCCAATACCCGCACGGTCATGCAGATCCGGGTATCCGGCACGCCAAGCGCGGCCTTCGACGTTGCCTCGCTGCAAGCAGCATTGCCGAAAGCCTATAGGGCCACGCAGGCTCCGCCCATCGTGCCGCAGGCAGCCTATAATGCGGCGTTTGGCACTACGAACACCGATACCTACGTCAATAACACAGATGCGACCGTTAACCTCCTGGGGACCGCCCAGGGAGTTGGCGCGGTCATCACGACGCTCGGGGGCTCCGGATATACCACTGCCCCGACCGTCAGTTTTATCAGCGCTAACGGCGTTGGCTCAGGCGCAGCAGCGACGGCAGCGCTCGATGGCGTTACCGCCTTCACGGTGACAACGGCGGGCACCGTCTATACCACGCCTCCTGCAGTCACCATCGCCGCGCCAACAGGCTGCGGCGCCATTAATACTACGACGTGCGTCACCGCCACAGCGGTGGCCAGCGTATCCGGCGGCCAGGTCACTGCCATCACGGTCGTCGACCCGGGCTCAGGCTATACCGCGGAATGCACGGCTGGCACTAATCCTGCTGTCACCATCGGCGCACCGGGTGCGGGTGGCGTCCAAGCCGTAGCGTCGTCAGGCCTGACCTGCGGCGCTGTGGCCCATATTCAGGTTACGACGGCAGGCACAGGCTACACCAAGGCTCCTTTTGTCTACCTTACCGGCGGCGGCGGCACAGGGGCAACAGCCGATGCCAGACTTGTGAATGACACGGTGATAGGCATGAAGAACATCACCGAGGGCTTCGACGTACAGTATGGCAGAATGAACGTCCTGCTCGGCACCACGCCCGTTCCTCTCGACCCGACCGCGCCCGCGCCTGCGGTGCCCGGTATTGCCCAATACATTGATCCACCGTCCGATTTCTGGACCGACGGCCAGATTTATGTCTTCCGTATTGCGCACCTCGGCGTCGACAACCATGCGGTCCACTTTCACCTCGCAAACCTGCAGGTAGTCAACCGGGTGGATTATACGAACACCATGCTGCCGCCGGAAGCCAACGAACTCGGCTGGAGGGAAACCATCCGGTCGGAACCGTTCACGGACCTGATCGTGGCTGTCAAACCGAAGTCGATGCAGCTCCCCTTCGCTATACCAAGGAGCAGCAGGCTCATGGACCCGACAACGCTCGCGGGTTCGACTGCTAATTTTGTACAGCCGGCTCCTGTGCCGGGCACGCCGACACCGGCTGGCATATCCAACGTAGTAACCGACTATGGCTGGGAGTACGTCTGGCATTGCCACCTTCTCGGGCATGAAGAGAATGACATGATGCGCCCGATCGTCTTTAACCCCATTACGATGACTTCCCCAACATTCAGCCCTGCAGGGTCCGCGACGCCACCGCCGCAACACTGGACAACCGCTACCGCGGTCACCTTTACGGCGGGAACCCCTACGCCTGCCCTGACCGGCACCACGTACTACCAGTTCAGCCTCAACAACGGCACTACCAATACGGTGCTACCTGGTTGCACTTACTCCACAACCACTACGTGCACCATGGCAGGCAACGCAACTTTATACCCTGCGGGTTTCTACACGCTGACCGTTGACGCTACAAACAGCTTGACGGCGCCAGTGTTACCGCTTGCAACAGCGATTCTGCCCTTTGCCCTCATCCCGCCTGCTGCAACCGCTGTGAATTTGACCACCACCCCGCCGAGCCCGGCGAGCCCGCATGTCAACGGAGCCGCGATTACCTTTACGGCGACCCCTACGGGTTGCGCCGCCGGAGTATGCCAGTATCGATTCAACCAGTCTTTCAATGGCGGGGCGGCCGCGATCGCGCAGGACTACAGTACAACAGCAACGTACATTATGCCTCTCTCGACAGTTGCAGGCCCCTACAGCGTGACAGTGGACGTGCGCACCAATACGCTCTCCGCAACACCGGACGCGACCTCCTCGGCAGCGGCCTACACGGTGATCGAGGGACGCGACTGGAACTCGGACACCAACGCTGATATCCTCTGGAGGAACACCTCCACGGGACAGAACGCAGTCTGGAACATGAACGACACGACCTTCGTGGCAGGTGTGATGCTTCCTTCGATGACCGATCCGAACTGGGCCATCGTGGGCACGGGTGATTTCAACTCGGACGGCAAGCCCGATCTTCTCTGGAGGAACACTTCCACGGGACAGAACGCGGTCTGGCACATGAACAATGCTACATTCGTCTCGGGCGCAACGCTTCCTTTGATGACCGATCCGAACTGGGCCATCGTGGGTGCGGCCGATTTCAACTTGGACGGCAAGCCCGATATTCTCTGGAGGAACACTTCCACGGGACAGAACGCAGTCTGGAACATGAACGACGCGACCTTTATCTCCGGTGTGTTGCTCAGTCCCCAGACCGATCTGAACTGGAAGATTGTGGGCACGGCCGATTTCAACTCGGACGGCAAGCCCGATATTCTCTGGAGGAACACCACCACGGGACAGAACGCAATCTGGTACATGAACGGGACAGCCTTGCTTTCGGGTGTCTTGATTAGTAGCCAGACCGATCTGAACTGGACCATCGTGGGTGCGTTCGATTTCAACAAGGACGGCAAGCCCGATATTCTCTGGAGGAACACTTCCACGGGACAGAACGCAATCTGGCACATGAACAACGCGACCTTCGTTTCAGGTGCGCTGATAGGCAGCCAGACCGACCTGAACTGGAAGATTATGGGACGATAGGAAACATGGAAAACCAGGAGCCCTTTCCGGGCTCCGATAAGTAACCGGGCTTTCCCGACAGGCACAGCGATTTTCAGCTGTGTCTGTCGGGGAGCCTTTCTTAGGGCTGCTTGACGAGCAGTGATCCTCATCAATTTATCAATCCCCAATCGGTATGCTTCTAAATCCTAAAATGTGCACTTCTAAATCTTAGCTAACATCCTTACTATGCAATTCGTTTGAGGGCTCTTCCCTTGCCGGGTGCATTAGACCCTCCGATGTGGTAAAATTACATACGTAATCAGGAGGAGGAATTTAACGTGGCAACTGATATACCCCGCTTGCAGGAAGACGATCTTCCAAAGGTGCCTTTTATTCTTGAGGGCATCTCGACCCGCTTCATACGCGAAAATAAGATTGTTCCGCTGGACCTGAAGAACAACGTACTGAAGGTGCTCATGGTGGACCCTTACGACCGGGAGGCGATTGATGCTCTGCAGGTTGCCGTTACGGGCCAGGTGGTCATCTACACTGCCGACGCGAAAATGATCGAGGACTTCATTTCCAAGTTCTACATTCAGGAAACGCAGAACATAGATCGGATCATCGAAGATATGCATGGTGACGGTCTCGAGTATGTCAGTGAGAACGAGGACGACGTCGGTCACCTCAAAGACCTTGCTTCAGAGGCGCCTGTTATCAAACTCGTCAACCTTCTGATCACCAGAGCGGTCGAAGGAAGGGCCAGCGACATACACGTGGAGCCCTTCGACGATGAACTGAAGGTGCGCTATCGCATCGACGGTGTGCTGCATGATATAGAATCGATACCCAAGAAGTTGCAGGCTGCGATCGTCTCGAGGATCAAGATCATGGCAAAGCTGAATATTGCGGAGCGCAGACTGCCTCAGGACGGGCGTATACGGCTCATGGTAGGCCAGCGTGAGATTGACCTGAGAGTCTCTTCCATCCCCATAGTTCACGGCGAGTCCATCGTCATGAGGATACTCGACAAAGAAGGCATCATGGTCGACCTCGACATTCTCGGATTTCCGCCAAACACGCTCGCTACGTTTCATCAGCTTATCGAGAAGCCGAACGGGATTATCCTGGTGACCGGTCCTACAGGCAGTGGTAAGACGACCACGCTGTACGGCGCGCTGGACAAAATAAACCGACCCGACAAGAAGATCATCACCGTGGAGGATCCTGTCGAGTACCAGCTCAAAGGCATAAACCAGATCCAGGTAAAACCGCAGATCGGATTGAACTTCGCCACCACGCTACGGCACATCGTGCGCCAGGACCCGGACATCATAATGATCGGTGAGATCAGGGATTTGGAAACTGCCGAGATCGCCATCCAGTCGGCATTAACCGGTCACCTTGTTTTTTCGACGCTCCATACCAACGATGCTCCGAGCGCCATTACGCGACTCCTCGACATGGGAGTCGAAAACTTCCTTCTCTCTTCAACGGTGCGCGGCATCCTTGCACAGAGACTCGTCAGGATGATCTGCCCGGTGTGCAAAGAGATCGATCCGACACCGGCAAACAAAGAAGAGCTGAAGATCCTCGGCAACTATGACTCGGTTAACCTCTACCGGGGTAGAGGGTGCGAGAACTGCGTCCAGACCGGATTTCGCGGCAGGTCAGGCCTGTTCGAGCTGCTGACGGTGACAGACGAACTGCGAAAACTGATACTCAAGTCTTCCGACGCGGGCCAGCTGCGCCAAACAGCCCGGCGTGAAGGCATGATAACGCTGCTTGAAGACGGCGTTGAAAAGATCAAGACTGGCGTAACCACCCTGAGCGAGGTGTTCAGGGTGACTCAGGAGGCTTAGAGAGTGCCCATTTTCTCGTATACAGCGACCACCATGGAAGGTTCCGTCGTCGAGGGCGTCGTAGAGGCGCCGGAAGTAGGCATCGCTGTCGAAAAGCTGAGGAACACCGGGGTTATCCCGTTGAAGATTGCTGCGCCCAAGGAGGAGGGTGCGAAGCGTCTTTGGCGAAAATCAGCCAAAGGCGGCGTCTTGACATTCACCACAGAGATGTCGGCGCTCTTGAGCGCTGGGTTGCCCCTCGACAGGAGCCTCAACATTCTCTCCGACATATCAGAAAGCAAGGAGATGAAGAGTGTCGTTTTGTCGATTCTCAAATCGATCAGAGAGGGAAGCGCCTTTTCGGACGCGCTGCAGCGCCATCCCAAGGTCTTCTCCAAGCTCTACGTAAGCATGATACGCGCAGGTGAAGTCGGCGGCGTGCTCGATGTGGTCCTTGATAAATTAGGCGAGTTCCTGGAAACATCAAAGGAACTGAAGGACACCGTGGTTTCCGCCATGATCTATCCCGTGATACTTGTATTGACCGGCGGTGCTTCGATCATCGTAATGCTCACCTTTGTCCTCCCGAGATTTTCCGTCATATTCGCGGAACTGGGAAACGCGTTGCCCCTTCCTACGCAGATTCTCTTGACGGTGAGCAGTGCTTTGCAGTCTTACTGGTGGATTGCCCTGCTCGCGGTGCTCGGAGTCTGGGCTTTTGCGAGGAGCTACATAAAATCCGAAGCAGGCAGATTCCAATGGGACGGTCTGAAGCTCCGCATGGTGGGCGATGTCACCAGGCGGTTGGAAACAGCGCGTTTTTGCAGGACTCTAGGCACCCTCCTCAAGGCCGGGGTGCCTCTTCTTCAGGCGCTGACCAATTCAAAAGAAGTCCTGGGCAACCAGGTGATCGCTTCCGCCCTGGACACCGTGTCCAAAGGTACAAAAGAAGGCAAGGGCCTGTCCGTTCCCCTCTCCGAAGCAAAGGTGTTTCCGGCGCTCGCTCTCTCCATGATCAAGGTCGGGGAGGAGACCGGACAGCTAGATATCATGCTCCTTAAGGTAGCAGCCACCTATGAGAAGAGTTTACGGGAGGCATTGAAGCGCTTCATGGGCCTGCTTGAGCCGATGATGATTTTGATAATGGCGCTGATTATAGGCTTTATCGTAGTCTCCATGCTCCTGGGCGTTTACAGTATCATGGATCTACCGGTGTAGAAGGCAGGGTCCAGGGGCCAGGGTCCCGGGTCCCGAGAAGGGATTAAATGAAGAGTAAGAACAAAAGAGTATGCGAAAGAGATAGAGTTGTTCAAAGAGACAGCGATGAGCAGTGGCGCTGCCAATCGGGACCGGACACATGACCTTGGAAGGGTTTTAGCCGGGACCCGGGACCCGGGACCCGGGACCCGTGCTTGATCTGGCTTCACCTTGATCGAATTGAGCATGGTGCTTTTCCTCATAGCCATCATTCTCAGCCTCTCCACGCTCTTTTTTGGCAACAGCCTGCCTTCCACGAAGCTTAATGCGACCGCCAGAGAGTTATCGGCGACCATCAGGCATGCCCGATCCCTCGCACAGCTCAACGGCACCTCGCAGACGGTACTCGTGAACCTGGACATAAGAAAGTACGGCATAGAAGGCCGAACGCCGAGGAGCATTCCGCCGGAGATCGGCATTAAAGTGATAGATCCGCTGCTCGGAGAAGTGCAGACGGGAACATACCGGATTCTTTTCGAGGCTACCGGTGGCGTCGAAGCCGCTGCTATTGATTTGTGGAACAAGAAGAAAATATTGCACATCGTCACCGACCCGATTCTGGGAACGGTGATGTTGAAGCAGTGACAGTGGCAAAAGAACGGTGACGAGTGACGAGTAAATAGTGATGAGTGGAAATCAATAATGGGTAGTGAGTGAGCATGGAAACTCGAGGAGAGCCTAAAATTCTTCACCACCCATGGGCGAAGTGCAACCCATGGGTACCCGTAGGCGTGCTAGTCGCGAGGCTCGGAGGCGTACTAAAGGTACGTCGGAGAGTCGCGGGGCGCAGCACAACGACGCAGATGGAAATTTTAGGCTCTCGTCGTGGGTTTACGTTGCTGGAAGTGCTCGTCTCACTCTCCATAGTTGCCATTGCAGTGACTATTGTGCTCCAGCTCTTTTCGTCCGGCCTCCGGGCTATCGCAACCTCAGAGGACAACGCGGCTGCCGTCATCAAAGCCGAAACCAAGATGCGGGAGGTGCTGGACAACGATGAGCTGGCCGAAACGTCATGGAGCGAAGCAACACCTGACGGTTACAGGATGGATATTTCTATCATCGATACGCTAAAAGAGAGGACCGACAACCTTAAGGTGAGGCTCATGCAGGTGGCTCTCACGACGCGCTGGTTCAAAGGGAATAAAGAAAAAACTCTGACACTCAGAACTATGAAGCTGGTCAACAAAGTTGCACCGGGCACAACAGGCACGGCAGGCGCAATGGTGCCCAAGACCCCGGGCGGTACAGCAGCTCCCGCTGGGGCACCGACCGGCGGGCCTACGCCGGGTGTGACACCTGGCACCGCAGGACCAAGGATGTAATCACAATGAACCCGGCAGTAACACCAAGGCAAGAACGTAAAAAGCTTCACCACCCATGGCCAAAATGCCCACTGGTACCCGGAGGCGCGCAAGCCGCGGAAAACTCAGGGCATCGGGCGAGAACGCAAAATCTCCAGTGCAGGCGCTCAACCGCGAGCGGAGGCGTACTGGCGTACGTCGGAGACCGGGGCGCGCAACGAAGCAGATGGATTTTGCGTTCTCGCCCGGATTCACGCTGCTCGAGCTCATGATCTCTATCAGCATGCTCGTCATCATCATCGTGATTATTTCCGGCGCAATGAGGCTCGCCTCACGCTCGGTAGCTACGGCCGAAAGAAAAGTGGAGGCTCTTGAGCGGCTCACCACATCTCTCTCGATCATCAACGCACAGATCCAATCAGCGGCGCCATGGACGTATAGCGATAATGGACTGAGTACTCAGGCTTCTCAGGGCAACAAGGGAACTCAGACAGCCCAGCCCGGTCAGACCACCCAGTCCACCCAGAGTACTCCGACAGCTCAGCCTGGCCAGACTATCCCAGGCGGTCAAGCAGCTCAGGGTGCCCAGGGTAGTCAGAATATCCAGGGGGCTCCAAAATTCTATTTCAAGGGTGACAGGAGGTCTTTTCAGTTTTCCACCAATTATTCCGTGTGGGGCGGACAGAAGGGCTACGTGATCGTCACGTACAAAGTCGAACCGGATCCACGCACCGGAAAGCTATCGCTCTTTGCCTCAGAACGCATGGTCGGTATAGAAGCCTCGAGACAGACAAAGCTCCTGGATGGCCTTGATGATATCGCTTTCAGCTACTTCCAGAACGGATTGACGGCCGGAGAACCCGGGACATGGGCACAGGACTGGACGAGCGACACAACCATACCTGCGAAGATACGGCTCTACCTCCTCAACGGGTCAAAGGAGCGACTGATGGTTCTTCCGATCAGGGCAAAGCCGCTCACAGGAGGTGCGTGATTCTATGAGTAACAAACGGCACCGTTTTTTCTCCTGCAGGATAGTGACCTCTCAGGACGGCGTTGCTCTTATCATGGTTATGTGGGCCCTGACCATGCTCACTGCGATCGTCTTCTCTTTTTCCCTGATGGCGCGCACTGAGGCGTATTCATCCTCCTCATTCAGGGCGACTGTCGCGAACAGGCTGCTGGCAGAGGCAGGGATAGAAAGAGGTATAATGGAGCTTATGTACAGGAACGCAAATAAAGGGCAGCAAGCCACACTACCCGAAGGGATACAGCTGGTGAATATCGATGGGACAGTCTATTCGGGAAAGATAGACAAGGGACAATATACGTTCAGCATCACTGACGAGTCCGGAAAGATACCGCTCAACGCACTCACGGACAGCACCGGTGTCGTGCTGAAGAACCTGTTGACTAACATGGGGTATACGGAGGAGAATGCAGAGACGGTGGTCGATTCCATTCTCGATTGGAGGGATGAGGACGAACTCCACCGTATGCACGGCGCTGAGACCGAGTATTACATGACGCTGCCGAATCCTTACAAGGCAAAAAACGGCCCCTTTGATGCGATCGAGGAGCTCCTGCTTGTTAAGGGCGTCACGCCGGTCATGCTTTACGGAGACGGAAAAAAGAAAGGAATTATCGACTTTCTCACTGTTGCTTCCAATGGCAATGCTATAAACGTGAATGCAGCTCCTAAAGAAGTCTTGATGGCTATTCCGGGCATGACTCCGGAAAAGGTGGAATTGGTTATGATGCAGAGGCAGGCAACGGTGACACCGGCAACGACGGGCACGCAAACAACACAGGGCACGCAGGGAGTTCAGGATTTAGCTGCGCTGCTTGGTGGAAAAGACCCGGTGGCTACTACATTTCTCTCTACCGCCGAATCGACTGTTTTCGGCATCCAGGCTACAGGTAACAGAGAAGGAGGACAACAGGGCTACGGTATCAGGGCAATAGTCACACTCGACGGGAACACCGGATATCGTTATATTTACTACAAGAGCCCGGCACCGGTACAGGTACAGGTAGGACTATGAACGGGTCGATCGCACTTCAGAAACTGGTTACCATTTCTTCAGAATCAATAGAGAAGGTCAAACGAATCGTCGAACCTGTGCGGAAGATACTCTTCCTCAGCCTGGGCGATGAGACAATCCTGCCGAAGCGCTGCCTTGCGCTCTCCATCGAGCCCGGGTATCTCTCCATCGTATACGGATCGCGCCTCTTCTCACGCATAAAAGTGAGAGCGGCACGCACCACTCTTTTTGAAGAGAACAAGTTTCCTGCGCCGGCAAACGTCGCCTCTGCGCTGGCCCTTGCCAGGAATGAATTGAAGGCTCTGCGCTCTGAAGTGACGCTCTCCATACCCAAGACATGGGCGGTAGCGAGATTGACGGAATTACCCGACACAGTCAAGGAGAATCTGGCGGACGTCATCTCGTATGAGCTGGACAGATGGACTCCATTTACGTCGGGCAACGCTCTCTACGACTTCAGAGTCCTCGGTGAAGAAAACGGAAAACTGAGCATCATGCTCATTGCCGCAAAGGCCGACCTCATCAATCCGTACCTGGAGGCGATAAGAGAAAAGGGAATCACGGTCAACAGGGTGACCGTCAGCCCTTCGGCCATCGCAACTTTTTGCAGTCACGGTCACCCGCAGTCGAGCGCTATCTTTACGAACCTGGGCACAGGAACCTATGAGGTGGGACTTGTTCTCGACAAAGGCCTTGCTTCATTCTGTGCCGGCAGCATCGATCCCGACAATCCGCAACCGGGCCTTGATGCAGTGATCAAGGAGATCGACAGATGTGCCGTAGCAGCGGCAATGCAGGGCGGAACACCACGGCTCCTGTTGTGCGCTCCCGAAGGGGACATTGGCAGACAGTTGAGAGGACGTGTGCCGTCTGCAATCGATCTATACGAAGGCGCCAACGCCAGGCTCAATCTTCCGCTCTCGGCAGGACGTATACCCGCGGCAGCTGCCGGGAGCATGTTGGAGTCGCTCCTGCCGCAGGCTAAAGGCTTCAACCTTCTTAAGAAAGGCCGCCATGAAAAAGAGACAACGCCTCTGGTCTTTACGGTCGCGCTTGTTGTGGTGCTCCTGGCATTAGGGATCCTTTACGTGATCGCTCCGCTCAAGATGGAGGAGAGGAGACTCGAAGAGATCGAACGCCGCGTGACCGGCATACGCGGCGAGGTCAAGAAGGTAGAGGCGCTGAAAAAAGAGGTCGATGCTTTGGAGACTGAAGCTTCCACCATAGACGGCTTCAAAAAAGACAGACCCATGACGCTTTTGATCCTCAAAGAGCTTACCGGTATTCTTCCAAAGAGCGCATGGCTGACGCGGGCGCGGATCACGGACACAACGGTTGAGATTGAAGGTTACGCTGCAGCGGCTACGGAGCTTTTATCAAAACTAGAGGCATCGCCCTATTTGAAGAAAGTGGAGTTTGCATCTCCCACATTCAGGGACGTGCGACTGAACAGCGATCGATTCGTGATAAAGATGGAGATTGAAGTGCCCGGCAAAGAAGCAGAAGGAAAGGTCAAACAAAAATGAACAGAAAAAAAAGTCTTCTCATCGCGCTACCGGTGTTGATTGTCCTTGCCGGCCTGGCGTTTTACGAATATGTGTACCTTGCGATCATAGCCGAAGTGGCTTCAGTAAAAGAGATGCAGACGTCCAAGACAAATAGCCTCCAGAAGTATATGACATTTGTCTCCAAGAAAGGCGAACTCGAAAAGAAGCTTGTCCAGCTCAAGGAAACGATAAAGGCTGATGAGCCGAAGCTGCTCTCGGGTGAAACTCTTTCTCTGGCCGCCGCTTCATTACAGACGACCGTTAAAGGGATGATTACGTCAAGGAACGGAACAATATCGAGCGAGCGTGTTGAAAAGCCGGAAGACCTCGGCAAATTCAAGATCGTCAGTGTGAGCATCGATGCGGTGGTGCCGGATCCGAGGTCATTAAGCGATGCGCTTTACGCCATGGAGACCCAAACTCCGTATCTTGTTGTGCGGGAACTCGACGCGAGGGTCAAGAACTTCACCCAGCCGCGAGAACTCATGGTGCGCCTCAAGGTATCAGGGATAACAAGGGGAAAATAAGATGCGTTTTTTTACGTACTTCGTCAAGAGCTTGAATGTCCTGAATCTGCTGCTCATAGCAGCCGTGGCATCTCTTGCTGTCTATTTGCTCTTTCCGTATTTGAATTCGAAGGTAACCTATAGACCGCCGGCGGTGTCCAAGCAGACATCGACGTCGCAGCAGGAAGCCTCTCCTGCCAACCAGGTCTCTTCCGCGTCGGATTATACCGTGGTCGCGGAGCAGAACATCTTCCATCCGGACAGAAAAATACCGCCTGAGAATAAGGACGACAAACCTCTGGCGAAACCGGAAATTTTCCTTTACGGCACGCTGCTGGCTGACAACGTGCGGATCGCCTACATAGAAGACAAGAAGTCACCGCAGACCACGCCCGGCAGAGGCAACAGGCAGACCGTCGTCAAGCAGGGTGACGTTGTAAGCGGCTTTACCTTGAAGAGTGTGGAGCAGGACAAGATAGTACTGGTGCGCGGCGAGGAACAGATGGTCGTCTATCTGCAGGATGCAAAGAAGACGAGGACGACGGTGATGCCCACGCAGCAACCCGGTATGCAGCCGGGTGGACGTCCCTCCTCCCCTATGCCCAGTGGCGGCCCGCAGCCCGGCACCATGCCGACGTCGCCACCCGGTGTAAGCGCTCTGTCGCCGCCACTACCGACCTCTGGCGCAACTGCCACTGGTGCCGCGGGGTCACAGCCCGTGAGACAGCCGACAAGGCCGGTGCCCACCAGGACCAACCCTGCTCAGTCAGCATCCCAACCGACACAGTGAGCATTTCTCACCCGATCCCGTTTATTGTTTTTTCGCCTTCTTTATACTACGATCTAGAAGAACCGGGGTAGCATGTACGAAGAATATTTCGGACTGAACGAAGAACCCTTTTCCATTGCACCTGACCCTCACTATATTTTCATGAGCCGGGGACATCGTGAAGCCCTCGCGCATCTCTTGTACGGAATCGAGAGGGACGGTGGTTTTGTCCTGCTGACCGGTGAGGTCGGAACCGGCAAGACGACGATCTGTCGCTGCCTTCTTGAAGAGATACCGGACACCACGGATGTTGCATTGATCCTTAATCCCAAATTAACAGTCCAGGAACTGCTTGCAACCATATGTGACGAGTTCGGAATCGGCTACCCTGATGGCAACACGAGCGTTAAGCTCTTTGTCTCTCGCATCAATAATTATCTGCTCGACGTGCACACGAGGGGCAGGAGAGCGGTGCTCATCGTCGAAGAGGCACAGAACCTCAGCACGGAAGTTCTCGAGCAGATACGCCTGTTAACCAATCTTGAGACCAACGAGCGAAAACTGCTCCAGATTATCATGGTCGGTCAGCCTGAGATCACGAAGAAGCTGGCGGAGCCGGAGTTGCGCCAGCTCTCGCAGCGGATTACAGCGCGCTATCATCTGGGACCCTTATCGAGAAAAGACCTCATCGCGTACGTCAAACACCGTTTGGTAACCGCAGGACTGGTAAGGGGCGAGCTTTTTCCTCTCCCTGTTCTCAAGACCCTTTTCCGACTGACCGGGGGAATACCAAGGCTTATAAACGTGATATGCGACAGGGCACTCCTTGGCGCCTACGTGCAAGGGAAAGACCGGGTTGATGTAAAAACATTGAAAACAGCCGCTCGTGAGGTATCCGGCAGGGCAGTTCCGCAAAGCAAAAGACGTCAGGCAGTGACCGCGCTGGCCGCGCTTCTGCTTCTGGTCGTTGTCTCCGGGACAGCGTATTACCTACATGGGACAGGGATTCCCCGCAGAAGCCCGACTACCGGAGTCGTGGTGCAGCAACCTCTCCCCACCAAGCCGGGTAGAGCAGAAGCGAGCCTGGCCGACTATCCGGGTCCACACACGAGAGAGCTTGCTTATGGTGCGCTTTTCAACGAATGGCACCTTGACTATAGCACTGAGGATAGCCGTGATGTATGCGACCAGGCGCGACAGCAGGGGCTGCAGTGCGCAGAGGGAACCGGCAATATAGGCGAACTGCGCACGATCAACAGACCGGCGGTGCTGAAGCTTCTTGATGGACAGCGCGGCCAGTATTACGCTCTGTTGACATCGCTTCAGGGCGAAGAAGCGTCCGTTCTGATTAACAATCAAAGAAGAACCCTTCATACTGGTGAACTGGCGAAATACTGGTCCGGCGAATATCTGCTTCTGTGGCAGGCACCCCCGGAGTACAGGAACGAACTAAAACCGGGAGAATCGGGCAGTTTCGTGGCGTGGGTTGAGCGTAACCTGGCGCGCGCTCAGGGCAGGCGAATTCGCGCCCGACGAACGGCAGTCTATGATGAAGAGCTGGTGAGAAAGGTCAAGGAATTTCAACGCACAGCAGGGCTCGACCCTGACGGCATCGTAGGCCCGTGGACAACGATGCGACTATCCGATGCCGCGAATGCTGGACCCGTGCTCGGTGGCAGCCGGGGCGGAAAGTAACCATGTCCTATATTTTCGAAGCTCTCAAAAAACTTGAGCAGAAACGGCAGCGGCAACAGGCCTCCCGTTTACTGATGATTACTGGAGAGCCGGCTTCCGAGCACAAGAGATGGCCGATCTGGTTGTTTTCCATTCTTGCTCTCCTCCTTCTTCTGAATGCGGGAGTTATGCTGTGGTGGGTTCGCCCTTCGGGCCGGCAGCCGATGAACCCTCCTGTCGCATCCGGCCCATCTGCTGTCGCTTCCACTCAGGCTCCGGTGCAAGAAGAGCCTGCGGTTGTAAAGGAGCCCTCTCAACCAATCCCTGCGAGGAGCAGTGCCGCAACACCTGTGGACCGGCAGAAAGAAGCCGCAGTACCACGATCTGAGCCTGTTCCTTCGTCGACTCTTCCCACGGAGAAGCCTGAATCTCAAAAAGTTAGACCACCGAAAGACGGGAGGATTCTCGAACTCAAAGAGCTCCCTGCGGCGTTAAAGAGCAACTTGCCGGATTTTAAGATATCCGCTCATTATTACACTGCCGAGCCACAGGCACGATTCACGAGAATTAACGAAATGAATCTCCGGGAGGGTCAGTCCTTGACAACCGGTGTCAAGCTGGAGGAGATCACCCCTGAAGGCGTGGTGCTCAGTTATGAGGGCTATCGTTTTCGGGTTGGCATCAAATAAAAGCGACTGTGAGCCATCACAGGTTTACTCAGCCTGTTCCATTCTTCTCATCTGTCCCGGTACACCTTCGATGTCCGTGCCCTCGGGCGGGTTGGCCCAGTGCAGTTCCTCTTTATTAACGCTCCCCGATGAGGTAAATTTGTCGATGAGGTCCGAGGTCGCCTGCTTTGCTTCCTTTTGGTTGCTGAGCACGCGGGGCGTCAGCAGCATGATGATCTCAGTACGTGATATATCCTTCTCTTTTGCCCCGAAGAGGTAGCCAACGATGGGAATCTTGCTCAGATACGGGATTCCAGTGAGAGACTTGGACGTATCCTCCCGAATGAGACCTCCTATGACGATCGTCTGACCGCTCTGCACCACGAGGCTCGACGTTGCTTCAGTCTTGTTGATGATGATCTGAGTGGAAGCAGAAAAGAGCGTTTGAGTGGTGAATGTGGAAACCTCCTGATGAAGCTCCATGGTCACCAGTCCGCCTTCATTTATCTGAGGTTTGACCTTGAGGATAATACCTATATCTTTGTACTCGACGACCTGCTGGGGAGCAACACCCACGGCGCCGTACGTCTGGGCCGTCACCAGCGGCACGGACTGGCCGACCTGGATCCTCGCTTCGCGGTTATCGGATACAAGGATGTGCGGCGCGGCCAACACCTTGCCGCGAGACTCGGTCGCGAGCGCGTTGACGAGCGCCCGCACCTTGCCCGCACTGTCGGAACCGATGAAGGTGAAGCCCGTGCCCGAGGGCTTCGTGGGATCGGTAATGCCGGCGAGCAAATCACCGCCGGACGACAAGAGCCCGTCCAGCCCGATAATGTTGGTCTTCAGAGCCCAGGCGACTCCCAGGCTCAAATTGTCCGTCAGGTTAACCTGTGCAATGAGCCCCTCTATGATCACCTGCCTCGGGACAATATCGATCCTGTCGATCGTCTCCTTTATGATCTGGTAGTCTTCCGGGATGGCGAGCACCATGATGGAGTTGGTCACATCATTAGAGAAGATACGTGTGATATCCGGTGCGATGAGCACTGTTGCACTTCCGGGAGTACCGGGGAGTTGCGGAGTGGCCCCGAACATCGGCGACGGGGGCGGAGCCGGTTGGGGAACGCCGGGCGTGGTCCCACCGGTGGTGGTGACGCCGCTCTGGATCGGGGCACGGGCACCCAGGAAAATCTGCTGGAGCAGCTGGGTAATATCCTTTGATTTTCCATTCTGAACAGCATATACGAAGACCTGAGGCCTTTTTTTCTTCTGCTGCTCGCTATCAAAAATATCCACGAGAGAGAGGATACGCTTTACATTCGCATCCGTATCGACAACGATGATGTAGTTGATCTTGGGAACGTCAACCACTACGGCATTGGTCGAGAGAAAGGGGGTAACCAGCTTGACCATTTCCGAGGACGACATGTAATTGATGGGTACGACCTGAAGCAGCGCCTTACCTGTAAGGACAATCTTTTGAGCGTCCCTTCCAAACGCCACTCCTGAAGGCTCGCGCGCCAGATCAGATAGAGGTATTATCCGGTAAAGGCCGGCCTCTTCCACAACCGCTATGCCGTTCAGCCTGAGGATGACCTCCATCAAAGGCAGCACGTTCTCCCTGGGCACCGGTGCGACCGACCTGAACGTCACGCGTCCCTTGACCTTTGGGTCCACCACGTAGTTGACTCTCAGTACGTCGCCGAATATAGTCTGAATCACCGAAAAGACATCGGCATCATCAAAATTGAAACTGAACTGTCCACCGGTCATAGACTGCCCCCCACCCTGGATCTGAGGGCTGCGTCGAATCGGAGCCGGAGGCGTCACAGGTTGCTGCACCGGCGGCTGGGCCTGCGGGATGGCTTGTTCACCCGGCCGTTGTGGCGGAGCCGTTCTTTGCGGTTGCTGGATTAGCGGCTGCGCGGGCTGCCGTCCCGTTGGCTGCTGCACGGGCGCAACAGGTGGCGGAGAAACAATAGGCGGTGCGGCCGGAACAGGCGAAGGCGGCACGACAGGCTGCTCTGGTGTTGAAGCTGGTTGACCATTAGGTTGCGCCTGCATCGCGGGAGCCGTGCCATTCGATGGCACGGTCGATGGTACCGGCGATGGCGCGGGCGCCGGCAACGGAGTTTGCGCCTGGGCCGCAGGCGCTGCTGACGGTGCCGGCTGCGGCTGCATCAACGGCTGGGGAGCAGGAGGAGCGGCCGTTGACGTTGCATTCTGCGCCAGAAGTGCGCACGGGCACAGCCAGAAGAAAAAGGCCAGGAACGATGCCAGGATGAGAATTCGGCAGCCGACTCGCCTCTCACGATCATATGAGCCGATCATATATACATTCCCGGATGGATCACCATTGCGTTCACATGCTTGCACGAAGAGCCTCTCCAATAGTGACCGTTATTCCCAGCTGGTGACGTCCTTATCTTCTCCATCACCTCCAGGATTACCGTCCCGTCCGTAAGAGAACATGTCATATTCCCCGTGAGTGCCGGGACACATATACTGGTACGGCTTACCCCATGGATCCGGCGGTAAGGCCTTCTTGAGGTATGGCCCTTCCCAATTGTCCATTCCCGGATTCACCATAAGGGCGTTCAGACCTTCCTGGGTTGTGGGATATCTCCCTACGTCGAGCCTGAGTTGATCCAGTGCCTGGCCTATCAATTCAATCTGGGCTTTGGCTGCAGACTGTTTACCCTTTCCCAGTTTCGGAAAGAGTTTCGGCCCGACAAGAGCAGCGAGAAGCGCAATGATCGCCATGACCACGAGAAGTTCGACAAGGGTAAAACCCTTCTTATTACGTTTGCGTTCGATCAGCATTGCTGAAACCCCTTTGCTTATTTAATTACATAGCCTGTCAATTGTCAATAGCGTGCGTCGCCGTATCCCGCACAGGATACCGTGGCCCGTTTCAGGAGGCATTCGCATCGGCTTCTGGACGCGCTACGCAAGGTTAGCAAGACCTGTTGCTTTGGGTCATCTGATGAACCGCCTGAAACCCCACAGAGCGAAAAGCATTGCACAGCTGATCACGAGATAAAGCGCGGGAAGATTGTAAAAAGCGAGAACTGATGTTGCCAGCATCGGCCCGAGAGCGTTACCAACAAAACGGGCCGAATTCAAGAAGCCGATAACGCTACCCTTCTGCCCCGTTGCCAGCATTGACATGGTGAGAGGCAGGATCGGTGCTGCCACACTGGTCAGAAGCATCATAACAGCTGTGAAGCCGACCATCGAGTTGGTAAGCATGGGAAGAAGCTGGAGCACGATAGCGCAACAGGCGAGGAGGAGGATCATTTTTCTCGTGCTGATCTTCCGCGACAAGCGGCACCACACGTACGTCCCGATCATGGCAGTGGCCGTGTAGAGCATGACCACCGTACCTGCCCAGCGCAGGGCCACATTCTGACCGAGTCCGTAATGACCAAAGATGTGGGGAAGGATGCTGGGAGAGAACATGAGATGGATCGTGGCAGCAATGCAGAGCGTCCAGCCTGCAATAACGCGCTTGTCAAGGAAAGACCGCACAGAGCCCTCATTGCTGGGCGGGAGGACTGGCAGAGGCACGACCGCGAACCAGCAGCATACAACGGAGACGAATACCATGAGGCAGGCAGCCGCAAAGGCTCCCTGGTAGCCGAAAGTGGCCACGAAGAGCGCCCCGAGGAAAGGTCCCAGGAGTTGCCCCATCGCCATACAGGATTGAAAAATGCCGAGGTGATACGCCCTGTTCTCGGGAGAAGAAGAGACCGCAGTAATAATGAGCCCGATGGTGGATACCCCCCCGCCGATCCCCTGCAGAATACGGAGGATGAGAAGCAGCAGAACATTCTGCGTGAAGGCCATCGGAAGGATCGTGAGGAGGTTGAAGATGAGACCGGCCATATAGATCGATTTCGGTGCATAACGATGCGCCAATGATCCGAATGCAGGTGCTGTCACTGCGAGGCACAAGGCTGATGAACCCATGATTGCCCCGGTCCACAGGAGTGTTCCTCGTGATCCGTACGGGCTCGATCGTGCTATATAGAACGGCAGGAAAATGTAAATAAAATTGAATGATGCGTTTGCACAAAACTGCGAAAAGGAGATGGAGATTACATTGCGATTGGCTGTGGACTGGAGGGGATAGGAAAGTTCCATTCCTTGACCCATTTCACCGGCGCCTGATCTTTAGTCCGCCAGTCCGCTCGCTCGAATCTCTATCTCTTTGCCGATCAAGGCAATCCTGGCAAGGCCTATAAAGAGACCGTGCTCCACTACTCCGGACATGCGGTCGAGTTCCGCGGCCAGCCGCCCGGGATCGGGAATAGTTCCAAAGCTGCAGTCAAGGATGTGGTGCCCCTCATCAGTCACAAACGGCGCACCGCCAGGAATCTTCCGCACTACGGCACGGGCGCCGAGCGCCTCAATACGCCTGATCAGCAACATTTCCGCGAAAGGAATTATTTCGATCGGCAGGGGAAATTTTCCGAGTGTCGGGACCTGCTTGGCTGAATCGGCTATGATCACGACCATGCGCGAAGCAGAAGCCACGATCTTTTCCCGCAACAAGGCGCCGCCTCCGCCTTTGATCAGTTCAAGCGCCGGGCTTATCTCGTCGGCGCCGTCGATCGTCACGTCAATACTGGGAGACCGCTCGAAATCGGTGAGAGGGATGCCGAGCTTCAGAGCGAGATCGCGTGACTGGACGGACGTTGGGATACCGACAATCTTGAGCCCTTGCCGAACCCGGTCTCCGAGAAAACGGATGGCATGAGAAGCGGTTGAACCCGTTCCCAAACCGACAACATCACCGTCTTTAACAAAGGCGAGACTTCTTCTGGCCGCTTCCTGTTTTTCTTCGTCGCTTGTCATATGTGCCATGGAGAGACTCCTTTCATAGTTGTTTCATGAAGCTGAAGATTTCGCATATCTCATGCAAGCTTATTCTTTGTCATACGGATAACTCGTCGCAGCGCACTACACCTGAAGCAATCAATCGTGTGATCGTTCACCATGCCGACGGCCTGCATGAACGCATAGCAGATCGTGCTACCAACGAATTTAAATCCTCTTTTGACAAGGTCTTTACTCATGGCATCCGACTCAGCTGTCTTTGTCGGAACCTCTTCCGGTGTTCTCCAACAATTTTGTTTCGGCTTGCCTTCAGTGAATTGCCAGATGTAGGCATCGAAGCTCCCCCACTCCTCGCGTATTTTGAGAAATGTACGGGCGTTGAGAATAGCGGCCTCAATCTTTAATCTGTTACGGATGATCCCTTCGTTCTGCATAAGGCGCCCTACCCTGTCATCTTTATACAAGGCAATCTTTTCTGCATCGAACCCATCGAATGCGCGCCTGTAGTTCTCTCTTTTTCTGAGCACGGTGAGCCAGCTCAATCCTGCCTGGGCCCCTTCCAGAATCAGAAATTCAAAGAGCTTTGTGTCATCATGGAGCGGGACGCCCCACTCCTCGTCGTGGTACTTTTTCAAAAGCTCATCGTTCTCTGCCCACCTGCATCTGGTTTTCAAGCTGTGCACCCTTCTATTCTCAGAAGTCTTATGCCCACGACCTTCTTCCCGAAGGCATGAGGAAAACCAGCGGAATAACGGACGCGAGCGCGAGGCCGAACAAGATAAAGATCACGCTGAAGCCGTTCGACGGAGTGGAGCTTACGTGCAGGATAAACGTGATCACTGAGATACCGAGGGCTCCTCCAACCGTTCTGAACATGCCGCGAAGGCCCGTAATGGTGGCGACCTTCTCAGGCATCAATTCGATGCACGCGTTGTTGGCAGCAGGATTTGCCATGCCTGCACCGATGCCGCAAAAGAGTATCAGGAATGCAAGTATTTCGCCAATATCCAATTTCGTTTGCATAATTGCGATGACCGGCAGAACGGGCGCGAGGAGGATCGTTGCACAGGAGACGATGCCGAGCCCAACGATGAGGGGCCGGCGGTAACCCCATCGCTTGAGCAGGAAGCTCGTGACTATCGAAGCAGAAATAACGCCCAGAGAGCGCGGAGTCAGTATCATGCCGCTCATCAGGGTTGAAAGCCTGTGCACTGAAGTTGCATAGAGCGGAACAGAAGCAAAGAGTCCGAAAAAGCCGGCACCCATAACCATGTTGACGATATTTGCCGCCAGAAACGGCCTTGACTTTAACAATACAGGATCGAGAATCGGCCTGCTCTCATTCTTTTCCTGCCGAAGAAACAGCAAGGCCAGAGAAAGGCTGAGAAACAGCAGGATTCCGGCAGTAACCAGGGAATGCAAAGCAAAGCTTTCTCCGATGAGATTCACACCGAACATCAGAAAGAGCACGGCGGCACTGAAATAGAAGGCGCCTTTCAAATCTATGTGCGGCCTGACTTGCGACGTTGAGCCTTTGAGAAGCAGCATGATCAGAGCGATCAAGCCCACGCCGATAGGCAGATTGATGTAGAAAACATAACGCCAGGAATAGCGGCTCACTATCCAACCGCCGAGGTTCGGTCCTATGATACTTCCCGCGTTGAAGACGCTGGAGAGTAATCCTATGACCCGTTCCCGGCTTTCGGGGAAGAGATCCGTTGCAATACCGGATGCAGTTGGAAGAAAGCTCGCCCCTCCCACGCCCTGAAGGAACCTGCATAGTATCAACGTGTAGATGTTGGGAGCAAGGCCGCATAAGAGTGAGCTGATTGTGAAGACTACAAGCGAGATCACAAAGACTTTCTTGCGTCCGAAGCTGTCGCTCAAATTCCCCGCCAGAGGCATGGCCGTCGTGACGCCGATGTAATATATGGAGATGGTCCATCCCGCCCAGAGGAGATTGGTACCCAGATCCTCTATAAGCCGCGGAAAGGCAACCGCCACCACCGTACTGTCGATGGCGTACATGAGAAGGCCTAAAGAGGCGGTAATGAAGACGAGGTAGCGACGCATTGCGGAACGATCCGGATGGAGTCTACTCGATGTGCTGAGTGGGGTCAAGAATTTAATGCACGCCGCTTACTCGGTTCAATTGGTTTAATTAGTTAGATTGGTTGATTGGTTTAAATCAACGAACACAAGATTGAGATGGCACGGTCAGTGAGGAAAAACCGGCGAAGAGAGCGTTTCCCTGAGGTCCCAGACTACATCAAACTTCTTCAGGTAGGTCTTGGTTTCTTCCGGCAGCTGACATGCCCACTCGCTGCCGCATTTCTTGGCTGACTTTCCGACCCGTCCGGAGCCGCAATTGTACGCAGCGGCCAGATATTTGCCGGCCGCCCGGGCGTTATTTCTTATGGCCGCTAATCGGTCTCTGGATAGGTCCGCCAGATCAGAATCAAAAAGCAGCAATGAGGCTTTGGCAGCATTGAGATGATCGGTGCAACCCGGAACAAAATCTTTCATGAGACCCGCTCGCGCATACTTGTTGCGAAGTCGTCTGTACGTATCGGGAACCAGCTGAAAAAGGCCCATGGCTCCTGCAGGGGATCTGCTGTAAGCATAAGCATTCGTCGTATTGGCGCCGACAATAGTGAGCACCTCGTGCACCAGATTTACCCTGTCATCTTCACGGCAATTCTTAAACCTCGTCGGGTCGATATGCTCGATAATCGAAAGTACCAGGGCAACTTCCGTGGGCAGGACTTCATCGTCCAGACCGTTAAAACCCCTGAGGCTCACGTCTTTCTCTTCGAGGTCCCTTCGGGCCAGTTCGATCTGCCGCTCCAGGTAATCGAGCCCGGCCCTGCGCACCTGCCACGTGTCGATTTCCGGCGTGTAGGCAGTGTATACGACTTCCCTGAAACTGTTTTTGCCCGATCGGACGGTGGTACGTAACGCCAGGACAGCCATATTCTCCGGATACGTTACCTCAAATTTCGAGCCGACGCCGTTCTCCCGGAGCTTCGTCACTTCAAAACCTTCCGTTGCGCAGCCCTTGTCGGTAATTCGTACCTGCATGATCTTCCTGTCCTTGACGTCCTCAACCGCCAGGAGAAAATTCGGCTTCATGACTTTTTCCCGCACGACCTTCTCTTTCTTTTTGCCCTTCCTGTTATAAACGATTACCCTCTTTTCCTCCTTCACCACTGAGTAACCGGCAATCTTGTCCTTTAAGAATTCCTGCCCCCGCCTGATATCATCCCTGATATCGAACGTAATTGCATCACCGCCCTTGCCTTTCGATTTAAAGAGTATGCTGTTCTCAGACGGTATGCTGTTTTCGAGGCGTGTCTGCTTACTCGCGTCAGTACCGGTATTGTAGCTCAGAAAGACAAAGAATAGCGCTGCTACAGCGGGTGAAACAATCCCTCTAATCATCTTTCCCTGATGCTATGCGGCATTGTTTCTCGAAATCCTCCACTAAGGTAATTTTCGGCTTTTTCCCTAAATACATTAACGCGACACCATGAAAGGAAACGCTCCTCAGCCTCTTGCACATTTATCTCTCCTGCTATAGTATCCTGCAATAGCTTGCTGAAAAAAGCAAGAAGAAAGCGCTGCCGCCATGCGACGTCATACGGCGCCTGGCGGAAACCTTTCCTGAGCGAAGCATTGCGGGAGCCTCTCGGGACCCTTCTTATGGTCGGAGGGAGCGGTGCGCCCTGTAAGGCGCATGCCGAGGACTGTCTGAGCGGTAAGCCTGCTGACCTCAGCAGGCGTGCGCGAGTTCCGCAGGCAAGCGGAAGGAGACCTTAGAAGGGTGATGAGGCGGAGCACCTAGCGAGCGAAGGAATGGTTTCCGCCAGGGCGGATTTTGACAGTACCAAAACATTCTTGAGGAGGTTCTTATGGATACAGCTATTGAGTTTCTCAAAGCCAACCGCGTTTTTCATATCGCCACGGTGGAAGGATCAAAGGCAAGGGTGCGGCCGTTCGCCTTCGTAATGAAGAGGAATAACGCGCTCTATTTCTGCACGAACAAAACCAAGGACGTGTACAAGCAGCTCTTCCAGAACCCGGACATCGAGATTTCGTCGGTGGGAGCCGATGGCACCTGGCTGCGGGTGAGAGGGCGGATTGCCTTTGACGAAACCCGGGACTCGAAAGCGCAGGTCTTTGTGGAGAACCCGGATCTTCTGAAGAGATATAACAAAGGCGCGGATGACGAACTTTTTATAACCTTCTATTTCACTGACGCGGTAGCAACACTCTACTCGTTTACCGGCGCCCCGAAGGTGCTGCCGCTTTTTTAGAAGCGAGCTAAAGCATACGATCGACCCTCAGCGTGTTGAACAAGCGTCTGCATGGTGGTAGTACCAACTTGCGTAAGTTCTTGCATTCTTGAAAGTCGTCACCCCGGTGAAAACCGGGGTCCAGAAATCCTTATAGAATCTGGATTCCGGCCTTCGCCGGAATGACAACAAAGACATCAAAGCATGACCACTTAATTCGCAAGTTAGTAGTAGGAAGTGTCGGCATGATCATAAGCGCCAGCAGACGGACCGATATCCCTGCCTTATACCCTGAATGGTTTATGAACCGGATCAGGGAGGGCTATTGCTTTGTCCGGAATCCATTCAATTCGAATCAGGTCAAAAGGGTCGATCTATCGCCACACAACGTCGACGTGATAGTCTTCTGGACCAAGAACCCGCAGCCGATGCTCGGCTGTCTTGACGAGCTCGACGGCCGCGGATACCGGTACTACTTCCATTTCACTCTCACGGCTCATCCGAAAATCATCGAGCCCTTCGTTCCTCCCGAGCGCGAACTGGTGCACGCCTTCAAGACCTTGAGCGGCAAGATCGGCGCCGACAAAATGATATGGCGGTTCGACCCCATTATTCTTTCAGATATAACGCCCGAACAGAAGATCATCGACACGTTCCGGAGGCTCGTACGGGGGCTTCGCGGCTCAACCGGACGAGTCGTGATCAGTTTCGTCCACCCGTACCGCAGCGTCATCCGGAATCTGCAACGAGTCGAAAAAGAAAGAGGCGTCAGGTTCTATGACGGCGCGCGGAGCGCAGAGCAGGTTCAGAGGATAGCCGTTGCACTGGCCGAGATCGCTCACGCACATTCCATCGAGATTACGAGCTGTGCTGAAAAGCTCGACCTGACGGATGCAGGTGTCGCGCACGGCACATGCATCGACGACAGGTTTATAAGAAGAATCTTCGGAATCGACGTATCAGACAGAAAGGATAAATACCAGCGGGAAAATTGCCTCTGCGTGGAAAGCCAGGACATAGGAGCGTACAGCACCTGCACGCATGGTTGCGTTTACTGCTATGCCGCGTCCAACAAGCTTGAGGCCCAAAAAAATAGAAGCTCACACGATCCGAAGGGCCCCTTCCTGATAACGCCTGCCTGAACATTTTTACGCGCGCCATTGCGCATCCGCCCCTGCGACATTATATTTTTTTAATTGAGTTCAATCAGTGGCAGCTGAGAGAGGAGGGTCGATGGCCGTTGATAATCTGCTCGCAGAACTGCTCGACCGGGGTGTCAACCGCAGGGATTTTCTCAAATATTGCACGGCTTGTGCCGCCGTGCTCGGGCTCTCTTCAAGCTACGTCCCCAGGATTGCCAACGCACTTGAGACAAAGAAGAAACCGATCCTTGTCTGGATTGAGTGTCAGAGCTGCACAGGCGATACGGAAGCGCTGCTCAGGGCTTCAAAACCGACTGCAAGCGAGCTGATCCTTGACGTGCTCTCCCTCGACTACAGCGAGACCATCATGGCTGCGGCCGGCAAACAGGCTGAGAAGTCCCTTGCCGACGTGCTTAAAAATCACAAAGGGAATTACTTCGCCGCGGTCGAGGGCTCGATTCCTCTCGGAGAAAACGGTGCCTATTGCTGTATCGGAGGCCGCAGCTCCGTCGATATCGTCCGGGAAGTCTGCGGGAGCGCCATTGCCACCTTCGCCATGGGAACCTGCGCCACGTTCGGAGGCATCCCGAAAGCACACCCCAATCCCACAGGCGCTGTGGGCGTGCGCGATGCAGTGCCCGGAGCAACCGTCATCAATCTCGCCGGCTGTCCTGTCAACGCTGAGAACATAACTGCCGCGATCGTTTACTATCTCACATTCGGTGTACTTCCTGCGCTGGATGCTCTGGGACGGCCGCTTTTTGCTTACGGCAAGAGGATTCATGACAATTGCGAGAGACGCTCCCATTTCGATGCAGGACAGTATGTAAGGCAATGGGGCGACGATGGACATCGTCTCGGCTGGTGCCTCTACTACATGGGGTGCAAAGGACCCGAAGCCTATCAGAACTGTCCCACCGTCAAATACAATGAGCGCACCAGCTGGCCCGTGCAATCCGGGCACGGGTGCATCGCGTGCGCCGCACCCGACTTCTGGGATCAGATGACTCCCTTCTACAGGAGGCTTCCGCAGCCTTTCGGCATCACCGTGGAAACAACCGCGGACAAAGTAGGCCTCGCGGTCACTTCCGCAACAGTGGGCGGTATCCTTATCCACACCGCAGCAAGGCTGCTCAAGCGGGTCCGCAAGCCCAAAGAAGAGGCGAAAGAACCGACAAAGGCTCAACCCAAAAAAGAATGGAAGGGTCCGCAATGGCACGAATAGTCATTGATCCTGTAACGCGTCTGGAAGGCCACCTGCGCATCGAGGCACAGGTTGAGAACGGAAAAGTGGTTGATGCATGGTCGTCGAGCACCATGTTCAGAGGCATCGAGATCGTGCTCAAGGACCGCGATCCGAGGGATGCCTGGCTCTTCTGCCAGAGGATCTGCGGTGTCTGCACGACGGTTCACGCGCTTGCCTCTGTCCGCGCAGTGGAAGACGCGCTGGGTATGACGATTCCTGACAATGCGCGCATCATACGCAACATCATCGCCGCCGTGCAGTACGTGCAGGATCACGTGATCCACTTCTACCATCTCCACGGACTCGACTGGATCGATATTGTAAGCGCCTTAAAGGCGGATCCTGCGAAGACAGCATCCATTGCTCAGTCATTGTCAGACTGGCCGAACTCAGGCGCCGCCTTTTTCACGATAGTGCAGAAACGCGTGAAGGGCCTGGTCGATACAGGGCAGCTCGGCCCCTTTGCGAACGGCTACTGGGGACATCCCGCATACAAGCTACCGCCCGAAGTGAATCTGCTCGGCGTGGCTCACTATCTTGAAGCCCTCGAGTGGCAAAGAGGCGTCGTCAAAGTGCATGCCCTCCTCGGATCGAAGAACCCGCACCTGCAGACGTACCTCGTGGGAGGAATAGCACGACCCGTCGATCCCGCGAGTCAGAACGCCATCAATGCCGATGCGATTGCGCTCATGTCCCAGGTCGCACAACAGGCCATCGACTTTGTCAGCAAGGTCTACATTCCTGACGTTATTGCCATAGCTTCCTATTACAAAGACTGGGCCGGCTACGGCGGCGGCGTCGGCAATTACATGACGTACGGCGAGTTTCCGAGAGACAACCGGAGCAACACCGATAACGTTCAACTGCCGAAAGGGATCATCCTTCAAAGAGATCTGACCAGGATCCTGCCGGTTGATCAGAAGAAGATCGCGGAGTACGTGACCCACTCATGGTACGACTATCAAGACGGCGATCAAAAGGGAAAGCACCCGTGGGATGGTGAGACAAAGCCGGCGTATACCGGACCCAAGCCTCCGTATGAGCATCTCGACACGCAGGCGAAGTACAGCTGGCTCAAGACACCCCGTTACGAAGAGATGGCGATCGAGGTGGGTCCCCTTGCTCGCGTGCTTGTTGCATACGCGACAGGCCACAAACAAATCAAAGAAACCGTTGACATGGTGCTGCAAAAGCTTCAGATCACGCCGGATGCGCTTTTTTCGACACTGGGTCGAGTCGCGGCGCGCGCCATAGAAACACTGATTATAGCGGAGATGATACCGGGTTTTATAGGAGAGCTTGTTTCCACCATCAAGAAAGGCGATTTCCGCATATGTCAGAATGAGAAATGGGAACCGGGCACCTGGCCCAAGGAGGCAAAAGGGTACGGCTTCCATGACGCGCCTCGCGGGGCCCTGGGCCACTGGGTGGGGATCAGGGACGGAAAGATCACCAATTACCAGGCTGTTGTGCCGTCCACCTGGAATCTCTCTCCGAGGGATGCGAAGGGAATAAGAGGACCCGTAGAAGCCTCGCTCATCGGGACACCTGTGGCAGATCCGGACAGACCGCTCGAGATCCTCAGGACAGTCCATTCCTTTGATCCATGCATGGCCTGCGCGGTCCACGTGACCGACGTGAAGGGAAGGCCCAAAACAACGGCAAGGGGAACCTGACCGATGTTAAAGCTGACCGACGTTTATATCTGGGAACTGCCGGTCCGCCTGTCCCACTGGGTGAATGCAGCCTGTCTCATAATTTTGAGTTTTACCGGCTACTACATAGGTCACCCGTACATAGACAGCGTATCCCCGTTGTTCTACGGCGCCAATCCAAACAATCAGTTCGTCATGGGCTGGATGAGGCTGATACACTTTTCGGCGGGATATGTCTTCGCCATGGGAGTCCTGCTCAGGATCTACTGGGGTTTTGTGGGCAACCGGTACGCGCGCTGGAGCGCCCTGATCCCTTACAACAGGGAACGCATCAGGGAACTTTACTACGATCTTCGGTTCTATTTCCTTCTGAATGACCGTCCGCCTTTCGTCCTGGGCCATTCGGTCCTCGCCGGAATATCGTATATGGTGCTCTTTCTTGGTTATCTCGTTTCCATACTGACCGGCTTTGCGCTGATGTCGCAGAGTCACGTGGGGCTTTTCTGGAAAATCGTGGGCGGCTGGATACTCCCCTATTTCCCTGTCCAGGAGGTTCGGCTTGTTCACCACTTCATCATGTGGTTCCTGATCGTCTTCCCTATCGTCCACATGTACATCGGCTGGACAACCGACCTGGTGGAAGATAACTGCGTGATGAGTTCGATATTCTCAGGCCACAAGACCTGCCGTGAAGAATAATATCGATTTGTCTTCACGTGCATACCTTCGTTGTCGCTGCGTCGTTCTCCTCGACGTACTTACAGTACGCCTGCGTCAACTCCTCGCTGCCGCCCGGGGCACCCGGCCGAAGGCTGGGTCGTCCACATGAATACAAATCGATATGAGATCTGCGTTATCGGGCTGGGCAACCTCCTCATGCAAGATGACGCTGTCGGCATTCGCACTATAGAAGCGATGGAGAAGCTGTACCGCTTTCAACCGCACATCGATCTGATCGACGGAGGCACAGCAGGACTCGATCTGCTCCCGGTAATGGATCTTTACGAAAGGGTGATCTTTGTGGACGCAGTCGATGCCGGAGAGTCGCCCGGAGAAATTGTGCTCATGGAAGGGAATGAGCTCCCTTCCTTTCTGAGCGCACAAGGTTCGGTGCACCACGTGGGGCTCGCCGATCTATTGTTTGCCGCAAAGATAAGCGATACGCTACCGTCCGAAATCTACCTCGTCGGCATCCAGCCAAAATCGATCGACATTGGTATCGAATTAACGGACGTTCTGCAAGACCGTCTGGAAGCAATCATCGCGGCAGTCGCGCAACGATTGAGCACGTGGGGTGTTGAAACGAAACCTCTCGGTGCGCAGGCGCACTCTTCATCGCGGCAGTAACCCGCGCCTTCTGCAGAAATTCAAACAGATTAAGTAGCAGTCTCAGGTGCCGATAATGTGATCAGTGGAAGACTGCACCCATACCACGCACGCATGCATGCCCGAAGAAGAACTTATCGCGGAGAAACCCCCTGGGCGATATCCCGGCATTCGAATCATTGCTGCATTTTTCATTCTGGACGCTCTCTGGATCTTTTATGATATCGCCCGTGTGTGGCTGTCCGGCCAATGCCTCGAATATCCTTCCATCTACGGTGCGATTCCCCTCTTCTCGCTGATAGGCGGCATCGGATTGTGGCACAAGCGCGGGTGGGGACGAAACTTCGGATTGGCATCGAGTTATATCCTGCTCTTAAGGGGATTACCCTATCTGCTCTCCTGCTGGGTGAAACATGATACCGGATATCTTGTCGGGGCAATCTTTTCTTTCCTTCTCGCCCTATCGACCGGCTCCTACCTTTACAGGAAACCCATCAGAAGAATTTTCCCTCAAAGCCCGGCCTCTTTGTCCTTCGTAGGATTCACGCTGGCGCTATACGGCTTCACGCAGCAATCGGGAGGAACTGGGGTCATTTATCTCTGCTACGTACTCGCCCTTGCCGGCGTGATCATCGGGGTGAGGGCAGTCTGGCTGACAAATAACAGCGAGGGAGGCAGTCGATCAAGATCGGAGGACGCCGACGCTTCTCTTCTCCCGGACGACGCGCCGCAGGAAGCCCGGCACATACGCACGGGGCGCCATGCATGGTACATCGTTCGCCATTGGCAAGGAGAAATAACCCTCCCATTAGCGTACTGGGGCAACACCGTGCTGATGACTTTGTGTCTGATGGTTGGCTTCTCGGCAGCACCCTGGACTGATCTCGGTATTAAGACCCCTCAAACCTTCTCGATCTTACTTATCAGCCTCTGGCTTACCATGGCGACGATATCCGTCTGGCAGTTTGTTGGTGTGTGGCGCTCTGCCACGAGGTATATAGAGCAAGGCAGGCCGCAACTCTGGGGAAACCTCGCCAGGGTGGCGGTCATACTCGGTTTGCTGGCCGGATCAATGGAGTTTGTTTCAGTCGGAATACCGCAGTTCAAGGAATACGTTGCTATGGCGGCCGGAAAAGACGCTCTCGGAAGCTATCAACTTCGTGTGTCCCGAGATGGCACTAAACTCGCGATTACCGGACCTATGTCCGTAGGGCTAACCGAACAGGTGCGTCTGACGCTTGATGCCAATCGCTCTATTCGCATCATTCATCTTAACAGCATCGGTGGCCGGATTAATGAGGCCCGAAGACTGCGTGACCTGATCGCCTCCAGAAGATTGACAACATACACGGCCTCGGGCTGTCTCAGTGCATGCACGCTCGCTTTCATCGGCGGCCGCACGCGCCTCATTGCGAGAGGCGCAGCGCTCGGTTTCCATCAATACTCGTTCCCGGGAGTAGAAGGCAGTGCGTTTCGAGCCGAGTACGAGAAGGACAAACAGGACTGGTTGAGCCGCGGTATTGCCACGGCTTTCGTTAATAAAGCCTTTGCGGCACCGGGCAGTCAGATGTGGAAACCATCGCATCAGGAACTTTTTGAAGCAGGGGTGCTCACAGATTACCCGGAACGTGACGATGACCCAGAGAAGCCGGCGACACGCTGAATGCCATGGAAAACATGATAAATCTTCCGTCTTGTGGTAATGTGTTGAGATAATCGTACGGGAGGAATTTTCCGTGAGAATAGGTGGATTTCAGTTGCTGGAACCGTTGCCTGAGTGCAATGAGCCGTACGTTGTGGCCACGCTTCGCCCCTGGATCGACGTCAACAATGTCGGGACCCTTGTCCTCAACGAATTGGAGTCACGATTCGAGGCCGTGGAGCTGGGCACACTGGCTAAGCCGGGAAACTTCTACGACTTTACGAGGTACCGGCCCACTGTCCACATCGAAGAGGGCATCCGCGACTTCTCCATTCCCAATACTTCAATCCATCTTGCGAAAAGGGAAGGACAGAACGATCTGCTCCTGCTGAGGCTCCTGGAACCGCATGTCCATGCAGAGTACTATATCAGTTCCGTCTTGAAACTTCTCACAACGTTCAAGGCGAAGAGATATATTCTTCTTGGAAGCATGTACGATACCGTACCCCACACCCGGCCGCTGCTGGTCAGCGGATACGGCATGGGGGAGACCGCACGCCAGGAAGTGAAAAGAGTGGGAGCGCTGCCCATCACGTATCACGGCCCTTCCACCATGGCGAACCTGATCACACAAAAGGCAGCCGAATCAGGCATTGAGACACTCGTCTTCATCGCCTCTCTGCCGCAGTACGTTGTGCTTGAGGAAGATTACCTGGGAAAGTTGAGGCTGATGGAGATCTTGAACATGCTTTACAATATACCGGTCGATAAGCAAGATTTCGAAAAGGCCCTGGAACAGCGTAAAATGGTCGAGGAAAAAGTTGAAAATTCCACGGAGGTTAAGATCCTGCTGCCTCAACTTGAGAACGTGTACGACATGCGTATCCGATCCATGGATGCGGAAGGGACGGCACACCTGACTTCTGAAATGGAAGAGATATTCTGGAAAATAATGGGGAACGATATCGGAAAAGCGTAAATTCCCCTGCCCTGTCCCTCAGGAAATCCGCAACACCTTCGCCGCACCTTCTTCATTCCACCTTTGAGCATCCGTTTCTTTCTGCCGCACAAGAACTACGGTATTGGTGCGCGAAAAAGGCAAGCGCGAAAGTTCAATCCCGCCCGTCATCAGGCAACTTCTCCCTGGCACGAACTTCCCGCGCCCGCAGTGCAGCCGTAACAGTGGTCGCCGGTTGATATCCGGCGGTGCGCCAGTTCGTGCAGGTCAAAGGCGGAAACATGGCCGGGAGCGCTGTGACAGATGGGGAGACCAAGCACCTGATTGAAGTCGCAGTCGTAGAGTCTTCCATCCCAGGCAACGGAAAGCGTTGTCCTGCACATCACCTTGCCCAGGGCGGCTGGATTGAAAGCATTCACCAGGGCTGTCATGTACTCCTCGTAATTGTCCGTCTTCCACAGGTAATCCAGATAACGGCCGATCGGCATATTCGTTATACAGAAGAGATGATTAAATGTAACCCCGTGCCTGGCCTCGAGTGTACGGCGATACGAAGCCTCCAGTGCGGCCTGTGAACCGGGCAGGTACGCACCGCCGGGGTTATGGACCAGATCGAGGAGAAGACCGCTCCCGGACTGCCCGTAGCCTCGCACGTTGAGCCTGCGGATCGCCTCAATCAGTTTCGGGAAGACACCCTCTCCCCTCTGGCGGTCCGTCACATGAGGATCCATGTGCGGCAAGGATATCACGACCTCTATCCGATTGTCGGCGTAAAGATCGATGAAAGATTCGTAATCCTTCTCCAGCAGAATCACTCCGTTCGTTCTCACGAGCAGCCGACGCTTCAGAGCCGCGCACTCCTTGAGGAACCATTCGATCCGGGGATGCATCTCGGGACTCCCGCCCGTAATATCGATTGCGGGTATGGGATGACTCTTCAGGATCCTGAGGCACTGCTCCATTACCTCCTTCGACATCATCTCGCGCCGCTGCGGGCCCGCGTTGATATGGCAATGCCTGCACGCCAGGTTGCAACGGTACCCGACATTGACCTGGAGAATACTGATCTCCTCAGCCGTAAGCGGTGGTGATACCCGATCTGCGAAGGAAAAACTCACGCTCACATCTCCTTCTTCTTGACTATTTTGCGCATCTGCGTGGTGTGAGCCAGTACGATGCCTGCCACCATGGCCGCGCCTACGTGCTCGGCTTCCATCATTTCCTGCCGCGTTATGCCCAGAGATAAACACTGGTTCGTGTACGCGTCGATGCAGTACGGGCATTTCTGCGTCGTCGCCACCACCAGCGCAATGAGCGTCTTTTCCCGCTCGCTGAGCGCACCCGCCTTCATGGCCTCGCCGTAATAGTCGAAATATTTCTTTCCTAATTCCGGCGCGTACTCCCCGATGTTTACGAAATCTTCAAGATCCTTCTTCTCATAATATTCAGCCATGACTATGCTCCTTGTTATAACCCGATCCTGTCTTTGTTAGCGATAAGCAGCCCGGGCCGATACGCATGCCTTCAGGAATTGCAGACGTGATATGTGCATGATCTTCACCCCCTCGCGCTTAATATAGGACCTGCGCCGCGCCTGTTCAAGGTTGCCAGACTCACGGGATAAGGTGATGCGCCGATCAGAAACTATCTTCGATGTTACACGCGAAAGAGCTTTCTCGTGTTACTATTCTTCCCAGAAGGCCGGATCGCCGACTGATATTTCTCCACCCTCAATCACTTCTCCATAAGCACCGCCCTTCCATCCTCCGTCCTCCATTGCTCCCCGCAATCCTTCAACTGTATCCTCCATCCTTCGGCACGGTTTTGTCTCTCCGTGTATTCTTATCCGGCAGGAGCCCACTCGTAGAATCCTGTCCTGGCTGTCGACGAGGCGGATGCCACTGACCATGAGGTTAGCGCGTCGCGCGCTTGCAGGTTGTGAGCCTCCGACCTGCTCCATTAATTGATCCCAGACCTCTTGCTCGATTATGGTAACCTGCCTTTTCCCGCCCTGGTCGGCGTTGCCGGCAATACCTCGCCCGGCAATGAGCTTGGCCGATGGAACCGAATCCATGGGCTCACCTTTACCTCTCTTAATCCAGATGGCTTCTACTGTTCCTCTGGTCGTAAGGTTCTGCATCAGCACTTACTTCCGGCCCTTTGCCACGTCAAAGATCAACATCCACCGACTGTCTGCTTCAGTAATTGAATAGTAATCACGGATCCCTCCGGTAGAGAATCTTCTCCTTCCGGTATCGACGCGATTGCCGTAGCCTCGGCGATCAAGCTCAATCGCGTGCGCTTTTTCATAGGGTGAAAAATCGGCAGTCCTTCAGTAGATTCAACAATGCCGAAGAAAAAATCGGTCCACGCGGGATCACCCTCTTTGAGTTCGGAGGCGAGCCTTGCATTAATTACGGGCAAGCCCTGCTCTTTGTGGCCGGAGAGTGCAAGGAGGCCGGGCAAGGCGATCTGCAGAAAAGCCATCAGATTCGAGGGAGGCCCGCCAGGCAGAATAAAAACCGGTTTCTTATGCAGCATGCCGAAGCCGACTGCCTTGCCCGGCCCTATGCGGATGCGGTGGAAGACCTGTTTCCATCCGATTTCTTTAAGCACCCTGGCCACTACGTCGTGGTCTCCAGTCCACGCCCCTCCGCTCGTTATCACAGCGTCCGTCTCGTCGGAGACGGTTTTCAGAGCGCTCAAGATGGCATCAGGATCATCTCGGCTAACTATCATGTGAGGTTCCATGTTATATTTCTTGCACCACCCTGCCACGGTAACGATATTACTCGCATAGAGCTTGCCTTCCGCGGCAGGCTCGCCCGCCTCAACGATTTCGTCCCCGGTTCCGATAATCCCCACGACCGGATTTCTGAAGACAGGTATCGCGCTGTGTCCCGCAGCGGCGAGAAGACCGGCCATGGCCGGCGATATTGGTTGGCCTGACCGGAGAATACATTCCCGCAATGCCACGTCACTGGCGCGCGGCAGGATATTCCTTCCGGGTTCAGCAAAGGTCTCTACCAGCACATCCTGCAGATTACCATCCGGCCGTTTAACAAATTCTTCGGCCACCACAGCGTCAGCACCGGAAGGGATGCGTGCTCCTGACAATACCCTTACCGCCGTCCCCGGCCTGATCTGAATCTCCGTTGCACTTCCTGCGGCTATAGAACCAATGAGCGGCAGCCGCACCGGATTTTCGGGAGTCGCATGGTCTATGTCACGGGATAGCACTGCATAGCCATCTTTGAGGGAGACATCCGTGGAGGGGGAATCCACGAGTGCGTAAAGGTCTGAGGCAGCCACCCGGTCTACACTTTCAACCAGGGAAACGCTCTCGGCGGGAAGCGGGCTTATGGCCTGGAGCGTCATTCGCAACGCCTCGGCTAAACCAAGAGACATTTCTTTCATGATGGCCTCGTTCCGAAAAACATAATGCCCTGCCTATATCTCGTCATGATCGATCAATTGAATAGCGACTTTCTCTCCTGCATTCAGTTCCACATCTCGACATCCAGATCGGAATACGTATCTTTAACGAAATCGTACTTCCCCATCGATACGCCGCCCGTTGACAGTACCACATCGGACTGGAGAGCTTCCATAATTTTCTCCTGATGCGGATAGAAATATCCTTGACTATCAACCACCGTTATATTTACTTATACACAACGTAGCTTTCTTTTCACTACGCCATTACTGGTCGAGCGTCCCTCTTCCGAGAAACGCACGAGGGGTATCTCCAGGTTCGCAGTGGTAATAGCTTTTTGTATCGCGTCGACCTCGCTGAGCATTTGCAGGATTTCGCGGGAAGTTGTGTTGCCATCTTCTGCCCTGCATACATCGATATGAAGCCGGAACCTTCCGTCCTTGCATTCTGAGAGTGTAACCCGGTAATCGAGCAGGTCCGGAAGCCGGAACAGCGCTTCATCCATATCGGAGAGCATCAGAGTAGATTCAGGACCCAGGCGAAAAGCGCCATCCCACCTGCCCTTGACGCGCTCCATCCTCCTCAGAGCGCTGCCGCAGGGGCAGGACTCGCGGATAATCCGCCCCATGTCGCCGGTCCTGTATCGTACGAGAGGCATGGCTCGTCTCGTGAGGGTCGTAAAGACTACCTCGCCCATCACACCGTCGGGACACCTGGCGCCTGTTTCATGATCGACCACCTCGAAGTAGAGATCTCCCTCCCTGAGGTGATATCCGTCAAGTGCCTCACACTCTACCCCGCCTCCGAGTCCCATCTCGGTCATACCGTAATGATTGAATACTCTGCAACCCCAGACCTCCTCCAGAGATCGTACGATCGCGTGCGGGACATAGTCCGTGCTCAAAAGAACGCTTTCTATGCAGCCTTTCCCGATCGGCCCCAGTGATGAGCGGGCCATTGCGAGCACCTGCGTTGGGATACCCACCACGCAATCGGCGCCAAAAGAGGCAACGTCGCGGATGGCCTGGAGAGGATCCTTGACAGGCCCGTACGCAAGGGCGGCAACGTCCATTCTTCCAAGGCCCCTGATAAGAAGATCTCCCACGCTGTCGGTTTGTTCGCTGGGAAGGAGTACTGCTACTTTCTGCCCCGGTCGAACGATAGTCGACATGCCGTGATGAAAGAAGTCAATCGTCAGCTCCAGATCGTCGTCAGAAAAAAAGAGGCGCTTGGGATCACTTGTGCTCCCTGATGTGCGGAGAGTGACAATTCGTGCTACATCGTCCTGACGAACCGCGAGGAAACGAAAGGGATCTCGGGTCAGATCTGAAGCAGTGGTAAAAGGAATTTGATCGATGTCTGAAAGAGTAGCCAGGGGCGCAGTCGCGCAAGAAGCCAGATGACGCCTGTAAAAAGCGCTGTTGTGACGTGCGTAGCTGATGGTTTCGTTCACTCGCTGGAGCTGGTAATCTGAAAGCGCTTTCAGAAAGGAACGGCCTTCCAATTCTGAGGTGATATGCGCTTTTCTTCTGATCCATTGCTCAAGTGGAGTGATGGCGATCATCAGGTCATGACCCGTTTCGCCGGCGATAGAGACTCCTTCCGTCTCTGCTGGTGAGATTATACGCGCAGAACGGGATCAGCCTGCCGTCGGGAGATATGACTGATATGCAGCAGCCCTTGAGCCTTTCCATATCGAGGTTGTCCGCATCCTGGAAAGCCATGGCAGATATGGTAAAACTTCGTAAGGCGACTTCCTGGAGAAAAAGATCCAGATCAAGAGCGCCGTCGTGTCGCGCCGCGTCAGGTTTGCTCTGATCGCAGCAGGAGGCTGCGGCCCCGTCTTTCAACATAAACCCCTTGACGGTTGCCGATGTGGAAGGCAAGCTCCAACGGCGTGAGACTGTCTCTACCGTTTTCCTTACTCCTCCTGTATTTACCCCTGCCGAACAGCAGCTATCATCCTTAGCCGCACCTAGTGCTTTCAATTCGCCCCTGGCGGAGCGCACATACGTAGCGTGGAAGGAGCAATGAGCATGCTCGCAGCCAGGAGGAGAAAAGTCCGCTACCCTGACCAAGCCTTCTGTCTGTTCCTCAAGGCTTCTCATCAGTTCCGGGAGCGTGAACCGATCTTGATCGCCACCCTTGGTCGGAAAGCGGCCGAAATAGCTCACCGGCTGGAAATGAATGCCACGCACGACAGGTGCCAAGTGCAGGGCTTGGCGTAGTATCGCGCCAATGGATCCGGTGTTTACTCCTGCCACCAGTGTGGGGACTAACACAACACCAAGACCGCTCTCCCCGCAGTTCCGGATGGCCTTCAGTTTTTCTTCAAAGAGGACTCGCCCTCGCAGAGCCTGGTAGACAGTATCGTCCACGCCATCGAACTGAAGGAAGACCGATGACAGACCGGCATCATGGAGCCTTCTTGCGTAGCTTCTATCAGAGGCAAGAAGGAGACCGTTTGTATTGAGCTGAATGAACGAATAGCCGACGCGCCGCGCGCGTTCCACGATCTGGGGAAGATCCTCGCGCAGCGTGGGTTCACCCCCCGACAGCTGGAGATTGGTCGGTCCTGCGGAGGCCATTGCCCGTTCAAGCAGCCACGAGATCTTCTCTAATGAAGGTTCTTGTTTTGGTGCTGAGCCAGAATCTGCGAAGCAGACCGGGCAACGCAAGTTACAGCGATCGGTCACCTCAAGCAGCACTGAACAGGGAAGCTGCTCATGGGCGGCGCAGAGGCCGCAGTCGAAAGGGCAGCCCTTTTCAACTGTACCGTAGCAAAGGTCTGGATGAACAGTATCCTTCGCTCTCTGCCATTGTGCCATGGATGGCTCTCCGCGCCATATCACGGTGCTGAAGGAACCGTGATGTCCGCATGTCTTGACGAGAGACACCTCGTCTCCCCGGAGCAGTCGTGTTGCTTTAATTCTCCTGAGGCACACGGGGCAGAGACTTTCGGTGTCACTTGGGTACGCCTGATCCATGAAGATCACTCCCCCTTGGCGACAGCAGGATCGAACCCATGGCTCACGAGGATATCCATACACTTCTTGTAAGTGTCTGCTGCGATCTTGGCGCACATACTACGATCGGGGAATTTTTCCAGAATTTCGTGGCAGCGCGTGCCGCCGTACTGGTCGTCGGCCGCTCTCGTAAACCATTCCACGAGTTCGCCTAACATTTTCGTGTGCTGGTCGCTGGCCGCCTCCTGGTAGGTACCCTTACCTGAGTAAAGCGAGAGAAGACAGGCGCCCCCGGAGAGAGCTCCGCAGACTTCGCCGCTCCAGTTGATACCGTAACAGAGGCCGGCCATGGATCTCACCAGATCGACGTTAACCTTACCTTGCGCTTCCAGTCCGAGTATCAAGATGGCCTGAGCGCAGCAGAACCCTTTGGCCTTCAGGCTCACCAGGCGTAAGATCATATCATTCATGACATAGCGTCTCCTTCAGTTGCTACCGACTGAAAAGGTGTGGCCGACTTCCTGGCGACCAGGAGAAAGTAGCTGATTCTCCGGCGATGTTCCTGTCCGCATGGCAAACCCGTCAGCCATTCGCCGGCTAAAATCAGACGAGCGACGAATTCTCTGAGATATTGTTCATGCTCCTCCCACAGGACAAGTGCTAACCCGAACTGTGACAGCGTATCGAGGAGGCATTCCTTTGAAGGGAATGCTTTCGTCATCTCCGGTCCCCGAGAATGAGAGCCCTCGGCTTGGCTTTCCGAGGCGCCGGCATCGAAGAGATCACTCAGAACAAGGTATCCCCCATCTTTGAGCACGCGGGCAGATTCTCGCACTGCCGCGGCCTTGTCGTCGAGAAGCGAAAGGACGCACTCACAGAAGAGGGCATCGAATGAACTATTTCTGAAAGGGAGAATCTGTGCTCGACCTTTTACCAGTTGCCCGGAGATCATCTGCGGGAGAGCTTCTAAGAGCATGTCGCCCGATAAGTCAATTCCAACCAGGCGGTGAATGCCGGACCGTTCCAGGTGTGTAAGGGTTCCGCCGGTGCCACAGCCGATATCTGCTACAGAGGAGCCGTCAGAGAGGCTGCAAATATCGAGCGCCCTCTGAGTAAGCACTATTCCGCCGGGCCTCATGCATTTTCCCGCAGCGCGACGAAGATCCTTGCACGTAAACGGATAATCGATCATCAAGTCTCTGGCGACCCGTCAGGGCTACTTGTCTTCGAGGGTCTGCTCTGCCTCGGCCATCTTTCCCACTGCCAATTCTTCGTCGATGATTATCATGCCGCATTGCGGACACGCAGGAAGATCGAGGGCAAATATGGTCCTGAGATATTGCAGTCTGACGGTTTGAACCTTCGCCGGCATCCCGCACAGGTTACATATCCACTCGCCCTGAGCGCCTGATTTGTCCCCTTCCGCCATCACCCACGCCCTCTCTTCATTTCCATTCTATGGGAGTAGGCGCTGTGGACCTGATACTCGTTATCGGTGCGGCTGTATTCCACCCAGTACGTAACCCTGTCCGGCCGGTACGATGTGAGACAATGGCCGTTGGAGGGGTTATTGAACTTTGCGCCGGTTGTCTCCGCATGGTGAATTGCCTTCTGCACGTCCTGCTTCAGAATACCCCGTTGCTCCATGAGATGCTCGACTTCTTCTGGTATACGCAGACATATCTGTTCATGTGCTTCCATCTGTCCCTCTATTCCCGGGGCTCGCGTCGCCCCCTCCTGCGGCAAAGCCGCCGGAGCCTCCCCTTCTCGCTCGCCGTGCTCGCTAGATAGATTTCCACAGACTTGCCCGTAAAAATCTATTCCCGGGGCTCGCTAGTGTAGTGTTACAGGAATGACTTTAGGCACTGTGTCATTCCGGACTTGATCCGGAATCCAGTCTTTTCAACCTGGATTCCAGCTTTCGCTGGAATGACGGCCCTCAAACCATTGTAAAGCCGTTGTTGTAACACTACACTAGATAGATTTCCACGGGTCACGGGCTTGCCCGTAGGAAATCTATCCTGTCAGAGATTTCTCCGAGCGATTTCATTGAACGGTACGAACTCCAATCGATGATCGTCGAACGTTATGAACGTACAACCCTGCACGGCACGCCTCTCAACGTCACCGCACCTGTGAGCGGGTCGTAATCCGGTCCGCTCGGGGTGACCATGTTCAGGTTTACGGTGTGCCAGCCGTAATCATCATCCGGCTTCTCGGGTGTCCAGGCGCAGAACGTAGCGAGAACCACCCTCGGATCGATGTCCTTGTTGTACGATAACTTCTGCCTGCACTTTCCCACCGCTGTTTCGATTGTTACCCAGTCGCCCTCCTTGAGACCTTTCTCGCGCCCTGTTTCGGGGTTCATCTCCACGACCGGAAAGGGCCTCATATTGCGAATCGAGGCGACGTGGTAATAGGATGATCCCATGTACACCTCTTCCTTCGCGTTCGTCATGAGCAACGGATATTCATCGGACGCAACAGGCGTTCCGGCGACCGCTTCTTCGAACCGCGGCATGGGAGAGTAACCCATACTCTCAAGCTGGGAAGAGTAGATTTCCAGCCTGCCCGAGCGGGTGGTATAAAAATGTTGCTCGTACTCCCGCTCCGGAATGATCGTTCTTTTTTCATCTTTGAACTGCTCAAAGGTCATGCCGAGGGGCTCGACCATGTCGTCAAGGCCCTCTTCATCATCCTCCCAGAAATCCTCACCCATGCCGAGCCGCTTGGCCAACTCGTTGAGTATCTTCGTATTCGACCAGCATTCACCGCGCGGCTCCACAACTTTGGGGTGAGCTCTCAGCTCCCCGTACCATCCGGGCCAGTACCCGAGTTCATCGCACTCCATACCCCAGGCCGCCGGAAGGACAATATCGGCAAGCGCTGCCGTAGGCGTCATGAAAAGTTCAGGCGTTACGATGAAGTCAAGCTTCATGAGCGCTTCATACGTCCTCTTCGAATCAGGCCAACTCACGAGTGGATTCGTAAGGATAAAGTAGGCAGCCTTGACCGGATATGGCTTCTCATCCAGGATCGCATCAACCAGCGTGTGAGACGGGATAAGGCCCATCCGTTGACACATCTTGAATTTGTCTCCAAGGATCTTGTCCGTTCTTCTACGATATTTATTCAACAGGTAGAAATGGCCGAACCGCCTGAAGCCCGCCGGCGTAACATATACGTCCCCGCCGCGAACGTTCAGGTTATTGGTAATGCCACGCAAAATCGATATGGCCCTGACGGTTTGGAATCCGTTGGTCTGCATGTCAACGGCGTTTCCCACCTGGATTACCGCCGATCCGGCCCGACCGTAGAGTCTCGCAAATTCCTGGATCTGTTTTCTTGGAACCCAGGTCACTTTTTCAACATCGTCAAGGGAGAACGTTCCCAGATGCTCTTTCAGCTTGTCGAATCCCACTGTCCAATTTGCAACTATGTCTTCATCGTACAGCTTCTCCTCAACCACGACTTTTAAAATACCCATGGCAAGAGCAAGGTCGCTTCCCGGCTTCAGTCTCATCCAGATCTCGGCCACCCGTGCGGAGTCGGTCTTCATGGGATCGACCACGATGAGTTTGGAGCCTTTCTGAATATTAGCACCGAGCGTCTCTCTCCTCATTGCGCCTGATGTGTGATTGGCGTTGCAGCCCCACATGACTATCACCTCGGGCGTGTGGTGATCATCAGGGACCGAGCTCCAGCCGTACGTGGCCACTTGACCTTGCAGTTCGGCGACCCCGCAGAACCACGCGGGCGTTACCACGGTCGGCGTACCAAAGGCGGAAGCGAATCGCTGACCATAGGCGAATTCCATGCCCTTCGGCTCGCCTAATCCGAACGCAACAGCTTCCGGCCCGTACTTCTCCTTGATCTGGCTGAACTTCGTTGCAATGGTATCAAGCGCTTCATCCCAGGATATGCGCTGCCACTTGCCCTCGCCTCTGGCCCCTACCCTCTTCATTGGATACAGCAGACGGTCTTCGTGAGAAAGCACATCCGGTATGATGAAGCGTCCTTTCTTCACCGGGCACTGTTCGCTCCACAACCCGCTCTCCATGTCAGGCTCTATATCGATCAGCTTCCCATCTTCTACAATGGCCCTGATACTGCAGTGACCCGGACAGACGTGGCAAAAAGTAAACACCTCGTGTTTCTTTCTTGTCCCCGGTCTGGAGTGGCTGGCGTGCATGGCGCCGCGCTGCGGATGCATGAACGATTCCATCACCGGATCGAACCGGGCATCGGTGGACAGACCCTCCATCGTGATCACCTGCTTATTGTCGGCATCAATGGCTAACACTATGCAGGACGGCACCATTTTCTTGTCGAGTGAAACAGCACACGCTCCGCACTCGCCTATGCCGCAGCCCTCTTTTGTCCTTGAAAACTTGAATTCATCTCTGAGTACATCAAGAAGGGTTTGCGACGACTCTACCGTGACATCGCGCTGTTCGCCGTTGACCGTTATATGAATCTGATGCTTCATACTTGTATCCTCCTGCCTCACAGCCACTGGCCTTTCATCGCAGATAAGAGCGGATAAAGGCAGTGATCAGTGCGGATAGTTATTTTGACCGCCTGTGCGATAGAGCGGCACAGCCGGTCATTCCCCGCACCTCCGGTGGGGTAACCCTCTAGCCGCGCAGCGCGACTGTGTGTTCAGCATTGACGCAGTACCCTAAAGGAGGCTGCGCACTCGCAATGCTGAACACAGAATATGCTCATCTGTGTACATCTCTCTTTGCTGTTATCTGCGTACATCTGCGACAAAAATTTCGTCATTTAGTTGAGTTTCACGACAGACGGTCGAGAACTTGCGCTCTGGTAGATCATCTGGGAAATCAACCGCTCAACCCCATCCGCCACCAGTGACTTGACCAGATGTCTCCTGTGGTCCGCATGCCCTCGTATGTCATCAATGGGCGATGACTCCTCCATCGCCGCCTGGGCCACTTTTTCAATCAAACTCTCCTTCGCGCCGTTGAGCATTTCCCCCCTGAGGAGACTTTCGGCTCGCTTCGCCCGAAAGGGTGTAGGGCCCACAGCGCTCAGCGCGATTTTCACGTCCTTACATTTCCAGCCGTCAACCGTCATCACTATGCTGGCCCCCACAACCGCAACATCTACTCTTCGCGAACCGTATTTCAGGTGCACGCTGGCAGTCCACTGAGGAAGATTCGGGACCTGTATCTCGGTCAGGATCTCGTTTTCATTGAGGATGCTCTTACCGGGACCGCAGAAGAAGTCTTCCATCTGAACAACACGTTCTCCTTCGAGGCTGGCGAGTTTGGCCTTCGCTCCTAAGGTCAGCAGGGCAGGCGCGCATTCGGCGGCAGGAGAGGCATTGCACAAATTGCCTCCAAGTGTTGCTATATTTCGGACGTGGGGCGTCCCTAATACACCTGCAGCCTGACCCAAAGACGAAAACTTCTTCATGACGAGCGAGGAGTTTCTTATGGCCTGCATTGTAGTCAGTGCCCCTATCTTAAGCCCTTCAGCTTCGTCATACCGAATATAGTCAAGGTCTGGCACCCTTTTTATATTGACGAGGTAGCGGGGCAGTATCCGCCTGTGCTTCATCTTCACCAGCAGGTCTGTGCCTCCGGCAAGTACCTTCGCTTCACCCTTGTACGCTGCAAGAAGCGAACAGGCTTCTCCAACTGTGGCACAGAAATGATGTTCAAAGTCGGGTAAACTGGTTAGCATGATCGCCTCTCCTCTTCCGTTTCTACGTCTTCCCCTTGTACATCCTTAGCTTCTCGCTCCGGAACCTACAGGGTTGACTATTTTATGCTACCATCGACGTAATATCAAGAAGGTTCGAGGAACAATCCAACATTGACAACAGGCACTTTGTTATGTCATATTTGGCATAAACAGTCTGCCCGGGGACCAGAAATAAATCTGTTCCATTTCAGACAAAGTCGATTTTAGTGACGGAACTCGGTCGATTTTAGTGACGGTAAAGGAGGCAAGATGGCGGAAATCAAGCTGACGATTGATGATCGCGCCGTGTCGGTGCCCGGGGACTCATCGGCCATCCGGTCGGGAAATGGATATGCAAGGATATCCCGGCTGGCGCGTCAGAGAAGGGCTAGCCGCCAGAAAAGCTCGGCTCACTCCGGTGACGCATGAAGATTTCGGTTCCTATGTCAAGGCATGACCCCGCGCGCCTTTCCTAAAATATTCCTGCGTTAACTCCTTCGGCGATCGTGCTGCCGAGTTCAGAGCATTGAGAGAGTATTTCTCCCGTTACCCTGCCCTTGCAGAGAATCGGCTTCTGAACCTTCCTGAAGCGGTACCCTTTACAGATCCTTTCGATCTGCATCAGCGCGCCCGATCCGTCATTGCCCGCACTGATAACAACAGCATATGGCTTCTTGTTTACCGCTGCATCATCCTTCAGTTCTTCATAGGTTCTGTCGAAAAAGTCTTTTACTGCGCCTGCCATGTAACCGAAATATTCCGGAGAACAGATAATGAGAGCAGCACATTCCCTCACATCCTGAGCGACCGCGTCATTCGCCCTTTTAAGCATCGCCTTCGCATGGCCCGTCTCATCCACACCTTGCGCGACAGCCCTGGCCAGCTTCTCTGTGTTACCCGTCTGCGAGTGGAAGAGAACAAGTATTGTCGGCATCTGCGAATATACTATTGCATAAGTCTCCCGGCGCCACAAGGTAAACGCAATCACATACTCCTTGACAAAAGAATCTCTCTCTTATACTCTGGTCTGATATTGTCGCCAGTGGGGATCCGGCTTTACGAAAGAAAAAAGGGAGGAGGAAGTTTATGCGTAGCAAATATGTTGTTCTTTCGCTCGTCGTAGGTTTCCTGGTAAGTTCAATCTTTTGTGCGGCTCATGCGCAGGTGGGTGCCAAATCAGACGCCGCGATGAAGAGCCTCAAGATCGGCGTCATCAGTCCTCAGAGCGGCCCTGTGACCTTTTACGGCGTGAGCATGCTCAGGGGAGTGGAGCTTGCGTTCAGGAATATAAATGAAAAGGGAACCACAGGGAGCGGACCGGGCATCCTCGTCGGGGGCCAGCGGTACAAACTGGAAGTGGTAAGTTACGACGATTCCGCCGACCCGGCAAAGAGCGTCGCCGGGATGAGGAAACTTGTTGAGATGCACAAGGTATCGGTGGTCTTGGGCCCCTTTGGCACGCCCCAGGTGTGGGCATGTCAGGAGATTAACGTAGGACTCAAGGTGCTCTTCAATGGGCTTTCAGCTTCCGACCAGTCGCGCAAGAAGGGTAACCCTCTCTATATACAGGAGCGCGTGCCCGGGCTCTATTTCGGTGATCCCATGGCCCAGGCCTGTATCGACAAAGGCTTCAAGAAGGCAGCCGTGCTGACTGATATTAATGAAGCCTATCAGTCGTGGGGCAAGAGGTTCAGCCAGAAATTCGAAAGCCTCGGCGGGCAGGTTGTCGCCTTTGAAAGCATTGATATTAAGAACACCACCGATTACCACTCAATAATGACGAGCATGAAATCGAAGAATCCTGACATCATTTTTATATCAGCATACGAAGAGCCAAGCGCGCTGGCCACCAACCATGCGCTTGACGTCGGCTACAAGGGCAAGTTCCTGTACACGTCCGAGTGGGGGAACAAGGCCGAAAAAATTGTAGGCCTGGAACGGATTGAAGGCTCAATGGTCCAGGCCATGATACACACATTTTACAGAAGGTATCCAAACCAGGACAAGAGAGGCTATGTGACGGCTTTTGTAAACAAGTACCGGGAACTGTATAAGGAAGACTACGCTCAGCCGGGCGTCTCAGTCTACGATCCCGCTCTCATGTTTGCGCGGGCCATGGAAATAAGCGGTAGCGTCAGCGATCCTTACGCGATCCGCGCCGCCTGCGCAAAAGCCCTTCAGGAAGGCAAGCTGCCGCTCCTCTTTCCGAACAACGATGTGCTGAAGAATGGACTCATGGTCGGTGCGCCCGAGTTACTCCTGGAAGTAAAAGGAGGCCAGTACACGCTGGTAAAGGAATTGCGTGTACCGAAGGAACTAGTCGAGTAGAAGGACTCAAAGGGCGGGGCTTACTACGGTCGAACTGGCTCAGTATCTCTTGAACGGCATCTCGCAGGGGTGCGTCTACGTGCTCCTGGCATCGGGCCTCACGATCATATTCGGCATTCTCAACGTGCCCAATTTTGCCCAGGGGCATCTGTACATGGTAGCCGCATACCTGGGCTTCTACATGGTCATGTCGTATTCCATGAATTACTGGCTTGCCCTTGTGCTCGCCACGTTCGCCCTGGGAATCCTCGGATTGATAGTCTACTTTCTGGTTTTTTACCCGATAAGGAACGCGCCCGAGGTCAATCTCTTCGTAGGAGCCATGGCTCTGCTCATGATTCTTGAAGGAGGAGCGCTCTACCTCTTCGGAACGGAAACCAAATGGTTCCTTATTCCCTGGAGTCGAAGCGTGCTTTCTGTGGGCGATCTGACACTCCAGGTGCAGCGTCTCATCGTGATTGCGGGAACGATCGTTGTGATGAGCGCGCTCTGGATCTTCATCAAGAAAACTGCCCTGGGCGCAGCGCTGGAAGCAACGGCCCAACACAGGGAGGGTGCGCTGCTCTGCGGAATAAAGGTAAGCCGCATTTCTGCCATGGCATTTGTCGTTGGCACAGCGCTCGCCGGGTTTGCAGGGGTACTTATAGGTCCCGCCGTACTCCTCATGCCTACGATGGGGATGGGGCCGCTCCTTGTAGCCTTCTCCGCCATCATTTTCGGCGGACTCGGCAGCGTAGCGGGAGCCATGCTCGGCGCTATAATCCTCGGCGTGGTAGAAAGTCTCGCATCAGGCTACATCAGCGCGACGTACAGCCTGATCTTTGTCTTCGGCATCATGATAGTCATGCTTCTCTTCCGTCCGAAAGGGTTGCTCGGCAGGGAGGTCTGGAGGCCGTGAAAAAACTATTTTCCGCGGGAAGGATCGGCTGGTTCCTGACTCTGGCGCTGGCAATATTCCTTCCCCTCGTCATGGGAGAATACCTGACGAGCATTCTTCTCCTCATTGCCATATGGTCGATCGTTGCCATAAGCCTCAACCTGCTCTACGGCTATACGGGCCAGCTTTCGCTGGGCCATTCCGCCTTTCTGGGAATAGGCGCCTACGCGCTCGGTCTCATCGCAATCAAGCTGCACGTGGGTTTCTGGCCTGCGTTCTTTGCGGCCACTGCAATCAGCGGCCTGTTTGGTTTTCTGATCGGCATCCCTGCACTCAAGCTGCGCGGGCCTTACTTTGTGCTGGTAACCCTCGGCTTTGCAGCTATAGTAGGCGTAATCATACTTGCGTGGGTAGACTTTACAGGCGGTGCCAACGGTCTCGCCGGCATGCCGAGACCGAATGCGATTCCGTTCCCCTGGGGTGGCCGGCTCCGGTTTGATTCACTGCTCAGCATGTACTATTTCATTCTTTTTTTTCTGGTGTTGATAACCGCGATATGTCATCGGCTCGTGCACTCGCTGGTCGGGCGCACCTTCATTGCCATCTCGCACGATGAGAATCTGGCCGAATCTCTCGGCATCAACACCATGCGTCAGAAGCTGATCAGTTTCACGATCAGCGCTATATTCTGCGGGGTGGCGGGCTCTCTGTACGCGTCGTACAACGTGGTGATAAGCCCGGACCTTGCTTATTTTGCGCGTGGCATGGACGTTCTCGCCTGCCTGATCGTCGGGGGAGCAGGGACCATGGCAGGACCTATCGTGGGAACGTTCGTGATGATGGCCATACCTGAAGGTTTGCAGATCGTGCCTTCCCTCAAGACCTTCATCAATGGCATCATACTGCTGCTCTTTATCGTCTTCTTGCCGGCAGGCATCATGGGCGGATTCAAGAGGTCCCTTCGCCTTCTCGGCGGAACTGGAGCCCGCGCAAAAAAATCAGAGAGGCAGGACGCTATGGCGCTGCTTGAAGTATCGAACCTGAGTAAGGCATTCGGCGGGCTCATGGCGGTGAGCGGGCTCTCCTTCAGCATCGAGAAGGGGCAACTCGTCAGCATCATCGGTCCGAACGGCGCGGGAAAGACCACGCTCTTTAACCTGCTCACGGGAATTTACCGGCCAACAGCAGGAGCGATACTCTTTGAAGGTAATGATATCGCCGGATGCAAACCGTTCCAGGCAGCTCGCCGCGGCATCGGACGCACCTTCCAGAAGACCACTGTTTTCGGTAGCGAGACCGTGCTCGATAACGTGATCATAGGCCAAACCCTTCGACTCAAAACGGGCGTCTTGGGCGCGGTACTGCGAACCGCGGGCGTACGGCGCGAAGAGGAGAAGGTCAGGGAAAAGGCCCGCTCCCTGCTCGCGTTTGTGGGCCTGGCTCATAGGGAAGAGAGACTCGCCGGACAGCTGACGGAAGAAGCGCAGAAACGGCTCTCGATTGCCATGGTCCTCGCAGCAGAACCGAAACTGCTGCTCCTTGACGAGCCTACCGGAGGCGTCAACCTGGAAGAGATCGGCGGTCTCATTGAACTGGTCAAACAAATTCAGCGATCTGGTGTCACGGTCTGTCTCATCGAGCACAAGATGCGCATGGTCATGAGCATGTCGGATCACATCGTCGTTCTTAATTACGGCACCAACATTGCGGAGGGTACACCAGCCGAGGTTGCAAGCAACGAGGAGGTAATCAAAGCTTACCTGGGGGCGCGGCGTGTTGCTTAGTCTTGACGGAATAGAGACCTGCTACGGGAGCTTCCAGGCCCTTCGCTCCATTACGCTCGCGGTAGACGCCGGAGAGCTAGTCACCATTCTCGGTGCAAACGGCTCCGGCAAGACAACGCTCCTCAGAACCATATCAGGCCTCGTCTCGCCTGCATCAGGGATCATACTGTTCAATGGAGAACGGCTCGACAGGGTTGCGCCTGACATCATTGTAAGGCGCGGGGTTTCCCATTGCCCTGAAGGAAGAATGCTTTTTCCCGAAATGACCGTGCAGAAAAATCTCGAACTCGGCGCGTATGTGCACAGGAGAGACGGCTCGCTCATAGAAGCAACACGGAATGAGGTGTACGAACTCTTTCCCCGGCTCAGAGAGAGAAGAAAACAGATTGCCGGCACCATGTCCGGCGGCGAGCAGCAGATGGTGGCCATAGGAAGAGCGCTGATGTCGAGGCCTCGTCTGCTCATGCTCGATGAGCCTTCCCTCGGGCTTGCTCCCCTGGTGGTCATGAATATCATGGACACCCTCCTGGAGATCAAGCGGCGGGGAACAGCAATTCTTCTCGTTGAACAGAATGCCGCCGAATCCCTGCGGATTGCAGACCGCGGCTATGTGCTCGAAACGGGAAGCGTCGTCCTGACAGGGCCCAGAGAGAGCCTGATGAACGACGATAAAGTGAAACAGTCTTATCTGGGAACGTGACAGCGGCTCTTGCAGAGGGCTTATACTAATCTACCGGTCGGCCTCAGCCTGCCTTCTCTTTTTTGCTGCGGCTGATCTTCGGCAAAAAGATGGTGAACGTGGTTCCTTTGCCTTGCTCGCTCGATACTTCGATGACCCCTTTGAGGCTCTCCACAATGCCATGGACCACGGCAAGGCCAAGCCCCGTGCCTTCACCGCGCGCTTTCGTTGTAAAGAACGGCTCGAAGATCCGGCTCCTTGTTGCCTCATCCATACCGCACCCGGTGTCCTTTACCCGAATCTGAAGGTATGCTCCAGGCGCAATGGCTGAATGGGACTTGTGCGGACCGAATTCTGCATCGCCGAGTGAAATCTCGAGTCGGCCTCCTTTCTCCCGCATCGCGTAGGCAGCATTCAGGCTCAGGTTCATGAGGAGTTGCGTAATTTCTGTGGGTTCGGAAAACACCACATCGGACGTGGCCTGTGTGACAATATCCATGGTGATGGTTGTGGGAAGCGATGATCTGAGCAGGTTGAACGTTTCCAGAACCGCCGGGGTAAGGTGAAGGGGAGCCCTCTCGGGGTCTCTCTTGCGGCTGAAGGTGAGAATCTGTTTTGCCAGATCCTTCCCCCTCATGCCCGCTATCAGCACCTGATTCATATTCCGCTTGATCGTGCTGCCTTCCGGCGCGTCATCGATGACCAGCTCGGTAAAACCGATGATGGCCGCCAGGATATTGTTGAAGTCATGGGAAATGCCGCCGGCGAGCGTGCCGATAGCTTCCATCTTCTGCGACTGGCGCACCCGCTCCTCCAGGAGAAGCTGAGCCGTGATGTCTCTACAGACACCGACATGGTTGATTATCGTGCCGCCAGCGTCCCTCACCGGGCCGACCGACGTCTCCGTTTCAATCTGCGTACCGTCTTTTCTCCGTCTTGTGACACGCCCGGTCCAGATGTTGCCGGTGTTTGCCATCGCGCGGATATGCGCTGACTCCTGGTGAGGATCACAGGCGCGTGTATCCCAGACATAGCGGTCCAGCAACTCCTCCTCGCGATAACCGAGCATGCGGCAGAAGGCGCTGTTAACATAGAGGAGAGTGCCGTCAGGTGCATTGACAAAGACCCCTTCGACCGCCTGCTCCATCGCGGCTGTGAGGTTTCGCAGCTCGTATTCCACTTTCCTTCGCTGTATCACTTCAAGCTGAAGCGCCCGATAGGCTTTTTGCAGCTCGACCGTCCGTTGCTGCTCGCGCTGTTCGAGCGCATCATTCGCCTTTTCAAGCGCCTCTTGGGCGAGCTTGCGCTCAGTGATGTCGGAGAACAGCGTGCGCATGGCCGGGTGTCCCTCAGCACCAGATGCGACGCTCTCCAGTTCTGCATGGAACAACGAGCCGTCTTTTCTCCTGACCACGAGCCTGCACGTCTGTGCACAGCGGGAGTACTGTACTTGCTGCTTGTGCAGGTAGAAGGCGTCGCGACAGTCACGATCTATGAACAAAAAGAACGGCTTATTAATGAGCTCATTGCGCTCTACACCGAGCAGAGAAGCAGCGGTGAGGTTGGCGTCAGCTATTAAACCGTGTCTATTGAGGGTGATATAGCCCACCGGCGCACCGTCATAGAAGTCGAAATATTTTTCCTGCGAAGCCTCAAGCTCACACTTGATTTTGCGCAGCTCGTCGTTCTGCATCTCCAGCTCGATCTGGTGAACGGAAAGCTCATGTTCGAGTGTAAGTGTAGGCTGCGATGCAAAGGTGTGGCCGGTTGTCACATCCTTCCGGGCCAGGTTCTCTGCCTTTTTGCGCAGGCCGGCCTGGTGCAGCAGAATCTTTTCTTCGCATGCGCGAGATGGCGCCTGCGCCGTGCCCTTTTTGGGAAGGGCCTCATTGTGGCTTTTCGGGCCTCGCACTCCGGCTTGCGCTTTCATAGCACAGTACCTTGAGCTTACGCTGTGTAAGCGGCTTTCTTCCTGTCGGGCGCTCTATTCAGGAACAACGCGCGCACCATCTGCTGTAGGTCCAAGAGGGTCTTGAGTATGGATTTGTAGTTGTGAATGGACTGGCCGAGGTGGATGATTTTTCTCGATTGCTCCATGGGGATATCCCACCCCTGAGCAGGAAATAACGAGAGTCGCCGTAATAGGGGTATTTTAAGGGTAGCAGCGAATGCTGTCCCTGTCAACCTGAAAAGACAGTATGCTTTTTCCTCCTGTGCATGTTTGTATTCTGCCGTATACCTTCGTTGTCGCTGCGTCGCGCTCCTCGACGTACTTATAGTACGCCTCGGGTACCCGCCTTGCGGGTGATGGCTCCTCGCTGCCGCCTCGGTCTCCAGCAGAATACAAACATGCACAGGTAACTGTTTTCGCTGGCGGCTCTTTATGTTTTGATGGACCAGGCGTCGAAAAGTGAAAGGTAGCGAAGAAGAAAAAGAGTGCCTTCGGTAGTTCTGACTTTGAAATAGTTCGCCTGAGGACTTCCCGCCTTGAGACCCCCTTCATACCAGCGATCGATAATTTCTGCAATCTCCCAGCGCCGTTCCTGGAAGGTGAACGCCACAGGGCGTTCGTCGGCCTTGAAGCCGCTGTAACGCTCCACGGATATCTGCTCGTACGGCATGGGTACTAACCTGTCCGTCCCTTCCTCATCTGCGCCAGATACTATTCTCAGCATTGCCATGTAATTCAATCCTGCAACGCAGAAGCCTGCGGTAACAACAGGCCGGCACTCATCACAGGATCGCCATCACTACCGCATGGCGCAGACCGACGCTGGTGTCGCCTTTACCTTTAAGCTCCGCTCTAGGAACAGTATAATCTTTTTTCAGAATCACCGTCACCTCGTCGCTCTCATACGTATATTCGTCGGAGGTAATGTCTCGCGTAGGACCAAAGTCTTATAGACAGATGACCTGTCGATCAGTTACTTATTAAAATGGTCACTTAAAATATTTTTATACGCGGCAAACAATTTTTTTGTTGACATACAAAATTTTTTACGTTTACACTGTGACATGCATAAGGCCACCTTCGAATCCTTAAAGCGCTTGGCTGACGGCATCGTAGGTGTTTTCGGTGACCGGTGCGAAGCGGTGATTCATGATTTCAGCGACATGGCCAGATCTGTAGTTTATATCGCGGGCAACGTCACCAATCGCTCCGTTGGAGCGCCCATCACGGACCTGCCCTTCAGGCTGCTCAAAGAGTTCGGGAACAAAGTCCCTGACAAGGTCGGCTACAAAAACACGGCAGGCAACGGCAAGTTTCTTAAATGCTCGACTATCTTTGTACGCGACACGAAGGGCAAGGTCGAGGGTTGCCTCTGTATTAACTTCGATGTCACCGATTTCGTTTTTCTTTCAACGGGCTTTTCTGATTTCAGTTCATTGAACCAGACCTCAGACCGTGAACTGGCTTTCACACCCCAAGAACATTACACCAAGAGCTTCTCAGAAACCATGGAGTCCGTGATCGACACAACGGTTGCAGAGTGCGGCAAGTTGCCGGCCACCATGGACAAGCTGGAGAGAAAGGATCTTATCAGAAAACTGGATCGGTCCGGTGTGTTCATGATCAAAGGATCGGTCGACTACGTGGCCAAAGTATTCGGTGCGTCCCGCTACACTATTTACAACTACCTTAAGGAAGTACGTAGCGTCAGGTAGACGAAAGAAAGGTGCGCTTATGATCAAGGAGATTGAGGAATATGGTTTTAAGTGTCTTATCCAGGCTCCAAAGGGTGGTTCTCTGCCCGTGGATTTTTCTGAAGAGGTGGCTCATACGGTTGAGCGCTTTCATCGGCAGCTTCCAGGGTATGAGCCTACCGCACTGGTACGCTGGAGCAATCTTGCCAAGGCGTGGGGACTCAAAAATGTATTTATAAAAGACGAGTCCACACGATTCAATCTCAAGGCTTTCAAAGTCCTTGGCGGCAGCTACGCCGTTGCTCGTCTCATGTGCCAGAAGTTAGGTAAGAGCCTGGACGAGATTGATTTCGCCTACCTCGTGAGCGACGAAGCCCGGAAAAGCATCGGAGAGATTACCTTGACCATGGCCACTGACGGCAACCACGGCCGCGGCATTGCCTGGGCTGCCGAGCAGCTTGGCCAGAAGGCCATCATATACATGCCCAAGGGCGCAGCCCGGTCAAGGGTCGAGAACATCCGTTCTCACGGGGCAAAGGTGATTGTGACCGACCTGAACTACGATGACGCAGTCCGTGTTGCGTTTCGCACGGCGCAAGAACTTGGTTGGTATGTGATCCAGGATACCTCATGGGAGGGCTACACCGAGATCCCGCTGTGGATCATGCAGGGATATCTGACCATGTGCCACGAAGCCGTAAACCAGATGAAACAGGAGAGCGCTTCACCCACCCACGTTTTTGTGCAGGTCGGCGTCGGGGCACTAGCCGGAGCGGTCGTTGGATACTTGCTTAACAGGTTCAAGGATAATCCGCCCAAGTTCGTAACCATGGAACCTACTAACGCGGCATGCGTTTTCGCATCCGCGGCCGCGGGAGACGGACGACCTCATGCAGTCAGCGGTAGTTTGAACACCGCGATGGCCGGGCTCGCGTGCGGCGAACCCAACCCCATCGGCTGGGAGATACTGCGTGACTTCTGCAGCTGTTACGTGAGCTGTGATGACTTTGTGGCTGCTAATGGGGTTCGTATCCTTGCCAATCCCCTGGAAGGAGATACCCGCGTGGAGTCCGGAGAGTCGGGGTCGGTGGGCATGGGATTGCTGGACCTGTTCTGCAACACCAGTAAATTTAAAGAGCTGAAAGAGCAGCTGGAAATAGGTCCCGATTCGACCCTGCTCTTTTTTAACACCGAAGGCGCTACTGATCCTGACAACTACCGTGAGATTATCTGGCACGGAAAATATCCGTCGCCGTTTTAACGTCTAATTCAGGGAGGGTTTGACTTATGGGGTCTCTAGACTTTGCAAAGATTAAGGAACTGGCTGAGCGCTACAAACCCGATATGACCCGATTCCTCCGTGACATGATCCGGCTTCCCAGCGAAAGCTGCGACGAAAAAACGGTTGTCGAACGCATCAAGCAGGAGATGGAAAAAGTAGGATTCGACAAGGTGGTGATCGATCCCATGGGCAACGTTCTCGGCTACATCGGCACCGGCAAACACTTGATCGCCATGGATGCGCACATCGACACCGTAGGCTTGGGCAACAAGGACAATTGGACGTACGATCCGTACGAAGGCTTTGAGGACGATGAGATCATTATCGGCCGCGGGGCCAGTGACCAGGAGGGCGGCATGGCCTCCATGGTCTACGCAGGCAAGATCATGAAGGATCTGCGGCTGGAAGGCGACTACACCCTGGTAGTGGTCGGGACCGTCCAGGAAGAAGACTGCGACGGTTTGTGCTGGCAGTATATCATCAAGGAGTTGGGCATGAGGCCTGAGTTTGTCGTCTCCACAGAGCCCACCGACGGAGGCATCTACCGCGGTCAGCGTGGGCCGCATGGAGATCAAGGTGAAGGTGAGCGGCAGAAGCGCCCACGGGTCTGCCCCCGAGCGTGGCGACAACGCGATCTACAAGATGGGCCGCATTCTGGGCGAACTCGAAGCTTTGCACGGACGGCTGAAGACGGATCCGTTTCTGGGTAAAGGCTCTCTAACCGTCTCGGAGATTTTCTTTACCTCACCATCGCGCTGTGCGGTTGCCGACAGCTGTACCATCTCTATCGACCGCCGGCTGACCGTGGGTGAGGACCGCGAACTTGCCCTCAAGCAGATCAGAGACCTTCCCGCCGTCAAGGCAGCTCAGGCTGAGGTATCTTTGTACGGCTACGACAGGCCTTCCTACACCGGGCTTGTCTACAAGACCGATTGCTATTTCCCGACATGGGTCCTTCCCGAGGACCACGTGGTGACACGGTCGGCAGTCGAGACGTACACCTCTCTTTTCAAGGAGCAGCCAAGGGTCGACAAGTGGACCTTCTCCACCAACGGCGTCTCCATCATGGGTATGTTCGGCATCCCTGTCGTTGGCTTTGGCCCTGGCAAAGAATCGCAAGCTCATGCGCCGGATGAAAGGACCTGGAAAGCTGATCTGGTGCGTTGCGCCGCCTTTTACGCCGCGTTGCCTCTTATATACCTGAACAAAAGCGGAGGCTAATCGACGCCATGAACGAAAAGCTGATATTCGTTGCTATCGGCGGCAACTCGCTCATCAAGAGCAAGGAACTGAAGAGAGTTGAAGATCAGCATCAGGCTATTCGGGAGACGATTCTTCACTTTGCGGATCTGATCGAGCATGGCTTTCAACTGGTGATCTCTCATGGCAACGGCCCCCAGGTGGGATTCATCCTGCGTCGATCCGAGGTTGCACGCCGCCTGACCGGACTGCATCCGGTTCCGCTCGTCAACGTGGTAGCCGACACCCAGGGCTCCATCGGTTACCAGATTCAGCAGTCGTTGAATAACGAGCTGGCAAGGCGCTCGGTAAAGGGACAGTGCGTCACTGTGGTTACGCAGGTAGTGGTGGACAAAGACGACCCGGGCTTTCAGAATCCGTCCAAACCGGTGGGCGAGTTCTTTGACGATGGGCAGATAGGAGCCATCCGCCAGGATAATCCGGACTGGACACTTGTTCAGGACGCAGGACGTGGCTGGCGCCGCGTAGTGCCCTCGCCGGAGCCGCGGGAAGTGGTCGAAAAGCAAGTAGTCGTGGCCTTGCTGCAGAGCGGGTACCACGTTGTAACCGTTGGGGGCGGTGGCATCCCGGTTGTCAGAACAAACCACGGTCTGGAAGGTGTGGACGCCGTGATCGATAAAGACCTGGCGAGCAGCCTGCTGGCCATCCAGTTGGATGTCCCTCTTTTCATTATTTCGACAGAGGTGGAAGAAGTCGCCCTGAACTTTGGCAAGCCGAATCAGAGGTCTATCAACAAGATGACGGTTCGCGAGGCCGAGCAATACGAGGCGGAAGGGCACTTTGCCCCGGGCAGCATGTTACCCAAGGTTGAGGCAGCCCTGCGTTTTTTGAGAGGCGGAGGGCGCGAAGTCATCATCACTTCACCGGAACGCCTGAAAGATGCGGTGGTCAGCGGCAGAGGCACGCATATCGTGCCATAAAGCGAGAAGTCTAACAACGTAAGGTTAAGATTGAGGTTGAGGGAAAAGCAAAGTCCGGCAAAAATGTTAGAACAAAATTCTCAGACTTGCGGATGAAAGAATCTAAAAGGGAGGGCACCATGGACGTCGTAAAAATCAGAGAACTCATCAAGCGGCTCGCACGGCTTGACTATCACGATATGTACCTCAATGATTTTCTTCTCACGTGGGACAAGAGTGATGACGAGATTGCTGCGACCTTTACCGTCGCTGAAATCCTGCGGGGGCTCAGACGCAACAATATCTCCAGCCGTCTGTTTGATAGCGGGCTCGGCGTATCCCTGTTCCGGGACCAGTCTACCCGCACCCGCTTCAGCTTTGCCAGTGCCTGCAATTTATTGGGTTTGGAGGTGCAGGATCTGGACGAAGGCAAGTCTCAGGTAGCTCACGGCGAGACCGTGCGCGAGACCGCCAACATGGTCTCCTTCATGGCTGACGTGATCGGAATCCGCGATGACATGTACATCGGCAAGGGACACACGTACATGGTGGAAGTGGCGCAGGCTGTAAAAGAAGGATTCCTCGAAGGGGTGCTGGAACAGAGACCGACCTTAGTCAATCTGCAGTGCGACATCGACCATCCTACCCAGAGCATGGCAGACATGCTGCACCTGATCAACAGCTTTGGCGGCGTGGAGAATCTCAGGGGAAAGAAGATAGCCATGACCTGGGCCTACAGCCCTTCCTACGGAAAGCCTCTGTCCGTGCCTCAGGGAGTGATCGGCCTCATGACTCGTTTTGGCATGAACGTGGTCTTGGCTCATCCCAAGGGATATGAGGTCATGCCCGAGGTGGAGCAGGTGGCCAAGCTCAATGCGGCAAGAAGCGGCGGCAGTTTTACCAAGAGCAATTCCATGGCTGAAGCCTTTGAAGGCGCGCACGTGGTGTACCCGAAGAGCTGGGCACCCTTTGGAGCTATGGAGACCCGCACGGACCTGTACGGCAAGGGCGACTTTGAAGGCATCAAAACGTTGGAGAAGCAGCTTTTGGCCCAGAATGCCAAACACAAGGCGTGGGAGTGCACCGAGAAGTTGATGGCCACCAGCCATGAGCAAAAGGCTTTGTACATGCACTGCCTTCCGGCTGATATCACGGACGTCAGTTGTGCCCAGGGCGAGGTGGAAGCGAGCGTCTTCGACCGTTACCGCGTTCCCATGTATAGAGAGGCAAGCTACAAGCCTTACATCATTGCGGCCATGATCCTGCTGAGCAAAGTGAAGAATCCTGCTGATACTCTGGGTAGGTTGCTCGAGAAGGCCAATCCAAGAATCTTTCAATGAACTAAAAGGACGAGAGAGGTTTGCCATGGAAAAGAAGATTGTATTCTCAGATAAGGCTCCAGCCGCGATCGGCCCTTACAGTCAGGCAATAAAATCGGGGAACATGCTTTTCACGTCGGGCCAGATCCCACTCGACCCGCATTCCGGCCAGGTCGTGCAAGGCGGGATTCGAGCACAGACAAAACAGGCCCTGGAAAACCTTAAGGAAGTTTTAATCGCCGGGGGTGCCGGTCTCGGAAATGTGGTCAAAACTACCTGCTTCCTGAACGACATGAATGACTTCGCTCAGTTCAACGAAGTCTATGCAGAGTACTTCAAAGATAATCCGCCAGGGCGCTCCTGCGTTGCGGTAGATCGACTGCCCAAGGACGTGCTGGTGGAAATCGAGGCCATCGCTGTGCTCTGAGAAGGCGTCGAGTTTGCCACGGAAGGCGCGCGTGCGCCCCCTGTGGCGCGACTAAACGCAGTGTTGGAGAATCAGGGGGTACCATGATTTCCTTTTCGCTGAACGGTCGGAAGGTTGAGTATTCGGGCGATGAAACCGCTACTCTTTTGACATTCCTGCGCGAAGAGAGGGGGATAACTTCAGTTAAGGATGGCTGCTCGGGGCAGGCTGCCTGCGGAGCCTGCCTGATAGAACTGGAAGGCAAACCTGCCCTCGCCTGCTCCACTCCCATGAAGAGAGTAGCGGGCAAAGAAGTGATAACCATCGATGGATTCCCGGAGAACGTGCGCCGTACGCTGGCCAGAGCTTTCGTCGCTAAAGGCGCGGTGCAATGCGGCTATTGTACGCCGGGCATACTCTCCCGCGCGAAGATACTCCTGGAAACTACCCCGGCCCCCAGCCGCGAGGATGTGGTAAAGGCCATCAACATCAATCTGTGCCGCTGCACCGGATATGTGAAGATCATCGATGCTGTGCTGCTTGCGGCCCAGGCGCTGCGTGAAAACAAAGAAATCGCTTGGGAGGAAAGGACCGGCATCGGCTACTCCTATCCGAAATATGAGGGTTACGAAAAAGCCCTTGGCCTGAGCCCCTACGTCAATGACATGAAGTTCGAGGGCATGGTCGTACGGGGTGTTGAAGTTCAGTGAACACCCGCGGGCACGACTGCTTAAGATCGACACTTCCGCTCTCGAGAAACTGCCTGGAGTGATCCGGGTCTTCGATGCACAGGATATCCCTGGCAAACGCTACCAGGGACTGCTCGTAAAAGATTGGCCTATGATGGTTGCGCTCGGCGAGGAGACGCGCTGCATCGGCGACGTTATCGTTGGCGTGGTAGCCCAGAGCGAGGATATGGCGCGGCGCGCGGCAGAAGCAATCCAAGTGCAATACGACGTGCTGGAGCCGCTCACCGAAGTTACTGACGCGCAAACAAGCCCCATACGGATCCACGAGCACGGCAATCTTCTGAAAGAGACAGTCATCCGTCGGGGCGAACCTGTGGATCAGATCTTTTCCCGTTCGGCGCATATAGTAGAAGGTATCTTTGAAACCCCCTTCGTCGAGCACGCGTTCCTGGAAACGGAAGCCTGCATTGCATTGCCTGACGGCGGTGGCGGCGTCACGGTTTACTCGCAGGGTCAGGGCATCTTCAAAGATCGTGAGCAGATAGCGTCCGTACTTAATCTTCCGCAAGAGAAGGTCAATGTCATCCAGGTCTCTGCAGGCGGCGGTTTCGGCGGTAAAGAAGATCTCAGCGTTCAGCATCATGCCGCGCTTTACAGTATGATTCTGCAGCGCCCAGTCAAGGTTCGTCTGAACCGTGCCGAGTCCATACGCATGCATCCCAAACGGCACCGGATGAAAATGGATTACAAATTGGCGTGCGACGAGAAAGGCATTCTCACCGCGCTCCGGGCGCGGATAACAGGTGATGGTGGTGCCTATGCGTCGGTGGGCGGTGAGGTGGTGGCCCGCACCGGCACCCACGCAGCCGGAGCGTATCACGTACCCGGCGTGGATGTGATTGCGAGTGCCTACTACACCAATAATCCACCCGCCGGGGCTTTCCGTGGATTCGGCGTAAATCAGGCGACTTTTGCCATGGAGAGCCTGGTGGACGAGCTCTGCGTCAAAGGCGGTTTCGATCGCTGGCAATTCCGCTACGACAACGCGGTAACCGCCGGCAGAATGACGACCACCGGCCATGTGCTGGGGGAAGGAGTAGGCTTGCGTGACTGCCTTAATGCAGTGCGGGAAGCCTTCTCAAAAGCCCGCTTTGCAGGCCTTGCCTGCGCCATCAAGAATTCAGGCATCGGCAACGGTATAGAAGAGGTCAGCGAGACCCGGCTGAAAGTCCTTGCCTCCGATCGTATCGAACTCCAGCACGGATGGACTGAAATGGGTCAGGGCGTTAACACTGTGGCGCGTCAGGTGCTCTGCGAGGTGCTCGGGTCTGGACGGATCGGTGAAGGTAGACATCAGGTGCTCGACCGACACCGGAGTAATGGGAGGGATGACCACTGCGAGTCGCGGCACGCCATTGCTTGGCCATTCTGTGATTGATGCTGCCGAAAAACTTAAGAATGACCTGAAGGGGCGTACGCTCGCCGACCTCGTCGGCAAGGAATACTTCGGCCGTTACGTAGTCGATTGGACAACGAGCCACGATGTGGAAGGCGAAATCAGAAGTCATTTTTCCTACGCATTCGCAACGCATCTGGCGATACTCGATGAGAATGGTAAGGTGGAAACCATATACGCCGCGCACGACGGTGGCCGGATCATCAACCGGGCCCTTTTCGAAAGCCAGATTGAAGGTGGCGTGGTCATGGGCATGGGCTACGCGCTGAGTGAGAAACTACCGCTTGAAAGAGGACGTCTGACTTCTGATCGCATGTCCAAACTGGGTTTACTCAAGGCCAAGGATGTGCCCGAGATCAAGGTGATCGGAGTAGAATGCCTTGACCCGGTCGGGCCCTTCGGCGCCAAGGGCATTGGTGAGATAGGTACGATTCCCACTGCGCCCGCCATTGCCAACGCCTATTATCAGTACGACGGCATGCGGCGCTATTCTTTACCGTTAACCCCTCCCAAGAGAAGGACATGAAAAGAACAACAAAACAATTTTCATCGCAGATAAAGGCAGATAAAGGCAAAGAGAGATCTTCGCAGATAAGCGTGCCTGTAAGCAGCATTGTGATAAGGCGACAATGCTGCTTACACTCTGACGCTCCCGCGTGGTTCTACCCCTCCGCCGTAGGCGGATCGGAGTTGGCCGGCTGTGTCGCTTTATCACACAGGCGGTCAAAACTAAATTATCTGCGTTCATCATGTCCCTTATCCGATTTTATCTGCGATAAGGCTTTGTTTTGCGGATTCAGTTTGGATCAAACTAGTTTGCAGTTTTCTAGAAGCTTGAGAAGGACGGGCTGATGACACTCTATCTGAAAGATGCGACGTTTCTGGACTGGAACACATTCGAGATCAGGAAAACGTGCGTGGTCGTGCAAGAAGGGACACAAGGCGGGATTTCTTTCGCGCTGTCGGTGCCGCTCCCTGACAAACTAGCGCCCGGAGACCGCATAGTGGACTGTGCGGGAAGGCTCGTCACAAAGTCCTTCGGCTGCGGCCATCATCACATTTACTCTACGCTGGCCAGGGGCATGCCCGCACCGCAGAAGTCCCCTGTCAATTTCGTGGAGATCCTGAAGTACATATGGTGGCACCTCGATAAGTGCCTCGATCTGGAGATGATCGAAGCGAGCGCCCTGGCATCGGCCATCTATTGCGCCAAGAACGGCGTCACCCTGATCGTCGATCACCACGCGTCGCCTTTTGCGATCAAGGATTCGTTGTTCACCATTGCGAAGGCCTTCGACCGTGTGGGCATCTCCCATCTTCTCTGCTACGAGATCTCCGATAGAGACGGAGAGGCCGCGAGGGACGCCGGTCTCGCCGAGACAGACGCCTTTCTGGCAGCAGGCTATCAGGGCCACGTGGGTCTGCACGCCTCTTTCACCGTAGGCGACGATCTCCTGCACAAAGCCATCGCCCTTGCCAAAAAGCACAACACCGGCCTCCACATGCACGTGGCCGAAGATCTCGCGGACCAGGAAGAAACAGTGGCGAGATACGGCAAACGGGTCGTCGAGCGTCTGCAGCAGGCAGGAGCATTGGATCTCAAGAAATCGATCCTCTCTCACTGCATCCATCTTTCGGAGCGCGAAAAAGAGCTCCTACGAAAGTCAGGAGTCTGGGTGGCCCAGAATGTCGAGAGCAACCAGAACAACAACGTGGGTCTGGCCAGCTACAAATCGATTACCGATAACGTTCTTCTGGGCACTGACGGCATGCACAGTGATATGCTGCGCAGCGCCAAAGCGGCCTTTCTGGCAGGCCAGGCCACAGAAGCTATCGGGTTTGACGAAATCTACACGCGTTTCCGCAACGTGCACCGTTACGTCCGCGAATTCGGGCTTCGCGGTGACACTGATAACAACCTGGTTGTCCTCAACTATGATTCACCCACCGAAGTAACCTCGGACAACTTTTTGGGCCACTTCGTCTTCGGTATCGATTCCCGTCACGTGACCACAGTCATCTGCAAGGGAAAAGTGATCGTGGAGGACGGCCGCGTCACGACAGTAGACGAAACCGAAGTACTGGAGCATGCCCGTGAGATGGGCAAGAAGCTCTGGGCCGCGATGAAACGGCGCGCACAATGATCGATCGACTGTCGGCGGTGATTGGTTAGTGATGGAACGGATTCTTATAAAGAATGGAACTGTAGCAACAGCGGACGATACGTTCAAGTCAGACGTGCTGATCGATAGAGGCTTTGTCACCGAAATAGGGTCCGATCTTGAATATCCCGGCGCGCAGGTAATTGATGCGGTCGGCTGTTACGTGCTCCCCGGCGGCGTAGATGTGCACACGCATCTCAATCTGACGGTAAACGGTGTCAAAGTGTGCGATGGCTTTTTCGGAGGAACCGCGGCAGCCGCATTCGGTGGAACCACCTGCGTTGTAGAGCATCCCGGTTTCGGACCCGCCGGCTGTTCGCTGCAACATCAGGTGAAGCAGTATCAGGAAGAAGCCGCGGACGAAGCTGTGGTCGATTACGGATTTCACGCCGTTTTTCAGCACACGGACGGGGACCTTCTGGACAGGCTTCAAGATCTCATCTCGATGGGCGTGCCCACCGGCAAGATCTATCTCACGTACGACGGCAGGCTGACGGAATATCAAATCCTCCGGGTGCTGGAGCGTGCACGCAGCGCGGGACTTATGGCCACATTCCACGCCGAGAATGATGCGATCGTGACATTCCTGCGCGAAAAGTTCAGGACCGAGGGCAAGCTGAGCCCGATCTACCATCCCCTCAGCCGTCCCGATTACAGCGAAGCTGAAGCGATTCAGAGGATTGTCCATCTTGCCAAGGCAGTAGGCAATGTGCCCGTCTACATCGTCCACCTGTCGACGGCATCGGGGCTGCGCGTAATAGAAGCTGCACGACAAGAAGGCCTGCCGGTCTTAGCCGAAGTATGCCCGCAGCACCTGCTCCTGGACGATTCCTGTTACGCGCAGTCTGGAAACGCAGGGCTCAAATTCATCATGGCGCCGCCGCTAAGGAAGAAAGAAGACTGCACCGCCTTATGGCAGGGACTGGCTGCCGGCTCCATCGACGTGGTCGCCACTGATCACTGCTCTTTTAGCTTTGCCGACAAGCTCAAGTTTGGCAGCTCAGATTTCACGCTTTGTCCCGGGGGTGTTCCCGGTGTCGAGACGAGGCTGCCGCTCCTTTTCTCTGAAGGTGTTTTGAAGGGCCGACTCTCGCTCACCCGCTTCGTCGAGGTCGCATCGACTGCACCTGCGAAAATAATGGGCTTGTATCCACGCAAAGGTACGCTTGGTCCGGGTTCTGATGGCGATGTAGTCATCTTCGATCCAAATGCGGAGAAGGTGATTTCGCCGGAAACCCTTTTTCACAACGCCGATTATTCGCCGTATGAAGGAATGCGAGTGCGCGGCTGGCCTGTTGCAACTCTGGTACGCGGCAAGGTGGTCATGCAGCATGGCCGGCTTCTCGCGGAAAAAGGATGGGGAGCGTACGTGCCTCGTCGGCTTACGTCAGAAACGGCTCCCAACAAGGAGAACGCAAGATGAGCAGCGACAAGTTCTGGCCCTGCGGTATAGAGACTCTGCTCAGGTGGATTCTGGAGGAAGAGAAGCATGGGCAGATCTTCGGGATTCGCAAGGAGCTTTTCTTCATCCCTCGCGAAACGGATCCTTTCCAGATGCGCCGCTATGGACAACTCCTGGAGACGCCGCTCGGCGTTGCAGCCGGTCCGCACACACAGCTTTCTCAGAACCTGATCAGCGCCTGGCTGACCGGGGCCCGCTATCTCGAGCTGAAAACCGTTCAGGTGCTGGACGAGCTGGAGGTGACCAAGCCCTGCATCGACATCACGGATGAGGGTTATAACTGCGAATGGTCACAGGAACTAAAGCTCGGGCAATCCTTTGATGAATACCTGAATGCCTGGATCGTGCTGCACATCCTCAAGGATAAGTTCGGCTGGGGACCTTCAGGGGAACCCGGTTTCATCTTCAACATGAGCGTCGGGTACAATATGGAAGGCATTCTGAGCCCGGCAGTACAGCGCTTCCTGGACAAGATGCAGAACTGCCCTGACGAAAAAGCCGAGAAGATCGATCGGTTGGCAAGGCTCTACCCCCGACTCAAGGAGCTGCGTATTGCGGATTGTATATCAGACAACGTCACTATTTCCACCATGCATGGCTGCCCGCCCGATGAAGTGGAGAAGATCGGGCGCTACTTCGTGGAAGAACGCAAACTCAATACCACGATTAAGCTCAACCCTACCCTGCTGGGATCCGAAGCTGTGCGCGACATTCTGAACAACAAACTGGAATTCGAAACCCAGGTGCCGGACATTGCCTTCGAACACGATTTGAAATACCCTGACGCAGTGGCTCTGATTAGATCGCTGCTTCAAAGCGCTAAGAAGAGCGGTGTGACTTTCAACATCAAGCTGACCAATACGCTCGAGACCAGCAACCAAGAGCAAAATCTCCCGAAGAATGAAAAAATGGTTTACATGAGCGGCCGGTCCCTGCACCCTATCAGCATCAACCTGGCCGCCCGTCTGCAAAAGGAATTCGAGGGAGCGCTGGAGATCTCTTTCTCGGCAGGCACCGATTGCTTCAACATTGCCGAGGTCCTCGCGTGCAACCTGAAGCCGGTGACGGTCTGTTCAGATGTTCTAAAGCCCGGAGGCTACGGCCGTCTGTCGCAATATCTTGAGGAGGCACGCAAAGCCTTGCAGGCTGCGGGCGCGATAACACTCGAAGAGTACGCCAGGGCCCGCAGCGGAAACGGTGAAAGCCATATACAGGCCAGCCTCAAGAATCTAGAGGCGTACGCGAAATCGGTGATCACGAATGAAGACTACCGAAAGCGCCGGTTTCCTTACGATAACATCAAGACCCCGAAGGAACTGAAAACATTTGATTGCATTCACGCACCGTGTATGGCGACCTGCCCTGTCAGCCAAAACATTCCGGCCTACATGTACTACACGGCCAGTGGGGATTATGCGCGGGCGTTTCAGGTGATCATGGAGACCAACCCCTTTCCAAACGTCCAGGGAATGGTCTGCGATCACCAGTGTGAGACCAAGTGCACGAGAATCAATTACGACAGCCCGTTATTGATCAGAGAGATCAAACGATTCATCGCGCAAAAATTTAAGGGCCCTCTCGTTCCGAAGAGTTTACCTTCGAATGGGATCAAGGTGGCGATCATCGGTGCGGGGCCGTCAGGCCTCTCCTGTGCCCACTTCCTTGCTCTGGAAGGATTCCAGGTACAGGTGTTCGAGCAGAAGACCTTTGCCGGTGGCTGGGCTTCGGATGCCATCCCGGAGTTCCGGCTCGATGCATTGAGCATCAGGAAAGATATCGATGCCATTCTGGCTCTCGGTGTCACCATACACTGCGGCGCACGAGTCGATCGTGAAAAGTTCGAAGCGTTGCGCAAGCAGTTTGATTACGTGTACGTTGCTGTGGGAGCACAGGAGGGAATGCCCCTGGGGGTTCCCGGCGAGCATGCGGTGGGGGTCATGGATCAGTTGCGATTTCTGAGCGCTGTGCGCCGGGGAGAGCGGCCGGATCTGGGGAAAAGAGTGGCCGTGATCGGCGGCGGAAATTCGGCCATGGACGCGGCTCGCGCGGCCAAACGTCTGCTGGGTAAGGATGGAGAGGTCACGGTGCTCTATCGGCGAACCAGAAAAGAGATGCCTGCTGCTTCAGAAGAAGTTGAGGCCATGCTGGATGAGGGCATCAAACTCGTGGAACTCACTGCCCCCGAACGCGTTATAGAGACAAATGGCAGGGTGAAATCAATCGCGTGCTACCGTATGCAACTCGGTGAAAAGGACGCCAGCGGCCGTCCACGCCCGATCAAGATAGAAGGCTCTCTATTCGAAATGAATGTGGACACTGTAATTGCGGCGATCGGGCAGCGCGTAAACCTCGAGTTCTTTCCTGAGCAGCAATTGAAAATCAACCCGGAAACCCAAGAGACCCAGATCGAAAACGTTTTCTCCGGAGGCGATGCTGTCCGCGGCGCGTCCACTCTCATCAAAGCAATCGGGGACGGCAAACGTGCAGCCGGATCGATCACCAAGCGTGCTCTGAAATCACTCGCTATCAAGGCCAGCGTTGTCACCAAAGTATCGGATCTCGAAGATTTGATGAAGCGAAAAGCCCGCCGTCAAAGGGGCGCTCGCGTTCAGGAAGCCGCCCTCGACAAACGCGGCGCGTTCGATCTTGTGGTGAACACCCTTGACGAGAAGACGGCGCACGAAGAGGCCAGCCGCTGTCTCCAATGTGATGAGCTCTGCTGGGTCTGTGTAACCGTCTGTCCCAACAGGGCCAATGTTGGATTCACCCTGGAACCCATGGAGATGAAAGTTCAGCAGGTGAAACGAGTTGGCAACAAGATTGAGATTTCCGACCTGGAGACCTATCGCATAGAACAGAGGCCCCAGATAATCAATATCGGTGATTACTGCAACGAATGCGGCAATTGCGCCACGTTCTGTCCCACCAGCGGCGCGCCCTACCTGGACAAGCCTAAATTCCACGTCAGTCGCGAAAGCTTCGCTTCTGCACGATTCGGTTACTGTTTCATCAGTCGCAACCGTCTTGAGTATAAGCGCGACGGCCGCTTTGCCAGCCTCGATATCACTCCTGACGGATACATGTATGAGAACGATGAAGTAAGAACCTTTCTGGACAAGAACTATACCGCGCAGAAGGCTGATCTGAAGGTGGATGGTGATGCTGCTGTCAGCCTGCGTCATGCTGTGGAAATGGCGATCCTTTCGCAGGTTGTTCAGCACGTGCTGCCGCTGGCTGTAACGGGGGACCCGGAGCGTTAATGCGAACTTTCTCAAGACAATCGATCGTTATGTCAAACTTTCCATGAAAACGAGAAATGACGTATGAGCATCGAGACCCCACAATAGCGAGCACGGCTCGCGAGAGGGGGAGGCTCCACGTGGCTTTGCCACTGGAGGGGGCGACGTGAGCCCCAATAATGTTACGCAGGAGGAGGCCATGTCGAACAAAACAGTCGTTCACCAGGTAGACGAGGTATTGCCGGGAGGCAAACTGTTTCTGCTCGGTCTGCAGCACGTGCTGGTGATGTACGCCGGTGCCGTCGCAGTCCCGCTCATCCTCGGCGGCGTCATGAAGCTGCCGAAAGACCAAGTCGCGTTGCTCATCAGCGCCGACCTGTTCGCCTGCGGCGTCGTCACGCTGATCCAGTCGGTCGGCATATGGAAATTCGGCATACGGCTTCCCGTCATGATGGGTGTTACCTTCGCCTCTGTCAGCCCGATGATGGCAATGGCCGTGAATCCGGAGATAGGACTGCTCGGGATTTACGGATCGGTTATAACGGCAGGTATCTTCGGGATTCTCGTTGCGCCGCTGATCAGCCGACTATTGCCGCTATTTCCGCCGGTGGTCACCGGCACAATCATCTCGGTGATCGGGATATCACTCATGGGCGTGGGGATCAACTGGGCTGCGGGCGGGCTGCCCACCTCCCCTGATTATGGCGCCCCGCTGCATCTTGGAGTAGCATTTATTGTGCTGCTCGTGATCCTGCTTATCATCAAGTATGTTAAAGGCTTCTTTGCCAATATTGCGGTACTCCTGGGCATCATCGTCGGCTTCATCATCGCGATGGTCATGGGCAAGGTCAATTTTGGCGGCGTGGCAGAGGCCAAATGGATCGCATTAGTCTATCCGTTTCAGTTCGGCATGCCGAAGTTCGATATTATCGCCATTCTCTCCATGTGTCTGGTGATGATCGTGGTAATGATCGAATCGACCGGCATGTTCCTCGCCCTCGGCGAGATCACCGACAGGCACGTTGGCCGGGAGGACCTTACCCGTGGGCTTGCGGACCGACGGCCTCGGTACGCTGATCGGTGGAATCTTCAACACCTTCCCTTACACCTCGTTTTCGCAGAATGTCGGCCTGGTTGGCGTGACCGGCGTGCGCAGCCGCTGGGTGACAGCCACCGGCGGCGTGATCCTGGTCGTGTTCGGTCTATTTCCCAAGATGGGCCACGTAGTGGCCTCGGTGCCCCAGTTCGTGCTGGGCGGCGCCGGCATCGTGATGTTCGGCATGGTGGCAGCAACCGGCATCCGCATCCTGAGCCGCGTCGATTTCGAGAAGCAACGCCAGAACCTGTACGTGGTGGCAATCAGCGTTGGCATGGGCATGATCCCGCTGATCTCGAGCAAGTTCTTCCAGAACATGCCGAAGACGCTGTCGCCTCTGCTCCACAGCGGCATCCTGCTTGCGGCCATCTCGGCCGTCATCCTGAACGCTTATTTTCACGGAATGGGCTCGGAGACGGAGGCCCGCAGGAGCGCCGCTGCCAGCACTCACGGCAGCGAAGCGTAATATTGAGAGATATGCGGAGATCAGGGCTTGAAAAAGCTCCGGAAAGGAACGGAGTGGCTCTCTTCACACCTTCTCTTCAGCAATCACCATGAAAAGGTTCCTTCCGAGGAACGGCCAATGAACCAACGACGTTAAGCACCTACAAATCGAGCGCTACGTCTATTAGCCAAGGTAACGGGTTACCAATTGAAATGAATGGCATGGTAAAGAGGCAGCTAGGGTGACTCCGAGTCCCCAGACCCGTGTCAGTCATGCTTAGCGTTCCGCACTTCAAGGAACCACCATAATCTGTGGACTCCTCGTATCGAGCTTGCTCCAGTCATTGCCATTCCAGAACCAGGTACCCTCATTACCAAAATCGGTGTAGAGGTATGGACCAGCGGCCACCATGTTGTCGGGGTTTGAAGAAGTGAGCTTCCTCCAGATGCTGCCGTTCCAGAGCCAGGTACCGTCATTACCAAAATCGGCATAGAGGAGTGATCCAGAGGCTACCATGTTCTGCGCATTCGAGGAGGTGAGCTTCCTCCAGGTGCTGCCGTTCCAGAGCCAGATACCGTCATACCCGAAGTCGGTATAGAGGAAGGCTTCCGAGGCTACCATGATCTCGGGGTTTGAAGAAGTGAGCTTCCTCCAGGTGGTGCCGTTCCAGAGCCAGGTACCGTCGTAGCCAAAATCGGCATAGAGGAGTGATCCAGAGGCAACCATGTTCTCGGGGTTTGAAGAAGTGAGCTTCCTCCAGGTGGTGCCGTTCCAGAGCCAGATACCGTCGTACCCGAAGTCGGCATAGAGGAGTGATCCCGAGGCCACCATCTTCTGCGCAATCGAGGGGGTGAGCTTGCTCCAGGTGCTGCCGTTATACAGCCACAGACCGGCTGACCCGAAGTTGGGCCACAAACCGGCTGACCCGAAGTTGGCATAGAAGAGCGATTCCGAGGCCACCATGTTCTGTGGACTCGACGAGGCGAGCTCGCTCCAGGTGATGCCACTCCATAACCAGGTACCGCCAGACCCAAAATCGGCGTAGAGGTATGGACCAGCGGCCACCATGTTCTGCGCAATCGAGGGGGTGAGCCTCCACCAGTCGGAGTCGTAGCTGCCACCCCAGAAATAAGTACCGTTTTGACCAGGGTAATCAACAAAGGCGGTGTACAGGACGAGACGAGACACGGCCGAACACGTCGCCGTGTAGCCGCCGTTCAGCCCTGCACACGTCCACGTCCAGATACCTGCCGAGAGGTTGGTGGGTTGGCCTACAACCGTGATGCCACTGGGTGTGCCTACACTGCATAGGTTGGTGGTCGGCGCCGTGGCAAACGTGCCGCCATTCGAGGGGCCGCACTGGCCATCGATGAAAGTTCCCCCAGGCGTGAAGACCTGGATGTTGGTGTCCGCCACGTAGACATTGCCCGACGTGTCGACGGCCACACCATAGGGACCATAGAACTGCAGCCCATAAGTACCCCAGGAGGTCACGAGGCCCCCTGTGGACGTGAACTTCTGAATGCGATTGTTGATGCCATCCGCCGCATAGATGTACCCCAGGGTGTCGACGGCCACACCAGTGGGAGCGAACGGCCCATCCGCGGTCCCAGGAGTACCCCAGGAGGTCACGAAGGCCCCGGTCGACGTGAACTTCTGGATGCGATAGTTGCCGGTGTCCGCCACGTAGACATTGCCCGACGTGTCGACGGCCACACCATTGGGAACGTTGAACTGGCCATTCCCCGTCCCAGGAGAACCCCAGGAGGTCACGAAGGCGCCAGCCGACGTGAACTTCTGGATGCGGCCGTTGTTGTCGTCCGCCACGTAAACATTACCCGACGTGTCGACGGCCAAACCACGGGGAAGGTTGAACTGCCCGTTCCCCGCCCCTCCCGAACCCCAGGCCGTCACGAAAGCGCCTGTCGACGTGAACTTCTGGATGCGGCCGTTGCCGGTGTCCGCCACATAAACATTACCCGACGTGTCGACGGCCACGCCGGCGGGTTTGTTGAACTCCCCTGGTCCAGCCCCATGCGTACCCCACTCGGTCACGAAAGCGCCTGTCGACGTGAACTTCTGGATGCGATCGTACTCATAGCCCGCCACGTAAACATTGCCCGACGTGTCGCACGGCCACGCCACGAGCGCCGTAAGAAACCCACTGTGTCACAAAGTGGTAACTCTGGGCTTGACTTACACCGTGATCGAGAATGAGAATAACAAAGAGAAGAGTCAGGCACGCCATCGTTCGGATACAGGTGCGTGTCACAGCCATGATCATCCTCCTGATGATATGCTTTGCGGGAAAAACCAGACGACCCTGCCTCTTAACAAGTATAGCGACCGCACTGGAGGCCGTCAACTGTCTTTTTTGGTTCATCACTGGTAATCTCTCAGTGATCTAAACAAGGTCGGAACGCAAAACACAAACCCAGTAGGCCAATAGGGACGCCCATAAGATCATAACTTTCCTGCCAATTCGCCTATAGAGAGAGCCTCACTCCTGACCGTCCTCTCGCCCCTGCTGACAGCGTTACTCACGGCCGGCTGTGAAACTCCAAGTTCCCTCGAAAGAGCGGTTTCTGTCATTCCCAATTCCCTCACTGCCCAGAAGCAGAGCACGCTTCGTGCGCGAACCCGCTGTCGCTGTTTGCCTGGCGACAGCACGTCCTCAGCGGTGAGATTGCAGATCTGCGCTACGTGCTCAAGAAGCTGCTTGAAATCGACACCGTGTGCTCGCAGAGTGTAGGCGCGCTCCCAGACTTCCTTCGCAGCGGTCAGTGCCTTCAGGACAAACGCGCTGCTGCCGAGGATGCGTTCGTCACCTTTTGGTCGCACAGACTCGCCCTTCGCAGGATGCCATCCCTTAGTGCTACGGATGACGCCACCACCGGTAAGATCCTTCCTTCGGCCCCGGGATGCGCCTTTTTCCACAAATGTTCGGTAGAGCATCCGGGCTTTTTTGAGATGGGGACTGAAGTGTGTCAGCACATCCTGCGTAATCTGCCAATCCCTTACTGCATTGCCCACAAGCGCCATATGGCCCGCATAGCAATAATGATCGAGTCCCTCTACGCCGGAGACGATTCGGGCACGGACCGGATTTAAATGGATGTAGCGCACCAGTTCCAGGAAATAGGAGTCTTCTTCACAAAGGATCGATTTATACCGATTCTGAAAAAGGTGGCCATGCCGTCGGTGTCTTTTGTTAAATGAGACGGCATATCCGGTAAGAAGTCGACGCATGAAGGTGGCCAACGGCACAACGCCCGTGCGCAGGAGAAGATGAACGTGATTCGGAAGAATCGCCCAGGCATAACAGATCGTTCGTGACTCCTTGAGCAGGGCGCCCAGCCGGTCAAGGAACCTGTCTCGATCAACATCGTCCCGGAAAATACGCCGTCGTTCAATACCGCGGACTATGAGGTGATGGAGTGCGCCTGCAGTGTCTATTCTGGACTTGCGCGGCATACGTCAAGTGTAACAGAAGGGCTCGTGTATGTAAATATTATAATCTTATGGCGTCCCTATTGCCGACCCCAGAAAGGCTCGTGTATGTAAATATTATAATCTTATGGGCGTCCCTATTGCCGACCCCAGTTTGTCTTCTTGAAAATGGCTTCACTGAAATCCCCTCTCCTGCCTCCGTCTCTCAGACATTTTAGATTACCGTCTTCCAGCCCACGGCACTCAAAGCTTCCGCTCCAGAGCTTGCTTGTGAAAGTGAATTTGTCGCCTCCACTAGTCTTCTCCAGTTTGGAGACGAAAGGAGTGCTATCCTCACCGAAAAAACGGGTGAAGGATCCTTCAATCTGATCCCCATCGACGCGGTCAATCTTGATGACGGAATCTGTGGCCTTAGCAAAATTTGTCGCAAAGACTCCCCTATAAGATCCCATAGAAAGAGGGACGCACTTGCCGTCTTCGGCTTGAAGAAGGGAGCAAAAACCGATACCAAAGAACAATAATAATGTAATAACTGCTGCGATTCTTCTCATTTCACTCCTCCTATCGATTTCCTATAACTCCGGTTCTGAGAAATCCCTCGTCAGAATAAAGATCCTACTTCATGGTTTAATCAACAGGAACTAAGGAAATAAAAACTCCACCGCCTCTTGCGTTCCATGTTCCGATAATTTTCCCGTCTGCTTGATAGCAAAAAGTGGGTGAATTAAAACCAAGTTTTTCAACTTGAAGGCAAATCTGTTCGGACCGTTTAATAACCACAGCCCTCCGAATATATATTTGTTTTCCATAATTTATTTGAACAATTGCTTCAGAAGAGGTGAGTTCAAAAATTGTGAGTTTACCAGGAACTCTGGACATGATATTCATGGCATCTGTGCCAAACCAGATGCCGTCACTTCCATCCGCACCACCCCACCTACCTGTTGGTCCGAAAGCGGCGCGAATGTCTGCCGGAACATTTTCGCCTGGCGGAACGATTTTTTGATCCACTGCCGGCGAAACACTAACGTCTGGAGCCGTCGCACATGAAAATAGAAACACAAATACATTCATGATTATTGCCAATCTCACTATACTCTTTATAGCAAACCTCATATATTTCCTACTAACTCCAATTCTGAGGGATGTGGTGGATGTGTCGCTATACTGTTACGATTGTGCTACTGTTCTGTCAAGCAATTTTTGGTAATTACCATGCACTCCTGAGCATAGCGGAACTTTCGCGTTGTCAGACCAGGAGTCAAGATTGCCATCTCAAATGTTCCCCAATTTTAACAGAAGGGCAGACTGCATGTTTCAGGAAGGATCAGGTGAGCCCGCGCGATTTATTGAAGACACAACTGCTCACCTTGCGATAACTTCCGAGACTAACGATTACGGACGAAAATGTGCATGAGGAGCCTATTCTTAATTGAGCCCTGCCTTGCGCAGTGCAAGCGAAATGATGTTCTTTGTGCGCCGGGTCTTTGTAAGCTGCCAGGAGTTTCTCGCCCTCCAGGGAAAAATTGGGCTTTATCTTCACCACTTCTTTAGCTTGGGCCTTGGCTTTATCTATCTGACCGAGCCCTGCGTAAGCCTCAGCCAGGTAAAGATGTGCGAAAAAGGGGTTGACCTCACCTTTACGGCTTCGGTCAAGCATGAGCTCGCATGCTTCGATCGCCTCCTGGTAGCGTCCGGTTGAGAGGTATGCCAAGGCGATACGGTCCAGCCAAAAGGCCGGGTAGTACGGGGATATGCGCATCGCTTTCTTAAGAGTGCGATTGCCTCGTCGAATCTTCCAACACTTTGGATGACAGTCGCTAAGATGACCATCATGCCAGGATCGTTGGGATTGACAGCGAGGCCCTTCTCACCGTGTTCGACAGCCTCATCATACCTGCCCTGAACGTTGCGTGTTCGGGCCAGACAACCATGACCCTTGGCACAGGAATCATTAATTGATATCGCCTTTTGTCCGCATTCCTCTGCCAGCTTTATCGATTGGGCAGGGGTCTTCACATAACCGAACATCGCATCCGAAAAATGCGTAAAACCCAGAATCGCCCATGCCCCGGCAAAGTTCGGGTCCAGCTCAACGGCTTTTTCCGCCCACTGTACGGGCAGACAGCATTATCCTCTTTCGAGAACTTGAAAAAATGCTCCTCGGCACGCCAGAAGCATTCGAGGGCCTTGAGATTGGAAGTAGTTCCGGCTATCCCGCTCGCATAATCGCCTTCCGTCAATTTCACTTGAAGGGCTGTCATAACGTGCCGTGCGATCTCATCCTGCAGGGCAAAGAGATCCTTGAGGTCCTTGTCGTAGCGTTCCGACCAGAGATGAACCCCCTTTATCGCATCGATGAGCTGGACCAGGACGCGAACCCTGTCTTGTGATTTCTGAACGCTGCCCTCCAGCACGTAGCGCACTCCCATGTCCTCGGCCACCTTCTGTACCTTGACGGCTTTGCCCTTGTACACGAACGTGGACTCCCTGGCAATGACAAAAAGGCGTGGGATGATGGACAGGCTCGTGATGATCTGGTCGGTCATTCCGTCACAGAAGTAGTCCTGTTCAGGGTCCTTGCTCATGTTCACAAAAGGAAGCACGGCAATTGACGGTTTATCAGGCAGGGGAAAGGCCATCTTCTCGATCGAGGCGCGGTTATTCGCACGCCCATAGGCGTGCCACGTCACGAAGGAAGCAATTCCCACGGCCACTGCCAGTATGGCAATAAGGGCAGCCCGCTGGTGAGGTATGAGCCTCAGCCTGCTCGTTTTCACCGCCGGTAGTCGAAACCGAAGAGGCCTCAGGGATTGTGACATAAGGTTCTGGTACAAGCCTTTCGTCCGGCTTGGCTTTAAGACTTGCGATAAACCGCTCCCACGCGTCTCCATTAAGGGAGTCCTCATAGACGACGACCACATCATCCAAACCAGCCCCTAATTTGTCTATCGAGAACCTGAGCCTGACATGCTCTTCGCTGCCCTTGTATTCAAAGAGATTGGCCCAGAGGTCTTTTTCCGCCTCCGAGAACCGGTAAGTTTTTCCGGTTCCGTCTTCCTCCTTCTTTCTTCCCATAACTTTGAAAAGTGGGGCGTTCTCCAGGTCGGGAAGAACGTCCTTCCATTTTCGGTAAATCCGGGGGATCAGGTTCTCCGACGATCCTGCGGAGTCTCCAACGGTTTCGTTAAGAAGCATAAGCTGGTCAGTATGGGTTTCCAGCGGGATGGACGTAATCTGCCGCGCTTTCTTCATCTCGTTGATCACCAGGGCTATGACCGAGAAATAGAACCTCCGCGAGGGTGAATCGAAATAGAGGGTTAATTCAGTCTTGGATTTGAGGTGGATATGGAGTTTGAACTGGGCCAGATCGATTCTTATGGACTGTTTCGCTCTTTCTTCCATTTTTGATTCGCTACGTCATCAAAAAATAAACGAGCGGTATCGGCAAGTTACAGACTATGAACAAAGTCTCACGGTTCGAATCATGAGCTATCCTACCATATGCGAGAATTATTATGAAAACATTTCACGGGAGGACATGGTAGGAGAGCGAAATGCTTTCAAATAAAGGAAGGAAGGAGGTGCTTTATGGTAAGTGCTCATGAAATGAAGGGTGGCCTGTTATTTGTTGCGGCTCAGCGCATCGTATTCCCGGGTATGCTTGCTTTCATCCACTGGTTCACCTCGCTGCCTCATAAATCGCGGGATCGTTTCAACGCTGCCACTGCAAAGCGGGCGCGACGGCTATCAGGTCACAACGAGCTTTTCGGCTAATGCAGGATAGGCGTGTGAGGACCGTCAAGAATCCTCAAAGGGAAGTGTGAGCAACGATTGTACTAACGAGAACCTCACCCTGAAGCCGAAGCAAAGAAGGAGGATATCATGGGAAGATTCCTTGCCGTCAATGGCAGCTTGTTCGTGCTTCTAGGTCTGATCGGAGTGGCCTTCGTGGCCTTTCTTGCATCCCGATGCTCCGGTTATCTGCTTCGTAAAATAAGACAGTTTTTCAGCGCGGCAAAGGCAAGCCCGTCGACGTCTGTGCGGAACAGCCACGCCAACGTGGCTACGTGAGCAAAAAGAGGTGGCGATATGAGCCATGCACCAGAGTCTATGGCCAGTACATAGTGACACCATAATACACGAAGGAGGGAGCCCGACGAGAGGGTGAGCCTGGAAGTACCTTGCAATCACCTGGATTGCACGTTGGCCGTCGCGCTGTGCGTAGCGGCGTCCGATGTCACCATATGCGCACTACCCGAGGAGGTGCAAATGATTCGATTGATTTGTGGTCTTTTCCTGGTCCTGTTGGTTGCCTGTCCAAGCTTTGGGGCAGCAATCCCTCGTTGGAACCTACAAGATGGTTTCAAATATCCTCGATATAGAGGGGACGTTGACCGAAAACATGGGGAAGGCTCCAAAGGGGTACCTTGTGGTAACGCCAACCCGTGTTGTCTCATTCTTTACAGCAGAAAGAAGGCAATTCGGCACCTCTGTGGCTGAGAAAGCCGCGCTCTTCGACACGCTGACCGGTTGGTCAGGCGTGTACCGTATCGAGGGAAATAAACTCATAGTAAGAGTAGATGTTTCATGGGTTGACAACTGGAATGGAAAAGATCAGGTCCGTAAATGGGAGCTCTTCGGCAACCGTCTCACATTGACGGCCGACCCGCAGCCTTTCCCCAGAGATCCGTCCAAAACGGTCATCTCTCGACAGGTGTGGGAGAAAGTAGAGTAGATGGTGGTTCAAGAACGAGGCCGTGCGATGCATTTCATGGAGAGGCACCGATAAGGCCTCCAGAGGAGACCCCTGTTTTTTGGAGGCTTTATCGTAATTTCTGTCTTCAAGACGTACCGTTTTCAGGAGATTAACATTTTTATACACCCACAAGGACGGAATAGGTCAAAGGAGATAAATCGAAGAAATTTCGCAAGAACCGGTATAGCTACCGGACTGCATATAGAGCCAGCAAGGAGGCCAAACATGTTTAGGCTTAAGAGTCTGCTCTTCGTTGTGGCTATTCTTTCCAGTCTTTTCATCACTCCTCTCCACCACGCGAACGCGCAGGAATCGAAAGTGCTCTCGGGCCAGATCCAGGCACAGCCATCCAACGAGGCGGTCTGGCAGCAGTTCTTGGAATGGCTGCCGAGCGCTCCGCCGGTCGATCGCCCCCGAATGCTATTTAATCAATACCGTTCCCGCCTGATCTCCGCCGGCACTTCCGGCGCGGAAGCCGATCGCCAGCTGGACATCATCCAGCGCGTTATGTGGGAAAGGTCGGACGGCTGGCGGATCATATTCAACAACATCTACGCGAGCAACACTCCGGGCTTCGTGACGGAGCCAAATGCGTTACTGATATCGACGATCGAAGGCCGCAAACCAGGGCGTGCCCTGGACATAGGAATGGGCCAGGGTCGCAATGCGGTGTTTCTTGCCTTGAAAGGCTGGGATGTCACCGGATTCGACGTTTCTGATGAGGGTATAGCGGTGGCCCGCAAGAATGCCGAACGCGCCGGCGTCAAACTCAACGCGATCCGCGAAACCGACGAGGCGTTCAACTACGGCTCTAACCAGTGGGACTTGATCGTATTCATGTATGAGCCTTTGCCGGTGGCCTCGGCAGCTTACGTCGAGCGCTTACGCAAGTCGATGAAGCCTGGCGGACTATTTGTGTTTGAGGGCTATGGCCCGGATCCCGCGATTCCCTCGGCCATCGATCCCGGCCAATTGCTGGCGGCATTCAAGGACTTTCGGCTATTGCGCTTTGAAGATACCGTCACAAGGCCCGATTGGCGACCACCACAGGAGAAGATGCGTGTTGTCCGCATGGTCGTCGAGAAGCGGCCTTAAGGCCGGGCCGATACAGAGTCCCAACCGCCGCTTCCACTCCGACCAGGCAGGCCGTGCGCCGGGCGTAGCGGAGCGTTACAGGCGGAACGGAAACGGAGCAGGAAATGGAAATATAGGGGTATTGACTTCACCTTAAGATGCTATTTGAATGGCAGTATTTTTGCCATTCTCAAAATGAGGTAACGCTATGAAGCAGGAAGGGAGCCTTTCAGTTAGGGACGTCGTGGCAATTGTCGTCGGCATCGTGATCGGCGTGGGTGTCTTTAGGACACCGTCCCTCGTCGCCGCCAACGCGGGCGGACCCGGCCTGCTCATCCTCATCTGGATCCTTGGCGGCGTCATCTCTTTGAACGGATCGCTCTGTTACGCTGAATTGGCAACGGCCTACCCGCATCCCGGTGGTGACTACCATTACATTACCCGCGCCTTCGGCAAGAATGTGGCCTTCCTCTTCGCCTGGGCGCGGATGACGGTGATTCAGACCGGCTCCATAGCGATGCTCGCCTTTATTTTCGGCGATTACCTCACCGGCCTGCTGCCGCTGGCGAGCTCGGCTTCCGCCATCTTCGCGGCCCTCGCCGTCTCGGGCCTCACGGCGATCAACCTGATAGGCATGCGGGAGGGAAAGACGGCGCAAACAATCTTGACCGGTGCCAAGGTGCTCGGTCTGCTTGCCGTCATCATACCAGGGATCCTGTACACACAACCCGTTTACGTTGCTCCCACTGAACCAGCGTCAGGCAGTGGACTCGGCCTCGCGATGATTTTTGTGCTGCTCACGTACGGAGGGTGGAACGAGGCAGCCTACGTCTCAGCAGACCTCAAACACCTGCGGCGGGGAATGGTGCCGGCTCTCCTATGGAGTCTGGCCATGATCACGGCGGTGTATGTCCTTGCCAACGTTGCCTTCCTCAGGGTCTCGGTCTGGCCGGGATGAGCGGATCCGAACACATCGCAGCGGACCTTGCCGGGCGACTGTTCGGCCAAAACGGGGCAAGGCTCATGAGCCTTCTCATCTGCATCTCCGCGCTCGGCTCCATCAACGGGTCCATCATTACAGGCGCCCGCACAAACCTCGCTCTGGGGATTGATCAGCCGATGTTGCGTGCCCTGGCCCGTCAGCGCGAGAGCGCTGCCACACCATCCAATGCGCTCCTCGTCCAATGCGCTATCTCCCTCTTGCTCGTCCTGCTCGGTGCATGTACAAGGCAAGGGTTCGTGGCCATGGTGGAGTATACTGCCCCGTCTTCTGGGGATTTTTCTTCCTGGGAGCGCTCTCGCTCATTGTGCTCCGGGTAAAGGAACCCGGTATCGAGCGGCCCTTTCCCGTGCCGCTCTATCCCCTAACGCCCATCCTCTTCTGCGCTACCTGTCTCTACATGCTCCAGGCAAGTGTCGCGTACACCGGGAGAGGCGCGCTCGTCGGGCTGGCAGTGCTCTTCTCGGCCTGATCTTTCTCTTGCTTGATTATCTCAGACCTTCCTGGCAAGACAGACTCGCATCCAATTAGCAAGAGGACTTGTTTTCTTTTCCCGGTGTCCGCGTTTTGTCTCGCGGCAGCATGAACTGTACGACTCATAACTAGATAGCGCCACAGGTCTTACGTGACCACTCCACCACCTGTGGTGGCAGCGATGTTGAAACACGCCAACGTTACCGGTGATGTCATCGTCTTTTGCTGGGGTGCACCGTTACCGTGTGAAAGATGCTACCAGTGCGAGAAACCTTAGATCACAATTACAGGAAGAACTTCTCAGTTTGAACCCGCATCGATGTCGCGCGCTAAGGTCACTGCTGACGTTATTTTCACAAACAGCATTTTCGATGGAATCCCGCCGTGAATCTATAAGGTGGGAAGGTTGATTCGAGAGCGAGCGGTCTGCAGAGTCTTAGATTCTGACTTGCGGTGCAGCAAATCCTCGAGATGTGAGCCGGGTGGGATCTCGACATTATATCCCATTTTCCTGTAGGTCCTCATCCTCTTACGAAACATGGTGATACCGAGGCCCATGTTAACGTCGACATAATCGTAAATCCGAACATCATTCTTTCCCGCGCTTTCACGGTGGAGGCGCCCGGCGTATTGCACGAGGCGTCCCTTGAACGATACCGGCATGGCCAGGACCAATGTGCACAGCTCCGGCAGGTCAAACCCTTCCCCAATAAGAGACCCGGTTGAAAGTAGAAAGGGTAATTCCCCTCGTTCCCTCATTGTTTTGATCTCTTCCATCATCTGACTTCGCACACGTTTTCCGATATCGCTTGTGATAAGAAAACCGGAACGAGCCTTTTCGTCCTGCATCGCGGTTATTTCCCTCAGAAGCGATTCCAGGTGATCCTTTCTGTCCGAAAGGACCAGAGGAAATCGGCCTTCCCCCAGTGCAGCTATGACGTCCGATGCGACAAGACGGAGACGGTCTCTATCAGTCACCAGGGCCTGCCAGATATCGTGGAGCGCGGGTTGCGGACTTGCCTCATCACTCAGCCGAAACTCTGTCTCGCGTACGACCACCTGGCGGATCAGCAGGGCCTGGGCCTCAGTTTCATCCATCGTGTGCAACACCGGACCGCATTGCATGGTGATGATCCTTTCCAGACCGTCTTTACGGTACGGGGTCGCTGTAAGTCCAAGGAAGTGTCGCGCTTGGATTCTCTTGAGCACTGCCTCGAAAGAGACCGCGGGAACATGATGACACTCGTCAATAATAATGAGACCATAATCATCTATGAGGCGATCAGGGTCGTTGTCCCTGGCAAGGGTCTGCAGCATGCCGATATCCACGAAACCCTTCCGTCTCTGCTCTTTATGATCGAAGGTTCCGATCTGGTTTTTGTCGAGATCTGTAAACTCAAGCAGCTGATCCTTCCACTGGTCAGCAAGCTGCTTACGATGCACGAGGATGAGGGTTGGGAGCTTACGCCTCGCAATAAGTGCACAAGCTATGACTGTTTTTCCGGAACCTGGCGGGGCGACGAGCACGCCTGACTCAGCGGAGGACAAAGCTCGCAGCGCTGTTTTCTGAGGCGAGAGAAGGAGACCGGAGAACTTAACCGAAATAGGCTTCGCGCTGGTGCGAAGATCAGTCAACTCCACATGCGCCCCTGCCACTTCGGCAAGCTGCATGCAGCGCGAAAGCAGCCCCCGGGGCAATATCATCCTGTCGCCGTTGTAGGATAGCTCCGCGGAACAAATATAGCGTGGTATGTTCCAGGTTGAAAAACGCATGCGCTGCATCTCGAAGAATTTAGGATTAGCAAAGGTCGCCGTCCGTTTGAGGGCTGTGATCAAGCTGGAGGGCAACCCGCGGATGACTATCTCTAAATGACGAGAATAGAAAAATGAAATGGGCTGGGGGTGAATGCCCCTGAGTTTTTCTTCTGTAATATCTATCGATCCTTGGGCCTCGAGCACGTCTGGATCGGTCTGCTCCGTCTTGCGTTTCAGAGCCCGCAAAGGGGAGTTGCCTTCGAGAATAGTGGCAACGTCGGCAGCCGAAAGGAGCCTCACGCCACTGAGAAAATCCCACTGGTCAGGATAGGGGGTGAAATTGTCATCAACAAAAACACTGTTGCCGCTTTTTCGGGGGATTCTTTGCAGGGGAAGAGCGATCAGATTACCGAAACCTCCGTTGGGCAGGCTATCCTGGCTGGGAAAGAGCCGGTCGTAGCTGTCGAACCCTATATGGTGACGTCGGGACATAGCTTCAGTGAGAATAAGCGTTCCAAGTTGCCTGGCTACCCGCGCGGCGATCGGCTCCCGAAAGAATATCCAGGCGTGAGCCCCGCTTCCTGAGCGCGACCGTTCGACGTAGACTTCGACGCCCATGTCTCGTGCGGCAGCCTTATACGTAAGGGCATCGATGGCCCAGTGCTCTTTATCAAAATCAGCGGCGAGGAATATACAGGTGTCGTCGTCGCGGATGGTATAGGTTCCGACAGTGATGGAGCCTTCTATATGGTTGCGAATAACCGACTCATCGAAGGGAACAAAAGAACGGTTCTGGCAGTTGCTACACTTGATCCTTGGCTTGTCACATAAGCCCCTCACCCATTCGGCGCTGCAGGCGGGGGAATATCCTCGGGTCCCTTTCTTCTGGCTTTCCCACATCTTGGGGAAGACATCGCTGCGGCAGCGAAACAATCGCATGAAGAGGGCGATGCGCTCTTCTGGAGTTGTCAGCGGGTTTTCGGAAGCAGGAACCCCGAGAAGGTCCTGCGACCCGCTGACTGCCGACAAGGACTCGATCTCCTGCTGGAGACGCAGTTTTTCCTGCTCAAGTTCGGCAAGGCGGGCCCTGATCGTTTCGATACGAGCATTCATGGTCCGTGCGCTAAATCAGATGGATCTGAATCCGTTTGCCCAATGCCTTGGCAACACGTTTAAGGGTCGATATCTTTATATCCTCGGCGTGGTTCTCAATCCTCGATATGGCCGTCTTTTTCGTATGGACACGATGGGCCAGTTCTTCCTGAGTCAAACCGGCGGCTTCACGCGCCTGACGAAGAACTTCCCCGATCTTAAACTGTTCGTACCCTTCATCAAAACCTTCAACGAACCCCTTATCCCTTTCCTTTCTCTGGTCAACGTACCTATCCAAGTCGCTCATGACTTCAGCCTCCTCATAAAATCTTTCCTATATGCTTCCGCCCGCTCTATCTCGTTTCTGGGCGTCTTCTGGCTCTTCTTCGAAAACCCATGTGTAAGAACGATAACGGCCTTTTCTGAAAAGAAAGCGAGAATGCGATACGCGTTAGATCCAAGCTGTACTCGACACTCCCATATGTCATCGGCTGCCTCAAGTTTCTTGAAGTAGGTCGAAGGGATCATCTCTAGTTCCTGTATCAGCTTGAGAACCCAGACTACCTTTTGCCCGACCTTGTCGGGGAGAGAATCCAGGAACTCCTGCGCCGGGCACCTCCCGTCTTCGGTTCGGTAGAATTCGACCTCTCGCTTATTCACAGGTATAGGTTAACATGTATGTTAACTCGTTTCAAGTGCACAAGGAAGCTGGCCGCAAGGTCAGGACTATTACTCGATCCTGTCAAGAAAGCATCCGGCGGCAGCTTTGCGACATCGGGTAAGTTCTACATAATATAATTGGGCGTGTTTTCTCAGAAGGTCTGCGCCACTGAATTTTTTGCCGACAGGCCGAACAAATGTATCCAATTTTTAGGCGAGTTATTCGTAGCACTTGGAGATTCGTTTATGACCTCGATTTGAGTATCTACCGGCATTGGTATCGAGCGGAAATCAGGGCTTGAAGAAAGCCCGGGAAGGAACGGATGTGACGGCGCCTTGGTAAGAGCCTTATACCGATTTGCATTCAAGATGGACGACCCAGCCTGTCGGCCGGGTACCCCGGGCGAGCCGAGGCCTGGGCTACGCAGGCGTACCTGGGGGTACGTCGAGTAAGAACAGGCCGAAGGGCAACGAAGGTATGCGTAGCGAAGCATCCCCGTGGGACTTGAAGGCGAATCGGTATCGGTATTAGTATGGGACGGGTTCGTCCGTATCTTTTGCCGGGTGAAAAAGGGGCAGCCGATCCGCTGCGTGCTGCATGGCCTCCTCCATCGGGATGCCGGCCATTATCAAACCGATCTCCTCAACAGTCGCCTGACCGCGATCGACAATGCCGATGAGTCGCCCCTCGTACATCACCGCTATACGATCAGAGAGGGCCCGGATTTCGTCGAGGTCTTCGGAAATCAGAAGAATGGCTTTGCCCGCGGCGCGCTGCTCGAGGAGCCGCTGATGGATAAACTCGGTCGCGCCGATATCGACGCCGCGCGTGGGCTGAGCTGCGATGAGCAGCTTCGGTTCGCGCGACAGTTCGCGCGCCATGATCAGCTTCTGGATGTTGCCGCCGGAGAGATTCTTGACGGGCGTGTCGAGCCCCGGCGTCTTGACGCTGAACTCGTTCACCATCTCGCCTGCTCGGGCACGCATTTTGGACATCTTCAGAAAGATGCCGCGACTGTACTGCGAAGAACCATGATCCCGCAGGAACAGGTTCTCCTCCACCGAGAAGTCTGCAATAACGCCATCACGCATCCGCCCTTCGGGGATGTACGCCACGGCTGCTTCCATTCGTTCAAGCGGCGGGGCATGCGTCACGTCCTGCTCATCGATGATAATCGTGCCTGCCGTCGCTTTGCGTAGACCGGCCACGCACTCCGCGAACTCGCGCTGTCCGTTGCCGGAAACGCCGGCAATGCCCACGATCTCGCCGCACCTGACCTCCAGATCCACTCCCCGAAGCACCTCGGTACCGCGATCGCCCAGAGCGCGAAGCCCCTCGATTCTCAGGCGCGCGGCGCCCGCCTGCAGCGGCTGCGGATTCAGAGGTTTGACTTCGCGTCCCACCATCATACGGGCCAGCTCGTCACGCGTGACGCTGGTGGTTGGTCTTGTGCCGACCATGCGCCCGTCGCGAAGCGCCGACACGCGATCGCTGATCGCCATCACTTCGTGTAGCTTGTGGGAGATAAAGACCAGGGCGTGACCTTCGCTCACCATGCGCTTGAGGGTACCGAACAGGTCGTTAACTTCCTGGGGCGTGAGTACGGCAGTCGGCTCGTCGAGAATGATGAGGCTCGCGCCGCGATAGAGGGCTTTCAGGATCTCGACGCGCTGCTGTTCGCCGACAGCCAGATGTGATACCGTTGCCGACGGGTCAACCTTCAGCCCGTACGCTTGCGACAAAGTACGAAGCCGCGCCGATACAACATCGAGGTCGAGCCGCGGCTCGCGCGAGGACTTCAGACCCAGCGCCACGTTTTCGGCGACGGTCAGCTTCGGCACAAGCATGAAGTGCTGGTGAATCATGCCGATGCCGGCGCGTATGGCTTCCGCAGGCGAATGAAAGGCACACTGTTTTCCGTCGATAAAGATTTCGCCCTCGTCGGGCTTGTACAGGCCATAGAGCATCCTCATGAGTGTGCTCTTGCCTGCGCCGTTCTCCCCGAGAAGAGCGTGCACTTCTCCCGCCGCTACATCAAAGGAGACGTCGGCATTTGCCACCACGCCGGGGAAACGCTTGGTGATGCCGCGCATTTCCACAAGACGGATTCGGTTCTGCGGAAAGGATGAAGCTGTGGTCGCTGTCATGCTGTAAAACTCGTCTCCTCAATTACGAAGAAATGGCCACCCAACTCCCGTATGGATGGGAGGTGGGTGGCCGGATCGGTTACGGTTTTACTTTTATTGCACCGCTCGTGATATCTTTGATCACCTTGTCGCCGGCATTCTTTACGGCGTCCGGCAGTTTGAAGCCGGGGTTGTAGACGATCTTCAATCCACCATTCTTGAGCTCAGCGACATACGTCTCGCCGCCCAGCTTCCCCGCCTTGTTGTTCTTTATCATCTGGTTGAGAACGCCTTTCCAGTCGTACTGCTGGCTTGCAACCACGAGCTCAGGCGCCAGCGGGGCCTGGTTCTGCTGCGTGCCGAACCAGAGTACTTTCCCTTTTGCTGACTTGGCCGCACCGATCGACCCCACTACCGACTGGGACGACCCGGTGAGAATGTCTGCGCCTGCCGCAATCTGTGTCTTGGCCGCTTCTGCCATCAACGCCACATCAGAGAACGATCCTGTCCAGGTCTTGGAAACACGAATGGACGGATCGACCGATGCGACACCCTGTGTGAAGCCGGAGATATACGTCTTGGCATCACCGATCTCGACCGGTCCGGTCACGCCGATCACCTTTGTCTTGGTCAGCCTGGCAGCAAGCACACCGTTCACGTAGCCGCCCTGCTCAGCCGCCGCAGTGTAAGCAAGCACGTTCGGCAACCCGAACGTGTCAACGTGCGTGCCCCATGCGAAGGTCGTTTTGGGGAAGTCCTTGGCAATCTCCTGCACTGATGAGCCGTACTGCGAGCCATGTGCGATCACGATATTGAAACCCTGGCTGGCATAGTCGCGAATCGCGGCCGCGGCATCAGGCACCTTGAACATATCCTCTGAATAGGCGATCTGCAGCGCCGATTCTCCTCCCATTTCCTTCTGCACGGCCCTGAGGGCGTCGTACATGGACTGGCTGAAAGACATGTCTGTTTTGGCGCTGGGCATCACAATCGCGATGCGGTACGGGGCAGCGGCAGCAGGACCACCGAGAGCGGCCGCGACGAGGCCGATCGCCAATACAACGATAAGTAGACTGCGAATCTTCATCTTTTCTCCTCCTTGCGTGATTTGTTTGACACAACTACTAATACTTTTTCATCGCAGATAAAAACGGATGAAACTGACGATGAACGCCGATGAGTTTTTTGACCGCCTGTGTGATAGAGCACCACAGCCGGTCAACCTCAGTCCGCCACGGCGGAAGGTGAGAAAGCCGCGCGCAGCGCTGAAATGTGGACAGCATTGCGTCCTATCACAATGCTGGACACAGGCATACTCATCTGCGAACATCTCTCCTTGCTGTTATCTGCGTTCATCTGCGATAAAACAGTTTTCTCTTCTGCGTATCACGTATTAACGTTCTAATGTTCCCCTCTTTCAAAGGGCTTGTTCAGCGCCATCGGCTCGCGTGCGTGGTTATGGGCTACAGCCAGTACAGCAATCGTCAGCACGTAAGGCAGCATCACGGCAAGATCGGATGGTATCTTGACCGCAAGCACCTGCATCCAGAGCTGCAACGCATTCATGAAGCTGAATAGAAGCGCCCCGGCCATGATGGTCACCGGACGCCAGCCGCCGAAGTAGACAAGAGCCACGGCGATAAAGCCCATGCCGGCTGTGAGATTTTCCTGAAAAAGATTCACCATCGCAAGGGAAAGCGACGCGCCGGCGAGCCCTGCCAGCACCGCACCCAGACAAACGCTGACGTAGCGGACGCGAAGAACGCTCACGCCGAGCGAATCAGCCGCTGCAGGAGTGTGCCCCACGGCTTTAATCTTCAAGCCCCACGTTGTCCTATCCAGAAAAAACCAGGCCAGAGGAACGACGAGAAAGGCCGCGTATACCGGCAGGCTGTGCTGGAAGAGGATCTCGCCTATGCCGGGAATGTCGCCAAGTATCGGTATCTTGATTGGCTGAAAACCGACCACAGTCTTAACTGTACCTACTGTCACCTTGAAAAGCAACGAAGAGAGGCCCAGGCCGAACATATACAGACCGATGCCGCTGATGCCTTGCTCCGCCTTAAGCGTGACGCTGATCACCGACATCAAAAGCCCCATCAGCGCGCCGACGATCATCGCCGCAAGAACACCGAGCCATAAGCTGCCGGTGCTCAACGTTACATAAAATGCGGCATATGCGCCGAGCAGCATGATACCATCCACACCGAGATTCAGCACGCCCGAGCTCTGGGCAATGGCTTCGCCGACAGCGGCAAAAAGATAGGGCGTAGCCAGGCGAACGGCCGAGGAAAGAACTCCTACGGCGACAGGAAGTGTAAAGAACGTCGTCTGCGCCATAAACTATCTCCTTACCCGCCCGGCGTCGTGAGTGCCCGCCTGGCAGCCCAACGGCGCGACAAGAGCGCAGATCCGACGACGAACATCACCACAAGCCCCAGTACCGTGTCTATCAGCGCTGACGGCACCTGTACTGCGCGCTGCATCTTATCCGCACCAACGAGCAGGCTACCGAAGAGCCATGATGCGGGGATCGTGCCGAGCGGATGCAGGCCGCCGAACAATGCTGCGACAATGCCCGAAAAACCGTAGCCGCTTGTAATGCCATCCAGCAGGCGGTGCTGGACGCCGATCACCTCGACAACTCCGGCAAGCCCTGCAAATCCGCCTGCCAGTGTCAGCGACAGCGTCTGGTAGAAAGGCACGTTGATGCCGGAATAACGGGAGGCGTCACGATTCAGACCGACGGCCCTGATGCGGTAGCCGATGGTCGTGCGCCACAAAAAAATGTAGACCGCTACTGCGAGGAGAACCGCAATAATGACGCCCGCGTGCAGCTGAGTCTGCGGTACGAGGCGAGGCAGCCACACCTGTTCGGGAAGACGCTCCGACTGATGCAGAAACGTACCTGCCCTGACACCCGCAGGATCAATAAGCGGACCGCGCAAAAGAAAATTCATCAACTGGATTCCGATGGCGTTCATCATCACGGTGCTCAGTATCTCGTTGACGCTCAATCGAGCCTTCAGGATGCCGGGGATGAAGCCCCACGCGGCCCCGGCAAGAAATCCCATGATCATTGTTGCGGGGAGCAGGCAGCCAGCCGGGCCAGGCGCGAAAAGCCAGAGAGAACCACGTTGCCATCAGCGCACCGGCGATGATCTGTCCCTCGCCGCCGATATTGATAACACTGGCTCTGAAGGAGATGCAGATGCCGAGCCCAACCAGAAGCAGAGGCGTTGCCTTGACGAGTGACTGCGTAAAACCGTACACGCTGCCGAAGACGCCAACGACAAGGGCAGCGTAAGCATGGAGAGCGTTCGCTTTTAAGGCGAGGAGCATCGCAGCGCCGATCAGCATCGCCGCGAGCATCGCCAGCACCGGCAGCGCTACTCGAAAGCCGACGTCTTTCCAGTCGAAGGTGAGCCTTCGACGCAGCTCTGAAGTGCCGCCGGTCTTGTGGGACGGCATCAACTCACCTCCAACACGCTGCAAAATAGAAAATCGCTTTTTTTGCGAGAACTTCCGCTCAAAACTTATCATCGGCCAGTGACCCTTGTCAATACAATTCACAGAGCACAACTGTAAGACAGGCATGTCTTTTTCAAGACTGGCGCGGGTTTTTAGCGCGCTGCTTTCAGCTTGCTGTCAATCTCGGGCAACCATCTGCTGATGCTTGACCCACCACGCCGGATCGAGCTGCGCGTTCAGCTCCTCGACCATCTTGCCCTGCTGTTCGACCCAGGTGTAGTACTTCAGATTGTGCCACTGCTTACGCATCTCGACGGTACCTTCGTGAATCCAATCTGTCTTCTGATCGCGAAAAATGTGCGCGTACGCGGTCGCTCTGGCTTCATCCACCTTGCCGTATCTGCTCGTCATCTCTTCCATCACCGAATGATAGCGATCTATACTGTCGGTGCAGATCGTGACAATCGTCTCATGCGGTCCGAACCCGTAATAGCGCGCGGCCTTTATAGCACCAAGAACGTTGCACACTCCGCTGATGCCGAAGAGCGTTGACATTTTCTCCACAATTTCCTGCGCTATACCGAATCGCTTGACCAGCGTCTCTTTTCCCGCCGGATCGGTCAGAACCTGCAAGCCTTTCTTGCATTCGATATCGTCGAGACACATGATTGCGTCCTGATTCATCACGTTGTGGATCCACGTCACATGCTTGTCGCCGATGCCTTGAATGTCATGCGATCCGTAACCGTTGTTGTAGAGCGTCGGGCATTGGATCGGCTCGAGTCCGACGATCTTGTGATCGGGCCACACCTGCTTCAGCCGGTCGCCCGCGGCAATAGTACCGGCGCTTCCCATGGCCGAGCAGTACGCCGCGATTTTTCCATTGCCGGTTCCCTGCTTCTTCAACACGTCCGCAAGCTCGACAATCGTATTGCCGGTCACGTGATAGTGAAAACGGTAGTTGCCCATCACTTCGAACTGGTTGAGAATACGCACATTCGGGATCCTTGCTCAGGCGATGCGTCTCGTCGTAGATCTCTTTGACGTTCGATTCTGAACCAGCCGTCTTGATGATACGGGCACCGTACGATTCTATCTGCTGAAAGCGTTCCTTACTCATGCCCTCAGGTAGAACAACGATGCTGTCAAAGCCCATCCGGCAGCCGACGTAAGCGCCGCCGATTCCATAATTACCGGTGCTCGGCCACACGAGCGTATTCTTTTTCGGATCGACCTCTCCGAACAATTCTTTCTCGATGAGCACCGAGTAAGCGGCGCCGACCTTATGCGAGCCGGTCGGAAAATCCTTTCCGTACAGCACCACGATATTTGGGTCCACGTTGGTCAACTCTTTAGGCACGACGAAATAACGAATGGCGTCGTTGCCATCACGCCACGTGATATTGAAGAGATTGATCGGATCTTTCGGATCCTTCGTCTTCATCTCCAGCGCGCGCTTGCGAACATCAGGCGCTATTTTCGCCGGATGCAGCATTTCTTCAAACGTCGGGCCTAGAATTGCCATTGGTATTCTCCCTATTCTCGTCTATTTAAGATTAAGTTTTCGAACTGCATCGAGCGTGGGCTCTATGCGCGTGCCTTCACCCGCGACCTGCATGGCGCTTCTGATATCCTTCAGACCGTTTCCTGTTATCAAGCAGATAATTGTCTCGTCCGGTTTCACGATACCATGTCTCACCGCTTTGACCAACCCTGCGTACGCCGCAGCCGCGGCCGGTTCGGCAAAGACCGCCTCAGCGCGCGATAAATCGCGGATCGCAGCAAGGATTTCGTCATCGCTGACCGTAAGATAAGCGCCGTTCGTCTCCCGTACCGCGCGCACTGCCCGCACGCCGTCACGCGGCATATCCGCGCTTATTGAATCGGCGATGGTATCTGCTCTCACAGGCGTGATCTTCTCCGTGCCTGCTTTCCAGGCATTGTAACACGCCGCGGAGCCTTCTGCCTGAATCCCCATCAGCATGGGCATCTTCTCAATCCAGCCGAGCGCGGACAAGTCGCGCATACCCTTCCACAAACCGCTGATGATGTTGCCATCGCCGACCGAAACAAAAATACGATCGGGTGCGCTGAAAACCCTCCGCCGGTCTCTTTTTCCAACGCTCAGGACGCTGGAGAGCTGCTCACACATTTCGAAGAAGGCAGTCTTTTTGCCCTCAACCGTGAAAGGATTGTAAGCCGTATTCCGGCAGTACCATCCGAATTCCTTCGAAGCGGCGAGGCACAGGTCGAATGCCTGGTCGTAATTTCCCTGGACGAGAAGAACACGCGAACCGAAGATCAATAATTGCGCGATCTTTGCCTGTGGCGCGGTTTCGGGCACGAAAATGACCGTGGGGATTTGCGCAGCCGCGGACATACCGGCAAGTGCTGCTCCGGCGTTGCCCGTGCTCGCCGTCGTGATCGTACCCGCGCGCAGTTCGCGCGCTTTGGCCACCACGAGTGCGCTGGCGCGGTCCTTGAGCGATGCGGTCGGATTCCGGCCGTCGTCCTTGATGTACAGATTGCTCAGGCCCAGCTGTTTGCCGGCTTTTGCGGCGTGATAGAGGGGCGTCCAACCAACATGAAGCGGGGGTGCAAATTCGCGTGGATTGTCGAGTGGAAGCAAATCAGCATAACGCCAGATCGAGTACTCACGCGAATCGGACAGCTTTTCCGGAGAAGTCGCTGCTGCGATTTCCGTGTAATCTAAAATCGTGTCCAGGATTCCATCGTCGCCGTGCTTCGGGCAGACGTAGCTGACCTGTCCGGCTTCGTACTCTTCCCCGCACAACGTGCATTTGAAATGAAAGCTCCTCATCCTTTTTATATGAGCTGAAACTTATATAATAGGCGGCAGAGGTGGGATTGTCAAACGAGGCTTGGCGATTTGCCTCTGTGCATGGTCTGTACTACCAGTCAGCGTAAGGTCCGTAGATCGAGGGAATCGTCGTCGGCGGGCTTCCGAGAGTATTCATAGTGAAAGAATAGCTCGAACCTCCAACAGTCAGAGTGATGGCCGTCGACCCGTTTGGCGCCCATATGAGATTACCGGCAACATCAGCAGCGGAAATCAAGTCGGTAAAACCGTACATGGTCGTGTAGCCATTGATAAGCGATTTAGTCCAGACCACACTGTTGGCACCTCTCAAAGCCCCCAGGAAGCCTTTTGCCGTCGCGTTAGCTGCGTCTTGTCTCATATCCATGTACCTGGGAATGGCAATCACTGCGAGAATACCGCAAATAATGATTATTATGATCAATTCGATGAGCGTGAAACCCTGCCTGTTGCTATGCAAATCCATTTCTACATCTCCTTCTTAAAAGCGGATCAACTTACTTTGACCGCCAAAATCGGTACGCAATTCCAAACTGTCTTGATCCCTCTCTTATTGTACAACGTGCATGCTGTTTACCCAAAATTTTTTTTCTTATTGGAGCTGACCTGCTCCCCAGCGCAGTCGAGCTGTGTTACACTGGAGACGATGCATACGTGGGTACAAAATAGCCGCAGAGCGCCTGAAGGGGGTAGGGTCTGTTAGATACTCAGGTCGATAGCGTTCAGGCCGATAAGACGACGAGGCGGGTCGCTCTTCTCATTGCGGCGGCTTCTTCCCTCCTCTCGCCATTCATGATGTCGTCGACAAATGTAGCCTTGCCGACCATAGGGAGAGAATTTCAGATGGACGCGATGCTCCTGAGCTGGGTTGCCATGGCCTACGTTCTGTCGGGGGCCATATTTCTCCTGCCTTTTGGGAGGATTGCCGACATATACGGCAGAAAGAAGGTCTTCACGTACGGCATAGCGCTCTTTACGGTTTCATCGATTCTTATGGGGGTTTCCGTTTCCGGGAAGATGCTTATCTTCTTCAGGGTCTTCCAGGGGCTCGGTGCCGCAATGACCTTCGGCACGGGCATAGCCCTTCTCATGTCGATTTTTGCCGCCGAAGAACGGGGACGAGTGCTCGGTCTCACTGTCGGCGCCGTTTACGTCGGCCTTTCGGGAGGTCCGTTTGTCGGGGGTTTTTTGACCGAGCAATTCGGGTGGAGAAGCATATTTTTTGCGGGTGGCCTGCTGGGCGCGGCTCTCGTGGTTTCTATTTTGTGGAAGCTGAAAGGTGAATGGGCCGAGGCGAAGGGCGAACGCTTTGATTTTATCGGCTCCGCTGTCTATTGTCTTGCACTTATGTCACTTATATACGGTTTTCATTTGCTGCCAAGCGCCTCAGGGCTGCTCTTTCTATCCTTCGGAATCGCCGGGCTTTTCCTTTTCACCAAATGGGAAGACAGAGTGAAATACCCTGTGCTCGATTTGAGTCTTTTCAGACATAACCGGGTCTTTGCGTTGTCGAATCTCGCAATGTTCATCAATTATGGCGCAACGTACGCCATCGGCTTTCTGATCAGTCTCTATCTGCAGTATGTAAAGCACCTGACCCCACAGACTGCCGGTCTGGTCATGATATCCCAACCGGTGGTGCAGGCGGTTTTCTCGCCTTATGCGGGGAAACTCTCAGACAGGATTGAGCCGCAGATAGTTGCTTCCTGCGGCATGGGCTGCACCGTCATAGGGCTCGTACTTTTCACGTTCCTGGGCGAGAATACCGCCCTGTGGTTCGTTGTCGGCACCCTGGCGCTTCACGGTTTTGGTTTTGCCCTCTTCTCTGCACCCAACACGAACGCAGTTATGGGCTCCGTGGAAAAGAGGTTTTACGGTATAGCCTCTGGAATCGCTTCTACTACGCGGCTCATGGGTAACACGTTCAGTATAGGCACCGTCATGTTCGTATTTGCCCTATACATCGGTACGGTACAGATAACTCCGCAGTACCATCAGGCCTTTCTCATGAGTGTGAAAGCGGTCTTTGTCATTTTCGGCCTGCTCTGTCTGGGGGGAGTATTCGCATCGCTGGCCAGGGGCAGAATGCGTTGAAATGCGAAGGCCTTGGATGCGCATTACCTAAATTTGAAAATCAGTTGGAATGTGAAAAATAGAAAAGTTGAAGACAAGAACGAAGACAAACAGTGTAAATACGTTTGTGACTACTCGGCGTGCGCCGTCTCCCGGCGCGTCATTCTTAAGCACCTTGTTGGGCGCTTGCTCGCCCTTCGTCCTGGGCCATGCTCTCTACATGAAAGCGATCCATGGCGGTAAAGCGAAGAACGACAAGATCGATTCAAAGAAGATCGCGGTGCTCTTGCGCGGCGGCATGATCCCCATGTCCTATGTGTATCCGGAGAAGATGCGGGCGACCAGGGATCTGATGCGGAGAAGGAACCATCTCATGAGAAAGCGAGCCGAGCTGCTGGCCCATATCCAGAATACCAACAGTCAGTACAACCTTGAAGAGTCCTTCGGCTGCATTGCCAAACCCTATCAGCGCAGAGGAAAGGATCTTGTCGGGGCCTTCGATCATCCTGCGGTGCAGAAGAGCATGGAAGTGAATCTGAAAGTGATCGCGACCTATGATGTGCTCCTTGACGATCTCGAAAGGAGTATCTTGAGATTTGCTCAGCACCACGATCCTATCTCCTATGCCCTGCTCCAATCCGTCTACGGGATAGGGAAGATCGGCGCATTCACCATCCTCTATGAGATAGAGAACATACAGAGATTCCCCCGGGTCCAGGACTTCGTCTCTTATGCCCGATTGGTAAAATGCGAGAAGACATCTGCCGGCAAGAGCTACGGAACAGAGTGGTGATAAGATCGGCAACGCCCATCTGAAGTGGGCTTTCTCTGAGGCGTCAGTACTCTTCCTTCGGGGGAATGATCCCGCGAAGAAATGGTTCGAGCGACTCAGCCGTAAGCATGGCAAGGGAAAGGCATTGTCCATCCTCGCCCATAAGCTCGGCAGGGCGGTCTACTTCATGCTGAAGAACCAGGAGCCATTCGATATGCAGAAGTTCTTGAGATAAGGAGGGAGGCGGATCAGCCTGAGGTCTAACTGGAACCATACGGGTACGAACACGAAGCGTCATCTTGTGTAAGGGATACGAGCACCCTTGTGCGAAAGAGCACCCGTGAGATGCTGTGACGATCAGACCCGGTAGCCATTTGCTTTGATTGGCGGTCCGCTTCCGCTCCAACATAGATTTGTTGCACGTGTTCTGCCCCTCACCCGAGCCTGGCACTAACTGGGGACCGAAATCGGTCAACCCTTCCTTTGATGAGGACGGTACGAGGGTACGCTATAGTTTCTAGGTCGCAAGGAGTTGTTTCTTGCAGTCCCGCTTCAGGCGGGATGAACCTCGATAAGTGTTTGGTGCAGAATCGGCACCGATGCCGGAAATGAAGACAGAACCGTTGGCAATGAATATGATGAAATAAAAAGCTCAGCTTCAAATCAGAGGAAGAAGCCTCTCACGCAATTTTTTCACCTTGCCCTGGTCTTCGAGAACGCTGGCAACGACGGTTGCCCCTACCCCATCCTCAGTGTGCTCTGCCAGCGCCCTGATCACCTCGACCGCCGTGCATATGTCATCAAGGTCCTTACGTGTGCCGGCATCGCCAAGCTCAGAGATGCGTTCCCTCAGCTTGGAGATTGGGTCCGCCGCGACTTCGACCATGTGAACTTGGGCCAGAACAAGCGACAACTCGCGCATGGAACTGCTCTTATAGTGGGCTAAACCACGCAGGGCTCGATCAAGGTTGTCGAGATCGGCAACCAGCGCGCGATAAATAGGGTCCTTTATTTTGATAATGCCTTTCTGCTCTATGGCTTGCGCCAGCTTCTCCAGGTCCTGCTCCCAGGTCCGGTCGCGTAGGTCCACCGTTTGGCAATTCAGTAGCGGCTTTAGATCGACAGGAATGTCCGTTTCTCGCGGCAAGATCGTTCCTGAGAGCAGGACGGGTATCACGCAGATCAGACGATCCAGTGCCGTGCGGATCTCGATTCGCACCCAGTCCTTAGAATCCGCCAGCCGCTGATTCCCTTTGTCGTCGGTGATGCTCGACCAGCGCGCACCGATCACCGCGATAAGCGCAACGCAGGACCTCAGAGCGTCATCCAGCGCCCTCACGTAGTTGTCGCCTGCTTTTATACTACCGATGTCCCGGAAGACCGCGTCTGATCCGAAGATCTTGGTTAGATCGTCGGCGAGTCGCCCGGCTGCAATGTCGCTGTCATCTCGCCGGTAACTTATGAAGACACTTGGTTTCATGCCCTGCTCCCCCTCTGGTACTCCCAGCCATAGTGGAATGTGACTATTCTGTATTTTGCTTCAATTTTATGCCCCTAGTACTGGCTCGGTCAAGAAATAATCGCAGAAAAAATCCGACGGGGAAGATACTTCACTATCGAATAGTATCCGTGAGAAGATTCCCACGCCAAAGGGGGCATTTGATCAGAACCACGGTGGTGCTCTGTTTCAGGAAGGTAAATTGGAAAAACGCGTCAAACGGATTTTTTATTTTTGCTGCAACGAAAGATTACCCGTTCCACCTACAAAGCGAACATTGGTGTACAACCTAGAGCTACGAATTACGGTATGCAACGAGCATAATACTCGGTTAGACTGCAGGCGCATAATCAATCTGCTTTTATTGGACGGCTGACAGAACCGTCAGCATTAAATGTTACCTTGTATCCGGCATCCAGTATGAACGTAAATCCTGACTTCTTTTCGGTGACCTCCAGTTGCCCGAACTGGAGTATCACCATTCCACTGCCGTCAGGGTTCACGGTCACTTCAAAGTCTGTTCCCCGGATGCCGACGGCAACAACCGGCATAGTGACCTTCATCTCTGCAGGATCCTTAGGCGGTTTTGTCTTGCCCGTTACCCATCGGAATATCCCTTTTGACACGTTCGCAATGATAGTCTTAGGACTTCTATCGGTATCGTAGACGAATTTGTCGATCTCGATTTCGCTGTTTGCCCCTATGGTGAAAACGGTCTCGTCGGGCAGTAACAATTGCACGCGACCGCTGCTTCCCGTGACTACTTTGGCGCCATCCTCACACGGTACCTGATTGACGTCCTTTCCTGTCAACTTACGGCCGTCCTTCGTGATGATGTAGAACTCTCCCCGGGCAACGACAGCAGCGTTAATCGGCTCGGAGACCGCTGTGTGGATTACAGGAGGCGGTGATTTGGCAACACGCACGAAAGTTGTTTTCACCGCAAAGGGTGCTATAAAGTGGTCATACAGTTCACCCGTGTTCTGATAATAGTGAACGCCCAAATTATCGCGGGCAAATTCCACAGATCGGCCATCGCCAGAGAGTGTAAATTTATACCTAAAGGTAATTTTATCTTTTAGGGCCCTTATAACCGGAGCTGGATAATCTGCTGCAAAATTTTCAGAAGGAATATTTCGTGAAGTAATAATCTCAGTTGCATTTCCTTGATAAAAACCTTCCCACAAATTGGGCTGTCCTTTGGTGTTAGACTTAACATTATATCCGCCATCCTGTCGTACAATCGTGATACGATCCCAGTCATACTTAGACGATGTTATCGCCCACTCACCTTCAAGACTCTGGGTATCCTCTGCCCCTAGCGCTGGAACATTTCCAAAAACCAAGAGCGTGACGATGAACCAAAACCCCAAGACAAGCCGTATTGATGCGACACCCATTGACTTCCTCGTATGGTCTCAAAAAAGGGTTTTTGTTGAGGAAGTATAATATAAGCAGCCTTATGCGTCAATCAATCCATACCAAGCGAGTTCAAAGATTATGGCGTGAAATGTGTAGACGTTGGGGGGACGTCCGATCTCGGCATAAGGTATGCCAAGGTCTTTCGCAAGGATGAAGGCGATCATGATATTACAAGCGCGCCTGCCGCGACTCGAACGCGGAACCTACGGATTAGAAGTCCGTTGCTCTATCCTGATTGAGCTACAGGCGCGTGGTGCATAATCTAGCACTTCCCCGCTCAGAAATCATCCAAAATTTCCCTGTAGAGCGTTCGAAATGGCTGCGGCCGTAAGACATATATGCATTCTGACTTGCGATCACTATCGCCGGTGCTTAGCTTATATCGATAAAATACTTTTTTCGGAAGTCAGATGCAAGCGAGGTCGCGAGGAGATCAGAGGTGAGGATATTCAGAACAGCAGTCCTGCTGCTCACTGTAAGCTTGCTCTTTGCCGCCTGGCAGTACAGTCAAGCCCAAGAGCCGATTTGTATTTTCACCGTTGACCCGAAAACCCTTTATTTCGAGGGAGAAGGCGGAAGGCAAGAAGTGACGGTCACACCATCTGCTCCAGGGTGTTCGTTTTCACCGCGGACCGCGTACGGCTGGATTAAGGCGTATTCATCGGAAGAATTTGGCAAGAGAACCGTCGTGATCGAAGCAGATCCTGCTCCCAGCTTCGCTCAACGGGTCGGGGCAGTAATGGTTGGCACAACTCAAGTAGAGATTGTGCAGAGGCCGCGGGACCATTTCAACTGGTAATGAAACGCCGCGCGAATCACTTTTTTTTGCAGGGATCAGCGGTATTGGTTGCATGCGCCACAAAAATACTGTATGCTCTTTGGCCGCTCGGTTATGCAGTAAACGATGAGGTAGCGCTGACACACCTTTAGCGAAAACTGCCCTGAGTGCATTATATTGTTGCAAAAAAAGCAAATGAAGGTTATTTTTTATAGCTCCAACTGCTCGGGAATACAGACGAGAAGAGTTTCTCCGTTAATAATGAGGTGATGAATGGGAAGTGTTGTCAAGTGGCGCAAAAAGAAAATGAGAAAGCATAAGTATAGAAAGTTAAGAAAAAGGACGAGACACCAGCGGAGGAAGTAACGAGCGCATAACTTTCATATTAACGTGATCCATATTGCCCATCTTGGGGGTTTCCATCACACCCTCAAGATGGGCAAACTTTTGTTCGTTGAGAAGATATCGGAACGCGGCGAGACCGATTTTTCCTTTTCCGATGTGCCAGTGTCTGTCCACATTGCTCCCAAGCTCTGTCTTAGAATCGTTAAGGTGAAAAAAGCCCACAGCTTCCGGTCCTAAGCGGTCGCCCACCTCATTGATTATGCGCTTCCAGGCAAGCTTCGTCTTTACATTGTAACCGGCCGCGAAAAGGTGCGCAGTGTCGAGGCAGAGTGAAACCCGACTCTTCTCGGAGATCCTGCGGTAGATCTCCGAAAGCTCCGAAATGCTTCTCCCGACCGAGTCCCCCTGCCCTGCCGCGTTCTCAAGCAAGACCGATATGTCAAACCGTTCGAGTACTCTGTTGACAGCCTTCGCAACAGATGCAATTCCCCGCTTTTTTTCTTTCCGCGACCCGCAGTGCACAACCAGCCTGTCGATGCCGAGCTGCTTACATAGCGAGGCCTCATGGAGAATTGCCTTCAAGTGACGCGCGTCCTCATCAATTTTGGCGAGATTCGGTAAGTAAGAGAGATGGCCAACGACTGGAAAATTTCGAAAGAATCGCGCAAAGTTCTCTCGCTCCTCATCGGCAAGTCTCTTCTCTTGCCACGACCGCGGGTTTTTCAAAAAAATCTGAGCCACCTCGCAACCAAGACGGTCGGCCTCTTTACGCGTATGTGCAAATCCCTTTGCGACAGGAAGGTGGAAGCCGATTTTCACGAAAGCATTATAGCAGAAATACAGGGTCGCGGGGCATGGGCCTGAAACCCCGATGGACGTCCGCCTTCGGCTAAGACGACCGTCCGCCACGGCGGACTCGGACGAGGGACGCGAGAGACAAAGCAGAGGGTCGGGCCTAAAGTGTCAGAGGGGCCGAGTTTTTCCTCGAACGGAAAATCTTGAGCTGAGGGAAAGAAGGGCCAAGACTTTCTTTCGATCCCTGGACCCCGCAAATCCTTAAACAGCTGGTGAATGATGGAACATTTCTTGCACCGCGATGCAACAGGCTTAATCAACGGGAGAAAAGCACAATGAAAAAAGAGGTGGTGGGCATAGTTGTGGGCGGGGGGCCGGCTCCCGGCATCAATAGCGTCATCAGTGCAGCAACGATAGAGGCGATCAACGAAGGGAAACAGGTGGTTGGTATCGTTGGTGGCTTTAACTGCCTGTTTGATGGAAAGGAAAACTCAATCATTCCCCTCACCATCGACGATGTATCGAGGGTCCACTTAAGGGGAGGCTCCATACTGGGAACCTCCCGGGGCACTCCTGACGACGCGAAACAGAGATTTAGAGTTCTCATGTCAATGCTTAAACAGGCAAAGATCAAATACCTGATCTCTATCGGCGGCGAGGGCAGTCTCTATGTGGCTCACTGGATAGAACGGGAAGCCCGTGGCAGCGTTAGTGTCGTCCATGTGCCAAAAACCATCGACAATGATGTACCGATGCCTGGGGGCCTGGCAACATTCGGCTACCAGACGGCACGCCACATAGGTGTTCAGATTGTCCAGAACCTGATGGAAGATGCGCGGACAATGGGCAGGTGGTATTTTGTCACAACTATGGGTCGCAATGCGGGTCATCTGGCCCTCGGTATGGGAGTGGCATCAGGCGCGACAGTCACCCTGGTCCCGGAAGAGTTCGAGGAAGGAGTGGCGCTCTCCAAGGTTGCAGATGTGCTCGCCGGGTCAATCATAAAGAGATTCGCCATGGGTCGTAACCACGGCGTAGCGATTCTTGCGGAGGGCATAGCGGACAAGCTGAACGCTGAAGCACTAGCCTCAGAGCAGGTCGAGAAAGACTCAATGGGAAGAGCCAGGCTTTCTGAAATTCCTCTGGGAAGGCTGCTGCGCAGTTTAGTGAAAAAAACTCTCGAAAATCTCGGCATCAACGTCACTATCGTGGACAAGAATATCGGCTACGAAATGCGCGCCGCGGACCCCATACCCTACGACGTGGAGTACACGAGAAATCTGGGGTACGGAGCTGTGCGCTTCCTCGTCAAAGGCGGCACCGGTTCTATGATTGTTGTGTATGAGGGAAACATAAGGCCGATCCCTTTCGTCGAGATGATCGAGTTCAGCGACGGTAGAGTCAGGGTCAGAAAGGTTGATCTCAATTCAGAGGCTTACGAAGTAGCGCGAAAGTACATGATACGACTGGAGCAGGACGACTTCCGGACGTCTGAGTTCGACCGGCTGGCGAGTGTGACCAACCTTAAGTCCGAACAGTTCAAAGAGAGATTTGCTTATCTAGTCGATCGAACAACCGTCTCCTATGCGCATCCGTTTTAGCGCCCAGGGGTCCTGGGTCCTGGGTCCCGATAAAACCTAGAACAACTTGCTCAGTCCGTGGCTCTATCGAAGGCCTTCACCCAGACCAATAACGACAATCGTCGATTCTGAAGAATGGCTTTCAGCTCCTACTGGACCCTGGACCCAGGCCCCTGGACCCTGTCTTCTGTCCCCCGGACCCTATAATAAATCGCGGTCCTTCCATCGTGATGTTCTCGTATCGGTTTCGGTGATGCAGAAAGTGGATACCATCCAGGTCTATATAATCGAACGCAGCGCTTCCCGCTGCGCAATAGACAGCCGCAGAGAGTCCGACCATGGTCTCGGTCATGCAGCCGATCATAAGTTTAAGCCCGTGCTTGCGTGCCTGGCGCACCATCTCAAGCGACTCCCCAATACCGCTCTTCGCAATCTTCACGTTGATACCATGACAGGCTCCAGCACTAACTACGCGCGATAGATCCGCAAGGTTCTCGACGGTTTCATCGAGGATAATGGGAAAAGGTGAAGCCTCGGTAAGTTTATGCAAGCCGGCAAGGTCTCGCTTCTCTAGCGGTTGTTCAAAGAGTTCCACCGGATACTTTTTCTTGAGGATCAAGTCTATTACATTAAGGGAAGACTTCAGAGTGAGCCCCTGGTTGCCGTCGAGACGCAGCTGGAACGCGTCCATTCGTTCCTTGATCAAACCGTTTACCAGAGAAAGAAAGCGCCCATCATCATCACTATTTCCGCTCACCTTTATCTTGAATACGCTGAATCTTTTCCGCACCGCATAGTCGATCCACAGTCTGAGCGGTTCTTCATCAGGCACGTATGGTATCGTTAAATCCGTTTCAAGCTCTAAAAGCCGTCCACCAAAGAACTCATGCTCCGATTTTTTCATGCTCTTGAGCAAGGCCCGAAAAAGGGCGACCTCGATACCCGAGATCGTCATGCGCGCGTCCGGAAATCGTTCCCGAAAATGCTTTACTCGCTCATCGTATGCATCAGCAGGCAGGCCCAGGAGTTCGATCCGCGTCTGCTGCAGCACCTGCTTCATGACCGGGATCGTTTCATCTTTGCGGGAAAAGCTGGTTGGGATTTCACCGACTCCCGTGCTGCCGTCATCCAGCGTCACATGCACCAGAATATTGCGCAGGAATGCCTTCCTCCCCAAAGCCGTGGCAAACAACGTTTTCAGCGGCCGAACTATTTCACGAAAATGAACCGACTCTATTTTCGCCATACGTCTCGCTGAACCTGGTGACAAGTGAATGGTTATGAGTGACGAGTAGGGAATGAATAATAATCAGACAATCGCAGAGCTTTTCGGCGCTGTCTTCGCCCCTTGTCGCTCATAACTCGTCGTCACTGGTTACTGTTCGGCACTCACTGGCTACTGGCCACTGGTTACCGGCTACCGGCTGACATACTCCCTCGACATCCTGCGCGACACTGCACACAGGATCTCGTAAGGTATGGTGCCGGCGTGCGCCGCTATCTCGTCCGCTGTGATAGCATCGTTGTCGCCGGTTCCCATAAGCACGGCCTCTTCACCGGGAGCAAGATCAGGCAGATCAGTGACGTCGACCAGGAGCCAGTCCATGCAGACACGGCCGATTATGGGATAACGCTTCTTGCGGAGCAGGACTACGCCTTTGTTCGAGAGCGCACGGGGGACGCCGTCGGCATAACCGGCAGCTATGTAGGCCACTTTCGTTTCATGTGTTGTTATGAAGGTTCTGCAATAGCTCAGCGCTGACTGTGGCGGAAAGTTCTTCACGTAAGCTACCCGGGACGCCAGTTTCATGACCGGTCTTACCCGTATTTTCTCAGTCAGTCTGGAATCCGAGTATGAGCCGTAGAGCATGATTCCCACACGAACCATACTGAAGTAGGCTTCCGGATACTGGCAGACAGCGCCGCTGTTTGCCATATGCAGAAGCGACGGCTGAATAGCATGCTTCGTGAGGAAATCGATTGCCTCATTGAACCGGCTTATCTGGGCAAAACCGTGCTCATCTCGCTGTTCGGAACAAGCGAAGTGACTCATCACCCCTTCGATATCTACGTTGCGTGCACGCTTCAGCACTTCGGCAACTTCTTTCAACTCGCCCAACGAGAAACCGAGCCTTCCCATGCCGGTGTCTACTTTGAGGTGCACGCCGATCGGCACGTTGCGCCCTGCGGCATCGCCGGCCACTCGCAGCAGGCCGTCAAAATCGGCAAGCACCGGCGTCAGACGATGTTGGCGGAAGGCTCCCGGCTCGTCCCAGGGCATAACACCGCCCATCACCAGCACCGGAAGAGAGATCCCGTTGTTGCGCAGTTCCATGCCCTCGTCGATTGTCGCGACGCCGAAATAGTCAGCACCGGCAGATTCCAACCTGCGCGCTACGGGAACAGCTCCGTGTCCATAGGCGTCGGCTTTGACCACGCAGAGCATCTTCACTTCGCGCGGAACTTTCTCCCTGATGGCCCTGTAATTCTCTTCGAGGGCTTGCAGGTTTATTTCAATTTTGGCTCGGGTCATCTCTAATTCCGGTTCCCCAGATTCTTGAACACCCGCTGAAACGCTTTGAGCGTCTTCTCGATTTCCCCGTCAGTGTGCGTCAGGGTCAGGAACGCCGCCTCAAAAGCACTGGGCGCAAAAAAGATACCTTCTTCGAGCATCAGCCGGAAATAACGTGCATAAACGTCTCTGCTTGCCCCAGATGCGGTCTCGTAATCCGATACATCTCTGTCTGTGAAGAAGCCGGTAAACATGCCGGTCACTCCATTCACGCGGTACGGCACATTATTCCTGGTCGCAATCTCAAGAACGTTACGTCTAAGATACTCCACCTTCTCTTTCAGCGCCCCGTAAGGATTCTCCGCCTTCAGCCTGCTCAAAACATGAATGCCGGCCCTCACAGCGACGGGGTTACCGGAGAGTGTGCCGGCCTGATAGACGCCACCGAGTGGCGCAACATTATCCATGATCGAGGCTTTCCCGCCAAAGGCTCCTATAGGAAAACCGCCGCCTATGATCTTGCCGAGACAGGTCAGGTCAGGATCGATCCCGAAAAGGTGCTGAGCGCCACCGTAAGCAACTCTAAAGCCCGTAATCACTTCGTCGAAAATAAGCAGAACACCTGCTCTCTTACATAACGCTTCCAGATCTTTCAGGAAGCCTTCCCTGGGCAGTATCACGCCCATGTTGCCCATAATCGGCTCAACAATCACGCATGCAATGTCTTTCGCCTCGTCGAGAATACTTTGCACGCTTTCAAGATGGTTGAATTCCGCAACGAATGTATGGCGCGCGAGGTCCGCGGGAACGCCTGCGCTGTCAGGAATGCCGAATGTCTCAAGGCCTGACCCCGCCTTTACAAGAAGGCTGTCGGCGTGTCCATGATAACAGCCTCTGAACTTGATAATACCGTCCTTTCCGGTTGCGCCGCGAGCCAGCCTGATGGCGCTCATTGTGGCCTCAGTGCCGGAACTGACGAGTCTCACCTTTTCCATGGAGGGGAAAGCCTCGATGAGAAGCCGTGCGAGTTTCACCTCGAACGGATGGCATGCGCCGTAGCTCGCGCCGTCAGCAACCGCTGCCTGCGCTTCCCGTACCAGTCCGTCATCCGCGTGGCCAAGAATTATTGCACCCCATGACGCAACGTAATCGAGGTACGTATTGTCGTCGACATCATAAAGGTAAGCGCCCTTCGCGCGCTGCACGAAAAACGGCACGTCGTTGACCGACCTGAACGCCCTCACCGGGCTATTCACACCCGCCGGTATTATTTTCACTGCTTCGTCGTAAAGACGTGACGATTTTTCACGTTTCATATGGACCATCCTCTAGTTTTTAAAAATGGCTGAAATCGTAACTATTCTACCTGCCGGAGACTTCCATTTCAAACAAAATTCGCCACACTCCTTGCGGCAAGACTAAAATTTCCTTATAATCTCCTGGAAAATGATGTTTAGATACTACTAAAAAAGAAGGGGTGTACCATGGTAATGGCAGCATCGCGCATCCAAAAAATTCCTCCCTACCTCTTTGCCCGGCTCGACAAGAAGAAGAGAGAGGCACGACAGAAAGGTATTGACCTTGTTGACATGACCACCGGCGATCCAGATCTGCCGACACCTGAACACATAGTCAGGAAAATGCAGGAGGCTATCGCCGATCCCCGTAACCACCGCTATCCGAGCTATGAAGGCATGTTGGAGTTCAGAAAGGCAATTGCAGATTGGTATATGAAAAGGTTTGGTGTCGAACTCAACCCCGATACAGAGGTGGTAGCACTCATCGGTTCAAAGGAAGGAATAGCGCACATCCCCTGGGTTTATCTCAACGAAGGCGATATAGCGCTCGTGCCTTCGCCTGGTTATCCGGTCTACAAAATATCGACGATGCTTGCCGGTGGAGTTCCGTTTATAATGCCCCTGAGAGAAGAACATGATTTCCTGCCCCTGCGTGAGCACATACCGGAAGATGTTCGGCGGAAGGCAAAGATCGCTTTTCTCAATTATCCGAACAACCCAACGGGAGCGCACGCCGACAATGAGTTCTACGAAAGAGCGGTTTACGAGGCGCGAAAAAATGACATCCTCCTCTGTCATGACGCGGCATACAGCGAGGTCACCTTCGACGGTTACCAGGGAAAGAGCATCCTCCAGTTCGATCACAACAAGAGATTTTCGATCGAGTTTCATTCTCTTTCCAAGACCTACTGCATGACGGGCTGGAGAGTGGGTTTTGCCGTTGGTAATGCAGACGCCATTCAGAATCTTGGCAAACTGAAGACCAATATCGATTCAGGAGTCTTTCAGGCTATACAGTATGCTGCCATCGAGGCTCTCACGGGACCGCAGGAATCGGTCGAATCAATGCGGACAATCTTTGCCCGCAGAAGAGATATCGTCATTGATGGTCTGACGTCCATGGGCATCAAAGTGCGCAAGCCTCTCGGCACCTTTTACATCTGGGCAAGAGTACCGGCCGGATTCACTTCTGTCGAGTTCGCAGAGAAACTGATCGAGGAAAAAGGGGTCGTGCTCACGCCTGGTAGCGGATTCGGCGACGAGGGAGAAGGTTATTTCAGGATCTCCACAACCACGAGCGAAGAGCGGATAAAAGAAGGCATAACGCGCCTCAAATCAATGAAGCTCTAAAGACAGTTTGCATTCAACCGTAGAGCTTCCGGGTACCGTCAGTGGGTCTTCGCCATGTCTCACTGCGACGTACTATCAGTACGCCTCCGTTCGCCACGGCTTGAGCGCCTCGCTCTCCGATTGAATCCAAACTGTCTTGATCAGTCTCGCAACAGAAATCTACAAGACAGGCTACTTACCTGCGCCTTGTAATGTCTTGTTCCATGCGTCGAGCTGATCCTTGTACTGTTCGGCCAGCTTTGAGTAATCGCCATCTACCGTGGCGGAATTGATCTTATCTCCTGCTACGATACTGTTTACCACCTTCTGATCTTGCGCATCCACGACCTCTCCGAAGATCGTATGCTTCCCATCGAGCCATGGAGTGGGGACGTGGGTGATAAAGAATTGGCTGCCGTTTGTTCCCGGTCCCGCATTAGCCATGGAGAGAATGCCCGGCTTGCTGTGTTTGAGATCCGGAGAAAATTCATCTTTGAATTTGTAGCCGGGACCGCCTGTTCCGGTGCCCAAAGGATCGCCACCCTGGATCATAAAGTTGGGGATCACTCTGTGGAACGTGGTGCCGTTATAAAAACCGCGCTTGCAAAGATTGACAAAATTGAGAACAGTCAATGGCGCCTTATCCGGAAAAAGTTTTAGCCTGATATCGCCTTTCGTTGTGTGTAACGTTACGGTCAGCTGGGTAGTCGTCATTTTCTTCTCCCCTTTCTCAATAGTTTTTTCAGCCGCAAATAGACCCGTACAAAGGATAAGGGTCACGAGTGAGAGCGTCAAGCCCACAAAGAAAATTCTCCTCGCCATCTATTACCTCCTCACGATTAATTTCCGCCACGCGCCCGCATGACGTCATGGTAGCGTAACTTCGGCACAGCATAAATTTTTTGTACGTGCATGTCAAATGCGTTTTACTGGTCGCTCCCTTCCAACCCTGCATAGCACAACATGTCTATTGCGCTTGCATTAAAGACCCTGCTTATGAGAGGGTGTTAACGTAACCTGGTGACTCATGCATTCGCGATAAAAACGAGAGGGGCTATCACGGAAATCAAAATTGAAAGAATCGCAACTCACTATCTGAACGGAGATCCGGAGTCCCGCGACGTGACCAACACGTACCGGGTCGTAAACGGCGACAAGGAATTCAGAATCGAGTGCAGGAGCCACACTCATGGCAGCAGTCTCGGACTCGCAGCAGAGGAAGGCATTCTTTACACGGACAGGGACGATAACACCGTGCACAGGCAAGTCATCACGGTTGGTAAAATCTGCGGCATAAGCATCGAAAGCGATGAAGTGGTTGAGGGATTATCTCCCTGGGCGCTGCGCGGAGTGGTACTGGCAAACCGCAGCAAAGAAGCAAAGGAAATCAGATTAATTATAGAGAAGCCGGGAAAGAGCTCCGGCCGGCCGATGATTCTGATCGACGGCAAACCACAAGAGCCGGCCGTGCTCGATTGAGCGTGCTCGATTAAGCGGGCGCAGCCGGAACTCTTTTCATCGGCTTATACGATCTTCAATAGCTTACGTTTAGAGCCGCTTTTTGAACGCGACTCAAAACGGCTGAGTCGCAGCCTCTCGTATAATGCCTGCATCCTTGACTCTTCAGGGTGATGCCGTCTTGCTGACACGAGTGGCGCTCCATTCGGCGGTTTTGTTGCCGGACTTGAGCGTACCCTTCATGGAATCGCCAATCACGGAGCCGGTGTACTGGGCATCTCCTGCGAAAAAACTGATTTGATCGCCACTGAGTCGTCCGTTCTTGATGAGTACGCCTTCAGAACCTGAGTTAATCCTGCCTGCAAAATTCTGAAAGTTCTGCTCCAGAACCATTTCGCCATTCGGGAGCCTCCACGTGCCTCCCACTTTTGCCGGCACTATCCATAGCATGACTGTGCAATATTCGGAGCATTTGCTTGAGTCGTTTATGGTAGCCGTCTGATCGGGCGTCCAGTCGCTCATGTCGAAAGTGTTCGACACGACGCGCGTGCCGGCCTTCATATCGAGAATCTTCGGACGAAGCTTATAATTGATTTCGGGCAGCAAAAACATTGTCAGGACAGTGGCCTGAGAGAAATCAACTTGAAAGAGATCTCCTTGAACAAATTTGGCCTTGTCACTGACGCCTTCCTTTTCCGCGGTGCGTCTCGCAAAGGTGACCATGTCAGGATTAAACTCTACACCGAGAGCACGGGCGCCGCGCTTCGCTGCGGTGATGACTGTGCGTCCGTCACCTGAGCCGAGGTCCACCACATAATCCTGGGGTGTCACTTTCGCCATATCAAGCATTTTATCAACCAGTGCCTGCGCTGTCGGTAGCCACACAACATCCTTACCATCCTGGCGCTCCACCGGTCTATACTCGCTCGCTCCTTGTTCTACCTGTGCACAAGAAATTACAGCAAACAAAGAAAGAGACAGCGTCAACACCAGGCAACATGCAAAACGGGATCGGGTCATGCTTTTTCTCCTGTCATTGAAATGAGTTTCCTGCTTTGGCCGATTATAGCACACCTTTTACACTACTTTCTTCCGTGTACATCAAACAAAATCAGTCTGCCGCATCCCACTCCCTTGGCCTCTTGAGCGAAAGACTCAGCCATCCTGCAAGCATCAGAACGCAGGCTGCAGTAGTAAAAGGAGCGACGTAGCTTCCTGTGCGGTCAAACATCCATCCTGCCAGGAGTGGCCCGATAAGAGCGCCGGCTCCATAAAAAATCTGTTGCAGTCCTATATTTCGCCCCATTCGTCTCATGCCGAAGAGCTCCCGCACCAACGCAGGAAATTGGGGCGCATGGCCCCCGTATCCGAACCCCAGCAGCATCCCGCAGGGGTAAAGCATCCAGGGCTTGGTGCAGAGCATTATCAAACCTACGGCAACACCTTCGGTTACGACCGAGAGGGCGAGTGATCTTCTGGTCCCGAGGTAATCGGAGAGGCCGCCCATGATCAGTCTTCCCGCAGCACTGGCAACGCCGACGAAACTGAAAATCACCGCAGCAGCGCTCGGGAGCAGCCCGTACTTCTCCTGCATGTAGGGGACGAGATGGGCGAGCATCATCTGCAGACCGAAGCCGACCATTACATAAACAGCAGCATAGAGCCAGAACAGTCTCGTGCTGATCACCTCCCGGGCACTCCATTCGTCGACGCGTGACAAGCGAACAGGTTGCGCGAGCGCTGCAGGATCTTCCCTGTCGTTACCGAGTTCGGTGTCCTGCGCAGGGTCTTTCCTGAGCAACATGCCGAGCAGCACCATGATACCCCCGATACCAACGCCTGCCGCAAGGTAGGAAATACGCCAGCCATACCTCGGGATAAGTTTGCTGAAAATTGGTGGTCCCACGAAGGTGCCGATTCCGATACCCGAGCTGACAATACCCAGGCCGAGGCCTTGTTTCCGTCGGGACCAGCGCGACGCAGTAGTCATGACAGGACCATAGACACTGCTCATGCCGGCGCCTGCAAGTACGCCGTAGCTCAAATACATCTGCCATAATGTATGGACTGTTCCGGAAAGAAAGAAACCGGCGCCGAGACAGACGCCGCCTACAATGACCGTGATGCGGGGACCGAGACGATCAACGGCCTGACCGGTAAAAATGCCGAAAAAACAGTAGCAGAACATGAAAACAGAGAAGACACCCGAAGTCTCGGCCGAAGACCAGCCGAACTCAGCGCGCAAGGGCTTAAAAAAGAGGCCGAAGCTATAGCTCCCGGCGTACGTCAACGTGGTAATCATAAGACAAGCGGCCAGCACTACCCACGCATATCCTGCAGAGTTCGTGCTGTGCGGTGAAGGCGAAAGACGCGCGTTAGTTCGTGGGCGGGAGCCGACTTTCATGAGCTTATCTGTCACAGCCAGATTATAGATGCTGTCCAATCGACATACAAGTTGAAACTTTCGTGCGGGACAAGCAGGACAGATACGTACGGGTAAAGCCCGGCCGTGTGTATTACATTCTTAGAAAAGTATCGATCCTTAGAATTGGAGAGATTATGGAAGAGCGCATGACGAGAGAACAGCTTTTCGTTCGAATTGAACAAAATGCGGCAGCAGCTCGAGGTTCTCGATTCGTGCAGGAAGGAAATACAGACCGTGCAGACACGGTACGATAAACTGCTCGAATCTGCGCCTGATGCCATGCTTTTCGTCAACCGGGATGCACGTATAATGCTTATAAACGCTCAAATGGAGAAACTGTTTGGATACTCCGAGGAGGAGCTGACAGGAAAAGAGCTGCACCTCCTCATTCCGGAAAGGTACCGCAACCGGCATCGCACTACTGTTGCGACCTACTTTTCCAATCCCAGCCCTCGTCCCATGGGAAGCGGACTGCAGATCTACGGCCTCAAAAAAGATGGAACCGAGTTCCCGGCCGATATCAGCTTAAGCCCTCTGGTGACGGACGGTGAACTCCTCGTCATAGGGTCTATCAGAGACATTACGGACCGCAAACGTGCAGAATTGCAGATTGAGCGGAATTACCAGATACAGAGGGCCATAAGTTCCATATTGAGTGTGTCACTCGAACCTGTTTCTTTAGAGGATCAGCTGAACAAGGTGCTGGATCTGATCCTTGCTATTCCGGGACTTTTCCCTCACGCGACTGGTTCCATCTTTCTCGCTGAAGATGACCCCGATGTACTCGTTCTTAAGGCGCCGCGCACATCTGCCCCTTATCAGCCCGAGCTCTGCGAGGCCGAGAATAATTACTGCATTCCTATTGTCTCCTCCGGTCAGAAACTGGGCTTAGTCAACATCATCACGGCAGAGGGAAGCCAGAAGATCCCGGAAGCGGAAGCGTTCCTCGTCGCAGTGGCGAACACGCTTGCAGCAGTCATCATGCGCCATCAGGCAGAGACCGACAGAAACAGGTTCCGTGAAAGATTGGCCGAAAATGAAAAACTTGCTGCACTGGGTAGAATAGCCGCCAATGTCGCGGACGAAGTACGGAATCCCTTGACCGCAATAGGGGGATTTTCCAGAAGACTCGAAAAGAAGCTCCTCAAAGGATCGAAAGAAAACGAGTATGTGGCATTCATCGTAGCTGAGGTTACCCGCCTGGAGAGCATCGTCCGCAGCGTTCTTTCTCTATCAAAGGAAGCGGGCTCCCGGTTGGAGCGCTGCAACCTGCAGCAGATCGCTGAAGAAGCCCTTCTCATGTTCGAAGAAGCTTGCCGGGAGCGGTCGGTGACAATAGAGAGACGCTACGCAGAGACGCCACTGCTCATAGAATGCCAAGAGGAGCATATACTGGAGGCGGTTGAGAATCTCATCTCAAATGCAATCGACGCTATGCCCGGAGGCGGGGCTCTGACCGTCGCTGTCGGCAAAGAGACCATCAAAGGTAGCCTGTACGCGACAATCAGGGTAACAGACACCGGAGAAGGAATTCAGGATGAACATCTGGCCAAGATCTTCGAGCCCTTCTTCACGACCCGGGTGGCTTCAAAAGGTGTCGGGCTCGGTCTATCGCTTACAAAGAAATTCGTGGAAGATCACGACGGCACGGTCAGTGTCGAAAGCGGCCCAGCCTCAGGCTCAACTTTCACGCTTCGCTTACCTGCCCTCATCGAATAATATCTCTTGCCCGGCGACCATCAGGAAACGTATGTGGCCTTCACTCTTTTTGAGCGTTGCAGATACAGATACCAGGCGATTGCATAGGACATGGTGAGAAGGCTGTTGAAAAGAGTCTGGCCGGCAAACTCCTGATATGATTCCTGAGGAACGCCTGCAATCACCGGCAGCAACGAGGCCACGACCGAATAGAGCACCACCGCCATCAAATATTTCTTGGCTATGGACACGGCTCCGGGCACAATCTTCCAGAGCGCCATACCGGCGTACACACTGAAGACTGCAAGGGCCAATCTGCAGATGCCCGAAGCCAGGCACAGCCGCAAGAGTTCCGGGTGTTCGCCGAAGTAAGGCTTCGTTGCATTTGTCACGAGAAAAATGGTGAGAAGCATCGTGAGCGGATCAAGAATCCCTACATTCAGGCACAGGATCAACAGCCATCCCCTCACCCCTCTGTACTGTTCGTCCGTGCCCACCGCCATAATCTACACTTTTAAATTGTTTTTTCCAAGAGATGCTCCGGCAAGCCCGTTAAGTTTATCCGCGCCTCTCCCGATAAGTCAGATGGTAAGAGAAAAACTACGGAGGACTGAATGAACGGCCGGATGGCGACGGAGAACAGAGAAAGTCAGAAATCAGCATTGAGGCAGATACTCAATACCATGAGACCATACCTCTCAACCGACAAAGGCAGAAAGAAAGAGCGCTCTCTCATGAAATATGCGATTCTTCTGTCGGAAGCGGAGTTGGACTGCATCGTGCGACTCTGCAAGCACGCTGTTGTTTCAGAAAAGAGGAGACGACCGAAAACGAAGGCTCTTGCTACAGGCATGCTCTTCTAGATCTTAGACCAATTTGGATTCGTGCGGAGACCGAGGCGGCAGCGAGGAGCCACCACCCGCAAGCGGGTACCCGAGGCGTACCTGGTGGTACGTCGAGACACCCGCAAGCGGGTACCCGGACGCAGCGACAACGAAGGTATACGCACGAAGGCAAATTGGTCTTAGGCCCATTCCTTCCATACATCGGGCACATAACCCACTGTCGCCCTGTTGCCGTTTCTTACGATCGGGGTCCTGAACAGCAAAGGATCGTTCAAGAGTTCTTCTTCGACATTGTGCGCAAGATACTTCAGATTCCGGCGGGCATACTCCTTGCCTTCTCTGTCTATTAAGGTATCCATACCTAACGCTGCCTTTACGCTGTTCAATTCACCTTTGCTCATTCCTCGTTCTGCAAGATTGATAAACTGAAAAGGAATTCTCCTCTCCTTGAAATAGCGTTGTGCTTTCCTTGTGTCCTGACATTTGAGCGTGCCGAATATTTGTATGTTCATGCGTCCGTGTATTTCTTATGTCGGTTTCACCGCGTCTCGGCGTCTTCGCGTCAATCTTTGCATTTAGGCACTAGTAGCGGTGATCCTCGATGAAATGAATAACAAACGTGAGCAGACCCGAGAGAACATAAAGCCCGATGAAAAGGAAAATCACCCAGAATTTGAATAAGAGCAGTAGAAGACCCAACAGCACCACGATTCCTGCCAGTCGAAAACCGTGTAGATTCTTGAGAATGAACGACTGGGGCTTGGAGTAACGTACGGTTGAAACCATTAAGAATCCAATCAGGGAAAACATCGCCGCAAAGAGCGGCTTCGGTATGTGCACGTGAGGCAAACAGATGGGCGCCAGGGCCACCAGTATGCCGGCGACGGGTGAGGGAAGACCACTAAAAGAGTCCCCCGAAGACTGCACATTGAATCGGGCAAGCCGGTAGGCAGCGCAGACAGGAAAAATGGCGGCCAACGGGACCCCGAGATCGATCATGCGGCCGAACAGCGCGACATTGCTGCCGCTCAGATAGGTAACGTAGGCCAGATACCCGGGCGCTACACCAAAGGCGACAGAGTCTGCCAGCGAGTCAAGCTCTTTACCAATAGGGCCGCTCACATGAAGCCAGCGCGCCACCTGACCGTCGAGCCCGTCCAGCAGCGCTGCCACAAGGATCAGGACCGCACCCACGACATAACCTTCCGACGAGTTGAAGCTCGCGAAGATCACCGACATGAAGCCACACGTCAGATTGCCGAGCGTAAGCATATTGGGTATCCAGCGAAGATTCTTCATGGGCGCCTCGTTAGTATCGCTATCAGGTCTCTGTCTCTATCATGGCTCCGCGCTTCAGCTCTTCCTCTTTCATTTCATAGAGAGCGTCCAGGAGCGCGATCTGAAAAGTGCCCGGGCCGGATGCTCGAGCTGCGGCTCTTTCGCCCGCCAATCCGAAATAAGAAAGAGCGTTCGTAGCGGCTTTCAGCGAATTGTGTTCAACTGCCAGAAAAGCACCGATGATCGCCGTGGCAGTGCAGCCTGTTCCCGTCACACGAGACATCATTTCGTGCCCGTTCTTCACCCGAAAGGAGCGTTCACCGTCTGTTATCAGGTCGACAACGCCCGTAACAGCAAGAACCGTTTTAAGATCTCCGGCAAGCGACAGGGCTCTCTGGGCGACCTGATCTACCGTGTGAACCGAATCGACTCCTTTTGTGCGGGACCCCGGCTTCTCGGGTGATAGGGACAGAATCTCTGAAGCATTGCCCCGAATCACTTGAATTGAAAGCTCCTCAATGAGTCGCCTGGCAGTACCGGTGCGCAGCGAAGTGGCACCGGCTCCCACAGGATCGAGAACAATAGGTACGTTGAGTGCATTGGCACGCTTACCGGCCTTGACCATCGCCTCGATCCACGGAGTGCTCAAGGTGCCGATATTAAGGACCAGAGCACCGGCCATGGAAACCATTTCCTCAACCTCTTCCGCAGCATGAGCCATTACCGGGGCTGCACCACACGCAAGCAACGCGTTGGCCGTATAGTTCATTACCACGTAATTCGTGATGTTGTGAATGAGGGGTTTTCTTTCGCGGACGAGCCTCAGGTTCTCAGCCGCCGTGTCCGCCATTTCCTGATCGTGCATGGTATGCCATCCTTACTTATTAATCTTTCTTTACGCGGAAATGATCCCAGCTTGATGATTTCAAAGAACGCCTTTCACCGCCAGGCAGGAGTAACGTGATGCCGCCGGCCGCTGTAATCCTTCCCACTTCTGACAGCGGGATGCCGCCGCAACCCGCAGCCACGGAACGAATGAGATTAACATGTTCCGCGCTGCATGTGATAATCAGCTCGTAATCATCACTGTCGCCCAGAAAAAAGTCGTAAGGACCCCTGCTGAGCACGCGGGCCGCTTCCTGCAATTGCTCGCTCACCGGAATTCTCTCCTCGTATAATTCGGCGCCCGCCTTGCTTTCTTCGCAGATGTGACCCAGGTCTCCAAGGAAACCGTCACTCGTATCCACCATGGCCGTGGCATAGCCGCTCTCGGCAATCGCTGCCCCCAGTTGCGCCCTGTGTGAAGGCCTGTTGTACAGCCTGACTAAGGGGTGGTTGAGCAATTCCGCAGTATTCGGATTCCGAAGTAAAAGTTGTAGACCCGCAGCAGACTGGCCCGGAAAGCCCGTGACCAGAATGGCATCACCAGGCCTCGCTCCGGAGCGGCGCACCCCTCTTCCCGTCTTGATTTCTCCCATGAGCGTGACATCGATGAACATCCCGTCCCCCGATTTGGTGATGTTACCTCCTATTATAGCAGCATCGAACGGGTTCAATTCTGCTAAAAAACCGCGGTACATATCCTCCACATCGTGAACCGGCATATCTTCCTTAAGGCCCAGTGAAACAAGTGCGAAGGTGGGCCTGCCTCCCATTGCCCCGATGTCGCTGATATTGACCGTCATCGCGCGACTCCCCAGATCGAACGGCGTGATACGCCCTGCGAGGAAGTGTCGCCCTTCCACGAGTGCATCGCACGTGACCAGAATCTCATACCCCGAACGTGGCAGGAACGAAGCTGTGTCATCACCCACACCAACAGTGACCCGCTCAGAGTGAACGCCGTACTTGCTGAGAAGATCGCTTATTCTGTTGATTAACCCGAATTCACCAATGTCGCTAACCGTATCAGACATGCCATCCCTCTCCGATACACACCACGAGGGACCTGGCTGCCTCTGTCGGGTTCTCCTGACAACAGACTGCTGAGATTACCGCTATTCCGTGCGCGCCTGCTTTCATCACGAGAGGCGCATTAGCCACGCTTATGCCGCCGATGGCAATGATAGGCAGGGGAATCTCCTCGGCGACGCGATGGAGCAGATCAAGCCCGCTTGCCGGGCCGGCATCTGCCTTGGACCCGGTCGGGTAGACAGGGCCGAAGCCGATATAGTCCGCCCCTTCTGCGAAACAGTTCCGCGCTTCTTCCACGGTGGACGCCGATCCTCCAATGATTGCTTTCGCGCCCAGGAGTTTGCGCGCCAGAGGTATGGGAAAATCATCCTGACCAAGATGAACCCCGTCAGCGCCGGACGCTATTGCTACATCTACCCGATCATTTACGATGAAGGTCACGCCCGCCTTCGTGCACAGAGCATGCATCTCGCATGCTGACCGGATCATCTCCCTGGTCGAGCCACCCTTCTCGCGTAGCTGAATCGTATCGGCGCCGCCCGCAATGGCAAGTGCCGCTAGCTCCGCATGAGAATGGCAGGCCTGAAGCACAGTATCGGTCACAACATGCAATCTTCCTATCTTCTTCATCTTGCTCATGTGATTCTGTAATTATAGCCGATATGGAGCAACGAAAAAAGTGCTGATCGTCGACGACAAAAAGGGCGGGGGAAAACCCCCGCCCTTTCCTGGATTCTCAGGCTGATGCCGCCTTCTCTTGGAAGACCGGCTTCTCTTCAAGAGGGTTCATCTTGATGCCAGAACCAACCCCCGGCAAAGGCGCTACAGGGTTCGTCAGCAAGAAGTTTTTCGAGACGATCCATTCTTTTAGCGCGGCGGCAATCAGGCGAGCCTTCGAATAACTGGAGATGGGAAACGTGGGAATCTCTTTACCGTTTAGCGTTATTCTACCTGACTTGAGCTGCGCATAACTTGCCTCGCCGAGGCTCCTGGCCACGCGATTTGGATAGTCATCGCTGTAGTCAACAATCTGTGCATAAAGATCGTTGTCGGTTCGGGAGGTGAAGTAGGCCATCTCTTCGTCGAGAATCGGTATCGGCAGGCCTATTCCCACGATCAGCGTGGCGCCGTATCCGGTGAAACTTGCGCCTTTGATATAATCGGTCGTCATCTGCTTCGCGTCCCCCACAACAGCCAGCGTACCTCCCGGTGCCCGAGGAAGGCCGTCAGGGCTGCGTAGGATTTCAGGGTTGTGCTGAGTCCCGTGCCAGGCGACGTAGCCTATGCCACCGCCTACAAAGAGCCTCGTGCCTATTCCTACCGTCCTGTATGTAGGGTCTTTCAGGAGCGGGGACAGCTGGCCTGCGCTGCAGTAGTTCGCATTTCCCATATTTGGTTTAAGGTGACCCATGTACGTATAAATCATCTTATCGGAAAGGTTAACCGCTATGTTGTAGTTCTGGTAACTGTTTCGCGGATTGAAGAGATACGCTTCATTCACAGAATCTTTATTGATAAGCGTCTCAATTCTCTTCCGCGGGTAACAGTCGGTACCGTAAGCATGAGCCGACAGCCTGAGATCTTTGCCGGAAACAAACTCCTCGATCACGTGGGCGCCCCCGTAGCTGAAGGCTCCCGGATGAACTTTGTTGCGTGGATCATCATCGGGTATGGCCGTAGCGCCGATATAAATATCCACCGCTGCAAGCCCTGCATAACAGGGGACATCGTTCAAGTAGCAGGTCCCGCCGCCGAGCTTTATTCGCGGCTTGGTGTGGCCCACGTTGATAAAGAGCCCGCTGGAGCACATCGGCCCAAAGGTCCCGGTGGTGACAACGTCTACCTGTTCCGAAGCAGTCTTTGACGCCTTTCTCCTTGACTATGTCGATCATCTCTTCAGCAGTCACGACCAGTGCCCTGCCCTGCTTTATCTTTTCGTTTATCTCATCTATGGTTTTCATTTTTCCTCCGCACGATGTTAGCTGTATTTCACTTTTGTTCCTCGGTCGCAGTAAAAGGCTTTCCGTTCTTACTGGAACCTCAGGCTTGTTCTCAGTGTTTGCAGTTGAAAGATGTACGGCATGAACAGGAATCGTTCAGATGTAGCGAGGCTTCAAATTTAGACTCAGATTCTCGCGCACGTTCAGCCGCTGGTGCTGTGGCGATGCCCCGGGCGGGGCTGCGCATTATCCATAGGCTGGTCCTCGCCTGAGTCAGGTGGTTGATCCGGTGGAATCGCGTAGAAAGTCTCATAGAGTGTTCTTTCCTATGACCTATAATCTAATATACACTACTTGTATTGTCAAGTATAAGCTCAACGGTAATAACACATGGCTGGGTCAACGCTTGCATCTTTACCGTTTCACTGTGGTAACGCTTGTTGACTGTGATCGCTTGCCTCCACCTCATGGTTCTAGGGTTCGGAGGTTCTGCGGGTTGCAGCAAAAACTTGGACCCTGACACCTTGGACCCTGGACCCTGTCTTCGGGCCCCTTGACCCCTGCGCCATGACCCTGTAGTATTACTGCGTGCTTAGTGTATCCAATCTCAGCAAATCTTACGGTGAACACGCTATTTTCGATAATGTGACGTTCACCGTTGGCGCCGAAGAGCGCGTTGGCCTGGTCGGCAGAAACGGGAGCGGAAAGACGACCCTTTTCCGGCTTCTTCTCGGTGAGGAGGAGTATGACTCGGGTACAATAACAACACCCAAATATTACACGATAGGCCATCTGTCTCAGCACGTGGACTTCATCAGCGCCACGGTCTTAGAAGAGGGCTGTCGCGATCTCAAGCAGGATGAGGACGGCCGGGACACAACGTACACGGTCAAAGCCATCCTTTTAGGATTAGGGTTCACCGAAGCTGATTTTCACCGCAATCCATGTGAACTGTCAGGGGGTTTTCAGATCCGTCTCAATCTTGCACGGGTGCTCGCTGCCCGGCCGAACCTGCTTCTCCTCGATGAACCTACCAACTACCTGGACATTGTTTCTGTCCGCTGGCTGACGCGGTTTTTGCGCGAGTGGAGGAGTGAGCTTATCTTGATTACTCATGACCGCACCTTTATGGACAGCGTAACAACCCATACCATGGGCATACACCGCTGCAGAATACGCAAAGTCCCGGGATCAACAAGCAAACTCTACGAGCAGATCGTGCTCGAAGAAGAAGTTCATGAGAAAACAAGGGTTCATGAAGAAAAGAAGCGGAAAGAACTGGAAGAGTTTATCAACCGTTTCCGTGCACAGGCAACACGCGCTCGGGCCGTCCAGTCCCGCATCCGGGCCCTGCAAAAAAAAGAGAGACTTCAGAAGCTGGATAAAGCCCACAATTTAGATTTCGAGTTTCCGTATGCTCCTTTCCATGGAAAATGGCTGCTGGAAGCCCACGATATATCTTTTTCGTTTGACGGGAATCAATCGTCACTCATTTCCAATCTCACTGCAGCGGTCGGCAGGAAGGACCGCATAGGCATTATCGGCAAGAACGGAAAAGGCAAGACCACGCTCCTCAACCTGTTAGCGGGCGAGTTGAAACCTCAGACACGGCTCTATTGTCCTTCACGAAAATGCAAAGATGGCGTACTTCGGTCAGACGAATATCGATAGGCTCGATCCTGACAATACGGTTCTGGAAGAAGTGCACTCTGCCAACGGCGAGCTTGGCCCCAACACAGTCCGAAACATATGCGGGTCCATGCTCTTCGAAGGGGGCGCGGCTCTAAAGAAGGTTGCTGTACTCTCAGGCGGCGAAAAGAGTCGCGTACTGCTTGCAAAGCTTCTCACGACGCCGGTGAATCTGCTACTGCTCGACGAACCTACCAACCATCTGGACATGGAGTCGATTGATTCCTTAATCGACGCCATGGAGGCATTCTTCGGTGCGATTCTGATTGCTACCCACAGCGAAATGGTACTTCACGCTATTGCCACGAAGCTCGTGATCTTCGATGGAGATCGTCCCTGGCTCTTTGAAGGAACCTACCAGGACTTCCTCGATCGTGTCGGCTGGAAGGACGAAGAGAACGCTCCGAAGGTAACAACCCAGACCGGGGAGACACAGAAGAGGAAGTTGGAAAGAAAAGACCTCAGAAGGATCCGCGCGGAGATGATCACGAACCGGTCACGCGCTCTGAACCCCCTGCAGGAGCGCGTTCGAGAGCTTGAGGCCAGGATTATGTCTCTCGAGGAGCAGGTGAAGGAGGATAACGTTTCCCTGCTTCGCGCATCGCAACAGGGGTCCGGAAAGTCGATCGCTGCTCTCTCCATCTCGATTCATGAATCCAGAAATAAGATAGAAAGTCTTTTCGAAGAGCTGGAGGAAGCCTCTGTTCAGCTTCATCTGAGGTCACAGGAATTTGAGGACGATGTTTAAAGAGCTGGAGCAGAAGACTTAGAAAGCAGTGCTCGCTCGCCTTCGTAGTGAAGCCTTTCGAGAGCTTGCTCGGGTGAGAGCCAGAGCACCTCTTGCACTTCTGCAGTGTCGGTCAAAGGGCATTCGCTCACAGCTTCCATCGTAAAGAAAAGAACGATCTTTGAAGTTCCCTTGACCTGGTATGACGTAGTGCCCGAAAAACCTGTTATCCGCACCGTACAACCCGTCTCCTCCTTCACTTCGCGGATAGCTGCCTCTTCCCAGGACTCGTTCCTTTTGAGCTTACCCTTGGGCAGGGACCAATCGTCGTGCCGCGATCGATAAATCACGGCAACTTTGCTTCCTTCCGGCGTCTCCTTCCAGACGATGCCGCCCGCGGCGAATATCATGGTTCAACCTTCACCCTTTCTTTGTGGCACCTTATAAGGTTTTTGTCAACGGTTTTCCCTCAGTTCTCATTCACCTCCGTCTAATCTCACTTTCATTTGGAACGAAGGGCGGACGGGTTATCCCGTCCGCCCTTCTGTGATATTATCCAGCTAAGAGACTCTCTGTTGTCGCTTACACAATCTGTTACGTCATCATGTCCATCCCCACAATTTCGCTACCTGCCTGCTGCTGTCTGGCTGATTGTGAGGCTAGCCTGGTTAATTTTGATCGTGCCCGTTCGGGCTGCGCCTGCGTTGTCACTGACGGCAAACGTCAGGGTCCCGTTCCCACTGCCTGTCGCAGAGTAAATGGTGATCCACGGAACATTCGAGGAGGCGCTCCATGAGCATGTATTCGCCGCGGTAATCGCTATCGACATCTGCCGGCCCAAGTAGGGAAGGTTGTAACCCGACACGGTAGTATAGACCTGGCAACTACTAGTATTACCCGCTGCCTGAGTTACGGTAAACGTCAATCCGAACCAGCCGGTGATGGTGCCGGTCCGTGCTGCACCGGTGTTGTTAGCCGCGACTGAGTAGTTTACGATACCGTTCCCGGTGCCACTCGCCCCGGAAGTCACGGTGATCCATGAGGCATTACTCGTCGCGGTCCAGGCGCAGGTTGTGCCTGCGGTGACAGTAATCAAGCCGTTGCTTGCTGTCGAGGTGAACGATTGTGTTGACGGACTGATGCCCCAGCTACAGCCTATGGACTGACTCACGGTAAAGGTCTGTCCTGCGATGGTGATAGTCCCGGTCCGTTGTGTGCCGTCCGTGTTTGGTGCCACTGAATAACTGACGGTCCCGTTGCCTGAGCCTGATGCTCCGGCAATAACTGACGGTCCCGTTGCCTGAGCCTGATGCTCCGGAGGTGACGCTGACCCAGCTTGTATTGCTCTTCGCGGTCCAGGCGCAGCCGGAAGCCGAGGTGACTGTGACGTTGCCGTTATAGCCGACCGATGGGACGGGCCCCATGCTTGTGGGTGAGATAGAATACGTGCAACTGCTGCCCGCTGCCTGAGTGGCCGTAAAGGTTTGACCCGCGACCGTGAGCGAACCGCTTCGTGACGTGGTGGTTGTATTAGCTGCTATTGAGTAAGTGACCGCCCCGTTGCCTTTGCCGCTTGCTCCGGAGGTGATAGTAAGCCACGCTGCATTGCTCGAAGCCGTCCAGGAAGTGCCTGAGGGCGCAACGACAGAGACCGAACCTGTGCCTGAGCCCGCCTGGAATGACTGAGTGGTAGGAGTGATAGTGTAGGTATTGCCGCCCGCTTGGTTGACTGTATGCGTCAGACCACCGATGCCTGTGATGGTGCCGGTCCGCGCTGCTCCGGTATTGGCGGCGACCGAATAGCTCACGATCCCGTTGCCGGTGCCGTTCGATCCTGCATACACGGTAATCCACGAGGCACTACTGGTTGCACTCCAGCTGCAGCCTGATCCTGCGTAGACCGCGATCGTATTATTCGTGCTGGCCGCCGAGCCGACCGATTGCGATGACGGACTGATAGACCAGCTACAGCCATAGGACTGGCTTACAGTGAATGTCTGGCCCGCGATGGTCACGGTACCGGTCCGCTGCGGCCCGTCCGTGTTTGGTGCTACCGTGTAGCCGACTGTCCCGTTTCCCGAGCCGCTCGCCCCGGAGGTGACGGTGACCCAGCTTGTATTGCTCTTTGCGGTCCAGACACAGCCGGAAGCCGAGGTGACTGCGACGTTGCCGTTATAGCCGACCGATGGGACGGGTCCCATGGTCGTGGGTGAGATAGAATACGTGCAAGTAGTACTACCCGCTGCCTGAGTGACGGTATGGGTCAGGCCGCCAATGCCTGTGATGGTCCCGGTACGTGCCGCACCAGTGTTGGCCGTGACTCCGTAAGTCACGGTTCCGTTTCCTGTGCCGCTTGCGCCTGACGTCACGATGAGCCATGAGGCATTGCTGGTTGCGCTCCAGCTGCAGCTTGACCCCGCATAAACCGTCACGCTATTGTTACCTGCCCCCGAACCAAGCGACCGTGAGGACGGATTGATCGACCAGCTACAGCCTATTGATTGACTAACGGTAAAGGTCTGGCCTGCGATAGTTATGGTGCCGGTCCGCTGCGTCCCGTCAGTGTTTGGTGCAACGGAGTAGCTGACCGTTCCACTAGCTGTGCCACTTGAGCCGCCTGTGACGGTGAGCCAGCTCGTATTGCTCTGTGCTGTCCACGTACAGCCTGAGCCGGCAGTGACAGCGACGGTGCCGTTATAACCTACTGAAGGAACGGGTCCTGTGCTCGTCGGTGAGATAGAGTAGGTGCAGGTATTGCTGCCCGCTGCCTGAGTTACGTTAAAGGAAAAGTCGCTCCCAAGCTTGAAGTTGATGACGCCGGTACGTGCTGCCCCGGTATTGGCCTGCACTGTGTAGTTCACGGTCCCTGGACCCGTGCCACTTGACCCGGAGGTCACAGTAATCCATGAAGCATTACTCGTCACGCTCCAAGAGCAGCCTGAGCCGGCATATACAGTGACCGAGCCATTACCTGCTGCTGAGCTGAAGGATTGAGACGACGGATTAATAGACCAGCTACAGCCGGGTGTCTCGGTCACAGTAAAGGTCTGACCTGCGATGGTCATGGTGCCGGAGCGCTGCGGTCCGTCGGTGTTTGCTACTGCATTGTACGTAACCGTGCCGTTCCCTGTACCCGATGCCCCGGATGTGACCGAAATCCAGGGGGAGTTGCTTACTGCTGTCCAGGCACAGCCCGAGCCGGCAGTGACGTTGACTGTGCCGGTGCCGCCGGTCGAGGACATGAAGTTACTTGTGGGTGAGATGGAGTAGGTGCAGGTATTGCTGCCCGCTGCCTGAGTGACGGTAAAGGTTTTATTTGCGACATTAATAGTGGCCGAGCGTGACGCCGAGGTCGTGTTCGCTGTTACTGAATAGTTCACGCTCCCGTTCCCCGTTCCGCTGGAACCGGACGTGACCGTAAGCCAACTCGTGTTGTTGCTCGCGGCCGTCCAGGAACAACCGGACCCTGCTGTCACATTGAATGAGCCCGTGCCCGCAGCGGCGGTAAATGAGTTACTTGTGGGTGAAAGCGAGTACGTGCACTGGCCTGAGCCCGACTCCTGCAGCACCGTGTAAGTGCCGCCCGGTACGGTCATGGTGCCGGTGCGCCGGGATGACGCGGTGTTAGGGGCTATCGTGTAAGCAACAACTCCGGGACCGCTACCGGTGCTCCCGCTTGTAATTGTTATCCAGGAGGCATTGCTCGACGCTGACCAGTTACAGCCTGAGTTGGTAGCCACCTGAACATTAGCTGAACCACCGGCTGCCGTGAAATATTCACTCATGGGGTACTCACAGGTTGGATTGGGCGCATCCCCCACATGGTAGAGGAGAGTCATGTACCCGAACTTAGAATCCCCTGTAACCTCAGAATAGGCGATCTTGAAGTATCCCTGCTCGCCCCAGGTTGCGGCCCAACTGTTCTTGACGATGAAGTACTGGCCGGCATCGTCGTAGCCCACGACCAAAACGGCGTGATAGCCTGCGAGGCCACCTGAGACATGTTTGTACACACCGCTCGTATACGAGAAAAAGTCATTGTACACTGCGAAAGAAATCGACAGAGGCCCATTCTGCAGGCCTGCTTTGATCTTATCGACCGCAGGGTTCTCAGACGTGTCATAGTTAACAATCCATTCCCAATTCTTGATCTTATAGGCGGAGGCCTTCCAGTTGGCACAGGCGCTACCGCAACTCCCACTGCCCACGTATGTATAGCAGCTATCGGTAGGGGCGCCGTTGTCCCGTAGGAAGTCGGCAGCCTTGCCCGGCCAACCGCCACTGCACTGCCCGTACGGGCTGCAAGTCGCATCGCAGCAGGAGATGAGCACCTGCTCGGACAGATCCAAAGACGTGTTCGGGGTCTTGTTGTAGATCATGGTAGCCGATTCGAGTGTAGCAATCGCTGAAAAAGCCCAGCAAGAGCCGCAACCCCCCTGGTTCTTGACGGAGGTCACGTAATTTCCACCATTATTGCGCCAGTCGAGGCTGACAGGCAGACCGACTGCTGAGGGCTGGCAGGTAGGTGCTGCGGGGGCCGTAGCTGACCGGGGAGGATTGACCACCCCGAGTAACTGTTTTTGCTGCGCAGGAGTCAGCCTGGATATCGGGTTGTCCCCTGCAACCCAGAAGGCCCCTTGCGCCTTAATGGCGGCCTGAACTTCGCTCACGGTCTGGGCGCACGCAGATCCTGCGAGGCCCATGAGAAGCATTGAAGCTACAAGTAGCGCTACAAAGAAAATGTGTATATGGTTTCGTTTCATGGTTACCTCCTCGTTGCGCCAGCAGACAGGGTAGCAGTGGCGGACTGGGTGATCGGAAAGGCCTTACCCTGTACGGTAATCGATCCTGTGCGTGAAGTGGTCGTACCGTTAAGCGGCGTCACCGTGTACTGGATGACTCCGGAGCCGGTCCCACTCCCACCTGAGGTGATGTTGATCCAGCTCGCGCTCGGAGTGGCCGTCCACGCGCAGCCATCAGCCGGTGTAACCGCAATCGCCGCGGTGCCTCCGGCGTTTCCGAACAGCCTGCTGGAAACATAGTCACAGGTTGGAGGAGGCGGAGGAGGATCAGTTCCCTCGTAAGCAAGGGTTTCGTACCCGAACTTCGAGTCTCCGTCTATCTCCGAATAGGCGATCCTGAAGAATCCCGATTCGCCCCATCCGCTGCCCCAGCTGTTCTTGACGACTAAGCATTTATTCGCATCGTCGTAGCCGACGGCAAGAATGGCGTGGTCGCCGGCCCAGCTGCCAGAAACGTGAGTGTACACGCCTGATCTGTAAGAGAAGAAGTCGCCGTACACATGCATGGTCATTACTAACGGCCCATGATCGTTGAGAGCGCTCTTCACTGCATCAATCATCGGCATCGCGCCGGAGGCCGTTACCCAGCTATAGCTCTTGAGCTTGTACGCCGTTGCCTTCCAGTTGGCGCACGCGCTGGTGCAGGTACCATCCACGCCGCTGTACGGAAAACAGCTTTCAACCGGCAGGCCCGTAGAGATAAAGAAGTCACTTGCTCCATCGGGGTACCCTCCGGCCTCGCAGTTACCTGCCCCGCTGCAGGACAGGGTCACCTGTTCCGAAAGGTCGAGATTGCCGTTCGGCTGTTTATTTTTGATCATGGTATATGACTCAAGGGCAGCAGTGGCAGCAAAGGCCCAGCAAGAGCCGCAGTTCCCCTGGTTCTTGACGGAGCTCACAAAATTCCCGCCGTTATTCCGCCAATCAATACTGGGCGGGAGTGCGTAGGCTGCGGTCATTGCCGCGGCAACATTGCCTTTGCCGCGATTGGGGGACGGAAGACTCCCCAGACGCATTCGCTGCTGATCAGGAGAGAGCGCGGTCATCGAAGTCTCTCCTGCTTCCCACTTAGCTCCCTGCGCATAAATAGCCTGCTGAATCTGGGACAGCATCACCTGCTGTCCGTGCGCAAGGGATGACCCCGTGCACAGCACGCATAATGCTAAAACGACGAGTAGACCATTTTTCATAACTGTGCTCCTTTTGAAAAATTTATTCGGAAAGACAGACGCAAAAGCTCTGTACCCCTGCTCGTGTGAAGCGTTATTTCACAGATCGCGGAACTCACGGTTGAAGAAGTGCCGGCATTGTAAAAAATTGTGGATTTGTCGCTGCGAATGAGAGCACCTCCCTGAGTGCGTTCCAGCCGGGAAGTGCCTTAGCCGCTTGAGCTGACGAGCAAGGTGTAGCGTAGCAGTTGAGGCCCGCGTTCCCCGGCAGCCCTGCGACCCTGTCACGTGGTGAGCATGATGTAGGCCAGTAGCTTTGCGTCCCACCCTTTCGGGCGGTTTGCCTTTATCGAGTTCGATAAAAACTATGCTATATCTGAGCTATTATCGGCCGCCTTTTTGAATAACTTGAGAGAAACTTTCCGCCTATCTTGGGTTCTAAAGGCGCCGTAGTTACTAACATGTTGTTACCCACGGTGAATCATCTTTTCCTCACCGGATGCTGTTTTCTCACTTCCCTGCCGCCCCCTTCTGCGTCACCGTCACGACTGTCCCGTTGACGGAGAACGTCCCGGTTCGTGCAAGACCTAAGTTGGCATCAACTGCGATGATGAATGACCCGTTTCCTTTCCCACTTCCTCCATAGTAGATCTTGATCCAGGAGGCATTGCTCGTGAACGTCCACGCGCAGGTGCTGTCAGACGTCACCCCTATCCAGTAATAAATGGGGCCGGCATCGAAGGAATACTGGGTATTTGCCACATATGCCGGGCAGAATTTGGATGCCCCTGCCTGAGTAACCGTGTGCGTCTGTCCTGCGATGGTGAGGGTGCCGGTGCGTGACGTCGTGGTCGTATTGGCAGCGACCGAGTAGGAGACCCATCCACTCGCTTTAGAAGTAATGCTGATCCAGGTGACGTTACTCGTTGCCGTCCAGGTACAGCTCGCAGGAGCGGTAACATTGACCGTCCCTGTCCCTGCTACCGCGGTAAAGGAGTTACTCGTAGGTGAGATCGAATAGGTGCAGGTGGTACCGCCTGCCTGAGTAACCGTAAAAGCCTGGCCTGCGATGGTGAGGGTGCCGGTGCGTGACGTCGTGGTCGTATTGGCTGCAACAGAATAGCCCACCGTCCCAGCACCTGAGCCGCTTGAACCCGATGTTACGGTGAGCCACGAGGGTGCATTACTTATTGACGTCCAGGCACAGCCTGAGGCAGCTGTGACACCGACATAGCCCGTCCCTGCCGCTGCGGTAAAGGAGGTGCCGTTGGGTAAGATCGAATACGTGCAGGTGCTGCCCCCGGCTTGGTTAACCGTATGGGTCTGACCCGCGATCGTGATTGTTCCTATCCGCGACGTTGTCGTTGTATTGGCAGTGACCGAGTAGGAGACATACCCACTCGCTTTCGAGGTAATACTGATCCAGGTGGCATTACTTGTTGCCGTCCACGTGCAGCTCGCAGGCGTGGTAACAGTGACTGTCCCCGTCCCCCCTACTTTGGTAAAGGAGTTACTCGCAGGTGAGATGGAATAGGTACAGGTGGTACCTCCAGCCTGGGTAACCGTAAAGGTCTGACCTGCGATGGCGAGAGTGGCCGTGCGTGAAGTTGTGGTTGTATTAGCCGTAACTGAATAGCCCACTGTCCCAGCACCTGAGCCGGTTGCGCCGGAAGTCACCGTGAGCCACGAGGTGTTATTGCTGGTTGCCGTCCATGCGCAACCCGAACCAGAGGTGACACTGACAGAACCCGTACTTGCGGCCGCGCTCAAGGAGTTGCTGGTGGGTGAGATCGAATAGGTGCAGCTCTGGCCTGTCTGGGTCACGGTATGGGCCTGACCTGCGGCGGTGAGCGTACCAGTCCGTGAAGAGGTGGTGGTGTTAGCGGTGACTGAATAATTGACGGTCCCACTCCCTGACCCGCTGGCTCCTGCCGTCACGGTCAGCCAGCCTGTGTTGTTACTCGTTGCTTGCCAGGCGCAGCCCGAGGCGGCCGTGACACTGACCGAGCCTGTGCCTGCCGCTTGGGCAAAGGACTTACTCGTAGGTGAGATGGAGTACGTGCAGCTCTGTCCTGTCTGGGTCACGGTATAAGTCTGTCCTCCAATGGTGAGGGTGCCGGTACGGGAAGTCGTCGTCGTATTGGCAGTGACCGAGTAGGAGACGGTCCCATTGCCCGACCCGCTTGAGCTTCCTGTCACACTGAGCCATGAGGTGTTGTTACTCGTTGCCTGCCAGGGGCAGCCCGCGCTGGCCATAACACTCACCGAGCCTGCACCAGCGGCCGCGCTCAAGGAGTTACTGGTTGGTGAGATGGAATAGGTACAGGTGGTTCCCCCAGCCTGAGTGACCGTGAAAGTCTGCCCTCCGATCGTCAGCGTACCCGTGCGTGAAGAGGTGGTCGTATTGGCAGTCGCTGAGTAGCTTACCGTCCCGTTGCCTGAGCCGCTCGCTCCTCCCGTGACAGTTATCCAGCTTGTGTTGCTCGTTGCCGTCCAGGCGCATCCTGAGCCAGCCGTGACAGTAACCGTACCAGTACTGGCTGACGCTCCCAAGTTTTGTGATGTGGGACTGATGGTATAGGTACAGCTCTGCGCGGCCTGGGTAACCCTGAAGGTCTGGTTGGCTACCCATATTGTGCCGCTCCGAGTGGAGGTGCTTGTGTTTGCCCTGAAAGAATAACCGACCGATCCGCTACCTGTGCCGCTTGCTCCACTGGTAACCGTTATCCAATCCACATAACTTGTTGCTGTCCAGGCGCAGCCTGAACCGGTGCTCGTAACATTGACGCTGCCGGTGGCCGCCGTGGCCGCGAGGGACGTGCTTGTCGGCGAGATGGAATAGGCGCAGCCGCCGACGCCTGCCTGACTCACGTTATAGGATTCCGAGCGGTATTTGGTTTTGACGCTCACGGTTCCATAACGCGTAGAACTCGCCGTGTTTGCGCTGGCTGAGAAAGAGACTGTCCCATTGCCTGTGCCACTGCCTCCGCTGGTAATGCTGAGCCACGGATCACTGCCTGTCGCCGTCCAGGTGCAGCAGGAGGAAGCAGGGGCTACACTCATAGTTCCATTCCCGCCACTGGAGGCCAAAGAGAATGAGCTGTTCGAGAGTGATAACGTACAGTCCTGCGGCGGCTGCACCACGGTAAACCATTTGCCGTCCGCGATGACCATGTTCCCAATCCGACTGTCTTCGCAAGAGGAGGCACCCTTCGGCGATACGTTATAGCTGATGGTTCCATTCCCCGAGCCGCTTGCTCCGCTGGTGATAGTGAGAACGCTCTGATCTAGGCTTGATGCGGTCCAGGTACAACCGGGCGTAGCGGTGACGCTCACGCTGCCCGAGCCGCCTCCGGCACCGATGGTCGCGCTCGAAGGGCTTATAGCATAACTGCAGCCTGTCTGGCTGATGCTGAAGGTTTGATCCGCGATCTTGACGATATACGTCTGTGGCGAGGTACCTGTATACGCACTGACGGAATAGGAAACGGTGCCGTTGCCCGAACCGCTCTTAGGGGATGTTATGGTGACGTAGTAGGCCGTGCTCTGCACTGCCCACGGGCATCCAGGCGGTGCAGTTACGGTCACCTTGCCGGTGCCACCGTTCTTGTCGTAAGAGGCAGTCGCCGGCGATATAGAGTAGGTGCACTGGCTTGGGCCGGCGTCCTGGTAGACCGCGTAGAATCTCTGGAAGGCTTTGTCTGTGATCCAGGGAAGCGGTCCGATGTCCAGAGCCGCAATGCGGGCGGTTTTGTTTGCGTTCGGAGCCACCGTATAGGTGAGTGTCTTTGAGCCCAGGCCACCAGTCGGGTCGACCGTCATCCAATAGGCGTCGCTCTCGTCTCTCCAGCCGACACCATCAGGTACAGATACCTGGACAGTCCCTGTCCCACCGCCGCTAGAGATGTAGTCGGCGAGAGAGTAGTTACACGTCGGAGCAGGGTTGGGATTGTCACCCGCGTAATAGGCAATCGCCTCATACCCGAACGAGGAGTAGCCCGTGACCTCGGAATAGGCGATCCTGAAATAGCCCTGCTCGCCCCAGCCGGTACCCCAACTGTTCTTGACGATGAAATACTGGCCGGCATCATCGTAACCGACTGTGAGAACATCATGGTACCCCTGTAAAGTACCGCTAACATGCTTGTAGACGCCGCTCAAATAGCTCATAAAATCCGAATAGACTGCGAACGTGGTGGTGACGGGACCATGCTGCAAGCCCGCCTTTATCGCATCGACGGTGGGTGCCTCGTTCTGGTCGTAGTAGACCAGATGTTGCCAGCTCTTGGCCCTATAGGCAGAGGCCTGCCAGTTGGGACATGTGTTGCCGCACGTGCCGCTCCCCACATACGGATAACAGCTCTCCAGGGGCGCACCCCTGTCGCGTAGGAAGTCGGCAGCTCTCTCCGGCCAGCCGCCGCCGCAATCACCGGACGGGCTGCATGTAGTGTCGCAGCAGGATACGAGGACCTGCTCGGCGAGGTTTAGCTCGGTGTTGGGGGTCTTATTGGCAATCAAGGTGGCAGATTCAAGGGCAGCAACCGCAGAAAAAGCCCAGCAACTACCGCAGCTCCCCTGGTCTTTCACCGCAGTCACGTAATTTCCACCGTTGTTGCGCCAGTCAAGACTGGCGGGAAGCCCATAAGCTGAGGTCACCGTGGCCGGTGGCCGGGCGTCCGGCTTGGGTGCGTTCTTGACGCCGAGCAGACGCTTCTGTTCCGCAGGGCTGAGCCTTGTTATATGGTTTTCTCCGGCAACCCAGTTCGCTCCGGACGCGCTGATGGCTGCCTGGATATCACTGACCGCCACCTGTCCATTTGCGGAAGAGATCATGCCGAGGAGGAACATTGACACCAACAGGCTTCCTGTAAGAACAACGGTGAGATGCTTCTTCATAGCAACTCCTTTATTCAATGTGTTGTGCTGCCCCTTTTAATCACTTTCCTGCCGCCCCCTTCTGCGTTACCGTCACGACTGTCCCGTTGACAGAAAACGTCCCGGTTCGTGCAGAACCATGCCCAAAACATGCTTGTGGACGCCGCCCATTGCATCACCGCCCGTTCTGATTGATTGTTATGATCGTCCCGTTGACGCTGAGTGTGCCGGTCCGTGCAGGACCGCCGCTATTGCCATCCACGCTGAGCATGAACATGCCGTTTCCCTGTCCGCTCCCGAATGCCGTGATCCAGGATGCGTTACTCGTTACCATCCACGAACAGGTACTGTCAGCTGCCACCCCCACATAGCGCATCAAACCACCTATATCCACGGTATACTGAGCAGCAGCGACATACGCCTTACAGAGGGGAGCTCCGGCTGCCTGACTGACCGTATGCGTCTGCCCTCCTATGGTAAGGGTGCCGTTGCGTGCAGCACTGGTCGTATTGGTCGTGACTGCATAGTTCACCGTGCCATTGCCTGAGCCGCTCGCTCCTGAACTGACCGTAAGCCAGCTTGTGTTGTTACTCGTTGCTGTCCAGGCGCAGCCTACAGGTGCCGTGATGCTGACTGAGCTTGCTCCTGCTGCTGAGGTGAACGACTTGCTGGTAGGCGTGATGGAATAGCTGCAGCTCTGCCCTGCCTGGCTGACGCTATGGGTCTGGCCTCCGATGGTAAGACTGCCGGACCGTGAGGTAGCAGTCGTATTGGCGCTCACCGTATAGTTCACGGTGCCATTGCCTGAGCCGCTCGCTCCTGAACTGACCGTAAGCCAGCTTGTGTTGTTACTCGTTGCTGTCCAGGCGCAGCCTGTACCGGCGGTAACGCTCACTGAACCTGTGCCTGCTGCTGAGGTGAAGGATTTGCTCGTAGGTGAGATAGTGTAGGTACAGCTCTGTCCTGCCTGATTCACGCTAAAGGTCTGGCCCCCGACCGTGATCGTGCCGGTGCGCGCAGAGGTACCGGTATTGACCGTGACAGCATAGCTTACTGTTCCATTACCTGAGCCGCTCGCTCCTGAACTGACCGTGAGCCAGCTTGCGTTATTGCTCGTTGCAGTCCAGGCGCAGCCTGTACCGGCAGTGACACTCACTGAACCTGTGCCTGCTGCTGACGTGAAGGAGTTGCTGGTGGGCGAGATGGAATACGTGCAGGTGCTGCCGCCTACCTGAATGACGGTATGGGTCAGACTCCCGATGGTGAGCGTGCCACTCCTCATGGCGCCGGTCGGATTAGCTCCGATGGCATAGCTCACCGTCCCGTTGCCTGAGCCACTTCCGCCCGAAGTTATGGTAAGCCATGACGTGTTGTTACTCGTCGCGGACCAACTGCAGCCTGAACTTGCCGTGACACTTACCGATCCTGTGCCTGCTGCTGCGCTGAAGGACTGGGCGATTGGCGTGATGCCGCTCGTACAAGGAGCGGCTCCCTCCTGCGCGACGCTGAAAGTCTGGCCACCAATAGTAAGTGTGGCGTTCCGTGCAGTAGTGCTCGTATTCTGCGTGACTGCATAACTGACCGTACCGTTGCCTGTACCGCTGGCTCCGGAAATAACGGTGAGCCAACCCGTGTTACTGCTGCGTCGCTGTCCAGGCGCAGCCTGAGCCTGCCGTGACGCTCACCGTGCCCGTGCTCGCTGCAGCGCTAAACGACTTGCCGGTGGGTGAGATCGCATAGGTGCAGGCTTGTGCTGCTTGACTCACATTAAACGTCTGCCCCGCGATGGTGAGCGTGCCGTTCCGTGCAGTAGTACTGGTATTGGCTGCAACCGAGTAATTGACGGGTCCGTTCCCCGTACCATTGCTCCCGCCAGTGATAGTGATCCAACTTGCGTTGCTTGTAGATGTCCAGGCACAGCCTGAACCGGCGGTTACAGCCACTGAGCCTGTACCTGCTGCTGAAGTGAAGGACTGGCTGGTAGGTGAGATTGAATAGGTACAAGGAACTGCGGCGGCCTGGCTTACCGTGAAGGTCTGACCCATGACGGTCAGAGTGCCGCTTCTCGATGTGCCGGCGGTATTCGCCGCCACGTAGTAGTTTAGCGTCCCATTGCCCGAACCAGTTGGGTTGTAGGGAAGAGTCAGCCAGCTTGTACTGTTACTCGCTACTGACCACGCGCAGCCTGAGCCTGCTGTTATATTCATGGTGCCCGCGCCGCCTGCAGCAGTGAAAGAGTTTCCGCTGAGACTGATTGTGTAGGTACAGTTGCTGCCGCCCTGCGCTTACGCCAAAGGTCTGACCCGCGATGTTGATGCCCCAGCTTCTACTGGAGGTGCCGGTGTTAGGTGCGACCGCATAGGTCATTGTACCGTTGCCTGAGCCGCTGGTACCTGAAGTAATAGCGACCCATAATGAGTCATTGGTGCTTGCGCCCCATGAGCAGCCGGAGCCGGCGGTCACATTGACCGTGCCCGTACCGCCGGATGCGGTGAAGGAGCCGCTGCCGGGGGAGAGGGTATAAGTACAGGAACCGCTTCCCGCCTGACTTACCCAGTGGGTCGCCGTCCCGATGGTCAAGGAGTATTGCCGTGTGGTCGTGTTTGCCGTATTGGCTGCCACGGAATAGGTCACGGTCCCGTTCCCTGAACCGCTTGAGCCTCCCGTCACGGTAAGCCAGTCCGCAGTACTCGTCGCAGACCAGGCGCACCCTGAAGCCGCAGTGACGCTTACGGTAGCGGTGCCGCCCGATGAGGTGAAGGACTTGCTTGTGGGAGAGAGGGTATAGGTACAGGAGCTTCCTCCAGCCTGGGTCACGGTGAAAGCCTTACCTGCGATGACCAGGGTCCCGCTCCGCGAGGCCGCGTTGGTATTGGATGCTACAGAGTAGTTCACCGTGCCGCTCCCTGAGCCGCTCAGGCCGCTGGTGATCGTAATCCAGGGTACATTGGCAACTGCTGCCCACCATGTGCAGCCGGAGGCTGTGCTGACATTCACGATGCCGGTTCCTCCGGAAGCGCTCATGTTCTGAGAAGTTTGAGAGATGGAAAAATTGCAAGTACCACCTCCTGCCTGGTTCACAGTAAGGGTTGCCAGGCCTATGTTGAGAAATCCCTGGCGGCTCTTGGTCCCGGCATTGGCGGCCGCTGCGTAGGTGACCGTGCCATTCCCTCTGGTGCCGTTTCCGCCTGAGGTAACTGTCAGCCAGTCGGCCAGCGCGGGGGTTGCATACCAGTAGCAATCCGGAGGAGCGGTGACGTTGATCGTCCCTGTGCCGCCGGACGAAGTGAATGTCTGGCTTTGGGAGCTAATAGAGTTAAGGCATGTCTGACCGTCCTGTTTTACCGTAACTGTCTTGTCGGCAATGGTGATCGTGCCGGTCCGAGGAGACGGGTCCGTAGGTTCCCCAAACAGTATACTGCGCAAGGCCGTTCCCTGACCCCGTGGTAACGGAACCTCCGATGCCGACCACGAGCCATGAAGCGTGGCTGGCAGTCTGCCAGAAGCAATCGGGAGCGGAGGCGGTGATGCTGACTTCCACCAAATTGTAGCCATTGTTAATGGCAAGTGATGCAGGGAAGGCAGAAAAGGTACAACTGCTCCCGCCGGCCTGGGTAATCGCGAAAGTATATGAGCCAACGGTCACGGTCCCTGTGCGTGAAGATGCTCCGGTATTGGCTGATACGAAATAGCTGAATTTTCCGTTTCCAAGGTGCAATGTGTCGGAAGTAATTATAATCCAGTCGGCATTGCTTATTGGCGTCCAATAGAACTGCGCGTCAGTGGTCACGGCGACCGTGCCGCTTCCGCCGTTGGCAGGGATATTCTGTGAGGTTGGGTTAAAGTAAACAGGAGTACCAGCCTGATTGAACGTCACATCCTGATCTGCCACCTTAATGACGACCGTCCGGGGGTTGACGTCAGGGTTCTTGATAAAATCATATGGGACCTGCCCGCTGCCCGACTGGAGGTACTGCACCCAAGTTCCCAACAACAAGTACTGATACGCCCAGGGGCAACCGGAGCCTGTGGTCACCGTGATGGAGCCCTTACCCCCCGAGTAGTCAAGGGATACGGTCTTAGGCGAGACGGTATAGGTGCATTGCGAGGAACGTGCCTCCTGCACCACCGGGAAAGTCTTCTGGCGGTACGAGTCGTCAAAGACTACTACAGCCCCGGTGCGGGCAGAAGAGGTTGTATTCGGGGACAGGGTAAAGGTAGCCGGTCCCGGACCCGTGTGCCAGTCGCTGAAGCCGGGTACCTGGATCCAGTAATCGTCGCTCGAAGCTGCCCAGTTGAACCCGTTAGGTATGGACATCTGGATGGTGCCCGTGCCTCCGGATGCCGGGAAATAATCGCCGAGTGCATGCTCACACGTTGGATCGGGATCGTCGCCCGCGTAATATGCGATGGTCTCATATCCGAACTGAGAATCCCCTGTGACCTCCGAATAGGCGATCCTGAAGTATCCCTGTTCGCCCCAGCCTGTGCCCCAACTGTTCTTGACGATGAAATACTGGCCGGGATCATCATAGCCGACGACCAGGACAGCATGAAACCCTGCTATGATGCCGGAAACGTGCTTGTAGACGCCGGTCGTGTAGCCGAAGAAGTCAGCGTACACAGCGTACGTGATGGCCAGGGGGCCGTACTGCAGGCCAGCCTTTATCGCTTCGACAGAAGGTCCTTCACTCTTGTCATAATCGACCACCCACTGCCAGTTTCTGATCTTGTAGGCAGATGCCTGCCAGTTAGGGCAGGCACCGGCACAGTACCCATTCATTACGTAGGGGTAGCAGCTTTCTGCAGGCGCACCATGGTCGCGGAGAAAATCGGCAGCCTTCTCAACATACCCTCCATTACAGTCACCGTTCGGACTGCACAGAGAGCTGCAGCAGGAGATGAGGACCTGCTCGGAGAGATTTAGTTCAGTATTCGGAGTCTTGTTGGCGATCAGGGTGGCTGATTCGAGGGCGGCGACGGCCGAATGTGCCCAGCAACTACCGCAATTTGCCTGGTTCCTCACGGCGGTCACATAGTTCCCCCCGTTGTTCCGCCAGTCAAGGCTGGGGGCCAGGCTATACGCCGAGACTGCCTTTGTCGGTGGATGGGTGTTCTGCTTCGGTCCGTTCTTGACACCAAGCAATCTCTTTTGCTCTTCGGGGGTGAGCTTGGATATCGGATTTTCTCCGGCAATCCAGTTCGCACCGGAGGCCTTGATAGCCGCCTGGATATCAGTTACCGCTACCTGCGCTGAGGCTGAAGAAACGATGCCGAAGAAAAGCATCGAGATTATGAGCATTCCTGCAAAGGGATAGGTCGAGGATCTTTTCATCGTATTCTCCTAGCGGTTACCGCCGGCCACGGCGGTGGTCCCGGTTGTTCCTGACTGGGTGATCGTGTACGTGTGCCCTTCAACGGTGATGGTGCCGCTTCTCGTGGCGCCCGTATTGTTTGCGACCGTGTACTGAACATTCCCGGGGCCGGTACCGCTGCCACCTGAGGCGATGGTGATCCAGGCGACACCACTCGTCGCCTTCCACCCACAGGCGGAGCCTGAAGTCACGCGAATGATCCCGGTGCCCCCGGTACTCGCGAAGAGCTTGCTGATGGAGTAGTCAACTGAGGGATTCTGTCCCCAGACCGCAACGTGCGTCATGAGCAGTACACATACTGCTAATCCAATCAGACAACTTTTTTTCATCTCTACGCTCCTTTGTTTTCGTTTCATGTCTTTCACTGCCGTGCTGCCTGGTCACGACGACAGGCGTGCCGTCTGGAAGTGCTGACCATGAGGGAGAGTTGCCGGTCTGCACTCAACAACATCTATTTCGCAGCCCCCTTTTCGGTGATCGTCACCACCGTACCGTTGACAGACAAAGTCCCTGTCCTTGCGGGACCGCTATTGCCTTGCACCATGAGCAAGAACGTGCCGTTCCCCTGTCCGCTCCCGCCGGCAATTATCCAGGTGGCGTTACTGGTGACTGTCCACTTACAGGTACTGTCTGCGCCCACCCCGATATACCTCATCAAGCCGGATGCGTCGACGGTATAATCGACAGGCGACACGTATGCTTTGCAGGCGGGGGTTGCCCCGGCCTGAGTAACCGTAAAAGACTGCCCTCCGATGGTGAGGCTGCCGGTGCGTGATGAGGTAGTCGTATTGGCTGTTACTGAATAACCCACCGTCCCGTTCCCCCAGCCGGTTGCACCTGACGTCACGGTAAGCCACGATGGTGCATTACTCATTGCCGTCCAGGAACAAAGGGAGGGAGAGGAACTCACAGTGACTGTGCCCGTACCTGCTGCTGCGCTCAAGGAGTTACTCGTGGGTGAGATTGAGTACATGCAGCTTCCTCCGGCAGCCTGGGTAACGGTGTGGGTCTGCCCTGCGATAGTCAGGCTGCCGGTGCGTGAAGTCGTTGTCGTATTGGCAACGACCGAATAGGAGACATACCCGCTCGCTTTGGAGGTAATGCTGATCCAGGTGGCATTGCTCGCCGCCGTCCAGGTGCAGGTAGTAGGAGTTGTTACCGTGACTGTCCCTGTTCCTGCTGCCGCGGTGAAGGAGTTACTCACAGGTGAGATGGAATAGGTACAGGTGGTTCCCCAGGCCTGGGTCACCGTATGGGTTTGTCCTGCGATGGTCAACGTACCTGTGCGTGACGTCGTAAAGGTATTGGCAGTAACTGAATAATTTACCGTCCCGTTCCCTGACCCACTCGAACCAGAAGAAATGGTGAGCCATGATGTTGCAGCACTGGTTGCGGTCCAGGTGCAGCCTGAGGCTGAACTCACACTCACAGAGCCGGTGCCTGCTGCTGACGTGAAGGACTTACTCGTGGGTGATATTGAATACGTACAGCTCAGCCCTGCCTGGGTCACCGTATGGGTTTGTCCTGCGATGGTGAGAGTGCCGGTGCGTGACGTGGTGGTGTTATTCGCAGTGACCGAGTAGGAGACAGATCCGTTCCCCGACCCGCTTGAGCTTCCTGTCACACTGAGCCAGGCCGTGTTGTTACTTACTGCCTGCCAGGCACAGCCGGTAGGAGCCGTAACACTGACAGAGCCCGTGCCCGCCACAGCGGTAAAGGACTTACTGGTGGGTGAAATGGAGTACGTACAGCTTTGTCCTGTCTGGGTAACGGTAAACGTTTGGCCTGCGATCGTGAGAGTGCCGGTGCGTGAAGATGTGGTCGTATTTGCCGCAACTAAATAGCCCACCGTCCCATTGCCTGATCCACTCGGCCCATAGTTGACGAGGATCCAGCTTGCATTGCTCGTCGCGGTCCAGGCGCAGCCTGAAGCAGACGCGACGCTTACCGAGCCCGTGCCCGCTGCTGCGGTAAAGGAGTTGCTGGTGGGTGAGATGGAGTAGGTACAGGCTTGTGCTGCCTGAGTTGCCGTAAAGGTCTGACCTGCAACGGTCAGGGTGCCGTTACGTTGAGCTGTCGTTGTGTTGGCTGTGACTGCATAGTTCACCGTACCGTTGCCCGAGCCCGATGCCCCGGACGTGACCGTGAGAAAGGTCGTTGCATTACTTGTAGCCGTCCACGTACAGCCTGAGCCGGCCGTGACATTCACCATCCCCGTGCCTGCTGCTGAAGTAAAGGAGTTGCCGGTGGGCGAGATGGCATAGGTGCAACTTTGCGCTGCCTGGCTCACATTAAAGGTCTGGCCTGCAATAGTGAGCGTAGCGCTTCGTTGAGTGCTGCTCGTGTTTGCGGTAACTGCGTAACCGACTGTTCCATTCCCTGTTCCGCTAGATCCGGAGCTTACCGTGAGCCACGAAGTATTGTTGCTCGTGGCGTTCCATGCGCAGCCTGAACCGGCGCTCACACTCACTGATCCCGTGCCTGCCGCAGCGGTAAAAGAGTTTGAGGCTGGACTGAGGGTATAGCTGCAGGTGCCACCGCCGCCCGCCTGGATAATGCTGAAGGTCTGTCCTGCGATCGTCAGAGTTCCGGCGCGTGGAGTCGTATAGGTATTGGCGGTAACCGCATAGGAGACCTTCCCATTACCTGACCCGTTCGCCCCTGAAGTCACCGTGAGCCAGCTTGTGTTGTTGCTTATTGCCTGCCACGCACAACCCGAGGGAGCGGTGATGCTCGCAGTACCTGTTCCTGCCGCAGCGGTGAAGGACTGGGTAGGGGTGATGGCGTATGTACAAGTACTTCCTCCCCCTGCCTGGGTGACCGTGAAGGTCGTTCCCGCAATGCTGATGGCGCCGGTTCTACTGGCTACATCGGTGTTTGCTGCTACTGAGTAACTGACGGTTCCGTTTGCTGAGCCGCTTCCGGAGGTGATGGTGATCCAGGAAACACTGCTTGCCGCCGTCCATGCACAGCCCGAACCATAAACATAGACGCCGAACGATCCTGTGCCCCCTGTGGCTGCAAAACTCCGGGAATAGAGGTCAAGGCCCCAGCTACAAGTGCTTGCTGCCTGGGTCACAGTAAGGATAGTGTCTGCGATCCATATATGACCTGTCCGGGGCGTCATGACGTAATTGGGCGTAGTTGAGTAGTTGACCGTCCCGTTCCCTGAGCCGCTCCCGGAGGTGATGGTGATCCAGGAAGCGTCACTGCTTGACGTCCAACTGCAGCCGGAGCCGGAACTGACACTGGCCGTAATCTTCCCACCCGCAGCACTGACATTCTGGGGATTGGGCGTGACAGAGCAGGCACAGGCGCCGCCCGCCGCCTGATTAATCGAGAGGGGAGTGCTGCTCGTCACGGTATCACCTGCCGCTATGGATCCGGTTCGTGAAGCCCCGGCATTGGGTGCAACCGTGTAGCTCACTGTGCCGTTCCCGGAACCGCCCTTTGGTGAGGTCACGGTAATCCAGCGGTATTGGTCCAGACCCGTTATCATCCAGGCGCAGTCCGATGGAGCAGACACACTCATAGTGCCTGTGCCGCCCGAAGCGCTGAAGTTCTGGCTTGCAGGGGTTACAGCGTAGGCGCAGTTCTGACCGGCCTGGGTTACCGTAAAGGGAGTGCCCGCGATAGTGACGGTACCTGTTCGTGAGGTGCCTTCCGTATTTTTCGCAACCGAGTAGCCGGCTGTACCGTTGCCTGAGCCGCTCGCCCCTGAGGTGACGGAGATCCACGATATATTGCTGGTTGCCGCCCAGGCACAGCCCGAGGGAGCGGTGACACTCACCGTTCCCGTAGATCCCGCCGCACTGACGGACTGGGACGCAGGCGTGATCGAGTAGGTGCAGGAGCTGCCTGCCGCCTGAGTCAGAGTGAAATTCTGGCCTGCAACAATAAGTGTTCCCATGCGTGAGGTACTGATGTTGGCCATGAATGAGAAACTCACGGTTCCGTTCCCGGAACCCGTCGCTCCAGAGGTAACGGCTATCCAGGGTACAGTGCTCGTTGCCGACCAGGCACAGCCCGAGGGAGCGGTGACACTCACCGTTCCCATAGCTCCCGCCGCACTGACGGACTGGGACGTCGGGGCAATCGAGTAGGTGCAGGTACTGCCTCCCGCCTGGGTCACGATAATCGGCGTGGCGTTGGTCCAGATGGCCGCTGTCCGTGAAGCCCCGCTATTGGCGGCAACCGCATAGGTCAGCGTGGCCTTCCCTGTGCCGGCGGGCCCTGAGATGATTTTGATCCAGGAGGCGCCGCTGCTTACCACAGGTTGCTGGCAGTCCCGGCCGACGGTGATGTTCACCGTGCCTGTGCCGCCTCCGGAACCGAAGTCCTGGGACGTGGGGGTATAGGAGTAGTCACAGAGCATGCCCCCCTGGTACAGGACAAAGAATCCTGGAACGCTGCAATAAAGCGTCCGATCGGTACTGTCGACGTTCGGCGCAACTGTGTAGGTGATCGTCCCGTTTCCTACTCCGCTCCACCCGGAGGTGATGGTGAACCAGTTTTGACTGCCGGAGGCCGTCCAGGCGCAGCCCGGTGTGGCGGTGACATTTATCGTGCCCGTGCCGCCTTCTGGACCGAAGCGCTGAGTGAACGGACTTGAAGCATACGTGCAGCCTGCTTGGTTAACCGTGAAGTTCTGGTCTGCGATCTTAATGGTGGCAGGATTACGTGGGTAGGAGCCATTCGGCGCAACTGAGTAAGTCACCGTCCCGTTGCCCGAGCCTGTTTTGCCGGAGGTGATCGTGATCCAATCGGCCGACGTGTTGGCAACCACCCACGGACATCCCGCTGGCGCGGTCACGGTCACATTGCCGGTGCCGCCATTGATATCAAAGGAGTTACTGGCGGGCGAGATGCTGTAGGTACATTGCGGTGAACCTGCTTCCTGGAAGATTGCGTAGTTGAGCAGTCCGTTGCCCGCCACAACAGCGGCTCCGCCAGTTCCAGTCAGGATTCCGTCCCTGGGAGCACCGGTTGCATTCGGCGCCACAGCATAGGTGACGATTCTCGGGTCCTTCGAATCCGTGCCCGTAACGGTAATCCAGTAGGCTCTGCTCTCGGCTCCAGGGTTCACCATCTGGACAGTGCCCGTTCCCCCGGAAGCCGTGTAGTAATCAGCAAGGGCGTACTCACAAGTCGGATTGGGGTTGGGATTGTCTCCCACATAATAGGCCTGAGTCATGTAGCCGAACTGTGAGGCACCCGTGACCTCTGAATAGGCAATCCTGAAGTATCCCTGCTCCCCCCAAGCTGGACCCCAACTGTTCTTGGCGGTAAAGTACTGACCCGCATCGTCATATCCGACCACCAGAATCGCATGATAGCCAGCGAGGCCGCCTGAGACGTGCTTGTAGACACCGCTCGAATAAGTCATGAAGTCACTATACACGGCCATGGTGATCGCGAGCGGCTGCTTCTGTAGGCCCGCCTTGATCGCATCGACCGTGGGGGCCTCGTTCTGGACGTAGTTGACCACCCATTCCCAGCTTTTGGCCCTGTAGGCAGAAGCCTGCCAGTTAGGGCACGCATTGGCGCACATTGCAATCCCTGTGTAGGAAAGGCAGCTCTCCAGCGGCGCACCCTGATCCCGTAAAAAATCAGCCGCATACTCCGGGAAACCTCCGTTGCAGTCCCCTTGCGGGCTGCAGGTAGCATTGCAGCAGGAGACAAGGACCTGCTCCGAAAGGTCGAGCTCCATATTCGGAGTTTTATTGGCGATCAATGTGGCCGATTCGAGTGCTGCAACGGCAGAAAAAGCCCAGCAGCTTCCACAGATACTTTGATCCTTTACTGATGTCACATAATTTCCCCCGTTGTTCCGCCAGTCGAGAGTGGGGGGAAGGCTATAGGCCGAGATTGCCCGGTCGGTGGATGGGTGTTCTGCTTGGGTTCATTCTTGACGCCCAGCAGACGCTTCTGCTCCTCAGGACTGAGTTTTGTTATACGGCTCTCTCCGGCAACCCAGTTCGCTCCGGACGCCTTGATCGCTGCCTGGATATCACTCACCGCCACCTGAGCTGAGGTAGAAGAGATAAGGATGAGGAGGAGCATTGGAACCGCGAGGCTTCCTATAAAACCAGGTATAAGGTGCTTCTTCATAGCACTCCTTTTATAAGTGTTCTGCTGCAGCGTTACTTTTGAATCACTTCCCTTTCTGCGTTACCGTCACGACTGTCCCGTTGACGGAGAAGGTTCCCGGTTCGTGCAGGACCTGTGTTGGCGTCGACTGCGATGATGAATGACCCGTTTCCTTTCCCACTTCCTCCATAGTAGATCTTGATCCAGGAGGCATTGCTCGTGAACGTCCACGCGCAGGTGCTGTCGGAACGTCACCCCTATCCAGTAATAGTTGGGGCCGGCATCAAACGAAAGCTGAGTATTTGCGACATATGCGGGACAGAATTTGGATGCCCCTTCCTGAGTGGCCGTAAAGGTCTGACCAGCGATGGTGATCGTGCCGGAGCGCGACGTAGTGCTCGTATTGGCCGTGACTGTATAGTTGACCGTTCCATTCCCTGACCCGCTCGCTCCAGAACTGACGGTGAGCCAACCTATCGCATTGCTGGTTGCGGTCCAGGCGCAGCCTGAACCGGCGGTCACACTCACTGATCCCGTGCCTGCTGCTGACGTGAAGGATTTGCTGGTTGGTGAGATGGAATACGTACAGCTCTGCCCTGCTGCCTGGTTCACAAGGTGGTTGCCCACGAAGGGTTGCGCGTTTAAGAAGATCACCCCCGTTCGTGAAGGCCCGCTATTGGCAGCAACAGAATAGCTCACCGTTGCGTTCCCTTTGCCGGACTGTGCGGAAGTCACGGTAATCCAGGAGTATTGAGCCGAGACCGACCAGGGGCAGTCAGAAGACGTGGCGATGTTCACCGTGCTGGTGCCGCCCGAAGCATTGAAGTCATGCGACATGGGGGTGAACGAGTAGGTACAGCTCCCCCCTGCCTGGGTCACGGTGAGGGTCTGCCCACCGATGGTCAGGGTCCCGGTCCGTGAGGTTGTGCCCGTGTTCGCCGTCACGAGGTAATTCACCGTCCCGTTCCCTGACCCATTTGACCCCGAGTACACAGTCAGCCAATTCGTGTTATTGCTCGCTGCTGTCCAGGTGCAGCCTGAGCCGGCAGTCACAGTCACAGATCCTGTCCCTGCTGCAGTACCGAAGGAGTTGCTCGTGGGTGAAATGGAGTAGCTACAGGTGCTGCCCCCTGCCTGGGTGACAAGATGGTTACCTACGAAGGGCTGCGCGTT
>CAWGRP010000014.1:0-145358 GCA_963825005.1 uncultured delta proteobacterium | reverse complement strand
TTCCGGAAAGTAAATAACGGTGTCTTTTGCGTATTTTTGTCATGTTATCCCTCTCCAAATTTCTACCTTACCCAAAAAAAAGAGGCGAATCAATTTCGCCTCTTTCTCTTTAAGTCAGATGTCCCGTTTGACAGGGAAACAAACTTTTATTGATGATGATGAAACACGGACTCTTCTAAGCGAGGGTCACCGATTGCAAGCACATTGTTTTTTTGCAAGAATCGAGAAACCACTAAGCCAAAGACTCCGATGAAGCCTAAGGTCACACCGATTTCAACCCATCCAAATTGAGGGCCTTCAGAATAAAATTCAGGTTGGACCATCCACATCACGTCTACCCATTGGGCTACCAACATGAAGCAGCCTACGAAAGCGAGAATTCTTGGATTTCTCTTTGCATCTCGAGGCAACAAGAAAAAGAATGGAAGCAGGAATTTGCCGACTAACAAAAATGTAGATACCCAGAACCATCCACCATGGAAGCGATGGAGAAAATAACCCGTTTCTTCAGGCAAGTTCGCATACCAAATCAACATGAATTGAGAAAAACCGATGTACGCCCAAAACACGGTGAAGGCGAACATGAACTTACCTAAGTCATGCAAATGGTTATCATTCACAATGCCTTTGAGTTTACCATTAGCAACCATGTATAAGGTCAACAAACAGGTGCTTGCTAAATTGGCGTAAAATAAACCCGCAAAGCAATAAACACCAAACATCGTACTAAACCAATGAGGGTCAAGCGACATCAATTGGTCAAAACTTGCCATGGTGAACGTAATTCCAAAAAGAATTAAAAATGCAGGTCCAAAAGATTTATTTTGCAAAGTCAGCGCATAATCGCTTGAGGAATCTTGAGCAATAGAATTACCTATCATTTTAAATGCAAAAATGCACTCAGCGTGAACGTGATCGTGTAGCCGTCCTCCGACGGGTAGCCGTCGGCGAGCAGGCTCGCCGGCGAGGATGCTGGCCGCGACCTGGCGCGCCGATCGCGCCGCCGATCGTGCGGATGATCGTGTTCATGCCCGGTCGCGACGCCGGTCTGGTCGCGGCGGCACGGCCTCGACGATCAGGTTCGCCATGCGAGGCGAACGCGAAGCCGATGCCGATGCCGAGCAGCAGCGAGGCGACGTAGACCTGCCACTGCTCGGAGTGCTCGACCGCGAGCACGCACGAACGACGAGCGCCGATCGACCGCCGCGCCGAGCACGAGCGGCACCTTCGAGCCGACCGTGCTCGAGAGCCGGCCGGCGACGGGCCCGACGAGCAGCATCGCGATCGTCGACGGCAGCAGGAAGAGCCCGGCCTGCGGTGACCGACGCGCCGAAGCCGTAGCCGGCTCGACTCGGGCACCTGCACGAACTGCGGGATCAGCACGAACGCGCTGTACATGCCGAAGCCGAGCAGGAAGCGCGGCGAGGTTCGTCGTCCAGACGCCGCGCAGCCGCATCATCGCGCATGTCGACGAGCGGGATGCGCGAGCGCAGCTCCGACCGCGACCCACGCGACCGCGAGCACGACCGCCGAGCGCGACAGGCCCGAGCGTCTTCGGACGAGCCCCAGCCCCAGGTCGTGCGCCTCGCTCGACGCGAGCAGCAGCGCCGACAGCCAGCCCGAGAGCAGCGACGGCGCCGAGCCCAGTTGACCTGCCCGGGCGCTCGCACCGGCGACTCGGGCACGAAGAAGATCGTCGCGACGGTCGCGATCGCGGTCACGACCAGCGGGATCCAGAAGAGCCAGTGGTAGGCGAGGTGGTCGACGATCAGCGCCGGCGAGCACGATGCCGAGCCCGCCGCCGATGCCGAGCAGGCCCGAGATCAGCGCCGATCGCGCCGGCGACGCGCTCGCGGCGGGAACTCGTCGCGGATGATCCCGAAGGCGAGCGGGAAGATCGCGCCGCCGAGGCCCTGGATCACGCGCGCCGCGATCATCAGCGCGAGCGTGCTCGACGAGCGCCGCGATGAGCGAGCCGACGGCGAGGCCCGACGAGCACGATCACGAGCATGCGCTTCTTGCCGAACATGTCGCCGAGGCGGCCGGCGATCGGCGTCGCGACCGAGGCGCGCGAGCAGGTAGGCGGTGAAGATCCACGTCACGCCGGTCGGCGACGTGTGCAGGTCCTCCTGCAGCGTCGGGAGCGCCGGGACGACGAGCGACTGCAGCAGCGCGTACGCCGCGCCGCCGAGCGCGAGAACGCCGAGCAGGCGCCCCGGGTGAGTCGTGATCGGAACGCTTGCTCCCACAACTTTCACGACGCTAGCAAAATGGGTCGATGGCGACGATGGCCGATCTCGACGAGCTCGCCCTCGCGCTGCCGCAGGCGACGAAGGAGCTGTCCGACGGCCGGCCCGAGTATCGCGTGCACGGCAAGATCTTCTGCTTCCATCGCAGCCGCCGCCCCGACGCGGTCGATCCGAAAACGGGCGAGCGGCTCGACGACGTTCTGATGTTCCGCGTCGCCGATCTCGGCGTGAAGGAGCTGATGCTGGCCGACACCCGCGGGATCTACTTCACCACGCCGCACTTCGACGGCTACCCGGCCGTCCTCGTTCGGATCCCGAGCCTCGCCCGCCTCGACCGCGACGAGCTCGAGGAGCTGGTCGTCGAGGCCTGGCTGACCCGGGCGCAGAAGGGCGTCGCGAAGGCTGGCTCGCGAGCAATCCCCGGGACTGAAGCGAGGTATTCCGAGCCCGTGGCTGCGATCGAGTTCCAGGGCGTGTCGAAGGTCTATTCCGACGGGACGCGCGCCGTCGACGCGCTCGACCTGGTGATCGACGAGGGCGAGTTCATGGTCCTCGTCGGCCCGTCCGGCTGCGGCAAGACGACCGCGCTGCGGATGGTCGCCGGGCTCGAGGAGATCAGCCGGGGCAACGATCCGGATCGGCGACCGCGTCGTCAACGACGTCTCGCCGAAGGACCGCGACGTGGCGATGGTCTTCCAGAACTACGCGCTCTACCCGCACATGACGGTCGCGCAGAACCTGGCCTTCGGGCTCAAGCTCCGCAAGGTGACGCAAGGCGGAGATCCGCCGCCGGGTCGAGACCGCGGCGATCACGCTCGGGCTCGAGGACTATCTCGACCGCAAGCCGGGCGCGCTCTCCGGCGGCCAGCGGCAGCGCGTCGCGATGGGGCGGGCGATCGTCCGCGAGCCGCAGGTCTTCCTGATGGACGAGCCGCTCTCGAATCTCGACGCGAAGCTCCGCGTGCAGATGCGGGCCGAGATCCAGAGCCTCCAGAGCGACGCTGGGCGTGACGACGATCTACGTCACGCACGATCAGATCGAGGCGATGACGATGGGCGACCGGATCGCCGTGATGCGCGACGGGACGCTCCAGCAGGTCGACACGCCCGACCGGGTCTACGAGCGGCCTGCGAACCGGTTCGTCGCCGGCTTCATCGGCTCGCCGGCGATGAACATGGTCGAGGCGCTGCTCAGCCGGGCGGATGGACGTCTCACCGTCACCTTCGGTGACTACTCGCTCGAGGTCGACGAGGAGCTGGTCGCCGCTCGCCAAGCGCTGCTGGCGTACGAGGGCCGGCCCGTGATCCTGGGCGTCCGGCCCGAGGACTTCGAGGACGCGGCGTTCGCGGCCGATGCGCCCCCGCAGCGCAGCCTCGCCGTCGTCTGCAGGCTGAGGGAGTCGCTCGGAGCCGAGGTGCTCGTCCACTTCTCGGTCGAGGGCTCGACGTTCGTCGCGCGCGTCCATCCCAGACCCGCGCCGCCGTGGGCGAGCCGATCCGACTCGTCGTCAGCACGAAGCGCCTCCACTTCTTCGACCCGGACACCGGGCTCGCGATCGACGGCGAGGCCGACCGGAGCGCATTTGCCGCCTCAGCCCTTGATCGCCCCGCCGAGCCCTGACGCCGCGCAGGAACGAGCGCTGGAAGATCAGGAACACCGATGATCGGGACGAGCGAGGCGATGAACAGCGCCGCCAGGAAGACACCGAGCTCGGTCTGAGACTGGATCGTCGGCAGCCGCACCGACAGCGGCTGCTTGTCCGGGTTCGTGAGCACGAGCAGCGGCCACAGGAAGTCCTTCCACGAGGCGAGGATCGCGAACACCGAGACGACGCCGAGGATGGGCTTGCGACATCGGCAGCACGACGACCAGAAGAGCCGGAACGGATCGGCGCCGTCGACCCGCGCCGCCTCGAAGATCTCGCGCGGGAGATTGTCGAAGAACCGCTTCACGAGGATCACGTTGAACGCGCTCGCACCGGCGGGCAGCCAGATCGCCCAGTAGCTGTCGATGAACGAGTGGTGGATCAGCGGCGGGTGCACGATCTCGACGTAGAGCGGCACGAGCAGCACGACGACGGGGACGAAGAGCGTCACGAGCACGAGCCCGGTGAGGACCTGGCGTACTTCGGCCGCAGCACCGACAGCGCGAACCCGCCGGTGGTCGCAACGACGATCTGCACGAACCAGGAGCCGATCGCCATCCAGCCGTGTTCCAGAAGTAGCGGTCGACGTGGACGTCGGACCAGGCCTCGTGCAGGTTGCCCAGGTCGAGCCGTGGGGAAAGAGCGAGATCGGATGCGTGATCGTGTCGGTCGTCGGCGTGATCGCCGACTTCGCGAGCCAGAGCAGCGGCCCGAGCCCGACGATCACAAGGCCGATCAGCAGGAGCCAGAGCGCCGCTCCGAGGCCCCATTTGACCCCCGGCCTCTGCCAGTCCGAGGCCGTGACGAAGCCCTGGTGGGGCTCGGCGGTGCGCGGCCGGGTGCGGGTCCTCATCGCGTGCTCCAGGAACGCGTGGCGCGCAGGTAGACCCACGAGAGCACTGCGAGGAAGACGGCCAGCATCAGGCTGAGCGCCGTCGCGCTGCCGTAGTCGCCGCCGAGCGAGTTGCCGAAGGCGTAGTCGTAGATCAGCAGCAGCACGGTGAGCGTCGAGTTGGCCGGCCCGCCGGAGGTGAACAGGTACGGCTCGAGGAAGACCTGCGCGGTCCCGATGATCTGCAGGATCATCGTCAGCAGCAGCACGCCGCGGAGCTGCGGGCATCGTGATGTGCCACACCTTGCGCCAGAGCGACGCGCCGTCGACGGACGCGGCCTCGTACAGCTCGGGATTGACGGCCGTCAAAGCCGCGAGGTAGATGATCACCGTCGCGCCCGCGTTGGCCCAGGTCGACTCGAGCACGAGCGACGGCATCGCCGTCTGCGGTGACTGGAGCCAGGGGTACGGCCCGAGGTGGGCCCAGCCGAGAACGGTGTTGAAGACACCCGTCGGGCTCGGGTCGTAGAACGTCTTCCAGAGCAGAACGGCTACCACCGGCGGGATCACCACGGGCAGGTACGCGAGAGCGCTGTAGAGGCCCCGGAAGCGGCGCGCCTCGCTCATCAGCACGGCGGCGCAGAGCGGGATCGGATAGCCGAAGATCAGGGCGAGGAACGCGAAATACAGCGTGTTCTTGACGGCGATCGGAAGCAGCGGATCGTGGAGCACCGTGCGGAAGTTGTCGAGGCCGACCCAGGTCGGCGGCTGGACGAGGTTCGTGTGCTGCAGCGACATGATCACCGTGCGCACGATCGGGTACCACGAGAACGCACCGAAGATCAGCAGCATCGGCAGCAGGAAGATCACCGTCGTCAGGCCGCCACCCTTGACCCAGGTGACGGGGTTGTGCCGGACGCGGTACTGCTCCGGCGCTGGATGGCGCGGCCCTGTCGACACGGGCTCATTCTTCCTCGTGCCGTGCGCCCGTTGCCCGACCGCGCTCATACAGCCTCCACACCGGGCGCCGTTCGAACGGGCGGCCGGAAGCCCGTCGTCGCTTCCGGCCGCCCGTCGAACCCGACCGTCAGCTTCCCTTGGAGATCGCCTCCTGCGCAGCGCTGTTCGCCTGCTGCAGCAGCTGGGTGATGTTGGCGTTCTTGTCGGTCAGGACGGCCTCCACCGGAGCGTCGAGCGCGTGGTAGACGCTCTGCGTCGACGCCTCGGGCTCGGGGATCAGCATCTGACCGAAGATGCCCGTCGTGAACGGCTTCATCTGACTCTGTGGGACGTTGATGTACGGCTTGATCCAGGTGTTCGCGAGCAGGTACTGGACCTTGTTGAAGACCGGCAGGGCGGGAACGCCCACCGGCTGCTTCGACGCGACGAGCGTCTTCGCGTTGCGGATCGCCTGCGGCTTGCTGATCAGCGGCTGCTCGTAGAAGAAGTCGATCCACTTCACCGCCGCCGCCCGCGAGGCCGCGTTCGCGTTCGGCCTGACCGCGGCCAGGGTGCCGCCGCCGAGGACGCCCGCCTTCGTGTTCTTGGCGAGCGGGATCGTCGTCAAGCCGTAGATGCTCGGGTTGATGTTGCTGGCCTAGACGAGGTTCGTGTAGACGTCGGAGCCGCTGATGTACATCCCGACGGTCCCCGCTGCGAACGCCTGGTTGATGTCGCTCCAGCCGTAGTCGAAGTTGGAGCCCATCGAGTTGTCCGTCCAGCGCATCGTCTTCAGGAGATTCAGCGCGGTGACGACCTGCGGGTTGTTGAGCGTCGCCGTCGCGTTCGTGCCGTTACCCGTCTCCATCCGCCCGCCCAGCGCGTACACGAGCGTGGTCAGGATCCAGCCGGCGGTGTTGTCGTCCTTGCCCATCTCGACGTAGCCGGCCTTGCCGGTCTTCTGGGCGATCTGCTTCGCGTCCGCCCGCAGCTGGGCCCACGTCGTGGGGGGCTTGTTCGGATCGAGCCCGGCCTGCTGGAAGAGCTGGCGGTTGTAGTGCAGCGCCTGCGCGTATGCGGCCGTCGGCAGAGCGACGATCTGCTTCTTCGAGTCGATGCCTTCCGCGAGGACGGCCGGGTTGAACTTGCCGAAGTACGGCAATGCCTTGACCTCGGCGGTCAGGTTGGCGAGCTGCCCGTTGTCGCCGAGCGTCCTCGCGTCGGTGAAGGGCACCGTGAACACCGTCGGCAGCGTGCCGGCGGCGAGCTTGGCGGCGAAGGTCGGCCCGGTCCACTGGTACTGGACCGACTTGACGTGGATGTTCGGGTTCGCCCTCTCGAACTCCGCCACCTGGTTGTTGAACTGCTGGATGGCCGCGTCCGTGCTGCCCGGGATCAGCGAGGCAACGCTGATCGTGACCGCCTTCGTGGAGGCCCCGTCCCGGGCTGCCGCGCTCGAGACCGTGGCAGCAGACACAGCGAGCAGGCTCGCCGTGGCGATGGCGGCCGTCATGGCCTTACGGTTTGACTTCATCGTCACTCCTTCCTATTGCTGTGTTCCGGTCGGGGTGGCCTGGCGGAGCCAGACCGTGGTGTCCTGTGGAAGTGCACCTCCTTCGAGCTCATCGCTCGCGATTAGGACGGTCGCGTCCGCCGGAAGTTCGACGGAGTCGCGGCCGAAGTTGACGATGCAGATGAAGGCGTTGCCGCGGGCGAATGCGAGCACCGAGTCCGCGACGGGAAGCCATTCCAGCGTGCTCTCTCCGCGCCAGGGGTTCGCCCGGCGCGCTCGCAGGCCGGCGCGATAGAGCTCGAGCATCGAGGTCGGATCCCCGGACTGCGCGGCGACAGTGAGGCTCGCCCAGTCGTCCGGCTGGTCGAGCCACGGGCGGCCCGCGCCGTCGCGGCTGAAGCCGTACGGCGGTCGATCGCCGTTCCAGGGCAAGGGGATCCGGCAGCCGTCCCGACCCGGGTCGACCCCGCCAGAGCGGAGCCACATCGGATCCTGGCGGCGCTCGGCGGGGATGTCCTCGACCTCCGGGAGGCCGAGCTCCTCGCCCTGGTAGATGTACATCGAGCCGGGAAGCGCCATCGCCAGCAGCGCGGCGGCCCTGGCGCGCCTGGTGCCGAGCTCGAGGTCGGTGGGGGTGCCCTCCCGCTTCGCCTCGAACGCGAACGAGGTGTCGGCCCGGCCGTAGCGCGTGACCGGCCGCGTGACGTCGTGGTTGGAGAGCACCCAGGTCGTCGGCGCGTCCACGGGCTCATGAGCGGCCAGTGCCGAAACGATCGAGGTGCGCATGGGGCCGGGCTCGAACGGGCACGAGAGGAAGTCGAAGTTGAAGGCGGTGTGCAGCTCGTCCGGCCGCAGGTAGCGGGCGAACCGGACCGCGTCCGGCAACCAGATCTCGCCGACGAGGATGCGCGGCTCGGCGTAACTGTCGGCGATCGCGCGCCAGCGGCGGTAGATCTCGTGCAGCGGGTCGCGGTCGGTGAACGGGTGCTCGCCGGGACCGGCGTCGGGCCTCTCCTCCGCGAGCCCGGGATCCTTGACGAGCAGCGCCGCCGAGTCGATCCGCACACCCGCCACACCCCGGTCGAACCAGAAGCGAAGGACGTCCTCGTGCTCCTGCAGCACATCGGGGTGCGTCCAGTTGAGGTCGGGCTGCTGGGGCGCGAACAGATGGAGGTACCACTCGCCGGGCGCGCCGGACTCGTCACGGGTGCGCGTCCACGCCGAGCCGCCGACCGGCGCCAAGGAGGCCGTGCGTCAACGCGGTAAAAAGACCGCCATGAATGCCGGAGGTGACCGTCTCCTTAACCTCATCTTTCAGTTTCTGTCGCCTCTTCATCGAGAAGGGTAGATAGTCCAGAAACCTGTCCAACATTTCTTTGCCGTCAACAAAGAGGATGAAAAGTATGATGATCGTAAAGATTAAGTTGAAAACGGCGCCAAACAGCCCGGCCGCAGTCTTCGGGATTTGACCGGCAGCCCCTTTCCCGAGGGCAGTAATGCTGTCCCTGACGGCCCCCATGAGATCCGACTCCTTGACGCCCAGGAAGGGGAGGATCGTCTCTACCATTGAATGCATAAGGCGGTTGTCAACGAGGCTCTTGGGCTGGAACTTCGAATCCTGTAAGTATATGGAAAGGAGACTGATCTCTTTGAGAACCAGATACAGGAGAAGCGTAAAAGGACCGAGGATCACAAGAACGACAAGCACGGTTGTAATCGCCGATCCCAGGCGCTTCGACTTCGTAAATCTTGCGGCCCATCTGTAGACAGGGTAAAAAACAACCGCTAGAAAGACCGCCCACGCAAAGGAAGAAAGAAAAGGCCGCACCACCTCGAATGAGAGGTACCCTACCATGAGCAACATCAACAACAGCGTGTAGAAAGAGAATCGGCTTACGGCCATACCATGGCTTCCATCATATAGAGAAGCTAAACATACGAATGCAAGCTTTCAAGGCAGCGCGGCGTCGCAGAAGTCGAAATACGGCTCTGGATGCCCGCGCATTCCACTTACGTACCAGTCCATGTCGGTCCATGTATTGATAGCAGTATCGTCATCCAGATCAACAATGACTGCATATCGGCTTGTCGAAAATAAACTGAAGTTTGAGATAGCATCGGATTCGATCTTGAGCGCGTACCAGGATAGAATAACGACAAATAAGAAAAGCCCGAAAGTCTCTTGACAAGCCTGCCCTGCGACCTTATCACTAGATATACGACAGCCCAATTACTCATCTCAACCCAGGTGGTACCGTGGATAAAGCAGTCGTGTGCACCGGCAAGCTGATGGTGCAACAGAAATAAAGGAGGGAGCAATGGAAGAGAATGGATCAAGAGGAACGTGTTCGGTAATCTCATCATTCTTTCTGGGAGGGCTCATCGGTGCAGGCGTGGCCCTGCTGATGGCCCCGAAAGCCGGCAGCGAGACAAGGGAGCAGATAAAAGGCCTGGCAAGCACGGCCACGAGCAAGGCTGACGATTATTATGGACAGGTAAAGGAAACTATCGCCTGCACCCTGGAGAACGCAAAGGGGTTAATCGACGAGAAGAAGCGGCTCATCACTGAGGCCGTGCAGGCAGGCTTCGCCACCTACGAGCAGAAAAAGCAGGCGAGGAGCGCAGCCTCTGAACAAGGACCCGCGTAGCCGGCACGCATGCGGGCGCGGGAACCTCGGTCGGCGACGCAGGGCCATCGCCGTGCACGGTTTGCTACTCGACTCTTGATCTGATGGGGGCTGGGGATTGGAGCGTCGGCTCGACGCTGGCCGCCGCAGCCATCAGCTTCATTATCGTCCCCGGCCCCGCGATCCCGTCAGGTTTCAACCCCTTGCTCCGTTGAAATTATTTTACCCGCTTCCCCGTCTCCCGGTCGTAGAAGTGTTCATCTCCCGAACGTGGAGTCCGTTCCTGTATCAGCGCCAGTTCTTTCTCCAGCCAGCCCGGGAGCGGCCCGCGCGCGCAGCCTTGAAATGCAGTGGTCTGCAACAGGAGATTGTTTGTACAGGGCACATCAGTATGTGGCGACGACGCTTTTTTACTTTTTTTGTCAAAAAAATCTGAGGTCATGGTAAAATACATTTCAAGCTCGAATGACCTTCCCGGGCTAAACTCTCATCTAAGGTACAGGTCAGACATGCAGAGAAGAAAGACGCGTCAGATTACTGTTGGAAATATTCCCATCGGTGGAGATAGTCCGATCAGCGTCCAGTCGATGCTGAAGACAGACCCTCAGAATCTTCCGGAAACGGTGAATCAGATGAGGGAGCTGAAAAAAGTCGGCTGCGAACTGATACGCATGACTTTGCCTCAGCTTGAGATCTGTAAGAATATACCTTTTCTGAAAAGAGAGGTGGACATCCCTATCATCGGCGACGTTCACTTCAACCATGCCATCGCACTGGCCGCCATGGAAGCAGGGATTGATTGCGTACGCATCAACCCCGGGACCATCAACAATGTTCGGAAGATTAAAGAGATCGCTCGTATGGCCAAACAGACGAAGACTCCGATCAGGATAGGGATCAACATCGGCTCCCTGGAAAAGAGAATACTCAGGAAACACCGCCAGCCCAACGCTCAGGCCATGGTGGAGAGCGCACTATACTGCGTCAAGCTTTTCGAAGACGAGGGATTTACCGAGCTGAAAGTCTCACTCAAAGCTTCAGACATTTTCCAGACGTTAGAGGCTTACAGAGGATTCTCTGAAGTGTCAGATTATCCGCTCCATATAGGCGTTACCGAGGCCGGCCCCATATTCTCGGGGGCCATCAAGTCGGCCATAGGGCTCGGTATATTACTGAATGAAGGCATCGGCGATACGCTGCGGGTCTCGCTCACGGCGCATCCTTCATACGAGGTGATAGCCGGTTATCATATATTGCGCAGCATGCGGCTCAGAAGCAAAGGTATAAATATCATCTCCTGCCCCACCTGCGGGCGCTGCAAGGTTAATCTACAGGAGATCGTCGAAGAGTTTGAACGGGATGTCGCCCATGTCGAGCAGTGTATCGATGTGGCAATAATGGGATGTGAAGTGAACGGTCCGGGTGAAGCCAAAGGGGCCGACATCGGTGTAGCATTCGGCAGGGATAAAGCTCTCCTTTTTGTTAAAGGCGAGGTGAAGAAAACAGGTATCCCGAAGGAACTCGCCAAAAACCTGCTGATAGAAGAGATACAGAATCTGTCGTAACGGCGGGGCACGGGTCACGGGGCACGGGTCAAGGGTAAACCAAACCACTGCAAGCCATAGTGCTTGTTGTCATTCCGGCGAACGCCGGAATCCAGACTCTACAAGTATTTCCGTAAGCCGATTTTCACCGCGGTGAAGAGATGAGAAGCCACTGCATTTGTTCAAATGGCGTGAGATATAGATCGAAAAAACAATTATTTTGGGCTTGTCCTTTGCTCACCCATGACCCGTGCCCCATGACCCGTGACCCTATTTCTGGGCTGCCTTTCTCACTATTAATATGCGCTGAACCGCTGTAAGATGGGTCAGAACCGCCAGTACGACGATCACCGGCCTCAGCAGGCCGAAGCCGAAGAGCTGAACAAAAAGTTCATTAAAGCAAAGACCTACTATGAGCAGTATGGTTCGTTCCGGGCGTTCCAGGATGCCGTTCCTGCACTGGAGCCCCGCAGCCTCCGCGCGGGCCCTGATATACGACACGATCACCATGCCGATCGCAGCAACAAAAGTCAGGATCCCGAAAAAGCGGTCGCCATGCGATAAAAAGTTTATGAATATCCCGAAAGCAACAGAGAGGTCTGTATACCGGTCCAGAACAGAGTCGAGAAACCCTCCGTACGTCGTTACCCTGGCGTAGCGGCGTGCCACGGCGCCGTCAAGAAGATCAAACAATCCGGAGACAAAGAGCGCCAGACCCGCAGCCAGAAGCCAATCATTGACCGTGAAGGCAAGACAGAGAAAGCCGAAAAGCAGCCCGACAACGGTGAGAAGGTTGGGTCTGACAGGTTCGCCCGGGAAAAAAAGCCGATAGATCCGCAGAATGAGCGGATCGAGCGAATGGCCTACTTTGGAGCTTATCACGGGTAGCCGGGGCGCGTTTGCGATTTACAGTACGCTATCGCGCTCTCTCCCCTCTTATAAACTCTTCCACCATCTTTCTGGCCACATCGTCAGGGTATTGGGTCATGGGATGTTTCATGGTATATGCGGAGATTGACTCAAGGACCCCACCTACCCTTCTATCTCTTGCCACCTTACAGCAACGGATTGCATCTATCATGCATCCTCCGCTGTTTGGTGAGTCTTCAACCGAGAGCCGTAATTCAAGGTTCATCGGTACATCGCCGAATATTCTGCCCTCCAGCCTTAGAAAGCAGACTTTGTTATCATTCTGCCATGGTACATAGTCACTGGGTCCGACGTGGATGTTCTCCGGATCTATAGGCGCGTCGAGAACCGACTGGATAGCTTCTGTCTTCGATATTTTCTTGGAGATCAGACGGTCTCTATTAAGCATGTTCAGAAAATCGGTATTCCCTCCCGTATTGAGCTGGTATGTTCTGTCGATCTTTACGCCCCGGTCCGTAAAAAGCTTAGCGAGCATTCTGTGTATGATCGTAGCGCCGATCTGGCTCTTGACGTCGTCACCGATGATCGGAATACCTTTTTCTTCGAACTTTCGAACCCACGCCCTATCCGATCCGATGAAGACGGGGATGCAATTAATCATACTTACCCCGCTCGCCAGACAACACTCGGCATAAAACCGTGTTGCCTTTTCGGAACCGACCGGCAGGTAGTTCAAGAGTATATCTACATTCCTATCCTTGAGGATTGCCGTTACATCTTCGGGTTTCTTGTCAGCCTGCACAAAAGTTCTTGACTGCGGGTACTGCGACATATGCGGGGAAATGCCGTCATACAAATGGCCCATCGATACAAGCAGGTTCTGTCCCTGCACCTTCTGCATGATTGTCTTGGTGCAGTTCGGCGAAGCAAAAACAGCTTCGTTGAGCGGCTTGCCTACCTTTCTCTTATCTACGTCAAAGGCAGCGACAATGCTGATGTGCTCGGGTGTATAGCCGCATAGGTCATAATGCATCAGCCCGATAACGTCACGAGGGTTACCCCTCGCATAGTATTCAATGCCCTGGATTAAGGAGCTCGCACAATTTCCAATTCCCACAATCGCAACCCGAATCTCCCGCATCGCTATTCACCCAGCCCCGTTTGTGCCCTGTTTGTGTTCTTTTAAAATATTTGGTCGGAAAAGTCAATCCAATTTGGCCCAACGATACCGCGTCGATCTTGGTCCGGCAACATCATGTGCGGCCCTAATTCGAACGCCGAAAGCCGGCTTTCAACAACCCGCAGCCGACCTCCCTCAGGCCGACTCTGAAAATCAATGAGGCTCGCCCGCTAGTGCGGTTTACTTCATTTCCGGTATGCGGATATACCTATTTCATAGAGGTCATTCCCGGTCGTGTCATTGATAACAAAAACGGGCATATCTTTAACCACCAGCCTGGCAAGTGCCTCGGGCCCGAGCTCCTCGTACGCCACAATCTCGTAGGAGACTACAGACTTCGACAGGAGTGCGCCCGCGCCTCCGGTAGCGCCGAAATAGACAGCCTTGTACTTCATGATAGCATCCTTCACAGCCTGCGACCTCTTGCCCTTGCCTATCATGCCTTTCAGGCCCATGGAAAGAAGCGTCGGCGTGTACGCATCCATTCTGCCGCTGGTTGTGGGACCTGCAGCTCCGATCGCGCGTCCCGGTAACACAGGCGACGGACCGCAGTAGTATATCACCTGTCCTTTGATTTCAATGGGAAGGGGTTGATTAGCTTCTATCGTTTCCATGAATCTCTTGTGTGCAGCATCGCGGGCGGTGTAGATTGTCCCGCTTAGGAACACCTTATCGCCGGTCTTGAGCTCCTCTATTACATCATCGGTAAGGGGGGTCGTAACGCGTTTGATCTGCATCAATACACCTCATATCACCGCTTCTTTGAGGCGGTGTGCGTGACACTGTATATTCACTGCTACGGGCAGGGAGGCGATATGACAGGGCAGCGCCTTTATGTGAAGATCGAGAGCTGTGACCGCTGCCTCCGTAGCCTTCAGGACCAATGCCAAGCTTATTAACGTCATCAAGGATCGACATCTCAAGATCCCTTAGATAGGGGTCATCATTTTTCTTCCCGAAAGGGACCATAAGGGCCTCTTTTGACAGAAGAGCCGAGGTTTCGAAGTTGCCACCGATACCCACGCCTACCGTAATGGGGGGACACGGATTCGGCCCGCCCTTCTGAACCATTTCCAGCACAAATCGCTTAACGCCCGCCGCTCCGTCCGATGGTGTCAGCATCCGGACCTCGCTGTAATTCTCGCTCCCGCCGCCTTTGGGCATAACGACGATCCTGATCTGCTCTCCCGGCACGATCCTTACGTGCAGAATCGGCGGCGTGTTATCGCCGGTATTCTTTCTGGTAAAGGGATCGCAGGCCGACTTTCTGAGGTATCCTTTTTGATAAGCCCGGCGTACCCCTTCTGAAACAGCCTCGTCCAGGCCGCCTCCGACCACGTGGACATCCTGGCCGATCTGTGCAAAAAGAACGGCGAGGCCGGTATCCTGACAGATAGGTATTCGTTCGTCGCGGGCTAAACGTGCATTCAGAAGCAATTCTTCGAGCACCTCCCTGCCAGCCGAAGACTCCTCTTCCTTAAGCGCACGCTCAAACCGTTCGACAACCATTTCGGGAAGTTCATAATTTGCTTCTATGAAAAGCCTTTCAATAGCATCCTGTATAGCATCGACACGTATCTCCCTCATGCATCGCTCCTCGCGTGATTTCTCCTTCATTTTTCTGGGTCTGCCCGCTAGTTCGTCTCCCGGGGACGCGTACAGTATCCTTATTCTATAAACATTTGAAGAAATATGAAATCACTTTTTGGAACGAGTTAGGTTTTTTCGCACCCGCGCGATAATCTTACGAGAAGGTATCCGTATGCTTCAGGACGGCTACCTGCACTAAAGAAAATGATGAGGCTATCGCAATGAACGCCACTTTGAAACAGCGGATTGAATCCATACGGCGCTACCTGCCTCCCATACCGGGAGTATTTGCAGAGCTGATCCAACTGCTCCATGACGAGAATGCCGACATGAGAACAGTTGGCCGGGTGATAGGCAGGGACCCATCCATGAGCATCAACGTTCTGCGCATCGCTAATTCCGCATTTTACGGCTTGCCTAACAGGGTGAAGACGATTGAACATGCGGTGACCATGCTGGGCCTCAAAGAGATCACAGGCGTCTGCATGGCCTGTGAGACAGCGCGTGCCTTTAAACCGCGCCCCGGGGACAAGTACGTGGACCTCCACGCCTTCTGGCTGCACTCCGTCGCGACAGCTGTTCTCTCAAGGGTCTTCTCTTCCCAGTTCAGAATCGAGCCGCAGGGCCAGGCATATCTCGCCGGCCTTCTACACGATATCGGCCAGCTCATAATGGACCGGTTTCTGCATGATTTGTATAAACAGGTGGTGCAGCTCACCTACGACGAGAATATTCCGCTGATCGAGGCGGAGACACGGGTATTCGAGGAAACGCACGGGACGATCGGCGGCTGGCTCATGGACAAATGGCAGCTTCCGCATTTGTTCAGCGAAGTAGCCTCATGCCACCATGACGTGAACCGCGCATCAGCAGAAAACAGGCTGATCGTTGCAATCGTTTCTCTTGCCGATCAAATAGCCCGACTCAGAGGGTACGGTTTCGGCGGGGATGAAACCGGTATGATAGTCGAAGAGACAGACGCATTCAAGGTATTGAAGCAGGCCAAGCCGGCAATAGCTGAGTTGGATATGGCCGAATTCATCATGGATCTGGACAGGACCGATTGTGATATAACAAACATCCAAGAGCTGATGAATGCAACCGGATAAAAAACTCACCGACGCGGAATTCGCGGCGCTGAGAGATTTCATCTATAAGAAGACAGGCATTCTTTATACCGAGAGGAACCGTTATCTCCTTGATGCGAGAGCGCAGGAACTCCTGCACCAGGCGGGATCCAAAGATCCTTCCGCCTTAATCAAATCTCTTCTCGACCCGAAAACGAGTGTCCCGGAGGGGAACCGTCTCATAAATAAGGTCACCATCACCGAGACGAGTTTCTTCAGAGACCCGCACCAGATAACAGCCATGGCAAAGAATGTGATACCCGAGGTGCTGAAAAGGCATGAACAGTTCGGCTCCAGACTGTTGAGGATCTGGAGCGCCGGCTCTTCGTCAGGCGAAGAGGCATACACTGTCGCGATACTCCTCGCGGAGCATCTCAAGGAGCAGCTCGGCAGCTGGAACATCACCATCTTTGCAACCGATATCAATGAGGAGGCAGTTCAAGCCTGTAGGAATGCAGTCTACAGGCCCTACGCTTTGAGAAATACGACGCAGGCGATAAAGGAAAAATATTTCATCGCTTCCAACGACACATTCACGGTCCGCGACGAGATCAGGAAGCTGGTGCTCGCTGAGAGATCGAGCCTGACGGATGCCATGGCATGCAAGAAATACACGGGAGTCGACCTCATTCTGCTCAGGAACGTGCTCATCTATTTTACTGCTGCCACCAAGACTGCCGCACTGCGAAGCTGTTACGACAACCTGAGAGATGGCGGCTACCTTTTCCTCGGACAATCGGAAACAGCATTCGGCATCGATCACTCATTCAAGCTGGTTACCTTTGTCAATGCTTTTGCGTATAAGAAGGCAGCCTGTTAGTCCTGGACGACACCCGGGGTCGCCCCGTGGTGCTCCTGAAACTTACTTTTTGCACTCCGCTATTTCCTATTGAACCAAATCCTCTCCTGGTACATAATTAGTACTTGACTGATTCACGTCACTATCGTCGTGTGCTGTCAGTTGAAAACCGATAGCTTAAGGCTACTGAGATGAAAGCATTTATCGCCGGCACTTCTTTGTTGGAGGCACCACTCTTTGACGGGTGGGAGACGATCTCCGTCCAGACACCTCACGGCGAAGTCATGCTGCGAACAACGCCAGGCTTCGTCTTCCTGCAGCGGCACGGGCATGAGAAGCTTCCGCCGCATAGGATCAATCATCCGGCAAATATATGGGCCTTGAAGAGCATGAAGGTGCAAAACGTTGTGGCAATCAACTCGGTAGGGAGTTTGCAGGCTGGAATCAAGCCGGGCGCTTTTGTGATCCCCGATGATTTTTTCTCACCGTGCAACGTTCCCACATTCTTCGACAACGAGATGCGATTCACCGTGCCGCGCATGGGCGCAGGCGCTCGCGAAACGTCTCCACGCGGTCTGTCTTAACCTCAAGATGGATGTGAAGCTGGGAGGCGTTTACGTCCAGACCACAGGACCCCGGCTGGAAACAAGGGCCGAGGTCAGTTTCTTCAGCAAGGTCGGCGACATCATAGGGATGACGCTCGCCTCAGAGGCGACACTCTGCATGGAACTGCGCATTCCTTATGTGTCCATCTGCTCTGTTGACAATTATTGTAATGGTATTATTACAAGACCACTCACCGTGCCTCAGATTGCCAGAAATGCGAAAAAGAGCCGGCAGGCTCTCGAGCGGCTGATCAGTACCCTTGTCCGGGAGAATTGCCTGTGAAGCTTTTGATTAAAGACGTTTTAGTGAATGATCAGATAAGCGATATCTTCATACAGGACGGCGTAATAACCGAGATATCTTCACGATGCGCGCGGCAAGCGGACCGGGTGATAAACGGTCGCGACAAAGTAGCCCTGCCGGCTTTGATAAATGGCCACACTCATGCGGCCATGACCCTCTTGCGCGGCTTTGCAGACGACATGCCGCTCAAGCAGTGGCTGGAAGAGAAGATATGGGTGCTGGAAGCAAAGCTGACCGAGGAGGATGTCTACTGGGGGACAAAACTGGCCTGTCTTGAAATGATCAGGAACGGCGTAACGCTGTTTAATGACATGTACTGGCATTTCGAGGGAACGGCCCGTGCCGTTCATGAGATGGGCATGCGGGCAGTGGTGAGTGCTGTCCTGATCGACATGTTCGACGCCCGCAAGAGTGAGGAGCAGATACATAGGAACCTTGAGCTCTTTAAAACCGCCCAAAAGTACGCACCGAACGTCAGGTTCGCTCTCGGCCCGCATTCGGTCTACACCGTATCAACCGAAAGTCTCACGTGGGTGAAAGAGTTTTCCGAAGAGAACTCTTGCCTTGTTCATATGCATCTGTGCGAAACCGAAGAGGAGCTCCGTTTCACCGAGGAGAAATACGGGCTCACGCCTGTTGAGTTCCTGGACAACCTCGGATTACTTTCCCCCCGATTTGTGGCCTGTCACGGATGCTGGCTCGATGAAAAGGCGTGTGAGACATTGGCTCGAACCCGGACAAGAGTTGTGCACAATCCCGTCTCCAATTTGAAGCTGAGCGTAGGGAGTCTCTTTCCGTACCGCCTCATGAAGCGCTTTGATATCCCGTATTGCTTCGGCACGGACGGCTGTTCCTCGAATAATCATCTCGATATTATCGAGACCATGAAATTCGCTTCTCTGCTGGCAAAATTCTCAACCAACGATCCTACGTTCCTTTCAGCCAAAGAAACATTCGAGCGTGCAACCACGGTGGCAGCGGAGACATTCTCACTCGGTGCCTGGGAGATCAAAGAGGGCAGTGCGCCTGACATCATGCTGATTGACCTTGCACGTCCTGAGCTGGTACCGAACTTTCATCTCTACTCGGATATCGTCTACGCATCGAACGGCTCCGTCGTTGACACGGTTATCTCGATGGGCCGCGTGCTCATGGAAAACCGCTATGTCGAAGGGGAAGAGAACATCCTGCGCGAGGCAGGAAAAAGAGCCAGAGCACTCGTGGAACGATGAGATTCGCGTGCGACGTAATGCTCGGCAAACTGGCAAAGTATCTGAGGATCCTTGGATTTGACGCTGTCTACCTCAGAAACATCAACCTGCTGGAGCGGTATGCGCGCTACGATGATCCGCCCTGGTTTCTCACACGGCGCAGCAAAGTATTCGCCTATAAAAAGACGACATACATCAAATCTGAAAATGTGTGGGAACAGGTCAGGGAAATCAGAGAGCTGATCAAGCCCTTTATTAATGCAGATACTGCTCTGGGAAGATGCATCAACTGTAACCTGCCCCTGGTCGATGCAGAAAAGGAGATGATCGAGCATCGTGTCCCCGAATTTGTCTTCCATACGTACAACGCATTTAAAATGTGCCCTCAATGCCAGCGTGTATACTGGGCCGGGACACATACGGAAAAAATGGCGCAGCTTATCGCGGAGGTGATGGCATAAAAAAGATATTTCCCTTTGGCTCAGTCGTGACCACCTTACGTCGCTATTACAAGGACGAAGTCCCTTTCGTGACGAGAATTGCCAACGAGAAGAGAGATCCTTTCCTGGTGCTCATAGGCTGTCTGCTCAGCCTTCGAACGAGGGACGAGGTCACCGACGTTGCTGCGGAGCGGCTTTTCCAGAAGGCGCGTAATCCACGCGAGATGCTCACTCTGCCGGTTGCGGAGCTGGAAAAACTTATCTACCCTGTGGGTTTCTACAGGACCAAGGCACGAACCATCCAGGAGATCTCCAGAACGATTCTTGAAAAGTATAACGGAGAAGTCCCCTCAACCATGGACGAACTGCTCTCCTTTAAAGGCGTCGGCAGAAAAACCGCGAACATCGTGATCACCGAGGGCTTCAACAAACCGGGAATAGCTGTTGACACGCATGTGCACCGCATCTCAAACAGACTGGGTGCGGTGCGCACGAGGAACCCGCACGAGACCGAGGATGCGCTGCGGGAGACGCTGCCGCGAAAGTACTGGAAAGTTTATAACATGCTGCTCGTGACGCACGGCAGAACGATCTGCCACCCGTTATCCCCTTTCTGCAGCCGTTGCCCCATTTATAAGCTCTGCGGGAGAGTCGGCGTAACGAGGTCACGCTAATACCGAACGACAGAAACTGGGATGGAAAGGCCGGGCCGCTCGGACCATTTTCTCCGCGAACCAGGCGCTCCAGGTCCGACCCGTTGGACATTCCATTTCGCTCGATGCTCTTTGACTGCGAACAATGCCGGTACCGGAGGCTATGTCGGCAGCTCGCAAAGTCGCGTTGTTCGGCTGCATCAGGCCTCGGAGCCGGTCGCATCGTGCCACTGCCCGGTGCTTACGACCGGGCAGTAAACGGCAACGCTCCACTCCATTTACGGGTCCCCGGCCCTTACGCGATGTTCGCTCCGAAAAGGTCCTCCCGTCCCTCCGTGGTCACCAATTGGAAAATCAAACATGACAAGACCCTAAGCTCAGATGAATGGCGCCCGCTGCTGTGGTTTTATGAAGGTCAACATTGATTGTATGGCCAGACGGAAGACTTTCGTGGAACGAGTATCGCGGGAGGTCTGGGGACCCGGCAGTGCAGACGACTGGTGCCGCGTATCCGTAATGGTCGCGGCGCGGCGCGCCTGACTCCGAGGCTTGAGTAAACGTAAACAGAATAGTTTGCGAAGTACCAGAGCACAAATGATCACGGGCAAAGTTCGCAATGAGCGCCGAAGGAGGCGGAGCGTAGCGCGGGTCAGACCGGGAGCGCCTAACTCGTGGAACGAAAGTGTTCCGTCTGGCCAATCCTTTTAGATGTTTTAAGACGTGAGCGGCCCGGCCCTAACCACTTAAATGCTTCAGCGGGTTTGGGGTTGTTGCTTCGTGCTTATACCGGGCTCTTAGCGTCCTATCAGAAGCTGCGCCAATGAAACACTAGCAAGAGACAGGCGACGAGAAGCAGCAGAGATACTATCAAGGAGCGTGGGGTTTTGGGTCCTGTCGTCATCCGTCCAATGACGACGGCTAGGTATCTCGACTGGCAATAAACTAGAAAAAGATTGACAAGGAAGGAGAGTCGAAGCAGATACGACGGAACATCCGTGGCTGATAAAGAGGCCTTGAAAAGTGCGAGTCTTCCAAAAAAGCCGGGCGAGGGCGGAAGTCCGAGCATACAAAACGCGAAAACAACCAGGGCTGCGTTTCCGAAGCGTCCCCGCTGCTCATCGGCCACAGAGACGCACAGGAGCAGTCCCAGACTCGCTGCCAGATGATTCGCTATTACCACAAATGTAACGCCGGCCTGGAATCCGGCATCCAGCACAGAGTAAGTGACCATGAGCGCCACGGTCGAGGTCTGGGCAAGATATGCATAGAGCGCACCGGCGTTCTCCCTCCCCTGCCTGAAGCACGCAACTGCCCACGCCACCATGGAGAAAGCGGCCAGAACAAGCATAGTATGAATTAGAGGCATGCTGTAGGGTAAGAACTTGATCAACGCTAAAAGGGCCACTGCCGGAAGAGCATACAACGCATAGGAAGCTGCAGCCCGGCGGGCCAGGGGCAGGCATCTTAAGGCGGGCCAGCCAAAAGGGAAGAGAATAAGACGGGAAGCAAAGACCACGGCCAGAAGGAGAGTTGCTCCGGCCGCTAAAATCATCGAATGAGCGTCAGACACACTTTCTGAAATGAGACCTGTGGAAAGCAGAAGAAGCGGTAACGGTACGAAGTACAGGAGATTCTGCCAGGAAGGGCTCTGCATCCGGCCCTCTGAGACCAGGAGCGCAAACGCCAGAAGAGGAACCGCTTCAAAAAAGATCACGAAAGAGAGCAGACCTTTCGAATAGAAAGAGGCGAGCGCAAAAAAGATAAGAAGATGAAACAGAGTTGCGCCTTTCGAAAGCCGGTTCGCATCCTGCAGCCAGAGGAAGTATATGAGAAAAGCCATGGAACAGACTAAAAAGATCAAGGAAACCACAACGGGGAGCTTGCTGATTTCCAGAGGTAGAAAACCACCAAGGTAGGCAACGCTGACCCTGCCGGAAATTCCGGACATGCTCAAAAGAAAGAGCGCTCCGCTTGACAGGAATGCGAGCGACACAGACAGCGTCGCCAGGCTGTTCCTGGTATACCGTGCTGCAGCATAGACGCACGGAACGCTTATCAGTACGACCCACAAAGGGAAAAAGAGCATCTTTCCAAGATAGTCTGAGCCTCGTCAAAAGTCAATGAGAAGGTGAAGAAGGTCAACCGAACGCTGATTGTGCCGCCTGCGCCGGATGCTTTGAAGTAGAAGAACCGCCAACGTGGAGGGCGAGCAGTAGATGGGCCTTCAAGCAGCCCAGTTTTTAGGCCTTTACAAGTTTCTGTTTTTCTGCTAGTTTGAAACCTGATATGAAGGAGGGATTCCTTTGTTTTCTTTTGGTTTTCTTCATGCTTACCGGGTTGGCACTGGCGCAGGAGAAGAATATAGTCGTCAAGATAGACGTCACGGGAAACGACCGTATCGATCGCGGCGTTATCCTCAACGCGGTAAAGACGAAGGAGAAGCAGCCTTACGACCCTGACAAAATCAGGGACGACATGAAGAATGTCTATAAGACAGGTTTCTTCAGCGATGTGCAGGTAGATGTAAAAGATACACCCGAAGGAAAGGTCGTCACCTTTGTAGTCGTCGAAAGGCCCCCTGTAAGCGAGATAACGGTTACCGGAAACAAGAAAATAAAGACCGAGGACCTCAAAGATAAGATAAAATTTAAGACGGGGTCGGTCCTCAACACGGAAAAGATCAAGGAAACTGTCGACGAAATCAAGAAGCATTACGCCAGTAAGAATTATTACGGGGCAAAGGTCACCTACAATATCGATTACGAAGAAGGGTACCGCGCAAAGGTAAGCTTCATCATCGATGAGGCCCAAAAAGCGTATATAAGGAAGATCAGCTTTACCGGGAATAAGCACTTTAAGGGCAGCACTCTCGAGGAATACATGAAGACGAGGACAAAAGGTATACTATCCTGGTTCACCGGGTCCGGCGTGCTGGACGATGAACAGCTGGAAGAGGACAGGAGAAACCTCGGTGCATTTTACGCGGATAATGGATATGTGCGGGCCAACGTCGGAGCGCCCGAGATCACTCTTTCGAAGGATGGAAAGCAGATATTCATCACAATGCCTGTGAACGAGGGTGACATTTATAAGATCGCCGCAGTCGATTTTTCAGGCGATAGCGTGATTCCGGAACAGGAACTGAAAAAAGTCGTGAAGAGCAAAACAGGTAACACGTTCAAATCGTCGGTCTTTCAGAATGACGTCACGGCGATCACCGATATCTGCCAGGACAAAGGGTACGCTTTTGCAGACGTTAATCCCCTCACTACCGTCGATGATGACACAAAGACGATGAATATTACATTTGAGATCGTTAAAGGTCCGCAGGTCTATGTGAACCGAATCAATATTTCGGGTAACCTGAAGACCAGAGACAAGGTAATTCGAAGAGAATTGAGGATGGTCGAAGGCGATCTCTTCTCCGCGGCCAAACTGAAAGAGAGCAAGAGAAGACTGCGCAATACCACCTATTTCAAAGAATCAGACCTGAAGCTCGTCAAGACGGATCAGCCGGACAGGGTGAATTTAGATACTGTTGTCGAAGAGAAGCCGACGGGCACCATCTCGGCCGGAATAGGGTACAGCACGTACGAGAACCTAATTCTGACCGGCTCCGTATCTCAGGATAACCTCTTCGGTACGGGATTGGCCGCCCGCGTCACGGCAGCAATAAGCAGCATCAACACCATGTATGATTTTTCGGTAGTGCAGCCTTACATATTCGACCTGGACCTCACCGCAGGCTTAAACCTCTTCAACTGGACGCGCGTTTTCGATACCTATGAATATCGGAGCAAGGGTGGTTCCGTATCTCTCACGAGGCCGATAACCGACCACGTCAGAGTTGGTCTCAAGTACGGGTATGTGTCAACCGACGTGTTCAATATCTCGCTCGGTGCGAGCCCTCAAGTTATAAATTCGAGGGGAACGACGTCCACCAGCAGTGTCACCAGTTCTCTTTCGTACATAACGATTGATGATGTGCTCAACCCGATGAAAGGGGTGATCTTCAATAATAGCGTTGAAGTGGCTGGCGGACCCTTTTTCGGTGACCTTAATTTTGTCAAAGCTATCAGCTCATACGGCAGGTACTGGCCGTTTAAATGGGACACCACATTTTTTACCCGGGGAACTGCTGGTTATATTTGGCAATACGACGGCACTCCCGTGCCCATTTACCAAAACTTCTACGTCGGCAGTATCAATACCGTCAGAGGGTTTAAATATGGCATGGCAGGGCCGAAAGACCTGCAAAACACCCCGATCGGAGGACGAGGCGAACTCTACTTCAACTTCGAATATATCTTCCCCATATACAAACCTGCAGGACTCAGGGGAGTGGTCTTCTTCGATGCTAGGACACGGCTTTAATCATTCGGACTGGGTCACCGACATCAAAACAGCGGCCGGCTTTGGCATTCGCTGGATGTCGCCTATGGGGCCGATACGTCTGGAAATAGGTTTCAATCTCAATCCTAAACAGGGCGATAAACACGAGGTGTTTGATTTCCTGATGGGCAGAGCATATTGAAGGAGGAATTATGAAAAAGTTGTATGGCATTACGATTCTGTTGGCGGTCTTGCTGTCACCGATCATGGTTTTCGGACAGGCAGCGCAGACCACGAAAATTGGCTACATTGACCTGCAGCGGGTCATGCTCGAATCGGAAAAGGGCAAAGAGGCCAAGAAGGGTTTGATGGATGAAGCCGACAAGCTGAAGAAGAATCTGGATCAACGACAGGACGAGATCCAGAAGCTGAAAGATGCGGTGGAGCGGCAGGCAGCCACGATAACCCCCGAAGCTCGCGCTGAAAAGGAAAAGCAATACCAGGCGAAGCTCAAGGACTACCAGAGACTCGCAGGCGACTACGAAACCGATCTGCGCCAGAAAGATGCGGAGACTTCGCAAAGGATCCTGAAAGAACTTGAGGAGATAGTCAAGCGTCTGGGCGAAGGCGAAAAGTATACGCTGATCCTTGAGAGGACGCAGGCAGGCATCCTGTTCGGGAGCCCTTCGGTCGACATGACGGACAGAATCATTTCCCTTTATAACGAGAGTTCCAAGAAGGGCGGCGCACCGAAGAAATGAAATATCTGCGGGAGATCGCCGATACGCTGCAGGGCCAGCTCTTCGGCGACGGCGATCTGCCCATCTCAACTATAGCCAGCATAGAGGAAGCCGGTCCCGGGGACATCACATTTCTGGTCCAGCCTTCGTCCGCAAAGCTACTCGATACGTGCAGAGCATCAGCCCTGATCGTGGGCAAGCAACTGTCAGGGCAGACGCAGAGTTTACAGGGCTTTATCCGGAACATTATCATAGTCGATAATCCCATGCTGGCGTACGCCCGCGTTGCGGAGATGTTTGACACGCCGAAGCATAAAGAGCCCGGCGTCAGTCATCTGGCGTTCGTCTCGGAGGATGCCCGGGTATCGGATGAAGCCGCTATCATGCCGTTCGTCTATGTGGGTAAAGGTTCAATTATCGAACGGGGGGTGACCGTCTACCCTTTCACGTATATAGGCGACAATGTACGGGTGGGCGAAGAGAGCCTCATCTATTCCAACGTCACCCTCTACAGCGGGGTCACGATCGGCAAACGGGTCATCATCCATGCAGGCGCTGTGCTTGGAAGCGACGGATTTGGATACACCTGGGACGGCACCGGGCATAAAAAGATACGGCAGCTCGGCACGCTCATTGTGGGAGACGATGTTGAGGTGGGTGCGAACACAACGATAGATCGCGGCTCGCTGGGCCGTACGCTCATCGGCCGCGGCGTCAAGATCGACAACCTTGTGCAGATAGCCCACAACGTGACCGTCGGCGAAAACTCAATCATTGTCTCTCTGGTCGGCATTGCGGGTAGCTCTACGCTCGGCAAGAATGTGATTCTCGCCGGTCAAGTCGGCGTGAAGGACCACGTTGCCATCGGAGATAATGTGAAGGCGGGCGGGGGCACAGGCATCACCAAAGACGTTCCTCCTAATTCTAATATCATGGGGACGCCCCATATGCCGCACAGGGAATGGCTGAGGCTTCAGAATTACACGAAGAAACTTCCAGAGCTCTTTCGACGAATGGAGGAGCTGGAGAAAAAGATGACGACGCAGGAGGAGAAATGATCGAGATCAATGAGATCCTTACGTTGCTTCCGCACGGATATCCCTTCCTGCTCGTTGACCGGATCCTCGAATACGAAGCCGAAAAAAGGATCGTCGGCATCAAGAACGTAACATTCAATGAACCTTTCTTTCCCGGCCATTTCCCGAAAAATCCTGTCATGCCCGGCGTGTTGATCATCGAAGCCATGGCCCAGACAGCGGGCGTTCTTGCGTTCAAGTCATATCCGGATCTGCGCGGGAATGTCTTTTTCATAGGCATCGATAATGCGAGGTTCAGGAAACCGGTGATCCCCGGGGACCAGCTGAAGCTTCTGCTTCAGGTCGTCAAGCACAGGAAAGAGATATGGGTTTTCGACGGAGAAGCCTTCGTGGATGATAAGAAAGTGGCGGAGGCACGCATCATGGCAACGCTTCAGGCCGATTCAGAAGCGCCGCAGCGTGGCGAGGGCAAAAAATGATACATCCGACTGCAGTTGTCGATAAGAGCGCTGAACTCCATCCCGACGTGGAGATAGGCCCATACTGCGTTATCGGACCTGACGTGAAGATAGGAAAGGGAACGAAGCTCATCGCTCATGTGAGCGTTCAGGAGCGGACGGAGGTCGGGGATGAGTGTACGATTTTCCCTTTCGCGGCCATAGGCGGACCGCCCCAGGATATCACGTACAAAGGGGAAGAAACCAGTTGCGTCATCGGCAACAACAATATGATACGGGAGTATGTAACGGTCAACCGGGGTTCAAAATCGAGCGGCTCCACAATCGTCGGCTCTGGAAATTTTCTTATGGCATATGCCCACATCGCCCATGATTGCCGGTTGGGAAACCACATCATCATGGCGAACTGCGCAACGCTTGCAGGACATGTCCATGTGGGTGATTACGCTATTCTCAGCGGCCTCAGCGCAGCGCACCAGTTTTGCAGGATAGGCAAGTTCGCATTCATCAGCGGCTTGACCGGTGTGCCGAAAGACGTACCGCCTTTCATGATGGCAGCCGGCAACAGGGCGCGACTGTACGGCCTGAACAGCGTCGGTCTTGAAAGGCAGGGTTTTTCGAAGGCCGAAATCGTAAAACTGAAGAGGGCTTACCGTATTCTCTTCCGGTCGTCGTTGCCTCTCGAGAAGTCTTTAAAGCTGGTCGAAGAGGAGCTGGAAGGAGATAACGTCAAAGACCTCATCACCTTCATACGCTCATCCGAGAGAGGCATATGCCGCTGAAGCTCTGCGTCATAGGCGTGGGCCATATGGGAAGGATTCACGCAGAGAAGCTGCGGGAGATGGAAGGCGTCTCTCTGTGCGGGCTTATCGACGCTGATCAGGGCTGCCTTGACGAGGCTTCAAAGAAGCATACCGCACCCCGTTTTAATGATCACAGAGAGGTGCTGCCCATGGCGGACGCAGCCCTTATCGCAACACCCACCAGGACACACTACGCCATTGCGAAGGATTGCCTTGAAAAGGGCATTCACGTATTCATGGAAAAACCGATCACAGCGACCGCGCGGGAGGCAGAGGAGTTAATCGCCCTGGCGCGCAGTAGACAGCTCATCCTCCAGGTGGGCCATCTCGAGCGGTTCAGCCCTGTATTCCTCAAAGCGCTGCATCACGTCAAGGATCCGATATTCATTGAGGCGCAACGAATCAGCACGTTCACCGGGAGATCGACAGACGTTGATGTCGTGATGGATCTGATGATCCATGACATAGACCTCGTCCTTTCAATAGCCAAAGGCAAGGTAACGGATGTGCGTGCCCGGGGTATCGCCGTCGTGACCGATAAAATAGACGTGGCCAACGCCCGCATAGAGTTCGATAGCGGCTGCGTTGCGAGCCTTACCGCAAGCAGAGCGTCAAAGAGGAAGGAACGGACCTTTAAAATATTTCAGAAAGATCGCTATTTCGACCTCGATCTCCTCAAAGGTCATATGAGCGAAGTTGCCAGGGGCAGTGAGGGAGCGGCTCGCGTCGAAGAATACCAGGCCGAACAGATCGATCCTGTCAAAGACGAGTTGAAAGAATTTGTCCACGCCATTCGAGAAAAACGGCAGCCACGGGTAGAAGGAGAGCACGGCCTCAGGGCCCTTCTGCTCGCCAACCGCATCAGGGAGTCGATACAGAACGATAGTGCCGAACGAAGCCCGGGTAAGACTCTTTAATCGGAAGGCGCTCGTCGTAACCGGGGAATTGTCCGGCGAAACTCACGCACTTCATCTCATCGACGCAATAAACAATCCCCTTCCTTTGGAATGGACCGCTGTTGGAAGCCGGCAATTAGAGGCTAAAGGGGCGTCCATTCTCTACGATTACCGGAAGATTTCAGTCACCGGCTTGAGCGAGGTTCTGCCCAGGATGAGGCAGATTCTGAAAGCTTACCGACGACTGAAGAGGTATCTGGTTGAAGATCCTCCTTCTCTCGTTGTGCTCGTCGATTTTCCCGGGTTCAATATGAGGGTGGCCCGAATGGCGAAGAAGCTCGGCATCCCTGTTGTTTACTTCATACCGCCCCAAGTCTGGGCGTGGAGGGCGGGAAGGATCGACCGGATAAAGAGGGATGTAGATCTGGTCATCTCCATCCTGCCGTTTGAAAAAGAACTCTACGACCGAAAAGGAATTCCATGCGTCTATGTCGGCCATCCTTTTATGTCCGCAATACGACCCGGCAAACCGAAAGACAGCTTTCTTAGAGAGCTGAATCTCGCCCATAGATCTCCCGTAATCACCATTATGCCGGGCAGCAGGGAGAATGAGATAGCGCGACACATGCCGGTCCTGCTTGAAATCATAAAGCGGCTGCGTCTTACGTTTGAACATATGGTTGCTCTTCTGCCGGTAGCGGAAAGCGTTAACCGCGATTTCATTGAATCGCTTACTTTGCATAATCCTGACATACATCTCCTCGATGGTTTATCCCATGATGCGCTTGCCGCCTCCGATTTGGCGTTCGTGGCATCAGGAAGTGCCACCCTGGAGGCTGCGATTCTGAACTGTCCGACAATCGTCATCTACAGGGTTTCCGCCCTTTCATATGCTGTAGCGAAGCGCGTAGTCAAAGTAGGCCACATAAGCCTTCCCAATCTCATAGCAGGTCGCGAGATATTCCCCGAGTTTATACAGGACCTGCAAGCGGAAAGGATTGCGGAACGGGCCCTGTATATGTTAAATAATGAGACAGAGAGAATGAAAAGCGATATGGAGGAAGTGCGGAGGAAACTGGGTACGTCAGATTCGTACCGACTCGCCGCTGACGCTATCCTCCACTTCCTAGAGCGAATTTATGGCCCTCTATTTTCGACTTCTTAGGTTTGTAAAACCTTACTGGGGCAAGCTTCTTCTGGCAGCCATCTTCATGTCCGGCTCCGCTGCCACAGCCGGAGCGACTGCATTTCTTGTAAAACCCGTTCTTGACAAGATTTTTTTTGAAAAGAATGGAACGATGCTCGTTGCCATTCCATTCGGTATAGTTCTTCTCTACCTGGTCAAAGGCGTCTTCGACTATCTGCAGGCGTACCTGATGGGGTTTGTAGGACAGAAAGTTATAACCGACATCAGGAACCTTCTGTTTATGCGTCTCCAGGAGCAGCCTCTTGCATTCTATGACAAAACACCGACGGGAGTGATCATCTCCAGGGTCACTAATGATATCAGCCTTGTCCAGAGCGCAGTATCCGATTCCTTCACCGCCATTTTGAAGGATGCTTTTACCATAATCGGCCTTATCTTCGTGGTCTTTTACCGTGACTGGAAACTGGCCGCAATAGCGTTCGTCATACTTCCGTTCGCTACCTACCCTATCATCTCCTTTGGACGACGCTTGCGAAAAATCGCAACGCAGAATCAGAAGGCCATGGCGCGCATGACAAATTTCCTTCATGAGACGATTACGGGCCAGCGTATCGTCAAAGCCTTCACCATGGAGCCGTACGAAGGCGAACGGTTTAATGTGGAAAATGAAACTCTTTTCCGCATCGTGATGAAACGTTACAAAATACGCGCCCTCTCCTCCCCCGTGATGGAGGCACTCGGCGGGATAGCCGTTGCCGTAATCATCTGGTACGGTGGGTCGCAGGTGATCTCGGGCCAGTCAACGCCCGGCAACTTTTTCTCATTCACGGCTGCCCTGCTCATGCTGTATGAGCCGATAAAACGACTCAACAAAGAGAACCACAACGTGCAGCAAGGCCTTGCAGCGGCGCAAAGAGTCTTCGACATCGTCGATCGGCAGCCGGAGATCAGGGATAAGAGCAATGCTGTCGAACTCGCGGCGGTGGAAGGGGTGATTGAGTTTGAGAATGTTTACTTCCGCTACGAAGAGAAAATGATTTTGAAGAATGTCAATCTGAAGATCAAAAAGAACGAGGTCGTAGCAATAGTCGGAGAAAGCGGGGTCGGCAAGACGACACTGATCAACCTGATCATGCGTTTCTATGACGTCACAGGCGGCTCCCTCAAGATAGACGGCATCGATATCAGGGATGTCAGTGTCTCCTGTCTTCGGAAGAACATCGCCATCGTCACGCAAGACGTCATTCTTTTCAACGATACTATAATCAGAAACATCGCTCACGGCGCGCACGAAGATACAGCCAGGATAGAACAGGCTGCACACACGGCCTTTGCCCATGATTTCATACTCAAGCTCCCTAAGGAATACGAGACGAACGTGGGTGAAAAAGGATTGCGCCTCTCCGGCGGGCAGAAGCAGCGGATCGCGATAGCGCGCGCGCTTTACAGGGATGCGCCTATTCTCATCCTCGATGAGGCGACAAGCGCTCTCGATTCAGCCTCCGAAGGAGAGGTTCAGAGAGCGCTGGAAAACCTCATGCGCGGGCGGACCACCATCATCATTGCTCACCGGTTGTCGTCGATCATCAGTGCAGACCGCATCATCGTGCTCCAGGGCGGGGCAATCGTCCAGGAGGGCCCGCACCAGGTGCTGATCGCAGCGGACGGCCCGTACAAAGAGCTGTATGAGCTGCAATTCAAGGATAACGGGAAGAAGATCATCCATATGGGCAAAAGGCCGAAGAATGCGTAAGCGTATAGAACGGTTTCTTCTCATTCAGATCCTCCCCCCGCTCGTTTACATTTTTTTAGTACTTCTCAGGGCTACGATGAGCACAAAGCATGTTAACCGAGAACAGATGGAAGACGCTCGGAAGAAGGCGGGAAGCATGATTGCCTGCTTCTGGCATGGAAGGCTGCTTCTCATGCCCTTCGCAATAAAAAAGGTGAAGGCCAAGGTGCTCATATCGCGCCACCGGGATGGAGAGTTTATCGCACGGGTTATCCGTTTCTTTGGTCTGGGAACAGTCCGCGGTTCGCATAGGAAAGCGGGAGGGGTCTCATCGATTCGCGAAATGATCACAGCCACACGTGAAGGATGGACTATTGCCGTTACGCCTGACGGGCCGAAAGGGCCCAAGCAGAAGATCAAGGAAGGCCTCATTGAACTGGCCAGGATAAGCCAGAAGCCGATAGTACCCGTTGCGTACGGCGCCCGTAAAAAAAAACTTTCAATTCCTGGGACAGCTTCGTTTTTCCTTATCCCTTTTCAAAGATCGTCTTTCTGTGGGGAGAGCCTGTTTACATAGACCGGAATGCTTCCAGGGCCGACCTGGAGGCTGAGCGGCTGAGGCTCGAGCAGACCCTCACGGAACTCACCCGTAAAGCAGATGAATTGGCATGTGGCGAGTAATCTATAACATCGGGGTCCATCTCGCTTTCCCCTTCTTTGCACTTTTCGGCCTGACGAAGAAGAAGATCAGGAGAACATTCTTCCAGCGACTTTACATCAGCAAGGCGCCCCGGATGCACGATGCTCTCTGGATTCATGCCGCTTCCGTGGGCGAGGCTGTCATCGCGGAGAACCTCGTCAACTACCTGTCCGGAAGCGCCACATTCAGCCGTTTTGTTATCACCACGAACACTGACTACACACGCGATCTCCTGAAGAAAAGGCTTGGCGAACGCGCCTACATTTCGTATCTCCCTTTCGATCTTCCCCTGTCCATAGACCGTTTTATGCAGCGCTCGACCTTTGCCGGCCTCATCATTATTGAAACTGAGCTCTGGCCGAATCTCATCTGGATCGCGCATGCGCGGGGAGTACCGGTCATTGTGGTCAACGGCAGAATATCAGACCGCACGGTCAAGAATTACCGGTCTCTCTCTTTCTTCTTGCGCCATCTCTTCCCTTCCATCGATCTTGTGCTTGCACAATCACGCGAACAGGCGGAGCGATTCATCTCTATCGGCATGGAGCCGTCGCGCGTCATAGACGTGGGAAACCTCAAGTACTATAGATTTTTCGATCATCCTCCTGATACCGGCCGCAGAAAGGAGATCATGACATTCGGCAGCATCAAGGAGAAAGAGCTCCCGATCATCCTGCCGGTCGTAACGATGCTGAAGAAGAGTTTCCCGAACCTGTCGATCTACCTTGTGCCGAGAGATCTCGGCCTGGTCAGTGCGATCGAAGAACAACTCTCCGCGAAATTCCGCATCTGCCGGTTCTCCGAGCAGCAGAGAGAGCACAGCAACAGATGAGGACGTCGTGATTGTCGATACCATCGGCGATCTCATGACAATTTACAGCAGGAGCCTTCTCGCATTTGTGGGAGGAAGTCTCGCACCATACGGAGGCCAGAACATACTCGAACCTCTCTTCTTTGCCACTCCTGTTCTCTTCGGCCCGCATATCGACAATTTCAGAGAGATTGCCGACGCAATACTCTCGTGCGGCGCGGGCAGACTCGTGCACGACGGCAACGAGCTCTTCGATGCCATACGGACCCTCGTCGAAAACAACGAGATGCGGGAGACCATGGGTAAAGCCGGTCTTCAGGTCATCAACGAGCAGGAAGCGGTCATGACGAAGACGGTCAATTTGATTACGGAGGTTTTATGGAAGAATTCGACCGCCTTGCCGCGCTGATGGCGGCTCTCCGCGGAGAAGAGGGCTGTCCATGGGACAAGAAGCAGACAGAGCAGGCCTTTCGCACCTTTCTCCTTGAGGAAACGTACGAGGTAATCGATGCCATAGAGAAGCAGGATCATCAAGCGCTTAAAGAGGAATTGGGGGACGTGCTTTTTCACATACTCTTCATCGCCCAAATCTGTAAAGAGAAGAATCTCTTCGATATAAGAGACGTGCTTACATCCGCATACACAAAGATGTACAACCGCCACCCGCATGTGTTCCGCCGCAACGCTAACACACGTATGCGAGGAGACAATAAATTCCCACGGGGTCTTCACGTGGGAATTTATCTAGCGAGCACGGCGAGCCGGGTACCCGCAGCCGCCAAGCGGCTGGAGGGTGGAGGGAGGCTCCGGCGGCCGGGTACCCGCTTGCGGGTGTGGCGGAGGGGGCGACGCGAGCCCCAGAGATAGCGTCGATACCGCAGCGCTGGGAGGAGATCAAACGGGCTGAAAAAAAGGAAGGGTACTCGGCCGTCTCAAGTGTGCCGACAATACTGCCTGCGCTTCTGCGTTCTTACGTCATATCGAAGCGAGCAGCCAAGCTGGGATTTGACTGGGAAACCAAAGAAGGGGTCCATGAAAAGATTGTCGAGGAACTGGCGGAGATCCGCGAAGCCGAGCAGTCGGAGAAGAAGGAACTCGTTGAGGAGGAGATAGGAGACCTGCTTTTTGCTGTGGCTAATCTCGCGCGCTTCCACGAGATAGATCCGGAGGCTGCTTTACGCCTCGCCAACAGCAAGTTTGTCAGGAGGTTTGCTTATGTGGAAAGCAAGACAGACTTGGCTGATCCAAACCCCAAGGCTATGGATAGGTTATGGAACGAGGCTAAGGACGCTGAAAAAAAGGGGAAATAATCCCCCTGCCCTACTCCACTTTTTTTACATTCGCCGCCTGCGGCCCCTTTGGCCCGCTCGTGATTTCAAACTCGACCGGTTCTCCGGTCTTTAGAGTTTTGAAACCATCCTGGTTAATCGCTGAATAGTGCACGAAGACATCCCCACCGTCATCCTGTTCGATGAACCCATACCCCTTTGAATCGTTGAACCACTTGACCTTACCTAGTGGCATGCTGCTGAACTCCTTTCTAAACGTTGAATGGTACAACTATTTTTATATTAGTTCGCTCTTTTGCCGCATGTCAAGCGAAATCTTAAAAACTTTTAATTATTATTTTTGAGCCTGAAATAGGCTGGTTTATCTGGCATGACGCCCAGGGACAGCGTATCGACCGGATGAAAGGATAAGGTATGATAACGGACGGACGGCCCCAATACTATTGCTTCCACCAGCACGAGTAGCACGAGTATGAAACGCCTGACCCACAATCAAATACCCAAGGTGAAGAGAATGCGTGAGTAGGTGGATAAGGCCGGGCCGCTCAAACCGTTTACCAACCAAAAGGAATGGCCAGACGGAACACTTTCGTTCCACGAGCTAGGCGCTCCCGGTCTGACCCGCGCTACGCTCCGCCTCCTTCGGCGCTCATTGCGAACACCTCACCTCCGATTTCCGAGATGGCAGCTCGCAAACTAGCCTCTGTACGTTTACTCAAGCCTCGGAGTCAGGCGCGCCGTGCCGCGCCCATGCGGATACGCGGCACCAGTCGTCTTCGCTGCCGGGTCCCCAGACCTCCCGCGATACTCGTTCCACGAAAGTCTTCCGTCTGGCCATACAATCAATGTTGACCTTCATAAAACCACAGCAGCGGGCGCCATTCATCTGAGCTTAGGGTCTTGTCATGTTTGATTTTCTCAATTGGTGACCACGGAGGGACGGGAGGACCTTTTCGGAGCGAACATCGCGTAAGGGCCGGGGTCCCCGTAAATGGAGTGGAGCGTTGCCGTTTACTGCCCGGTCGTAAGCACCGGGCAGTGGCACGATGCGCCCGACTCCGAGGCCTGACATATCAGTACAATGCGACTTTGCGAAGTACCAAACGGGACACTCGGTGCCAGCGTGGTTCGCAGTCAAAAAGCATCGAGCGAAACGAAATGTCCAACGGGTCGGACCTGGAGCGTCTAGTGAGCGGAGAAAACGGTGCGAGCGGCCCGGCCTTTTCACACGTTCTGTCGTCCCAGATCCTTGGTGGCATCTGAGGCTCCGTCTAATAATTCCTTTGCACTCTGTTCCGGGCGCATAAAGAAATCTTACCAAACACAGATATACAAATGAGGGTGAATTTGCGTTACGATGCTTCTTTGAATCCGATCACATCTGACGGGCACGTCGATGCGCAGAGGCCGCAGCCCACACAGAGCTCTTTCTTGACCGCGGCAACAGGCGTGGCTGCGGATCCGAGAGGACCGAAAATTGAGATCTGTTTTTCTATAAGCTCTATCTTCATAGCGCCTGCAGGGCACGCGTCTCTGCATGAACCACAGCCGCTGCACCGCTCTTCGTCCACGTCCGGCAATATGCGCTCCGCATCTTTTTCGATAAGGAATTCGCCGAGCGCACCCAGCACTTCTCTCTCTTCCCATCGAATGGCGCGCGGGAACCGTATGAATCCCGCGTGGTAGCGTTCTCTATCCCATTTGGTGGGCGACCAGCGCAGCTGCGGCTCCGAACGGTACTGCATAAGGAAGTCCCGCTGCCGCACTGCGTCGGCATACTGTTCCATCGTTATGACTCTCTCTGCTGCGAGTGTCATCTCCCCTTTCGGGCCGGTGATAATGGCTCCGCTCTCATGCACATCGATACGATCATCCTCCTCCAGATGGATGAACAGAACCCCTTCCCTTCGCGCTTCTTCATAGAGAAGCTCCGAATACGACGGCGTGACAAGATTCCTCGTAGCAAAGATGACCTTTCTTTTCTTCTTTCTCAGCGTAAGGGCCTCACGGATAAATGCTTCCGAAAAGAACTCATAGAACATCTTGAGGAGCGGATCATCAGTGCCCAGGTAAAAGAGATACGAAGCAGACTTGGTATCGACTTTCAGCTCCGGCGCCGTCTCTTTGTACACAGCCATGGCCGGCACATGCCTGCCCTCATCCAGTTCGGTCATGCACCGGATCGCTGCGCCGTAACCGGTAAGGATTGCATCCTTGATGCTCATGGGTTCGAGGCTGCCGCCCGAGACATAGACGCCTTTAGCATCCGTCTTGAGCGGCTCGACTTCTTTCACGAAGCCCCACTCATTGAGCGGGAAGCCGAAAAGCAGGCCAAGGTCCGCGAGTGTCGGACTCGGTCTCAAGCCCCCTGCAAGGACAACATAATCGAAGCGCTGCTCATTAAGGCGACCTCCATTGAAGTAGCGCATGGTCACGCCCTCACTATCCTCGTCCAGATAGCGGCTGTTAGCGCGTACAAAGGTGACGCCGAGATCCCGATAGAGTTTTTCCATGTAGAATTCCTGACCGAATAACCTGAGATCATTGTAGAAGACTGTTATCTGCGGGCTTATCCCTCTTTGAAAGGTCCATTTTATCTCGCGCAAGGTATACGAGCAGCACATCGCAGAACAGAGAGGGTATTCGAGACAGCGCGAACCGACACAGAGAACGAAAGCCACTCTTCCCAGATCCTGGGGCAGCGAATCGTTTCTCTGATCGATGAGACGGTCATAGTCAAGGCTGGCAAGTATCCTCCTGCCCGTTCGCTCTTTCGGCTCGTAAGGCGCAAGGCCTGCCGCGATGATTACGCCGTCAGCCTCGATCAGCCTTCCGTCCTGGAGCGTGACCAGAGATTTCTCATAGAGCTTATCAACCTCAACGATGCGGCTTCCCGTGATCAGCTCGAGCGAAGGATTGTTTTCTATCTCCGCGTAAAACGATTTGAAACCGACGCGACAATTGGCAATCTTCTCCATCAGGCCGCCGGGCGCCTCTTCCTGCTCGAGAATAATCACCCTGTGACCAGCCTTGAGCAGCACCTTTGCTGCGGAGATTCCACTGATGCCGCCGCCGATAACCAGCAGATTCATAACGTCTTTCTTTCTCCCATCGTGTAGAGAAGAAGGTCCGTGAAATAGATAATTTTCCGGCCTCTAGAAAACGTAGTAAGCGCCATATGGCAGAGCGGGCAGAAGACAACGATGGTGCCTTTTGATCCGCTAACAACCATCTGCGAGAGCTTCTCGGTGGCCCACTTATTGATGAAGAACTGGTTTCCCCCGCAACATTTGGCCCGCACCTTCTCTCCCGCGATCTCTCCGCCGAGCCTCTCTATAAACCGTTCCATCACGTTCTTGTCGCCTATAGCAGTTTCGTCGGGACGCATGAGCAGACAGCCATAGTATGGCGTCAAGGTCTGTCCCTTCAGATCTCTTGCGACCGGTAACGCTGCGAGCGCATCACCCTGCAGCACCTCAAGAGGATGGTAAATGGCACGCCTCTTCTTCGGGTCTGCCTCTTTAAGGTTCTTGTAACATGCCGGGCACGGAGCAACAACGCGTCCTTCAGTCGCGGCCAGAGCACTGCTGTTCTCAAGATTCTTTCTTGACAGCTCCACAAGCCTGCTCCGGTCGCCGAATTCAAATGCACCGCAGCAATTCCAGTCGGGAATCTCAGCGAGCTCATGGCCGAGTCTGGCAAAAACTTTTCTTACACCTTTGTCGAGTCTTTGAGCGCTGCCGGTCAAAGAACAGCCGGGATAGTATGCGTACCTCATTGCTGTTTTCCCTTCCCGGCCTTCGTCTGTATACGGTTCATTCCCTTCACCTTGTGCGGCAGGTGAAAGTTGATATATTCCTTCCATCGCACCAGGTGAGCAAGGTAGCCCCCTCGCAGAAGGAAAGAGAGTGACCTCAGAAAAACGTACGGCTCGTAAACCCGACCCCAGATGCCGATCGAAGACTTGAATGCTTTCTCGAAAGGCGTCTCCAGTCCCATCTGTTCTTTTACCGCGCGGACAATCTCCGGAATCCGTATATGCCAGGGACATGCTTGAGTGCAGTTATAGCAGTTGGTGCAATAGCGAAGGACCGGATCATCCGCGGCCGATTCTCTTTGCATGAAAAGATTGAAAAGCAGAGCCTGAGGGTTTGCTGCCACGGAGAGGTCGTTTATCGTGCAGACAGAGCCGCATATCTTGCATCCGAGGCAGACGGAAAAATCCTCTCGCTTGTACCCGGCAAGTTCGGCGGTAGATTCGATATCAGCCATTATTCAACTCGCATCGTTCATCGCGTCTTCGCGTCATCAGACTAATCTTCGGCATCTTTCAGCTCATCCTCAAGGAAAGTGATATAGGGGATGGGCTCCTCGAGACTTCGACCGGACATATAAGCAAACATCGCCTGGAGTCTTTCGGATATGCCTTTGAAATACTTTGTAAGGGGGATATTCTGCGGGCAGGCCTCTTCACACGCGCCGCACCCCACACAGGTCTGGGAAACGTGATACATCCGGATGAGATGGAAGAGCTCTTTGCCCTGCGGCAACGTTGTCGAACCTGAACGGAAAACCTTATTCATCAGTGCGTCGCCCTTGGGAATATACTCGTCTCCGTGGAAGACACAGTCAACGCAGTAGCAGACAGGACACATGTCGCGGCAATTCATGCACATGATGCATTTGTCAAAGTCCTTAGCGAATGTTTCCATGTTAACCTGGAATTTCTCAGGCTTTTTGCTTTCGCCGATGAGCATCTCCGCGGGAGCCTCTTCGGATTCACCCTCCACAAGAGAAAGGATCGCCTCCCCTTTTTCCGTATACGGTATGAGCCAGAAATTGCCGCCCTTATCAATCCTTATCCCTGCGTCTCCCACAACCCCCCTTCGTTCCCTGCACACCGAACAGGCGCTCCGCATCGAATCGGAGCCTTCAAAATAGGCCATCAATTGATCTGCCTCTGTCGGCAGATCATCTTTCTTATCTTTTGAGGAAATGGTCCCGGGACAATCAACCGATACGGCGATGATGTCTTCCCGTTCAATCTGTGTCAGCTTCTGCAACTCCACATACGCACGTATTTCGCAAGGTCTCAGCATGAGCATGACCTGGCACCCTTTGGAGAATAATCGGCGCAGGTACAATGCCGCGTTCGCGCCGAAGACAGGGTTCAGGAGAGAGTAATGATCAACGCTACCCTTGAATACCTTAGGGCTGAGCCCGTTCTCACTCTTCTCGAATCCGAGGAGCAGGTGCCGTTCGTCCTTCAGGAATTCGTTGAGAGCACGTTCAATGTCTTGACGCTTAAGCTTTCTCCCTTTCATTTTTCCTTTCCTTCAGCTCGTTATGCATATCCGTTACCTTTTGCACAAAGCGGCGCGCTTCGGCCGCACTTACCCAGAAGAGCTTAAGTTTTTCTTTCATGGAGAAGGCATCGAACATCTCCTTGAGCGCCGCAATCTTCCTTCTTGTGTAATAGTTTCCTTTGATAAAATGGCAGTCTCCGGGATGGCATCCGGCAACAAAGACACCATCCGCACCCTCAAACAGTGCCTTGATAACAAAGGCCGGATCGACTCTGCTCGAGCAGGGCACCTGCACCACCTTTACACCTTCGGGGTACTTCAGTCTCAGGCTACCGGCCATCTCGGACGCCTTGAACGAACAGTACGAACAGGCAAAACCGACGATCTCAACGCCATCCTTCTTTTGCTTACTTCAGCCATGATGCCCCCTTAACAACTCGGGTCCAGGGTCACGGGGCACGGGTCCCGACAAACAACAGCTAAGCGCCATAACGCTTCAAACTGTTTCGTGACCAATGACCCTCCCCATGGACTCCGTTTTTCGGCATGACCGTTCCTGGACCCGGACCCTGACCCCGTGACCCCGTCCTTCACATCGCCTCCGAAAATGCGCTGATCTCGTCATCGATCATACGGTCGATATATCCTTTGAGCTCAATTGCTGACGACGGGCACGTGGCATTACAGAGTCCACAGCCCATGCAGGCCGCTTCCTCCACATGGACGACCCTTTTTGTCTCGTCATACTTTATCGCTTTTGCAACACAGGCTTGCTCGCACATCCTGCAGCCGCTGCACCTCTTCGGATTAACATACGAAATAAAGGGATCCACATAGGCAAAGCCGAGGTTCAGGAAACCAAAGAGTTTCACCGCCGAAGCCCTTCCATGGTTGATCGATTCTTCAATATCCTTCGGGCCGGAGCACGATCCTGCAATAAAGATCCCTTTCACCGCCGTATCAAAAGGCCGGAGCTTGATATGCGCCTCCATGAAGAACTTATCCTTATCGAGGGTTATCTTGAGGAGCGTGGCAATCAGCCTGCTGTCCTCCGGATGAGACATACCTGTGGAGAGTACGACAAGATCGAACTCCCGCTCGAACAGCTCACCGAAAAGCGTGTCCTCACCGCGGACCACAACAGCTTGAGGTGTAGGGACTACTTCACCCACATTCGCCCGTGTAAAAAGGACACCTTTTTCCTGGGTCTCCTCGAAATACTCTTCTCCTCCGCGGGGATGGGCTCTCACGTCCATATAGAAGGATTCAACGTAAGAGTCCTTATACGTACGTTTAATCGCATCGCCCACTCGTAACGCGTTGATACAGCAGACCCTTGAACAGTATGGCTTGCCTATCTGCTCATCGCGGGATCCGACGCAATGGAGTATGGCGACCCTTGGCTTCTCGGGAAGCTGCAGCGCGTCTGCGTTATGTTCAAAATCAAGGGTTGTGATAATTCTTTTGTCTTTCCCGTAATTCAATTCCGGTTTCAGAGCCGCATCAAATGGCGAGAATCCTATGGCTATAATCGCCCCTCCGACCGTACGTTTCGTCTCACCCTGCGGAGTTTCGAGCGTCACCTGGTAGTTACCGAAGAATCCCTCGAAGTCTTTGATCGTCGTCGACGTGAATATCTCGACGTTATCCCTCGCAGCTAATTCTTTAACCAGATCGTCGACAATCTCTTTGCCGTCCTTGCGCGCAGGCCACACGTTCTTAAGGCCCCTCACGTGGCCGCCCAGATCAGCTTGCTTCTCCACCAGACACACCTGCATGCCCGCCTTGGAGAGGAACGAGGCTGCGCTCAAACCCGATACGCCGCCGCCGATAATGAGCGCAGACTTTGTTACATCGACCATCTTCTCTTCGAGAGGAACATAATGAGCCGCCGAATAGAGGCCTGCCAGTATCAGTCTCTTTGCCTTCTCCGTGTTCTTCTCAATATCATCACCCACCCACGAACAGTGTTCCCTGATGCCTACCCTTCTCAGAAGAAAGGGGTTGAGATTTGATTTTTTTAGGAGGTCTTTGAACATTTCCCCGTGGAGCGATGGTGTGCATGATGCGATGATGACGCGGTCAAGCCCTTCTTTTTCGATGCTCTTGCTGATCATCTCCTGCCCCGGCTCCGAGCAGACAAAGACATAATCCTCAGAGACGGTCACGCCCGGATAGTTCTTGAAGTACTCGCTCAGCTTTTTCACGTCAACGGTGTGTTTGATATTGTGACCGCAATGACAGATAAAGATTCCACACTTCATGATCGGGCTCCGCCCTCCATGATGATGTCTTCATCGTCCATGATGTATTCCATGCAACTCGCTGCAGCCTCTCCCGCTGAGGCGACCGTGTCAGGAATGTCCTTTGGCCCGGAGGCCATACCGCAGACAAAGATGCCGTCCACATTCGTTCTTGACGGATGTATGGAATCTACTTTGATGAAGCCGTACTCGTCCCGTTCCGTCGACATGAGGCTGCAGAGTTCTTCCGTGCCTTTGCGCGGCCGCACGCCTGTCGCGAGGACAACGACATCCACTTCGACCTCGAGCATCTCGCCGCTGAGCATGTCTTCCACTCTGACCAGCAATCCGTTGTCCGTCTTGGTTATCTCTCCGGGTATACCGCGTATATAGAAGGTCCCACTCTCCTGGGTGCTCTTGTAGAATTCTTCGTACCCCTTACCGTAAGCCCTCACATCTATGTAGGAGACGTAGATCTGTGCGTCTTTAATCCTGTCCCTGACGATGCTCGCATGTTTTGCCGTGTACATGCAGCAGACCCTGGAACAGAACCGCGCTCCGGTTTGCCTGTCCCTGGAGCCGACACACTGAATAAAATAGAACCGCTTGGGGGCTTTCCCGTTCAACAGTATATCTCCCCCGGTCGGACCGGTCACCGAGCAAATTCTTTCGAATTCGATTCCTGTGATAACCCCTTCCAGCGTACCATAACCGTATTCCCTCTTTTCAGTCGGATCGTACAGGTCAAAACCAGGCGCGAGCACGATGCTGTCATACTCCATCTCCACGATCTCATCCGTCATGGCATGATTCACGGCCTTTACTTCGCAAACCCTCTCGCATTCTCCACATTGAATGCATCCTTCTATCTGACCGGCAAGGCAGCGTGACGCTTCGGCGCGGGCTTGATCATCCGTATATCCGATAGCAACCTCTTCAAAATTGGCCACTCTTTCTTCGACGCTTGCCTCAGGCATGGCGACACGTTCCAACCGGGGAAATCTCGATGTGAGATCAGCCACTTCAGATTCGGACAGTATTTGCGGTCTCTGTCTCCCGTCTATTGCGGTTATCTCTTCTTCTTTCAGAAAGCGGCTTATCGATACGGCCGCCTTCTGGCCTGCGGCAATAGCATCAACCACATAGGCAGGCCCGGTACAGACATCGCCGCCCGCAAACACTCCCGCAACATTGGTCATTCCTGTTAAGGGGTCGATCCCGATTGTACCCTTTCCGCCAAGGGACAGCCCGATCGTCTCCGTAAACGTGGTCTGGACTCCCTGGCCGAGAGCTGTGATGGCCGAATCCACGGGGATAGAGAATTCAGAATGCTCAATGACGACCGGGCGTCTGCGGCCGCTTTCGTCCGTGTCGCCTAATTCCATCCGGATGCACTCCATGTTTGAAAGTATCCCGTTCTCACCACTGAAACGCACCGGTGTCGTGAGGAACTCTATCTCTATACCTTCGTGCAGAAGCCCGTCTATCTCTTCCGGCGCTGCAGGCATCTCATCCCGGGTCCTGCGATAGATCAGCTTTACGGAACTGCTTCCAAGGCGCTTCGCAGTTCTCGCGCAGTCAATGGCGGTGTTGCCGCCGCCGATAACGGCAACCCTGGCGCCGGTTTTCACGGTCTCTCCACTATTCACCGCGCGAAGGAAGCGTATGCCGTCGATCACACCGGATAGATCTTCTCCTTCCACACCCAGAGGCAATCCCTGAGGAGCACCGGTGCCTATGAAAACAGCGTCAAAATCGGACTTTATGGTATCAAGGCTGATATCTCTACCGACCTCGATTCCGCATCGGATAGTGACGCCGAGCTTCTCGATATAATCGATCTCTTTTTTCAATTCATCCTTTGGAAGCCTGTATTCAGGTATGGCGTAGCGCAACATGCCGCCGGGTTCGGGGAGCGCCTCAAAAACAGTTACCTCATGGCCCTCCATGGCAAGTGCTTGGGCACAGGCAAGACCCGCCGGTCCTGCCCCGATGACAGCCACCTTCTTCTGGGTCTTCGTTATCTGGGGCACCTCAAGAGAAGCTATATCAAACCGATCAACCGCAAAACGCTTGAGGTCCCGGATCGCAAGGGGCTCATCCATTTGGCCCCTGTTGCAGGCGCTTTCGCAGGGCGCATAGCAGACCCTCCCGCAGACCGAAGGAAACGGGTTAGTCGCCCTGATGAGCATGTATGCGTCCTGAAATCGTCCTTCGCTGATATGCTTAAGGTATCCGAGCACATTCGTATGGATGGGGCATGCATCGACGCACGCAGCTTTGCAGGGACGCTCTTCGCGTTTGTCGATGGACGCTTTGTTAGGTATGGCCTGTGGAAAAGGGATGTAGATTGCTTTTCTCGGACCGGTGCCCATATTGAATTCGCTTTTCATCACCACAGGGCATACCGGCCAGCAGGAGCCACAGGCAGTGCACTTCTTGGTATCGACGTAACGGGCCTTCTTGAGGATCGTAACGTGAAATCCCTTGCCCGTTTTTTTGACTTCCAGCGGCGTCGCCCACGAGAGAATCTCAATAGTACGATTGAGGGAGACTTCCACCATCTTTGGCGAAAGAGTACACGTGGAGCAGTCGAGTGTGGGGAAGGTCTTATCGAGCTGTATCATTCTTCCGCCGATAGACGGACCGGCTTCGAGCAGCGTTACGTGGACGCCGCCCGAGGCAAGCTCCAGGGCGGCAGTGATGCCTGCGATCCCTCCGCCTACAACGAGGACATTCTTTTCGGTCATGAGCCTTTTACTGTTTCGATGAGCTTCTCTCTCAATTTATTTACATCGGCAACGATTCCGAAGTTCGCGTACTGGAAGATGGGAGCTTCGGGATCCTTATTGATGGCGATGATGCAGTCCGCATCCTTCATGCCGGCGATGTGCTGAAAAGCCCCGCTTATAGCCATGGCAAGATACACCTTCGGTTTTACCGTCTTGCCGGAGGTGCCGACCTGCCGCTCCTTGGGAAGCCACAGCTTATCAACCACGGGCCTCGAACAGGAAAGCACGGCCCGCATGAGTTGGGCAAGCTCCTCGTAACGCGGGATCTCATCTTTGCTGCCTATTCCCCTGCCCACAGAGAGAAGGAAGTCTGCTTTGGTTATGTCGACGGTCCCTCCCGTCTCCTCGACATAATCCATAAAGGTTCTTCCTTCTGCCGGAGTGACGGCGCCAACACTCTCCACGAGCTGCGCGCTGCAGCATTGCGGGTCACGTGTTCCCGGAAACTGCCGCTCCGGATCGTCAGGATCGAAGGGGTCGCTGCGCATTTGAATTGAGCGAATACTTTGTCCGAATAATAGCTCTTATAAAACGTGGACGTCTCTTTGTCGAAACCGTTCACATCCGTAACGATCGGCACGGACAAATAGCCGGCAGCATATGCAGCGCACTCCGCTCCCATCGATGAATGGGTGAAAAGGATATAATCCGGCTTCCCGTTCTTTTCAAAAATAGTTGCAAGAATCGACACCATGGTAAGAGGGTTCTGAAAGCTTCCTTCATCGGTGTTTACTTCCAGCACTTTATCAACCGTTGCGTTATCTATGCCGCTGGCATTCTCGGGAACCAGAAGAGAAACCGGTCTGCCCAGGAGTCTTCCAAGACCTATGGTGTCGAGGTTTCTCTCTTCAAAGAGACCCCGTCTCACTTCAGCTACTACGAGAACATAGCTCGGGCCATTCATTGATACACCCCCTTCTCTTTCAGCAGTCCAAGGAGCTTGGTGCAGACCTCGCCCATATCGCCGGTAAGCATTGAAGCCCCTTCTTTCTTCGGCGGATAGACCCATCTGGTGATTTCAATCAGGCTCTTCACATTCTCATTATAGTTGTCTGCCTTGAAAACCTTCCTCTCTACCTTTGACGCCTTGCGCACGCCCATGATAGAGACATATCTTGGTTCATTTATGCCGCTCTGTATGGAGAGCACGCAAGGAAAGGATATTTTCACGCGCTCCTGAAGACCTCCCTCCAATTCCCTTCGCACAACAGCATGATCCTTCTCCACACTGTCTATGCCGATCACCTGAGCAGCATATGGAATCTTGAACATAGCCGCAAGTATTCCGCCGAAACAGGCAAACTGGTCATCCTCAGCCTGCACGCCCGTTAATAGTGCGTCGAACGGGATGTTCTCCTTCTTCAGAAAGGTATAGGCAAGCGTTGCTCTCGCAAAAGGATCTTGTAGGACTTCCGGTGCTTCCAGAAGGAAGCCGTCCCGTGCGCCCATGGCTATGGCCCGTCTCAGTACCTCATCGGATTCTGCATCGCCTATTGCAACGCTGGTAACGCCGCCACCACTCTTCTCTACGATTCTTACCGCCTCCTCCACTGAGTAGTTGTCCCAGTCATTCATCCTGCAGGGCAGTTTGGCAAGATCAACGGACTTGCCTTCTTCCAGGATGCGCAGCTCTTCTTCCTGCGTTACAGGCACCCTCTTAGTAAAGACCACTATTTCCATATCAGATAACCTCCACGAGAATTTCTGATACTTCTTTCACCGCTAATCCCTTCTCAGTTGCAGGATCCTCAAGGTTCATCACACAGAAAGGGCAGCTCGTCGCAATCACCTCGGCGCCCATTTCGACTGCTTCTTTCACGCGCGTTTCGCTGTTCCGCTGGTAGGTAGTCTCAACATCGAAGAACATTCTTCCGCCGCCGCCTTCGCAGCACAAAGAATTCTCCCGCATGCGCGAGAATTCAAGCGGCTCTGTAGCAAGGGCTCTGGCAAGCAATGCCCTCGGCTCATCGAAGAGCGCATTCTGTTTGCCGAGAAAACAGGGATCATGATAGACGACCTTCTTATCATAACGGCGCTGCAACTTGAGCGCTCCGCTCTCAAACAGGCCCTTTAGTACTTCAGAATAATGGGTGACGGGTATCCCGAGATCTCCGTACTCTTTCCTGAACGTATTCATGCAGTGGGGTGATAAGGCGATAATCTCCTTCACGCCATATTTCTTGAGATTCGCCCCGTTCTCTTCACGCAGCTCCTCGAAGAGGCCCGCTTCCCCCATCCTTCTGATCTCGTTGCCGCAGCATGCTTCTTCCTCGCCGAGAATACCGAACTCCACGCCGGCAGCATGGAGCAGCCGGGAGACATTCGCCGGTATTACCATGCACCGGGGATCGTATGCCTGAATGCAACACGTGAAGAGAAGGCGCTTCTCTTTCGTCTCGGAAATGTGGGGAATGTCGAAATCCACCTTGGCGGTCCAGTCGGCACGCTTGCTGCGCGGCTTTCCCCAGGGATTCTTCTGGACAAACGTGTTCTCAAGGGCTTTCTGAATAGTGGCGGGTATACGGCCATCTTCAATGAGCACGGATCGAAGGTCGATGATAACCTCCGAAGGCTTCACGTCACGCGGGCAGCGTATCGTACAGGTGTTGCAGGAAGTGCAGTACCATGGAAGGCCCTCATCGATTGCACGCTCAAACTGCTTTTTTCTGATGATCATCCTGATGTTGAAGGGCGTTTTTCCTGCCTCGGGACAGCTTCCGGTGCACTTTCCACACTGCATGCAAGCTATGACTCGTTCACTGTTCAAGGGATCTTAAGGCCTCCTCAATGCAAGGTTGTTGCAGATTGGTCGATGTGGTCGCGCGACGAGAGCGAGAAGCGGTTGAGCGATCTGCTGCCTATCGCCTGTAGTTTAACACAATTCAGCTCTCATTTTCTAATGGCTTCACGCTTCCACCACGCCTCTCGAGACCGCTCTCATTTCGCGCACCGCCTTTATTTCATCAGCAGTCCTGGCAAGTAGGTGGCAAGCTGAGGAAATATGAACAACAGTATCATCGCGATGATCATGCTGACGAGAAACGGATAAACTCCGGCATAGATTACCCCCATCGGCGCTTTTGTTATGTTTCGCACGACAAAAACACAGATGGCCACCGGCGGAATGACGGAGCCGATGCAGACGGTCAGGCCTATCATAATGCCTGCCCATATCGGATCATAGCCCAGCTTGGTAATAACGGGAAAGAATATGGGCGTAGCCAGAATCATAAACGCCAGGTCGTCGACGAATGAGCCGCCCAGAAGATAGATCAGGAAGATAAAGATCATGATCAGGGCGCGGGGTAGCGGTAGCCCGGTCAGCCATTCCGCCGTGACCTGGGGGATATTCGTAACCGCAATAAAGTGACCGAGGACGGATGAGGCTGCGATAAGCAGGAGCACCATGCATGCAGTGCGGAGCGCTTCCTCGACTGATTTAATGAAGCCCTTCAGGCCCAGATCTCTTTTTGCGACGCACAGAACGAGCACGGCGAATGCGCCGACGCTCCCCGCTTCTGTAGGAGTAAATACTCCGTTCATGAGCCCGCCGATGATCACGAGGAATATGACAATGGGCCACACCACGCTGGGAAGCGACTTCATTCTCTCCGGCCAGGAGGATCTATCGGTTCTCGGCCCCAGAGTCGGGTTCAGCCTGCACCAGCCGAAAATAATGACGATGAAAAAGAATGACATGATGAGACCCGGAAAAATGCCCGCCATGAAGAGCTTACCGATAGACTGCTGCGAGATGATACCGAAGACTATCAGCGTCACGCTGGGCGGGAGCAACACCCCCAGCGTTCCCACAGTCGCCACAATACCCGTGGACAATTTTCTGCTGTAGTTGTAGCGATCCATTTCCGGGACCGCAACGCTCGCGAAGGTAGCAGAGGTCGCCACAACAGACCCGCAGATTGCCTTGAAGACAGTGGCGCCGATCACGGTCGCGACGGCAAGGCCGCCAGGGATATGCCCGGCGAACTTGTGGGTCGAATCGTATAATCGCTTGGCTATGCCCGCATTAAAGGCAATTTGACCCATGAATACAAAAAGGGGTATGGCGGTCAAGCCGTAAGACGCAAGAGAGTCGAGGAAATCATTTGCCAGCAGGCCCAACGCTGTGTCGAAGGAATTGAGCAAGCCAAATCCGACGAACCCGATCACCGTCATCGCGAAGGCCAATTCTATGCCCGTCATAAACAGGCATAAAAGCAGCAGTAACCCAAGTATACCTATCGTCACTTCATTCATGATTCCACTCCAGTCACAGACTTGAGAATGTCACACAGGAGCACGAGACACTCGACAATGCTGCACAGCCCCAAGCCGTACGCCACGGGATAGAACGGCACGTGAAGCGTAAGCGATACCTCTCCGGCCGCGAAGAGTTCGTTCCCCTTCATAAAGAAGGAGCATGCGAGCAGGAGGAACATTGCGATCCCTATCAGCTTGGTAACGACCAGGCATATGCGACCGGCGCGCAATCCCAACCCCTGCGTCAGAATATCCACGTTGACGTGCCCATTATCCAGAGACGTCTGGGCGATGGCTAAACCGACCACCAGGGCGCCACCGAAAGACATCAGCTCGAAGGTGCCGGTAAAGCCCTTGCCGAGGTAGCGCAGCACGACGTCCATCACGGTGAGGAGCATCATCAACACGAGTATGATGCCGCCGACCCAGTTGGTAAACCTACTTACACGCCTGACAAACAGCAGGAAAATTCGCATAGCTGCCCCCAGAGTCACAGAATTTACCGGGGAGCGCCCGGATAGTGCTCCCCGGTAGATGCAGCTTCCCGCTGCAGTTACTGCCTGTAAGGTTTCAGATAGTCCCGGATGAACTTGACCGCCTCGTCGCCAGGCAAGCCTTTCGCTTGCATGTTCTTTATGTACTCGTCGATGAGCGGCTTCGCCTTGTCTGCCCAGCGCATCTGTTCTTCCTTGGAAAGCGTGATGAACTTGTTCCCTCTCTTTGTCAGTAGATCCTTTCCGCTCTTTTGGATCTGTTCCCACATCTTCGCGAACTTATCGATATACTCCGGACTCATCTGGTCGATGGCCACCTGAACATCCTTCGGCAAGGAATTGTACTTGTTCTTGTTCATACAGACCAGGAAGACGGCCGTATACGCGGAATCATAATTCTCGGTGGAGCACTTAATCTGGTCCGCAAGCGCAAAGCCTTCTATGGCCTCGTAATTAGCAAAAAGTCCTTCTACCACGCCCTTAGAAAGGGCGTCATACACGTCGGTCATGGGCATCGCAACCGGCGTTCCGCCCAGGTTCGACATGAATTTAGCATTTGATCCAAAGGTTCTGATCTTCATGCCTTTAAGGTCTTCAAGACTTTGCACCGGCTTGCTTCTGGTATGAAGAATACCCGGCCCCTGGGCGTGGAACCAGAGGACTTTCACGCCTTCCATTTCCTTCGGTTTGAATTTCGCGTAAAATGCATTGACCATCTTTGTTGCGGCGGTGCCGTTCGGGTAGCCGAAGGGAAGATCGATGCCCTCCATGAGCGGGAACCGGCCCACAGTGTAACCCAGGACATGATCACCCACATCCGCGATGCCCTTTGTCACCGCATCATAAATCTGGGGAGCGGGGGCAAGCACGCCACTCGGGTAGACGGTTACTTTCACCTTACCGTTGGTCCGTTTTTCGAGCTCTTTGCTCCATTGATCAAGAAGCACGTGCTGCTGATGCCCGGTCGGGAAAAAGTGCACCACCTTCAGTGTAACAGGTGCTTGCTGCGCCAGGCTCACTCCCGGCGCAACTAGAAGGGCAAGCATGAAGACAAGAAGAATAGCCTTGACGAACACCGATCGTTCCATAATACTCCTCCTTATTATTTGTTCCCTGCTCCGAACTTCAGACCTGTCGGGCAGGGACTTATACCAATTCGCCTTCAAGTGTATACCTTCGTTGTCGCTGCGTCGCTCTCCTCGACGTACCCCGAGGTACGCCTTCGTCGGCTCCTCGCTGCCGCCTCGGTCTCCAGCTTGAAATCAAATTGGTATTACCTGTCTGTCTGTTGTGCATAATGCGCGCGTATCTCCTTCTTGAGCACTTTACCTTGCGGACTTTTCGGCAGCTCTTTCCAGAAGTCCACGCTCTTAGGTTTTTTGTACCCGGCCAGGTATTGGCCGCAGAATTCTTTTATCTCTGACTCGGTCGCCTGAGTTCCGTCATTGAGCACGATGACTGCTTTCACGACCTCTCCCCAGTGCTCATCGGGAATCCCCACAACCGATGCCTCTGACACCGCAGGGTGCCGGTATAATATCTCCTCCACCTCTCTCGGGTAGATGTTGACGCCCCCCGGAAATAATCAGATCGTTTTTCCTCTCCACGATGTAGACAAACCCTTCCTCATCCATACGACCCAAATCCCCTGTATGGAGCCAGCCGTTCTTCAGCTTCTTTGCAGTCTCCTCAGCCATCTGCCAGTATTCCTTCATCATGGCTTCGCTGCGGGCTATAATCTCACCGACTTCCCCTGCCGGCACATCCTGATCTTGCTCGTCCACGATTCTGATCTCGTAGTTCACCACCGCTTTTCCTGAGGAGGCAAGCCTTTTCAGTCTTTCTTCCGATCCATCTAAAATATGGTCCTCCGGTCTCAATACCGTCGTGAGAGGTCCGCTTTCCGTCTGTCCGTAGAGCTGCGCAAAACCGCAGGGGAAAACGGCCAGAGCCCGCTTCAGCAGCTCCACCGGCATCGGCGCAGCAGCATACAGGATGAGGCGCAGGCTTCCCGAGATCGAACTGGCCGATATCCGATATCTGAAGAAGGCTGTGGATCATGGTCGGCACCATCTGGCAGCGCGTGATCTTCTCTTGAGCTATGTACCGGAGGATCTCCACCGGGTCGAAGCCGCCTTCGCGCTTGATGTAGAAACTGTTCGCCATGAACATGTGACGCACGATGTTGTCCTCACCCGCCACGTGGTAAAGAGGGAACGTGATCAGCACCTTTTCATCGTAGTCTACCTTCAACTCAATCACACCTGCAATTGCATCCGACAGCAGGTGGCGGTGCGTCCTCACCGCACCTTTCGGCCTTCCGGTGGTACCTGCAGTGAAGAAGATGGACAGAGCATCATCTTCACGCACCGGGCTCGCGGGCTCGTCAACATTCCCTCCGGAGAGCATGGTCTCGTACTGCTCCATGAACGGCTGCCCTGCTGCCTGCAGGCAGATATATCGCTCCACGGTGGCCAATCCGGATTTGAGCGCTGCAATCATATCTACGTAATCTCTGTCGACAAAAAGAAACTTCGGCGTAGAATAATCGATTACATCTCTCAGTTCCGCTCCCTTAAGATGATTATTGTAAGGGCAGAAAATACCACCTGTCTTTGCCGCGGCAAAATAGATTTCGAAAAACTGGTGAGAGTTGTGCACGAGGGCCCCGATCCTGTCTCCCTTCTTCAGTCCTGCGTCGATGAGAGAGTTGGCAAGACGATTCACCCGCTCGTTCAACGTACGGTAATTCATTGAAATCTCTTCTGAGACAAGTGACAGCTTGCCCGGAAATTTATGGGCATTTCTCGAAAGCAAATCTCCTATGGTCATCTCTTATCTCCTGTTCGGGAGGAGTCTACAGTAGAACCCTGCACGAACGCTTTTCTCAGAACGCAAGGCTCGTGGCCTTTTGATACAACATCCCCTTTAAGTCCCTCAATCTGGAAGAGCAATTACAATGCCCGGCTTCAATGGATCTTTTCATCCCTGGAACGTAGTGCGCACTGTATACAATCCCTACCAAAGCATGACTCAGAGAACTTGTTGTAGTGCGCACTCAGCCGTTGTCCCACCTCAAAAACAGGCTCAATTTGGACCTTGACCTCTTTGCAACCCGCACGCATCCCGTGAGAGGCCTGGTTGCACCGGCTGACTCTTTTCGCTACACCTGTTTCCGGAATATACACTTTCGTCTCACCTCGAATATTTCTGCGCGACCCTGTCATATCCTTTTCCCGCAACAGCCACGTACCCAATCTTGAAGAGGCGCTCGCGCTGGCACAGCACTTGTATCGGTAGACCGAACACATTCTGCTGAACAAGACCCAAGGAGGTTCCCATGTTCGAGCTTACCCCGGAACAGAGAGACATCAAGCAGGCTGCACGCGAATTCGCGGAGAAGGAGTTCAGGGACGTGGCCCGGGAGCTGGATGAGAAGGAGCAGTTCGACGATACGTTGTGGAAAAAGGCAGCGGACCTGGGCTTCCTCGGCCTGTTCATCGAGGAGCAGTACGGGGGCGCAGGACTCGGCCACTTCGAACAGTGCCTCGTCATAGAAGAATTCGCCCGGGTGGATACGGGCATCGCCCAGTGCATGGTCGCCTCCTACTTCGGTACCCAGCTGATAAAGCTCTTCGGAACAGAAGCTCAGAAACAGAAATACCTTCGTCCCGTCTGCGAAGGAAAGTGGCGCGCGGGCATGGCATCGACGGAACCGGATGCAGGAAGCGATGTCGCGGCTATCACCACCACGGCCGTCAAAGACGGAAACGAGTATCGCATATCAGGAAACAAGATCTTCATCACCAACGGCAGCGTAGGGAACTTCATTCTGGTACTTTGCGTCACCGACCCGAAAAACCCGAAGAAACACGACCGCCTCAGCACGATCATCGTGGAAACAGATCGACCGGGTTACGAAGCCAACCGGCTGCACGGCAAGCTCTCCATCAGGTGTTCCGACACCTGCGAGGTAGCCTTCAAAGACGTGCGGGTGCCGACGGAAAACCTCGTGGGCGCCGAAGGCAGAGGATTCTACCAGCTCATGGATTTCTTCAACCGCGCGCGTCTTGATGGAGGCGCAGGCCTTGCCGTAGGCACTGCTCAGGGAGCGCTCGATAAAGCAATAGCGCATGTTCGCAAGAGAAGAGCGTTTGGCGGCCCTCTGGCCGGTCTCCAGATCGTGCAGGCCAAAATTGCCGAGATGGCGACGCTTGTGGAGGCGGGCAGGAGTCTTCTGTACCGAGCGGCTCTCGCGGTGGATCGAGGTGAAATAGACCCTGCGCTCATCGCCATGGCCAAATGGTACACGTGCGAGATAGCGGTCAAGGTTTCCGACGAAGCGATACAGCTCCACGGAGGCTACGGCATCCTGAAAGAATATGATGTGGAGCATTACTGGAGGGATGCTAAGGTGCTGGAAATTTTCGAAGGCACCAAGGAGGTGGAGAAGGTGCTGATCGGGAGGAAGCTGCTGCAGAGGTCCTAGAGGAATTTCTCGACAGAATCCTGCCCGGCATCTTTCTGCCAAAGTCTATGCCTCGTTGATTTTACTGTAAAGCCTCTTACGGCTGATCCCGAGGAGGCGCGCAGCCTTGCTCTTATTGCCACCCACCGATCTGAGGACATCTTCGATGTACGTCTTTTCCATTACGGTGAGTCCGACCACGCCTCGGCCGGGATGGTAGCCATCGTGCCGATGATCAACCGGTTCCGCGTTGGCAAGGACGTTTTCCGGTAACAGGTCGAGCGCTACCTCAGGCCGCGTACCGGAAAGCAGCACCGCTCTCTCCAGCACATTGGCCAGTTCCCTCACATTGCCCGGCCACCGATAATTGAGCAGTGCGCGCATTGTTTCGGATGAGACCGTTTTAGAGATACCGCCTCTCGCCAGCTTTCGAAGAAAGTAGTCCACCAGGAGTGGAATGTCCGCCTTCCGTTCCCTCAAAGACGGAACGGCAATCATAAACGTGTTGAGCCTGTAAAACAGATCCTTGCGAAACTTTTTCTCATCCACATCCTGACTCAAATTTCTGTTGGTGGCGCACATGAAGCGAACATCGACCCTGATTTCTCTCGTGTCGCCCACCTTCCTGAAAACGCCTGATTCGAGCACTCTGAGCAGCTTTGCCTGGATGTTAGAACCCATATCGCCTACCTCATCCATGAAGAACGTGCCTCCGTTTGCAATTTCCAACAGACCCAGCTTGTCAGCCTCTGCTCCGGTAAACGCTCCTTTCTTATGCCCGAATAGCTCGCTTTCCAGGATAGCTTCCTGGAACGTGCTCGAATTAACAGCCACGAACGGATTATGTGCACGATGACTCATGTCGTGGACTGCGCGCGCCACAAGTTCTTTTCCGGTCCCGGTTTCGCCGACAATCAGAACGGGCGTGTTGGTCGATGCTACCACTGAAATGAGCCGTTTCACTTCCCCCACGGGTCCGCTTTCCCCGACGAAGTCGTCTCTGAACTCGGCACGATGAAGCTGCTCCTCAAGGATGATATTCTTTTCTCTCAACGCTTTCTTTTCGTGAGCCTTCACAATCACTTTCGAAAGTACCGATAATTTTGTCGGCTTCGTGAGATAGTCGTATGCTCCGAGTTTCATCGACCGGATCGCTGTATCGACCGATGCGTGCCCGGTCAGCATAATGACTTCCAGCAGAGGCTGTATTTCCTTCAACTTCGCCAGGAGGCCTATGCCGTCCATATCTGTCAATCGTATGTCCAGAACAGCGACGTCGAAAGCCTCCTTCTTCGCCATCGCAAGGGCTTCCGCAGCGCTGAATGCGATCGAAACGGACATGCCTTCCTGCGTCAGCTTCTTACCGAACGCCTCGGCCAGGCGCGTCTCGTCGTCAACGATGAGTACACGAATCATCCCGTTCGCTCCACCTTCTCATCCTGCGTCCATGGGCGAGAGTCTGATGCGACATACACTCCCTCCACCCTGACCGATTGCTTACCTCGATGGTGCCACCCATTTTACTCAGGAATTCATAACAAAGCGTCAAACCCAGGCCAGTGCCCTTCTGCGCGCCCTTGGTCGTAAAGAAAGGCTCAAAAACCAAATCGACTATGTTCTCCGGGATGCCTTCCCCGTTATCCTCAATCTCGATTCGAATGAACGCTCCTTCCACAAAGCCCTTGATGGAGATTTGAGCGTCGGCGAGATCTTCAACAGCATCAATCGCATTATTCAAGACATTCAGAAACGTCTGGCGCAGCGCATAAAGATCTCCCCGTACGCGAGGAATGTCTTCTGGAAGGTCTTTCACCAGTCGTATCTTCATCTTCTTAAAATTGATGAGATCGATAAGATCGTCCACCAGTCGCCGAAGGTCGATCGGCCCAGTTTCAAATCCATCTCTGCGGTTCAAGTCGAGCAGATTTCTGATGGTTTTCTTACACCGGAACGCCTGCTCCTGGATCACTTCAAGATATTCGGAGAGGTCCTGCAGATCATCGGCTTTCAGAGGGCTGCCGCCACTTCGCTCCAGAAGCTCGTGGGCCAGTTCCGAATGTGCTGTTATGGTCGCTAATGGATTGCTCAATTCATGGGCGACCCCTGTGGCGAGTCTTCCTATTGCAGACATCCTCGCTTCCTGAATCAGTTGCACTTTGGTCTTAACCCTGTCTGTTGTCTCCTCGATGATGCAGAGCAGGCTCTCTACCTCACCCTTCTTGTCGAGCAGCGGCACCCCTTTGAAATTCAGGTATTGACTTCTCCCCCGGTACGTGACAAAAGGAAAATCGTCGAGCTGGAATGGTTCCCCCTCGAGTCCCCTTCGTATGCGCTCTGCAAGACCGCACTTTATGGTGTAGGGATTCTCGAGCCAGTTAAAGCCGATAAGTTTCTCGTGTGCCCTGAAACCGAGGTCCGAGATTGTGGCAAGCGCAGGATTAACACTTGTAAAGACGCCCTTCTTATCAATGGTGAATATAGCGACCGGAGCATTGTCGATGATGGCCGTCTGCAGTTCGTTGAGTCGGCGGAGCTCTTCTCCGATCCTCTGGTGCATGGTTACATCCTGGATCATCTCGATGACGTTGGTGAACGATTTCTGCCCTTTCTGCTGCAACGGGGTTGCCGTCAGCAGAAAATGTTTTGACTGACCCTCGTATTCCAGCTTGATGTCAAGATGTTCCGTGTGGCCGCTTTGGAAGGTTCTTAGAACAGGGCAATCTTCGCACACCTCTCGCATACCGAAGATCTTCCTGAAGCAGCGTCTATCCTCCAACGCTGCCAATTCCTCACGGCAGAGGCATCGAAACGCGCGTGTATTTATCCATTTGATTTCGAGATCTGAGTTGACTATCCAGATCCCTGCGGAAAGGGAATCGATGATCGATTCCAGGATGGCGGTAGTGATTTTCATCAAACTGGTCGCCGCACTCTCCCTGCTCGTCCTGAGGCTGGCATACTCACGTTGGAGGACTTTTTTCTAATCTACAACGACTCAGCAAATTAAGCAAGAAATCCACAAACGACAAAGCTGATTGATCCGGGGGTATGAAGCGCAGGCTGATAGCTGACCGCTGATAGCAAACGGGGCGGATATCCGTATCCGCCCCGTGTTACGCTGTTTTCTATTCCCACTTGGGCATGGGGAACTTCTTCGGAACCTCCCAATCCTTGATCGACTTCATCCACTCGGCCCTTTCCACAAAAACATCATGGGCCAGCGGTGTCGGAGGGTGGCAGACCCACAGGGGATCGAACTCATCTTTCACCTTGAGAAGCCAGTGATGGTAGTTGGGCCCGTACTGGGGACCGGTGAGATAGAGCGGCTGGTGAGGGCCAAGGAGTGAGGTATAGAACCGGTTCTTGATATTCATCTTGGATGTCTCGACATAGAAGTGGTCTACGCCCGTCGTATCCTCGTCCTGGTCCCAGTAAACGAGGAACTCGGAGTAACCCTGGTGACCCAGCTCGAAGCTCTGGAACCAGCCCGGATCTCCGTAGTCCGGCATAAGCGGCGGTGTGTACTTCTTCTTGAGGTCCGCATAGGCCTCGCCGTGCTGCACAGCGTGAGAGAGCGTCTCGATGATGTAGTCAACTGAGACATACGAGCCGCACATGAGCCACATGCCCGCCGAATCAGCATTCTTGATCCAGGACTCATCCGATGGCTTTGTGGCGCGGGGCTTCGACCCTAGCTCTGCCATGATATCGTTGAGCACGTTCTCGTCGTACTTCATCTGCTCTTCCGAGGTAAAGCCGATGAGCAATACCCGGACGATATGAAAGTTCTTAACGGTCTCTTCGCTCTCCTTACCCCAGAGATCCCAGAAATCTTCTTTGCATTCGGCTTTGGCAATTGCCCGCCAGAAGAGCGGAACTTTTGTGACGGCCCCCGCAATCTCAGCCTTCGAAATCTCGAACATGGCCTTGACCTGAGCGGCCTTGTTCGGCACCTGATAGTTGATCCACTTCATGCGATGTTCCGGAAGCGCCAGGGCCGTGTTGGGCGCGATGCCGGTCGGCATCGGTTTCTCCGGCTGGAAAGGCAGAAGCTTAACAGCCATTTTGGTCACGATACCCAGACAGCCGCGCAGTCCTGTGAAGCCTCTGAGCAGGCCCCGAAGATCGGGACCGGGTCCGTCTCCCCAGAAGGGATCGTCACCCACGGCAAGTGAGCCCATCTTTACCAGTTCACCATCGGGAAGCACCAGTTCAGTACCGAGAATGCGGCGGTGAGGAAGACCGATCCGGTGAGAGAGCGGCGACCAGCCGTCACCGATCAGGTTGGCGACGACCGACGCCTGGGCGCCGCCGCCGCCGATAATCACGTACATGCCGCGTTTCATCGCCTCTTCCTGGAGCGGAGAGTAAATGACGCCGGTTCCGACCACGGCATACATATGCTTCTCGTCGATCTCGAAGTCATTGAGGCGCTTCATATCGATGAGCAACTCGTTCTCCACGTGGCAGTGCGAACGGGGACCGTAAAAGCCGGTACTGTAGGGAACGTACGGTATGCTGTAGCGGTTACAGATTTTCACGATGCGCTGCACCTCTTCGGTGCTCCGGGGAAGGACAACGCACGCGGGTATCTTGGTCATGACCCGCTCGTAACCCAAACCGCTCTCATAGCCTCCCGGCCCGGAACGGTAGCCTTCACAGATCGCAGGATCATCGGTTATATAGTTGGGACCGACAACGCACTCAAACGCATTATATGCTCTTTTCGCTATACCCATGGGTTCACCTCCTCACAGCGAAGCCGAGATCAGCTCGGCTATGTCGAGTACCTTGATGTTATCCCCGTGCTCTCTGACCGCCTGAGCAAAGTTGCTCTTGCACCAGGGACAAGCCGAGACAAGGGCTTCCGCGCCCACTTCCCGCACCTCTTCCAGGCGGTGTCTCGCCGAGAAGGAGGCGAGATCGGGAAAGGCCTCTTTGGTGCCCCTGCCCGCGCCGCAGCAGAAGGAGTTCTCCCTTGTCCGGGGCATCTCCACAAAGCGGACCCCCGGGATGGCAGCCAAAAGATTCCTCGGCTGCGCATAGAGGCCGTTCGTTCCCCGGCGCCGCTTCAGGCGCGGGTTTACCATACCCATCCAGCCCCGCTCGCCTGTATACGGCGTCCAGGGATCGGCAAGCCGCGAGATGCCGCAGGCATCGTGATAGGCGAGCCTCACGTCTTGGGTCTTGGAGAGCTTCAGGGAACCATTCTTCAAGGCCTCGTCAGCAACCTCTACAAAATGGACCACTTCAAAGCCGAGGTCCGCAGTGGCGATATTGAGGAGTTTCGGGTAATCGACCTTCCACATGCGGTACCCTTCCGCACAGGTTAAGAGCACCTTCTTCGCGCCTGATGCTTTGACGGCTTCGATATTCCTTTTGGCGAGCGCACGTGCCTCGTCCAGCATGCCGACGGAGAAGAGCGTGTTGCCGCAGCACCATTCATCCTTCATGAGCATAAAGGGCTTGTTGGAGGCGTTGAGAACCTTTGCAGTGGCTCTGGCTATCTCCGGATGTACGTAAGAGGCTGCGCAGCCCACAAAGTAGAGGAGGTCGGCTTTCTCTGCAACCTTGAAATCGGTCGTGAGCCATTTCTTCCGGTTCTCGTGTGCCGCCCCGAACTGGTTATGAGCTTTTGCAATGTTCTCGGCAATCTTCTTATGGGCAGGCATGGGACCGGCGCCATCCTGCACCGCCTTCACCCGCATGGCCTCTAACCCCAGGCCGATCTCGAGGTCGAGATTTCTCTTGCAACCCACGTCGCATGCTCCGCAGAGCGGATCAGCATAGATGATCTCCAACAATTTAGGGGACCATTTCAGCCTGCCTTCGATCATTGCAAGACCGATCCGCATCTTGCCGAAGGCGCCGTACGCGTCAAAGTCATTCCAGGTGTTGCTCGGGCAGCGCGTAGAGAATCTGACTCCGGGCATGTAGGTATGCTCAACCCAGTAGCAGCCTTTGCACTTGATGCAACGGCTCATGTCATAGGCGAAATTATCGAGTTTCTGTATGTCCAGGCTAAAGTGCGTGGTAGGCATCGTCTCCTCCTTAGAAACAGAGATTTCCGGGGTTCATGATGTTCTTGGGATCGAACACCTTCTTTACCCGTTTTAGTGCGGCTACATAGCCGGCTGCGCGCTCATAGACCATGGGGGCGAGCTCCCCGTACGGCCTTGAGAAAAATGCCCCTTCGTTCATCAATGCGGAAGCAGCATCGCGGTAGAGACTGGAGATCACCTCTGCCTCATGCTTTTCATAGAAGAAGGTGAACTCCAGGTGGCAGGCCCGGTTATGTTCGATCGGCTGGACGTACACGCCGATATCGCTTATGGGATAGCCATGCCTGGCTGCCACTTCTTCGACCACATCGATAAAGAGAGGAGCCGATTCGGGGCGCGCTATGAAAAAGAGGCTCTGGGATGCACCTCTCCACTGGTTCTTCCAATATGGTTTGTCTGCGGGCCAGGGTTTGCGGAGCATCGGCAGGAGCTTGCGAGCTGCGCCGGGAAAGCCGGGCAGCGTATCGGTAAGGCTCATGTCCCGGAATTCGTTACGCACTACTTCGGTTAAGAACTTTTCCTCATAGGCGATCTTCTCCTCCGGCCTCCGGGCCAGACCGCTGATCACAAGGATGAGGGTGTACGGAGGAAGCGTTGCAGCGAGCCTTTCGAAATCAACCGGGAACTCCTCGGCGAGAATCGCGGCCATATCGATATTGTTGAGGAGCAGGCACTCCTGGCCTATTCTGCGGGGAAGTATCCGGTGAAGAAATTCGATAGCATAAGCCAGATCGGTAATGGGTGCGAAATATATCTTATCGATCTTCGGCATCCATTCGATCTTGAGGTGCGTCCAGGTAACGACACCCATCGTGCCCTGGGCACCCTGCACGAGCCGGTAGAAGTCAAGGCCCGGCCCTGAAGGGTTACCGCCTCTCGATTTGGAATCGGGAAAACCGTTGACGCTGGCCGAGCCCAGGCGGAAGGGTTCGGATGACGGCCAGACCACTTCCATTGCCTGCATCGGTTCGCCATAGTCATAGACGGTATTGGTGGGAACTTCCCGCTCCAGCCAGTCGGTGAGGACGGAGCGATCAGCCTGGGGGAGTAGCGGCATGATCATGCGCATGCCTTTCTTCTCCAGTGCATCCGTGAGCTGACCCCAGGTGACGCCGGCTTCCACGCGCACCGTGCGGTCGGCGTCGTTGATCTCCTGGATCTTGTTCATGCGAGTCAGATCCAGAACAAGGCCGCCCTGCTTCGGTATGGTGGAGCCGTGAAAATGAGTAGCCGAGCTTACCGGGACAACGGGGATGTTCTTCGTATTGCAGTACTTCAGCAGGGCGCTTACCTGCGCCGAGTCCGTGGGGTATGCCACAGCATCAGGAACCCCCGGCGGTACGAGACTGTAATCACGTGAGTATTTGATCCGATCTTTCCTGCTGTCACTCACGTTCGCCTCTCCGACAATTTTTGCTACATCGTCCTTGAGTGCCATTGTACCTCCTTACTTCGATATTTTTAAAAAGGTCACCCTTATCGTCATGTATAGAACGCCAGAAGAACCACCTGAACCGCGCAGGAGCACCGGATGTTGAGAACAATGGACCTTGCTTCACCAGCGACTTTCACCTGCGAATTAATCGAGCTTTTCTCAGGTGGAGAACTGAGCACACTCTAATGCACATGGTCGCCCGAAATCAAGGACAAAAAGGAATCACGTTTCATACTATGAAAGCATACTGCTAAACGCCTGGAAATCCTGGTTTGTCTCTTTGCCCGGCCGTTTCGTCATGCGAACGACCGCCAGACTGCGCACTCGCGCGTGTCGAACTTGGTTATCATTGCGTAACCCTTCACGTCAGTCCGGCAAACAAACGTGCCAGCACTGGATACGGAGGATCCACACGTGACAATGATTTTCTGGGCCCGGCTCTTCAGCGGGAAGATGAATCGATGAGTCTGTGCGTACGTACGCATGCAGAGACGCTTACTCACCAACACACTTAGAAGATTCTCTCCTTTGTTATCCACGAAGGATACCACCTGTAATACTCCGGAGAATGAGCCTTGTTGAGACCCTCATACGTGGCTTTAGCCAGCTCTATCCCTTTTCGGCTGCGGTATAGTCTTGCGAGTCCTTCCTTCTCCAAAGAGGAAAGCACCTCATCCAGACGGCCACTTTCCACGTCAAAGTATTCCTTAATGTCGGCCACGGACATGTGCAATCCGGGGTTCGCCCTGTAATCCTCTGCGAGCAACGCAAGGAGTTTCTCCTCGTTAATCTGTTTATCTCGCTCCGGGGATGCGCCCGCTGGTACCGGTATTCCCAGTTTTTCGTGGATGACCCTCCTGCGCATCTTGAACTCCTCAGTCCATTCTCTGAGGGCTGTCCGGAAAATGACCAGCCGGCACGCCTCCATGGTGCCTCCGGCGATATTTTCGATCTTGGCAACTTTCATCACCTCTTCGACAGGATAGAACGGCGTTAGAGCATCCCCGCCCATGACCTGCATGGCATCCAGGCTCGCCTGCAGAGCACCCTCACAGGTGTAAACTTTGGCAACGTTCGACTGGAGCGTTATGTCCCAGCCAAGGTCCCACAGATATGCCGTATAATACGTCAGGACCCTCGCTATCTTAACCTTCGATACCAGATTCGCGATCTTGAACTGATTCTCCGGTATATCGATGGTGGGCCTGCCGAATTGCACCCTTCTCTGCGCGAAAGGTACGGCATTTCTCAGCGCCTCTGCTGCCCAGCCGGTAGCCTGGGCGCAGATCAACGTGCGTTCGAAGTTAAGACCTGCTGTCATGACGCGCCAGCCTTCGCCCTCGTTTCCGATCCTGTTCGCGACAGGTACAGGTGCATTGTCGAAATTGAGCACACCGTTCTGGATATTGTCGAAGCCGATGATCTCATTAATCTTTTCAACAGAAAAGCCCTTCGTACCTTTTTCCACGATAAACGCAGTAAGATGTTTATAGGCCTTGATGTCGTCGGGGTTGTTACTCGTTCGAGCGTAAAGCATGTGGCGGTCCGCAACACCCGCTGCCACTATGAAACGTTTCTTCCCATTCAGAAGGTAAACATCTCCCTGACGCAGCGCCTTTGTCTCTATTGCAGCCGCGTCGGTGCCGGCGAAAGGCTCTGTAATCACGATCGCGCCGGTTTCTCCCCTGGCTATGCGCGGAAGGAACCGTTGTTTCTGCTCCTCCGTCCCGTATTCGATAATCTGCCGCAATCCCCCCAGCATATTTCCGACAACAGCGCGTCCGGGGCCCGGCATACGGTTGAAGGCTTCGCACGCGATGCAGGCGCCTGTAGCTCCAAGTCCCAATCCACCGTATTCCTTTGGCACGCCGGCACCGGAGTAACCTTTTTCCGATATTTTCCGGAACAGGTCAAAAGGGAACTCCCTTGTCCAGCGTGTTTCAGCGTCTCTTGGCAGCAGCGTTTCGGCAAACAGTTCGACCTCATCGGCAAATTTCTTCTGTTCTTCTGTCCACCAGGGAAAATGCTCCATCTATGAATCTCCTTTTCTTACTATTTTTCTCTTCGCCTTCCAACATTTCTGTACGACAACGCTTGAAACGGGCTCCTCCCCATAGAGTCTGGAGTCGAAATAGCCATGCCGGGTCAGACTGGCGCATCGTCCGGTTCGCCGGACTCGCGAAACGGGTAATAGGAAGTGATGGTGATGATAGTGAGTTGTCGAACAAAATAAACGGCCTTACCGATACTTATCCCTTCGGCATTAGGCCATTGTAGGTTAGAGGCTGATGCATGTCAAGCCGTTTTTTCGCGGGCCCGTGATGGCTCGGCGCGGCTTGACTCTAACTGATGGAAGTAAGGAAGGGCTAAAATTTGACCGGAGCGGTCGTCTGCTTCGTCTGCGCCTTCATCGCAGCTTTCGCCTTCTGTATATTCTGACTCGCTTTCTCGTAGAAGCTTGGGTTAAGCTCCATCGCCCGCTCAAAGGCCTCTATTGCCTTAGTGTAATTCTTCTCCGCCATGTAGACATATCCAAGGTTGTTGTAGGCGCCTGCTTCGTCCTTGCCTTTCATGAACGCCTCAAACGCCTCTTCGTGTCTTCCTGCCTTTGAAAAAACCAGGCCGAGGTTGTTGTAGATGCGCGTATTATCGGGCTCTACGCGCAAGGCTGCGATGAACGCCTCTATTGATTTCGAAGTATCGCCCATGAGGTAACAGGAGAGGCCGAGGTTGTTGTAGAGTGCCGCCGACTTCGGATTGATACTGATAGCCTTCCGGTATTCCTCCACAGCCTTGTCAAACGCCTTTTCGCGGTCGTACGTCATTCCGAGATAGGCGTGTGCCTGCCAGAGCTTTGGATCAAGCGCAATGGCTTTTGAGAAGTGTTCCTTCGCCTGCGCAAGATCGTTCTTGGCCATGCTCGCCAGGGCGAGGCCCTGGTACGCGAGCGCGCTGTCGGGGTTCTTGCTGAGGATCTGATTGAATTCTCGCTCCGCCTCATCGGTCATACCGCGGCTGACGTATGCATTACCCAGCCTGTAGCGCACGGATGGCTGGTTTGGGTCCATCTGGAATGCCTTGTTATACTGGACGAACGCCATCATGTCGTTGCCCTGTTTTGCGTACTGGTCGCCCAGTCTTTCATAGGTCTGCCAGGTGGCGGCCGGAATCTCCCTGCTCTTCTCATCGCTTGCAACGAAGTCTGCTTTGGCCCTCTGCAGATCCAGCATCCGCTGATACTCGCTGTCGCGGGAGATCACCTGCGGACCATTGCCCGCGCAGCCCGCCACGGTGGCGACCATACATATGCCCAGTATTAAGCGGCCTACCTGTGGGAGTCGCATTATCTTTTCTCCTTCTGAACTGCTTTCTTGTTGGCCACGATGTCCTTGCCAAGTACGATCTTCATGCCGATATTCGGACGGTCAAAGCTCTTCACTTCCTGCAGTTCAGGCATCTCGGGCAGCTGCTCCGCCAGTTCCCGGGTGGCCTCATTGAATTCCTTCTTGTAATAGACTTTGGTCCTGGAATGCTTGAAATTGTCGGCATTCGTCAGACGAACAATGTGGAAGCCTCTTTGATCCAAATAGAGGCCCATATTTTTTGCCATATTGCTGATCCCGTTCCCGTTTGAAACTTCCATACCGACATCGGTCAAGCTCTGCGCAGCATCCCCGGAGGCAGCCATCTGCCCCGCATCGCCCTGCCGCTTTGTCGCCATGCCCGTCTTGAGCTGCGTCAGTGCGGCGCTAAACTTCCCCAGGAGCGTACTCTGTTCCAGCCCTTTTTGGGATGATGCGGAGTCGGGATCGATCGCAAGTGCCTCCTTATAATATTTTTTTGCTTTCTCAAAATTGCCTTTCTGGTACTGCATCTTCGCGAGCAGCTCATGAGCAAAGGCAGAGTTTCCGGTATGCTCAAACTCCTTCATGGCAAGATCAAGCCTCCCGGAGAACGCATAGGCGAGACCGAGATTGTTGTGAGTAACGGTGCTATCGGACCCTTGAGCGATCGCCTGCTTGAGCGAATCGATAGCCTCTTTGTTTTTCCCTTGAAGGATAAGAGCATAGGCAAGATTGTTATGGACATAGGGTAGACTTGGATTCTGCTGCAGAGCCATCTTGTACGCATAGGCGGCTGCGGCAAAATCTCCTTTCTGGTCGTATGCAACACCTAAGCCGTTGTAAGCCTCGCTATAGTCCGGCTTGACGTAGATTGCCTTCTTGAACTCATGTATCGCTTCCTCATAACGTGACCTTTCCAGATACCAGCATCCTTGCTTGTAATGCGCTTCCGCGTCGCCCGGGTGAGGCCGTAGCTGCGACATCAGCTTTGTCAGGTCCTCATCAGTAACCGAGGGCTTTCCCTCAACCGCTCCCCAGATATTGGAGTAATCGGTGAGGTGCTTTCCTGTCGAGCACGCAGGGACGAAGTACGAGAAGGTACAGGCCAGGAGAGCAAGGATTGCCAGCTTTGAAGTGATTTCTTTGGCGATGTTCCACCGCTGCATAGACCGGCGCGCTTTACGGCTGATAGGTCTTATAACTGTATTGCTCATCGTGCTCCTCAATTATTCAAGATCTTTAAGGGCCTGAATGATGGCAGGTCCCAGGATGACCAAAAAGAGCGATGGAAAAATGCAAAAAATAGTGGGGAAGAGCAGTTTGATCGGGAGCTTGGCCGCAATTTCTTCGACATGCTGTGTCCTTCTCATTCTCATGGCGTCGGACTGCACGCGCAGGGCCTGCGCCACACTCGTCCCAAACCTATCGGTTTGGATGAGAAGGGTGATAAGGCTGTTGATCTCCTCAAGGTCTGTTCGCATCGCCAAATTCTTCAAGGCATTCTTTCGTGCCTTACCGGCTCTCATCTCCAGGTTGAGAAGTTTGAACTCATCGCTGATCGCCTTGTTGCTCAGCTTCATCTCCTCGCCTACCCGTTTAATCGCTGCATCGAGTCCCATGCCGGCTTCAGCGCATACTACCAATAAGTCGAGGGCATCCGGAAGACCCAGCGTGAGCGCTTCCTTACGGTTTGTGACTTTGAAAGAGAGCCATAAGTTCGGCAGATAAAAGCCGAAGACCGCAAAACCGATAGAGAAGACTGAAAGGTTGAGGACCTTCACCTGACCCGGTTTAAGGACCTGCAGCGCGAATATGCAGACCAGCAAAATTGCAGCGCAGAGTACCTTCGAACCGAAAAAGATCACTGCTGCGTTCTTGTCACGGTAGCCCGCTTTTAAGAAAAGCTTCTGTACATGGCTGACCCCCTCCTCACCCTTCGGCCTGGCGAAACTACCGACACGCGCCATAACAGCGAGCAACTGGTCCTTGGGACGCGATCCGGAAGAAGAAACACCTGCCGTGACGTCTTCTTCGACCGTGAGACCATCGCCTGTATCCTTGATCTTGCCTACCAGCGTCCGGTGTCCTCTCATGGAACCCATGTGGGTAAGATAGGCCAGCACAAATAACATAGTGGCGCCGAATACGAGCAAAGATACGACAAAAGGAGCAGTGAACATATAGCCCTCCTAAATCTTCAAGGTGATCATCTTCTTCATCCAGGCGACACCGAATATCATCATCATAACGGCCGCCCCAACGAGCATCCTGCCTGTAGAATCGGTGGACAAAATTCCGATATATTCGGGATTCATATAGAAGAGAACAAGAGCAACGAAGATCGGGATGGCGATCAGAATTCCTGCTGAGAGCTTCCCCTCTGCTGTCAGCGTACGGACTTTGCCGCGCAGTCTGAAACGTCCCCTGATCAAGTTGCTGATGCTTTCCAGGATTTCCGCTAGATTTCCGCCGCTTTCTCTCTGAATGATCACCGAAACGGCAAAGAACTTGAGGTCTGCGCAGTCCACCCGGCGTGGAAAGATTCTTCAAAGCCTGTTCAACGCTCACACCCATATTGATCTGCATTATCGTTCTCTGGAACTCGATACCGAGAGGTTCGTCAAACTCATCGGCCACCATCTGCAGTCCGCCGGAGAATGCGTGTCCGGCCCGCAGAGAGCGAGCCACAAGGTCGAGCGCCTCGGGCAGTTGGCGCTCGAACTTCTTCATACGTTGCGCCTTCTTTACCGTTAAGACCACGTACGGTATACTGCCCATCGCTATACCCACGGGAAGAGCGATAATCAGAGTCTTGAAGAGAAGCTGCGCCAGGCAATATGAGACGAACATCAGGAGCAAGCTGAAGAGAAGAAAGACGCTCGTCGGATATTTGAAATTAGACTGGACAAGCAGGTTGTCGATGGAAGCGAGCTGAGGTATGCGCACCAGCACGTCATGCAAAGACGGAATGGAACTGAGCAGACGCTTCTTATTCAAATTGGCAGCGCCATGGGCCGGGTCTGCCTGAAACTGCGGCTCATCCGAAAGAGTCTTGAGCCGTTTCCGGATCTTGCGCTCCTCCGGGTCCCAGTGGTTTCTCATCATCAACACAAGGCCTTCGAGAATACAGAGGACTGCGATGAATACGGCGATAGTGATTACAAGATTCATCGTTTTCTCCTGTCAAACATTTCATAGGGAACCGGAACGCCGACCGCCTTGAAACGCTCCAGGAATCCGGGCATGACACCCATGCTTCTGATCTGTCCTCTTACCGTGCCCTTTTCATCTATGCCGGTCTGCTCGAACACAAAAAGTTCCTGCATGGAAATGATGCCCGATTCCATGCCGGTCACCTCCTGGAAGGAGACAAGCTTCCTGCTGCCGTCGAAGAGGCGCGCAATCTGTATGACGACGTCGATCGCCGAACTGATGTATCTTCGGACAGCGTCGTTAGGGATGTTGAGCCCGGACATGGCGACAAGCGTCTCCAGCCGCAAAAGAGCATCCCGGGGCGAGTTGGCGTGAATGGTGGTAAGTGATCCGTCATGGCCCGTGTTCATAGCCTGGAGCATGTCCAGAACCTCGCCACCTCTGACCTCGCCCACGATGATGCGATCGGGGCGCATTCTCAAGCTGTTTTTCACCAGATCCCGTTGCGTGACCTCGCCTCGACCCTCAATGTTTGCCGGCTTTGTCTCGAGGCGGACCACGTGATCCTGTTTCATCTGGAGCTCGGCGGAATCCTCTATGGTAACGATACGCTCCTCTTCGGGAATGAAACGGGAAAGCACATTGAGGAGCGTGGTCTTTCCCTGTGCCGGTACCTCCGGAGATCAGGACATTGAGCCGCGCCCTCACTATGCCTTTGAGAAGTTCCCCGATGTCGGGGCTGACCGATTTCAACGTGATAAGATCTTCCAGCTCCAGCGGGTCGGCAGAAAAGCGCCTGATCGAAAGACAGGCTCCGTCTATTGCCAGCGGGGGTACAATAGCGTTCACGCGGGAACCGTCCGGCAGCCTGGCATCCACCATGGGACAGGACTCATCGATACGGCGCCCGACGGCAGAGACGATCCGATCGATGATCTTTTTCAGATGGGCTTCATCCTTGAAACGGGCGTTGGTGGACTGCAGCTTACCGAATCTCTCCACGTACACGCTGCGGTGTGTGTTGACCAGGACGTCTGTGACTGTCGGATCGTGCATAAATGGTTCAATAGGTCCGAGCCCGAGTACCTCGTCCGCCACCTCCCTGCAAAACTGCTCCTTCTCATCGTAGTTGAGTGGTATGGTCTGCTTGTCTTCGCCGAGTATCATCTCTATTGCTCTTCGTATCTCGATCCTTAATTCATTCTGTTCAAGATTATCGATGAGCGACAGATCAAATACGTCGAGCAGCCGATCGTGGACACGGGTCTTGAGCTCGCTATATTCATCGGTGACGAAAAACTCGGTTGGACTTTCCTTCATCAATCGCTGCTTAATCAGCTCCACGCCCATACAACCTCCTTGCAATACACCTTATCTCAGGCCGAAGAAGGCCTTCTTTTTTTTCTTTTCGTTTCTGCCCGAAACGATTGCAGCCAGGCCCCGCATCTTTGTCGTGGTCTCTGCTCCGTAGGATACGAGGCCAAGAGGCTTACCCTGGTTAATCGCGCTCATCGTGATGCGGTAATCGTTGGGAATCCCCCAGTAGATTTTCTTATTCAGGGTATCCTCGGCCTCGTTCATGGTAATGGAGGCTTTCTGGTTAGACCGGTTTACCACAATCTGCACGTCCTCCTCGCGGGGGTAACCCAGCTTTCGGAAGATACTATGGAACCGCTTTATATTGATAAGCGACGGCAGGCTCAGTATGCTTATCAGCAGCACCTTGTCTGATAGCTTCAGGATCGCCCGTGACGTCTCATCCATCGTGTGTCCTGAGTCCACGACGATGAAATCGAACATGGTGCACATGAGTCTCATCAATGTGTCCATCGCCTTGGGAAGATCAGGATCGTCAACCGGCGTCGCTGGAGAGGGGAGCACGTAGACCCCGGACGCATGCTTGAAAAGGATGCTCATCAGATAGGTCGAATCCAGCCGGTTTATATTTTTCGAGACCTCCAGCCAGTCATAGATCGGTGGCTGAATATTCAGGAAAAGAGGTATGTCGCCGAAGGGTGCATTTGTTTCAACCAGCGCAACAGTCTGGACGCCCTCCATCTCCATGAGACTGGCAGCCAGATTCACCGCGACCGTGGTTGTTCCAACACCGCCCTTCCCTCCGAACACATTGATGATCTTCCCTTTTCTGACAGGGGCTCTTACCGACGGAGCTACCTCTCGCTGTCCTTTGAGTTTGAGGAGTGCGTTGCGCACCTCTTCTTTGTTGACAGGCTGAGGAAAGAAGCCTCCTGCACCCACCTTGAGAGCGCCGAGGAGAATGTTCGGGTCAGTGCCCGCTGCGGTCAGGAAGACATGTTTCGCTATGCCCGATGTCTTGACCGCGGTTGCAAACTGGAGCTCCTTGTCCAGGTCATCTCCGATCTCAAGGATGAGCACATCGCAAGAGCCGAACTCTCCGGGCTTCTGGATATGAAATCCGGGCAGAGTGCCGATGGTCTCTTCGAAGTCCAGCTGGGCCTTTTCATTCTTCATTTTGAAACGAACGGAGATGCTTTCGGACGCCACGGTACCTTACCCCCTGTCTCGCATGATCATAGCCGGATTATCGGACGATTCTCGCATTCTCGTTAATCCTTGCTATTGCACGAGACGGAGCTTTATGTCTTTTGCGATCATATTGAAGATCCTCTGCAGGTCACTGGAGGAAGGTGTATAGTACTCATATGCAGGGCCGCTCGCTATCTGACCCAGAAAGTTCTTGTCGACATTCCCAAGGCCGATGATGTATATGATGGCGCCCTTGTCCTTCATGATCTTTGCCTCGTCAATTGCCAGTTGCCTCGCTACCTGGCAGAACCAGGTCGGAAGCGTGTCCCAACCGTAGTTTGGAATACCATAGAAGTCCGGGGAGTATCCGGGTACAGGATACTTCGTCATGATTTGCCACTTGGTGCCGTTTATACCGTTTCCGGTGGGGACGTCCGGCACACCCATATCATTGGCAGTGTTTGGATTGAGGAGGGTGTCTGCGATGTAATAGCAGTCGCTAATGACGGCGGACGACGAATAAGAAAAGGCGACGCCGTCATAGTTGGCGCCCATGTAGGTAAATTGTCCTCTTAAGGCCGTAGGCTTCCCGTCGGTAAAGAAGATGACGTACTGCTGCACCTTCTGATCGTCAGGCATGCCGGTCTGATCGGGCAGGCCGCTCGGTCCGTGTGCCTGCGCCAGGGCGTCTTCAGCATTCGTTGCACCATACGCGTACATCCCGGCGACCGCGTTTGTGATCGCATTGACGTAATGTATACTCAAGAGGAACATCGACAGTGACATTAAATGCAAAGCTGACCATACCCATTTTATCCAGGTTCTCCGTATCCTTGAAGAAACTGACGAAGCTCGTTGCACCGCTCCTAAGGTCATTTATCGGTTGGCCGGCCATCGAACCTGACCGGTCGAGGACGAGCATGATCTGGGCCTTATTCTGTCTCGCCGCACCGTTGGCGGTGATCGGGACCGTGTTTACCCCGAAGAGCTGAGAGAGATAGCCGAGAGCCGTCACCGAGCCGTTGACCTGTATACCATTGTTGGCTAGCCTCGATGCGGTGAACACGACAGAGCCTGCCGTACCCAACGGTTCGCTTCCGCCGTAGCCTGCCGCGAAGTTCGCCTGCCCGAACTCCTGCGCAAGCACGACAGTGGATCCACAAAAGGATTGCCCATATTCTTTGCCCCTGCCAGAGCGCCTGCATCGACGCTCTTGGAAAGTTCCGCGCGTATCATGTACCAGCGTCCCGCTTCCATGGCAATGGCAGTGAACCCGAGGAGTACGAGCAGAAGAAGAGCAAATGTCATCAAGAACCGCTCCATTCTGGTTTTCCAGTGTTTTTCTCATGTGTGGCTCCTTGAGCCGATGAAATCTCTTTCCATCAGAAGACCGCCCTGCTCGCCATTATGGTGCCGCCTGCGGGGAAAAGATTCGGGACGAAATTCGCTATCGGAGTGATCGGCGTGTAGTTATAGAAGACCTCGACCACGGTAACGTCGCTGATGTCGGCCGCCTTCTGGCCGCTGTCGTATTCCAGATGATTGTATAGCGCGGGTGTCAGGCCAAGGTTCGCGTAGCCGTTACCGATGGAGCTGGCCACCGTAAGAGCGCCTCCCTGTGCACTTGACACCTGGTCAATATATGGTTCCGGGCTGGCCGGACCGGTACCCGCGCGGATCTTCCAGATATAGATATGTCCGTTATTTGCCATGTTCAGCGGGACTCCCTCCGCTCTGAAGCATGGTGACGATTCCTGTCGCTGTATCTATATCACGGGAGGCCAGGCTCCCTCCCTCGCGGCTCAGATTAGCAACCACGAGCCTGGCCTGGATCAGCCTTCCGAAATCGATTATCACGAATGCCAAAACGAGCAGGATAGGAACGATCAGCGCCAACTCCAGCGCTGCCACACCGCGCTGACCGAGACATTTCAGGCCGACTCTCTCGTTTCACTGTTATCAGCTCCTTCACCTTTTTTCTTCAGAATGACTCATTTCTGTAAAGCGCCTTCGCAACGATCAGCTGTTGACCCGACGGGAAAAACTGGCCGATAATGGGAGTCCAGAATTTGTACGTACATTGGACAACCACCCGCATGTAGTCTCCTCCATTGCCCGGATTCATCGTACCCTGCCAATTAGTCCGGATCCTTGTATGTCCCATAGGGAACAGGAAAAATACTGATCTGCAGCCCGCCCGGGTCGACGGCCATAGAGGCGTTATCCTGGATGGTCCGTATGATCGAGGCTTGACGGCTCAGGAGGTTTCCCTTATCATTGATCTGGCCTCCTACGAGCGCCAGTCTTGTGCCTTCGCGGGTGGCATACTGGACCGTGTGCTCGATGAAAAAATAGTGGCCGAAGTCGATGATCGACATCATGAGCAGGGCGAACAACGGCAGCACCAGCGCGAACTCAACCGCGGTACCTCCTCTTCTCTCCTTCACTTTTGCGAATGCTTTCATGCGCTGCTCCTCTGAACTTTGCCTCAGCTTTGCTTAACCTGTGTTAGTGACCACCTGTGGAAGATGTACCCATGCCGGTCAGTCCCAATGTGTACACCGGAATCTGCGAAGCCTTTTCGAACTCCTTATTGTACTTGGTGACTGTTTTGTCCGCGGCCGTATTATACATGCCCACCACGGGCTCAAGGTTCTTTTCAGCATCAGGATTCAGGATCTGGTTGGCGACCGCCATCTTGTAAGATGTACCATGTCCCTGTTCCACGAGGCTTGTAGTCGGCGCGCAGCCGGCGAGGGTTCCACTTACGATCAGTCCTACAACTATTGGCCATACTCTCATTGTTCTCTCTCCTTCTGTTCTTTTCATGGCATGATGTGACCGAAATCGCCTTCCAGGCCGCCCTGACTGCGCAGGGAAGCAGAAGGGATCGACGACAAGGACGACTCAGGCGGCTGGCTCGCCTCTTTCTTTCTTCCTTCCAGGCTGCCGAGAAGATAAAACTCGAAATCATCAGGAACGATAAACGAATCTGTCGGAAGAGTCTGTTTGGCCATATTGAGAGGCTTTACCAGGTGCGGCGTGACAATTATGACCAACTCCGTCTCATTTCTCTGAAAACTGGTGCTGCGGAACAGAGAACCGAGTATGGGCAGATCACCGAGCAAGGGGAACTTTCTCACGACCTCGCGCACGTCATCGCGCAGCAGGCCGGCTATAGCGAAGCTCTGCCCATCCGCCAGCTCAACCGTGGTGGACGCTCGTCTCGTGGTGAGACTGGGAACAAGGTAGCCTTGAAGCACCACTGCCTTCGTAAAATCGAGATCTGAAACCTCCGGGGCCACGAGCATGCTGATCTTGCCGTTGCTCAGTACGGTCGGGGTAAAGTTGAGGGCGACACCGAAAGGTTTGTACTGGATCGTGACAAGTGAAGCGCCGTATGATGCCTGCGGAACAGGTATCGGATATTCGCCGCCCGCGAGAAAACTCGCCTGTCTGCCGGAGAGCGTGGTCAGAGCCGGTTCAGCAAGCACTTTCACGAGCCCATTCTCCTTGAGCGCATCGATAAAAACCGTCCAGGAGGCGCCGTTAACGAGAAAACGGGTAATTGCATTTATATTGTCCGTCACGTTCAGTCCCTCATTCGGAAACCCTCCGGAGCCGGGCAACCGTACCAGGTTATCAAGCAGGCTGAGGCCGAACTGATTTCCACTCGCACTCACAGTCGCGAAATTGATGCCCATTCTTCTGGTGAGGCTCCGGGACATCTCTGAGACCCTGACTTCAAGCATCACCTGCTGAACGCCTCCCACTTCCAGAAGGTTGGTGATTTTCGGTTTTCCATCTTTATCCAAAGGTACAAAGGGGGTAGCTATGGCCTCGGCTTGTGTCAGGTTGCTGGCGCTGGAGATGGTACCCGACAGCATGACGCCGCCGTTGGAGCTCGTCACACGAATATCTTTCTCTCCCGGCAATATTTCATGGAGCTTGGCCTTGAGTCGCGATATGTCAGCCTGGACCTCAATATCGAATACTCTTGAGACTGAATCAGGATCGCTCCACAGCGTCAGGGTCGTCACGCCGGGACTCTTCCCCGTTACATAGGCCTGGCGCGGCGAGAGCACAAGAGCGTCGGCAATGTCAGGGGCTGCCACAGAAATCCTTCGTATGTTTGCGCGGCTATCAATCAAGACCGACTTCCCCACGGTGACAACGAGCTTCTCAGCCTGAGTTCCGTTCACCGTTGGTGCGTCTGCTGCCCATGAAGCCGAGACCGACGCAAACACCAGGGACAGGCAAAGCAGAAGAAAGAGACCGACGTAAGATGCAAAGTTTCGCTTTGTATGAAGAAGGTTTATCATTGCTACTATTCCCCCTTGTTGAAATTCACAGAACTGACCGTACCGCCTTTGACCATTTCAACCGAGACCGTGGGACGCGGAGCCTGTTCCGCCGCCGGTTTTTTTGCCACTGGCTTTCTTGGTTTTACAGGCTGCTCTTCCATGGCCGTCTGGCCATGGCCAGAGTAGGAGCCAAGCAGGACGGGAAAGGTGGTGCCTTTGGTGTTTACGTCGCCCGTGTCAGCGTAATTTCTCAAAGCCAGCTGCAGCTTGCCTTCACTCGCAGCCAACGCAAGCTTTTCACCTTCTTCGAGCCCCACTTCCAGGGTGATGACATCTACCTGGGAAGGCTTTTCCTTGTTTCCCGCCTTCTCCATTTCAGCGCCGGTCGCGAGTACGAGCACGTTCTCGAGCACGGTCTTCGTTATCGGCGTTATCACTCTTCCCTGTCCGGTCTGAGAAAGGGTGACGAGTACGTCGACGCGATTACCCGGGTGGATGAAACCTGATACGCCAACGACCTTATCCACCTTAACAGCCATCGCCCGCTTCTTCGGGCTTATCACAGCGGCAACGCCGCCGCCAGTACCGATCGGCGCGAGCCTTGATTCGAATATCGGCTCGTTTGCTTTAACAGGCTGAATCAGTGTTCTATCCACCACCTTGCCGGCATCGGCGAAGTAACCCTCAGCAAGGCTCTGCCTGAGAAAAGGTGCCGACTTCACCATGCCTGCGGTCAGCACGGTGCCCCATGGAAGATCGGATGTGGCAATGATCACTGATACTGTTTGCTGTCCTCCCGCTTCTGCTTTGCCCTTCTTCTGCAGCCAGCCATACGTGGACATGGCGGCGATGAGCGCCATCAGCAGGCCTGCACCGAGTATTATTACGAACGGCTTATTTCTTCCCATACTCAACTCCCGCTATACTTATTTTGACGACGTATACGGATATTTCTAGGCAGATGCTCATTTCCACCCGCCATCTATTGCAAAGGTCCAGACAATCGAAACAAATACACCGAGCGCTATGGCCACACCGTAATTGAGAACCGGCATCCTTGTCGTCTTGTCAGCGGATAGGCCGCTAAGGCCGGTACCCAATAATAATGAGCTGAACATCGTGCGCAGACACACGTATGTCCCTTTGAGACGAAAACTCACGAGTAAGAGCGTCAGGGCGTAGAGTCCACCTATCAGCGCAGTAAAAAGAGATGCGGTGAAAACGCCGCTCGGCCCCAGAAGCGCGCCGACCGCTCCCATAAGCTTGACATCGCCGGCGCCTGTGCCGCCCGCGAGATAAAGAATAATGAGCAAAGCGAGTCCCAGAAAAAGACCCTCCACACCAAACAAGAATCCATGCATTCCATTGTTCAACGTATGATAGCCGATACCAAAAAGCATTGCTGAATAGGTGAGCCAGTTGGGGATGCGCCTGCTGCGAACATCAGTCACGCTTGCAACTGAGCAGATCAATATTACAGTGATAAAGGTCATCAATTTCTACCCCGTAGGATGTTGTCCACCAACTTTGTCGGCTGCTCCGGCTTGGAACTAAAGACAATTGATTTTGAGTCTTCCTGACGCTAAACCCGTTCAACTATCTTTTCGTTCACGTGTGGTGCCTCCGGAAACAGGGCACGCAGACCCGTGAGTCCGCGCGCCCTGTCCCTCAAGGTGCTACTTCAGGTTGCCGGAAACTAAGGCGAACGTCGACTGCAGCTTTGTTCCAACCAGCGTCACGGCGCTGACGATGGCGACAGCGATCAGCGCAGCGATGAGACCGTACTCGATAGCGGTCGCGCCTTCCTCATCTTTCAGAAATCTCTTCATCGTCTCCATTTTGTTTACTCCTTTTCTTTTAGTAGTTTTGAAAATATAACTCCGTTCCTTGCATTGTCTTTGTGTCATTCCCTGAAATCATCTGTGCGGTCAGTGAGCAAACTCCATCAACCCAGGGACCTGCGCCCCGCCCTCAAGCTGCTACTTCAGATTGTCGGAAACCAAGGCGAACGTCGACTGCAGCTTTGTTCCAACCAGCGTCACTGCGCTGATGATGGCGACAGCGATCAGTGCAGCGATGAGACCGTACTCGATAGCGGTCGCGCCTTCCTCATCTTTCAAAAACTTTTTCATATTCTCCATTCTGCTCACCTCCTTTCCCCTTGGGAATCTCGTTTTAAGAACCGCGATTGCAGTGGCTCCAAATGATCGACTTCTATGGGTGTCTGCAATCATACCTAATTATCATCTGGGTTTATAGCCCGGAACAATGGGTGATTGGGCTATTTCTTCTAGTAGAGCGGTATTAAGCCTTCCGGGTAAGACCGACTGTGAGTATGGCACATTCCCTTGGCGCACAAGGCTCTACGAGATACGCGATATCGCCCGCTCCTCCATATTGGAAACTATTTTTCTTCATTCCGATCGCCGTTTTTAATTTATCTTATGCTGCAACACAGCGGTGAAATGCGCTTCCTCACCGCTCTCTCACTCACTTCCGGATGGCTGCTATCCCCGCTTCGCTCAGCAGTTCAAGGCCATGAAGCGTTGCAAAATAATCGTGCATAAGGCGTCCAAGAACAAAGGAGCCATCTGCACCGATGCCGTAAGCCTTCGTGGGTTTAAGGTTGTCATAACAGCCGACAAAGGGAATTCAGAGCCAGCCCAAGTCGAGAAACCGATCCCGAATTAGACCTGTACACTGTTTATCGCGCGCTAGATAAGTTTCATAAATAAGTTGGCGTTCAGAAACTACGTAGTGAGTGATTGAGGCAGGTGGAGGAGGTAGTTTTGGGGCGTTGGACTCATAGAGAGGCTATACAGGCTACATAACGGAGGAAAAATTAAAATGCGTCCAAGATTCTTTGCGCTGATGAGGGACAGGAAAATGTTCACCGAAGAACTACGCGCGTTTCGAAGCAGCGTTCTGCAAGTGAGCTTGCATGAAAACTTCAACGGTTGCCTAGCGCTCAGAGTCAAAATTGGATAAAAGCACGTATGTCTTCAGGCGCAAGAATCAGTGATAATTCAACGGATGTCCCTGCCCCTCTGGCCAAACCAGGCTTCACTTTCTGTCGTACCCATGGGAACCGAGGCTAGCTCATGCGTGTATAATGCGCTGCAGTAAGCTCCAGAACCAGAACCACCAATCTTTTCGATGTTCAGCGCCCGCCCGATCAGTCTCCGGGAGAGACGTCAGCGGCCGTGCTGGCGAGACCCGAGCCGCCTGAGATGTCAGACAGAGCAACGGCGATGTTTATCGAACCCTGGCTCGAAGGTACGTCGGGCGCGCCGGAAAGCTCGAACTCATACCACCTGCCATAAACCCTGACCTTATCGGAAAAGCGCGTGACTTCGGAAGCCTCAACGCCATTAACGTCCACATTGGAAACGATATCTCCCATAGTATAAGGTCCCGTGAAGCCTTTTAGGAACTGTCTAGAAAAGGTCAGACTGTTTGCTGTCTCAAGAGCACAACGAATGGAGTTGCCCGCTGACGTGGGCGCATCATCCGCCATGGAGAGCAGTTTCGGGATAACCGTGACCGCCGTGATTGCAGCAACGAGGACCATGATCAGCAGTTCGATCAGGGTAAAGCCTTTGCGGCGTTTGACCGCACGTGCGCCCGGGCACGTCTTTTTCCGTCCCGGGTGGTTACTCTTCGTCTCCCGATGCGTTTCAAGTACTGTTTTCACGGTAGTCGTCCCTGCTAAGCACGATGTGGCATGCCTTTCACGCAAATTATTTTCTCCCCCGCGGAGGCGATGGAGATTCGATATTCTCAGCCACCACTTTCCCAAACAGAACCCGAGAGCAAAAGCCGCCTACCGGCTAAGAAGCAGTCCGCAGAAATCTCCCCAGAGACGGCCTTGTGGACAGATCCCGTGGAGACCACCACGGGAAGCCGGTATACTGCCGACGATAGTCAAGAGACGACGAGCCTGTTCGAGGACAGACAATCGTTTGGTCATGAAGGGCCTCCGGAAGACCGACCGGAAGACGTTGATGTCTATGAACTGACAGATATCGTCCAACCGTATATGCGGCAGCTCGCGAGAACTCCCTCCTCACCGGAGAAGGAAAGAAAGAGATAGGGCGTGCAGTGATTACCGGGAAGTGTGGTATGTGAGGAGGACACAATGACACGCGAGCTGATACTTATTGTAGAGGACGAAAAGATTACGGGCATGGACATCCGTCAGACTGTGCGGGAGCTCGGCTATGAGCCGGTTGGACCGGTAGCTTCCGGAGAGGATGCAATCGCAGTCGCTCTGGCCCTGCGCCCCGATGTTGTCCTTGTGGACATTCACCTGAAGGGACCAATGGACGGCATCCAGGCCGCTGAAGCTATTCGCTCGAAGTTCTCCTGTCCCGTGATTTACGTCACCGCCCACTCAGATCAGACGACGCTCGATCGAGCCGAGTTCACAGAGCCCTCCGGGTGGATCCTCAAACCCGTCGACGAAGAAGAACTACACACGGCCATAGAGAAAGCTCTCGACGAACACGGGATAGAGAAGCAATCGAGAAAGCCGACCTCCTCCTGTTCACATAGCACCGGTACGGCCGAGGATCGCCGCACTGGCTTAGGTTGAGGGTCTGTATACGAGCCCGCCAACGCAGGATACGGGCAATACATCCCATGCTCCCTTTCTTCTGCGAAATGACTCATCTTAGCGCCAGGATTGAGGATCAGGCAGCAACGGCCGTCGAACGGATGATCCCCATACTCCCCGTTTTCTTGAAGGCTCCATAGCGCGTTGAGCTGTTCGTCTCGTCATCCGACTTCTCAAAAGCTTTCCAAGTCTGGACCCAGCAAGCCAAAGGAGCAAAGATTGATGAACCGCAAATCGGGCAGCGCGGATTGCACGCCTGCTCTTCGGCTGTGAACACTTCATCACAATCAATACACAATAAGGCATCTCTCAGGTTCATGATTTCCTCCGTAGCACATGCCCTCGTCGTGGGCAGTTGTTTGATGCATACGTCTTCCTCTCGTGCATCCTTCTGTAAGTATATGAAGAACGCCTTCTACTGTGAATCAGTCATTGGATTAGTTGTTCTATGCCTTATGACTTAAGCCAAATGGACAGCACAGTATATCTGTCCGGCTCGCAGCGTCGATGCTGACCCGGAAAATGATTTGTATTCCCTCTTCCACGCCTCGTATAGCGTTCGTGATCTTTACCCCAGCAATCATAAGAAATGAGCCATGATACGACGCGGACGCCTTGTTCCCACCCCCGCTTTATCCATCCTGCTGTCATTCTTATTTCAGGCCGAACAACCGATCCGCACCGAAGAAGGCGTCGTCCGCCACGTCGCCGATGGCGACGCAGCGACCGTGGTAACTAGTGAAACCACCAAGTTCAAGATCCGCCTCTATGGAATAGACGTCCTGAGACGATCAAGATGGACAGGAATCCTATCAGGGCCTGGTCAACCATACGGAGAGGAAGCATATAGAGCACTGGAGTGCAAAGTCCCGGGCAAAAGAATGCGGCTGCAAATCATGGATGTTGACCGGTATCACGGCGTGGTGGCTGTCCTTTACCTTGGCGATAGAGACATCAATCGGGAGATGGTCAAGGAAGACTATGCGGAGGCCTGCAAAGAGTATCTGCACGGGCCCTATAACCTCTGAGCATAGTGGGGCTGAGCGTGAAGCTCGAAGTAAACGCCTCGGTCTGAGGCAGAGTGTGGCATCACCGCCCTTTCGCACGCGTTCTTGGTCAGTCTAGTTCAGAATCCTGCCGAGCGCCTGCAACAGCTCGGGCGCAGTAACCGGTTTCGCGATGAGGGTCCGCCCGGCCACCGTCATCTCCTGGTGTTTTGTCTCCTCGTTCGTAACAAGCCCGGTAACGAACACGATCGGGATGGACTTCGTCTTTGCGTTTTCCAGAAGCCTCTCCGCTACCTGCGCGCCGGCCATCTGCGGCATGGTGACGTCAAGAAGGATGAGATCGGGTCTCAAGGTCCTGGCCATCGTGACCCCCTGCAGCGGTTTTGTGGCGGAGGTCACTGTATACCGACCCGTTTTCCTGAGGGCACAGTCGACAAAGGCGCAGAAACTCTCCTCGTCGTCGATCACAAGAACGCTCTTTTTCCCCTTAGGGTTCATGGGGACTGCCGGCCGCAGGGCTCGTCCACGTTCTGAAGGGGTAAGCGGTCCTCCTTCTTTTGTGGCATACGCTTGACCGGGAAGACCGGGTCTCCCGCGCCCGTTCCCCGAGCGTGCTGCAGCAGCCATGGTAACCTTACCCACGGTCTTGCGCCAGCTCGCGCTCAGCAGTCTGCCCATCGGGCTACGCCATAAGGTCATCTCATGCACCTCGCAACAGTATATGCCCTTTGACCGAATCCTCCATCGCCCGTTTGGTGCTAAAAAAATATCTTTCGTATTAGGCCAAACGGTCGTACGGCAACGGCGGGAGCCGCTGCTGCATACAGGATAGTTCTCTTTGTCGATGGTGCAAATCCCGGCACCACCCAGGCTTGCGCCTTTCGTAATCAGCGACGGTGGCGCGAGGGCATTCGAGAGATCGACGGTGAAGAAGCGTTATCGAGAAGCCCGGTCAAGCAGGGATTGCGCGCCGGCTCCTCATGGCCAGGCTGGCCACCTTTGACCGTTTGCTGACGTTAAACTTTTTGAAGATGGTCATGAGGTGTGCCTTCACCGTATGTTCTGAGACAGAAAGGGTCCTGGCAATCTCCTTATTGCTCAATCCTTGGCAGATACCCTCGATGATCTGCTGTTCCCTGTTCGTGATATGGCTAATCTTCCCCTCCGGCGAGACTGTTCCCGGCATCGTGGAGCAAAGCCTTGACCGTCCTGTTGTCGATCCATAGCTGTCCCTCGCTGACCGCCGTAAGGGCCTTCTTGAACAGGTGGAGTTCCGTATGGGGGGAGAGTATCCCGTGTATCCGGTACGAGAGGAACGTGGCGAACAATTGCTCCGGTGGCGTGCCGATATCGATGAGAAGTACCTTTGCATCGGTATACCTGGCGAGGAGATCCTGTGTGAGCATCGCACTGTCGACGAGGAGCACGTCAGGGCTAAATCCATTGGAGCTCTCACTCGTGACCGCGATATCGTACCCATTGCACTCCAGAAGCTGGTGGAGGGCCTGTGCCATCAAGCGGTTACCGAAGTGGATCGCGATATTCATCCTCTTTCCCCTTTTCGCCCTCGATAGTGACCTTACCCATAGGGTCAATGACCATATGGATCGACTCCCCTGACTCTTTGAGGGTTCTGAAGTGTTTGATTTCCTCCTCCGTTGCGGTGAAGAACGCCGCGAGCACGGGAACGAACCCTTTCCCGAAAACAACTTCTTCCGTTTTACTGGTTTTCATGAGTTCCATAAGTACCCCCTGAGTTCCCCACAAGGTCAGACTAAAGAAGGTGGGTCTTTAAGTGTAACCAGGGTATCCTAAAGGCACAATAGAGCAGTGGGCTATTTTATATCGGTCGATGGGCTTAGCCGTAACGGCTTATATGAGAACGTAGCATCCAAGGCTTCAATTGTGGCGCCGTATATTTTTGGGTCATAAGACTGCCTCGGAGCAGCCACGTCGAGCCCGCTGATACTGCCATCGTAATCCACTCCCACCACTTCTGTGCAGCCTCATCCACCGCGAGCTCTCACGTGTTGGCTCACCCACTATCGCGTATACTACTCGCCATCTTCCCCAAAAGTGAGGCTGCAGGAAGCAGATAAGTGAGTCACCCTCACTTTCTATCTCCGTCTTCCGCAACAACTCACTGCCCGCGGAAGATGGCTACCTCAGTTGACCGGAGGATACCACTGCAGTTTCCTGGGTAGTCAATAGTATTAGGTCGTTCCGCCCACCAGAAATAACCCGTTGGGCGATTGCCCTTGGGTTACATCCGGGATAGACTCCAACATCGTGTGTTTCCTCACTCTGAAAAGGAGAAAAACAATGCGGTCAATGATACTATGCACTATGGTGGTAATTACATTTGCTGCCGCTGAGGCTGCGTACGGTCTGGGAGGCAGGGGATCTCATGGAGACGGACGCATGTATTTCTTGCAGCAAACCGTGAGTACTGGTGGTGGATCCACCACCAACGTGAATGATGCAACGGTAGCGGTACCTGAACCCATGGGGTTGTTCCTTCTGGGCACTGGTATCATTGGGTTGGCAGGACTGAGAAGGAAGTTTAGGAAGTAATAGATGAGGTGCAATGAACTGGAGTGCCCGCACTGTGGTTTTGAAGCGGATCTCGCACCATTCACCGTCACGGCCCTTCAGGGAGGTGTGCCAAGAAGCCCGATCAAGATGGATGAGGGTGATGGCAGCTTAGCTTCGCAAGATCTGCGAAAGAAGGAAGTGTCGATACTGCTTCTTTTGTTTCTCTAGATCTTTTGGAGACGATTCTCGGCCTACGGGATTGGATAGTCGATGAGTACGTTTATCGGCGGTTCTTCATATTCCACGACAGAGAGAGCCGAGGGGCTTCGTTAAGGAGGTCGTGTCTTTGTCCCCTTTCGTAACGCGACGTACTCTTCGAAAAGCTGGCTTACCGAGGAATTGGCGTCGTCCATAAGGCTGAACATCTTATTCATCACGCCGTTCAGCGTTGGACGAGCTTTCGTGGTACCTGCGCGCGTAAGCACCTCTTCACGGAGTGGTTCCCGTGGAGTTCTGTCGTTAGTCACCGTTTTTACCCTCGTTGTCGTTATCGTCGGGAAGCGCCACCACCCTGTTGCGTCCTTGTTGCTTTGCAGAATACAGGCCCCGATCTGCCATCGTGATCAAGTCTGAGCGTTCCTGCCCTCTTTCAGGGACTAGTGTTGCCAATCCAATACTTAGTGTGACGTGGTCGGCAACCACAGAACCTTCGTGGCGTATTTTCAGCCTGGCAATTTCGTCCGCGATCCTTTGGGCGAGGCTGCCGGCTCCATTCAGTCCCGTTCCGGGCAGAACACAGGCAAACTCTTCTCCTCCGTAGCGAGCGATCAAATCACCGGCCCTCTGGACCATGCTGCTCAGCGCCGCTGCAACCTGCTTCAGACAGCCGTCGCCCGCAACGTGCCCGTACCGGTCGTTAAACTGTACACTAGAAAGGTTGTTTTCCACCGGAGGGCTTCCTCTGCGTTTCTCCGTTCGGTAATGTCTCTGATATAACTGAGCGAAGCGGCTCTTCCCTGATACATGATGCGAGTCGTGGAGAGTTCCACATAGATTGTCCGTCCATCTTTGTGGATCGCCCTGTGTTCGTACCGTGAGGGTGCGGTTTCCCCGCGCAGCCTTCGTCTATTCCACTCAGCAATCTTTTCACGATCCTCGGGGTGCACGTGCCGTGCGTCAGCTATAGATTTATTGAGGATCTCCTCGGGTCGCGTCATAGCCGAACATGTCAAGGAAGCGCTGGTTGACGTATACATGCACGGCCTTCCCTGGTAATGACCACTCCGTCATTAGAGTTTTCTATCGCGGTGCGGTAACGCTCTTCGGATTCCCTCAGCTTCCCTTCCAGCCTGGCCCGGTAAAGAGCGATCTCGATGGCTATATGAAGCTCCCGCTCGTTGATAGGCTTAAGGATGTACCCGAACGGTTCAGTAACCTTGGCACGATCGAGCGTGGCCTGGTCTGCGTGGGCGGTGACGTAAATCACGGGACAGCGGTATTTGGACCGGATGGCTTCAGCGGCCTGGATGCCATCCATCGGTCCCTTCAGGGTAATGTCCATAAGGACGGCATCGGGGTGGAGGGCATAAGCGCGTCGTGACCGCCTCTTCTCCGGAAGCACAGGGGCCCAGAGGCTGATAGCCGTGGCTCTGGAGATGTTCAGACAATTTCCATAGCGGTGATCTTTTCGTCCTCGACGATAAGTATACGCTCGTGTGCCAAATGCGTCCTCCTCGAGACCAAGATATTATCGGCGAAATCACAAATTACGGAAGGCTCGTGACAGACTTCCGATGTTCCACGACCCGGTCGGATGATACTTCTGACAGATCTGAGGAATCCATGACCCTGCCTGGATGAGAGTATCAACAATGCGATCAAGCGCTTCCAGCAATCCAGTGTCTATTTCCGTGCGCTTCTCACGATCACGCTGTTCTCGGCGAATCCTGCTTTCACGCGAAGAGGAACGTCCCGGTCTGCTTAAGTTCTTGAAGGCCGGCGCAAAGAGTAGTTCGAGCGAGATCAGTCGCTATGGCGACACGAAAAATACCGCCTCCTGCTGTGCAGCGCGCATCACAGCCCCATATGGGCAAAACGCTTTTTCATCCTGAGGAGGTTCCTGCCGTCGGTATTTATGCGGGCCCATTGCCGGCGCTGCAGTCAGGGATATAATCCGCGCCGCCCGTGGCACAGCCACAGCCAAAACCGTACGGGGAGCGTAAGCTACCGCCTCCGCAGCCCGGGGGGAAACCGGCAGCGGTACCGGTACTACACGCGTAGCCCACACTACCACCGCTTCCGCATCCCGCGGCGTTTCCTGTCTTGCAGGCGCCTCCCAAATCATGAGATCCATTGATGCAATTGCCCTGAGCACGCCTCTTCTGACAGAACGGCTGCAACCGTGGCCGCTCGTAGTGCGGCGTCCCACACCTGGGTTGGTCAGCCGCCCGAGCTCCGTCAGGAAGCTTCTCGGGCACGCAGGTGGGGCGAAGTGGTGAGCCTTGTCTGTCGTTCTGAGCCTGTTCTCCTTTGTATCCCGTCAGTCCCTGTTCAGCAAGCTCTCTCAACGAACGAGACGAGGTGCTCACCTGCCCCTTGAGGTAGATCCTGGAGTATCCCGACGTAGGGCGCTGAGCATGTCCTCGATCGAGTGCTTTCCGTCAAGGAGCTTCCAGATGTAGACGCCAGTGGGGTTCAGGCCAAAACCATGACCCGTATCGGGATCGAAGAGAACGGCCCAGTCGTCAAACTCCTCCCGGAGTATGACGAAAGGGTTGGCTATGGGTTTTTCGCCGTTCTTCAGGGGAGTACCTTTAACTGCAGCTTGACCTTTCAAGCGTGAAGATTCAAGTTCCACCATCGCCGGTTGCGCATGTCGTGCCGCCTCCGGCACCGCCGCCGAATGCGGAGCACAGCGAGCCGCCGACGGTGCAATTCGCGCAACGTGCCGGGCAGTCTCCGGTGCTGCAGTTAGCAGTAGGACCGGGCCCATTTCCCGTACAGCACTCTGTTAGCCGACGCAGAGTTCCCAACAGTGAGGCACTGACTTGAGGGGCAGGTCCCAGACCAGCAGTTAGACCCTGCGCAGGCCCCGAATGAGTCGCAGGTCCCTCCCACGTTGGTACCGGAACTGCAGCAAGAGCACGTGCCCGTTGCAGACTTTCCCGTGAAGTCGATCAGCTTGGGAGGTTCATAGTTGAGGCTGTTCTCAACGCTCACTGCCCCTTTTCTCAGGGGCAGTGCTGCCCTATCGGGTTTGTGAGGAAGGCCAGACGGGGTGCTGTCAAACCTGGCGAGCCCTTCCGCGACCAGTTCCTCGACAAATCCCACGACATGATCTTTCGCTTCTTCTGGTAAGCCTCCGGCGCAGAGGCGGATCTCCTCAAGGAGGGAATCTAGGGTGTGCCCCCCGTCAAGAAACTTCCACAGATAGACGCCAGTGGGGTTCAGGCCAAAACCACGACCAGTATCCGGGTCGAAAAGAACGGCCCAGTCGTCGAACTCCTCCCGGAGCACGACCCAAGGGTTAGCTACAGGTTTTTCATCATTCTTCACAGACGGCCAGCACCTTGCCCTTTCCAGTGAGTATCGCCCCAAACGGAGAGATACCTGTAGCGGGTGTAAACGGGATAGTGCAATCTGTGTGCCAAGGAGGCGCGGTGATTTGTACCACTATAAGAACATCGTATGCTGCCCGTTGTCTTAATGGAGTTCACCAGTAGCCATGAGGCATAGTGCATCGATCGCTCAGCCGCAGAAACAGCTATCTTTGGTGGCTTGGTCGTAACCGGTACCCATCCGTTGGGGACAGGAAATTGTCACAGGTAAGAGCCTCCTGCTGCTATAACCGCGCTGGAGCAAAGGACATCGGGCGCTAACTTTGAAAGCACTGCTGGCCACCTTGTACCGGTCTTGCCTTCCACTCAACCCTTTCACTATTAGATAGCCTTTTGACCTATTAACTTTTTTAACATGACGACGATAACGAACTAATCCTGAAAGGGCAAACCATCCGAAAGGGTGGGACGCAAAGCTACTGGCCTAAATCCGGAAGACACGGATACGGCCGCAGGGCTGCCGGGTGATGCAGAAGTCTTTTCCACGATTTCTTCTACCGGCAGCACCGGTGCATCTCTCCGGCACGTAATGAAACAGAGGTGCGGAAGATGCGACAACCACTTTCCCAAGCAGAACCCGATAACAGAGGCAACCCAGCTAAGCAGTGGCAGTCCCTAGAAATCTCCCCGGAGACGCCATTGTGGGCAGACCCTATGGAGACCGCCACAGGGAGACGGCACACGCCTGAGGATAGTGAAGAGACGACGAGCCTGTTCGAGGATAGAGAATCGTTCGGCCATGAAGGGCCCTTGGAAGACCGACCGGAAGACGTTGATGACGATGAACTGACCGACCACGTCCAACAGTATATGCGGCAGCTGGCGAAGACTCCACTCCTCACCAGAGGAGGAGAGAAAGAGGTCGCTCTGCGTATTGAGGAGGCGCAAAGAGAGCTGGAGGCTATCGGCGTCTTCGCGGCGCAGGAGCTTTTGAATATTGTTTCCTGGTCAGAGACGGTCTTCGACCCGGGGGGCGGAGGTAAGAGTGATGAGCGGAGCATCGCGACGCTCTGAAGACTTGACGCAGGCCCATGATGAACCAGAGACGACAGAGAGCCATGAGCACAGCGACCGGTACGGGACCGACCTGATCCGGCTCATCACAGAGATAAACGCGGGCAACGAACTGGCAAGGAAGAAGATCGAGCAGGAGACGGGCGTTTCCGCAGCGGAACTGAAGCAGCTTGTTGAACGGATCAAGAGGGCAAAGAAGCAGTATGTCGAAGCGAGGAACGTGCTCACAAAAGCGAACCTCAGACTGGTCGTAGCCATCGCAAAGAGGTACATGAACCGGGGCCTTTCCTTCCCTGACCTTGTACAGGAGGGGAACGTGGGGCTCATGAAAGCGGCCGAGAAGTTCGACTCTAGGATGGGTTACCGGTTCAGCACCTATGCCGTATGGTGGATACGGCAGGCTATGCAAAGGGCACTCAAAGAGCGGACGAGAACCATTCACATACCGGCCCACATGATCGAGACGGTCCAGCAGGTCGCCCTGGTCTCTCGCGAACTCGCACAGGATCTGGGAAGGGAGCCCTTCCCGCACGAAATCGCTCTGGAAATGGGTCTTTCCGTCAAGAAGATCAGGAGGTCCTCCACATTCCGCCCGAGCCTATCTCCCTGGAGACCCCTGCCGGTGACGAGGACGACCCTCTGATTGACCTCCTCGAGGATAAGAACGCGTCCGGGTCCCAGGGCACTGCCCTGTTTCGCGACCTCGTCGAAGGACTGAACAAGGCCCTCTCAAGCCTCACCGCGAGAGAGGAGAAGTTGATCAGGATGAGGTTCGGTATCGGAGAAACGTCCCCGCATACGCTCGAAGAGCTGGCGCAGACATTCGGCCTGACGAGAGAGAGGGTGCGACAGATAGAAGGGAAGGCTCTGAAGAAACTGCGGCATCACGCAAAGGCGTGGGAGGGCTAAGGGTCCGAGGCGATGGAAAGTCCCAACCCGATAGGGCGGGCAGTGATTACCGGGAAGTGTCGTATGTGAGGAGGACACAATGGCACACGAGCTGATACTTATTGTAGAGGACGAAAAGATTACGGGCATGGACATCCGTCAGACTGTGCAGGGAGCTCGGCTATGAGTCGGTTGGACCGGTAGCTTCCGGAGAGGATGCAATCGCAGTCGCTCTGGCCCTGCGCCCCGATGTTGTCCTTGTGGACATTCACCTGAAGGGACCAATGGACGGCATCCAGGCCGCTGAAGCTATTCGGTCGAAGTTCTCCTGTCCCGTGATTTACGTCACCGCCCACTCAGATCAGACGACGCTCGATCGAGCCGAGTTCACAGAGCCCTCCGGGTGGATCCTCAAACCCGTCGATGAAGAAGAACTACACACGGCCATAGAGAAAGCTCTCGACGAACACGGGATAGAGAAGCAATCGAGAAAGCCGACCTCCTCCTGTTCACATAGCACCGGTACGGCCGAGGATCGCCGCACCGGCTTAGGTTGAGGGTTACGTGCCTCATCGTCCCGCCTCCTTCGTGTCACGGGGTGGCACACGATTTCAACCATGGCATGCTTTCAACGAGCGTTGCATCAAACCGGACAGTTTTGTCGCGGCAGGCAGGTACCGGTCGAAAGGGGCGAAAGGTGCATATAGTTATCCATCTTAGCAACCAGTTGATAGCGGAAGCCCTATACCAGCTCCTCGTTACGAACAGATATGACAACGTGGCGGTGGACGGGAGATGTCCTGCCAGCGTTACCCCTGACGTGCTCCTTGTCGATATCAGAATGCTTACGCATAATCTCCTCGCCCGGTACCCCACGGCAAAGGTGTTGCTCATGGATATGGCCCTGGAACCGGAGCGGCTGTGCATCACGCTGCTTTCGTATAGGATACACGGGGTGCTTTCATCCCCTGCGGAACTCCACCTGTTCAAGAAGGCTCTTAGGGCTGTCAGCGAGGGACAGATCTGGATCGACAACGAGTCGCTCAGGGCCCTGCTCGAGGAGACCGGGGCCATCTCCAGACCAGGGAAGATCAGTGGTGTCACCGACAGGGAGAAGGAGATTATCGAGTGCGTGCGTCAGGGGTTGAGTAATAAGGAGATCGCCCGGAGGCTTGAGCTCTCAGAACAAACGGTGAAGTCACATATCCGTGCGATCTTCAGGAAATGTAACGTTACGACCCGGTCAAAACTGATCACGCTGGCCATGCAGAGCCCGCTGGCAGGTTCAGCTTAACACGGTGAGGCTCACGCAGACGACGTGCCTTTATGGGATAGAAAGAGTGCCCCTTGTTCAAGCGCTGGACAGGGTCGAGAATTCGTGTACCGGTTGAGGTTAGTTTGCGCCCTTTTCACCCAAAGGCTTAATGAGCCTATCGTTGAGAGCTTTATCATACAACCGGATGAGCTGCGAGCACATGCGTCCGACTAACGCTACATCACTGTCTGTATCATTCTCAAATCTCGTTTCCTGTAGTCGGTCAAGGGCTGAAGTGACAGAGAAATCTCTTTCTTGAGTTAGACCTGACTTTACATGCCTGAAAATTTACGTTCCAGCAGAGCATGGCGTGCCTCCGGCACTACTGCCGAAAGAGCATATCGTACCACCTGGGGCGCATGACGCGTCACGGTGCGCGCAGCTTCCGGGATGGCAATTGGAAGCCCAGCTAGGTCCGGTTCCCGTGCAGCACGAATACCCCGATGCTGAGTTCCTATCCAGGCATTGGAAAGAGGGGCTATTCCCTTTCCAGCAGTTATTGCCTGCGCCACCCCCGACGTTGCAGGGGCCTGAGTCTCCGGAACCACTCACGCAATCACCACGAGCCGCAGGTCCCCTCCCACTCAGATCGACCACTTTCGGAGGCCCATAGGTGCATGGATTAACCTCGCTCACTTGACCGGAGAGAACGCAGGAATATTCCGGCGTGTGCAGGGTTGCGCTGTCCGCAGGCTTACGAAGGGTCACCACGAGGCCGACACTGGCAAGGTCGAACCCCGCGAGCCCTTCCCGAACCAGTTCATCAATAAATGCCCTGATGTGCTCTCGGGCTTCCTCGGGCACTCCTTCCGCATGGGTGCGGAGTTTTTTATTGAGGGCGTCGAAGGTGTGCTTTCCGTCAAGGAGCTTCCACAGGTACACGCCGGTAGGATATGAGAGCGGATAGAGAAGCACCGGAATCTCTGCCTCCTCATAGAGGGGCGCCAGAAGAGCAAGATGACGATACAGCACCTCTGGTGGCAGGTTATCGCCATCGATCGCAAAAACGTGCACGCAGTGCAATAGACCTGACATATTCAGGCAAGCGTCGGAAACAAGGGCCATGAAGAGAGCCTTCAGTGCGCCGTCCTTCTTGAGAGAGAAGAGGTGCCTCTCCCTCTTGAAACCGAGCCGCGTATATTCTTCGCTTATACCGCTCTCCGGTTTCAGCGCGGGTTCCAGGTCCAGCGCCTTCATCGCCAGCCCGGCAGACGCGTAGCTATAATAATCGAGCAACTCGTTCAGATCCGCATCCTGTACCTGTTCCAGCTTCCACCCGGTAACGCCGAAATCGGCTGCCTGCGTATCAAATTCAAAATTGAAGTAAGCCATCGAATCGGTCGAGCACAGCCGGGAATTGCCCAGATTTCGGGCAAAGCCGCCGAACACGCTATTCGGAAATTTATTGTCCGGCCTGTAATAACAGATGAGAAAGTCCATGTGGCTTGAGAAGAGGTGCCGATAGTCGTTTACATAGTCCCTTGCCTGGTTGAGCACGCCCAATCCTGCTGCATGTTGTCCGATCGAAGCATGGTGATGGAGCATCCAGGTATTCTCGTAGACGCGCAGCATAGAGAGATGTCCCAGCATGACACCCTTATCGGCCTTAATGAAGTGGCGAGCTATAGCCGGATTGTCGATGTAGAGTCTTCTGTATGTCTCCATAAAGCGCATACGGTCGGGCGGCAGCGCTGCAAACTTTTTTGGATAGACAAAGCCGGAATCGAAAAAGAACGTGATCAGATCATCCAGATCGACTTTGCCGTACACGTATGATGAAGGATGGCTGGCCCTCTGGAGCAGGGAGAAAAGCCTCCCCTGATCTTCTACCCCCATGTCGAGAATCTCAAGGCGCCACGTAATGGTCTTCTCTTTGAAGTCTTCCTGCGGGGGCGCGGAACTGACCTGCGCCCGGCAATACAAGGAAAAGCCGGGAGCGACCTCGATCTCCAGCTGCGGCAGCACCAGACCGGGAAAGAGCACCGCAGACTCATAACGCTCTACCAGTGAAAACCAGGAGTGCGACAATTCGTCCACCTCGAGGCGTATCCGCTTATGGACGAGGGGATGATTGAAGAGAACGCCGGGTCGCGGAACCAGCAGTTGGCCCTTACCACTTGACTTCTGATGCGCCAGTTCGCCGTTACCATCACTGAGCTGCTCGAGCACGAACCGTTTCTGCCCTTTCGTCTCCTCCTGCCGTATTATCCGGCACTTGCCCGTGTAGAACACCGTCTCCCTGTCGGCAAACAGGATATAGACCGGCTCTTTCTCATCAATCCACTCGAAGCTCTGCGGATCCGTTTATGGAAGTGGAGATGCGGAAGGAAGCCGTGGAAAAATCATCAAGCACAGCATCAAAATGGAAACCATCCTGCATGAATCTCACCTGGATCTGTCCTGCCACGTGCCTCTCAGTCTTCCTGGTACGTAGACCTCGACACTCCTCCGGTAAAAGAAGCGTAATGCTTGCTTCGGTCATCTCGCTCAATAAAGCATCGGCGACGATAAGATCACAGCCTCTGTCGACCATTAAATTGCGGAACGTATAGGCTTCGGCTATGTTGGTGGGGCAGGTCTCCGCCCAGACGCAGCGCAGCGTCACACCCAAGCAGGGTTCCGGATAGACACGCATCGACATCGGACTACCGTACCGGGAATGCTGCAGGTTCACAATAATCGATTTTCCCTGGAAGTTGGCGCAATTCAAACTATCAACGAGTCGCCTTCGTGGAATCCTCTGTACTGACGCTTGACTCTCGTTTCGTAACTCTACCGCTAATCTCTCCGCATACAAAACAGGCTACCTCCCTGAACGCATGTACAAACAGCAGATCGGCACATTAACGTCAGATAGTTCTCGTAGAAAAATGCCACGGGAACAAGTAGCCGGAAGTCTAAATCCAATAGACGCAACGGCTTAAGACTTAGGCATATTGCCGGCCCTTTGACTCGTGACTCGAAGGTCGGCAGCGAACTCCGTTGCCAGCAATCTCCTGCTGCTTTGATTTCGCTGTTTTGATTTCGCTTGACACGATGTGACGTCGTGTTATAGTCGAGAAAAAGAAATCCGTCCGAAGAATGAGAAAGCTCGCCTGTTCAGGATATGAGAAACAGATGAATGGCTGGAGGGAGGTGCAGTCGTGAACATGAGTCGCAGAAACTTCTTGAAGACCTCTGCATTGGCAGGCGCCGCAGTGCTCGGCGGGACTCTTTCAAATCATACCGGTGGACGCGCTTATGGGTCCTCACGCAATGAGACGAGGCTTCGAGCGGAAAACATACCCGTAGCCGCAGAAGCCGATGTCGTCGTCATCGGAGGTGGACCGGGAGGCTTTGGCGCTGCCATTCGTGCGGCACGAATGGGAGCGAAGGTAGTCCTCATCGACAGATACGATGTGCCGGGCGGTGTCCACACCGTCGGCCTCCAGGGCGCCTACAACGAAGGTGTCGGCGGTATCCACACTGAGTTGATGCAGCGATTGACAAAGGAGGGTCACGTCTATACGGCTACAGAAAAGACATATCCCTCTTTCGGCGGCAATCCACTTTCACACTACGATTGGAACCTTAAGCCGGGCAGCGCCTTCTCAAGGAGCACGTTCAATCCGGAGACAAGCGGATCCGTCATGCTGACCATGCTGCGAGAAGCTGGAGTAACAACGCTTTACAACACGGCATTCGTCAATGTGATCACGAAGAAGCTTGCAAAGGGTACAACCGCCATTCAGGCGGCCGTCGTAAAGAACGTGTCGGGGATTCAGGCTGTGAGGGGCACAATCTTCATCGACGGTTCAGGAACCGCCGAGGTGGTCGCGCGAGCAGGTGCTCCCTTCGTGCGCGGAGGGGGAGGACAGCCTGCGACCGTCGCATCCGATGGAAAGAATCGGCCGCTTCCCGGAGGAATCCTCTGGACAATGAGCAACATAGATTTTGAAAAAGTAGCCGAATATCAGAAGAGTCAGAACGATCCTGCATTGAGCAAGCTTATTTCCGCCGCGGTCGCGGCAGGAGACATCCCATCCGATCTCTTCAGGCCCAGACTTTCGGGAAGCTGTGTGTACGGCAACTTGTATATAGGCCATCCCACGATCGACATGAGTCCGATCCAGGGCCCGGGCACGTTCATATTCTGGGAGAACGTGCCGTACGAATGGGCACTCCACCCGGACGATAACGCAAGCGATATGATTCGCGCTCAGGTGGCATTGAGGGAGTTCGTTAACACAGAGTCGCGATTTCTTAAGAAATATGTTCCCGGGTTTGCAGATGCCTTTGTCACGAATATCAGCCACTACCTCGGAGTACGCGATGGTCGCCATCCTCTCGGTGAATACGTCTTCTCTCTGAAAGACGCTTTAGAGAGCCGCACATTCCCTGACGCTGTGACAAAGCCCATGAAAAAGAGCTTCCACTGGGACTGCAGCAAAGTCCACGAATTTGAGGTCCCTTACCGCTCTTTCCTTCCACAAAAGGTGAATAATCTCCTCCTGACCGGGGCCTCTCTCTCTTTCACCTATGATACCATCTTTATGGTTATGAGAAATTTTCCCTGGTGCGTGCAGACCGGCGAGATAGCCGGGTTTGCCGCGGCGCGTTCAGTAGCACAGGGGATTGGGCCCAAGCAATATAAATGGAGCGAGCCCCTGTTCTGACCGGCGGAAGGGAAATGCCTCCGGCAAAAAACCAATTATTCGACAGACCGTAAGTAATCGAGAAGAGAAGCCGCATTCTCCGTGCCATAGCCCCGACTCACCAATACGCAGAACAGGTAACCGGTACATGATTGCTCTTGACGAGTACCTGTAATGATTAGTATAACTACCAATCGTCTGTATGCGTCGGCGCACGATATTGGCCATTGAAGCTATTTCAGGAAACCACTAACTTACAGAGGGGGTATTCGTATGAATGGCAAGAGAGCTGTTGCTGTGGTCGTGTTCGTACTCTTCGGTTTGATCATCTTTTCGGGCGCGGGGCTTGCGGCCGAGCAAATGTCGAAGATCAAGGTTGGCTTGATGTTCGGCATGACCGGCGCGGCTTCGCCGATCGGTCCCGTCCAGTTGCAGGGCGCAAAGTTGGCCGTTAAGGAGGTCAACGAGAAGGGCGGCGTCAATTACGGTGGAAAAAAGATACCGCTGGAAGCCGTGATCAAGGATGACGAGACCAAGCCTGACGTCGCGATCCGTCGCTACAGGGAACTGGTCTACGAAGACAAAGTGAACGGGCTTGTCGGTTCTACGTTTGCGCCGATTGCCGCTGCACTCAATACTGAAATGAAGAAGACGCCCATGGTCTATTTCGCGGGCTGCGTCTCGACGCTCGCCATGTTCAAGAAGGACGAGTTGGCGGAGACGACCTTCGGGATTCACGGTGATGCCTATTCGATCGGCTACGCTAGCACGGCATATGTCATAAATAAACTCGGTTACAAGAACATCTACTTCTTTGCGCCGGCCTATGCGTTCGGCTGGGATCAGTATGCGGGAGCCAAGGATGCGGTCGCCCGCTACGGCGGCAAGATGGATTACATAGAAGCGCCCGTCGGCACAGCCGATTTCAGCTCCTATATCCTGAAGATCGCAGAGAAGAAACCGGAGATCGTTATGATGGCCCACTGGGGCGTCGACGCGATCAACGTGCTGAAACAGGCGAATGAGCTGGGTCTCAATAAGAAGGCGAAGATATGGTTCGACTGGATGACTAACGTCTTTGGCAGCGGCGTTCCGGCTGAGGCGCTGGACGGCGTCTATTCACTCATGTCCTGGTACTGGAACATGGATGGCTTCGATGATGCCACCGTCGTGAAGGCCACCAAGGAGTTTGATGCAAAGTATCGCAAGGAGTATAACGAGGTCCCCGACCCCTATGCAGCCGTCGCTTACATAGCCGTCAAAGAGCTGGTCCGCGGTATCGAGACCTCGCAGAGCGTCGATCCGAAAACAGTGGCAGCCGCGTTGATGAAGAATAATAAGTTCGATTCCATGAAAGGACCGGGCACGTGGAGAGTCGACCGTCACCCGCTCTTCAAGTACGGCGCGTTCGTTGTCGTGGGTAAAGGGGCTAAGGAACGCAAGAGCAAGGAAGATCTGGTCAAGGTGATCGGCGCATATACGGGTGAGGATTATTTACCGACACTGAAGAGCCTAGGATACTAAGAGGCGGAACTGAATTGAAAGATTCAGAGGGGGCTGTCATCCAGCCCCCTCTGCCGTATTACTATGAACGATGTCATTATAAGTACGCATGGTGTCCGGAAAGAGTTTAACGGTCTCGTTGCCGTCGATAACGTCGACTATGAGATCCGCGAGAACGAGACTGCGGGCATTATCGGTCCCAATGGAGCGGGGAAATCGACTTTCTTCAACCTGCTCACCGGCTACTTCATCCCCGACGCGGGGGAAATCAACTACTTCGGCAAAGCGATCACGAAGATGGCCTCGTATGATCGCGTGGGCCTCGGCATTGTCCGGACCTTCCAGCTCGTCTCTGTGCTCGACAATCTGACTGTCCTTGAAAACATCATGCTGGCGAGAATCAGATTCGATGCAAGCTACCGCATCAGGAAACGCTTCTTTCTGAAGGGCCTTCTCAAAAGCAACGAAGTCGATGTGTGCATGCGTGCTCTCGATTCAATCGGCATCGCGGATAAGCCCAATGTAAAGGTGTCGGAGCTTTCCTATGGGAAGAAGCGGGAGCTGGAGATCGCAATCGCGCTCTCGATGAACCCGAAACTGCTTCTCCTCGATGAGCCGCTTGCCGGCTTGAGCATGTTCGAGATCAACGAGATCATGTCCATCATCCGCGCACTCAAAGGGAAATTCACGATAGTCCTCGTGGAACATAAGATCTCCCAGATTATGGACCTTGTGGAAAAGCTGCACGTCATGCATGAGGGGCAGATCATATGCTGTGGCGAGCCGAACCGGGTCATCTGTGATCCGGCCGTGCAGGAATGTTATTTCGGCAAAGAAGATGCGGTATGTTACTAACGGTCAGCGGAATCGACGTTCATTACGGCAGTGCGCAGATCCTGCACAGTGTCTCCATCAACATAAAGGAAGGAGAACTGGTCTGCATCGTGGGACGCAACGGCGCAGGCAAGACCACGCTGCTCAAGACGATCGCCGGATTCCAGCACCCGTCGAAGGGAACGATCGCGTTCGACGGTACACCCATTCAGGCGATAAAGCCGGAAAAGATCGCCATGATGGGCATCAAATATGTGTTTCAGGACAAAAGGGTTTTCGGCGATCTGACGGTGCGCGAGAACATGCAGTTGGCTGCCTACCCCGTCGGAGCCTCACTTGACGAATCGATTGCCAAATTACTCAACATTCATGAGAAGATGAAGATATACCTCGATTCCAAGGCAAAAGGCCTGAGCGGCGGCGAACGGCAGATCCTCCTCATCGGCAGGGCGCTCGTCGGCAATCCGCGCCTGCTCTTGATCGACGAGCCAACCGAAGGGCTTGCCGCAAAGGTTATCGGGGACATCAGCCGGATCCTCACGACGACGAAAGGGACCGTTTCGATGATCGTGGTCGAGCAAAACCTCGCCATCGTCTCGCGTCTGGCAGACCGTATCTACATAATGAAAGAAGGCAGCGTGATCAGGGAGATCACAGAGCCGGGCGAGATCAGGGACCAGGAGTACATTCAGTCGCTGCTCTAGGGTAAGGAGAGGCACCGCAGGTGGATGAGAAGCATGCTACATAAAATAGTCGGATCAACAGCTTTTCGGCTTTGCGTCATCGTGGCAGGCTTCACGTGCTTCGCCTATGCGACCTCTTTCAACAAGATCACCGATTTCGTGATCTTCTCGATCTACGTAATGGGTTTCGACCTGCTCTACGGCCGCATGGGAAGGATATCGTTCGGCCATATGCTCTACCTCGGCGCCGGCGCCTACGGCGCCGCTCTCTGCGCCAAGTATCTCGTCGCCGATCCGTTCTGTGCGATTCTCTCGGGCATGATTTTCGGCATTGTCGTCGGCATCATTCTTGGACCCATTGTCGTGAAGACGAAGGGCGCCGCTTTTGCACTGATTAATGTCGCGTTCAATCAGATCGGGTACTTTATCGTGCTTGTCGCTGCGGCGCGCTATACAGGGGGAGAGGACGGCGTCTCCCTGCACTTCGCGACCTACGGTTTCATCAACTTCGGCAATCCTAATTTCCTTTTTTCTTTCTGCCTGGGTTGCCTCGTGCTTGTCTACTACCTGACGCAGCGGCTGAGCCGCTCACCCTTCGGCGCCGTTATAACAGGCATAAAGGAAAATGAGATCCGCGTCCGTTTTCTCGGCTACAACACCTTTCTCTACAAGTGGGTCACCTTCGTGCTCTCCACCGCAATCTCTGCGCTCGCGGGCTCCCTCTTTACAATCAATTACGGATACGCCAACCCGAGTTTCATCGACCCGTCCCGCAACGTGGAGGTCATCTTCGCGGCCCTCATCGGCGGACCCGGCACTGAACTGGGCCCGGTCGTCGGCGGTACGGCCTACATGGTCATCAGCAACTATCTGGCAAAATATATTACGCGATGGGAACTCTTCCTCGGTGCGGCGCTGCTGATCATAGCCTTCCGTTTCAGGAAGGGTCTTGTCGGTTATATCGCGGACTTTGCGGCGCGCAAAGCGCGGAATCCGGAAAAGGTAAGTGGGTGAGAGATGCTTGAAGTTATCGCATACGGCCTGACCATAGGCGGCATCCTCTACATCATCTCGATCGGCTTTTCGCTCACGTTCGGCAGCATGAGAATCGTCAACTTTGCGCATGGGCTTGTCTATGCTGTCGGAGCCTACGCGGTCTTCGCCATCCTTCCGTTCGTACGCGGCAATTTTCTGATCGCTGCAATCCTCGCCGTGATCGCGTCGCTGCCGGTCAGCTACGTGATAGAGCGGTTCGTCATCCGGCGCCTCTATGGTAAATCGATCGATTATGCCATCATCGCGAGCTATGCCGTTCTGCTCATGGGCGTCGATCTCATAAAGTGGGTCTGGGGCGCGAGCCCTGTGCCGTTGAGCGACCCCATCGGAAGGAACCTGGCCATCTTATCGTTCGAGTTGCCGCTCTATCGGGTCGTAATCATCGTGCTCTCTTTCTGTATCGTCCTCGGTCTCTCGCTCTTCTTTAAACGGACGATCGTAGGAAAGATCGTAATCGCCGGTCTGCAGGACAGGGAGGCGGTTCAGAGCCTGGGGATAAATATAGACAAATATTTCGCGATAGTGTTTTTGCTGGGCAGCGCGCTGGCGTCACTCGGCGGCGTCCTCTACTCGCCGATCAGCTCCGTGCACCCGTATATGGGGTTTCGCGTCGTCACCCTCTGCTTTGCCGTTGTCATTGTCGGCGGCCTGGGCAACCTCCGTGGTACCGCAATTGCGGCCTATGTGCTCGGCATGGTGATGGCGCTGACGGCGTGGTTCTGGGGGCCTGCCGCGGACGCGATGATCTTTGCGGTTATGGCGGTTGTCCTGATATTCAGGCCGATCGAGATCTAGAGTGGTCAACACGCGCGAGCGAGATAAATAGAGAAAGGAGTGATCATGCGATTCTCGAAGACCGTGGTATACACGAAAGAAAGGGAATGGGAGCAATACCTGGTGCCCGCGACCATGGAAGAGGCGCTCAAGCTGCTCAAGCGTTTTAAGGGCGACGCGCGGGTGATCGCGGGTGGTACAGACCTGGTGCCACAGGCAAGACAGGGCGGACTGCAGGCGAAGGTGCTCGTCGATGTGAGCCGTCTGCCGGGGCTCATCAATATCAAGCTCGATAAAGGTGTGATTCGGATCGGCGCCGCAGTCACCCACAGCAGGATAGCAGAATCGGCGCTGATCAAAGGCCGGGCGCAGGCGCTCGCCGAAGGCGCGTCGCGCGTGGGTTCGCCGCAGATTCGAAACATCGCAACCGTTGGCGGCAATATAGTCAACGGCCAGCCCGGCGCAGACACCGCAATCCCGCTTCTGGCGCTCGACGCAGCCGTTACGGTCGTCGGTACGCGCGGGGAACGGGTCATTCCTTTGAACGAATTCTTCGTCGGTATCGGTCAGACGAAGGTGGACAGCACGAAAGAGATCGTCACCGAGATAAGCTTTCCTGCTTTAAAGAAAGGGGAAGCAAGCTGCGCGCTGCGACTCGCTAAACGTAAGACACTGGCGTTGCCTGTTTTGACCGCTGCCGTCATGGTATCGATGAAAAGCGGAAAAACGCTCACGTTCAAGGATGTCAGGATAGCGGTCGGGCCGGTGGCCGTTACGCCACTTCGCTGCACGCAGGCGGAGAAGATGCTCGCAGGAAACCCGATCACTGACGCACTCATCGCGCACGCCGCTGCAAGAAGCGGCCAGAGAGGCGAATCCCCGGTCGAGCCTCATGCGGGGTTCGAGCGCATATCGGAAGGCGATGGTCGCAGTTCTTGTTGAAAGGGGAATCAGGAGCGCAGTAGAACGGATCGGAGGTGAGCGATGACAAAACCAAACGTTAAATTCACCGTCAACGGGAAGAAAACGACTCTCGAGGTCGAGGCGAACGAGATGCTCGTTGATGTGCTGCGCGACCGCCTGCGCCTGACGGGAACGAAAGTCGGCTGCCGCGAAGGAGAATGCGGAACGTGCTCCATCATCATGAACGGAAGCCTGGTAGCCGCATGCCTCATACCGGTCATGAAAGCGCAAGGCGCTGATATCGTCACAATCGAGGGTCTGCAAAACAACGGAGAGCTGCACATAGTGCAGCGGATGTTCATTGAACACGGCGCAATCCAGTGCGGTTTCTGTACGCCTGCCATGGTGCTCGCCGGCAAGGTCTTGCTCGATCGCATACCGAATCCGACATATGATGAGATCAAAGAGGCTATTTCCGGCATCCTGTGCCGCTGCACCGGGTATCAGAAGATCGTCGAGGCTATCGATTCTGCGGCGAAAGCCCAGGGGGGCAGGTGAGCCATGAGCACAAGAAAGGAAAATTCCGGATCGATGAACGTCGCGAAGCCGAATGAAGAATTTGCAATAGTGGGCAAGAGCAAACCCAGGATCGACGCGCGTGAGAAGGTAACAGGAAAGCTGAGATACATCGCGGATGTCGATTACGGAGAGACGCTCCATGCAAAGGTACTTCGTAGCCCCTATCCGCATGCGCGCATAAAGCGGATCGACACGTCGAAAGCGGCCGCGCTGCCCGGTGTCGTTGCCGTGCTGACCGCGTAAGACGTGCCGGGACGCAACGGCTTCGGCGCCATCGTGCCCGATCAGCCTGTGCTCTGCGGAGACAAGGTCCGTTTCGTGGGGGACGGTGTTGCGCTCGTTGCGGCAGTCGATGAAAGAACCGCGATCCGCGCACTCGACCTCATCAAAGTCGACTACGAAGAGCTTCCCGCCGTCTTTTCACCCATCGAGGCGCTTTCGGGCAACGCACCGAAGGTCCACGACTCGGGGAACCTGATCACGACCTCCAGAGTGGAGAAGGGCGACATAGAAGAGGGTTTCCGGGAAGCCGACGTAACACTGGAGCGCACGTACGAACTTCCCTTCCTCGAACACGCGTACCTTGAGCCTGATGTGGCCGTGGCCTACCCTGGCGATGACGGTACCATGACCGTGGAGGCGCCCATGCAGGCGCCTTTCACGACGCGCCGGAACGTCGCTCCCGTCCTGGGTCTGCCTATCAATAAGGTCCGCTGCATCGTCACACCTGTAGGCGGTGGTTTCGGAGGAAAGGAAGACGCTCCTGTCGACACTGCGGTGCGCGTGGCCCTTCTGGCGTGGCACACGGGGAAGCGGGTCCGGCTCGAGTATTCACGCGAAGAGATCATGCTCTCGACCTGCAAACGCCATCCGATGATCATCCGCGCCAGGATCGGTGCGAAGAAAGATGGCACGTTTGTCGCCTTTGAAGGCACGATCTACAACGAACAGGGCGCCTACGCGTCCCTCGGTCCGGTGCTTCCGCCCGCAGGCGGCGTGCATGCGCATGCGGTCGTGATGCTGCCGGGTCCCTATCAGATACCTAACATCAAAGTCGAAGGCTACCTAGTCTACACGAACCACCCTTACGGCGGCGCCATGCGAGGCTTTGGCGCGCCCCAATCCAATTTTGCCCACGAATCGCTCGTCGATGAACTCGCCGATCTTCTCAACATGGACCCATTCGAACTGAGGCGGAAGAACTGCCTCCAACTGGGATCGATCACGGCAACCGGACAGGTGATCGACCAGAGCATCGGACTCAAGGAGACGCTGGATGAGACCAAAAGGCTCTTCCAGTGGCAGCGCCGCAAACCGACCGCTGATTCCACGAATACCGTGGATCAGAACAAAGCGAGCGGCTTCGGCATGGCCATAGGCTGGTACAGGACAAGCATAGGCACCACCTTTGACGGCGCGGGCGTTAATCTCCACCTGCTGGAAGATGGCTCTGTCATCATTTACCAGGGTCTTGTCGAGATGGGACAGGGTATGCATACGGGCATTTCGCAGATAGCGGCTGAGGCTCTCGGTGTGAACATGGAGAATGTTCGCGTGGTCACGCCTGATACCGATAGCGCACCCGAGTCCGGGCCGACTGTTGGTTCGCGCTCCACCACACTCATGGGCAATGCGATCCTTCTCGCCGCGCAGCAGATCAAGGAACCGTTGATGCAGTCGGCCTCCGAACTGCTCGAGACACCCGTCGAGAGGCTGGTTGCCAGGGAAGGTTTTATATTCGACAGGGAAAAGCCGGAGATAAAGATGGAACTGAAGGAGGCTGCGCGCCGGTCCATGGGCATGGGCAGGCGTCTGATGGGACAGGGCTGGTACACGCCGCCCAAGCCCACACTCGACCCTCGTACGGGTCAGGGTAATCCCTATTTCGTCTATACGTACGCCACGCAGATGGTCGAAGTAGAAGTTGATACAAGAACCGGCGAAGTGGAATTGAAGAAGATCGTGGGCTCGTTCGACATCGGCAAGGCGATAAACCCCCAGCTGCTCGAAGGACAGATCGAGGGCGGCATCGCCATGGGCGTGGGATATGCGCTCATGGAAAAGGTGATTCTCGAAGAGGGAATCATAAAGAACCTGAGTCTCAAGGATTACCTGATACCGACCGCAAAAGACGTGCCCGAGATAGTCTCGTCGATAATCGAAATGCCTAACATGCACGGACCGTTCGGGGCGAAAGGCATCGGCGAGATGCCGAACATACCCACACCCGCGGCGATCAACAATGCCATCGCCAACGCGATCGGATCACGCATCTACAAGGTACCTATCGATTCGGAGAGCGTCTGGAACGCTATGCACTCACCGAAACCGAAGGCGCAATAGGAAAAGGAGGAAACATGCCGCGATTCAGCGCAAATCTGACACTGCTTTTCAATGAAGTCGATTTTCTTGACCGGTTTGAAGCAGCTGCTACGGCAGGCTTCCGCGCGGTCGAATATATGTTCCCGTATGCTTACGAGCCGCAGGTGCTGCGCGACAAGCTGGAACGGCTCGGTCTGAAGCAGGTCCTTTTTAATCTACCGGCCGGCAACTGGGAGGCCGGTGAGCGCGGCATTGCTCTCTTGCCCGACAGGCGTCAGGAGTTTGCGGCAGGCGTGAACAAGGCGCTGCAATACGCCCAGGTGCTTCAGTGCCCCCGCGTCAACTGCCTCGTCGGCCTGATGCCGGATTCTGCTGACCCGGCCGTCATGCGAAAGACGCTCGTCGAAAACCTCCGGTACGCAGCGGACCTGCTCGAAAAGGAAAATATCAGACTCCTCGTCGAGCCGCTCAACACACGGGATTTCCCGGGATTCTATCTTTCGGGCACCGGGCAGGCCGCGTCGTTGATAGAGGAGGTCGGCTCGCGCAATCTTTTCATACAGTACGACGTCTTCCATATGCAGGTCATGGAAGGAAACATCACAGAGACCATCCGCAAGCATCTGGCGCGAATCGGCCACATACAGATTGCCGACAATCCGGGGCGCCACGAGCCCGGGACCGGCGAGATCAACTTTACCAACCTTTTCCGTTTTATCGATGAGGCGGGCTACGACGGCTACATAGGATGTGAGTACAGACCGGCCGGAAAGACCATCGACGGTCTCGGATGGCTGAAACCGTATCTTTAGGAGGGATGAAATGGCTGAACTGGGATTTGTCGGAGTAGGTATCATGGGAAAACCAATGGCAGGACAGCTGCTAAAGGCAGGCCACACGGTCTACGTATACGACAGGGGCGCGGCCCCGGTGAAAGAGTTGGCCGGCAAAGGCGCCATTGCCTGCGCACATGGACGAGAAGTGGCAATGAAATCTGAAATCGTCTTCCTCATGCTGCCCGATACACCGGACGTCGCTGAAGCGCTTTTCGGAACTGACGGCGTTGCTTCCGGCGTGCGTTCAGGTTCCGTGGTCGTTGATATGAGCTCCATATCACCGATTCCCACACGCGAATTCGCACGCAAACTTGCGGCCCAGGGGGTGGAGATGCTCGATGCACCGGTTTCAGGCGGGCAGATCGGCGCAGAGAACGGAACGCTCTCGATAATGGTCGGCGGGAAAACAGAGGTCTTCGACCGGATAAAACCATTCTTCGAGCTGATGGGAAAAAACATCGTGCGCATCGGAGGCAATGGTGACGGTCAGGTCTGCAAGGTTGCCAATCAGGTGGTGGTCGCGCTGACGCTGGAAGCCGTGAGCGAAGCGCTTGTGCTGGCCTCCAAGGCGGGAACAGACGTCTCAAAGGTGCGCGAAGCGTTGCTCGGCGGCTTTGCGCAGAGCAAGATACTCGAAGTCCACGGAGAGCGCATGATCAAGCGCACATTTGCGCCCGGCTTCAGGATAAGACTTCATCAGAAGGATCTCAATATTGCGCTGCAGACAGCACGGGACCTTGGTGTGAGCCTGCCCAACACGGCAACAGCGCAAGAGTTATTCAATTCGTTGACTGCAGATAATGGCGCCGACCTCGACCATTCATCGATGATCAAAGCGCTCGAAAAAATGGCAAATCACACAATCGCGCAGGACAAGAAATAGAAAAGAAGCAGCGCGGCGCCTGGGCACAGATAAGGACCCGCTATTATGCCCATGCTCCCCGGCGTGCCTTTCTCAGAAAGTATCTGAGCATGCATCCGGTTCACTTGGAAAAGAAATGGCATGACCGGGAGCCGGCATCGCAGCTTTAAACTCTCACTGTCTTCGATAGACCGTGAGGTGCTTCTTGCCCCGTTCGAGCTTGATGACTGCGCAGAACTTCGGTTCGGTGATGCACTTTTTGATTAAGGGATAACTCTTCTCTATTTTTTCATCCACAGAGATATACCTGGCTTTTGATGAAGAAATAGCCTTGTCAAGACTGTCGCATGTCCGGTTTTGTTCAAGCATGGTCTCGAGACTTGTCCACGCGCCGTTGGCATAAAAACTGACAATGGGAAGTCTGGATGCGATGATCGCTCCTGCCTCCTGCTTTCCCAGTAAAACTCCTGCCTCCTTCTCCATTTTTCTTTCACGATTCTGTACTGAAACCCCCTGGAACAGCAGTATGCCTACACTCGCAAAACAGAGGACTGTCAGCAAGGCTTTCCCGTAATGCATATCTTCAGAAAGGTTTCGTACCACACGGAAGCCGTTTATGGCGAATACAAGAACAATTGGAATAAACTCTACAGCATATCGCTTTGTGGAATGGAGCACAAAGGACCTCGCCAGCACGTGACATGCTATGAGCGCTATTGCAAGAATGCGGAAGGGTGCATCGGTCTTCTTAAATCCTATGATCGCGAGCAAGAGAAAAGGGAGAGAAACGGCCTCGCAAAAATGGTACATAACGACCGGCATGTTAACGAAAACGATCGCCGGGTCGGAGACGATCATGCGCAGGTAACCGTAAATGCCTGTCTGCCAACCAGGGCCCCAGGAAAGGATCCTTCTATCGATGATCCAGACGCCGGTATGCACCCGCAAATAGACGAGAAACGAAAGGACAATGGGAAGGAAGCATGCCAGAAAGAATAGAAGGTTACCGCGCCTCCCGTCTCTACAGAGTAGCGCTATGGACAAGGGCAGTATATATACGATGTATTCTGCTTTCGTGAAATAGGCAAAGGTGAGCAGCAGTCCCGCTAATCCGAAGAGTCGTCTGTCATTCTTAATCCATCCTTTGTAAAAGCAGAAAAAGCAGCTTGTAAACAGAAAAATAGCGACGGATTCCGAGAGGACCCTTGCCGAATACCGTACCAGGTACGGATGTAGAGAGACGAAAGCCGCAATCCAGAATGCTTCTTCTTTTCCCCAGCGATCTTTGACAAAGTAAAAACAAAACAGGATAAGGGAAATCCCGAATACAAGTGAGGTTAATCTACCTGCCAGTTCGAAGTCTGAAATGAAGAAATGGAAGAAGGCAATTACCGCAGAAAAAAAAGGGAGCCGTTCGCTGCTCAACGCCTTTAAGATTGCTCCGCTCCCGAAGTGCCTCGCGGCCTCAACGTACGCTATCCCATCAATGTCAATGGCTGATGCCGAGACGACATCGTAAATTCGAAGGAGTATACCTGCGACAATAAGAAAGAAAAGGATTTTATGCTCGTTTGAGGAGGCAACAAAACCGGCAAAGCGATTTTCTATCCGCATAGGGCAAGTTTCACGCTGACTGCCGCCAACAATATTCGTTCGAGAGATAACAGTCGATGAGCGAGGGCAGCACTGTGGGCAAGATCACATTTCCCATTCTCTGCCATGGTACATCAATATCCTGATTCACTGAATATTCCTCTCCGGAGGGTCATCAACAGGATCCTCAAGTCAAGCACGATAGACCAATTCTGGATGTAATAAAGGTCATGCTCGATCCGTTTCTCCAGGGAAGTATTTCCCCTCCAGCCGTTGACCTGGGCCCATCCGGTCATGCCGGCTTTTATTTTGTGCCGAAGCATGTAGAAAGGGATTTTGCTCCTGAAATCTTCGACAAAAACAGGCCTTTCCGGCCTCGGCCCAACCAGACTCATTTCTCCCCTGAGCACGTTGAATAACTGCGGAAGTTCATCAAGGCTGAATCTTCTCAAGAAAGAACCCACTTTCGTTCTTCTGGGATCATCCTCTCGTGTCCAAATGGGACCTGTCTCCTTTTCTGCATCTACTTTCATCGTTCGAAACTTCAGCATTCGAAAAACGCAACCGTCCATTCCAACCCGTTCCTGTCTGTACAGAGCAGCGCCTCTTGAGGTCAATTTGATTAAACATCCTATGATTACCATTACAGGGAATGTTATCATCACTAACAGAGTCCCGATCAGCAGGTCGAATACTCTCTTGAAAACACTATCCCAACCATACAGGGATGAACTTTGGAGACTCGCGATAGGGAGGTCACCTAATGCATCCATGCCTCCCCTTAAGCCTGAGAATTCGTAAAAGGGTGAAACCACCTTAATCTCTGACAAATTTCCTTGAACTTTTTCTACAAGCCTTTCGAAGTAGCCGTATTCGTTAATCGGCAGTGCGAAAAAGAAGAGGTCGATCTTATTCAGTTCGAGCGTCTTATCAATATCTTCATATACTCCAATAACAGGAACATCCTTGATCTTGTTTCCAACTTCTTCTCCTTGGGGGCTCAAAAAACCGATGATCCGGATCCCCAAATAGGGATAAAGTTCGATCTCTTCTAAAACTTTCCGACCGAGTTCCCCTGTCCCGGCAATAATGGCATGACGTTGATTATATCCCCGCGCACGGAGCGCCTGTAGCGTTATCCTGATCGAAAAGCGAGTGGCTATTAGACCCACAAAACCCGTCGCCCAGAAGTAGAAGAAGGCCAATCGAGAGAACTCGAATTGCTTAAAAAAAAGATAGATGACCGCGATCAAAACAAACGTGGTTAAGGTCAAGCTCTTAAGAATATCAAGAATCTCTTTACGAAATCGTTCCATTCTCCGTGGGTGGTATAAGGTGAACCATTTCGAAACCAAGGCCCATATAAAAAGGAGGAGTACGGAAAATCCGGCATGAACCGAAAAAGAAGGTATTCCCGGCAGTGAAGGTTTAATGGGGGTTGCCAAAAGACTTAGAAAATAGGATAGAATCCAAGTCGCAAAGAGGACGCAAAGATCCGAAAGGACAAACAGAGAGTTGAAAAACTGAGCATGCTTTCTTAACATCTGAAATCACCTTGCTCAACAGATGAACTATGCATTTCCCAGAAAAGCCTGTTCAAACTCAGCTTTCTTTTGATAATTAACGGTAATCTTCCCTCAAGGAGACCTGTTCTGTATCCAAGAAACCGAACCGCGGCGTCGACTAAACCGTAGGGAATACAGCGAGCCATTCCGTTGGAGAGCAAAAACCGTATCTCTTCTTTCAGGAATTTTATCCCTTCCTTCTCCGGGTTACCCAGGTTCTTAATCCAGCCATTACTCTTGAAAAAAACCCCTATGTCAAAATGCCTTCTGAACTGCGTCTTTAAAGAATAATCGTGCGAATGGTAGATGACGGCGCTGGGTTGGTAGGCAATCTTGTAACCTTTCATGATGAGGTTTGCTGCCAGAAACATATCTTCATTCATGATGGTTCTCTCCGGAAACCCGCCGACCTCCTCGTAAGCTCTTTTTCTTATAGCGGAGCAGGCATTTGAAAAGAAAAAGGTCTTGATTCGAAACCTCGACAAATCATCGATTCCCTTCACTACCTCAGCCGACGGGTAATTAAATGATCTTGTAAATACTTCGATGGGGTTCGCATTCAACTTAGGAATCTGTCGGCCATAGGAGGCCCCAATATCTGGGGTTTCCAGTGGCTTGATCAAATGCTCAAGGCATTCTTCATCCTTGGGTAATGCATCCTGAGTGATAAACACGAGAACATCCCCCACGGCCCTGGACGCAGCAAGGTTTCTAGTGCCCCCATGGTCAAAACGCGCTGCTTCAATCTGAATGAGATCAGCGTCAAACCTTTTACAAACCGTTCGTGTGTCGTCAGTAGATGAAGAGTCAACGACCACTATTTGGACCGGCCTAACCGACTGCCCATTAAGAGCGTTAAAGAGCCGTTCCAGGTGTTTTCCGGCATTTCGCGTGGGGATAATAACTGTAGCCTTCATACCGTCCTTCAAAGATAGATCCTTAGATAACTTCTTAAAATGTACTTCACCTCAACGCTACGCGAACAACCCTAATCATAAAGAAATTTCTTCATTTTTGTCCGTAAGAATTGTTTTTGCCACAACGGGGTCATCATGCTTAACAAATATTCATCTTTCACTTTTCTGTTCTTAACTATAGAAGCCCTCTTTTTTAACATCTTGGGCAGCATTTTGATAGCATCTATTTTCGCCTTCAAATACAATCCCAAACGTTTGCGCTTTATGCCAAAGTATAAAAATTCCGTTAAGATCCCTATGATAACTTCGGGAAAACATCTGACTATAACGTAAGTGGGAACATTTTTGATTCTCACGAATTCACTATTCCTCAGTGTATAATAAACTGCCGTATCACTCATTTTTCCGATTGAAGATCTGACCTTGTGATACACAATGGCTGTGGGAACGTACTGGACCTTCCATCCATAGAGCTGGGCTCGCAAATTTAAATCGGTGTCTTCATGGATTAAAAAAAAATCTTCATCCAGGAATCCTATCTCCTCAATCATCTCTCGCCTGTAAAGGGCTGCCCCTGCGGACGTCCCAAACACATATTCCGTATGGGTATATGACGAGGTTTGTTCCCCTTCCCCTCTCTTGAAACCTCTTAAAGCCTTAGAAAATCCATCCCCGGCGCTATCCAATATCTCAGTCCCACGGACAATCATTTTGGAGCCGCAGATCCCCACGGCAGGATTGCTCTCCATAACCTTGATTAATTCCCCAAGCCATCCCGCATCGACCTCCGTATCATTATTCAATAGAGCGATATATTCACTACCACAGGCACGCTTGAACCCTTCCAAGCATCCGCCTGCAAACCCCACATTTTCCTTAAGAGGGACTATTTCAAACAGAGGCGATGAACTCTTTCTTGAGTACAAGTCTAAAACTTCCAAAGAGTCATCCAAAGATGCATTGTCTACGACAATGGTGTCAAAGTCGCTAAACCGTTGCTCCTTAATCGCCTTCAAACAGTCTACGATATACTTTTCCCCGCTGTAGTTGACAACGATAATACTTACTTGTGGCATTCAGCTCCTTATCTGCGTTCGTAGCCATTGGACATATCGCCCAACTCCTTCTCTGAAGGCTGTTCGCGGCTTCCAACCCGTTTCTTCAATTAACCTCTTTGAAGACAGAACATTCATAGGGACGTCGAAGCCCCTTGACGACCTGAACACCAGTCGGGGGCTCTTCCCAATGATCTCGCCAAGCATCTCGACGATCTCGACTATGGAATGGCTCTCACCACTGGAAATGTTAAAGATCCGCTGAGGGCCCTGGTACTCTTTCAGTTTGAGGAGACCTGAAATCAGATCATTGATGTAAAGGTAGTCCCGTTGGGCCGTGCCATCGCCCCAAACCTCGATCATTTCTTCTCGCAGGATTCGATCGGCAAAAACACCGACGAGACCTTGATTGATATTCAATTTTTGACCTTCTCCGTACACATTGGATGGTCGGACAACTCTGCAATCGACCCCATAGAGGCGCCCGTACAAGAAAATGTATTTTTCAATGCTGAGCTTTGTAATCCCGTACGAACAGATCGGATTTGTGGGGTGGTCCTCTGTGATGGGATTTGCCTGGCTGATACCGTATACCGTCCCTCCGGAAGAAATGTAAATGAGGCTTCTGATAGAAGTGAGGTGGAGCTGCGACATCCACCGGACTGAAGAGACTACATTGCTTTGAACATCGTAACCCGGATCCTGCATAGATGATCCGGGGACGGTCGTATGAATGAGATGAAAACAAATTTCTCCACCTGACAGGGAATCGAGGACGTCCTGTGGTCTCTCCACGTCTCCCTCAACCACCTGCACGCAGGACTCGATGTCCTTGATGAGTTCACGGGAGGCATAGCGCTTGTCAAAGATTCTGACTGGAAATCCTTCCTTAACCAAGGCTCTCGATAGATGGCTTCCGATAAACCCTAGCCCTCCCAGGATCACGACCAACGGTCTTTGGGTCGATTCAGAATTCAAAACAGCCCCGATTTCAGAACCCCTCCGGTTTCTCTTTTGTTCATAATCTATTTCCCTCCCCTGGCTTGACGAAACCACAGATTGCGGCCATTTTCATCGACAGATTCCTAACGTCATACTGCTCAAGCATGGTCGATCTTGCCGCCTGAGAGATGCGATGACGAATTTCCGGCGCAGAAAGGATGCTATGGATGCAATCGGCCAGAGCCTCCGGGTCATTTGCCGGCACAAGGAATCCATTTTCGTTATTTCGTATGACCTCAGGAATCCCGCAGACGCTCGTTCCGATGACGATCAATCCCCTGGCCATAGCATCGAGAATGACAGTGGGTACGCCGTCATGATCGCCGCTTTCTGCAATGACGGAGGGTTGAACGAGAATCCTGTGCGGTTCGAGGAGTGAAAGATAGTCATCGTAGCTCTTGGCACCCAGGAAGGCCACCCTCTCCTCCAAGCCGCTTTTCTTAACGGCTGCCCGGAGGCGCGGAAATTCCGGCCCATTGCCAACGATCAAGCATGGCAGGTAATCCGTTTTCTTTTTGAGGATCTCGCAGGCTTCGATGAGGTCATGAACTCCCTTCTTGGGAATCAATCTCCCGACCGTAAGCAGTTCGACAGGATGGTTGTTCCCGCTTTTCGGGAGGGCTTCGGTAAGCGATGTCCCGAAGGGGATGAGGGAAATGTTCTCGGGAGGAGTCCCCATCAACTCCCCTATTTCCTGAATGCAATGCCGGGTATGGACGATCACTTTTCTTAGCCTCTCTTTTTTCAATTGGAAGAAGCGTGAGGGAATCCCCCTGGGAACATCGATATAATAGGTTGCCGTTTGCGGGATGTCGAAGATCATAGAAACAAAGAGCCCATAATTGGTGGGGATGGTCAGCCCATAGGTATGGATCATTTTCGGTATCTCGCCTTTCGCCAGCAGGTACAACGCGAGACCATTAAGAGGATTGAAGGGTGAAAGAAAGCCCCCCAACGACCAGATCTCTTCCCCTTCCTCCCTTGCCGCCTCTTCAATTTTCAGACAGGCCTCCAAAAGCCTCTTTGGCCGGGCAAAGGCCAGGAAGAAAAAACCCTTGAACACAGCCAGGCAGAGTCGTTCCGGAACAGGAAGGTATTTAATCCTTCGATCGAGTGGCTCCATGTAATCAGCCCGGTATTTCGATTCGCCCCTTAGAATAGAGACAACTTCACTGGGCACAAGTTGGCTCAGGTGTAAGACCTGTTGATAAATAAAGTGATGCGAAAGATCGGGATAAATTGGAATGATCAGCCAGGTCTTGTCTGACCTGGTGAATTCACTGTCCTTGTGCCGCAACCTGTTGATCAGTGGAAGGAGGTTCCTTATCATCCTCGTGAGATGAAAAAATAGGATGGATAAGATGACGTGATTTAACTCCCTGAGAAAAATGGGGGCGGCCTTTTTCAAGAAGTCGCCGCTTTCTCCATGAACGGAAAGGGGAGAGGCACCGGAGAAAAAGGCAACAACCGCCATCTTCAAGAAACTCCTGCGCCATGCGTTATGATAGATTGGTACGATCCCGGATTTCCTCAGGTAAGCCATAGGGCATTTTGACAAAAGACGGTAACCAATTCCCCTGGCCTCCTTAAGGAGTTCGATCTCCTCTTCACCCCTTGTCAAAAGAAGTGTGACGGGCGAGCGCGGATGATCCTGTTGGACTCTCTTTGCGAGTTCAAGACGCACATGCAAAGGACCGACAGGGAAAATCAGAATCTCTTTATTGTACTTGCTTCTTTTTGAAGGATTGAACCATTTACGGATCTCCCCGATATGCACCTTCTTCTTTGAAAGGATCAATCGCCGTTTTCTCAGCATGCGAGGGATGAGAGCGAGTTTTGGAAATAAGTAAAAAAAGGCTCTGGGGCACTCTCTGAACATGCGTCGAAAAGCAAAGAGCGTTCCCTGTGTGATGTGGACGAAATCCCTCGCAATGTCCTGAAGACGATCATTCTTTATCATCATGAAGAATCGGTTCATGACCAAACCGGCCATGATCTTTGGGTCCAGAAGCCCCTTGGACCCTTCGCGGGCATGGTAGGCGATGGCCGAGGGCTGGTAGTAACACTTCCATCCGTACAGATTGGCACGCCAGTCCAGGTCGACATCTTCGAAGTAAGCGAAAAAGTCTTCGTCAAAATACTCCTCTTGAAAACAAATCTCATCCAGCATCCGGCGTCGGTAAAGAGCGCAGCAGGCCGATGCTCCCCACCGAATCCCGGGCTCCCGATAATATGGGTCGTTTGGATCCGGGTGGTTTGTTGCAAGGGCGGTTGCATAACGATTCCGCTTCATGTGATGGGCGAAGCAGTCAACATCCTTCGTTGGCCCGTGGTCTGTCAGCTTCTGGATCCTTCCTGCCACCCAACCTATGCTGGGATCTCTCTGCAACGGAATGACCATCTGCTCGATAAACGCGCGATCCAGAACGACATCCAGGTTCGAAACTAGAATATATTCTGAAAGGGTTTGCCGTATGCCTTGGTTGTTGGGAACAGAGAACCCAAGGTTCTTACCGTTGTTGATGATTCTGACTTCAGGGTATTTCTCTGCAATGAAATCGGATGATCCATCAGTGGACCCGTTATCGAAAAGCACAATTTCATCAGGGAGCAGGGTCTGTTTGCGCAGTGAGGAAACAAACGGACCAACATATTTTCCACAGTTGTAATTAACTAAGATGACAGCCACCTTGCTTCTATCCCTGTTCTCATGGTTGCAGGGTATAGGGGAACGTCTGGACTCCTCTGATTCGCTGTCATAGAGGTCTTCTGCGACGACCTCCAACGGTACAGGGTCCGCTTTAGGAGTCATTTCAGGAGACGTCATCTGTAAGCCTTCCTGGTCCCGAGGCAACTCCATAAGCGCTTTGCAGCCTTTCTTACCCCGCTGCTCGCCGGCAGCAGCTTGTCTCTCATCCGGTAGTAGGTTACCAGGGCCCTCCAGCCATGAGAATGATAAATATGGTTTAGTGCTGCCTCTTTTTCCCGAACTGCATCTTCGACCCGGGATAGTTGGGTTGTCTTCTGATGCATGGTCTGGCCAAGATTCGCTATCTCGGTTTCCTTCTCCTTTACCAAAGCCCCAAGGTTAGCTACCCTCTGATCGAACTCAAATTCTTTCTCCGTGATCACGCTTTCAAGATGCAGGATGTCTGATTCCTTCTTGAGCCTCCCGAGCTTTCGACTTCGTTCCTTTTCAACTCAATCTCCAGATCACGCTTTCAAGATGCGGATGCGCGATTCCTTCTCTGTCCAACCCTGCCCGGAGACTTTCGACTTCGGCCTCCTTCTGATTCGTCAACCCATCAAGATGAGCTATCCGGGTATTTTTCTGACGTATCGTCTCAACTATGTTTCTTGTTAGAAATTGAAAATAAGAAGAAGAGCATGGGTTTGGAGTATTCCGCAGATCCTTAAGAAGTTCATAGACTCTTCCACCGTATTCAGCTTTCGTGAAGTTTTCCTTGGCAAACGCATACCCATTCTCGGCGAATTCTCTCACTGCATTCGAGTTCGTAAGAATGAGATTGGAGGAATCCCTGATCATCCCCAGTATTCTTTGGAAGGGGAAGAAGAATTTCAAATCGTGGTCTAATGTACCAAATTCCCTGATGAACCAGACATGAGGCTTGTTGAGAAGAGATGCGATGATCGCCCCCCATGGAATGACCATCGCATTCGTTACGATGATGTCCGGATTTATGTTCCGTACCTTCTCCTCTATGTGCTCCACCGTTGTCTGAAAGTCACGATTAAGCCGCCGGGTTATCTCATCATCGGAGGGAAGGTTTGCATCACACCACCACGCATACTGAACGATGTGTGTTGATGCCCCGGCCTGATCAAGTTTCTCTCTCAAGGGACCATCGTCAGGCAAGAAAACAGAGCAGATGACCCCATGATCTCGGATCAGTTCAGTGACCAGTTCTAAAAGGCTTCTCTCGGCTCCAACGAGCAGCGCGGAATGAGAGAAAAAACAGACACTGAATGATTGTTCAGTGGTCATCCTTTTCGATGACTCCCGCGAAATTCAAAAACAACATATTTGGCTATCGACTCACCAGGATTTCTCATGCCATGAGGTTCGCCGGCCCGATAAAAAATAACACTGTGCGGCTCCACATGTTTTCCGAGGGTTTCGACCTCGCCTTCCAACAGAACAATAGCGACATCGTAGTCGTCTGTATGAGGATCGTAGCCCGCTCCGGGGGCGAGAATGGACGTATGGCAATGGAGTTTTCTCAAGTAAAGCGTCGGCCCTTCGAATACCGGACGTTGGGAGATACCGCCTTTGATATCTGAAACATTTATCGACTCAAACAATCTAAAGTGGCAAAAGTTGAGCGGCGATTCGTTCTCTGTCCGCTCGCCTTGCCATGCAAACATCACATAAGTAGCGGGTGTCTCGCTCGTTGTCTGGATCGTATGCGCGAATTGGGCGGGGCAATAAACAAATTCACCCGGCTTCAAATGCACTCTCTGATTCGCATCGGCTTCCTGCTTATCAGGGAGTATGAGATCGACCTCCCCCCACAGGAGCATCAGTATTTCCTCCTCATCATGCCTGTGAGGCAAATGTGGAGAGTGGCCTTGGTTAAGCACCGATGCATGGCAAGACAGGCTCTGTATATCTGCAGTGGCCTCTTTGAAAAGAGGGTATGGTTTCCAGTTATCCTGTTCAGGCGGCGGAAGCGGAATACGAAGCGGGTTGACGTGACTGGCCAAGGGGGAGCAGGGCTTCCATCCGCTTGGCACATCTATCACCCACGCAGATCTCTTCTTTCTCGATTCAAACAGTTTACAAACGGCACAGGGAATATCATCCCTGCCTTCTTTAATACCCAAGAGCATCTGCCGGGCATAACGGATCTTTTCATTGTTTAAAGACCTGATCATTCCTTCCTGAAACGCATTGCCGAAATCACCTTGATAATTATAAGAACAGCCCAGAACTCTACCATCGAAATTAATCTGCGGTTGATCAAATAAATGTAAACAGGTCTCTTCCCTATAATCTTTACCGGTCTTTTCCAAATATTCTTCCCGAGATGCGACACCGATACCCGATTCTTCTCTCAGCAAATCCTTTTCCTTTACCGGAGAGAAGGTCGGTGTATAGAGGTCTTCCCACGAAAGTTTTAAATAAAAATTCATATGTAAATCGTCGGCCATTTTTTTCGCCGCTGCAATTTCGTGCGTATTATGACCAAAGGCGACAAACTGCCATTTTAGTGCGGGAAGTTCCGACTTATAAATATCTTTATAACGGTTTATCCTCCTGATGTGTTTCATGACTTTTTCGAAATCACCGTTTCTTCGATAGATCGAGTACGTTTCCTGGCTGGCACCGTCGATGGAGCAGGTCATACTGTGGAATCTATACTTAACCAATGCCTCGAGCACCTCTTCGCTTACCGTATTCAGGTTAACCCCATTGTCTGCGCGCAATACCACATTTTTCTTATAGGCATATTCGATTATTTTCAATAAATCCGGATTCAAGAAGATTTCGCCCCAGTTGGATAACTCGACTTCACGAATCCAAATATTCTCATCAATGATGTTTTTAAAATGCTCAAATTTTAAAAAACCTGAGCCAATATTTTTATGGATTTCTCCTGAAGCATTAGGGCAAGACCGACAATTCAATTGGCAAACGGTTGAAGCATCAATCGCCACACGTACAGGCTTGACCATTGGGTAGGGTGATGTATCATCTCCGCTATCCCTGTTTCCATGATTGCAGGGTATAGGGAAACGTGTGGACTCGTCTGATTCGCTGCCACAGAGGTCTTCTCTGACAACCTCAAACGGTATAGGGTCCGCTTTAGGAGTCGTTTCAGGAGAGTCGTCGGTGGTAACCTTCTTGCCCCCGAGGCAACTCCATGCGCGCTTCGCAACCTTTCTCATCCCACTTTTCGCCGGCAGTAGCTTGTCTCTCATCCGATAGTACGTTAGCAGGGCCCTCCAGCCATGAGAATGATAAATATGGTTTAGTGCTGCCTCTTTTTCCCGAACTGCATCTTCGACCCGGGATATGTGGGTTGTCTTCTGATGCATGGTCTGGCCAAGATTCGCTATCTCGGTTTCTTTCTCCTTTACCAAAGCCCCAAGGTTAGCTACCCTCTGATCGAACTCAAATTCTTTCTCTTTGATCACGCTTTCAAGATGCAGGATTTCTGATTCCTTCTTGATCCAGTCTCACGAACTTTCGTTCGTCCTCAAACCAACGTCCGCTTTCAAGGTGCAGGATGTGCGATTCCTTCTCGTCCAACCCTGCTCGGAGACTTTCGAGTTCTGCCTCCTTCTGATTCGTCAACCCATCAAGATGAGCTATCTGCCTATTTTTCTGGCGTATCGTCTCAAATATGTTTCTTGTTAGAAATTGAAAATAAGAAGAAGAGCATGGGTTTGGAGTATTCCGCAGATCCTTAAGAAGTTCATAGACTCTTCCACCGTATTCAGCTTTCGTGAAGTTTTCCTTGGCAAACGCATACCCATTCTCGGCGAATTCTTTCATCTTACTTCTGTTTTCGATGAGGTATTCAATCCTATCCGCAAGCTGGTGATAACTGCCAACTTCATACAATAAGCCATTAAACCCATCTCTGATTAGTTCCGGGGTTCCCCCCGAGTTTGTACCGATCACAGGCTTTTTTAAGAGCATTGACTCTAACGTTACGCGCCCAAACGCTTCGTGCTTGGAACACACAAGAACGATATCTGCCTGATTAATAGCCGGATAGGCATTTTCTTTGAAATCAAGGAACCTCACATGGGCTCCTAAATTCTCGTCTTCAACCATCTCTTTCAGTCTCTTTGCATACCACAGATCATGGAATCCCATGACGATCAGCTCAACATCTTTATTCCTCTGTATCAGCTCCTTTACCGCCAGGATGGCGATTTCCTGCCCTTTGCTTTCAGATACCGTTCCAGCCATGATGAGTTTCGTTGCATTTGCCCTTACGAAGTAACGGTTTCCGTCCTGGCAAGAGGCGTCAGAAGGGATGTCTATGCTTGGATACACGGTCAAAACATTCTTCAGAGGGACCTTTTCGAAAAGCTTCTCTTTCACCGCATTTGAGTTCGTAAGAATGAGATTAGAGGAATCCTTAATCATCCCCAGTATTCTTTGGAAGGGGAAGAAGAATTTCAAATCGTGGTCTAATGTACCAAATTCCCTGATGAACCAGACATGAGGCTTGTTCAGAAGAGATGCGATGATCGCCCCCCATGGAATGACCATCGCATTCGTTACGATGATATCCGGATTTATGTTCCGTACCTTCTCCTCTATGTGCTCCACCGTTGTCTGAAAGCTGCGATTAAGCCGACGGGTTATCTCATCACCGGAGGGAAGGTTTGCATCACACCACCACGCATACTGAACGATGTGTGTTGATGCCCCGGCCTGTTCAAGTTTCTCTCTCAAGGGACCATCGTCAGGCAGGAAGACCGAGCAGATGACTCTGTGATCTCGAATCAGTTCAGTGACCAGTTCTAAAAGGCTTCTCTCCGCTCCAACGAGCAGCGCGGAATGAGAGAAAAAACAGACACTGAATGATTGATCTTCTGATGTCATCCCCAAGAGACCTTGTCTTTGTCCATTCGACACACTCGCCTTACCCCCATCAGAGAATCTTTCCTCATGCCCTTTCTACAGGAACATCACTCCAGATGAGTTAAGTAATTCTGCAGCACCTTCTGCGGCTCCCCTTCTGTCATTATCTCCCCGGCTTCAAGCCATATTGCCTTGCGACATATCTCCTTGACCGCAGTTAGGTTGTGGGATACGAAGATTGTTGTCACACCCGCCTCGATCAACCGAAGCAATGCATCTTTGGACTTCTTCTGGAAGGCTTCGTCGCCGACTGAAAGGACCTCATCGATCAGGAGTAATCTTGGATCTGTATGGATTGCGACAGAGAAGGCAAGCCTGAGGCACATACCGCTCGAGTATGTTCTTATCGGCATATCGAGAAATTCCTTTATCCCGGAAAATCTGATGATCTCTTCCATCCTCTCCATAACTTCATCTTTCGTAAGACCAAGGAGCACGCCGTTTATGATGATATTCTCTCTTCCCGTGAGGTCGGGATGAAATCCCGCACCAAGGTCAAGGAGAGGCGTTATTTTTTGCAAGACCTTCACGTTTCCTCGGGTGGGATAGATCGTACCAAGAATCAAAGAAAGGAGCGTGCTTTTCCCTGCTCCATTCCTTCCTATTATGCCAATGGAGTCACCCTGTTCAATTCTTAGACTGATCCCTTTTAAAGCCCAGAAAATCGAATTGTGGTTTCCGCGGATAAACTTAGGCAGGTTCAACAGAAATTCTTTGAATCCAGGCTTGTCAGTCCTTATGGGGAATTTTTTCCAAACCTCTTCTATTTCAACTACACTATTCATATAACTTCATCCAGCTTTTTCCCAAGCCTTTCGAAAACGAAAATACCTAGAAAGAAAAAAAGGAGAGAGCTTCCAAAAGATATACCGATATTGCCCCAATCTATGTGGTTTGACATGAATAGATCTCTCCAGGCCGTTATAAGGTAAGTGAGCGGATTAAGAGCGAGACAGATGCGATACGTTTCAGGGATCATTTCCAACGGATAAACAATAGGGGTCAGCCAGAATAACAAACTAATCACGATACCTATGATGTACTCCATGTCCCGAAAATATGCATTCACCATGGAAATCACGAGACAGACCCCCGTGGTCACAATAAATTGCGTGACAATCAAAATGGGAAGAGCGATCAACCAGTTGACCCCTGGCCCTTTCCCGTAAAAATATGAAAAGCCTATGACTATAGGTAGAGCGAATATGAAATTCACAAACTGCCCCAAGATTGTGGAGAGAACCAGGAAGTGCCTCGGGAAACGGATTTTTTTTATAAGATTTACGTTTCCAATAAGAGTTCCTGAAGACATTGTGAGAGATGCAGAAAACCAGTTCCAGGGGAAAAGGGCAGAGAGAAAGAAAAAAGTATAGTTCTCCATCTTAATTCTCATGAATACTTTAAAGGCGATGAAAAGGACGATGGCAAGAAGAATGGGATTCAGGAGGGACCAGAAAATCCCGAGCACTGTTCTCTTGTACTTAAGTGTTATCTCCTTCTTGGTGAGCAGAAAAAGAAGATCTCTTTTTCGCCTGAATTCCCGTTTACTCACCATCAATCGGACCTTTAGCGTTCCCCATTTCATGAACGCCTTGCGGAAGCACACGCTTCGTATCAAGCACCCGCCATACAGTCTCGGCTAATTCATTCCTTGAAAGAGGCTTCATGACGAATCCATCAATGCCCATCGACTCTGCCTTTTCCTTGGATATTGTTTCGCTATAGCCGGTACAGAGAATGATCGGGATATCGGGCCGCATCTCTTTCAGTTTCTGCGCCAGTGTCGCGCCCGTCATCTGGGGCATGGTGTGGTCGGTGATCACGAGATCAAAAGCCTTCGGGTCTTTGGTGAATAGCTGCAATGCATTCACACTATCCGTTGTGCAAAAGACTGAATACCCGAGACGCTCAAGCATCCCTTCCGCCATCTCGACGAGGACCTCTTCGTCATCCACAAAGAGGATCCTTTCTTTACCTTTCGGAACAGGACGCCTCGTCGGCTCGTCTGTGGTCTTCTCGCCGGAAGTGTAGCGCGGCAGGTAGACCGTGAACACAGCCCCTTCTCCGGGCTTGCTGACAACGGTGATTATTCCCTGGTGGCTCTTCACGATGCCGTAGACGACTGCGAGCCCCATACCCGTTCCCTGGCCCCGTTCCTTGGTGGTGAAGAAGGGCTCGAAGATCCTGCTCCTTACGTCCTCACACATGCCGGCCCCTGTGTCGCGCACCGTCAGAGTAACGTACGCGCCCGGCCGCATGCCGGCCTCCGGTAGAGGGCCGCTCTCGGTGAATACCGTATCAGACAAGGTTATATCAACGCATCCTCCCGTGTGGCGCATCGCATCCCCAGCGTTCGTGCAGAGGTTCATCAGGATCTGCTGTATCTGGATGGGATCGGCCAGCACTACATCGGATGATGTTTCCATGTTGAGACGCATCTCGATGGTGGTGGGGAGCGAGGCCCGGAGCAGATTGAAGGTCTCATTGACGAGTGGCGTGAGCGGAAGAGGTTTGTGCTCATGTTCGGTCTTGCGGCTAAACGTGAGAATTTGCCGCACAAGGCCTCGTGCCCGCATACCCGCCTTGAATATCTGCTCAAGGTTGTGGCGTGCGGTCATCTCTTCGGGCACGTCGTCCATGGCCAGCTCGGCATTGCCGATGATAGCCGCGAGCATATTGTTGAAGTCGTGTGCGATGCCGCCGGCAAGGGTGCCGACAGCCTCCATCTTTTGCGCCTGACGGAGCTGCTCCTCTATCTGCGCCCGCTCATGCATCTCGCGCTGCAGGTGTTCATAGGCTTCCTGTAGTTGAAAAGTTCTTTCCTGTACACGAACGTCGAGTTCATCATAAGCTTTGCGCAGGGCTTCCTCGGCCAGCTTCCGTTCGGTGATATCCACTAAGGTCGAAAGGATCACTTTCTCGCCTCGCAGGGTCAGTATCTGCGCCGATAACTGCGCCACAAAGACCTCACCGGATTTCTTCATGAACTCTTGCTCCCACCCGCGCAAGGAGCCTTTTTCCTGCAACTCCTGAACGAAACGTGATGGAGCATCGCCTGTCGGCCAGATATGCATCTCCCTGGCGCAATGGCCAATAGCCTCCTCTCGGCTATACCCGTTTAGCGCCACCCAGGTATCGTTCACTTCCAGAATTAGCCCATCTTCAAGGCGGCTCACGGCGATGGCAGCCGGGTTTGTGGAGAAGGCCGCGGCAAATTTCTCCTCTGAAAGGCGCAATGTCTCCTCAGCCCGCTTGCGCTCGGTGATGTCCCAGATAATGCCATTGATCCTCTCCGGCTTGTTGCTCGCATCATGCCGAACCAGTCGACCTCGGGCAGCGATGTAGTGGACGCTCCCGTCCGGCCAGACCGCGCGATACTCCGTCTCGTACGGGACATCCTGTTCGATCGTCCGGGCCAGCGCAGCCTTCAGCATCTCCCGGTCATCAGGGTGCACCGCACCGAAGAACTCATCCGCAGCCCCGGTGAACCTGGCCGGATCGATCCCTAGAAGGTGGCATGCCTGGTCGTCAAAAGCGCGCCTGTTCTCAACAAGATTCCAATGCCACGCTCCCATTGAGGCTGACTGCAGCGCAAGATCGAGCCGTCGCCCTACTCTCCCTGAGCCTTTCCTCTATCCGCTTACGCTCGGTGATATCACGGAAGACGAGCACCACGCCCGTGGTGTTGCCGTCCTTATCTCTTATCGGAGCACCGCTGTCGTCGATGGGCACCTCTGTCCCATCCTTCTTTACGAGTATCGTACGATTGGCAAGGCCGACAATCTTCCCTTCCCGAACTACCTTCGTGACAGGGCTTTCAACCTCGCTGCGGGTGTGCTCGTTGATAATAGTGAAGACCTCGGACACAGGCTTCGTCGCGGCATCCATGAGCGTCCAGCCGGTAAGTCCCTCCGCAACAGCGTTCATGAACGCGATCTTTCCTTCAACGTCAGTGGCAATGACCGCATCACCGATACTTGCCAGGGTGGTGGCCCAGCGCTGCTCGCTTTCCCTGAGGGCCTTTGTCCGTTCCTCAACGCGCCGCTCAAGTCCGCCCTGCGCCGTTTGAAGCGCCTCCTGTGCCTGTCTGCGCTCGGCTACTTCTTCATCCAGCCGCTGATTGGCACGCGAAAGCTCTACGTAGGGATTCCTCACCGACGAGACAAGTATCCCTTTATATATCAGGTAAAAGGCCACAATTTTGTAGGTGTGTCCCAGAACGTTATAGATATCGAAATCCACTTTGTATGCCGTAAACACGAGTTCGCTGGCAGCACAGATGATGAAGGCCGCCACATAATAGATGAGCAACTCATCTCCCGACCGCGCCATCCGTTTCCAGTATGCAGCGGCCGCCAGGCACAGCAGGCAGACGATCAGATACTCGGAATACACCTTAAAGGGTGTGACCCCGACCCCGACGACGAAAGCGTCGGGCATCCGGGAGGGATAGAAGGTAACCCCGGTGAAAACAAGTGCCGGAATAGCGAGAGCAGCCGTCATCAAGGCCGTCCTGGAAAGAACCACCTTTGCCAGCCAACCGGTTTGTCTCTCCTTGTATATGTATGCGCTGGAGAGGAACGCCAATGCCGAGAGGAGCCTTGCGGCTACCCAGAACTGGGCCGACTTGTTCGTAGAGTTCGGCGTTATGAATGCCGGCATGGCTGCGCTTGCCAGGGTGTGTATAAAATCCATGAGGCCGATCGAGAGAAAGGCTGTGCTCATGAAAAGCGCATGGCGGTCCCTCGACTGGCTATACGTGTGCCACCCCACGCCAAATATAGAGAGAGAAACCATGATGCTGAAAAACTCGGCAATATTATGAAAAAGAAGATAGGAGACGCTGTCCATTGCAAAATAAAGCCGTGCGGGAAACAGCCTCACCATCAGGAGCGGCACACAGGACGCGATTATGGTTCCTGCCAGGACAGCGCGGGGCGACAACCGGTTAAATTCGTTGCGTCTCATGAACTCCTCATAACCTGTTGGATGCTTTTAAATTCGGCCTTGGATCGAGGAAACCCTCGCATTTCGGAGACAATATATACCGTGAGTTGCCCTAAAAATCAACCTCCGGATCAGATCCCTTTATGCAGATAATCCATTGGTGAAGATTGTGCAAGAGTTGCTGAGATGGAACTGGTTGAAGGTTAACTCCGAAGTTCTGGGAACCACCATGAGGGTATATTCAAATAAGTGATCCCAAGACTGCCGGTCGGCCCAACTTTTTTTCAAATAAAGCCATACACTGCATAGCGGACCTTAAATTATTAAGAGTACCTTGGGGCGCCATCTATAATGTCTGGCGGCACCTATTTGCATTTTGTATCCATGAGATATTGCTCCGGGCTGTTCGAGAATATATGGGCCCAGGGAGTAATGGCGGTGGATGTCTGGGACGCGCCGTCCCAGTATGTCACCTGAAGCTCCCGCGTGCGATACTCCGCTTCACGACAATCTAATTCATCCAGGGTTACGATCTCTTTTTGGAATGCCCAGGAGGGGAATACCCTCTTTCTCCTCAGTTCTATGACGTTGCCGCGAGGCTGTTGTCGTAGTTCCCGTTCATGCAGATACCATGTAACCCCGTCATCATTTCTGAAGTAGAGCATCCATGTTTTTCCAGTCGCATCCTTGACCGGTTGTGGGGGATGGACCAGGTGCGCACCTCCACCCTCAAGTTGTTCCTCGAGCTTTGCCAATCGGTCTTCCAGCTTGCTCAGCTGTTCGGTTCTGGTGGGGCTACCGACCCGGCCCGGGAGCGTGTCAATCAGGCTGGGGGAATAGTAATCCCTGCGCACCCAGACATAGACCGGTTCCACGGGGTTGTTCATGTATTTCACGTTCTTGCCGTAGATATATTCCATGCCATCGATGACGCGCACATCCCCTTCCAGAGGCCCTGTTTCTCTTGCTTTTTTGGCATCTTCCAGATATTGCTGTGTATAGTCAATATCCTTCTTCTTTCCACCGAACCAGCTGCATGAGACGAGAAGCAGGCTCATGAAAATGACCATGAGATTCTTAATGGATGGTCGGACTGAGGTTACCATGGAGGATTCACCTCTTGAGATAGACAAGATGGGCACTGGAGAACCGCTCTTCTCTCTTGGGCTTCACCCACGCGGCACCCACGCCGAAGAGCTCTGCCCTTCCATTTTTCCGTCATACTTTTCTTTGAGTCTACCGAAAGACATGGCCTAAATGTATTCTACACCACCAACCAGTTGAATGTCTCCCGGTTTAGGATCTGATCCTTCACCTTCTGATCCATTACCGCATGAAACAACCAACATTTGAGAGAGCACCCCTGGCTGGAGTCGGGCAGGACGAGTCCGATCACGGCAAGGATTTCTGTTTTGTCTTGTTAGAGTTTGCTCACGTCGATTCTCCGGTTATCTTCCTTGTACGGAGCACGGGCGACCTTTGCCCGAATCTCCTTCTGGGGCTCGTCCGGATTGCCCCAGATGACGGTGACGTCGGTACCGGGTTCACTCTGCTCCACATCGATCGTGCAGAGCGAGAGCATCTGACGAAAGTAGTAGCTATAGCCGCGGGACGTGGTGACACCCACGACTTTGCCATTCTTGAGGACCTTATCCGCCCACATGAAGCCCCGTTGATCACGCGGCATTTCCATGTAGTGATAATGCTTGCCCTGATGAAAAAGAGATGCGTACACAGCGATGACGTCCTCGGCATTCCAGACGAGCGTCCTCATCGTTCGCTTGGGACTGGCAGCCTCAGCTTCAAGCGCTTTGCGCCCGATGAAGTCGTGGTCGAACCTGACTTCATTCGGCCAGCCCAGTTCGATGGGGTTGCGGTAGTAAGCACTCACATCGTCGGCATCGAAGCTACCGGCGATGTTAAACGTTATGGCGAACCCGGGCATGGCTGCTTTAAACTCTTCGAGGTACTCCCTCATATCCTTCCCCATTATAGCCGGGATATAATCGGTAATGATCGTCGGAAAGCAAGCTTCGAGGTGGTTGATGGGAACAACCCGCCCGCCCAGTTTCCTGATCCCGAATTCCCTTCCGGCTTCGATGATGGCATCATATATCGCGCGTCCATGTTTGGCAGGGCCCTGGATCTCGTAACCGATCTCACCTGCCATGCCCTGCCTTAAGGCCATACACTCGTGGCCTGCAACGCGTATGTTGCCAAAGTGCATGAACTTGATATCGCGGATGCTTCGACCGCATGCCTTCTCGATCACATAGAGTGAATTCGGGCCGGAGACCTGGAAGTTCGTCAAGTCGTCTGGCTCTGAGGTTGCGTTGTACTTGCCGTGACGCAACTTGTAGTCGGCCCAAAAGCATCCCCGGCCGAACAGCATGAATTCCTCTTCTCCAAGACGGCTCAGGATTCCTTCGTGAATAACCTTCCCGTCATCATTGCAATGGATTACGTGCTTTGCCTGCCCGATGTCAAACTTGGCAAAGCTATTGGTCGAAATGTCAGAGAAGAGCCTGAGAGCGTCAGGCCCTTTGAAGCGGCGCTCCCAGAGGAAAGTCCAGTCGCCGATGTAACAGGTCTCCTTCCAGGACATGCTCTCGTCCATCCAGTCCGTGTACTCAGGCAGTCCCCACCTCACATTGAAGTAACCCTCGGGCGTGGTCCTCATATCTTTGACGCTGATAGTCATCGCAAATACCTCCTTGTATCCTCAGGTGCCCGCACGTCAGCGGGGGTTGGCAGTAAACTTGATCAAGGCTCCGGGGAAACGGAACCTCCTTTGCCTTACGGATTGTTCGCGATGAGCGTCCGTTTGTCTATCTTGCCCTGGCCCGTCTTGGGAAGTTCATTCACGAACGTGATCACCCTCGGCGACTTGAAGGAGGCCATCTTCTGTTTGCAGTGGTCCTTGAGCTCGTCCGCTGTGCGTTCGGAAGGCGTAAATCCTTCATTGAGCACGATGAAGGCTTTCGTCTTGGCCAGACCGTCCGCATCTTTGATTCCGAGAACGACCACCTCCCGCACGGAGGGATGGGTCTCCAGACATTTTTCGATCTCTAAAGGTGCGACATAAACACCGCTCACCTTGATGAGGTCATCCGCACGTCCCGAGTACCACCAATAGCCCTTTGCATCCTCCCTGAAAAGGTCATTGGTGTTGACCCAGTCACTGCCCATGAATGTCTGCTTCGTCTTCTCGTGTTCCCCGTGATACATCCAGCCGGAGGCATCTGATCGCACCCAAAGCACGCCCGACTCACCTTGGGGTACTTCGTTTCCCTCGCTATCCACGAGCTTGACCTCCACGAGTGGTGTAATCTTGCCGGAACTACCAGCCACGACTTGGCCGGGAGAGTCCATCAGATACCCGACTAAAGCCTCCGCAGAACCGATTACATTGAGAACTTCAAGACCAAAAGTTTTGGTGAATTCCTCGTACAACTGTGCCGACAGGAGCTCGCCCGAAGCAATACAGAAGCGCAAGCAGCTCAAGTCAGCGCTCTTAGCTCTCGGGCTCTGGAGCATGGATCGCATCATAGTGGGTACATTGAGAAGCACTGTAGGCTTGTACCGTTCAATCAGATCAAAGATCAGCTCGGCCGTGCTCCTTTCCGCGGAGAGCGCAACTGCCGCCCCGGCCCGGAGTGCCCAGTTCATGCCGAGGTCGCGGGAGTAGTGGAAGAAAAGCTTGGGAACTCGGAGCACGATATCGTCCGGCGTATACTGCGCGATATACTGGAACGACTCAAAGCCGATAACTCCATCATGGTGCATGTGCGGCACCCCTTTTGACTTCCCGGTCGTGCCACCCGAGAAGTTCCAGAAAGCAAGATCATCCTTCGAAGTAGCCTCAGCCTCCAATTCGCTACTGGCGGAAAGAATCATCTCGTCAACCGAGTATTCCCCCTTCCGCAGCTCAGGAACGTTTTTACCTGCTATCAGTGTTGCCCGGGGGAAGTTTGAGTTTTTTGCGCCCTCTCTGATTTTATCTATGGTAGTGGCATCAGCAATCACGACGCGAGGTCTCACGTAGTTCAGGAAGTATTCGTAGTCGCTTGGCTGAAGATACGTATAGGCGTGGGTAGCTACCCCGCCAACCTTCATAATCGCCATCCAGCTCGCTATCCATTCCGGTGAATCCTGCAGGACCAGAAGAACCCTATCTTCCATGAGTATGCCGAGGCTTCTGAGAACATTGCCGATCCTGTTGGTCATGACGGCAAGCTCACCGAATGTGTAAGTTCCGTCCTCATAGTAGATTGCAGTTTTCTTGCTCCTGCCCTGGACAAGGTTATCATCGAGGTAATAAGTGGCGAGGTTAAGTCTGTCAGGTATAGTAACATCAATGTCAGAACCACGTTTCATGGTGTAGCCCTCCATACAGCGCCTATTTGCCAGACTTCAGATCAAATCCGACGCTCTTCATTCATCAGGATCACTTTATCAAAAGATTCGGTAACCAGAGTGAAATCTGCGGAAAGAACAGCAAGATCAGTAAACAGACGGACATGCCCACTATAAAGGGATAGCAGCCCTTGTAAATTGTATTGATGGGTACCTTTGTAATACCCGACACCACAAAAACATTCATTGCCATAGGAGGAATAATAATGCCGATCATGTTTGTGACGCAAACGATCACTCCAAACCAAAGCGGGTCAAAGCCCAACTTCACGGCGAGAGGAAAAAAAATTGGCACCGCAAGAACAGTAAAGGCCAGATCTTCAATGATTGAACCTCCGAGAAGAAAGACAAAGATAATAACCATCATAATGGCAATCCGGTGCACCGGAAGGGCGCTTAACCAATTTGCAATGATATAAGGCATCTGCGTAACTGCAAAGAAATGGCCGAGAATGGTTGCCCCTGCAAGGAGGATCAGCATCATGCTTGCAATACGCAGCGAGTTCATAATCGATTCTACCAGACCCTTCAGATTGATCTCTCTCTTGACGGCCACGAGAATGAATACAGCAAAGGCACCCACGCTTCCCGCTTCTGTAGGCACAAACAATCCCGCCATCAAGCCCCCGACGACCAAAATAAAGATGCCGAGGACCCATATCACGGGAAAAAGCGATTTAATTCTTGCTCCCCACGTTGCTTTCTCGCCTTTCGGCCCAAGGCTTGGATTTATTTTGCACCATCCGTAAAGAGTGATCACAAAGGAAAAAGCAATCAGAAGGCCCGGAAGGATACCCGCCAGGAACAACCTGCCAATCGATGTCTCTGTGAGTATTCCATAAATAATCAACACGACACTCGGAGGCATGATCACTCCCAACGTTCCTACGGTCGCAACGGTTCCACAAGAAATTCGTTTATCATAACCATATCTATCCATTTCAGGAACAGCGACAGTTGCAAAAGTTGCGGCCGTAGCAACTGATGATCCACAAATAGCTTTGAAGGCAGTCGCCGCCACAACTGTTCCAATAGCTAGTCCACCGGGAATATGACCGATAAATTTGTAAGCGAAATCATAGAGGCTCCTTGACATCCCGGCGCTTGCCCCTATTTGTCCCATGAGGACAAATAGGGGTATGACAATATAACCGTACGAAGAAAAGACGGTGAATGTATCCAGCGCCACGAGATTCAGAGCTGCGTTGACATTCGTAATGAGAGCATATCCTATAAAACCTGCAAGGGCCATTGAGAAACCGATCTCCAGGCCGATGAAAAAAAATGCAAACAATAACAAAATAACCAAAAACGCGATGGTTAGTACACTCACGCTTCCGCCTCCCCTAATTTTGAAAAAAGGTCGTAGAGCAAAACCAAACACTCTACGACAAAGCATACACCGACACTGTAAGCCACAGGGTAAATCGGAATCTGGAGAATCGGAGTGACCTCTCCGGCCCTGCTATAGTTATTTCCGAGGATGAACAGTCTCCAGGCAAAAATGGCGAACATTCCGATTCCTAAGCATCGGCTGATGAAATGCAATATCTTTTGCCATTCTTCAGAGAGCTTGTCGGTCACAAAATCCATCAAGACATGACCTTTATCTAATGTGGTTTGTGGAATGGAGAAGCCAATAGCAATTGCGCCCAACAGAACGACGAGTTCATAGGTGAAGGCAATGGGCATTCGGAATCTTCTTAAGACGACATCGCAGACCGTGAGGACGACGATAGACGCAATCGCGAGACCGGCGATCCAAAGCATGATGCGGCTTAAATATTTGACGGTATCAAACATTTTCTTCATGGGTTAACGAGTCTCCTTCTGCATTGGCGCCATATTATCTGGCGACACTAAAATGAGTGCACCAAAATGGCTGATGTGATGAGAAGAAACGTTATTCTCTCCAGATGGGCTCTTTTCACTCATTTAGAATATTTTTTCAGGAGCGACAGGGCATCCTCATAGACCTTTTTCCCAGGCAAGCCCTTAGCGTCCATATCTGCTACCCACTTTTCATTGACATCCTTAAACTTTGCAGCCCATATTCTCTTTTGATCCGCGCTAAGCTCATGTATTTCTATCTTTCCTTTCGCAAGGTCCCGCCCTATCAGATCATTCCTGTCAAAGCTTTTCGCATTTTCCTCTGCGAAATGAGGACCGCCAAGATCTTCGAAGACCTTCTGGATATCCGGCGGAAGACTATTCCAGGTCTTGAGGTTTATCGCGTATCCCATAGGCAAGGAGTAGAAGTTTGCGAGAGTGCAGTACTTAACTACCTCAACAAACCTGAATCCCTTTAAGGCAGCGAAATCGGTGAGCATACCGTCTACCATTCCCCGTTGAAGGGCGTCGTAGAGATCAGAAGCGGGCATGCTGATCGGAGAGGCCCCGAATTCTTTAAGGGTAATCGTCTGTAAAGGGCCTGGGCTCCTTATTCTCAAGCCTTTTAAGTCCTCTACAGTTTTAATCGGTTTTTTGGTCGTAAAGATATGAGCAGGCTGGATGGTCCAAAGGGAAATAAGCTTGACCCCGGCATATTCTGATTTAAGATATTTTCCATAAAGGTCCCAGATAATTTCGGTGCCCACCTTTGCCGAGGGAACGCCGATGGGAAGCTCCATCACAGTGGTTAAAGGAAAACGGCCCGCTGTATACGAGGGGATAAAGTAAGAACTCTCAGAGACTCCCTGGAGCGCGCATTCGTACAAATCTTTAGCCTTGCACAAGGCTTCCGATGGATAAATGGTCATCTTGACTCTTCCCTTGGTTCTTTCCTCGACTTCCTTTGCAAAGGGCACGAAGGCCTCGATATGCTCGTGATGCGTAGGTGGCAAGAAACTCGCAAATTTCAATTCTATAGGTTTTTCCGCGGCTGAAGATCCATTCTGCATTGCGAAGAAAAGAACAGCTACGAATAACGATATGGACAATAAACCAATTTTTCTCTCCATTGTACTTCCCCCTTTTTGTTGTTTGTTACCAATGTAGGGGTATCCCCTTGACTCCAGTTCAGCACACAGCCCCCACTTCGAAGGATGTCTTCTCGCGCTAACTGGAGTCAACCGAATACCCCTACATTAATGCCAAGACCTATCACACTACCGTCTCCATTGGCAGACTAACGGCGTTCTTCCCTGCTTTGAACCCTCCCGCCAGTTCGAATAATTACCAATTCGCCAAGAGCTCTCCCCAAGACCTTTGTGCAATCCTGGCCAGCCCCTGAATCGATCGTGCTATCGGATCTTGCCAGACGCCTATCACTCAATGGAACCGCCCCGATTTGGTCGGGTAAAAAGCTCGCCGGTTTCCTCGAGTATCTTTATTCTCCAGGGCACCGGGCCTAGCTCCTCTTTATCGTCTTTGATCCATAAATCTTCGCCATCCGGCAATTCCGTAGGGGTTTTGGCGATTATGGCTCTTACCGTCTTTGCCTCAAATATATCGCGGTCTACTACCTGTATGATGATGGGTTTCCCGGCCTCAATATCCGCCTTGCGCTCTTCTAAGTACCTGATATATGTTTCCAACGTCATTCTTCTCTCCTTATGAAGCAAACAGGCTTAAATAGTTTCTCCCGAAAAACTGACTTTTTACGGAGCTGCCCTTTCAAGAGGAACTGAGTCAAAACAATGGAAGTTCCTCAGTGATCTTTATAGCCCAAGGCTCTTTAACCGGCACTCCTCGGCTGAATCGTATCCACAGCGTCTCACCGCCCGGCAGTTTCTCTTTAGATGAGGAAACTACAGCCTTGACCTTTTTCTGCTCGTAGGTCTCCAAGTCCCTTATAGTCAACTCCATCTCCTGACCGTCCTTCAGGTCATCCAGCGCTTGCACGAAAGTATCATATTCTTTTGCCATGAAGTGACCTCCTAATCCTTGAATCCGTAGTTCTTCCAGTTAGCCAATACCTTCTCCTGTATATGCTTAGGATAGATGGAATTAAATGAACTCCTGGGGGGCACAGCGATCTCAACCGGCCAATCAAGAGGCCACGTGCAATCATAAATGACACGACAACCTTTTGACCACAGCCTCTCCTCCAGGTTCTGGAACGGTATCAGCGGATTCCCGGTCGCATAGGGGCTCGTCCAAGTGCCTCTAACCGGATGGCACTTAGTCGCAAACGCATGCCACACTTCTGCTAAATTGTACGGACTTACATCATCGTCGACCACTATCACCTTCGGGACATATGTTCCTGCTTTGCAGCCGAAAATAACGTGACCTATTCTTTCGGCAATATTGTAATATGGCACTTTGGTCGAGACGATGCATAAAAAGAGCGCGGTCTCGGGCACGAGATTAACCTCTACTATAGGAAGACCCTCTGCTCTCAGGGCTCTGCGTATGTCTGATCCCCAACCTACCGATTGTACGGTGTGACTGGCCGTAATTGGAATTCCCTCACATACCGCAGCCAAAATGGGATCGTTTCTGTAGGTAATGCAGTCTATCTTGTACACTATTCGAGCCGCCCTGGGAGACGCCCTGTAACCGCTATATTCTCCAAAGGGTCCCTCATCCGCCCGCACATGGGGTAGCACATGGCCTTCAATTACTACTTCTGCCGTAGCCGGTACATACAAGTCGTTTGTCTCGCACTTCACCAATTCTACCGCTTGCTTCCTGATACCTCCTGCCATATCGGCCTCATCCGCCCCGTAAGGCAACGATGAGAAACTGAGGGCCTGTACTACCGGATCTGTCCCTATGACTGCGGCAAATGGCATCGGCATATTCTTGGCTTCATATTTCCTGAACATTTCCGCCATATGCTGCTGAGGCCCCACGAAGCCGCCAAGGGTATTCTTATTATGAATCATGATGCGATAACATCCCCAATTTACCCAGTCACTATCCAGATCTTTCGTAACGGTGGTGTGGAGGGCTCCAATATATCTTCCCCCATCCCCTTCGTGGAGCATCAGGGCCGGAAACTTGTAGACGTTTACCTCATCTCCCTTCATTATATTTTCCTTGCACGGGCCGGTTGCTACTATCTTAGGCTTTATTGGATTTGCCAGCCCTTCATCCCATAAATCCATCAGGGCCTTATGTGTTTCCACATACGGCATATTGGTCGGGATACCTGCAGCAATAGCGGCTTTTTTAATACCGCTGGAAAACGGATCCCCCATTAGCCTGAACCCTTTTGGATAGCCTTTAATGTTCTCGAATAAAGGACTCGGCGCATCCGGTGTCTCCTCACATTTTCGTATTATTGCCCCAGCTTCCAGATTCCAGTCCACCTCCTGCTTTATCCGGATTGCTTGGCCCTCCGCCTCCAACTTGTCGATAAATTCCCTGAAATCTTTAAACGCCATTTTCTTTCCCCCTTTTCTTAAGTTAAATTATCTCTGTTTATTTTCACCCCGAGGGGCGCATGAACACGCTGGCGACGCACGAGGGACACAAGGCGCCCAAGAGGAGGCCTCCGTGAGACCGACCTCACCCGTCCTCGCCTGGGAAACCCCATGCGTGGGATAGCCAGATGAAGCTTTATAGAAATATGTATGGACTGATCTATACAACTTCATTTTTTTATGATATAAGTCTGCGGAAGACTTGTCAAGCTTTTTTTGGATGGACTGATCTGTCCACTTTTAGTTATCGAACGTTGAGCTTCTAAAAACAGGAGGAAAGATGCCATCCAGCAAAAGAATTCGGAGTTCTCAAGAGAAGAAGCGTAGGGTCATAGAGAAGACACAAATACTTCTTCTCAGGAAAGGCGGATCGAACTCGGTTTCTACGTCCGACGTTTGTACTGCCGCAAACATCACAAGGTCGAGCCTCTACCACTACTTCGGGAGTAAGACGAAACTGATGCTGTCAGTTCACTTTAGCTTTATCGAGAAGACCATCAAGCCCTACCTGGCAGAAGCCGTCAGTATCAATGATCCTTTTGAAAGACTTACCTTCATGGTTCGGTCCTTCACCAGCGAGAAGATTTGCCGCTTCCCTGAGCTGAGGATTCTGATTCATGACGAGCTAATAATGAAGGATAAACACTTTCGTCAAGTCAAAGCTGCGTGGAAAGAGCATTACCTTCTTCTTCGGAACACCATAGCCGAACTCCAGTCAAGAGGCGCGCTTGGCCGGGACATCAAGGCATCATGGGCAGCTCTTTTTGTCATGGGCATGCTTACCTGGATGACCTACTGGTTCGATTATCAACGAAAGGATCAGATTGCTGCAGTGAGTGACGCTGCCCTTCGAATGGTTCTCGAAGGCCTTGGAGCTAAGGGTCACCTTCCTGTGTCAGGATAAGTCTCATCTCGTTTGTTTCTTTGTGCATTTATTCAAAACCGTTTGGTTGTTGGGCGTTCATTAGGGGTCAAATCTTTACAGGCTGTTGAAAAACTACACCCCTGTATAACCTGTCTAAGGTGCGGGCATGTAGCTCTTTGGCACATCGCATGGCGCGGTACACGATGTGGCGCACGGCAATGACCGTTGCCACAAGAGCGTGCCCCATGGCACAGACCACTGCCCTGCGTGGTCTCCCTGCGAGGAGCTTTACCATCCTCTTGATGTTCTGTGCTGTAGCTGTCATAAGCACCTGCTCACGTACGAAGCGTACACCCCGGAACTTGGCTCGCCTCATACCCATGAACTCCTTCGCTTCCCCGAACAATTCTTCTATCCTTTTTCGCATGCGCTGTGAGATACGATACGCCTTCGTGGTGTTGAGGTGACGTGCTCGCTTCAGAGCGTCGTCGTAAAGGTGATAGCTCACCGACCGGGCCCTATCCCGGGTGCATGCCTGTTTCCTGGAACAGATGCCACAGTCCTTGGTCCGTGCTCGGTAGACCTGTTGGTTGCTGGCCCGGTGGAATCCCCAGTACGTGAGTTCCTTCCCTTCCGGGCAGCAGAACACGTTCTTAACCTGGTCAAAGGAGAACGCGGTGATGGGGTAGATGCCCCGGTCGTTCTGGCTCCTGTAGTCGACCATCGGTACATGGGGTGCTATCCCGTCGGTAATAAGACCGTGGAGGAAGTTCCCATTCCCGTAGAGCTTATCTCCTCCAACGCTTGTGGGGTTGAGATGATAGTGCCAGCGTATCCTTCGGATCTGTTGCAGTGCCAGAGTGGACTCCGTCTTCTTATCCGGTTTCCCCGCATCGACCCCCAGGATGATTCTGCTCGGATTGTCCATCACGTAGGTTGCCGCATGGCAGAGCATCGTGCTCCCTGAAGCAGTCTTCCGGGCAAGGCGTGCGTCAGGGTCGGTTGCAGAACGATGGGTATCGTTGTTGATCTTCTCTCCTCTATGGGGATAGTTATCGCCCGGCTCCCAGGGCTTCTCGGTAACCGGGTTTTCTTTTGCAAGCTTCTCGATGTACTCCTTCGGCTTAAGTTCCACGACAACGGGATCCAGACTCTTGAACGAAGCATTCGCTCTGATGTGGGTCGCATCAACACTGAGGTGTTTCCCCTGGACAAGACCGTGGGTCATACACTGCTGGACAATCTGGTCGAAGAGCTCCTGAAAAAGCCCGCTTTCGTTGAAGCGCTCGTGACGGTTATGGGAGAAGGTGGAGTGATCAGGAACCGGATCATCTAAGGCAAGACCGACAAACCAGCGATACCCAAGATGCATCTTTACCTCTTCGCAGAGTCTCCGCTCTGAGACAATGCCGTAGAGGTAGCCGATGAGGAGCATTCTGACGAGCACTTCGGGGTCGATAGAGGGACGGCCTGTATGACTGTAGAGATGCTTCACTCTGTCCTTCACGAAGCCGAAGTCGACGTACCGGTCGACCAGTCTCAAGAGATGATCCTCGGGTACGAGGTCATCGATCTTCATGTAGTAAAAGAGCGGTTCTGTTTTCTCGTGTTCTCCTAGCAACGCATCCTCCAGAGGTGCTATTTTACTGGTAGTCTAGCACACTGATGCGATGCCATCCACTGCAAAATGGGCGTCCACTATGCTTTGTCAAGACATGACCCCCATTTGCACGATCCCTGAGTCGGTGACCTGCTCATGGCCAGAAAGGCAGAAGAGGAGTTGATCTAAGGCGAGTTTTTCAACAGCCTGTTTCTATTCTTGACTCAGTATCGCTTCCATTGACGCAAAGAGTTCCTTCAGCCTACGGTCGTTTTCCATCACCGCCATGAAGCGTTTGCGCCGTATACTTACCGCACTGTAATCGATACCCATCTTCTCACCGATCTCTCGCTGGTTCACACCGCCATGGCGATAGAGCAATTCCATGAGGAGCCCCCTCTCGGCCCCCTTGTATCCCCGCGAGAGAAGTGTTTCGGCAGGGATGCCGGCTTGAACAGAGACCAGCGCGATGATCTTTTCGGTATCGAGCGTCCGTAGCTTTCTTAAGGCAGGGACCTCACGAGCAGCGTGCGCACGGCCAAAGAGCCTGCTCGCTTTCTCTACAAAGGACTGGTCCCCGACAATACCATGGCCTCTTCCTTTCTCCATGGGGTCTTCAATCTTCCGGGTAATCCCCTCCTCCACGAATCGCCGATAGGCTGTTCTACCCCGTACAGTATCTCCCCCGAAAAGGTCGAGGATCTCGTGGCTGATCCACCAAATTCACCACGTTATCCTCATTTCTGCCCTTCTCCTAGACTGTCAATTGTCTCTTAACGTTCGAAAGGTTCATCGAGGTTTCGTCTGCAACTCAAGTTCTTCGTTTGGTGATCTGATAACTAGTACGAGGAGATGAACAGAAGAAAGGTTGTCAGAGGTTCAGGACAGGGGTAATGAGAAGTATCGTTCACAGGTTCATGGTGTTGTGTGGCATACTATTGGTAATTCTAAGATTCTATCCCTCTAGCGAGGACGGATGGATATCAAAACTATTTTTTGATGATGTAATCCACGCCACTATTGAAGCTGTAAGTATGCGATTCATTTCGTTCATGGGGTTTACTTCCAACGATTACCAGGCTTTTGTGCCCAACCTAATGTCCCTTGTCCACTCGTTTGCTATTGTGTTTCAAGCTGTTGCCATCGCCCTCACTTTCTACGTTATCACCCGTCGGGTTTAGGGAGTGGGGACGTCAAATTCACCACGTGATCCCCATCCTGTACACGTCTCATTAATTCTTCCTATCTCACAACTACGAAAAGGTTCTTCTATACTCGTCTGTGATCGACGTTTTCTTGTCGTCATATCATCTCTACTGTGAAAGAACAGGGAGAAAAGAGGTTGTTCAGGTTGACAAAGGAAGATTTCAGAACAATGATACAGCAACAGGAGCATTAGTTTGACAACAGGACGCTTCAGGACACCAAGATCGGAAGGCTTGTTGCTGAGGTCGATAAAAACCCTCATGGCGCATTCTTTGGGTAATCTAGGCTTCATCTGTACGGTTCATTGAGATTTGTCCCTTAACGTCGAAATGGTTTGTCTATATTCGTCTGTAATTCAAGTTCTTCTTCTTGTGATCTGATAACTATTACGAGGGCATGAACAAAAGAAAGGTTATTTCCTATAAGACTTGGATGCCTTTTGAGAGAACAAAAACGGAACAGAAAAGAGGAAGTTAAAGCGATGAGATTGAGAATATGGTGTTTGTTTCCTGCTTTGCTTCTATTAGGAAGCTGTGCAACAACCTACACGCACCCAACAAAAAACGTCAGTCAGTTCGAACAGGATCGAGCAGCGTGTGAACGAACGGCTAAGAAGACACTCGCGGCAAAAGGCATTACCTGAGGAAGAATATTAAGCGAAGAGACAGGTCGTTGCCTCGAAAACAGTAAAGGATGGAAAAAGAAGAGTCTCTTCTAATTCTTGGAGATCACTGCCTTCCGACGAGAAGGACATCGAAAAGGTTCTTCTATATTCGTCTGTGATTGGTGTTTTCTTGTCATCATGTGATCTCTAATAAGGGGGTGAGCAACATGATAAAGCGCAAAGGGGTCTGCGATGTCTGCAAAACGGAATTTGAGTTGGACAAAGGGAGTTTTGGCATTACCATAAAGGAAGATGACATTGGTCCCTCCTCCAAGAAGTGGACGATTACCGTTTTGAGTTGCGTTGACGGTTGTCTCGACGCGGGTTTTTCTCACGTGTGTGGCATGACCTGCCTATACAAAGCTATTAGTGAGGTTATCGACAAGAAGACAAAAGAACCTCATTTCAGGGTAATCGGCTACGACGGTCTAGATGATAGTAACATCAGCGTTATCGATCTCACGGACAAGAAGATCAAGTGACTACCTGCTAAAAAAAATTAGTTGTGGCAGCTAGAACTTAATCCGACATTCCTCTCTCGTTAAACTTCAACAATACAGTCATCTATCAATCGTTTCAAAACTATGAAAAGGTTCGTCTATATTCGTCTGTCATAGACGTTTTTCTATTGTCATGTGATCTGTGTTAGGGAAAAATGGGGAGAAGAGAGGTTGGAATAGGTTGACGTAGCCTAACTATTATCCATAAAGGTTAGCGATCTCTCTAGTGTATAATTCATGCAGACAAACCTTAGCTCTGACGAATTGTTACTGTACGGTATATCCCATTCTGGAAACACCACATATATTATCAACGTCACGATTGTTAGCGTCTGCCGCGGTAGGAATGAATAATCTTTTCACAGAGCAGATATTGGGTCCGTAAAAAAGATTTTCCTTCTCTTGCATCTTTCCCGGAAGTATCGGATCGAAGTAAATAAATCTTCTTTCAATGGTATTCCCCCCTGAATCATAAAGAATAACCTCAACTATCGGTCGTGTTTCCACGCTCGATCCGTTACTATATGTAACGTTAATTCTACACACTGTATGTGCTTGATTCTCACCCATGGTAAAACTGACACTGCCTTGACGTTGGCAGCCCGACAGAAGATTCTGAGGGTGGCCTCCAGCATCATTTGAAACCAGTCCGCAACCTGTCAATGTTACTAGTATAGCCATTAGAACCAAAATGTATTCATCGTAAGCTCCAGTTCTGAGATGACTCATACCAAGGCTACTTGCGTTTCTCAATTTCTATCACTGTCGGCCAACATCGTCAATCGACATTTCCGAACTTATTTTCTGACTGCTCTGCAAAAGATAACCCTTCTTCTCTTACTATAGCACTGCTATGTTTGTCTGTCAGCTATCATTCCGTCAACAGATTCAATAGGTCATCCCCATTCTGTCCCTCTCGTAGACTTCATCTATCAAGTCACTGACAACGTCAAAAAGGTTTGTCTATATTTGACTGTGATCGACGTTTTCTTCTTGTGATGGGATCTCTATTGGGCTTGGACACTTGTCGCATTTATCCGACAAAAACTAGCTTTCTCAGTCGGATATATCCGTTTAAGGCGGAGAATATAATCTATCACTCTTTGGATTCTGGTATATTTTTAGGGTGTTATAACTATGGCACGTATTATGCTTTTTAGAAGCATAAGTGAAACCCGATTACGAGAGCGAGATAAGACAGATCATTAGTAACCTAAGTTGTCCCAAAGATTTCATCTGCTACAAATCGGGATTTAATGACCTCTGCGAAGCAGAAGATATAGGACCAGGACCATTCCTTGAATGCTTAGAAAAGAGTAGTAGAGAATGCCCGTTCTTACTGTCATATGCAAACGTGCATTTGTGTGATTGTCCCGTTCGGGTCTATATCGCTAAGAAATTGAAGAAATGAACAATGGGAAATGTGCCATAGCAAAGCATGTTCTTCGTATGGCCGGCACTAGGGCAAAAGGCAGGGCCGTGAGGCATTAAAAAAAGGGGCTCGTAAGAATTAATGAAGAGTGCCCCCGTTCCGGTATTTTATTCGCACAAAAACTTGAGAACCAGATGAGCGGAGGATTTATGCTCGATTTTTCTCTTGCATCCGCGTACCATAGGTGGTACCCATAAGAGGGACGCCTCTGAGCTTAGGGCTCTGCAAAGGGGGACAGGTAAGTTGAATGACATACCACAGAGTTCCGGTTAACGACAATGAATAAGCCTGCCGGTGATAGGAACGTCTTCCGAGATCTAAATTTGAAGACCTCGGTTACCGCTTACTCGGATAGCCACGTTTCGTGGGGAATCCCCATCCCGAAGACGAAGCGGATTGAGCTATTCTCGCCCGACGAATGGGAGGAATTCGTAGAGGAGTGGGCTTCATCCCTCAAGTCTCTATACCACCGTGTGGTGCGGTTTGCCGGCCCCGGAGACACGGGACTCGACGTGGTTGGATTAATCAACGGGGACACCCTTGCGGACGGATATGATAATTACCAGTGTAAACATTACGATAAAGCTCTGGCGCCCAGTGACGTATGGCTTGAGATCGGGAAAGTCGTCTTTTATTCGTATTCCGGAGAGTATCCTATTCCCAGGAGATACTATTTTGTGGCTCCCAAAGGTATAGGGACGCGGTTATCGAAGCTTCTGTCTGAACCAGAATATCTCAAGCAGGAACTCCGCAACAATTGGGCTAAATATTGCGAAAATGGCTTATCGTCGAAGCACGTTGTTCCCTTGACGGGGGCCTTGCAAACATACTTCGAAACTATTGAGTTCTCCATCTTCTCTTGGAAGACCGCCGTAGAACTCATAGATGGCCACTTCAAAACCTCCTACCACACGGTGCGTTTCGGAGGGGGCCTACGAGCACGGCCGGCGGACGACAAGCCGCCGGTGGAGATAGCCCAGGCCGAAAGCCGATACGTCCAGCAGATCTTTGCAGCCTACACCGATCACGATGGGGAACCTATCGACGCTGAGGCAGTGGACCAGAAGCCGGAACTGCGAAGCGATTTTTTGCGACAGAGAGAACGCTTTTATCACGCCGAATCTTTACGCAACTTTGCCAGAGACACAGTTCCCGAAGGCACTTTTGAAGCGCTCCAAGAGGATATCTTCCAAGGCGTCGTGGAGGTGACTGCATCTCACCATGAAGATGGATTAGCCAGGATGCGCGCAACGATCGTTCAATCTGCCCGCCTACCGGTAACGTCAAGTCCTCTTTCCAGCGTCACCAGGGTTCAGGACAAACAGGGTATATGTCATCAGCTGGCCAATGTTGATCGGCTCACTTGGGTCCACAAGGAAGAAACGTAAATTGCACACGCCGTTTAACACACCGTTAGAGACCGGAGTGAGGGCGCTCACGCTCCTTGTAGCTGTTTTTCCCTTGACGCTCGACCTTCAACGTCTTACCGAGTTTGATTACCTTGTCGTTCATTCCGGCGACGCCGGTGGTCCTCCGAGTTTGCATGCCCCATTACCGTATCGCAGCGGCGAACTACTGGTTCGTCGCAACGTGATTGGAGAGGGGATTGCGTCTCATGATGAGTCGAGACCTTATCCGGCAAGAACTTTCGCCAGCGGGTATCGCATACATTGCAACAGAAGCGGCTAATCCTTTTCTCGGTGCCCTCAGCTCAGATTACATAGTGAACCTCAAGGAGCGAGCTGCTTGGGTTGCCGAACGATTCGGCCATGTCACGGACGAAGAGGCTAGAGAAACAATACAGCGTTTCTTCGACAAATGGACGACTGAGTTTCAACCGATCGAATTGACGCCAGGGGGTGGACGATGACCTGGAGCCCGCTACAACTAAGGAACCTCGTCTTCCTCGGACCGATAAAGCCCTTGGCCTCATTGGATTTTGCTCCTGGAGTTAATGTAATTTGTGGAGCTTCCGATACAGGAAAATCGTTCTTGGTCGAAGCACTGGACTTTCTTCTCGGGGGCAGTAAGGACCTGCGAGACATTCCAGAACGTGTGGGCTATGATCGGGCTCGCATCGGCATCGAAGCTTCCGGGAAAACGTTTACTCTTCAAAGGAGTCTGGAAGGAGGAGATTTTCGCCGTTTTGAAGGTCTCGTGGTCGACGGGTTGAGCCAAGGGGGAGTGACGTTACGCGCCAAACACTCACACGATCGGGAGGATAATCTTTCTGGGTGGCTGCTATCGCAAATGGGGTTGCGGGCACGGCGAATTCGAAAGAACCAAGGAGGTGATACTCAGAGCCTAAGCTTTCGAGATCTCGTTCGGCTGGTAATTGTCCAAGAAAACGAGATAATAAAACAAGGCTCGCCTTTCTGGACCGGCCAGTATGTCAACAGGACAAGCGAGTACTCGGTCTTGAAGTTGCTTCTCACTGGTGTGGACGACAGCGCTTTGGTCCCCGACACCGACGTGGATCGCGTGAGGAACAATGCTTCGGCAAAAGTTGAGCTTATTGACCAGTGGCTGAATGATCTTAATGCAGAGATAGAACTGAGTGGCATGAGCCGGCAAGGCATGGAAGCGCAACTGGATAGTCTTCATGAATCGATTGAATCTCAACGGGTAGCTCTTCAGCGTGTGCAGCAACGTTTGGATCATGCGATCTCGGAGCGCCGGCAGGTACTTGTAGAGCGGGAAGGGATTGGCGCCCGAATTGATGAGATCAAGGATCTACTTGTTCGGTTTGTTTTGCTCCGGCAGCACTATGAGGTTGATGTAGGGCGGCTGGCCGCTATCGAGGAGTCAGGGTCATTATTTGCGCACGTGGAGAGAGTGGCGTGCCCGTTATGCGGCGCTGCACCGGGTGACCAGCACCTTGATCGGACATGTGGAGGAGATGTCAATGCCGTTATAGAGGCAGCAAGGGCCGAGACCCAAAAAATAAAAAAACTTGGAGCAGAACTGCAGCAAACGGTCAACGATTTGCAGGCAGAATCAAAAGAATTGTCTGGCAAGCTAACGGAGCTTGGTGAACGCTACGACAGCATAGACAGCGTAATCAGGGATACGATCTCCCCAGATGTTGGGTCCGCTCGATCTACTTTCTCTGATTTAGTCGAAAAGCAGGGGGAAGTAAAACGTCAACTCGATCTCTTTATCCGGCTGGATCAGCTTGAGAACCAAAGAGCAGAACTTCTTGAGGAAACCATTCCTGGCGAAAGCAAGGAGCCATCCCACACGGACCTTTCAAAAACAGTGCTCGACGTTTTTTCACAACGGCTTGAAGAGATTTTGAAAGCCTGGCATTTCCCCGGGTTGAATAGAGTGTACTTCGACGAAAATACCACCGATTTTGTCATAGACGGAAAGCCCCGGGGGAGTGGGGGGAAAGGGCTGAGAGCTATCACACATGCAGCTTGTTCCATCGCCCTTATGGAATATTGCAGGGAAGAGGATTTGCCTCATCCAGGCTTTGTGGTTCTGGACTCACCGCTGTTGGCGTACTGGAAGCCCGAAGGGGTGGAAGATAATTTGCAAGGGACGGACCTTAAAGACAGATTCTATGAATACCTAGCGTCGAACCATCGCGATGATCAAGTTATCATTATCGAAAATGAGCATCCTCCGCAAACCCACCCAGCTATGTCTGTAACCGTATTCACAAAAAATGAGCATTACGGTCGTTACGGGTTTTTCCCTATTTGAATGAACATTGTCGATGCATTTCTGCATCCTGCTGTGCAAGGGGAGCCATTAGAGCCGCAGGTTATTCGGTGCCGCGGGCCGTGATGTGCATCGCGGAGAAGTTCATCAATATTCCCAGTGCTCATGGGCCAAAGGCGTTCGGTTCAGCTGCATCCCGGTGGAGCCGCCATTGGGGCATGAATTGATCCATCAACGTTCGGAAGCGATCGTTGTGATGCCGCTCCATCAGATGCACCAGTTCGTGGACGACGATGTACTCCAGGCACTGCACCGGCTTCTTGGCCAGTTCGAGGTTCAGCCAGATTCGCCGGGCGTTGGCGTTGCAGGCTGCCCCACTTGGTCTTCATCTTCTTGATGCCCCAGTCGGCAACCTGAACGCCCAGGACCGGCTGCCATTTCTCCAGCAGTGGCGGAATCAGTGCTTTCAGTTGCTCACGATACCACCGCAGGCAGCACCTGCTCGCGTTGTTCGGCGCTCGATCCTGTGCGAACGTGCAGATCGATCGAAGACTTGCCACGCAGTACAACTCTGGCCGGCCCATCGTGCTCGATGACGCGTAAGCCGGTAGCGCTGCCCCAGGAAATAGTGGCTCTCGCCGCTGACCATCTCGCGTTCTGGACTGGCGCGGCTGCGCTTCGAACTTCGCCTGCTGACGCTTGATCCAGCCCAGCTTGCCGATCACCGCCAGCCGCACCGCCTCATCGCTGACCGCCAAGGGCGCCGCCACGCGCACCCGGCCGTGCGGCGGATAGACGCCGAGGTGCAGGTTCTTGATGGCCTTGCGGACGACCTCCACCGTCATGCCGCTCGACGCGTGATCTGGTGCGTCTCAGTATTCATGCTGGTTCTTCACCAGTTCAAGAATTCGCTCGACCCGTCTTCATTGATTCGGATGCTCCGCGGATAGACGGATGGCCCTTCCGTCACGTCACGGTCGAAGCACGTCGCCACTCCTGCGTTCCGCCGGCCTCCAGCGCGGCCTGATCGCGTTCCTCACCTTCTTGACCTTGAAGGCATTGCTGCGCCAATCGTCCTGCCGGCTGGCGCGCACCGCCTCATCCACCGCCAGCGCCAGCGCCTCATCCTTGTCCAGGTTGTCGTACAGCGCCCGCTTGCCGGGAGTGTTCAGCGCCTTCGGATACGCCTCGCCCGCGTCGGGGTTGTTCACCTTCTTCGTCAGCTCGACGATCTTGCGCAGATACTCCTGGTAGTCGAGCGCCTCCTTCCGGCGCTGCTCGATCAGGGCATCCAGCAGCTCCGACATCTTCTCGTAGTACTTCGGGTTGATCGGCTGCTCGTCGATGATCAGCTTGCGGACGTTGTTCTCGATGGTCTCGGCCACGGCTTCCTGGTTCTTCCGGATGCCCTCGGGCAGCGCGTCCACCGCATCGGCGCCGCGCTCGACGATGAGCTGGACCAGCGACATGTCGTCGAAGGCCGAGATCTTCTCGCTCTCCTCGGCGCGGATGTAGGTGTCGATCAGGTGCCGCATGGCCGGCTCGTACATCTTGAGGTCGATGTAGTCGCCGCTGGCCAGCTTCACCTCGTTGCGGACCTTCTCGTAGTGGTCCACCTCGGCCTTGAGCGTCGTCGATCTCGGCGGCGGTGTAGCCGGCCTCCGCCAGTTCGTTGGCCAGGTTGGCGTAGGCGCGCACGAAGGCCGCCGACGTGCTTGTAGAGCGCCAGCCGCTTCGGCTCGTTGTCCTTGAGCTGTTCGGCGTTGCCGGAATCCTTCGGCGCAGAAGTAGCGCAGGTAGGCCGCCGTGTCCCTGCGGCGGCTTCGACCGGCTCGCAGAGCGCCTTGCACGGCTTCGCGCGCCTCCTCCAGCCGCTCGCGGGCCTTGCCCAGCCGGTCTTCCAGCAGCCCGGCCACGTCTTCCTTGTCGTAGCCGTCGAGCGCGCCGGAGGTGTAGTCCTGCACCGCGCCTTCCAGGCTCTTGAACAGGTCCTTGTAGTCGATGATGTAGCCGTATTCCTTGTCGTCGCCGTCCAGCCGGTTCACGCGGCAGATGGCCTGGAACAGGCCGTGGTCGCGCATCTGCTTGTCGATGTAGAGATAGGTGGCCGGCGGCGCGTCGAAGCCGGTCAGCAGCTTGTCCACCACGATCAGCAGCTTCATCTGCCCCGGCTCGTCGATGAACTTCTTCTTCACCTGCCTTCTCGAATTCCTCGACCTTGTTCACGGCCGTCTCCGGCGGCTCGTTGAACCAGTCGGCCAGCATCTGCTGGTAGATGTCGTACTGCCGCAGCTTCTCGGTCAGGCCCTCGCCGCTCTCCTCGCCCTTGATGTCGGCCGGCGACGGCCTGTAGGAGGTGACGATGGCGCACTTGCCCTTCAGGTCGGTCTTGGCGAACAGCTCGTAGAACTTGCACGCCTGGTAGATGCTGCCGGAGACGAGCATGGCGTTGCCGCGGCCGCTCTTCAGCCGGTCGCGGGTCTCCATGTCCATCAGGATGTCGGCGACGATCTG
>CAWGRP010000013.1:0-605531 GCA_963825005.1 uncultured delta proteobacterium | reverse complement strand
CATTGCTGGTTGTGAGCTTGCATGGAAGCAGGCTGCCTGCCCCTCACAAACCTGACAGGCAGCCTCTCCAAACTATTACAACACCTGATAAACTGCTACTTCTGCATCCTTCTTCTGACGCCTACCAAGCCGACGAGTCCCGAGCCAAGCAGCCAGAGCGCGGCGGGGATGGGAACGGCGGATGCCGATGCATCGGCTGTGACTATGTTGCCTGTCGAGATAAGCGCGAGTCCGGGATCAACAAAGTTAGGGTCAAAGACACTCATCGAAAAAAGGTCGTAGGTGAGCAGGATCCGACCCGACGCCACACCGCCCGTATTGAAGACGAAGCTTCCAACGCCCGTTTGGCTGGTTGCGTCGAATGCCTGGGTCAAAGAGGTCCCGGGGGCCACCTCAAGATACTGGGGACCCGCAAAGTCTGTGTAGGTTCCGAGCGTGGTCGCTGGCTGAAAAACCGTACTCGATACCTCGAGCCAGTTGCTCGTGTCGTTGGTCAGCGTGAAACCCCAGCCGATCGTCTGGCCGGGGACGGCAACTCCGGGGATGGTCCCGCCGACAGGGTCCAACGTGAGTAAAGTCGCTTGGGCCTGGCCAGCGAAGAGTCCCGCGGCCAGTACCAGCGCGCAAATTATAAGGCTTTTAAGTATCTTCTTCATTGTGTTGTCTCCTATTCATGTAAGATTAGCGGAACTGGTTGTAGAAGGTCTGGGAGCCGGTCAAGGCGCCACCGTTGGCGGAGTAGTTGATCGTAGCGTTGAAACGGGCCGTCGCCGCACATCCGGTGAAGTCGTACAGTACGCTGTTGAGCACCGATCCTGCCGGGGCGATGTTGCCCTCCGGACGGGCGAAAGGTGTCACGATGTCGATACCGGGCTGAGTGGTCGGTTTTCCAAGGAGCGGCGTGCAAGCGGCACCGCCCGTCTGAGTGAGAGTTACGCTATCAATCCTGGCGTCCCCGATTTCGTTGGGACCGTTGACGAGCTTCAGTGTCCACACGCGGCCGCTGACCGGACCCGCCTTGCGGGAGATCAGAGCGTAGAGCGCCGGAGAACCATTAGAAAAATCGGCTACCGCAAAGTCGCCCTGGTGGTTCACAACTGCCCAGACCGTGGCCGGAGTCGTGTTGGTGTCGATGCCGTATTTGCCAAGGGTGTAGCCGGCCACATACGGACCCTGCACAAAGTTATCCGTGCCGCCAAAGTTGGCGCCCACGGCGCTGATCCAGTTGCCTTCGGCATCTTTGGTGACGAGGCCGAAGAGCCCGCTCGCGAGCTTTTCTGCGGGAATACCTGTGGCGTCGAAACTCATCGAGAGTACATACGTGTCAGTCTGGTCGCTGGTGAGGTTGTAGTGGTAATTGGTGACGGCTTGAGCTGTTTCCGAAGGCACGGCGTCGGTCGCCAGGCTGTTATGGAGGCCCCAGAGGGTGAGTACGTCGCTCGCTGTAGCAGCGGTCTTCGGGGCCCAGCCGGTGTCCACGGTCTTTGCGAGGAGCCGGTGGTTAAAATCTCTGCCTGTACTCGTGTCAAAACCGCCGAGAATGGCCATCTGAGTACCGACGTAGCCGGTCTCGCCGTTGGCAATGGCCTTGCTGGTGTCGTCGCTCAAAGCCAGGCTGCTGCCCTGATCCACGACCACTTCCTTACCGTTCAGGCTGTAACCCCAACTTTCGCGCTTCGTGAAGGTGTAGGGGATCACGTCTGCGGTCTGGTCGCAGTCGCCGTTGCAGCCGTTGGGCGAGGCGTAGTAGTCGAAGGTCACCTTCGGGCCGTCCACGGTGACGATGTGATACCCGACTGTAAACATCTCCTGGGCGATCATCTTCTCTAATGAGCGGAAGGTCTGGGTAGCAAATGTAGGCTGGGCCGCCGGGATGTAGAACTTGTAGCTGTCGGAAGCGACGATGATGTTCTGTACTTTGTAGTTTCCCGTATTCGGGCTGGTAATGATGGCCCGGTTGTGGATGTGGTCGTGGCCGCCGATGTGGTAGCGGACGCCGTAAGTCTGCAGGTTCTTCATGTGGTTTTCCATCAAGTCCTTAGACGCCTGGCTCGCCGTGGGATTGGTGCTGTTGAACATGTTATCGGCGTGGTTCTCGGAGATCAGGTGTTTATGGGCGAAGGTAAAGGCGTGCGTGTTCGCTGGCCGGTCGCAGGAGTGACCCTGCGAATTGGACGGCCCGGTGCAGATGCGATCCTCGACCCAGTTCACGTCCGTCTGATCCAGGTTGGACTTGGACGTGCCGGAAGGCTTCGTGAACTGGTCGAGCAGAACGAACCGGGCGTTGCCGTAGTCGAAGGAATAGGTCAGGCCTTCCATGGTAGATTCGGTGGCGAAGTTGCTTCCCACGGTGAAGGATGCGCCCACGACGGCCGGAGGCGCGCCATAGTAGGTGGTACGGGCTGTCCCCGTCGTGGGGTCCATGACAGTAGACGGGGTCATATTGTTGATCCCGGCGTTCGCGGGAACCGTTCCGGTCTGGGGGAATATCTGCTGGAACCTGACAGCGTTGGGACCGGTGCTCTCATGATTGCCACGGAGCGGATAGAAGCCGATGCCGGCGTTATAAAGGGCCTGGGCAAACGCGGCGCGGACGTCCAGGTTGACATTGTTTGTCCCGCCGGTGTCGGTGAGGTCCCCCACCTGCACGACGAACTTCACACCGTGACCTATAAACTGCTCGTTCAGATGGTTGATGACGTTGACCGCTGTGTTGGGATTCTTGAAGGGCGAGACGTCATTAGGCCATTGGGTGTCCGACATGATGCCGAAGCTCCAGGGCGCCGCGGATACCAACGCGGGCGCCATAAACATCGTGAGCGCCAGAACGAGCGCCCAAACTTTTACTTTATTGAAACGAAATGATTTCTGCATAACAATATCCTCCATGATAAATTTTGTAGAGTCCTGTGTGTTTCACTTCTTGTCGCACCAGTTATCATGCATGGTAGATAGTTCTTTCGAATCGGCATCACCTCCTTTTTCGCGATCTGCAATGAACCCAGCGTCCCGGGCAATCCCGGTCTGCGCATCCAGCCGGGCGCATAAAAAAAGCCCGAATCGAACGCGATTGCGCTTGATTCGGGCTTTCTGGTTCCCCGGAAGGGTTACATCAGCAAAGTACCCACTGCTTCAATCTGCTTTGAAGAACCTCTCTTATTTCAGATCATCCCCCAAGCCTTTTTGAAAACTTCTCAAAGCTGTTCTGTCTGGACTTGTCCGGACCGCGCCCGCAATTTTTGCCTTCGGTTGCCTAAGCGTTGGTGAAGTATATCTGACGGATGTTTCCGGATTGTGAACAGTGTATTAAAGTTGTGTAAAACATAAAGTAGTCTGGCGATATATTTCTTTACACAGTGCACCCATTCATCCTGGGCGGATCATTATTCACCAACATTTAATCTGACGTTAATCTTTTCTCAATATCCTTCTTGTAGAATGGCGGTGATGCCACCACGGAGGCACGGAGGTCACAGGGGAATGCGGCACGGTGAAAGGATGGCGGAATGGAATTGACGCAAGTAATCTCTTACAGCCTCCCACTGCTTTTTGTAGGCGGGTTTGTTGTGATGATACTGCGAGAAGGCAAGTCGCCGAATAAGGACGAATCCCCAAACAGCGCTATGTCGCGCGTAAGCCGGCCGGCCGTGAGCCGCGGACCGGCAGCCCGGCGCCGCACTAGCGGTGGCATAAAAGTAGCAGACCTGTTTCCCAAATCTGAAAGGTAGTAATAAAGGTGCCATGAAAAGGAATGCAAGGCCAAAATTTTATCGCAGATGTACGCCGATAAAGGCCTAGAATGATGTTCACAGATGAGTATGTCCGTGGCCACCGCCGTGATAACGCGTCAGCGCTGCCCACACTCCATCGCTCCCGCGAAGGTCTTACGCTCCGCGAAGCGGATCGGGGTTGACCGGCTGTGTCGCTCTATCACACAGGCGGTCAAAGATAATTCATCGGCGTTCATCAAGGCCTTTACCCTTACAGGATGCGTCGCTATCCGCTGTTATCGGCGATGAAAAGCAGTGTCTGGGGAAGAGGATCTGGGTTTGACGTAACGACCTCAAAAATAACGAGAGGGTGAAATGGAAATTTTAAGAGGTACCTTGCAGTGCGGCGTGTGTCAAAAGAAGTTCCCCGTTGAACTCGCCAGGATGCGATTCAACTTTCGACATGCCTGTCCATTTTGCGGATCGATGTACGCGATTTCAGAAAAGGAAGCTCTCCAGGCGCACCGCGCCCTTGATGAGATGGAACATATGAGAAAATGCGCAGGTTGCGTTTCCGGCAGGGCTGCGCCCTCAGGCGCAAGCGCGCGCCTCCTGAAATGTTCCTGTTTTTCCACTTTTTCCCCAGTAATCGGCGATGTTCTCTGCGAAGCGGTTTAGATAATCTTTTTGTTTTGCGTTGGAGCCTATTACATCCACGCACACCTTTTTGAACCCGCACTCCCTGGCCGCTTTGAACAAATGATGCCCGGCCACCAGCACATACCCGTTTCCGTTCTTCCTCACGATGATCCTCACCGGCTCGGTCTTGTTGAGAAAGGAATTTTTCAGGAACGAGTCCATTGCATGGGTCCACTGGGAGTCTCTTTCCCGGTAGGCAGGATTTTCCTGTATCAAATGGATATCAACTTTACCGCCGTCTTTCATGATTCACTCCTCTGAGATTGATATAGAGAGCTGTGCAGCAAGTCTCGTATAAGGTTATCGGACAAGCCCGCCCGCCACTCAACACTGGTCTGTGAGTATATTCATTCTTCACATCTGATGGTGCACATGTCGTGCCAATTGAAACAACGCGCCTTTGGCGCAAGTAAGAAGACCCTTGCAGGGTGAAGATCACTTCTACCCATCTTCTCCAAGGTCTTTAATCCTCTTGGTTTGCTCTCCTGCCGTCACGTCGAAGATGTGGTAAACTATAATATTGTACCAACTCGGCATATCCAAGAAGGAGGATAGGTAATGTTACTTGAGTACATACAAAAAGCCGTAGAGCGTGCTGAGTACAAGAAACTTGATGAGGGAACATGGTATGCCGAAATTCCCGGGTTCGAGGGTGTTTGGGCGAACAACAAGTCCGTGGAGAAGTGCAGAAAAGAGCTGATCGAGGTCCTGGAAGAGTGGCTCTTCCTTAAGATACGCGATAGCGACCCAATTCCCGTTGTTGACGGCATTTCCCTGGCGGTGAAAACCACGAAGGCTGCCTGATGCCTGACGCAAGCACATCGAGAAAAGTGCTTATCAAGAAGTTGAAGTCGCTTGGATATTCCGGCCCTTTTTCAGGCGGAAAACATCAGTTCATGATCAAGGGCGAGAAAAAAATTCGTATACCAAATCCTCACAAGGGCCAATCCATACACATCAGTCTACTAAAAGAAATTCTCCGTCAGGCGGGAATAAGCAACGAAGAATGGTACTCAGCTTAAAGCGGGAGAATTTGTTTTTTGAAAGAACTTACGCAATCAGGCATTAGTTGCGTGGCGAATCAGTTTGAGGGTTTCTTCGTAGATCGTTCTTCGCGGCCCGACAGCCGCTATTTCAATAGTTCTTCTTGATATGCGGTAAACAATCCTGAACCTTCCGACGCGGAAGCTTCTCAATCCCTTCAGTTCGTCCCGGAGCGCCTTGCCGGCAAACGGATCCGTTATGAGCGTGCGCAATCCGGCTTTCAGCTTCCTTTTCAACTCCGGATGCAGGCTCCGGATCAGCTTGGCCGTGCTGTCTGCTATGACCAGCTTATACATCTGTGTTGCCAAGGAGTTCCTCAAGCGTGTACAGTTTCGCCTTCTTGGCCTTCAACTCGGCGGTACCCCTCCTGATATCAGCCATAAGTTCAGCATCAGACCTGATCGCGACCGTCTCTTTCAGGCTTTCAAGTTCGTCATGGCTGACAAGCACCGCGGCGGGACGCCCATTCTTAGTGATGACGACTTCCTCATCCGTGCTTTTCACGTGATCAATGAGGGCACTCAATTTCATTTTTGCTTCTGACAGGGGCAACGTTTTCAAATTGGACTCCTTTTTGGTTGACCACAATTATGACTAATTATACATGCAGAATGAGACCAGGTCAAGGGCCGGCTGCTGATGCAAAAGTATGGTGAAAAGCGTATTAACTGTTATCATACACTCAAGTCATTTTTCTACTTCACCGATGCGGAGAAATCACCGGACCCGGTAAGCCTTAACAAAACAACCTGGAAACAGGTGAAACAGTTTTTTGTCAGGAATGAGAGACGCCTCACGAGTAAATTCTGTGAAATTGCCGACGAGACCCCCACCCGCCCACACACCCGGTAATGTCAAAAGTTTCATGAAAAACAATGCGATTCTACCACGGAGGCACAGAGGTCACAGAGAAGTGCTTTACGGAGAAAGGATAATTCCGTGTCCGGAACAGAAGAGATTCTGTTCCGGACACACACCGACGCTCCGCGTGGGTGTGGCAAGTACCTGAATCCCGGAGGGATACAGGTGACCGGATATGGTCGTCTCCCCATATCCGGTCAGAACCTTCATAGGTTTTCCTCCGTGTACTCTGTGCCTCCGTGGTGAAAACAGCTCTTAGTTTTGTGGGTGTTAGATGGCAATGAACGTGTCCCAATGCGGGTGCCCGGAAGCTATGCCTCTAAGCCAGATCGGCCTCAGGACGAATTGGATTCAAGATGGAGACCGAGGCGCTCCGAGTTCCTGGGCTACGGAGGCGTACCTTGTGGTACGTCGAGTAAGAACAGGCCGATGGGCAACGAAGGTATACGCTTGAAGGCAAATCGGCCTCAGGACCTTGCGTTATCGTCGAGCTTATAGCCTACACTCGTCACGGTCACAATGTAGGTGGGGCTTTGCGGGTCTTGCTCAATCAGTCTTCTGAGCCGGCTGATGTGGACATCTACGTTTCGCGGCGTCACGAACACCTCTCCTCCCCAGACCTCATCCAGAAGCTGATCACGTGAATAAACCCTTCCCGGATTTTTAGCGAAGAAAAACAGAAGTTTCAATTGAATGGGCGATAACTCAACCTTCTTGCCTTTGACCGTTACCTCGTATTTGTCAAAGTCGATGAAGAGGTCTCTGTGGGAAAACGTTCGCACAGGTGCGGTTTTTTTGGCGGAATGCGCCTTATGAGTTTTTCGCAGCGCCACACGGATTCGAGAGACCAGCTCGCGTACGCTGAAAGGCTTGGTCATGTAATCGTCGGCTCCCATCTCCAAGCCGAGAATGCGGTCTACCTCGGTGCCTTTGGCGCTCAATATGAGGATGGGTACATCGGCGTATTCCTGCATTGCGCGAACGTGACTGCACACCTCCAAGCCCTGCATGCCCGGCAGCATCAAATCGAGCACCATCAGGTCCGGTCTTGCTGTTTTCATCGTTTCAAGCGCATCCTCCCCCGTTCTGACCGGAATGACGCCATAACCTTCCTTCTGGAGATGCGAGGAGATCAGTTCCAGTATATCATCTTCATCGTCCACCACAAGGATTTTCGCCTGCATTTCCAAAGGACACCCCACCCTCAAGTTGTAGGTATCACGGTATCGTCATAGTGTTAAGATTCTATTGAGAATGCGTTAATTTTTGGTGAAAAAACAGAAAGAGGGAGCACCGGGGGTGGGGTGCTTGGGAATCAGGCAAAGGTGCTCCCTCTCGAAAGCGATGTTACAGTAATCGACTAACAGCCCAGGAATCTTCTTTTCAGGCCAACGATTCCAACCAGTCCGGGGCCAAGCAGATAGAGCGCAGCCGGGATGGGAACGGCTGAGGTCGCAAAAGTTCCGCCGTAGGTGACACTACCATTGGCGTTGAAGCTGATCCGAGTTTCAGCGGAAGTATCAGAGTACGTGCCGAGCGTATCGTGCACAATACCGGTCCCGTATATATTCAGGTAACCGCTGTCCGGTGACGAGAATGTGACCTGCGTCATATCGAACTGGAAACGGTTGCCGGATCCGAAGGAGAGAAAGTCCAGGTAGCTGACGCTCAGAGGGGAACCGTTAATGTTGCTGACAGGCAGAGTCAGCGGATTCAGGTGCACATCAGTGCTCAAGAGAGGCAACACAGGCGCCAAATCGCCGGAGCCGGCGCTGGTGGCCATGTTAAGCGATACAAATGTGACAGAGGTTGCTGTATGGAGATTCCCGCCCGTATAGCTGGGGCTCCCGAATCCATTGTAAGCAAAACTTCCATTGAGTAAGGTGGCCTGAGCAGCCTGCGCTGACAGGATCACACCAATAAACGCAAGCAGAGCTATGAAGACTAGTGACACTCTTGTCATTGTTTTCATTCCTGCTCCTTGTCATTTGATTTCCCCTCTTTGAGGGGACCCGCAATTTCTTTTGCGGATGCTGACCATATTCCTATTCCTTAGTTCTTCGTCTAAGCCCCACAAGCCCGACCAACCCCGAGCCTATGAGCCAGAAGGCAGCGGGGATCGGTATCGAGCGAGTGGGTCCGAAATTATCGATGGATATTATGGCGCCGCCCGTGCTCGTGAATCCCAGGTTGCCGTTGCTCGAAAAATTGCCGTTCCCGAAAAGCAGACCGACGTAATAGCCCTGACTGGCCGCAACCTGCGCGAATGTCAGCGTGCCGTCATTCTGGTTCGGCCATGCCGTGAAGCTGGACGGATCGACGGAAAGCGTGTGGTTCGTCCAGGCGTCTCCCGTATTCGCATCCCAGCTACCCAGGCTGACGAAATAGCTGCCGGCCACACCGATGTAAAAGCGAACGCTCGGTCCGGTCGGCCCTGTCACGGTGCCCGTGCTTCGGTAGTCCACGGTGAGCGTTTGGCCGTTGAGATTACCGAAAGCGCCAGCGGGAGCCTCAAAACCGTACAAGCGATTATTAGTGCTGTTGGGGGCAGTGCCCGATATGTATCCACCGGGATTGCCTCCTGTTAAGGTGGATGCAGAACCTGTCCCTGATAGGTACCCGCTATCCCCGGGTGCGCCGATGGTATACGTCATCCAGCCCCCGTTGCCCGAGTCGAACGTCTCAACAGCATGGGCCGCTGATGCGAGCGACAAAAAGACTGCGAGAAAAACTGCTGCCGCCATCCATCTTTTCATTGTCCAACCTTCCTTACTTTTGCTGTTATAGTGGGGCCCCCGGATGGGGGCCCACTATATAGCTGAAGCGAATACCTTTATGGGGTTAAAGTGCTGTTGGCTGGTGTAATACGGCTCGGATAATCCTTGTCGTGCGCCTTTCCGTAGCCCATCTCCTCACCGGATGCCCAGCAGTCAGCCCTGGCCTGGCTACCAAGGTCGGTCGCATTTAGGTTCGCTGCCTTTGAAGCAAACGTGGCCATTCTCTCTGCAACTGTCTGTTGGTTCGCGTTCAACTGCGAGTCCTTCGTGTACATATTCTGTTTGGTCCAGAAGTTGTCGTACAGCCCGTTCCTGATGTTCCAGCGGTAGGGCTTGAAGCCGTTGTAGTAAAGCGGGCCCTTGATGTTAGCGAAGCCCCCGCCTGCGTTATCCTTGTCGGCATCCATGAAGCCGACCGCGCCCCACAGCGACGAAGCAACCGTGGTACAGGTACTGCCTCCGCCCAATCTTGTGCAATCGCCGTTGCTTCCGCAATAGGTCGCGCCGTCGTCGCACAGACCGTATGCGCCATTGATGCAATTCTGCATGTCGCCCGTTCCGTCGTTGAAGAATTGGATCGGGAAAGAAGGATCACCATAAAATTCCTGGTTATTCGTGTTCTTGCCCCACGCGTTATGGCTCATTACGCCCTGGTCGAGAGTTGCCTGTGTCCCGGAGCCTGCATGGCGAAGGCAAGCCACGATCGGCATACTGGCGGGAAAGCCCTTGCCGAAATCCGTCCAGTTCTTCACGCTGCCGGAAAATATCATTACTGCCATCATCCTTGAGATGTCGTTCAGGACCGCAGGCCCGGCGCTGGCGCAAGTGCTCCCTGCGCAATCAGCGTTACTCGCGCACTGCTCGCCCTGCTTCGTACCGCTGTCGCAGGTCTTCATGGTGACGGCTTTGTTCACGAAAAATCCGAAGGGAACGATGATCGGGTTGTGGTTGTGTAACCCCGTAGTGCTGATCCCATTGAATACCCGGTCGGTCGAGGCCCCGCCGAGCGGGCCCTTGAGGGCTCCGTGGGACTGCTGGGTAAAGGCCTCGCCTGCCACGTCAGAAGCGCCCACGTACACCGGCTGGCATGTGAGAGCGGTGTCACTGGTTGATGTTATCATATTTCTTTGATAGAGCTGGTCAGGAGCGTTTCCGCAGGTGTTATCTGCGCCCGAACCCGTTGTTCCGCTGACTGCAAAGATGCCGTCATACGAGGCCTTGCTGGCGACGCGAATGGTGATGACCTGGCCTGAGACGCCCAAGCAGTCGGTTGCTGACACAGCATATTGCGCCGAGCCATTCGAAGCTGTCGTTTTGCTCCCGACACTGCAGCCTGCGCCGTCCGGCGTCGGGGTTGTGAGGAACGAGCCGCCCAGGTTCTTCCAAAAATCAAACTGGGCTGATGCGCCATAAATGTTGATGTCGATAGGTGCCGCGTCCGAGAGGGAAGGACCGGCAAGGCCCAGGAAAAGGGCGCTCACCAACGCCATCTTAACTATAGTCTTTGATCTCATTGTATTTCTCCTTCTCTAGTTTTTTGTCTTTCCATTATTGTTCTGTCTTGTCCTGATTCCCCTGCTTTCGTCGCTACGCGCTTCTGCGGCGGATGCCGATAAGGCCAGAGGAGTCCGGAGCCCGAGGAGCCACACGGCCGCGGGAATGGGAACTGCGCTAGGAGCCATGATCTCTGTTGCGATCATGGTTCCTGCCGTGTTGACCGTCTGGCCGTCGCTCGTCAGAAACGTACGGAGGGTGGCGATCCACTGGCCATCGCCCGCTGCGTTCGGGCTGCCAAAATAGTAGAGCTTCTGATCCACGTATCCTGTAGCTGCCAGGGCAGCCAGGCTGATTTCACTCCCGTTAGGGGAAGTTATCAGTCCAGCGAAGGAACCGGTCGGAGCCATTACACTATTGAACGAATTTTGGGCGGTTTTGTCTCCAACCACCGTGCCAGTGCCCAGGCCTGCGTAATATCCGGTAAAAAGGTTTACGCCGCTGTTGAAACCTGTATAGGCTCCATCCGCTGAGATGCTCTGCACCGCACCCGTCACACCGCCGCTGACCCATGCATGTTTGGCGGTGGCCGGCCCGCCAAATGCTTTCGCTTCATACGTTACTACCAGGTTATTCAGTCCCGTTCCGAGCTGGCTGAGACTCACGGTGCCGCCCAGGATCGCGTCGCTAGAATAGCTCGAAGACGCTACGCCGAGCTCCGTGCCGGCTTCCGCCGTTGAGCCAGTGGTGGCGTACACAACTCTGATCAGCTCTGCATTGGTCGTAAAATCGGCCAAGCCTTGACCGGCCATGCCGAGCACTACCATAAGTGCTATAAAGATACCTAACAGCTTCTTCATTTGTCTCCTCCTTAAGATGATGTTCACAAAAAATGTTGAAGGTCTCTCACTAGTGATCTTTTACTGTTCTTGTTCTTCTTCAGGCGGCTTCGGTCGGACCCGTAGTCTCCTGAAGCCCGTACGCCCATATTTCAATTGTCTGACTCTTGTTCCCCCGCATCACCTCCTTGTATAGTTATTACCCGGACTAATGCTCTTTTCCGGGGTAAGTCTCCGCAACAAAACAACCCGAATCAAGCGCCACCAGGGCTCTCTCGATTCGGGCTTTCTGGTTACGGAATCTCCGTCAGCAAAGTACCCGTGTTACCTGATTGTTCAACCGTCCCGTAGAATCCTCTGTCATTCCGGCAAAAGCCGGAATCCAGTCTATTCTGGATGCCGGATCGAGTCCGGCATGACGGGGGGTTATTACGTGCTACGCTCGCTCGTCTATCGTGCTATTTCCTCCCTCAGGATCTCTTCGAACTTTTCTATTCTTCCAATGCCGCCCTGACTGAAGTTCACCTTCAAATAGCCGGTGAACTTGTCGTCCGCCAGGAGGCGTATGACATCAAGCAGCTTGGCCAGTTTCTCGGGTTTGGCAAGCTTTCGGAATGTCGCTAGGTCCTTCATTACTTCACTCATGGCTACAGCATACCCCTCTGTTGTTTCAGTGTGATGAAGGTCAAGTTAAAGTTTTTTTAATAACAAATAATTCGTAAAACATTAGACGGCTCCCCAACCGTTTATGCGGTGAGTGTATCTCCCTGGTGTTACAGCGTGATGAAGGCCAAGTGAAAATGTTGTGAAAAGTGATTTAAGGCATTATTCACCACGGAGGCACAGAGGTCACAGAGGAACGGCTCACGGAGAAATGGTACATATGGTGGCCGGAACAGTAGAGATCCTGTTCCGGCCACACTCCAGCGCTCCGCGCATGCAGTACACATGTTTGATTTGGTGTGCCTTTTCTTATTGTGCTGTGATAATCTTCTCCTTATGGAAAGCGAAGTTAGCGGAACTGTGATTGGTGCTGCCATCGAAGTGCATCGCATTCTCGGGCCTGGTCTTCTGGAGTCTGCCTATGAGGAATGCTTGTGCCGTGAGCTGGAGCTGAGAAACGTACGTTTCGAGAGACAGAAGCCATTGCCGTTGAACTATAAAGGCACGGAAATTGATTGCGGCTATCGACTGGACATTATCGTGAGCGGGGAAGTCGTGGTAGAGCTCAAAGCATGCAGCTCTCTGGAGCCGATACACGAAGCGCAGCTACTCACCTATCTTCGGCTCACCGGCATCAAGATAGGTCTTCTTATCAACTTCAATGTACCGGTTCTCCGACAGGGGATAAAGAGGCTCATGATTTGAGACCAGGGCTCTTCTCCCGTGTATTCCTCTGTGCCCTCTGTGCCTCTGTGGTGAATACAGCTTCTGGCTTTATTCTTCCGGGGGCAGGAAAATCTCTACCTTTGCCTTTTCCCTCTGCTTGGCGATGTAGGCGTTTGCTTCCTGCTGTCCTTTTTCCTGTTTCATCAGTGTACGCAGCTGATCTTTGAGTGTCTCGAACGGGACGGTCATCTCGGGTTTGCGGTCGGTGGCTTTGATGAGATGGTAGCCCACGTTGGTCTCAACTATATCGCTCACTTCCCCCGTCTTGAGTACAAAGAGGGCGTCTTCGAACGGCTTCAACACCTGGCCTGTTCGGATATACCCCAGGTCTCCGCCTTTGGCGCTGCTCGGATCTTCCGAATAGGTGCGCGCAAGAGATTCGTAATCCTGCTTCTGTTGGATCTTCTGTTTTATCTCCTCAATTTTCTTCCGCGCCGCGGCCTTCTTGGCCTGATCCCACTGAGGATCAACCTTTATCAGGATTTGACTCGCCCGTACCTGTTCCGGTTGACGGAAAGAATCCCGGTTCCGGTCATAATAAGCCCAGATATCTTTGTCCGTGACCACCGCCTTGGAAGCGAATTGTGTTTCGATTAACTTCTGAATCAGTAGAGCGCGTTCTACCTGGGCCCGCAGGGACTCGGGAGAGACTTTCATCGCGCTCAGGGCGTTCGTGAAGTCGCCTTCGTTTGCGTACTGCCCCTTCAGTTTCTTCATCTCATCGTTGATCTCCGCTTCTGTGACCTTCACGCTTTTCTTGGCTTCCTGATAGAGAAGCTCGCGCCGCACCAATCCCTCCGCCACTTCCGTGCGCAGGCGCGTGAGTTGCGGGCAGGTGAGCGGCTTCCCGGCCTGCAGTACGAGGCGTTGCACGCGGTACAGTTCGCGATTGAAGTCGTCCACCGGGATATCGGAACCATTCACGACAGCGACCACGCCGGGCTTATGCGAAACCGTAGCCGCAGCCGCTTGCTTCTGCTCAGCCGCGCGAATGACAGCAGGCGTGAACGCAAGAGCGGCAATCACGAACGTGAGCATCAGAATCGTTGTTGCAAAACGCATCTTCATTCTTCTTCTCCTCTGATTCTTCAATGATGTTGCCAAGGGCATAGAACTGATTTTATTCACCACCCGCTTCGCTAGAGGCACAGAGGGCACCGAGGAATGCCATATGCGGGCTCTGACCGGATATCGGGGAGACGGCCATATCCGGTCACCTTGCACCCTTCGGGTACAGGCGTCCCTGCGGATACAAGGTACTTATTACACCTACGCGGAGCGTCGGTGTGTGTCCGGAACAGCATCTCAACTGTTCCGGACACCGTAACATCCTTCCTCCGTGGAGCACTTCTCTGTGAACTCTGTGCCTCCGTGGTGAGATAGGGGTCATGCCTTTTATTTCGTCTTCATCTTCTGCTGATCGATCTTGTCTTTGTAATCCTGGACCAGTTTTTCCATCTCAACTTTTTTAACCTGCGTGAATGGCTCTTTTTCCATCAGCGAGCCCATGATCCCCTTATTCTCATACTTCTTTATCACTTCGCTCGCAATCGTGTAGAGCTTGGCGTTGTTAGAAGCGCACTGGTCGTACTTCTGGTCAAGGTTTCTCAGGGCCTTTTCCGTATCCTGCAGCGTCTTCGTAGTTTGTTTCTGCTTCTGGTCAAGCGCATTGCGGTCTGTTTCGACTTTATTCAGCCGTTCAACCAATTCCCCATTTTTTGATTCGAGCGATGCCGTTTTTGTCTCCTGCGATGTATTCTTTTTTTCGAGAGAGACTACCTTCGCTTCAAGTGCATCGGTTTTGGATTTCAGATCTGACTGTTGGGCGCCGAGCACGCCTTTCTCCTTCGCCAGTTTATCGACTTCCTCCTGTATACTCATCTTCTGCTGTTCCAAATCGTTCTGCGCCGTTACTCCCTGCGAATATTTCCGCTGGGTCTGGGCAAGCCGCTGATTCATATCCTTCAGTTTCGTTTGATAAACCTTATCAATGGCCTGAACACGTATCTGCCCGTATATGCCGCCGATCAGCAGACCCACGACAAGCCCCAGGACAGGTAAGGCCAGCTTTTTCATCAACGATCCAAACACAGTCACACCTCACTGCAAGATAGCGCTTTTTTGTCGCGACATTATCCCCTAGAACCTGGCGTTGACGTCCACGAAAAGTGTGTCGACATTGAATGTCGGGCCATCGATCGCGCTAGTGCTATACCATTTCGCGCCAAGCCATAGATTTTTCGCTAGTGCGAGGTCGCCCCCGAAGTACCACCCCTTGGCATTTGTGCCGCCCAGATGGAAATCCGGATCCGTAAAGGCATCCACAACTGCATCCGACTCCAGATATTTGTAATAGGTGTAGAGCCTCCAATCGGGGAAACGACGCATCACAGGGTGTCCGACTGACAAGCCGACCTGATAACCCTGAGGACCGGCTTTCAGATTCGGGTTGCCCGTGAGTCGCTCCACCTGCGCGCGATCAAATCCGATGTTGTTCACGTAGTCTGCAAGAAAAATGATGTGGACCGGGTCCCAGAAGCCTACGTCCAGCGAGCCTATAATATTAAGCTCGTGGAATTCGGATGCGAGCGCCAATCTGTATTCGGCCAGCGATGTAGCGGCAGGATTGATGTTGTACAGCGTGTTGCCCTTCGCGATAAATGGCGCGGCCGTGAACTGCTGCCAGCTATTTGGGAAGAGCGGATTGATCGCCACACCCTGGAGGTTCTGATAGTAGTAATACGTGCCTCCAAGTTTTCCCGTCAATCCCGTGATGGGCTTATACTCCAGACCGACCTGCCCTGCGTAGAGCCACTTGTCTTTCGTGCTGTTCTCAAATTCCTGAATCGGAAAGGCACCCGCCGTCGCAAATGCGCGAAGCTTGCTGGTCAGCGGATGTGTGTACTGAGCTACAACTGCGTCGAAGGTCAGATCTTCATACCAGAGGAGATTAGAATAGAAGAATGGGTTGGCAATCCTTCCTCCCAAGAGCGTCAGCCCCGGGAGAGGCTTAACCTTAAGATAAGCCAGATCCATAACGACACTCCATTTGTTTTCATAAGTGCCCAATGTCTGGTTGACGGTGTTAGGTACGTTCGTATTGCCCGTCGTCACACGGATGCCAACCTCAGTGACGTCGTTCACGTCGGCTGTGGCTCCCAGTCGGGCGCGCACCTGCAGGCGATCGCGCTCATTCGAGCTGTTCAAAGTTTGGGTGGGATTATTGGGATCGATGAAGACTCCATTATCATCAGGGAAATAATCGCCACGGTAGCGCAGACGTATATCGCCGCCGAAGCGGATCCGCTTGGTCCATTCCGGAGCGGCGGCTGACTGGATTTCCTTCTTTGTTTCCTGGAGGACCTCGTCCTTGACCTCGGCCTTCATCTTCTCCCTGTCTTTCTTGAGGATGTCCTGGGTCATCTGCTTGGTCATCTTCTGGAGCTCTTTCTGATCGGGTTCTCTGTAGAGGACCACAGGTTTGCTTGATTCCGCCTTTTTGGCGACCTTTTCGGCGTCCCCGGAAGTAATCACGCCTTTGCTCTTGAGAAGTTCGGTGAGGATTGCAAGAGGAGTGCTGCCTGGTTCTCCTTTTTTCTGCATCACTGCGGCGACGTCTTCCTGCTTCAGGATGCCCTTCTCCGCCAGGATGTTGATCAGTTCGTCAACGCCGGTAGCGTCCGTTGCTGCTGCTGTCGCTGCAGGCGCAGCTAGTTTCAGTTCAGGAGCTTGCGGTGCAACTGGTGCGGAAGCTTGTGCAGGAGCGCTTTTGGCTGGAGCCTGTGCCTGTGCGACGGGAGGAACCACAAAGAAATTCAACAGGAGAAGAAGCGCCATGTAAGAATATTTCATCTTGTGTCTTTTACAGTTATCCCGGATCATTCTCTCTCCGTTGCAATTATTAATAAGACCACAATTATTTATACTTACTCCGTCATTCCGGCGAAAGCCGGAATCCAGCGTGGTTTCTGGATGCCGGATCAAGTCCGGCATGACGAATGTAATGACTATTATGGACCGACTAATATGTTCAGCCACGCATCGATGCTGCGAGTAAGCTAACAGGCACTTGTTAAAATCATGTTAAGGCTATGTAAAGGTCTCGTGAAAAATGTCATCTACTTGTTGACGTCTTACTGATCACAGATTACTGTTCACTGATAACTGTGGTAGCCTATCCCTGGGACGTGATCTTGATGTTCATGGTTCTGGGGCAACCTTCCGGAAGGGGTTGACTGATCCGTGCATACTTGAGCGAATCTTTACCACCTCGTCCATGGTGTTGTTTCCGGAGGAGCGGATGATGCGTGCGTCGGTTATCTCCCCTTTGTTACCAAGAATTATCTCGGCCAGCGCTTCAAGTTTTCCCTTGGGTATGCCCCCTTTATCTTCGAGGCGCTTGCGCACGATCCTGTTCACATCTTCCTCGACCAGCCGCGTGTAAGGCGCGTATTGCCTGAGCAGCGTGGCCATATCTTTCCCTCCGCCGACCCTTGGGCCGGTCCCGAGAGTGGTCACGTCTCTCCCGCCTTTTCTGGCGGCAAGACCGAAGCCGTCCGAGCCGGCTCCACCCTGAGCGCCCTCCAGTCCCAGGGGGCCTTCCGCAACCGGCTTGTCGTCACCCTTCGCGCTTGCTTGCGGGCTCATATCCTGCGGCGCTATAATAGTCTCCTTTTTCTGCATTTCGGGTTCCGGAGGTTTCTCTTTTGGAGGCGGTGGCGGTTTATCCGGAAGCGTGTTGGGTCTTACCAGATCAACTTTCGCGATGAACACTTTCTTGCCTCCGCCTCTGTCTGAACTCACGAGGTAGATGATGCCACCGGCAAGTGAGAGAAAGATGAAAAGAACGATCCCGGTAACAATGTAGTTTTGCGAAGAGGATTTCTTTTTTTTAGGTTTCATCTGCTAAACCCTCCATTACTTCTATTCACCACCCGCTTCGCTAGAGGCACAGAGGTCACAGAGAGTTGCTCCAAGGAGCATACTTCCCGTATCCGGAACAGTGGAGATTCTGTTCCGGATACACACCGACGCTCCGCGTGGTGTAGCTAATGTCTGTATCCCGCAGGATACCTGTGCCCCGCAGGGGTACGGGTGACCGGATATGGCCGTCTCCCCATATCCGGTCAGAACTAGCATGAGGCCTCTCTCTGCACAGGTCTTTCCTCTGTGCCCTCTGTGCCTCTGTGGTAAAACTATGTTTCTTGTTTCCGTTCTCAACCTCAACCTTAACCTCAACCTGTTCTTCCTTCACTTCACCAATTTCTGCGTTACCAGGCCCAGTTGGGTGATCTCTAGCTTTTGCAAAATATCCAGGACCTGGATGACGCTCTTGTAGGATATCTTCTCGTCTCCCTTGATCACCACCGGAAAGTTCGGATTAACAGCTTTAAGCTGTCTGAGCCTCGCCTCAAGATCCTCCAGCGTCACGGGAAAGCTGTCGAGGTAGATGGTTCCTTCTCCAGTGATGGTGATGGCCTTGGTGGCCGGCTTGATATTGCCTGCGGCCGCACTGGCCTTGGGAAGGTTCACATTTATTCCCTGCACGGTTGCCGTGACGACCATGATGAAAACGATCAGCAGGTTCCAGGCCAGGTCGAGCAGGGGAACGACGTTCAGTTCAGCTACCACTTCAAGATCATCGTAGGGATTCTTGCTCACGCGTTACCCCCATACTCTTCCTCCACCCGGGTCGACAATTCCCCCATGAACACATTCAGGTCAGCGGTGATACCCTTGATTTCCGAAGAGAGGTAGCTGTACTGGAAGAGGGCCGGAATTGCAAGCGTCAGCCCCATCAGGGTGCAGGCAAGCGCCGATGCCACACCTGGGGCGATTGCGGCAAGGTTTGCCTCGCCGGCTTCAGCCACGCCGGCAAAGGTATTTATAACCCCCCACACTGTTCCGAAAAGTCCCATGAACGGTCCACCGGAAATGCTCAAGGTAAAGAGGAGGAGCCCGGCCGCATTCCTCTTGCTTTCCTGCAATGCTGCCTTGTCGAGCGCTGCCTTGAAGGCCGTAATAGCTCGTTCCGGCGCACAAGACAACTGGCCATTGCCATCTTTTTTTGCGAACCTTCGCTCCAGCTCCTCAATGCCCGCGCCATACACTCTCTGCATAGAGGAGTTGTCAAATTCATCTTCCTTTTCTTTCATGGCCCGAACGCTGTCGGACTGGGAAAAGGATTCGGCGAAGGCGGCGTTATCCTTCTTAAGCTTGCGCAGCATCATGGACTTGTTGAAGAAGAGTATCCATGTGATGGCGATCATGACAACGATGAGGCCGATGACGAGCCACCCGTCGAGTGTAATTGCTTTCGCCGTCACAACCAGAAGGTGAACGGTCAGACTCTCCCCGCCGCCCGACGAAGTTTCCTCTTCCAGGTATGAAAGAAGCGGCGTCTCGGGGCCCTGGCTCACCGCTGCTGTGCGCACCCAGGCAGCCGACCTCGACACCCCGGCTATACCGATTTCATCCAGGTCCCCTGCGAAAGCATTCTTTCCCTGAGGGGTGGCGCCTATGGCGATGTCGGCCGCGGGCTCAGGAAGGGCTCCCGCAAGTTTCTGAGAAGTCCTTTCGCGTCCGTCGATATAAATGGTCAGTGCCTTGTCTGCTTCCGCGGTCACGGCCACATGGACCCATTTCTGCGTAGGCAGATCAACGGGCGTGGAAGTGACAGCCTTCTTTTTTTGATCCGTAACGGTGGCATATAGCTTTGCTCCGTCGATACCGATAAAGACGGACTGCTTCCCGTCATCCCATGAAAAGAGACGGGCGGCTTGTTGGGACCGGGCCAGGCGGGTCCAGGCGGAGAAGGTGAATCCTTTTGACGCGGTAAGAGACGGGGATTTCCCGATCACGAGCAGCTCGGTGCCGCCTTTCAGCGTGATGCCGCGACCGATGGCGGCAGGCGTGCCGAACTCGCCGGTGAATTCCTTTCCGTGGTTCGCGTACGCAGTGGCATCCTGCGGCATCCCTTCTTTTTCGCCGAGATGAAAGACGGCGAGCTGGGGTGTATCATACGTTCCCGCCGGAATCCTGGGCTGCGGAAGCGCTGCTGTTTCCGTAATACAGCCACACGAAGTCCTGGTTGGTAGCCGCTTGAAGCCTCGGCACCTTTACCCAGATGAGAACCATTTCCGCTGCTGGGTCGTACCGTTCGATATGGTACTTGAGGGGGGTTTTATCGTCGGACGCCACCAAGCGAATATCCGAACCGTCGTTCTTGGCGTTGGCGAATGCGAAGTTACCTGAGTGAAGCCTGACGAGGATAGGGACATCTGTCAGCGCCTCCTTCACATCGGCCCCTTGTGGCGTCGTGTCCATCACAATCTTCTTACGATATTTCCACTTGCCATCCCACCAGGAGGCCGAGGCCGGCCCGACATTCGCGACCAGCGCAAATGCGACGATCAATGTTACTCCTAAAATTCTCCGAAACCACTTACCTGTCATGCAAAAACCTCCATCCTTTCCATCTCACCACCGCCGAACAGACAGGCTTTCATTCACCGCAGAAACAATAAGAGCCTTCACAAAGGAGATGCTCCGGGGAGCGAGATACTACACATCTCCGTCACCCTGGACACTCTGTTGCGGTCAGCATACCGACGCGACAGCGTGAGGGTTGTAGCATTGACGTCTTACCCAAAGGACGCTGCGCACTCGCAGCTGGGCACGGACATAGTCATCTGCGAATATCTGATCTTATCCGCACATCGCGATAAAATTCTCTACTCCGGCATCACCCTCCGTGACCTCTGTGCCTCCGTGGTGAAATCTATTCTACTGTTTCTCACTCCTCGCCCTCTTCTCCGCCCACGCCACGGGTCAGGTCGAAGCCGGTCACTTTCACATCAACCCATTTCATGACGATATCTTCGATGGCTTTGAGCGACCTCTCGGCGCTCTCTTTTGATCCCCCCAGGGCTCCTGAATCCTGAGAAACTGCGGTCTTTTCCGCAAAGCTCGTCGTACCCGAGAGGGCACCCAAGGCTCACGCTCTGGGAACCTGCGGGCACGCCCACTGACCCGACGGAAAAGGAGATATTAGCAACGTTCAGGACGGTCACCGCCCCAGAATCACATTGCCTCCGGAGATACCCGCTTCCCCGGCGTCAATAATGCCTTGCGGAGCGAAGAGGTATATGTCTCCTGCAGGCGGCGGCGCGACATTGTCGCCCGGGGCGTAGGTCAGCGCCACGGATGCCGCTCCCAACCGCAGGAGGACTGAATTTCAGAGCGCACACACCCGTTGATTTGTCACACGAGTAACTCGGGCGTACCTGCGTTGATGACCGCTTTGGAACCCCGGCCGGCGTTGATATCCCCATGGTCGCTCCAAACGGTGATATCCCCTCCCTGGAAGGTCATGATCCTGGCCTCATTGACGTTCACGTCCTTGTTGGCGAAAGACGTTGATGGCACCACCGGTGGACGTAAAGATTCCGGTGCTCTTGCCCTGGTTGCTACCCAGGGCTGTTTTCCCGACGTTCAACGTGCCGGTTGCCACCACAGCCAGGCCGCCCCCGCCCGTGGTAGAAATCTGAGAGGAGGTCATGTTGATGTCTCCCTGCCTCATTCGTCGACCCGAGAAACGGAGCGATGACGTTCTTTCTTGCGTGTCATTGATCCGCTTTTGGGCCGCGGTGGTGTCACCATTAGCCTGAAACCTGCTGTAGTCAGACCCGGCACTGCGGATCGAGTCAAAGAATCTGGCGACTTCTGTCCGGCTTAAGATCCCGTGAGATACCTGCCGCGACGATGATGGAACTTCCTGACGCGATCAAGAGCCTGATTGATGAAATTTCCGACGGTCTTAATTCCGCCAGTCAATCCAAGGTCGATCTTTCTGCCCGACTGGACTACAAGGTAACCAGGACCGCCCAGCTCTACCCTTTCATTGCCCGCGTTGCTGTTATACCCATAGACGATGTCTTCTGAAGCGACGATGCTCGTCACATCGCTCGCACTTGATATTTTGCCCACTGAAAGTAAGATCAACAATGTCACGACCTGCTCGAATCTCAGCCATTTTAGAGACGCTCAGATACATATCTCTTGATGTCCGCGGCCGGCCGTAATCCCCACGGGCACGAAATCGCCAGAATGGTTTGGTCTTGCCGCAGGATTGCTCTAAGTTCGGCACGGTTCGGGATGGGGATCCATAAACAATGGCCGCGTCAGCATCCGACATGACCATTCTGGCTGCGTCCGAGAAGACTGATGTCATTCTGCGCAGAAATACGCGAGGCTTCCGGTAGGTGAGGGCAGAAGCACATACTCACCAGACCCTGCCATGACATTGATGTTTTTGCCGGCCGATATATCCACTGAAGGGGGTAAGATGAGATTTCTAGACTCCGTCGCACCGTAGAAGTTACGGTAGCGGTTCACGTCTACGGAACCGTAAAGATTAACGTCGCCAGTAACAGCAGTTATCTTCACCGAGGAATTTTGAGTGTACTGGTTGTCCCAATATTCTGAAGGCACTATCACGGCCAGGTTCGGATTCAGGACTGCGCCCAATTCCACGTTACCTTGGGCTGCAACGCTGATCCTGGCGTCGGAGGCTTCTATAAGCTGCGGCTCTTTCACTACACCGAGCCCAGCAACTTGGTGACTCGGAACGCCGAAGTTCCCCATCGCGCTCAGCTCACCTATGCCCTTCTTTACGAGGAACCGCCCTCGCAGGTCGCCGCCTGAATAGACGCTGAGGTCTCCTTTCCCAAAGGTACCGGTTTGGGTGTTGAAGTTGCCACCCGTGCGGATACGGATGTCCCCCCTGCCATCGTCACGATGCCCTCCGTGGGCGGTGAGGTAGCCGAGGTCAGATACACAGGGACGACAAGCTGGTGCCATTCTTGAATGTCGGACATTGTAGTCAGCCAAAAATCCGAAAGACCCCCTTCTATATTACCTCCAACATTCAGGGTAATGCCGCCTCCGCCACCATAAGTGCTGTACGCATAGTATTGCTTGCCCAGTGCACGTTCTCCTGTAGTCCGGATTGTCCCGAGATAGTAAGCGTCCTTCCCCAGGCTTACGTTCCCCCCAGTCTGGATATCGATGCTGCCAACGGCGGATTGAATGGCGCCGCCGGCATTGATCGTGAGATTTCCTCCCACGATCCCTTGAATCGGGCCTGCATAGGTCCCCACGGAGTACTTCATGGCGGAGTTGACCATATAACTGCTCAAGGGTGCCTCATTTATGACCGTGTTCCTCGCCGAGGCAAACCGAATGGAGCCCCCTCTCGGTATAAACCACTGCTTGGGGCAGAAGAGTGAGATTGCCCTGCATGCTTGCTGTTTTAATAGCAAGGAAATCCGGGCTGTATGTTTGGGCGCCGGCGACCAAGTTGATCGACCACGAAGGTTTGACGTTGTCACTTCTCAGGGAACGGTAGCTGTTCGTCGGATTGTCAATGAGACCAGCATTTATATTCAGATTCCCGGCCGCCCGGATGGTAACAGTCCCTGGTTCGCCTGTGAACCTCCAGGACGAAAGGTCCCAATTGTCTCCGAGGGTGATATCGCCGGTTGTTTGCTGAATGACAACACCCGGACGGAAATGGAACTGAGTCGGGTTCAGAGGGTTGCCCTGACCGTCGTTCAAACCGGCTAAAAGCTCTGATTTCAGACTTGTGGCATAGGTGTTCATATAGGTGGATATGTCCGTACTAATCTGATCGATCACCGTCGAAGAAATTACGGGAAATTGGTCTACGTAAACCTTGTCCACTTCAGCAACTACGCTGGATGCTCCTTTAATCGTCCCGGTCAGAGACATGTTGATCGGCGAAGGGTTGGGCGGGGGCGGGGGCGGGTCCCTGAAGGTCACGGTCCCTCCCGTACCTGTGCCCGAGCCGGAGACGTCAATCGTGCCTCCGCTAAAGTACAGCATTCCGGTGCTTACACCTAGAGTCACGTCGCCACCCCTGGCATTCGTTCCCGTACCCTTTGCGAGGATGGTTCCACTCGCACCAACTGTCAGGTTCTGGGCGTAAAGCTCGGCCGTTCCTCCGTGGTCGGACCCTGAGACATCGACGGTGCCGTCAAGGTCTATCGCTCCGGCATCCGCGGTGAGTTTGACTTTACGGGCGCTAACGCTCTCTCCCCGGTGAATGGTTATACTTCCCGAGGTAGCTTCAATGTTCATGGTTTCATTGAAGCCTGCAGCGTTTAATTTTCGGTTCATGTCCCCAAAATTTCGGCCGGGATTCGCGGAGTCGTCAACAGCGCTTGTCACCATCGTGAAGGAGCCTCCGTGACCCCCCTGTCCGGCCTGCCCCATCAGGTCCCCAGCCAGTCCCGCCCCCCAGACTGGCGCATACAGATTGATAGTCCCAGCATCCCCTTGCCCGCCGGCGGAGACATTTATCAGGGACCCAACATCGAGACTGATCGCGCCGCTGTTGGTGCTTTGCAGCGAGACGACACCGCCGGGGCGTAATCAGTCCCTGGAAGGACAAGCTGCCCGCCGCTCCTGACGAAAACACTACCTGAGGCACTCAGCGTCAGGTTGCCGGAGGGCATTTCAATCAGCGTGGAGACATCGATGGTTTTCCCCGCGATCTGTAGATTCCCGCCCGGAGTTGCCGAAGTCCCGGGCGTTCCGCCGCTTGGTTGAATACGCACGGCGCCCGTACTGCCGGCGTCAATTTTGAAGTTGGCCGCCGTGTAAATCGGAGCGAGGGCCGGGAGGGCCGCATTTGTGGCACCGGCCGCCGGTAAGCCCGGTGCGACGGGCTCAAGATAATAGGACGTGGTCAGCCGCGACGTCGAGATATTCAGGTCCCCACCGGCAGTACTCAGTGTGCCAATTCCTTTGAAGGTCAAGTTGTTCTGGGCGTTCAGATTGATCGACGAGAAGCTGTCGAAGAGAATGTTTCCCTTTCCGATTTGCATCTCCTGAGCTGTCAGGGTTATCTGTGAAGTCCTCGCCGTGCCTGGAGTTGGGGTTGCGGTGCCCGTATTCTGTATAGTGATGTTAGGTGCCTCTACCGTGACTGCGCTCCCGCTGGCCAGATCCATCACCCGGGCGGCATCGATCGTGAGCGAATTCTTCACGGGGAGATCGAAGCTGCCGTTAAAGATCACGTCTGAAGCGCTGGTAAGGGAGATATTCTGGAAAACAGTCTCCAAGTTTCCCCACTGGCTCGGCGTCAGGTAAAGGCCTGAACCTGAGGGCCTGCTGGTTCCGTTAGGGATAAACGTGATAGTGTTAGCCTTGAGGTTGAGAGCGCTGTGGTCGGCCAAAAGAGTTCCCTGCAAATCCAGGTCTGCGGTCTGCAGGGAGATGACGTCTGAGGCATGCACCACAGCATTCGCCCCGATCACCGCTTTACCGGTTGGCGAAATCAAACTGGCCTGTCCCGACGTTTCCAGGAATGGCGAGGGCAAGGACCTGGGCTCCGGGTTCGAGCGTGATGAGATCTTTGGCGGCAAGAATGATATTCTCTGCTTGCAGGACCACTCCCGCTTTGAGGGTGACTTGCGAGGCCCTGATCGAGTCGGCAGCGTCATCCAGGTTGGAAAACCCCAAGCCGATCGCTGGAAGCCTTTGCCGCTAAGCGACGGGGCAGCGATGTTCAGAGTACCTACGAGCTCTGTGGGGACCGGGGTCGCAAAATCGAACCCTGCGGTCAGCGAAATGCGCGAAGGCTGTACTGTCACGTTGGTGCCGCTCAGGGCAATAGAGCCTCCCTTGAAGCCTGAAGAGGGCGTCGCCTGTATAGTACCGCTGAGAATGGTGGTATTCCCGGACAACGTGACGCGTCCCGCATCTCCGCCTGATTGGTCTGCACCTCGAAAGTTCCTTGTTTCAAGACCTCTGACGCAGGTCTCACCTCATAACCCTTCAATTGCTGGGCGTGTATACCGGTCCCCATCGTAGTGGCATATCCTGCCACGATAGGATAGCCATCCTTGGTGAGGGTAGGTTTGGCGGTCGACAGGGTGATACCCAGGTCAGTGACGATCATGGCACCGGGGAGAAAGGCAAACTCTGCTGGAAGGAGCGAATAGGTACCGGCCGCAAGCCCTGGCGCGCCGGCCAGGTGAATAGCGTTCCCCGGAAGGACCACGCTGCTGTTCGGCATGATGACATACGTATTGGCCTTCGTGATAGGGTTCGCGGATCCCGCAGAAGACGGAATAAATTGATAGATGAAGACCGATCCACCTCCGGAGATGTCGAGGAGCGCGCCGTCGCGCACAATTACCTCTGGTCCGGCAAGAGAGATGGATTTGCCAGGAGCGTTCTCAACTGTCAGGAAAGGTACGGTTGCAGATGGGATGATCTTTATCCGGGATACCCCAGATATTGTCACCCAAGGCCGACTGGAAATCCCCGTACTTGACGGAAACATCGCCCCGTGTGGTGGTAACACTTCCATCCGCTAGGTAGACCCTGGCGTCATTTCCTGTGGCCTGCAGAGAAATAGTGCCCATGGGTGCGGCGAGGAAACCCCTTTGCTCGACCCCCTTGCCGGCCTGGATGGTGAGACTCCCTCCGGCCGAGAAGATCGGTGCATCGATAGGCGTATCCGCGGGAAGAATCGTGACTTTTCCACCCGCGTTCAAGGTAAAGCTCGAGAGAGTTGTCGGATAAGCCCGCGCCGCCTTTAGAGTCAAGTCTGCCAAGGTTCGCAGTTGTCCCGACCACTTCAGGATGCCGTTGCCTGAGTAAAATGTATCGGTAAGCCGAATATCACGACCGGCCTCCATATACACGTTCTTAACTCCTGAAAAAAGGATATCTCCTGTGATATCCAGCCACGTGCCGGCCGAGACTAAGGCTTGCGCTTCCCAAGCTGGCAGACGAGGGAGACGGTAAGAAGCTATTGGTCACTTGCACCCAGGGCGCACCCAGAGATATTGAATCGGAGCCCGTAACGGAGATCTTTGGCGCGTTCAGCGTAAGGCTTCTTCCCAAACTGATTTGACCGGATCCGCGTAGGTTCAGCTCTCCCGCACTCGCCAGTGAAAGCGCGTCAAATCCTCCCTCCCGGAAGCGGGCGAGGTCCTGGGCTGAAATGGTGAAAGATCCTCCCGGGTCCGTTCTTGTTATAGACAGCGTGCCTCCTGCCGTTCCTTCGAGATAGGCCTGCCCCTTCAAATTGCCATCCAGTTGTATCAATCCGAGTGCGCTAAGTTGGATCGTTCCCGGCTTGCCCGCATCAGAAATAGAAGAAACCGTCCAGTCTTCCCGCACAACCGTCTTATGGATGGGAAGGGAGCCCGAGACGCTCACCACTGAGCCGGGGAACAGCACAAGATCGGCACCGGCCGTGAGGGACACTGTTCCGCCAGGCAGTGGGGTTGCCTCGACCGGCATCCCTTTTACAGCAACGGTGCCTACAAATTTGTTATACCCTTCGGCCCGAATTTCGGCTCCGCCTTGGAGAGTAAGGCGGTTCTTTGCTGAGAGAGCGATACTCCCCGATGTCGCGTTAAGGGCTCCCCCGATGTCTATATAAGGACCACCCATCTGAATAGATCCACCCGGGCCGGACTGCATTGAGGACTGTGGTAACATCTGGATACGTGACAGGAGATTCTCTCTCATCATCGGATAGTCTATCCGGAGAGGATTTGAACCGATTGTCAAACCTGTGGGGATCGCCCCTGCATTCAGCGTAAAGGAGCTCGCTCCAATGTCATCCGGTGTCGCTGTGAAGATTTCTGATCCCATAGATACCGCCGTCGGGATCAGGTTCTTCACTCCCTGAATACCTCCCATGGCATTCGCCGGGCCGGGCATGACCAGCTTTGTTAGAGACAGGGACGAGCTTGGTGCCGCTCTCGGTCACTACATTGTTGACGCTTTTCAGTGTAACGGCCGTAAAGCCTGCGGAATTGAGCTGACTGGCTCCAAGTATGAGTTGTCCTACAAGAGTTTGCGGCCAGGGTGAGTCGGCGTTGAACCCATCTGGAAGGAAGGGGGAGAAGCTGCAATACTGACATTGCCGGCGTGCATGCTGATGGTACCGCCTTTGTTGCCGACAAGCGATAGCCCTCTTGAGGTCACCTTTGACGATTAACGAATAGCCCTGCAGTGCGAGATTCCCCGCATCTGCCCCGGCAACGTTGCCTGTTGCATCGATCTGATAGCCACCGCTCACGTCGACCAGGGCACCCGGCATGATCGCCACCCCTTGACCCGTAACCGTCTTGTCGAGTATTTGGATGGACCCGCCGGCGGTGTGCCCTGATGTCGTCATGGCCTGAGCGAAACCACTTGCCGCGCTGTTGTCGATCCTTTCTCCCCTCGCGATCAGCGAGCTTCCATTCGCCAGATAAATCCGTTCGTCGAGGGGGATGTAGTTGGGGTTGGTCCCGCTCACAATGACCGGATTCGTGGTCAGATTCGTCTCGATGCCAAGATTGATGCTCCCGCCCAGGGCCGTTATCGCTCCATAATTCTCGATTCTCCTCGCCCTGGCATTGAAGCTGCCGCCTGAATTCAGGGTGATCTGAGCCCCTTTGTCCACCGTGATGGTCGTGTTCGCCGCAAGAGAGAGGGTGCTGAGGCCTGCGTTGCTCAAAGTGCTGGCCGAAAGAATCGTCCTCCCAGAGGGGAGACGGATCGTTCGGCTGAAACCCAGACGGCAAGGGGAGCCACCTGAGACGCAATCTCAATCTGATCGATCAGGAAGTTGGCGCTGTCGCCGTCGTTATTGACGAGCTTCGTGTCGCCGATCATCAGTTGCCCGCCGACCGGCTCTTGATAACCGGACCTCGACTGATTTCCCGTCTCGTTTACAGGGTCCGCGGGCATATACTGAAACAGACCCTTAGTCGCCTTGCCAAGAATGGTGCCGTCAAGGACCACCTGGCGTGCCTGGAGTGAAAGACTTCCCGCATCATCCCCGACCGTGTATGCCGGCACGTAATTCATCAAAGGGTTCGCCCCGCCGTAGTAGAGCCCGTTGAACTCCTCTGTGACCCCGTAACGCTGGTATGTCACGGTCTGTGAATTCAGGATCCGGTCATACTGAATCGTGGGGCTTGCGGTGCTGATGTCGTAAACTCTGTTGCCCGAAAGGAGCTTTGTGGTGTCCATCGAACCCCGCTCCGTACCGGACCCCGCCTCCCGAGAAATCAATGAGTGCCCCATCCCTGATGACGATATCTCCGGTCGCAATCCGTTTCGGCGTCGGATGGGAGTCCGCCAAGGTTGATGAAGATACTCGCCTCCGTTGGTATGCCTTTCGGCGGCGCTGAGACCTTCGGTCGTGAAAGCCCCTGATACGTCGCCGATCGCAGACCCTGCGACTGAACTGATCTGCACGGTTTGGCCCCTGGAGCGTCCCACCCTTCTGCACGAAGTCATCCCTGAGATTGACGCTGTTCATCTGGACCTGGAGCAGTCCGTCCCCGGCTGATTTGTCTACCCAAAGGCCGCTCACGTCGATCCTGCTCCCGGATGAGAGGTAGACCCGGTCAACAGCGTTCAGCGTTACGAGTCCGGACGGGGCATCGATCGCCCCCTGGTGTTCGATCCGACCCGCGTAGACCCTTCGGCTGCCCGGGATTATTCAGGATCGAGACCGCTGAAGGTGACATCGCCCTTGAGCCGTAGGAAAAGAGACGTTGACCTTATCCGGAGAGTCGGACACGGGAAGTGAGATAAGCGCTATTCGGACCGGTCGCTGATCTGGTCGGACGCGAACAGTTCCACGTGTCCGCCCCGCTGGACAGCCGTTACCGACCGGATCAGCCCGTTTTGGTTCACGATACGGCCGTACATGCCGACGACGCCCGTATCGGCGGCAAGTTGCCCGCCTTCCAGGTTCCAGGCTGCCGAGCCTTGTGGACTGCATACAGCTTTATGACACGAGCGTGGTACGGCTCTCCCCGCCCGGGTACGTCACTATCGTGCCGCCGGCGACGGGCAGGGCAAGCTCCAGGTCGGTACCGGCCACGAGCCCGATCTGACCCATCGGCGCAAGGATCGTTCCGCTGTTCTCCACCTGGGGGCCGATGAGAAAGACCGAACCGAGGAGTGTCCGTTTGGATGGTGCCGTGATTTGAGACTACGCCTGGGATGTTGTTGACGGAATCATAAAAAAGATTGTCGGTGCGGCCGTTGTAGTTCTCGGCCTTGAATCCAAGCATCCCGTTGAGAAAGTCATTGTTCTGGATGTTGAGCGAAGATGCGATGAGGGTAGTGCACGTTCACCTGTGAACCCGGTCCGAAGAGGATGCCGTTCTGGTTAATGAGGTACACCTGACCATCTGCGGTGAGCCGGCCGAAGATCTGGCTCGGGTTTTGGTCCCAGATGCGATTGAGAGCGGCCCATGTCGAATTCCCCTGCTGGTTGAAATAGACTGACGCATTCTGGCCTACATCGAAGGTATTCCAGTCAATGACCGCTTTAGGCTGCGTCTGGTTGACAATGCCTAGTTGGGGCCTTGAATCGTGTACGGAGTGTTAGGATTCAGTCCCTGGATTGATGCCCTGGGGCTTCAGGGTGGGAAGTGTATTAGGCGCAACAATGGGAAGAGGTGTAGGAATCTTCCCGTAGAACCCGGGGATCGTCGGCCCAGCCGCAAGTGCGGTCGGAATCAGCATAGCGCACACAAAGATTATGATCGCTTTTGGGCTCATCTTTCCTCTCTCAAAAACAGGCTTGAAACAGGCGTTTGCTCCCGCCCGGGCAAACCGAAATAGAACATCGATGTGAGGATATCAAAAAGATGTGTCACCCGTGTTACAGAGTCTTAAATTCTCCATTAAAATGCGTCTGTCCAGGGCGAACTCGATTCACCACCCGCTTCGCTAGAGGCACAGAGTTCGCAGAGGAGTGCTCCACGGAACCTGCTTTTGTGTCCGGAACAGTGGGGATTCTGTTCCGGACACACACCGACGCTCCGCGTGGGTGTGGTGTGGCGTTTCTCCGTGACCTCTGTGCCTCTGTGGTGAAATCCGTCTTTTCCTGTCTGCGTTCTCAACCTCGACTTGACCTGTCTTTACTAGAACTGCGCGCCCAGCTTGAAGTAGAATTGCTGCTCGTTTTTCTCTGTCTGCCGTTCGACGACAGGGGAAAAGCAAGATCGGCTTCGTAATAGCACATATCTGTACACACTTCCCCGCAACCCCACCCCCATGCCCTGGAGGCTGGTACTCTCCGTCTGCAAGGGTAGAGGCTGTATCACTTTCAACCAGGCGTAATCGTAGAAAATATACGGCGTGCACTGGAGCTTTGCCCAACCCAGGAGGGAACCGACGTCAGGCCCGGAGAGCTCAGCCGTCCCGTGAACCGCGTCATCCCCAAGGGCTGCGGCCAGCTTGTATCCCCGCACGTTCGTGACGCCGCCCGCAATGTACTGCTCGTTCGAAATGAGCGGTTGGTCCGCGATCTGGCCGTCCAGTTTGAGAAAGAGGCCCATGCCGGCGGGCAGTTTCTGTTGCCTTTCTACCCCGGCTGTCATGTATATGTAATCCCCTTCTGCCCCGAAACGTTTCACTTCAAACTGGCTCTGGTCGGTGACCAATCCCCGGAAAGCCATGTTCACCGCGCTGCTGAACCGGGTCGAGCCCCACGAGTCAGGAAGAGACGAGCTATACGAGAAAGAAAGGGGGAGATATTTGATCGGTGTCTGTATGGTCCCTTTAGGACCTGTGGTTTCCTGGAAATCCTTGTAATCGAGGCCTATGGTAATGTTGTGTGCATACGCGCCGTACGGCGCAAGCGGGATGACGTACCTCGTCCCCACGATGCTCCCCTTGCCGGTAACAAGGAAACCCTGACCGGAAGCGGTGGTATTGCTATCCGATTTGATTCCATATATGGCGATCTGATGATCTTTCATCCACGGGGCGGGCAGCGTATAGGAGCCGGCGTAGAGTTTCACCTGGCTGGTGTCTTGTGGAGAGGTCTGGATCTGGGCTGAGATGGAATGGTCCCTCTGCCAGAGATTGTCATACCGGATCATCGCATTCAGTCGCAGGTCCTCTGTTCCGGGCGTACTGTTGTTGTTGAGTTCCAGGTTTCCGTGCAGGGGGAGCTTGTCTTCTACTTTAACGTCGACATCGGTCAGGCCCAGTTCCTTTCCGGGAGAAAGAACAGGTGAGGCTTTGAGGTCCTGGCCGCGATTGAGCCGTTCAAGGTCTTTTTGAACATCGGGCACATACAGGATGTTCCCGGAGCGAGGGACGGGAGATCCCGGATGATCTTCTCTCGGGTGTAGAAACGGTTTCCGGTGACCCGAACATTTCCAATCTTGCTTTCGATGACCTGGAGATGAATCGTGCCATCCTCAACGGTCTGTTCAGGCAGGTTCACAAGCACTGCAGGCCACCCTTTGTCGTGGTAAGCTTTTTCAAGGGTGTCCCTGGCTTTTTCCACATCCGCCGCGGTCTTGCCCGGCCCTATGTATGGTTGAAGAATCTCCTGGACTACTCTCTCCGTCAAGAAGAGTATTGCCGTCGACGACAAACGTCTCGAATGTCAAAACTGGGCGACTCTTCAGCCGCAACCGACCCGATCGGTGATAATAAGGAGGTCCAGCAAAACGAGGATAAATAAACCGAGCCGCTACCCTCCGCAACCTGACATCACTCCTTTGCTTTTCGCTGCTGCGGCAGGCTCTACTGATTGAATCAACCATGTCGCACAGAAGGGATTCCCCGCCGAAGGGATGGCTGTAATCGATGGTGATGAATCTGTCGTCAACATTTACGATTCGCCCAATCAATCCCGCCGCTTCGTACCAAGCTTCCCGTGTGGGCATCGATCACGATTTCGTATGGTCCTCCATTTCCCGGACAGTTCCCTTGCCGAAAGGCGTGTTACCTTGAGACCCGACTCGGCTGAAAAGCGGACGAGCACTTCCTTGTCCGTAACCGATCAATACCTTCCCGGGTACTGCGGGGTCGATGATGAATATTTGCCCAACTCGGGCACCTTGCCGGTCTCGCATACATACTCTCCCGGGGTGAAACCCGCATCTCTTTGGCTCTCTCTCTCACCCGGGCGATCTTAAGACGTATCTCCCGGCTTCTCTCGACGCATGCTCTGTGCTTGAATCTCGACGTGTCTTGCCTTTCGCCAACAGTCAGACCCAGAATGGCGCTTGAAAGCCGCCCAAGCATCTCTCCTTCAAAGCCTCTCTCCGAGTTGTCGCAAGAGTCCCTTGCTGTCCAGATCGCCTCCAGGCGTCAGACTTCCAGTGAGCGCCAACGGGGTATTCCTATTCCGCTGCAAAAAGATCGTGGACTTGGATAAGTGGGTCGTCTGGCCACGAATCTGATACGACGACACGGCGATTTCGCCATTCTTCAGCCGACAAGTGAAATGAACATTTGCCTGATCCCCGGGCGTAACCACTGGCTGTCTCTCGTAGGTCGTCGGTGTACCGCATCCCGACAGAGCAAGATAATTGTGACCAGCACTGGCGCGAGGATAGCCTGGCTACGACGTGGAACAAACTTGTTGCGCTTAGGGATTCCATTGTTTCGCATGAACTTTCCTGACCAATCCACAGTCGCTACCCCTCAAGTGCTTTCTTGATCGCTTATCCCCGAGAGTCTTGAAGAAACGAGACCCGTTCTCCGAGGCGTAATGTAGCAGCCCCCTGTTAAGATCATGTTAAAACCCTGTAAAGGTCTGATGAAAAGCCTAGTCAGCACGTGAACGTTCAGCACCGCAACGGCCGGGCAGGCTGCGGTAAGGGTCGAGGTATTTCTTCATCAAAATGATTGTCTCATCCATTCGCTCGGGGAGAGGTATTCCGCATCCTGGCTGCGGCGGTGCAAGAGAATGACCAGATCGCTAACATCTCCACAGAGCAAGCAACGCATCCCGAAGAAGAAGTTTCCCTTACTGCCGAACTGTTCTAAAGTCATGGAGCCGCTACACTCAGGCAAGCCACCATTCCATCTTCCCGTGAAGTCGACATCTCCTCCCTAAGTACTTTCTCGCGAAGAGAACTTACCCTTGCCGAGCCTTTCATAAAAATTATTTCTAGATTGCCATCCTATGGTTTCTTTGATCCAAAACATCTCCAAAGATAATGTAATGTTACGTGAAGTTTGGAGCCTCGTCGCGGAAAGCTGATTGCTGGTCAAGCAGGGCCTTCATTACAGCGGTTTTCTCGTTCTGATCAAGGCAGGTGTCGGAGCGGAAGATATCTCTGCCGCTTGGCCGAGATTGCCCCCTGCTCTCCGTTTTTGTGGGTCGTTCAGAACGCGATGATCTGTTCCTCACCGCGAACCAGGACTATCCGATCCGCTTCAACGCTTTTCAGAAGAAATCCGCTCACCAATGTCCCCCTGCTTCACAACGGATTGTCTATTCCCTCTTCCGGGCGTGCTCTGAGGAGATTTCCGGTCCTCCAGGTACGCAAGCCGCATGCCGTCCGCGAGCATTGTGCCGTATAAAACGAATTCGGCTTTGGCTTCTCTTTCTCGCCCTTGGTCTCCGGGGGAATCTTCCTCTCGGGATGAAAGACATTCTGCTCCGCAACCACCATGTAGTCCGATGGGGGAGGGCTTTGGCTCGACTCAAGGTTTCCCGCCTGAGCTTCAGGGGTTCCCTGCAGTTTAGGAGACCGGTAGGTCGCCTTCGTAGCGAGAGAAGGGAGCAGATGAGCCGCGAGCAAAATCGTGGCCGCGATAAGCAATAGGTTCAGCAGGTTGATACTCTTCATAGCATACCTAAGAAACCTCATGTATCACACTTTCGGGTGCTAACAACGTCCGCAGAATTACCTGGCATGCGATAGGCTACCGTACCCTTGTTACAATTTTATTAACGTGATGTGAATGTACTGTGAAGAGTTACCGATCTTGAAGTTTAATAAACTCTTCACATTTTCTTCATTCGAGTGACATTTTTCGAGAGTATAAGAGAACCCTCTCGCAAGATTAGAGAGAAGGGCGGCGTGCTCACTGGACTCCGGCTTCTGCCGGAGTGACTGAAAAAGCAGCTAGGTATGGTTACAGGAATGAATAAGAATCGTCGGTGTTCAGTCATCAAGCCAATTTGTTTGATTCTATTGGTGCTGTTATTCTCTGCGGTCATTCTGCCAGGCACTGGTGCCGCGCAGATGACCGATCAGGCTCGGAGGGAAAGTATTTTGAATGCTGTCCCGCAGAGCCTTCTGAACCGCTTAGCCACAGGCCAGCCTCAAGACGTAATTGTTGAGTTCGACTCAGCGGGCGTTGATGCGGAAGCAACGTCGATGCGTTTGCAGAAAAAAATTCCTCATGACGACCGGGACATTATCGAGTACAAGGCGCAACGTTTTGGCCAGATCAAGGCCGGAGTGCTGTCGTTGCTTCCTGCTGCCGAAGTGGGCGTTCTCGCCGATTACAGCCATCTTCCGATGATGTTTCTGCGCTTGCGTTCCCCATCGGCGCTCGCGCGGTTGACGGATCTATCACAGGTCGTAGCAATCTACGAGAACCGGGCCATTTATCTTTACCTGGCTCAAAGCCTTCCGCTCATCAATCAGCCTCAGGCAGCCTCCGCGGGTACCGAGGGCGCGGGGACCACTGTCGCCGTGCTTGATACCGGTGTTAACTATACGTTGTCCGATTTCGGCTCCTGCACTGGACCGGGCGCACCGAGCACCTGCAAGGTTGCTGCCTGTATTGATGTAACTCCATATCCAAATCCCCCGTTGAATAGCTGTCCGGATACCATCGGCCACGGCACGAATGTCTCCGCTATCGTGGTTGGCGTTGCCCCTGACTCTAGAGTTGCTGCGGTGAAAGTGTTCGATTCCAACGGCAGCGCCACGGATGCGCAGGTGATCGCCGGTATCAACTGGGCGATCGCGAACAAGTCAGCGTGCAACATCGTAGCGATCAACATGAGCCTCGGCGACGGCAATGACTACACATCTCCGTGCTCGGACAGGCACACCAACCCCTACGTCACGCCCGTCAGCAACGCCCGCAGTGCCGGGATTCTGCCGGTTGCCGCGTCGGGAAACAACGCTTACACCAACGGTATCGGCAGTCCCGCCTGCACACCTGGCGTTATTTCGGTGGGTGCGGTTTACGATTCTAACATCGGCGGCGTGGGCTATGGGGTCTGCACAGATTCGACTACAGCCGCCGACCAGATTACCTGCTTCTCCAACAGTGCCTCTTTTCTGACCATGCTTGCTCCGGGAGCGGCCATTACCGCGGGTGGGTCCACTTTGTACGGCACTTCTCAGGCCACCCCGCACGTTGCCGGCGCCGTGGCAGTGCTACGAGCAGGCTTCCCCTCCGAAACGCTCGACGCGACGACCACCCGCCTTACCAGCACCGGACGACCGATCACCGACCCGCGCAACAGCGTTACGAAGCCTCGTGTGGACGTCTATGCCGCGCTGGAACTTGCGCCCCCGCCGGTGGCTGTGCCCGCGTTGTCAATTTATGGTTTGTGGGGTGTCGTCGCGGCGCTCAGTTTCCTTGGCGTCGCTGCGATCCGCAAACGGCCAAACGGGAGCTAATCCGCCGCTAAAAGCCAAGAACCATTTTGATTCACCACCCGCTTCGCTAGAGGCACAGAGAACACAGAGGAAAGCCTTTCACAAGGTTCTGACCGGATATGGGGAGACGGCCATATCCGGTCACCTGTACCCCTCCGGGGCACAGGCATACCTGCGGGGCACAGGCATCCCTCCCGGGATACAAGTACTTACTACACCCACGCGGAGCGTCGGTGTGTGTCCGGAACAGAATCTCCACTGTTCCGGACACCATATGTATCATCTCTCCGTGACCTCTGTGCCTCCGTGGTAGAATCGTCATGCCGTTTCTCATGAAACGTTTGACGTACCTCCCGGCGTTCGCCGGAGTGACGAAAGCCTTTCCGTTCGCGTTTTAAGTCACGGCCCTTCCGCGCCGATAAGAAAGATAGAATGCGAATCTTTCTATGTGCCCCGCTCCTCTTTCTCTTACTCTTCGCCTGTGGCTGTGCCACGACCGAGACCGCCGACCGTGAAAGAATCCATCCGGTGTATCGGGAAAAGATCCAGGAGTGGCAGATGAGGATACAAAGAGAAGGGTGGTCCGAAAGCCAGATCCATTCCATCCTGACTCAGTTTCGCACACTGGCCACGTATCGCATGGAAATACAGGATCACTGGGACACTCCGAAGGAGTTTATCGAGAGAGGCTTTTCAGGCGATTGCGAGGACATCACGGTCTTTATGATGGGAACACTAAAGCGGCTCGATTATCCTCACCAGATCCGGATTCTGATTGTACATGAACTGTTTGAGGATCATGCCCTCCTGCGCATTGAGTTACCGCAAGGCGGGTGGAAGGTATACGACGTGGTTGCCCGGAAGGTTCCCATTCTGACGCCAGAGAATCTCAAGCCTGTCGTCGAATTCGATGAGAAAATCATTGCGTGGTTTGCCTCGCCAGCCAAACCATCGCACGATTCGAAGAAGGTCAATTCAGCCATCTCGGACCAGAATTAACCCACTTTTCACACAGTCTTAATTTTTTCTTAACACTTTGCACGCAAGCTACCCAGTAGTATAGGAGATTTGCGCCATGCAGCCGTGCCTGGTTATCAGCCAATGGATTCACGCAGAGGTGCTCGAGTTGCTCAGCCATAGTTTCCGGTTGATTGTCAACGTGACGCGCGAGCCATTACCTCGCGAAGAGTTGCTGGACCGCTCCCGGGAGGCCGACGCGCTCATGGTATTCGGGCCGGACGTGATTAACCGCTCATTTGTCAAGGCATGTCCCCGTATGAAAATCATTGCCGCCACCTTTGAGGGTTCTCAGAACGTCGATGTGGCGGCATGCACTGAGAGCGGCATTTGGTTCACCAGCATCCAACACGATTCTCTGCTCACGCCAAGCCTCGAACCAACGACGGATGAGCTTCGACGCTTGGCAACCCTGGAGGCAGCCGCCTGCATTTTTGAGGCGCTGAATGGAGAGATACCGAAGGGCGCCATGAACAATCCACTGAAAGAGGTCCCGCACGGCCCGCCCTGCACTTCCTAAGGCGCGGCGGTCTGCACTTACCTTTCGCCGCAGCGATGCGAACCACAACAACGTTTCTATCAAGACTACTATTTTGATTCACCACCCGCTTCGCTAGATGCACGGAGAATACAGAGGAAAGCCTTACACAGGGTTCTGACCGGATATGGGGAGACGGCCATATCCGGTCACTTGCATCCCTCCCGGGATACAAGTACTTACTACACCCACGCGGAGCGTCGGTGTGTGTCCGGAACAGAATCTCCACTGTTCCAGACACCATAGGTATCATTTCTCCGTGACCTCTGTGCCTCTATCGTTGATTCGTCGCCGTCTTTAGAACCTCTCCATGCCTCTTCCGTTAAACGGCCTGTCGACTTGCGTGCCTTGAGCGTGCACCCCTTCTGTTCCGCCATGACAATCGCGCTCCTACAATCGTGGCGAGGCCTGATCCCCATAACCACATCGGATTCGGGATAGGCGTACCGATGGGCTTACGCGGCCTCTCGAAGATAAACCAGGAAATATGTCGTGAATGTGCCTCATCGTTCCATCTCCAGTTATCCCAACCCCAGTCGTTCCATCTCCGCGCGTAGCTGCCGGATCTGCTGCCGGGGCCGCTCCGTAATGCCAGATGGTCTGCTGAGTCTAGGCCTGAGTTATCCCATGGCTCCCCTTTTGCCCAGTGCGTATAGACCCGCGGCTCTCCCGTGGTCAATTGCCATTGGTGCAATGATGGGTCCTCCTGGAGGCCTCCTGCGCGGGATTCACCCTTACGCCCCTTGAGGAGAGCGCCCTCGTGCCGCTCGTCTTCAGGACTGACGGTGGGTACGAGCCGAAAAGAATCTCCCCAGCCAACGACCTTCGCGGCAGCCTGGTCCCAGGTGATGCCCGGTTGAATTGCGATCATATACTCGTGATCGGTTGAGAAGGTAGCCTGTGCTGTCGGGCTAAGACATAAGACCAATGCCAAGACCACCGCAGCAACGAAATACCCTTTCATAAGAACCTCCTTAATCTGGATATCCGGGAAGTTACAGTGCCTTCCCTTGCCAGCCTTTCTGAATCAAGTCTCACTAGCAGCAACCGCTGCGGTCCAGTTCCCATTCTGTACGGCCCTTCCGCCGCGGACGATAAAGAGAAAGCCCGAACCGGATTAATTTCGGTTCGGGCTTTCTGTGTCCGACTGCTGTCAAGCAGTCCGGTCAGCAAAGGTCCCGGATTGTTGGCTCACATTCAGTGTAACATGAGAAGTGTATTATCAAGGCATTAAGAGTTCATTACAATGGTATTGCATTTGTGTGAAAGTTGCAGCGCACGCGTGGTTCATAGTGAGGGATCCGAGCGAATGCAATTGGGCAACAGCCCAAAATTCAATTGATCCAACGGAGCTGGCTGTGGTACGAGGAGGCGAGTGATGTATGACAGGGCCACGTTCAACTCAGACAAATCGCGGACGACTGTCACTGAATTTCAGCATCCGGACAAGAGAGCGAAGCGAGACGGCGGGGGCTAAAGTTAACTAAAAATTAACTCTACGTAAAAACTATCTTAACATCCAGCGGATAGTATTAAGGATTACGTGATGAATGAGCTGATTGCGATCCTTGACGACGAGCCCGATATTCTGGAACTCGTATCCGTTAATCTCAAGAAAAATGCTCTAAGAGTCCGCACATTCCTGGACGCTGAAGATTTCTACCGTTTTCTCGACTCGCACGTCCCCGACCTGATAATTCTCGATCTCATGCTTTCGGATGCGGATGGCTTTGAAGTCTGCAAGTTCCTGAGGAAATCGGATCGATTCGCCTTCACGCCCGTCATTATGCTCACCGCACGCGTCACAGAGACCGACAAGATACTGGGCCTTGAACTCGGAGCCGACGATTACGTGACGAAGCCCTTTTCGCCTGCCGAACTGGTCGCCAGAGTGAAAGCCGTTCTGAGACGAGTCGCATCGCCTAAGGACGAGGCGAAGAGGATGGAGCTGCAGGGATCCTGACTCTCGACCCGCAGAAGCACGAGGTGAGCGTACGCGGCAAGAGAGTCGAATTGACGTCGACCGAATTTCGGATCCTCCAACTGCTCGCATCGAAAAGTGGATGGGTCTTCTCCAGGGAAAAGATCCTCGACCATCTGTGGGGAAATGAGAAGGCCGTCGTGGACAGAACGGTGGACGTGCACATCAAGCACCTGCGCGAGAAGCTGGGGTCTGCAGCAAAACTGATCAAAAACATGCGGGGAGTTGGGTACAAAGTAGACGCATGAGGCGATCTCCCCTGTTTCTCAAGGTGCTTGTCGGGTACCTTGGAATAATCTTTGCACTTTCAGGTTTCGTTCTTCTTTTCTCGTTCAACACCGTGCATCACTATTATATCGAGGCGCTGACCGATCGGCTGCAGAACGGCGGCGCAGCCTTGAGTTCTGCAGTGGTGCCATTCCTTGACAAAAGCCATGCCGATAAACTGGATGAGCTTGTCAGAGGCGCAGCGAAAGAAACGAATCTCGGGATCACGATTATAGATACTCGCGGCGTGGTGCTTGCCGATTCCCAGGAGGATCCCGGGAGAATGGAGAATCACAGGACCCTTCCGGAGGTAGTAGAGGCCCGCTCCGGTAAGATCGGCCGCGCTATCCGGTCCAGCTCTGCTGAAAATAAGGACATGCTCTATGTGGCAATTCCCTTGCGGGAAAATGGGCGGGTCGTGGCCGTTTTAAGAACAAGCCTCTTCCTCACACAGATGGAAAGCCTTATATGGGGCCTTAAGGTTGACGTAGTCAAGGTCGTCGTGGTCATCGCCCTTCTCTCGATTGTCGGAGCCCTCGTTCTTTCCAGCAGCGTTTCCAGACCGATTAAGGAGCTGGCGGTCGCTGCAACCAGATTAGGCTCGGGCGACTTGAGCGCCCGCGTTTTTTTGAAGACGCGTGATGAGATCGGCGAACTTGCCGAGACTTTCAATCGTATGAGCGAACAGCTCAGCTCATCTTTCTCGGCATTGTCCCGCGAGAGGGAAGAGTTGGATGCCATCATTTCATCCCTGAGAGAGGGCTTGGTTGTGCTCGACAGGAGAGGAATGATACTCCGATGCAACGAGAGCTTCGAAATGCTTGTCGGAGCGGATCATGCGCAGGGTAAGCTTTACTGGGAAGTTTTCAGAAACGCTGACTTCACCCTGTCGCTCGAAAATGCCCGCAAAGAGAGAAAAGGGTCCACCCACGAGATAGAGCTGGGTGATAGGACCTATGTTTGCAACACCGCGTTTTTAGAGCCGGAAGAAAAGACCGTTTCAATTTTTCACGACATCACCGAAATCAAGAAGCTCGAGCGCGTCAAGAAGGATTTTGTGGTCAATGTCTCTCATGAGCTGAGGACACCTTTGACTGCGATAAAGGGCTTCCTGGAGACCATGGAAGACGAGGTCACCGATCAGGGAAGCCATTACCTTACCATCATAAAGAGGAATACCGAGCGGCTCATCGCCATTGTGAGTGACTTGCTGCTGCTGTCGGAGCTGGAGGAAAAGGAAGAACTCCAACTGAGGAAAATCAATCTCAAGGTGTTGGTACAGAACATTCTGCCCATCTTTGACCACCGGCTCAAGGAGAAAGGCCTGACTCTTTCGGTCGAAGCCGCTGAAAAACTGCCCGCCATACATGGTGATGCATTCAAACTGGAGCAAGTCTTTGTCAACCTCATGGACAACGCCGTCAAATACTCAGAGAACGGGGCGATAAGTCTCTCCCTTCAGTCAACGGATGGCAAAATAACGGTCCAGGTCAGCGACACGGGCATCGGCATTCCAAAGCTTGACCTTCCGCGCATTTTCGAGCGGTTTTACGTGGTGGATAAGTCCCGTTCCAGAAAGTTTGGCGGTACCGGGCTTGGACTTTCCATCGTGAAACATATCGTTCTCCTCCATAATGGCACGATCGATGTTCAGAGTACACAAGGCGTGGGCACGGCGATAACCGTGACATTACCCACGGGTGTTGGCACCAGCGCGGCGTGACATACGGTCTATTGGAAGTGAAAAATGTCTTAATGGTAAAAAATACGGGTTGAGTTCAGATGCCGGGTTATCCAAATAGATCATTTGAGAGTCAGCCTCTGGAGAAAGTAGCAGATACTATCGCGGACAGTGAGATTAGCTCTCCTGTTAGCCGGTGGGCAAAAGCTGAGTTTTTAGTTTGCATGACGAAGGCGCAAGTAGCGGCTGCGGAAGCCACAGAACAACCGGTGCCCCACCACAGTGGGTTCTTCAAGGCATTAGCCTTTCTCGTAGAACACTTCTGAATCCTGCTCGAGCGTTGTCGCGTTGTCTCATTTTCTTTTTTTTGGTGATGGAGGACGAGTGAGCGCCGCGAATTCAAGGTCTGATAAACCCTGAATATGGTGCACCAGAGAATCGATTCTTTTCCATATCATGGAGTAAGAAACATACCAATCGCGGTCCGTAATTGTCACCGCCAACATCATGTCGCGCTCCGTATACTCGCCTCTCAATTTGATCCCCGATGTGTTGATGTCGGCATCCCAGGGATTGTTCCCGGTAACTGTGACATTATTGTTTCTTAGCTCATTAAGTATTGCGTCGACTTTTTCCTTGTTGAGATTCTCATAATAGCGCGTCTTACCGCCTCTCATTTTTCCCCCGTCAATAGTTTTGCGGCAACACTATATGTATCATTTCTCCGTGACGCATTTCTCCGTGACCTCTGTGCCTCTGTGGTAGAATCGTCATGGCGTTCTTCATGAAGTTTGCGGCAACGCAGACCTGCCTGTAGCAGCCGTTATAGAAAGTTCATCAGGGCCCGACGACTCTGCATAGTTTACCTCCCCGGCGGCACTTTGCGAAGGTTTTTGATTTCTGACAACCGGACGTTTAGAAGAATCACCCTCTGTGAAACGTAATTCGAGGTAAGGGAAAGTCAAGCGGGAATGCATCGTCAGGTGCGCAGCTAATTCTGCCCGATCTCGTTCTGTCCCGCCAGTGACAGCGTCAATTGGTTCCCTGCGCGGATTGGCCTCTTACCGGATTCTTGCCGGCGCATGGCACTCCCGTGAGGCACAGCCCGCAGGAATATACCTCTATCCCGTATCGCTCCTTATTCAATGGGGTCTGAGAAAAGGCGAACTTAGCGCACTTGTTCTTGTCATGACCCTTGTCCGATATGGCCCCAGCCGGGCATCGCTTCACACAGGCTTTGCACGTCCCCTTTTGATAGTGGAGGCACGCGGCGTGGATGTCATCCGGCCTCGTGGGAGAGCTGAAGGGAATATTAACCACAATGCTTCCGACCGCCTGTGCCACCCCTGCTTCGGTGATCAGTCCATCGGTCAGGCCGAATGTGCCGAGACCTGCGGCGTATGCTACGTGCCGCTGGGACCAATTCGAGGTGTAGCCGACTCTCGGATCCAACATCACTTTGTAAGAGTCAGTCTCCGTGTCCGGAGAGATAGCGAACCATCCTTTATCGTCCAAGAACGAGATGATGTGGCTGATAAGCTTGTCCCGGAATTTCTCTCCATAGTATTTTCCGTGGACCCACCGGCGCGAAGGCCGGTCAGACATGCCGGCGTTATCCTTGACCGTTTCCTTGTACATGGGAAGGGCGAAAGAGATGACACCTATCGACTCTTCAGGAGGCGTCTCGACACCCCGTAGCGATGCGGCTTGTTGCATCGCTACATATGGGGTCAGATGAAAGTCGCCTATGACGGTCTTAAGCTTCCTGAACACCGAGTCGTTTCCGGCGACGAACCCAATCAGCGGTTCATCGTAAATGGGCAGACCGTCCAGATCCAGCCTGTTTGCGGGATCATCCCGAACGAATTTCCGGGCCTCGTTGATGATCTCAGCCCTGATCGCTGCCTCATCAGTTTGCTCCATCCCCTGGACGGGGCAGGCACCCGCATCATTGATATCAATCTGGGCCGCGAACTGTTCAGTCTCTTGTTTCACGTCTACTTCCTCCTTCATTTGATAACGGCCTTTGAGCCGTATTCTGTTTCGAATCCAGCGTGCCCCTTAGACACTGTTGTATATGCAACCATGACGGCAAAAAAATGGACCGTCTACCTGTCCCGCAGCGTCTCATACAGCTTACCCACTGAACGGACCCCCTCCTCGCCCAGAAGCTTACGGGCGGCTTTCTGCGCCTTCGCCCATTGGGCATGAAGGGCAGCGAGCAGCTTTGCGCCTTTCGGGGTCACCGTGATGACCTGTGAAAGGCCGTCATCCGGGTTTGCAACCTCCAGCCAACCCTTCTTCTTCATCCGGCCCACATTTCTGCTTACCGTCGACTTCTCCATCCGGAGTATCCTGCCGACGTCCGTGGGACTGGATTCGCCGCGAACCGAAAGCAACACGAGCATAGCCATTTGGCTGGCCTTGATATCGAAGGGCTTCAGAGCCCGCTCGTAGAGACCGGTGATGACGCGATTAACGAACCGCACACGGATGGCGATGCAGTCCGCAGCGATGGCTTTTGCTATGTCTGTGGTTTTTGTCTTATCCATAAAGGCTTCCTGTGTTGTATATGCAACTAGTATAACCCGCTTTCCTTATCGTGTCAACCCCCTCTTCGCGCCAACAGCGTCAGCACCGCCGGCGAATGGCGCGGAAAGTTGTTTCTATTGACAGGCATCATGGAATCGAAATAGAAACGAAAACAGGTAGGGACAAGCAGTGGAAACCGTTAAAAACATTCTGCAGTACCGACGAATTCCGATGTTGAGTCTCTCCTTGGCTTGAGAGCCAAAGGAGTGCCTGAATTAATCGGACAAGTCAAAGCGGGTCTCTCGTATAATTCGCTGGAGAGTTTTGTTCGCAAGACGCATTTTCCAAGGGACGAAGCTTTTAATCTTGTCAGAATCTCGTCCAGAACCTTGGCCAGAAGGAAGGAGAAAGGGCGGCTTAGCCCCGAGGAGTCGGATCGGCTCGTTCGCGCTGCACGTATCGTTAGTCAAACACTACGGCTGTTTGAAGGTGATGCAGACGCGGCGAACCGATGGCTCAAGACTTCTCAGCCGGCGCTTGGCGGTGCACGCCCGATTGAATATGCAAAGACCGAGGTCGGCTCCAGAGAAGTGGAAGCTTTGATCGCTCGTCTCGAACACGGCGTTTTTTCCTGATGCCCACAGCTTGGCGCATCACCAAGGAAAAGTATGCAGCGAGAGCTCTTGACGGAGGTATAAAATGCCGAAGGCGGGATTTGAACCCGCACGGGTCTCCCCGCCACCCCCTCAAGATGGTGTGTCTACCACTTCCACCACTTCGGCATATTTAAGTCGCATACGTGAATGCGATGACGCGAACACCGCGCTTCAACTTTCAAGGGTACTATTTCGCCGGTGCCGGCGCCGGACTGGAGCAGGCGCGACGGGTGCAGGTGCGGCCGGAGCTTTCACCGGCGCTCTTTCCTCGGTCTGGCTTGCCGGGGCCTTTACCGCATATTCGCGGTGGCTGTAAAAGTAAGCCAGGAGCAGGCTCGTCAACATAAAGATGACCACCGCAGCAGTTGTAACTTTGGTCATAAAGCCCGTCGTGCCTGAGCTTCCAAAAAGCGTCTGGCTCGCGCCGCTTCCAAAGGCTGCCCCTATTTCTGATCCCCTGCCCGTCTGTAAGAGCACCACGAAAATCAATGCTAATGAAACGAGAAGGTGTATTATCGCGATTACAGTAATCATGTTATTTTCCCTAGTTTCTTTATTTCGCAGCAGCGGCTGTTATTATACCTAGAAAACTGTCTGACTTCAAGGAGGCGCCACCAACAAGCGCCCCGTCGATGTCCTCCATGCTGAGGAGATCAGCGCTATTCTCTTTGGTTACGCTGCCTCCGTAAAGAACCAGTACAGCGTCAGCTTCATTCGCGTACATTGTTTTCAAGAGTTTTCGGATGAAAGCATGCACTTCTTGAGCTTCCTTCGGTGTCGCATTCTTCCCCGTGCCGATCGCCCAGACAGGCTCATACGCAATCACCACGTTTTTCAGAGTGTCGATACCGTAGAGGGCTTTGCGCACCTGCGATCCGACGACATATTCCGTGACGCCTTTCTCGCGGTCGTCCTCTGTTTCTCCGACGCAAAGGATAGGCTTAAGCCCGCTGCCCAAGGCCTTTTTCACTTTGGCGTTGACCGTCTCATCCGTCTCATGAAAATATTTTCTACGTTCCGAGTGGCCTATGATCACGTACTCGCACCCGACATCCAGAAGCATGCCGGGAGCAATCTCTCCTGTATAAGCGCCCTTGTCTTCGTAGAACAGATTCTGAGCGGCCAGTTTGACGTGCGATCCTTTGATCGCGTCAGAAACACTGGCCAGTGCGGTGAAAACCGGAGCCACAACAATCGTGCCGCCTTTGACCCCCTGACTTCCCTCTTTGATGCTTGAGGCCAGTGCGACCGATTCTTTGACCGTATTCTGCATCTTCCAGTTGCCCGCCACCATCCATGGTCTCACAATCCACCTCCGCATTTTTCCAGCGCTTCTATTGCAGGCATCGGTTTCCCTTCGAGCAGTTCAAGGAACGCCCCACCGCCGGTCGATATGTAGGAGATCCTGTTGGCCACACCCGCCTGGTGCACGGCGGTGTCGGTGTCTCCTCCTCCGACAATGGTGAGTGCGTCCGTTGCGGCCACAGCAGCCGCCAGCGCAAAGGTCCCCACGCGGAACGGTGCAAGCTCGAACATGCCCATAGGTCCGTTCCAGACGATCGTCTTCGCATCCTGAAGGGCTTCGGAAAAGAGCGAAGCAGACGCAGGGCCGATATCAAACCCGGCGAGCAGCGGAGATATCTCCTGCACGGACAGCTGCCTCGTTTGAGCATCTGCAGAAGCCTGCTCTGCTGCTACGCAATCGACAGGCAGGTACAGCTTCACGTTCCTGGCACGTGCTTTTTCCATAATCCTTTTTGCGACGTCGAGCATATCTGTCTCACAGAGCGATTTCCCAACCTCGTAACCCTGTGCCTTCAGAAAGGTGAAGGCCATGCCGCCGCCGACGATAAGCTTGTCTACTTTTTCGATCAGTTTCTCAAGCACACCGATTTTGTCCGATACCTTTGCGCCACCGATTATGGCCACAAGCGGCCGCGCGGGATTGTCCGTGGCCCGCTTCAGATAATCCAGTTCGCTCTTCAGCAGCATGCCCACAGCACAGGTCTTCACAAATTCCGTGATGCCTGCGTTCGATGCATGGCCTCTGTGCGCTGTTGCGAAAGCGTCATCAACGTATACGTCGCAAAGGCTCGCCAGTTCGCGGGCAAACTCTTTGTCATTTTTTTCCTCGCCGGGGTAGAACCTGAGATTCTCGAGGAGCACTACATCGCCTTCTTTCATCGCTGCGACGGCACTTTGCGCTTTCGGGCCGATGCAGTCATCCACAAACGTCACGTCTCTGAAGAGGAGATCACTCAATCGTTTTGCAACCGGTTTGAGCGTATATTTCTCGTTTCGTTTTCCCTTCGGCCGGCCGAGGTGCGATGCGAGTATCACCTTTCCCTGTTTTTCGACGATGTAGGCAATAGTCGGCAGATGAGCGCGAATACGCGTGTCGTCGGTGATAGCACCTTGATCGTCGGTGGGTACGTTGAAATCGACCCGCACGAATACGCGCTTACCTTTCAGATCAAGCTGTTCGAGCGTCTTCATGGTTTACCTCATGACATACGCGAGTGTCTCGACCATCCTTGTTGAGAAGCCCCATTCGTTGTCGTACCAGGAAAGCACCTTCACCATCTTTCCACCCATGACGGTTGTGGTAGGCAAATCAACGTGGGAAGAGAACGCGCTACCATTGAAGTCACAGGATACAAGCTCTTCCTCGACAGCGCACAGGATGCCTTTCATGGGCCCTTCAGCATACTTCTTGAAAGTCTTGTTCACTTCGTCTTTTGTTGTGGCCTTGCTGACGTTTGCAACGAAGTCAACGAGCGAGACGTTCGGCGTAGGCACTCTTATGGCAAGACCATCCAGCTTTCCCTTCATCTCCGGGATTACTTCGCCTATTGCCTTGGCCGCGCCGGTGGTTGTGGGAATCATCGACATGGCCGCAGCACGGGCTCTGCGCAGATCCTTGTGCGGATAGTCAAGGATGACCTGGTCGTTGGTGTATGAGTGAATGGTCGTCATGAGACCCGCCTCTATGCCGAACTCCTTATGAAGAATCTTCACAACAGGCGCCAGGCAGTTCGTTGTGCATGAACCCATAGAGATGATATGGTGCTTCGATTTGTCGTACACCTCTTCATTCACGCCAAGCACAAATGATACGTCAGGATTCTTCGCCGGTGCAGAGACGACAACTTTCGCAGCCCCTGCCTTCATATGTTTCTCTCCTCCGACCCGGTCGGTGAAATGGCCCGTGCTCTCGAGCGCAACGTCTACTTTCATATCTTTCCAGGGAAGCTTTTCCGGGTCGCGTTCGGCGAGCACCGTGATTTCCTTTCCATTCACGATGAGGGTGCAATCTTTCCACCGCACGTCGGCTTCCATGGTCCCGTGCACCGAGTCATACTTGAGCAGATGCGCAAGGGTCTTCGCGTCTGTCAGGTCGTTGATCGCTACGATATCGAGGTCTTTGTTCTTCTGAGCCGCTCTGAAGACGAGTCGGCCGATCCTACCGAATCCGTTTATGGCAACTCTGACAGCCATGGAAACCTCCTGTAATCCTTTTTTTAGGGTCTTTAATCGCCGGGCTGGACTTTCATAACGTAACGCCGGAACCCGTTGTTGTCAAACCATTTCTTTGCGGGAAAGGGCGGTAATGCCGAGCACAATGTACTGAAGTCCGCTTAGTACAGTAAAGGCAGCCACACCATAGAAGAAGTACGCCTGGAATTCCCTGGTGACAGACCAGAGCAGATACAAAACAGTAACCATCTGGAACAGCGTTGTCATTTTGCCGAGCAAGCTGGGCGAAGGCACTATGCGGTAGGAAAAAAAATGCAGAAAGAGAAAACCCAGCGCCAGGACAGCGTCTCTCAGCAGCACGACAGCCACTACCCACAAGGGGATAATCTCCTGAAGACCGAGTACCAGATAAGAAGAGACAAGCATCACCTTATCTGCTATGGGGTCGAGCCAGGCACCCAGGTCTGTTTTCTTGTGCATCATCCTGGCAAAGAAGCCGTCGAGGAGGTCGCTAATTGCCTGCGCGACGAACAACGCCAGTGCGGCTGTATATCGCTGGTAGGTTATGGCAAGGATGAAAAAGGCTGTCAAGAAGAGACGGAAGAGAGAGAGCATGTTTGGAAGGTTCATTCCGCGTAAAGATTCCTGAAGGCCGTATATTTGTCCAGGAAGGTTACCTGAACTTCCCCGATCGGGCCGTTTCGTTGCTTTCCGATGATGATCTCGGCTATTCCTTTAAAGTTGGACTCCTTGTTGTAGACTTCATCCCGGTAGATAAACATGATAACATCCGCATCCTGCTCAATGGCGCCCGATTCTCGCAAATCTGACAGGCGCGGCCTCTTATTATCTCTCTGTTCCACCATCCGGTTGAGCTGGGAAATGGCAACAACAGGTATGTTCAGCTCTTTTGCAAGGGCTTTCAGAGATCTTGAGATCTCCGATATCTCCTGTTCGCGCCGATCGCCGCCCGTGTTGCTTCTACCCCGCATAAGCTGCAAATAATCGATAACGAGAAGGCTCAGATCGTGCTCTTTTTTTAATCTTCTCGCCCTCGCGCGTAGATCAAGCACGCTAAGCGCCGGCGAATCATCAATAAATATAGGCGCCCTGTAAAGGGTATCAGCTGCCTGAGCGAGCTTCGGCCACTCCGCACTGGAGAGAGTGCCATTTCTCAATTTTGAAAACTCGACCTCTGACTCCGAACTCAAAAGCCTCATGACAAGCTGCTCTTTGGACATCTCCATCGAAAATATACCCACGGGCGTACTTGCACCATCAGCAAGGGCCGCGTTCTGCGCGATATTGAGGCAGAAGGCTGTCTTGCCCATGCTGGGCCTGCCTGCAACGATGATGAGGTCCGAAGGCTGAAGTCCGCTGGTGAGCTTATCCAGCTCCACAAACCCTGTTGGCAAACCCGTGACCGCCTGCTTCTTCTGGAAGAGCCTCTCAATGGTCTTGACGTTCTCCATCACGAGGTCTTTGACGGCAAAGAAAGACTGCTTATTCTTCTTTTCAGAAATCTGAAAGATCATTCTTTCAGCATCATCGACATACCCGTCAATATTGGTATCGACTTCGTAGCCTTTCTCAATGATCTCCGTAGAGACCTTCATCAGGCTCCTGAGCAGCGCCTTTTCACGCACCAGTTTCGCATACTGGGCTATGTTGGCTGACGTAGGCATCATATCGACGAGCGTGTTGAGGTAGGTAACGCCACCGATCTTCTCGAGCACGCCCTTGTCCTTTGCTGCGCTGCTCATGGTGACGATGTCTATGGGTTCGCTTTTTTCGTAGAGATCGAGCATCAGCTCAAATATTTTGGCGTGATCCTCCCTGTAGAAATCGTCAGGAGCCACAACATCAACGATCTTATTCATTGATTCGGGGTCGATCAGAACTCCGGCAAGGAGGGACTGTTCAGCTTCCAGATTCTGAGGAGGCACGCGCCCCCTCTTTTCCGCGCTGGTTCTCGCAACTCTGGCCATTTATTCCTGTTCTACTTCAACCTTAAGCTGCGCACTTATGCCTTTTTCAAGATGGATATCAACCGTGTACGCGCCCGTCATTTTGATGGGTTCATCCAGCGTGATGCTTTTTCTGTCGATCTCGATAGCCAGCGTCTGTTTAATCGCTTCGGCCAATTCCTTGACCGTGACAGAACCAAAGAGCTTGCCGTCCTGACCCGCTTTATGCTTGATGGCGATTGAGCCTTCATCCAATTTCTGCTTAATTGCCTCAGCAGTTTTCAGTTCGCGGTCTTTGCGGTCGATGAGCTTCTTGGCATGTTCCTGCACGCTCTTGATATTGCCTCTTGTGGCAGGTATGGCGAGGTGGCGCGGGATCAGGTAGTTCCTCCCGAACCCTTCCTTCACCTCGTGCGTTTCGCCTTTCGTGCCCACATTATCTATGTTCTCAAGCAGTATGACCTTCATTGCCTAACTCCTTCCCTAGTGAAAGACAGTGGTGAAGGGTAAGAGAGCCGCCTGACGCGCCTTCTTTATCTCTTCCCTCAATTTCCGCTGATGATTTGCGCACGTTCCGGTCATCCGCCGGGGCATGATCTTGCCGCGCTCAGTAATAAAGTGCTTGAGAAGCTTCGGGTCCTTGTAATCGATGCGTATATTTTCATCCTGACAGAACCGGCAGACTCTTCTCCTCACATAGATTCTTTTTTTACCACCTTCCGGCCTTGGCATCTACTCCTCCATCGGTAATATTTTACTTGCTTTCACCCTTAACACATCCCTGGATTGCGCCTTCATTTTTGCGAGAGCCCCTGCTACAAGAACTCGTTTTCCCATCGCAGCGGCAGGGTCAGGAACCATTGGGCCTCCCGCAAAGACCACATCAATACTGAAGCCTCCGTCCTCCACCCACATGGGAAACCTGACAATCTTCTGTCCTTTCGGCGTATACGAAACCTGCGGGCTTGCTCCCACGCTACCGGAGATAAAAATCTTATTCACGGCGTTTCGCCTTCGGCCTCGCTGAAGAGCACCTGATCCGGCGGCTTCTCAAGCCCCTTCGACTTCTCGTCTGCAACGACAAACATATGTCGCAGGATCAGGTCCATGGTCCGGTAGAATTTATCGAGACCGACGACAGCGCCCTGTTCCATATTGACGAGATAAAAAAAGTAGTGTCCCTTGTCTTTGCCCTTTATGGGATAAGCGAGTTTCCTCACACCCCAATCATCTACCCTCACGATCTCGGCACCGAACCGTTCAAGGGAGCCCTGCACGCGTTTCAGGACCTCTTCCTGCTCCTCGGGGGAACAGTCAGCGGCCACAATCACAATATTCTCATACAATCTCACGCTTAATCTCCTTTCGCGTAATCTGCGATGGCACTTTTTAAGACTCTGATCCTCACCTTTTCCGCAACTTCAATAGTCACGGAGTCATCTGTAACGCCCGTTATTGTACCATACATGCCACCGGAAGTTACAACCTTATCACCCTTCTTGAGATTCTCGATAAAACTTTTGTGTGTCTTCGCTCTCTTCTGCTGAGGCCGTATCAGCAGGAAATAAAAGACCGCGAAGAGCAGGATAAGGGGCAGAAACGCCATGATCTGACTGCTCTGTCCGCCACCCGGTTGCATACCCATCCCATAAGCTAAGTTCATTACTCAATCACCTCCCTTCGATCGCGACATGAATTGTTCATAGAACGCCTGAAACGTCCCTTGAGCTATAGATTCTCTGATACGACGCATGAAATTGATGTAAAAAAAAAGATTGTGGAGTGTGTTCAGATAATAACTCGTCAACTCGTGCGAGACAAATAAATGGCGCAAATAAGCCCTTGAGTAAGTGCGGCACGTGTAACAGGAACATTCGGCATCGACCGGCTGCTCATCGTGCGCATATTGGGCATGTTTGATGTTTATCCTTCCGTTCGCCGTAAAAAGGCTGCCGTTTCTCGCATGACGCGTGGGGATGACGCAGTCAAACATATCGACGCCCCGTTTCACACCCTCCAGTATATCCTCAGGAAAACCAACGCCCATCATGTAACGAGGTTTTTCCCTGGGAAGATATTCAAGAACCACATCAGCCATCTCCCACATCACACTCTTGGGCTCGCCCACGCTGAAGCCACCCATTGCATAGCCGTCGAAACCGATGCTCATGAGGTCTCTCACCGAGTGTCGTCTCAGCGGCTCATAAGTTCCTCCCTGAACAATCCCGAAGAGAAGAGAGTCGCCGCTCTTCTTTGCGTCCTTGCAGCGGGCGGCCCACTTTGTCGTAAGCTCCACAGACGCCTGGGTATATTCGTACGACGATGGATAAGGAACGCACTCGTCGAAGCTCATACAGATATCAGCACCTATGTTCTCCTGGACCTCGGTTACGCTTTCAGGAGTCAAGAAATGTTTCGATCCATCGATATGCGACTGAAAGGTCACCCCTTCTTCCTTTATCTGCCTTAAGACACCGAGGCTGAAAATCTGGTAGCCGCCGCTGTCCGTGAGGACTGCCCCTTTCCACCCGGAAAATCTCTGGATGCCTCCCATCTCTTTAATCAGCCTGTCCCCCGGCCTGAGGTACAGATGGTAAGCATTCGCCAGCACTATCTGTGCACCCATCTCGTGCAGGTCCCTGTGCATGGCGGCCTTAACCGTACCCTGCGTACCGACCGGCATGAAGACGGGCGTATCGACCATGCCATGGGCCGTCGCGAGGACGCCGAGACGGGCCCTGCCGTCTTCTCTCACTACTTCCATAATGCTCATAGGATAAGCATCGCATCCCCGTAGCTATAAAACCTGTACGAGAGTGCCATGGCTTGCCTGTACGCTTCGAAAATTTTCTCCTTACCGGCAAATGCAGAGACCAGCAAGAGCGGCGTTGATCTCGGAAGGTGAAAATTGGTGATCATGCCGTCAATTACAGCAAACGTATAGCCCGGATGTATGAAGAGATCCGTGTAGCCCTGGAGCACATCGAGTGAGTCACAGCCATTTCCCGATGCTGTGCAGGCACCATTGTCCGAACCATTGAGATGGACGTTGACCGGGCTGTCATCCGAGTGATCGAGCGCGCCGTTGCAGTGGCGCTTCAGCGTCTCGATCGTTCTCACAGCACTTGTACCGACTGCGAGAATTCTTCCGCCTCGCGCTTTGGCATTGCGGATAACGTCGAGCATGTCACGTTTCACAGAGAAGTACTCACGGTGCATTCGATGCTCTTCCACGTGTTCATTCTTGATAAGGAAAAATGTGCCCACGCCGATGTGCAGGGTAACCTTGACGATCGTGACGCCCATTGTGCTGATCCGATCAAGGAGTTCATCTGTAAAATGAAGACCTGCGGTTGGCGCAGCGATGGAGCCCTTGCTCTCGGCATACACTGTCTGGTAACGCTCGGCATCGAGAGTGGCCGTTCCCATTTTCACCGCGTTTAATATACCGGGGAAGAGGCATGGTGCCATACCTCATCATCACCTCATCCGCCGTTGTATCGGGAAAATCAACATGCCAGAAGTCGCCTTTCCATGCGAGTTTGGCAGTCACACGGTCGATCTGCAGGTTCATTTCACCGTTTGCTTTTTTCGCACCTTCAACGAGACAGGACCACCGGTGCTCATCGATTTTCTCAACCAGGAGCATCTCTACAAGACCGCCTGTGCTCTTTTTTCCCTTCAATCGCGCAGGCAGCACTTTGGTGTCGTTCAGCACGAGTACATCTCCCTGCCTCAGGTATCCGATGATATCCTTGAAGGAAGCGTGCCTGATCGAGCCGTCATGCCTGTCGAGTACGAGAAGGCGGGATGCAGAGCGCTCCGTCTCCGGCGTCTGCGCGATCGACTCCTTTGGCAGCTCGTAATCGAATTCTTCAGTCCTCATAACAACTTGCCTTCGTTCTGTACCTTTGTTTCTGAATCCGGGTACCTGTGAAATGGGTGTTACTCGACGTACCGGTCCTAACGGTCCCGCAGGCGAAGCTAATTTTATAGCAGATTACACGGGGATTAGCAATCATTTTGGACGCTTACATGAACGAAATTAGCCTGTTTTTGCGATCCCAGCTTTTCTAAACCTTTGTTTCGGTCTTTACCTCAACCTGCGCTATCTTTTTCCTGCGACTTTTCCTGTTCTTGGGCCCCTTGACTTACCCTGCTGATTCTTTTATTATTACTTTGAGGCGGGCATAGCTCAGCTGGTAGAGTACAAGCTTCCCAAGCTTGGTGCCGCGGGTTCGATCCCCGTTGCCCGCTCCATACGTGAGCGATAGCACTTTCTCCTCTGACGCATCCTGAAAAAGCACTTATACCAATTTGCATTCAAGCGTATACCTTCGTTGTCGCTGCGTCGCTCTCCTCGACGTACACCAGGTACGCCTTCGTCGGCTCCTCGCTGCCGCCTCGGTCTCCATCTTGACTGCAAATTGGTATTAGTACGTACTCAACAGGCGGACGGGCGTATAGAGGCGATCATTGCGTCGAAAACTCGAACGCTGCCTCGATTGAAGGCAAATTGGTATCAGCTCTTTCGGCCCCGCTCGATCTTTTTTAACCTCAGCTCAAGCAGGGCGTACTTCTGGACAAGCTCCTTGTTCGTCTCTTTTATTCTTGAGATAACGATGGAGTAGTGCATGAGCACCGAAATCAAGAAGATGAAGATGATGATGACCACGACGGAAACGTAAAATAGACCGGTGAGGCGGCTCAGTAATCCAACCAGCCCGGGCCAGAGTGAGAGGAGCGCAATTGCGACCGACATCGAAAGCCAGAGGATGGCGTATTCCTCTCGCAAGTGGCGCTTTCGGATAAACTCGATGGTGAAGAGAAAAAAAATGATGGCAAGGATGCCGATAAGCCACTGGGCTTGTCCCATAGTTTACTCCTCGAACGTCCTGAATAAGTCAATCGCCATGGCGAGCAGGACCTTTACCATGTAGTATGCCGCGCGAAACGGCGTTATGGATGAGATGCCATGCTTGCGGTCTTCCATCTGTATAGGCACTTCCGTCACGGTGAACTTCTTCTTGTGAGCGAAGAGCAACGACTCAGGCTCAGGATAGTCCTGGGGATACTCTGCCGCAAAGAAGGCCATCGCCCGTCTGTTCAGAGCCCTGAAACCGCTCGTCGTATCTTTCACGTTCATACCACATATGATCTTAAGGAAAACAGATATGATATGGATGCCAAGGGCTCTCATGAAGGGGACGCGGTAGTTCGTCTCTCCTACGAAACGGGATCCGATCACTATATCGTAATGACCTGCAAAAAGCGGCTCGACCACCTTCTTAATCTCGCCGGGTGGGTGCTGGCCGTCACCGTCCACCTGGATACACCCGTCATATCCATTCATCAAGGCATACTTGAAGCCGGTCTGCACGGCCCCTCCGATGCCGAGATTGTAGGGCAGCTCTATGACCGTGGCGCCTGCGGCTTCCGCGTTTTCTGCTGTATTGTCTGTTGAACTGTCATTGATAACGACAGCATCAAAACCTTGACCTAAAGCCTTGACACCTCTGACGACTTCACCGACAGTTTTCTCTTCGTTGTAGGCGGGGATTATGACAGCGATGCGTCTATTCATTCGAGGAGTACTGGGGGACTAGGATTCGAACCTAGATATCAAGATCCAGAATCTTGGGTCCTGCCATTAGACGATCCCCCAAAATGTCTCTAAGCCTCTGTCCCTTCAGGCTCCTTTTGTTTGACCTTCTTTGCGCGTGGCTTTTTTTCAGCGGCCTCTGTTTCAGTGCCTTTTTCTTCGGCTTTTCCGGGTTTTGCTTCTTTCCCGGTTTTTTTCTCTTTTGCTTTTCCTTCTTTCGGTTTTGTTTCCTTGGTCTTGGCTTGAGCCTTTGCAGCCTTGGATTTCTCTTTCTTGCCCTCTGCCTTTTTTTCCTTTTCCTCTTCTTTGCGCTGGGTCAGTTCTATAATGGCCATTGGAGCGGCATCGCCCTTCCGGCGGCCGATCTTCACGACTCTCGTGTACCCTCCGTTTATTTCCGTGTAGCGCGGGCCGATCTCCGTAAAGAGCTTCTTGACCATCTCCTTGTTACGCAGGAAAGCAAAAGCAAGCCGCATGGAGTGACTGTCGTTCCTCTTCGAAAGCGTGATGAGCCGTTCGGCTACGCGTCGCAACTCCATTGCCTTTGGATTCGTCGTTTTGATGCGTTCGTGGTCAAAGAGCGCATTGGCCAAATTCATGAATAGCGCTCTCCGGTGACTAGCCGTCATATTCAGTTTTGTTCGAGCTTTCAGATGCCTCATGGATACACCACCCTCTAAACCTGATCTTTCCGCTTCACAGCCATCTTATCGAGCGGCTCCCTGCCCGGGAAACTATCGATTTTCGTGCCGAGGCGTAGCCCCATGCACGAAAGTATCTCCTTTATCTCGTTCAACGATTTCCGCCCGAAATTCTTAGTCATCAGGATCTCCTGCTCGGTTTTCTGAACAAGCTCTCCGATATATTTTATGTCAGCATTCTTGAGGCAGTTGGCAGAACGGACCGAGAGCTCAAGCTCGTCTACGCTCTTGTACAGGTTATCGCTGAACTCCTGTTGATCAGAGACCCTGCCGCCACGCTCCTCGAAACCTTCGTCCTCTTCGAAATTGATAAAAATACGCATCTGGTCTCTGACAATTTTTCCGGCGAACGCCAAAGCATCGAGCGCAGAGACACTGCCGTTGGTTTCAATCTCCATGGTCAGCTTGTCATAATCGGTTCTATGGCCCACGCGCGCCTGGCTCACCGTATAACTCACCTTTTTGATCGGGGAATAGATCGCATCGATGGGAATGGTGCCGATAGGGTCATCTTCTTCGAGGTTACGCTCTGACGGGACATATCCTCGTCCCACCTTTGCCTTCATCTCCATGTAGAGCTTAGCATCTTCGCCCAGTGTCGCTATAGGAAAGTCAGGGTTAACAACCTCAACGCCGCCCTCGGAAGTAATATCGCCGGCTGTCACTATGCCTTCGCCCTTCTTCTCTATCTTGAGCATCCTGGGCCTGTCGTCGTCCATGCGCAGAACTACCTTTTTAAGGTTGAGGATGATCTCCGTCATATCCTCTTTAACTCCCCTGATCGTCGAAAATTCGTGGTCAATGCCTTCTATCTTTACTGTAGTAATCGCCGCGCCCATAATTGAAGACAAAAGGACCCGTCGCAATGAATTACCGATCGTAATGCCGTATCCACGCTCAAAGGGTTCCGCAGAGAACCTCACATGGTGCGTTGAACACGTTTCTCTTTCTATATCCAGTTTGGTTGGTTTGATCAGTTCCTGCCAATTCTGTTCGAACATATAATCTCCTCCTTACGGGGAAAGGAACTATCGCGAGTAGTACTCGACTATGAGCTGCTCTTTTATGGGTAGCGTAATATCATCGCGGGTCGGAAGCAGCCTCACCTTGCCCTTTGCCTCCTCCTTATCCAACTCCAACCAGGAGGGGATTCCTCTCCGAACAACGGACTCGAGCGCATTTTTTATCGGTGGAAGATTCTTGTCAACAACTTCCACTTCGTCACCCTCTTTGACCAGAAATGAAGGAACGTTTACTTTCCTGCCATTCACCTTGATATGGCGATGCGAAACGAGCTGACGGCCTTCTTTTCGGGAACCGGCAAAACCGAAACGATAGACCATGTTATCGAGCCTGCGCTCAAGAAGCACCAGAAGATTCGTGCCGGTGATTCCGCCCATCCGTTCTGCCATCACAAAGAACCTTTTAAACTGAGTCTCTGTAAGCCCGTACATCTTTCTCACACGCTGTTTCTCGCGGAGCCGGACTCCGTACTCCGTTACCTTCGTTCTTGTTTCAACGTGTACACCGGGTGGATAGTTCCTCTTTTCAATTTCGCACTTCTCCGTGTAACATCGTTCTGATTTGAGGAAGAGCTTCAAGCCTTCCCTCCTACATAACTTACATGATGGTCCCGTATATCGTGCCAAGATTTCCTCCTACACCCTTCTTCTCTTTGGCGGCCTGCACCCGTTGTGGGGTATCGGCGTCACATCCCTGATCAGATGAATCTTCAGCCCGGCGCTCTGGATGGCCCGAAGGGCCGCCTCGCGTCCTGCTCCGGGGCCTTTTATATAAACGTCAACCGTCCTCATGCCATTCTCTATAGCCTTCTTTGCTGCGTTTTCTGCGGCAAGCTGTGCGGCAAAGGGTGTGCTCTTGCGCGACCCTTTGAAGCCGGCGACCCCGCCGCTCGACCAGGCGACCACATTGCCCTGAGGGTCTGAGATGCTGATGATCGTATTGTTGAAGCTCGACTGTATATGAACCGCACCGACAGGAATGTTCTTCTTTATTTTTTTCTTGCCGCTCCTCTTTACTTTAGCCATTTTTTCCCCTCGATTCTTCCTTCAGTTCTTATCGTAATCTTTTGCCCGGTTACTTCTTTCTTTTCATGGAAGTCTTCCGGGGACCCTTCCTCGTTCTCGAATTCGTGCGGGTTCTCTGACCTCGCACAGGAAGACTCCTTCTATGTCTCAGGCCCCTGTAACAACCGATGTCCATGAGCCTCTTGATGTTCATGGTCATTTCTTTGCGGAGGTCACCTTCAACTTTCAAAGTCCGCTCGATGATCTCCCTGATCTTGGCTACTTCTTCATCAGTAAGATCATTGGTTCGCTTGTTGAGATCTATCTCCGCTTCGCTAAGTATCTTCTTGGAGATTTGTCGGCCTATGCCGTAGACATAGGTCAACGCTATTTCAATTCTCTTATCCCTTGGAATATCAACACCAGCAATACGCGCCAACGTGTCCCTCCTTAGCCCTGTCTCTGCTTATGCTTCGGGTTTTCGCAAATCACCCTGACAACGCCTTTTCGCTTAATAACCTTGCATTTTTCACATCTCTTCTTTACAGAAGGTTTGACCTTCATCACATGCCTCCTACTTGGATCTGTAAATGATCCTGCCTCTCGTCAGGTCATACGGTGAAAGTTCCACTACCACTTTGTCCCCCGGTAGGATCTTGATGTAGTGAAGCCTCATTTTGCCGGAAACGTGGGCGAGCACCTTATGCCCGTTCGGCAGTTCTACCCGAAACATGGCGTTGGGCAGCGGCTCTATGACCTTTCCCTCAACCTCTATACCTTCTCCTTTGGGCATTACATCCTCACAGGGCGCTCAGGATCTCTGCTCCCTTATCAGTAATCGCAACCGTGTGCTCGAAATGAGCCGAAAGCATTCCATCCCGTGTTGCCGCAGTCCAGCCATTATCCCGTATCATTATGTCGCTTGTACCCTCGTTGATCATCGGTTCTATCGCCAGCACCATTCCTTCTTTCAGACGCACGCCGGTGCCCTTCACGCCGAAATTTGGCACCTGGGGCTCTTCGTGAAGGCTCCTCCCGATGCCGTGGCCGACAAATTCCCGCACCACGGAAAATCCGTTTGCCTCCACAAAGGATTGGACGGCATACGAGATGTCGTGCAGTCTGTTCCCGACATAGGCCTGGTCAATCGCTTTGTGGAGCGCTGTCCGGGTTACATCCAGCAGGTGCCTTGCCTTCTCCTGAATCTCACCTACCGGGTAGGTTATTGCAACGTCACCATAAAAGCCGTCGTACTTAACTCCCATGTCGAGGCTCACTATGTCGCCCGTTCTGAGCACTCTGGCCGACGGCATGCCATGTACTACTTCATCGTTGGTAGACACGCATAAGCAATAAGGGTACCCGTTGTACCCCTTGAATGCCGCTTCTATATGGTCGATCTTCCGGACCTCTTCCTCGCACATTGCTTCAAGTTCTGCCGTGTTAACGCCGTCCCTGACATGCTCTTTCAAGCCAAGAAGAATCTCCAGGGCATACCTTGCGGCAGTGCGTATCTTTTCTATCTCCTCCCGGCTCTTCAGGATTATCATGCACCCTGACTATCTCCTCCCCTTCATCTTTGAGCTCTTTTTGACAAGACCGTCATAATGTCTCAAAATGAGGTGCGATTCTATCTGCTGGATCGTGTCGAGCCCGACACCGACGACAATGAGAAGCGCGGTTCCGCCAAAATAAAACGGAGCGTTGAACCTCTGGATGAGGATGGTCGGCAGCACACAGACAAATGATATATAGATGGCGCCGACGAGCGTAATCCTCGACAATACCTTCTCTATATATTCAGACGTTTTCTTGCCCGGGCGGATACCGGGAATGTATCCTCCGTATTTTTTCATGTTGTCAGCGACGTTGTCAGGATTGAATACGATGGCAGTATAGAAGAAGCAGAAGAACACGATGAAGCCGATATAGAGCAGCTCGTGTATAATTGACCCGGGCGTCAGGAGCTTCGCGAAGGTCTTCATGCCTGCAAAGGGAATAAAGTTAGCTATCGTAGCCGGGAACATGATGATGGAAGAAGCAAATATAGGCGGGATGACACCCGCTGTATTCAGCTTGAGGGGCAGATGTGTCGACTGCCCTCCGTAAATACGCCGCCCGACCACTTTCTTGGCATATTGGACGGGTATTCTTCTCTGGGAAGTCTCCATGAAAACGATGAAGGTTATGACGACAAATATCAGAAGCGTGAGAAGGATCACGATAAACCAGTTCATCTCGCCCGCGCTTACCATGCTTCCGGTGTAACCGATGGCCTGAGGCATCCTGGCAACGATTCCGGCAAAAATTATCAGAGAGATACCGTTACCGATACCTTTTTCGGTGATCTGTTCGCCCAGCCACATCAGGAACGATGTACCGGCACAGAGCGTAATCATCGTAAAAATCCTGAAGCTCCAGCCCGGACTATAAACGACTGCTTCAGCGCCCTTCCCCATCTGCTCCAAGCCTACCGAAATCCCGAAACCCTGGATGAGACTGATAACGACCGTACCGTACCTGGTGTACTGAGTTATCTTTCTTCTGCCTGCCTCTCCTTCTTTGGAGAGCCGCTCCAGTGTAGGAACAACGACAGTCAGAAGCTGCAGGATAATTGATGCGCTTATGTAAGGCATAATGCCCAGCGCAAAAACGGAAAGCCTTTCCAGACCGCCGCCGGCAAACATGTCGAAAAAGCCGAGGAGTGTACCCCTGGCTCTTTGAAAAAGGGCTGCCAGAGCATTGCCGTCTATGCCGGGAGTGGGGATGTGCACGCCGATGCGATAAACGGCGAGCAAGGCGAAGGTCATAAGGATCCTGCGCTTAAGCTCCGGAATTCTTCCGATATTCTGAAAGCCACTCATTAAGGTATCACCTCCACCTCACCGCCGTGGGCCCGAATCTTCTCGACTGCCTGTTTGGATGCCTTGTGCACCGTAACTTTGATGGCAAAATCCAGGTCACCGTCAGCCAGAAGCTTGATTCCATTCTTCAGTTTGGTAACCAGCCCGCTCCTGGTAAAGTCTTCAATGCCGGCCTTGCCCGCATCCTTGAACTGCACGAGATCGCTCACCTTGACGATTGCATACTCTTTCCTGAAAGGGTTCTTGAAACCTCTTTTCGGTACTCTGCGCGTGAGCGGCATCTGCCCGCCTTCAAAGCCTTTACCTTTTGTACCGCCGGAACGGGCGATCTGTCCTTTTGTTCCTTTGGTGGCCGTTCTTCCGTGGCCTGATCCCGGGCCTCTGCCGATCCTTTTCCTCTTTTTCCTGGAGCCCTCGTGCGGTTTCAAATCCTCAAGTTTCATGACTATCTCACGTCCTCCAACACCTTCACCAGGTGTAGTACCTTCTTGACCATGCCCCGTATTTCGGATGTATTCTTGACAACCCGCTCTTCGTTCAGCCTTTTGAATCCAAGACTCCTGATGGTATCTCTCTGGTCCTGGGTTCGCCCGATGAAACTCTTAATCCATTTGATCTTAAGATGCGCCACTTGATGCCTCCACAATTTTCGCCTTCCCTCTCTGCTTCAGAGCCACATCAGGGCTTTTCAACATCTCGAGACCGTTCAGTGTGGCCTTCACCACGTTGTGAGGGTTTCGCGACCCATAGCACTTCGTCAGGATGTTTCTGACGCCAGCCACTTCCAGAACCGCGCGCACGGCGCCACCGGCGATAACACCCGTGCCCTCAAGAGCCGGCTTTATAAAGACCTTGCTCGAACCGTATATGCCCGTTATCTCGTGCGGTACCGTACCGGCGTGCAAAGGTACTTCTATGACACCTTTTTTTGCACGCTCGACGGCCTTACGGATTGCATCAGGCACTTCGTTCGCTTTCCCAAGGCCGAAGCCGACGTGACCATTCCCGTCCCCGACGACCACGATTGCACTAAAGCTGAAGCGCCGCCCGCCCTTAACAACCTTTGCTACGCGGTTTATGTGAACAACCCTGTCTTGCAGTTCGAGTTCGGTTGGGTTAATTCGTTTCTTCTCGATCAACAGATACCTCCTCTAAAAGGATAATCCGGCCGCTCTGGCGCCGTCTGCGAGGGCCTTAACCCTTCCGTGATACTTAAAGCCATTTCTATCGAAGACAACGCTCTTGATTCCCATTTCCTGGGCTTTCCGTCCAATCGCTTCACCAAGAACTTTAGCAGCCTCAGCATTTCCGGTCTTTTTCACGCTGCCGGCCACCTCTTTATTCAAGGTGGATAATCCGGTGATCACCTTGCCCTGACTGTCGTCGACCAACTGGGCATACATATGGTGCAGGCTCTTGTAGACACAAAGCCTTGGAGACCCGGGACTGCCCGAAATCTTCTTCCTGATGCGTTTTTTTCTTCTCACCCGTGATTCTAACTTTGCTCGCGTGTCCATAACATCGCCCTCTATTTACCGGTCTTGCCGGCTTTCTTTCTCAATACCTCTGTCGTGTACTTCACGCCTTTACCCTTATACGGGTCAGGCTTTCTAAGGCCCCTGACCTTTGCAGCTATCTGCCCCACCAGTTCTTTGTCGATTCCCTTGATGGTCACCAGGGTCTGCTTCTCTACTTCCGCAGATATCCCGGTAGGCAAGGGGAAGTCGATGGGATGCGAATATCCAAGGTGAAAGACAAGTTTATTTCCGTGAAGCTCGGAACGATAGCCAATGCCTACAATCTCAAGTTTTTTCTCAAAGCCTTTCGAGACTCCATCAACCATATTCGAAACGAGCGTTCGCATCAGGCCATGATAGCTGCGCGACCTCTTGTCGTCGCCCTTTCTCGTCACATTAACCTGCTTGTCGGTAATCTCCACTTCGATACCTTCTACCAAAGGCCTCGACAGCGCACCTTTAGGACCTTTAACCGAAACAAGACCATCCTTCAGTTCAACTTTAACCGCCTGAGGGAGGACTATAGGCTTCTTACCAATCCTTGACATCGTTCACCTCACCAGATGCGAAATAAGAATTCTCCCCCGACGTGAGTTCCCAGTGCTTCTTTGTCGGTCATCAGACCGCGGGAAGTGGACAGAACACCCGTTCCCAGTCTGCCCCTTTTCTTTCCGAGATCCTCAGCCTTCACGTAAACTCGGCGGCCGGGTTTGCTAACCCTTCTCAGGCCCGAAATCACACTCCGGTTGTGCTCATCGTAACTGAGGTAAACTTTAATGAACTTCTTCCTCGCTTCATCCGTATAAACCTTGTAATTCTTCAGGTACCCTTCTTCCTTGAGCAGCTTGGCTACGGAGAATTTCATAGCCGAATAAGGCATGTCGGCCAGTTCCTGGCGCGCCATGATCGCGTTTCGCATTCTTGTCAGCATGTCCGCTATGGGATCCGTCATCGACATGGATACCCCCCCTTACCAACTCGACTTTATTACGCCAGGCAGTTCGCCTCTCAGGGCGAGATTCCGGACGCAGATTCTGCACATTTCAAACTTCCCAATGTAGCCCCTCGGCCTGCCGCATATCAGACACCTTTTTCGTGCCCTGACGGCGAATTTAACGGGATTCCTGAGCTTTTCCATCATGCTCTTTCTTGCCATGCGTCCTCCACAACCTGCATATCGCTTATATGGTCACCAGTGACCTTTATTTAAGCAGCACGGAACGGCATGCCCAAAAGCCTCAACAGCTCGTGAGCTTCCTCATCCGATCTTGCCGATGTTCCTATAGTGATGTTCATGCCGCGAACTTTATCAACCTTGTCGTACTCGATCTCCGGAAAAATAATCTGCTCGCGGAGCCCTATCGTGTAATTTCCCCTGCCATCAAAAGACTTGGAGGAGATCCCTTTGAAGTCTCTCACCCTGGGCAACACGATTGTAACCAACTTCTGAAAGAACTCGTACATCCGCTCCCTTCTCAGCGTGACAACGCAACCTATGGGCATGCCTGCACGCAGCTTAAAGGATGCGATCGATTTTTTTGCCTTGGTGATGACCGGCTTCTGGCCGGCAATAAGCATAAGGTCGTTGGCAGCGCTGTCGAGGACTTTAACATTCTGGATGGCCTCGCCAAGCCCTATGTTGATGACGACCTTCTCAAGTTTAGGCACCTGCATCACATTCTTGTACTTAAACTTCCTGACTAATGCAGGCCTTACCTCATTTTCATAAAAATCCATGTAAGCCGTTTTCAATTACAGCCTCCTACTTGTCCAGAACCTCTTTGCATTTCTTGCAATATCTTACCTTCTTGCCGTCTTCGAGAAGCTTGTTTCCCGCTCTCACCGGTCTCGAGCACTTTTCGCAATAGATCATCAGGTTCGAAACTGCGATAGGGCTCTCGCGCTCCATAATGCCGCCTTTTGTTTTCTGGCTGGCCCGCACATGTTTCTTGATAACGTTTACTTTTTCGACGATCACACGGTCTTTCTTCTGGTTAATCCGGAGCACTTTACCGGTCTTACCCTTGTCTTTTCCGACGGTGACCATCACCGTGTCATTCTTCTTTATGTGATAATGCTTCTCCATGCCAACCTCACACCACTTCGGGCGCCAATGATATAATTTTCATAAACTTTTTTGCTCGTAATTCCCTGGCCACAGGACCGAATATGCGAGTGCCGATCGGTTCGTTATACTGGTTGATCAGCACCGCCGAGTTGTCATCGAACTTCACGTATGAGCCGTCTGTGCGACGAATCTCTTTCCTCGTGCGCACTATGACTGCCTTCACCACTTCACCTTTCTTCACCTTGCTGTTGGGGATCACCTCTTTCACAGATGCAACGACGATATCACCAACCGTGCCGTACCGCTTCTTCGAGCCGCCGAGCACCTGGATGCACCCGAGCTTCTTCGCCCCTGAATTGTCAGCCACCTCAATCCTGGTTCTGGCCTGTATCATTGTTCGGTCACCTCTACTGCTACTGCAGGAACGGCTGCTGCTTTCTTGATGATCTCTTTGACGACCCACCTCTTCTCTTTGGAGAGGGGTCTCGTCTCGACGATCAACACCTGATCACCGATACGCGCTGCGTTCTGCTCATCGTGTGCCTTGCACCGCGTTTTGGTGCTCAAATACTTCTGATACATTAAGTGCTTGTATCTCTTCTCCACTTCGACCACGACCGTCTTGTCCATCTTATCCTTGATGACCAGACCGATCATTTTTTTTCTGTTAGCGCTCTTCGGCTCCATAATATCCTCAGTTCTATGTGCTTCGTCTGTCCTCGATGTCCTTTTGTCTACTTGTTCAGCGCCTTTTGACGCAACACGGTTTCCACCCGCGCAATATCTTTCTTGATCTGCTTGAGTCGGGCCGTATTGTCGAGCTGCCCGGTCGAATGCTGGAACCTCAGGTTAAATATCTCTTCCTTGAGTTCCTTCTCTCTCTTGAGAAGTTCCTCGGCCGTCAATTCCTTAATCTCACGGGCTTTCATTCGATCTCACTCCTCATGACAAATCTGGTCTTGACCGGAAGCTTCTGCGATGCGATGTAGATCGCCTCGCGTGCCTTATCCTCGGGCACTCCCATGATCTCATAGAGGACCTTTCCGGGACGCACGACGGCTATCCAGCCCTCGACAGGACCTTTGCCCTTACCCATCCTGGTCTCAGCCGGTTTCTTGGTGATGGGCTTGTCGGGAAAGACTCTGATCCAGAGTTTTCCGGTCCTCTTGACGTAACGGGAAAGGGCTATACGTGCTGCTTCTACCTGTCTTGCGGTGAGCCAACCGGCCTCCAGGGCCTGCAGGCCATAATCGCCGAAGCTGACTGTGCTACCCCGCAGGGCTTCACCTGTCATTCTGCCCTTCATCTGCTTTCTATATTTTACTCTCTTTGGAGCAAGCATTACCGTGCCTCCTGGAAAACTTCACCCTTGAAGAGCCACACCTTGATGCCTATAACGCCGTATTTCGTGCGTGCCACAGCAGTGCCGTAGTCAATGTCTGCTCGTATGGTCTGAAGGGGTACCCTTCCCTCCCGGTACCATTCCGTTCTCGCCATTTCAGCGCCTGCCAGACGTCCGGCGCACATGATCTTGATACCCTTTGCTCCGAATTTCATTGCCTGCGAAACGTTCCGTTTCATCGCCCTTCTGAACGAGACTCTTCGCTCGATCTGCAATGCCACATTCTCTGAGACGAGCTGCGCATCAACTTCCGGGCGCTTTACCTCGTTAATGTTGAGGATGATCTCTTTATCAGTGATGGCCTGGAGCTCTCTCTTGAGTATCTCTACCTCCGTGCCTTTCCTGCCTATAACGATTCCGGGGCGGGAGGTCCAGATATTCATCTTCGCTCTCTTATCCTTGTTGGCTGCGCGCTCTATTTCCATTTTCGAGATGCCGGCCTGGTACAGCCGCGCCTTCAAGAATTTTTTCATACTGAGGTCTTCGTGCAGGAAGTGCGAATAATTCTTCGCTGCAAACCATTTCGAATCCCACGATCCTTATTACACCAAGTCTGAAGCCAATGGGGTGTGTCTTTTGACCCATTTATCCTCCGTCTCCTCCCAGATTATGTTTCGTCAAGTACTAACGTGATGTGGCTGATTCTTTTCTTGAGCTTCGTGGCGCGACCCATGGCTCTGGGCAGGAATCGCTTCATCGCCGGTCCACCGTCAACGAGCACATTCTTCACGTAAAGAGTGTCCACATCAACATACTTCTTCTGCCGTGCATTGCCGATGGCGCTGTCCAGTAACTTCTTCAGAATGAAAGCGCCTTTCTTGGGCGTATACAGGAGAATGCCCATCGCTTCATTGATATTCTTTTTCTTGATCAGCTCACCAACGAGCCTTACTTTCGTGGGAGAAATTCTCATCATTTTCGCTTTGGCAACTATTTCCATCTCGAACTCCTGGTGTCGAGGGTTCGAGGTCTCCAGGGTTCGAGGGTTCGAGAAAAACTACCCTCTGTCCCTTGGACCCACGGCCCCTTGGACCCTAGACCTAATCCTTCTTCTTCGCTACCTTTGCCTTCCGGTCGCCCGAGTGCGTGTGGAAGGTACGGGTAGGCGCGAATTCGCCCAACTTATGGCCGACCATTTCTTCACTCACAAAAACCGGGATAAACTTTTTTCCGTTGTGCACGGCAAAGGTCACCCCTAGGAAATCAGGAGTTATGGTGGAACGGCGCGACCACGTCTTGATGACCTTTGTTTCCCTGGTCGACTTTGCGGCTCGTATCTTATCCAACAGATACTCGTCCAAAAAGAATCCTTTTGCTAAAGAGCGCGGCACGAAGACCTCCTATTTACTCCTTCTTTTTACGATGAACTTATCGGTTCTCTTGTTCTTTCTCGTTTTCAAGCCTTTGGCCAGCTGCCCCCACGGGGAGCACGGATGGCGCCCACCTTTGGAACGTCCTTCACCGCCACCCAGCGGATGATCGACAGGGTTCATAGCTACGCCCCTCACCGTGGGCCGAATACCCATCCATCTGGAGCGACCGGCCTTACCGATCGTTATATTTTCGTGCTCGATATTGCCGACCTGACCGATAGTAGCGGTGCAGGTGAGATGGATCAGTTTCACCTCGCCGGAAGGAAGTCTGACCGTTGCGTATTCTCCTTCTTTGGCGACGAGCTGGCAGAAGCTACCTGCGCTCCGTGCAAGTTGTGCCCCTTTCCCGGGCTTGACTTCCACATTGTGCACGAGGGTACCAACCGGTATCAACTTTAAAGGAAGAGAGTTGCCTTCCTTGATTTCAGTATCGCCCTTCTTGCTTGAGACGATTTTATCGCCGACTTTCACGCCCAGAGGCGCAATAATGTAACGTTTCTCGCCGTCCACGTAATGGATAAGAGCCAGATTGGCGGACCGGTTCGGATCATACTGGATGCTGGCCACCTTGCCTTCGATCTCCATCTTGTCGCGCCTGAAATCGATGACCCTGTATTTTCTCTTGTGGCCTCCGCCGATGTGGCGCGTCGTGATCCTTCCCGTATTGCCTCTGCCGCCCGTCTTCTTGAGACGCTTGACGAGCGCCTTCTCAGGCTTATTTTCCGTTATTTCATCGAATGTGAGGCCGCTCATGAACCGTCTGCCGGCAGACGTCGGCCTGAATTCCTTGACTCCCATCATGCACCTTCAAAGAAAGAAATTTTGTCTTTGGGGCCAATCTTAACGATGGCTTTTCTCCAATCAGAGCGCTTGCCCGCGAATTTGCCGAGGCGTCTCTTCTTTCCTTCCATATTCATCACACGGACCGCGAGCACCTTGACCTTAAAAAGACGCTCAACCGCCTTGGCGATCTCGATTTTGTTGGCATCGCGAGCCACTTCAAAGACGTACTGGTTACCAGCCTCTTTCGCAAGAGAACTCTTCTCCGTTACAATCGGGCGTAATACTACATCGTACTGGTTCATGGCACCAATGCCTCTTCTATGCGCTTTAACGCATCAAGTGTCACGACGAACTGGTCGTGCCTTATTATGTCGTAGACGTTAAGACCCTCAGCGCGCAGGATCTTTACGTATGGAATGTTCCGGGCAGATTTTTCGAGCGCCTCATCCTTCTCACTTACGACGAAGAGAGGTTTGGTAAGACTTAAGCCTTTCACGATTCCGTTGAATCCTTTCGTGCTGATCCCGTCGAGGGCGATCTTATCGAGGAACTTGACATTCGCTTCCTGATAACGCTGGCTTAACGCTGACCTGAGAGCGCTTTTTTTCACTTTCTTCGGGAGTGACATCCTGTACTCTTTCGGATGTGGTCCGAATACCACACCGCCTCCAGGCCAAAGAGGAGATGTAGAGGAGCCCGCCCGCGCCCTGCCGGTTCCTTTTTGCCGGTACGGCTTCTTGCTGCCGCCCGAGACGTCTGATCTTGTTTTCGTTGAAGCGGTACCTCTCCTGCGGTTGGCCAACTGCATTACCACAACATCATGAATCAGGTACGGCTTCACGTCGACATTCCATACCTCATCCTTAATATCCACTTCGCCGACTTTCGCGCCCTTTATGTCAAGTACATCTGCTTTGGCCATCACACGTCTCCCTAAGACTTGATCTCCACGTCGACTCCAGCCGAAAGCTCGAGCTTCATAAGTGCGTCCACTGTCTGCTGGGTCGGCTCAACAATATCAATCAGTCGCTTATGCGTCCGTATCTCGAACTGCTCACGCGATTTCTTGTCGATGTGAGGAGACCTCAAAACACAGAACTTCTGGATCATCGTGGGCAAGGGAACGGGGCCAACCACCTGTGCTCCCGTTTTCTTCGCTGCCTCGACGATCTCTTTTACGGACTGGTCGAGCAATCTATGATCAAAGGCTTTCAGGCAAATCCTTATTCGCTGCCTCATTTCCTGGCTCCTACGCTGTGTCAGCTATACTGGATACTATTCCTGGATCTCCGTGACTACCCCTGCACCCACGGTCTTGCCGCCTTCCCTGATGGCAAAGCGCAGCTCCTTCTCTAAGGCGATGGGGGTAACGAGCGTCACGGCGAGCGTCACGTTGTCTCCGGGCATGACCATCTCCACCCCTTCGGGCAGCTGGGCTATGCCGGTGACATCAGTCGTCCGGAAGTAGAACTGCGGTCTGTAGCCGGTGAAGAAGGGGGTATGACGGCCACCCTCTTCTTTCGTGAGAATGTAGACCTCTGCCTTGAACTTCGTATGGGGGGTGATGCTGCCGGGCTTGGCAAGGACCTGACCCCGTTCCACGTCTTCTTTCTTGGTGCCCCGGAGGAGGACACCGATGTTATCGCCTGCCTGGCCCTGGTCGAGGATCTTGCGGAACATCTCGACGGAGGTGGCAACCGTTTTGGCGGTGGGGCGGAAACCGACGATCTCCACGTCCTCACCCGGTTTGATCACGCCTCGTTCCACACGGCCGGTCACCACGGTACCGCGGCCGGAGATGGAGAAGACGTCTTCGACCGGCATGAGAAAGGGCTTGTCGAGGGCACGGACCGGTTCCGGGATGTAGTTGTCGCAGGCATCGAGCAATTCATAGATCGATTTGCAGTGGGGGCAGTTGGGATCGCCGTCACCGCATTCAAGAGCTTTAAGGGCTGAACCCCGGATGATGGGGATCTTGTCGCCGGGATACTCATAGGCTGTTAAGAGTTCACGGAGCTCCAGTTCAACGAGCTCTATTAGTTCGGGATCATCCACCATGTCCACCTTGTTCAGGTAGACAATCACGAAAGGGACACCGACCTGGCGGGCGAGGAGGATGTGCTCTCTGGTCTGGGGCATGGGACCGTCGTTGGCGCCGACCACCAGGATGGCGCCATCCATCTGGGCTGCACCGGTGATCATGTTCTTGATATAGTCAGCGTGTCCCGGGCAGTCCACGTGCGCATAGTGGCGCTTGGCGGTCTCGTATTCCACGTGGGCGGTCGCGATCGTGATACCGCGCTCCTTCTCTTCCGGGGCTTTATCTATCTGATCAAACGGGATCCACTCTGCCATGCCCTTTGAGGCAAGGCAGCGAGTAATGGCCGAGGTGAGGGTGGTCTTCCCATGATCGATATGACCTATGGTTCCGACGTTCACATGGGGTTTCGTCCGCTCAAACTTTTTCTTAGCCATAAAGTGCCTCCGTGCGTTTTTTCTCTGGTCTTCTTCAGCGCTTCGAAAATCGATGCCGGGGCAGGAGCATAGTGGAAGAACTCCATGTGGTAATAACCCCGTCCCTGGGTCATAGAGCGCAGATTGGTGGCATAACCGAACATCTCCCCCAACGGCACGTACGCAAGAACATACTTGGCATCATTCCTGTCATCGATCGTTGACACCCTTCCGCGCCTCGCCGCTATATCACCGACAACCGATCCCAGATGCTCAGGAGTGATATTGACGTCGACCTTCATAACCGGCTCCAGGACAATCGGGTTCGCTTTTCTTACTGCCTCTTTGAATGCCATGGAGGCTGCAAGCTTGAAGGCCAGCTCCGACGAATCGACTTCGTGGTAGGAGCCATCGATCAGGTCGACCTTTATGTTGAGCAGCGTGTACCCGAGGACCACACCTTTTTCCAGTGCTTCTCTGACACCTTTTTCTATGCTCGACATGTATTCCTTGGGAATAACGCCGCCGACTGTCTTGTTCTCAAACTCGAATTCCTTGCCCTCCAGCGGAGATATCTCCAGCACCACGTGCCCGTACTGGCCCCTGCCTCCTGACTGCTTCACATATTTGCCCACCGCTGTTGCTTTCCTGGTAATCGTTTCGCGGTAGGCAACCTGAGGCGGCGAAAAGGACATCTCAAGATTGTGTTCACGTTTTGCGCGGTCCATCACTATATCGAGATGAAGCTCTCCCATACCGGAAAGAATCACCTCGTTGGTATCAGTATCCATCTTCACCGTCAGTGATGGATCTTCGATAGTGAACTGATTGAAAACGAACCACATCTTTTTCAGATCATCTTTTTTCTTAGGCGTTATGGCAACTGAGATAACCGGCGTCGGCACCTCTATCGTCTCGAAGAGCAGAGGAGTGTCAGGGTTTGTGAAGGTATTGCCGGTGGATGCGGTCTTCAGGCCGGAGACAGCACAGATGTCGCCTGCTTCCACGTGCTTGACCTCTTCCCGCTTGTTAGCGTGGAGCCTCAAAATTCTGCCTATTCTTTCGGTTTTGCCCTTTGAGCTGTTCAGCACCGTCTCGCCACGGTGCAGCCTTCCGGAGTAAATGCGCATGAAGCAGAGCTGCCCGGCAAAAGGGTCATTCATGATCTTGAAGACGAGGCCGCTGAAGGGCTCTTCTTTCGAACCGATCAACTGGGTTTCTTGCCCATCCTCTGTCCAGCACATGTATGGAGAAACGTCGAGGGGTGAAGGTAGGTAGTCGACAATCGCATCGAGGATAAATTGAATTCCTTTATTCTTGAAAGCAGAGCCGCAGAGCACCGGCAGGATGGTCTGGCTCAGGGTGCCTTTCCGGATGACCCGCTTCAACTCTGATGCGAGGATCTCGCCTCCGTGTAAATAGGTTTCCATGAGGGCATCGTCAATTTCCGCCAGTTTCTCAAACATCGCTTCCCGCGCGGTTTCCAGCCGCACCTGGAGTCCGGCAGGCACCTCGGCTGTCGAGTACTCGCTGCCGAGTCGATCATTATCGTACACGTAGGCCTTCTGAGATATGACATCAACTACACCGACGAACTCATCGTTTTCAACTATGGGCAACTGGAGAAGCACAGGGTTTGCCTTGAGGACCTCGCGGATCATCGCCACACACTTGTCCAGATCGGCGCCCGGCCTATCCATCTTATTAACGAAGGCGATGCGCGGAACCTCGTACCGGTCAGCCTGCCGCCATACGGTCTCTGACTGCGGCTCAACGCCCTCAACCCCGGAAAAGAGGGCCACGGCCCCATCCAGCACTCTGAGCGATCGCCCGACCTCGACGGTAAAATCGATGTGACCCGGTGTGTCGATAATATTTATCCGGTGATTTCTCCAGAAGCAGGTTGTAGCCGCTGCGGTGATCGTAATGCCGCGCTCTTTTTCCTGTTCCATCCAATCCATGGTGGACGTACCTTCATCCACTTCACCAATCCTGGTATTGACGCCCGTATAAAAGAGCATTCGCTCGGTTGCTGTTGTCTTGCCGGCGTCTATGTGAGCCATGATGCCGACGTTTCTGATAATTTCCTGCACTTCTACCACCTGTAATGAGCGAAAGCCTTGTTGGCCTCAGCCATCTTGAGAGTATCCTCTCTTTTCTTTATTGCTCCGCCTTTATTGTTGTATGCATCCATAATTTCCGATGCAAGTTTGTCAATCATAGTTTTTTCCGAGCGTTCACGTGCGTATCTCAAGATCCAACGGATTGCCAGGGAGATCTTACGATCCATGCGGACCTCGACAGGGACCTGATAGGTTGCGCCGCCAACCCTCCTGGCCTTAACTTCCAGTTCCGGCTTGACGTTGTCCATCGCCTTGGTGAAGACCTTGAACGGATCCTCTTTTGTCTTTTTCTCTATCGCCTCAAAGGCACGGTAGACCAATCTGCTGGCGAGGCTTTTCTTGCCATCCAGCATTACGCAATTAATAAACCTCTGCACCAGTACATCATTGTACTTCGGGTCGGACAATCGTTCTCTTTTGGATACCCTATCCTTTCCTGGGCACTACGCTCCTCCTTTAGAAGCTTCGGTTACTGTTTTGGCTTTTTGGCGCCATATTTAGATCTGCTTTTCTTTCTGTTCTGCACGCCGCTGGCGTCGAGCGAGCCGCGTATGATGTGATATCTCACGCCCGGTAAATCCTTAACCCTTCCGCCACGAATCAGAACAACGGAGTGTTCCTGGAGGTTATGACCTATGCCAGGTATATACGTGGTCACTTCCATGCCGTTTGTGAGACGTACTCTGGCGACCTTGCGTAAAGCGGAGTTAGGTTTCTTCGGAGTAGTCGTGTAGACTCTCACGCAAACTCCGCGTCTCTGAGGGCAGCTCATGAGCGCGGGCGATGCGCTCTTATTTTTAGCGGCTTCTCTCCCTCGCCTTACTAACTGGTTAATAGTAGGCATCATTCCTCCAAAAAAATAATCCCTTGTAAAGGGATAGCTATGCGCTGCTTTGCCTGATAATTCCGGGGAAAGCTTGAGGATAATATCACTTTGGCCTAATCTTGTCAAGTAGTTTTTGGTTGTTTAGGCCCGACAGGCCTTTCAGCGAGCCTGATCCGTTTAATACCAATTAGCCTTCAAGTGTATACCTTCCGGGTACCCGCCGCAGGTGGGTGTGCTGCCGGTCGCTCTCCTCGACGTACTAGTAGTACGCCTTCGTCGGCTCCTCGCTGCCGCCTCGGTCTCCATCTTGAATGCAAATTGGTATAATAGTCCAGTACTTTCAGCCCCCGGCAAGCTGCACCCTTTCCGCCAAACACGATTAAGAAAAAAATAGGGATTGGCGAGGCGAAGGTCAAGGGGGGGTCTGCAATAGTGCCGGCGGAGCAGCTACAGATTACTTAAGCTGATCAAGCGCCTTCAGGATATCCGGACCACCTTTATAAACACCTTTCTTCTGGCCATCTTCTATCACGACCGTGGGCGTGCTGTTGATGCCATCCTGGTCGAGATACTTCTGGAGAGCCGTAAACGTTGGTTTCGTGTCGAATTCCCAGAATCTGATCTGGTTCTTGACAAGGTACTCCTCCAGCTTCTCTTTTTCCGTGATGTTGTTTTTTGCGGCCGCAAAGAGCAAGGCCCTGACGCGCAGCACGTAATCGAAATCCTTTTTTTGATTCAAGATGTACAGGAAATAGCGCGCATAAATGGGGGTCGGAGGATGTATCGGCGTGTCGACAAAGGTGACGGTTGCCAGATTTTTGTTCACAAGCTGCGTCAGTCTTCCTTCCAGTTGGGGTTCCACCAGCGAGCAGGGGCCGCAGAAGTAGTCCGTATAGATTCGGACTTTCACTTTTCCATTGCCAAAGGACGGTATCAATACAGTGTCCGCCAGAACCGATTGCGGCGCTCCCTCAAGGAAGAACGCAAAAAGTAAGAAACCGAGTGTGATCGAAATGGCAATGAGCACCTTTCTCGATACGTGAGAATTAAACATAAATGACGCCAAGAGAACACCTCCAAGAAAAAAACAATGAGGACAGCCATCACCCCGGCGCACCCGAGGGACCAGTCCGGCTTTCATGCCCACAGCCGCAAAGATGGGCCGGCACACAGTAGGACGGCGCTAACCGCGGATACCGTACTAGAATATAACCCCACGGGCACAAAGCAGCAATATCAGATTTGCCGATATCTCCCGTTGTTCACTAATCCAGCTCCATAGTGTTCATTGCAACCTTGCAAGCCCAGGGCCAAAGCTGGCCATTCTTATCGCTTCGCCACCCGTAAAATCAACCCCTTCAAGTATTCGGTCTCCGGGATAGTGAGTAACACCGGATGATCTATGTTCTGCGAAAGCTCGTTGATCAGGTAGAGGTCGGCTTTGCCGTAAGCTGCTATTCTGGGTATGTCCCGGAATCGCTGTTTCTTCATGTGGTGAGAGCATGAAAAGGTGAAGAGATGGCCGCCGTCCGCGAGCCTTCGCAGCGCCTTCTTATGAAGATCTATATACCCCTTTTCTCCTTCCTTCACTTTCTTTCTCGATTTTATGAAGCTCGGGGGATCGAGTATCATAAGATTGTAGTCATGATCAGAGGCCTTCAAAAAATCGAACACGTCGGCCTTTACGAATTCGCCGCCGGATAGTTTGTTGAGTTTCATATTTTCCTGCCCAAGCTCAAGAGCTCTCGCAGATGAGTCTACAAACGTCACGCTCCGCGCGCCAAAATAAAGCGCGTAGAGACCGAAGCCGCATGTGTACGAAAAGCAGTCGAGCACCGTGGCACCGGGCGCAAATTGTTTGGTCAAGAGGCGGTTCTCTCTCTGGTCAAAGTAGAAGCCTGTTTTGTGGCCGGCCAGCAGATCGACAAGGAAAGAGAGCGGCCCTATCCTGATCATGATCTCCTGATCCACCCTGCCCTTTACTATCTGCGTATAGAGCGGCAATCCCTCCTCCTGCCTGGCAGGGCTTTCATTTCGGAGCACGATGCTGCCGGGTGAAAGCACGCGCTCTATTGCTGCGACGATCATCTCCTTTTTTTGTTCCATGCCACAGGTCAACAGCTGGATCGCAACAGAATCTTCGTACTTGTCAATGATAAGGCCGGGAAGAAAGTCGGATTCTGCGTTCACCACTCTGAAACTCTCCTCGAACCTGCCTTCGCGCAGTTTGAGGGCGCTGCTGATCCTTCTTTCAAAAAAAGCCTGATCGACTGCGACGCGCTGCCTCGCCAGCAGACGGACCATGATCAGGCTGCTTCGGGTTGATATAACCGATACCGATGAAGCCTGCTTTTTGGCCGTGAACCTCGACAAGTTCGCCCGCAGGAAGATCTTCGGGTCGCTCTCGCACCTCATTACTGAAAATCCAGAGATGGCCGGAGGTGATTGAATTCTCACCGGCCTTGCTGACTATGATCTGTTCCATAAGGGAAATATATTGCGAGAAAAAACGCTGCAAGTCAATATGGGATGGACTCACGCCGGACATAACGGGCCTACCGGCATGGCTCTCAGCCTGCACAAAAAAAGGGGCGGGTAACCTGTTGGCTACCTGCCCCTTGGCCTTCCGGAGCCTGGACCCCGCCTATTTACGTGCCGAAGCCTCTTCCGGCGGGTGCGTCAACGCGTATTCTACAGCCTCATCTACCCGCTCTATGAACTTGAATTTCATATTCTCTTTGACTGTTTCCGGCACCTCTTCCAGGTCTTTTTCGTTCATCTTCGGTAACATCACACTCTTGATTCCCGCCCGTTTGGCCGCGAGAACCTTCTCCTTCACGCCGCCGATGGGCAACACAAGGCCGCGTAGCGTGATCTCGCCTGTCATAGCTACGTCGTTTCTTACGTGTTTGTCGGTGAGCAGCGAGACCAGAGCCACCATCATCGTGATTCCGGCGGAAGGGCCGTCCTTGGGAATGGCGCCTTGCGGCACGTGGATGTGCAAATCCTGCTTCTCAAAAAAATCTACAGGGATGTTGAACTCCTGCGTCTTGCTCCGTATGTAACTCAGAGCGGCCTGAGCAGATTCCTTCATCACGTCACCGAGTTGGCCTGTGAGCGAAAGATTGCCCTTACCCGGCATCTTGGTCGCCTCAACGAAGATGATGTCTCCGCCGGTTGAAGTCCATGCAAGACCCGTTGCAACGCCCGAGTATTTTGTCCGCTCCGCGATCTCCGAGTAAAACTTGATCGGGCCGAGTAACTTATGGATGTCCTTCGCAGCCACGGTTGTCTTTTCCGTCTTTCCCTCCGCAACATCCCGAGCCACGGACCGGCAGACGGCAGCTATCTCCCGCTCCATGTTCCTCACGCCTGCCTCTTTGGTGTAGGAACGAACAATCAGGCTCAAGGCGTCATCTTCAAATGCAAGCATGATCGGCATTCAGTCCGTGTTCGTTGAGTTCTTTCGGGATAATGAACTCGCGTGCGATCATCACCTTCTCTTCTTCGGTATACCCCGGCAGTTCCAACACCTCCATCCTGTCCTTGAGCGCCGGAGGAATCGGGTCGAGAAGGTTCGCCGTTGCTATGAACATCACCTTTGAAAGGTCGAACGGCACCTCAAGGTAGTGGTCGCTGAAAGAAAAGTTTTGCTCGGGATCCAGGACCTCAAGCAACGCACTCGAAGGATCGCCCCTGAAGTCCATGCCTATCTTATCCACCTCGTCGAGCATGAATACAGGGTTGTTCGAGCCTGCTTTCTTAATCCCCTGCACGACCCTTCCCGGAAGAGCGCCGACGTACGTTCTCCTGTGGCCCCTGATCTCTGCCTCATCCCGTATGCCGCCCAGGGAGATCCGCATGAATTTCCTGCCCGAGAGCCCTCGCTATCGATTTTCCCAGGGACGTCTTTCCAACACCCGGAGGGCCTACGAAACAGAGGATCGGCCCCTTCATATCCGACTTCAGCTTTCTGACTGCCAGATACTCCAGAATCCTTTTCTTCACCTTTTCGAGATCGTAGTGGTCCTCATTGAGAATGCGCCTCGCATCCTGTATGACAAGATTGTCCTCAGTGGCACGTGTCCAGGGAAGGTCCACCAGCCAGTCGATATACGTCCGGGATACGGTGTACTCAGCAGACATCTGACTCATCTTGGACAACCGGTCGAGCTCCTTTTCAGTGATCTTCTGGATATCCGGCGGCATCTTTGCTTCGACCATCTTCTTGCGCAACTCATCTATTTCGGTGTAGCGTTCGTCGACCTCGCCCAGCTCCTTCTGTATCGCTTTAAGCTGTTCCCGGAGATAATACTCACGCTGCGTCTTGTCTATGCCCTTCTTTTATATGGGACTGTATCTTCGTGCTCAGTTCCAGCGTTTCGAGCTCTCTGTTGAGAAGAATGGTGACTTTCTTGAGCCGCTCCTTGATGTCTATCTTTTCGAGAATCTCCTGTCTCTCGGCTGCGCTGATATTCACCGTAGACGCTACAAGGTCGGCCAGATTGCCGGGACTCTCGATCTTCGCCGCGATCTGCGCGAGCTCAGAGGAAAGATAGGGCGCAATCTCAACCGCCTTCTTGTAAAGGTTCTTAAGGTTTATGTACATGGCATCGATTTCGATGTCCTTCTGGTACTCCTCAAAGACGGGAAGAATGCGCGCCCTGAAATTGGGTTCGGTCTCAGAGAACTCAATCAATTTAAACCTGCACAAACCCTGAACGACGATCCGCTGGCTGCCGTCTACCATCTTCACCATCTTCATGATGGTAGCCACGCATCCGACGGTGTACAGGTCTTCGAGGCCCGGCTCCTCAATATCGGGGTTTTTCTGTGTGATGATCCCGATAAGCCTGTCTCTCGACATGGCGTCATCTATGAGCTTTATCGATTTTTCCCGACCCACAACCAAAGGTATGATCAGGTCAGGATACGCAACCGTGCCCCGAAGCGGCAGTATGGGAAGCTCAGCCGGAATAAAAAGCTTTTCCTTCGAGCTCTTATCATTCTTATAGCCGATTACCATTTATCCTCCTAGTGTGCTGCTACTCTCCTGCTACTTTTTCACATCCTCAAACTCTACATCAACCACGTCGTCATTACCGCGTGAGCCGCCGCCACCGGGCTTCTGGCCCTTCTTGCTGCTGCTGCTCCGGACCGCCCCCGGGCGGTGGGGCTTCGGACGTTCTCTTGTAAAGAAGTTCGGCAAGTTTGTGAGACGCCTTTGTAACGTCATCGACCGCTGGCTTGATCCTGCTCAGCTCTCCACTCTTGAGCGCATCCTTGGCAGCCGAAAGAGCGCTCTCGACGGATGAGATGTCTTCGGCGCTCAGCTTGTCTTTACTCTCATTCAGCGTCTTTTCCGTTCCATAAACGAGATTGTCGAGCTGGTTACGCGCCTCGACTTCTTCTTTCTTCTTTCTATCCTCTTCTGCATTGACCTCCGCGTCCTTCACCATCTTCTGGATGTCCTGCTCGGTGAGTCCTGTGGAGGCCGTTATGGTGATATTCTGCTCCTTGCCGGTGGCCATATCTTTTGCGGCAACGTGGAGAATACCGTTGGCGTCGATATCGAACGTCACCTCAACCTGCGGCATGCCCCTGCGGCGCAGGCGGAAGACCGATCAAGTGGAACCTCCCCAACGTTCTGTTGTCGCGCGCAAGTTCTCTCTCTCCCTGGAGCACATGAATCTCAACACTCGTCTGATTGTCCTCGGCAGTCGTAAAAATCTGGCTTTTTCTCGTGGGTATTGTCGTGTTCCTCTCGATGATCTTTGTCATCACGCCGCCCAATGTTTCGATGCCGAGAGAAAGTGGTGTCACATCGAGAAGCAACACATCTTTCACCTCACCGGCGAGCACGCCCGCCTGAACCGCTGCGCCAAGCGCAACCACCTCGTCAGGGTTCACACCCTTGTGTGGCTCGCGTCCGAAGAACTGTTTCACCAGTTCCTGCACTTTCGGTATCCTGGTCGATCCGCCGACGAGCACAACCTCGTGGATATCGGATGCCTTCAGTTTCGCATCATCGAGCGCCTTCTTGCACGGCTCCATCGATCTTGCGAAAAGATCGTCAGCAATCTGTTCCAGCTTCGCACGCGTCAGCTTCATGTTTAAATGTCGCGGCCCTGACTGATCAGCCGTGATGAAGGGCAGGTTTATTTCTGTCTCCATCGTGGCCGACAACTCGATCTTTGCCCTTTCCGCTGTTTCCTTCAGCCTCTGCAGAGCCATTCTATCCTTGGACAGGTCAATACCCTGGTCTTTCTTGAACTCTGCCACGATCCAATCCATAACCCGCTCATCGATGTCGTCGCCGCCGAGGTGCGTGTCGCCGTTGGTGGACTTCACTTCGACGACGTTGTCGCCCACCTCAAGGATGGAGATATCAAACGTACCACCGCCAAAATCGTAGACAGCTATCGTCTCGTTCTTCTGCTTATCGAGACCATAGGCAAGCGCTGAAGCTGTGGGCTCATTGATGATGCGCAGCACGTTGAGACCTGCTATTCTGCCGGCATCCTTCGTCGCCTGTCTCTGCGAATCATTGAAATATGCAGGCACCGTGATGACCGCGTCCTCCACGGGTTGACCCAGATAGTTTTCCGCAGATTTTTTCAGCTTCTGCAATATAAAGGCTGAGATTTCCTGGGGCGTGTATTGCTTTCCCCTCGCTTCTACCCTGGCGTTGCCGTTGGAATCAGCGACCAGTTTGTAGGGAACCCTCTCGTTCTGTACCTCGCTGTACCGCCTTCCCATGAACCTTTTTATAGAAAAAACTGTATTCTCAGGGTTGGTGATCGCCTGCCGTTTCGCAACCTGGCCCACAAGCACCTCGCCCTCTTTTGTGAACGCAACAACGCTCGGCGTAAGTCTATTTCCCTCTTCGTTGATGATGACCTTCGGCTCACCACCCTCCATGATAGCCACAACCGAAAATGTGGTCCCTAGATCAATTCCAATCACCTTTTTAGCCATCGCACAATCCTCCCGCTCGATTTATGTACAAGTTCAATATAATCTCGGGCACGCCGCTTGTCAACATGCTTTACACCTCAAAAACCGCTGCAAATACTTATTTTAACTACTTTTTCTTAATAAGGATGGCGTACTCAAAACCATCGAGGAGCGCCATAAAGGATGCCATATTGATGTTCTCAGAGACGGCGGCGACACTCCAGATCTGGGTGCCGTCGGTGAAGATGATAGAAACTTCGACCCTGGCTTGAGTTCCCGACCTGGTGTCGCTGATGCGCGAGGCGAAGTCAACCAGCTTCACATCGTCTAAAAACGGAAATATCGAGCCGAGCGATTTCTTGAGAACATTGGCAAGCGCATCGACCGGTCCCACGCCGGTCGAAGCCTCATGCATCTCTGCTTTGCCCGCCTTGATGATAACCGTCGCTTCAGGCCTCAGGCCATCGTCTATCAGTCTGTACGAGCCGACAACACTGAAAGGTCGCTGGTAGGTGTCGAGCGCGCGCAGGATGTTCAGCTCTTTTGTCCCATCCCTCATGTCGAGCAACCGTTTCATTACTTCTTCTCCTCTTCAAGAAGCAGCTTATAGTCGATGCTGTCCACGAGCGCCTGCCAGCTCGCCTCGAGTATATTCTCCGATACTCCCAGCGTCTCCCAGGCATTCTTACCGTCGGTCGATTCGATCAACACGCGTGTGACCGAAGCGGTCCCATCTTTGCTGGAGAGCACCCTGACCTTGTAATCAACGAGCGAGACCTCGCTCAGCACCGGATAGAATTTGAGCAAGGCTTTTCTCAAGGCATTGTCGAGTGCGTGGACCGGTCCGCTTCCCAACCCGGCCGTGTGTTCAACTTTCTCGCCGACTCTAACGAGGATTGTTGCCTCCGAAACGGACGCATCCTTCTCTTTCTTTTCCACGATCACGCGGAAGCCGATCAGATCGAAATATTTCCTGTGCAGGCCGAGCGCTCTCTTCATGAGAAGCTCCAGAGAGCCTTCGGCGCCTTCAAACTGATATCCTCCGTGCTCAAGCTCCTTGACCCTCTTCAACACCTCTTTGACGGCCTTCTTATCCTTTTCGATGTCAATGCCGAGCTCTTTGGCCTTATAGAGAATAGTGCTCTCGCCGGAGAGATCGGAGACGAGCACGCGCTGCCTATTGCCCACGCGATGCGGCTCAATGTGCTCGTACGTCTCTGGATTTTTTCTGACCCCGCTCACATGGATACCGCCTTTGTGTGCAAAAGCGGCATCACCGACATAAGCCCTGTGCTTGTCCGGGACAAAGTTGGCCATCTCATCGATGAAGAGGCTCAGCTCTTTCAGTTTCTCCAGATGTAACCGGTCGGCACCGTCAAAACCCATTTTGACGGTAATGTTAGGAATGATTGAGCAGAGGTTTGCATTGCCGCACCGCTCACCATAACCGTTTATCGTGCCCTGAACCTGCGTGCAGCCGGCTTTAACGGCCATGATGCTGTTTGCCACTGCCGATTCCGTATCGTTATGTGCGTGAATACCGAGCGGCAGGCTGAAGGCTTTGCGGACATCGGCAGTCTCAGCCGCTATTTCAAAGGGCATGCTTCCGCCATTCGTGTCGCAGAGCACGAGTACGTCTGCTCCGGCCTCCTCGGCTGTTTTCAGGACTTTCATCGCATACTGCCTGTTCCTCTTGCAGCCGTCGAAAAAATGCTCCGCATCAAAGAAAACAGTGCGGCCCTGTTTCTTAAGATAGGCGATCGTCTGCTCGATCATCTTGAGATTCGTATCAAGACTCACCTTCAGCGCATCTCTCACGTGGAGGTCCCAGGCTTTGCCCACAACGGCCACATAGCGCGTGTCGGCCTCCAGCACGGTCCTCATGCCTTCGTCCTCTTCAGGCCGCGACCCGGACCGTATCGTGCTGGAGAACGCAACGATATTTGTACGCTTGAGATGAAGCTTTTTCACCTCTGCAAAATACTGCAGGTCTTTGGGGTTTGAGCCGGGCCAACCCCCTTCAACGAAGTCCATACCGAATTCGTCCAGCTTCTCCGTGACCCTCAGTTTATCGAGCAGGGAGAAGGAGATGTCTTCGGACTGGGCCCCGTCGCGCAGGGTGGTGTCGTAGAAGTCGATCCTCACCGCTCCTCCTGCACATCTTCGTCTGCATCGAGCCCGAAACCGGTATGGAGAGCGCGCACAGCCAGCTCGCCGTACTTCTGATCGATAACACAGGAAACCTTGATTTCCGACGTGCCGATCATCTCGATATTGATGCCTTCACCGGAGAGCAGCGCGAACATTTTAGCCGCTATTCCGGCGTGAGAACGCATTCCCAGGCCGACGATGGAGACTTTGGCTATACGCTCGTCCACTTCAACGGTTTCGGCTCCGATTTCGGTAGCGAGACCTGCCATTATTTTTTGTGCTTTCTTTGCGTCGGCCTTGCCCAGCGTAAACGTGATATCGGTTTTTTTGTCGTGACTCACGTTCTGAACGATCATATCTATGACGATGTTTGCATCGGCCAATGTTGTGAAGATCCTGGAGGCAACTCCCGGCCGGTCAGGGACGCCGTTAACCGTTACCTTCGCCTCGTTCTTGTTATAGGTTACGCCTGAAACAACTACCTGTTCCATATCCGGTACCTCCTCACACACGAGTGTGCCTTTGCCTTCCACGAGAGATGATTTGACGAGAAGCGGAACCTTGTACTTTTTTGCCATCTCGACCGATCTGATCTCTAAGACCTTGGCCCCGAGTGAGGCCATCTCCAGCATCTCGTCATACGATATCCTGTTCAGCCTGCGGGCTTTAGTGGTGATGTTGGGATCGGTCGTGTAGACCCCGTCAACATCCGTGTATATCTCGCACACATCGGCTTTGAGCGCTGCTGCCACTGCCACTGCGGTTGTGTCAGAGCCTCCCCGGCCGAGCGTTGTGATGTTCCCTTCCTCATCCACACCCTGGAAACCGGGAACCACGACCACTTTACCTTTCCCCAGTTCCGTTCGGATCTTTGTCTCATCGATGTCAGAGATTCGCGCCTTCCCGAAGGCCGAATCCGTAACGATCGGGACCTGGTGACCCAGAACCGAGACAGCATCATACCCCATCTCTTTGAGCGTAATTGCAAGAAGGGCTGACGTTACCTGTTCGCCGGTCGAAATCAGCACATCGACCTCGCGTTCGTCAGGAAATTTCGCAACACCGTGCGCTAATCCCAGCAACCTGTCGGTTTCGCCTGACATTGCGGAAACCACAATTACCAGACCACAATTCTTTTTGTTGTAATCGATGACCCGCTTCGCGACGTTAGCGATTCTATCAAGATTCGCAACGGATGTCCCGCCATACTTTTGCACGACCAGCATCACCAACCTCCAAAACGATCTTTCTCTCCTCTTGTTCGTTAACCGTGATACTCACCTTCATGGCGTTATCCCACCATGGAGACTTCTCAGCCCATTCGACCGCCACAACAGTAGTGTCGAGATACTCCTCTATCCCGAGCTCCGTCACGTCAGTGGACTCGAGCCGGTAAAGATCCACATGGCATAAACCGATCTTTCCTGAGTACGTATTCAGCAACGTAAATGAAGGCGAAACCACGTGCTCCCAATCGGATACACCGAGCCCTTTCGCCAATCCTTTAACAAACTGGGTTTTGCCGGCGCCTAATTCTCCGGAAAGGAGAAAGACATCACCAGCCATCGAACCTCTTCCGATGCACTCTCCGATCATAACAGTGTCAGAGGCTTTTCTTGATATAAACTCTATCCGTTCCACTCCTGATTTCCCGAAGCGCTTCCCCGAGCCCCTCCAACAGGTTTCCTGCAAGAAGATCCATGTCGCTATTCTTCTCGACCCAGCGGTCGGCGATATAGCCGTGAAGATAGACGCCGAGAAGAGAGGCCTCAGGGAGCGTATATCCCTGCGAGACAAGACCTCCTATGAAACCTGTTAGTATATCACCGCTTCCGCCCTTGGCAAGTGCCGCATTCCCTGTTGGATTGACGAATAGAGAGCCGTCGGCCCCGAAGGTGGTCGTTCGCGCGCCTTTCAGCACCAGGTTGATTTTATGGGCACCAACGAAGCGACGGCCTATAGCCAATCGATCCTCGTTAACCTGCGCAGGGCTCAAGCCGACGAGACGTCCCAATTCACCCGGATGAGGAGTAAAAACGGCTTTTCCTTCTTTTTCCTTTATGAGGCTCTCATGCCCCTGAAAACTGGTGATGCCATCCGCATCAACAACAAAGCGTTTGTCCAGCTCGATGTACAGCTTCCGCACGAGCGCCATAGTCTCATCCGTTGTTGAAAGGCCCGGACCGATGATCACCACGTCTTTGTCGTGGGCAAACGCTGCTATCTCATTAAAAGCATCCTGAGTCAGGTGACCCTTTGCATTGTCCTCGATCGGGTAGGTCATCGCCTCGGTTAATTTAACTTCCATGATGCCATTGAGGCTTCTCGGTATCACCAGGGTCACAAGTCCCGCGCCTATCTTGAGCGCAGCGCTTGATGTCATGGCCGCTGCTCCTGTTTTGCCGGTTGAGCCCGCGACAATGAGGGCGTGACCGAAGCTTCCCTTGTGCGCCCACGGGCTGCGCACCTTGAGGAAGCTTCTTAGCAGATCCCCGTCCACAACCTCTCCATCGGTGCCAAGTTCTTTTTCGGCGGCGGAGGGAAGTGAAATATCCACAACCGTAAGCTCGCCCACGTACGCAGCGCCCGGATAGAGTATCTGGCCGATCTTGGCATACCCGAAGGTGTACGTACTGGCCGCTCTGACCGCCACGCCGAGAGGCACACCGCGCAAAGCATCGAGGCCCGAAGGAATATCTACCGCGGCAATCGGCTTCCCCGATCCGTTCATCTCTTCAATGACACTCTTCTCGAGCCCCTGGACCTCTTTTGAGAGGCCTGTTCCGAAAATAGCATCGACTACAAGATCGGCGTTTTTCAGCCGATGACCGACATCGCCCGGTTTTTTTGCGATGAACATCTGCCCGCCTGATGTGCGGTAAAGCTCCATGTTGAGCGCAGCATCCCCCTTCAACTCTGAAGGTTCACATAGCAGAAAGACAATCGTTTCGAAACCATCTCTCACGGCGTATCTGCCTATGACAAATCCGTCTCCACCGTTATTGCCCCTGCCGCAGCAAATTAGTATCTTTTTACAACCCGTCAGGTATTTGTCTTTGAGCAGGCGGTACGTGCTCCTTCCCGCGTTTTCCATGAGCACAGCCGAAGGTATGCCAAACGTATTGATTGCGTAGGTGTCATACTGCTTCATTCGCTCAGGAGAGAGCAGTTTCATGTCAACCTCCCAGGTAAAGACAGGTTGAGGAAAAGACTAAAGCAAAGGTAGAGGTAAAGCGAAGCCAAAAGCCTCTTAAGATTCCTTTATTGGCATTCATGATCTTTTCTCAACCTCTACCTGCAGTATCTTTTTCCTCTGCCTGCTTTATTTCTTACCTGGTTTACAAGGTTACTGCTGCTACCGCATATGCCTTCTCATGGGATATGGTTACGTTGCTGTAGCGCGTGCCGCGAAAGGAGATGTAAGGCTGCCCGCTGGAGGCGGCAAGCACCTCTATCTCGCGCCATGGCAGTCGTCTCCCGAATGCCTTCATGAACGCCTCTTTCGCCGCGAACCTGCCGGCAAGCGTCTCGGACGATCTTCTCTTGCGTTCGGCATAGGTGATCTCCCACTCGGTGAAGACGCGCCTGAGAAAATGAACCCCGTGCCGCTGCCTGATCGCCTCTATTCTTGATACGTCGACAATGTCAATGCCGATCATATCATCTCGCTCCGCTAGATGAGGGTCCCGGGTCCGGGGTCCTGGGTCCAGTCAGGGGCCAGGGTCCCGGGCCTGGGTCCCGAAACTACAAATGCGATAGAACTCTTGTAACCTAGTCATGTCCAAATTGTGATCTGTAATATTTGTTAGGCTCTTATTAATCAATGTTTTCGTTTCGTCAGGACCCTGGACCCTGGACCCTGGACCCTGCATTTATAAGCTTTGATCATATCCCTCACAGCACGATCCAATCCCACGAAGACGGCTCGCGCTATGATGCTGTGACCAATTGCAAGTTCCTCAATTTCGGGCATCGCCGCAATATCCGTCACATTGTGGTAATGCAGGCCGTGTCCCGCGTTCACCTTCAAGCCGAGGTTGCTCGCCTGTTTTGCGGCCAGCATGATCTTCCCTAACTCATCCAGCCGTAAAGCCTCCGTTGGCGCATCGCTATACCTGCCCGTGTGGAGCTCTATCATCTCTGCGCCAGTCTCTTTCGAAGCAGCGATCTGCGAATCTACGGGGTCGATGAAAAGACTAACCTTAATTCCGCCTTGGCGGAGCTTCCCTACAGCTTCAGAGATCCTGCTCTTAAGATTGACGACGTCAAGACCGCCTTCGGTCGTCAACTCCTGTCTCTTCTCCGGAACCAATGTGGCCATCTCAGGCTTTATCTCACGCGCTATGGCTACCATCTCATCGGTAGCTGCCATCTCAAGGTTCAATTTCGTCCGGACCACTTCGCGCAGGAGCTTCACATCTCTGTCCTTTATGTGGCGCCTGTCTTCGCGAAGATGAACAATGATCCCGGAAGCGCCGGCCATCTCCGCAATGCCGGCAGCATAAACAGGCTCCGGGTAATAGATTCCTCTCGCTTCCCGTAAGGTGGCGACGTGATCGATATTTACCATAAGCTCAGGCATGCTTTGTCTCCGAAAGGCATCTTCTGGCTGCTTCCCCGATCTCGTCTGCGTATGCCTTTACCTGATCAAGGCTCTTGCCTTCTACCATGATCCTGAGAAGCATCTCCGTTCCAGAATATCTGACAACCACACGGCCTTTATTTTTCAAGGCCTTCTCGATTCCTTTAACTGTCTTTCGTAACTCAGGAAGCGTATCCAGGGGCTTTTTTTCTCGCACCCTGACATTAAGCTCCACTTGAGGAAACTCTTCAAATCCCTTTTTGAGATCGTGCAGAGTTGCCCCTTTCTCTATCATGACGTTCAGCACCTTCAGGGCTGTGACGATGCCGTCTCCTGTCGTGTTGTGATCAAGGAAGACGACGTGTCCTGATTTCTCTCCACCGAAGTTGAGACCATCCTGAAGCATTCTTTCAAGCACGTAGCGGTCGCCCACGTCCGTTCTTAAGACCTTAACACCGTGTCGCTTCAGGCATACGTCCAGCCCCATGTTACTGGCAATCGTTGCGACCACAGTATTGTTCTTCAGCAAGGATTTCTCCTTCAGGTATCTGCCGCAGATGACCATCAACGTATCGCCGTCAATGATCTCACCCTTTTCATCAATGAAGAGCACCCGGTCGCCGTCACCGTCGAAAGCAACGCCGATATGGGCGTTCTTATCCAGCACCAATTCTCGCAGCACATTCGGGAACAGCGTCCCGCAATCCTTGTTGATGTTCTCTCCGTCAGGCTCGATGCCGTAGGGGACCACGTGCGCGCCAAGTTCCTCAAAGACTGCAGGCGCTACCTTGTACGTGGCGCCTTGAGCGCAATCGACGGCCAGCTTCAGTCCTGTGAGTGAGAGCTCCTGAGGAAACGTATTCTTAAGAAAGACTATGTATCGTCCGACCGCATCATCGATCCTGTGCGCTTTTCCTATTTCGGAGGCTACCGGGCGAAGCTCGTCAATCGATCCATCCATGATCATTTTTTCGATCTCGGACTCCAGTTCATCCGCTAATTTGAATCCTTCGCCCGAGAAAATTTTTATGCCATTGTCCTGATACGGGTTATGGGAAGCAGATATTACAACACCCGCGTCTGCCCTCATGCTTCTCGTGATAAATGCGATTCCCGGCGTAGGAAGCGGGCCCACAAGCCAGACGTCGAGCCCGATGGAACAGACGCCCGAAGCAATGGCCGTCTCCAGCATATAACCGGAGAGTCTTGTGTCCTTTCCTACTACAATTCTTCCCCTGCCGTGTCTCTCCTTGAAGACATGGGAGACCGCCCTCCCGATCTTGAGCGCAACCTCAGAGGTCATGGGATACACATTTGCCACACCCCGCACACCATCTGTTCCGAACAGCCGCTTCATACATGCCACCTTGCTTTCATTCTCTATCTCTCGCCGGGAAGCGCATCAGACCATCATCACGGCACGAACGAACGTAGCTACTCTTCTCGCTTTTTTCACGTCGTGCACGCGCACGATGTCAGCCCCGTTCCACAGCGAGAGAGCAATGCTTGCCAGGGTTCCCTCAGTTCTCTCCTCGGGATCAGACGATCCTGCCAGTTTTCCGAGAAAACCCTTCATCGAGGTGCCTATCAGGACAGGGTACCCGAGCTCCTTGAACCGGTGCAGCTCCTTTATGATCAACAGATTGTCTTCAACTCTCTTGCCGAAGCCTATTCCCGGATCAAGAATGATGTTCTGATCATCAATGCCGCACTGCTTTGCAAACTGCACTCGATCTGCTAAAGACTCTTTTATTTCCTGAATAGGATCATCGTAATGGGGGCTCACCTGCATCTCTTTAGGCTTGCCCTTAGTATGCATAATGACCACGGGCACGCCTGATCGTGCCGCTACATCGCCAAGTGCGGGATCGAAGGTAAGACCACTTACGTCGTTAATCATGTCGGCGCCGGCATCCAGAGCCTCATCGGCGACAGCAGCTTTATACGTGTCGACCGACAGAAAAACGCTGGATCGCGCCCTGATCGCCTTAAGTACAGGGATGATCCTGCGTAACTCCTCCTCGGCAGGCGTTGCGTCGGAATAGGGTCTCGTAGACTCCCCTCCAACGTCTATGATATCGGCGCCTTCGTCTATAAGACGCAGCGCGTGTTCTACTGCCACGTCCTGCGGGTAAAATTTTCCTCCATCATAGAAAGAATCAGGCGTAACGTTGAGGATGCCCATGATGAGGGGCCTATCCTCGAACCGCTGCCTCCATCCCATTCCTGAGTTCCCCTATGATTCCGTCTATCTCTTGCCCGTCGAGGACTTCTTTTTCGAGAAGCTTATTGGCAATAGCATGAAGGATGTCGATGTTTTCACGGAGGATCCGGCGAGCCCTCTCGGAACAATCGGTCACGATCCGCTTCAGTTCACCGTCGATGTCCTGTGCGGTATCATCGCTGAAATCCCTCTGACGCTGGATCTCTTTGCCAAGAAAAATGTGCTCTTCCTTCTTGCCATAATTCAGTGGCCCGAGCTTATCGCTCATACCCCATTCGCATACCATTTTTCTGGCTATCTCCGTGGCCCTCTCGATGTCATTTCCCGCGCCTGTCGTCTGATGGTTGAGCACCAGCTCTTCGGCGGCCCGTCCCCCGAGAAGGATCGTGATGTTGTCCATCAGATACTCCCGCGGATACGTATGGCGCTCATCGATGGGAAGCTGTTGTGTAATGCCGAGGGCTCTGCCACGCGGAATGATGGTCATCTTGTGTATCGGATCAGAACCCGGGATCATCTTGGCAACAAGGCCATGACCGGCTTCGTGGTACGCAGCATTCCGCCGTTCCTCGTAAGGGATGATCATGCTCTTGCGCTCCACACCCATCAGCACCTTGTCCTTTGCCTCTTCAAGGTCCGAGATTTCGATCTCTTTTTTATTTTTTCTCGCTGCCAGGAGCGCTGCCTCATTGACCAGATTTGCAAGATCAGCACCCGAGAAACCGGGAGTGCCCCTCGCGACTATAGAGAGATCAACGGCTTTTGAGAGTACGGTCTTCTTCGTGTGAACGCCCAGAATCGCCTCCCTGCCTTTTACATCAGGAATCGCGACCACGATCTGACGGTCGAACCTTCCCGGCCTCAGAAGCGCAGGATCAAGCACATCAGGCCTATTGGTGGCGGCTACGATGATGACGCCCTCATTCGATTCGAACCCATCCATCTCGACGAGCAATTGATTGAGTGTCTGCTCGCGCTCGTCGTGTCCTCCGCCGAGACCCGCCCCTCTGTGACGGCCCACCGCGTCTATTTCGTCTATGAATATGATGCAGGGAGCATTCTTCTTGCCCTGGTTAAACAGATCCCTAACGCGCGAGGCTCCAACGCCGACGAACATCTCCACGAAGTCTGAGCCGCTTATGCTAAAAAAGGGCACATCGGCCTCTCCTGCAATGGCGCGCGCGAGTAAGGTTTTCCCGGTACCGGGCTGACCCACAAGCAGCACACCTTTCGGTATGCGACCGCCCAGCTTGGTGAATTTCTTAGGGTCCCGCAAAAATTCAATAATCTCTTCCAATTCGACCTTTGCCTCTTCAATGCCTGCCACATCCTGGAACGTGACTTTGTTCTCTCTGGCATTGACTATCCGCGCCTTGCTCTTGCCAAAGGCGAGCGCCTTGCCGCCTCCGGCCTGCATCTGCCTCATGAAGAAGATCCAGACGGCAATCAGAAGCAGCATAGGGAACCAGGAGACAAAGATAGACTGCCAGATTCCCGAGTCTTCGTCCGGCTTCGCCTGAATTCTCACGCCGGAAGTGGTCAGGGTCTTTACCAGTTCGGGGTCGTCGGGCGCGTAGCTCTTGAACTCACCGCCGTCTTTGAACACCCCCTGGATATTCTTTCCCTGTATGACGACAGAGGCCACCTTGCCCGATTTGACGGATTCTACAAAGTCACTGAACATCACATTCTCATAATGTCTTTTCGGCTTATGGTAAATATTGAAGAGGAAAAGAATTATAAGGATGACGAATAGCCAGATAAATATCCCTTTGTTCAAGGGATTCAAAGTCTTTTTGATCATGGCTCTAGTTCTATCACAATTCTCCGTTTATTTTCAACCCGGGCGAGCCTAGCTCAGCAAAAAGCATGCCGGATACGAGAGAAACCCAAGGATACTCACAGGCCATAATAAAAAACGGGGACCCCGAGAGGTCCCCGTTCTTGTGTGCCGATGCCTTTTTAGAACTTGTACATGGCTCTGACGAAAAAGATGTTTGCGTTGTAGTTCTGGTCGGTGTAGGCGCCGGAGAGGAAAGCGTTCGGCGTGCCCGTAGCCGGCATCACATAACGGTAGCCATTAATGACCGTCGAAGTCTGGTTCGGATCGAGGCTCGGGATCTGGGCATCATTATACTTCATCTGGCGATAGACCCAGCCGAACATGAGGCCGAGGTGCTGGTTGAAATCGTACTTCATGCGCGCTGAGATCGACTGCATCGTATAGTCATCCCAGGGCGTCATGTTCAAGAGGTCCGGGTTTCGGCCGAACGCCGCGGTAGTGCTCGTGGTCAGGAACTGGGAGGTGAAGTCGGCTGTTCCGTTATTCTTCTGGAAATCGTACTGCATAACGAAGGAGAGCTTGTTCTTGATGATGGGGAACGATGTTCCTGCGCCGTATGCATAGTTATAGTTCGCCAAGTTGACCCGGAAGTTGTAAGAATTGGCATTAGGCGCCGAGGCCGGGAAGGCGTTGGGCAGAGGAGGGGTTGTCGTAACGCCCACGTTTCTCGTCTGCTGATCTGTCCAGGTTACGTCATAGTCGAAAAATCCGAAAAACTTGACGCCTTTCAAGTCGTACGACCCGTCCATGATAAACTCATTCTGCTGGGCCTTATAGAAGCCGAGCACCTGCTTATCATACGTGTCGTGTTTGAATGCATACTCTAAGGCGACGTCGAGGTTCTGGATAGGGGTCAGGTCGAAGGTAGCCTTGATCATATCCTGAGTCTTGTTGGCCGCGTAGTAGGCACGGAAATTATTATCGATGATGTTATTCGCCTGCGCGGGGTCGAGCCCATTAGTCCCAGGCGACATGTTGAAGTGGGCTCCCCTGACCATCTTCTGGTACTTGAGCCGCGCGCCAAGCCAATCGAGCGGGTTATAGACGAGCTGGGCATTGTACGTGTTTGTCCAATTTTCCGGGATCCTCTGTTCGGGAGAAGTCGGATCCTCATGTGACTCCCCGAGTTCCGATTCTCTCGCACGTCGCTGCAAATCCGAATATTCATATCCCATGATACCCTTGAGGTTCTTGGTGAACCGGTAAGCACCCTCTACGCCGTAGGTGGTCTTCTGATAATCGAAGATTTCATTTGAACCCAGGAAAGCGCCCGTGGTCCTGTCGAAAAAGTCGACCGTGTCGGAGTTATTCTTCCTGTCTATATACTTGTAATACAGCTTTGTGGTGAGATTCTTCCAGGGGTTCGACGTGAGACTCGCCGCTACGTTCCAGTATTCTACGCTACCATTGAAGTTGTTCTGGCTCGCCCTCACCGTCGGGAGATTGCCAAATGTACTGAGCAGGGACGTCTGAGAATGGTTCTGCTGAAAGTTACCCGTGACTGCAAAGACGGATGACAGCGGCAGCTTCGCGTTGCCGGTGAACTTTAAAAAGTAAGACCAGTTGTCCGGCGCACCGGCGATTGTGTTCGCGCCTGCACCGGCGGGGGTGGCGCTGGGGGTTATGAACGTCGTGTACTCGGAGTTATTGTTAAATTTGCTGTAGCCGCTCGAGAAGGCGGCATAGTACTGCTTGGACTTCCAGCCGAATGTCGCGTTGACATTGGTTGTGATGTCATTGATAGGTTGCGCGAGCTCGATGACAGTGCTGCCGGGGCTGGGAGGTGTGGCAGCCGCACCAAAAGGTCTCTGGCCCTCCCTTCTCAACTGGGTCGCATCAACGCTGAAAAAGAACGGCTTGATCATCGTCAAGTCGAACGTACCGCCCGCTTCCTTTCGAATGAATTTGTAGTCGAACGACTGGCTCGGCCAGGTAGTTACATTTCTGAGGCTGGTTGTGGTTGCTCCCCGGACGATTCCTTGACCGGTAGATCCGGGATCGAGAAAGATGCTCTTGTTTTCGAACGAAAGATCGTGGGGCCATTCCTGGAAATAGAGAGAGTATTTGTAATCCCCCCACTTGCCACCCTTCGCCCTGATATACGCATCATTGTCGCCGAGGTAGGCACCCTCCGCGCTGAAGTAGTACCTGTCCTTGTCGTAGTTAATGTTGCCGCCTCCGAACATACCGGGAGCTATTGAATTGTACTGGTTGAAATTTGCGCTCTGCTGACTCTGGTTTATCGCCCGACCGCCGAGGAAGATACCGCCCGAGAGGTCCTTGTCCTCGGCATACGCGGAGGAGAGAATCAGCAAGCTGAAGAGACATGCGAATATGATTTTCATTTTCATATCGTCCTCCTATCGTACAAAGAAATCGCCGCCGGGCGAGTTGATGGCATTGCTGCCATGAATGGTCTGGTGGCAGTTGAGACATGAACGGTCAAAACCCCTGGTGTTTGGCGTGCCGCCGATCCGTCCGCCGGTGAACATCGTATCAGCCGCATAGCGGGTGCCGGGGTGGCGCGTGGCGTCGTGGCAGCCCTGGCACAGGTTTGGAACCTTCTCCGTGAGAAGGGACGCGTGGACGCCGCCGTGGGGCAGGTGACAGTAGCTGCAGTTCTCCTCAACCGGTGGATGTTCGTTCATGTAAGGGCCTCTCTTGTCCGCATGGCACTTGTAGCAGAGCTGGTTATTGCTGTCCGCTTTGAGCAAATTCTCGGTCAAGGTACCGTGGGGCTGGTGACAGCTCGAACACGTGATTCTGCCTTCTACGATCGGGTGATGCGAACGTCTGTTGACCGCGGCTTTGACATCCAGGTGGCACTTACCGCAGACAATGTACTGAGGGCCGGGAAGATAACCCAGCGGGGCGAGAGTCGTGCCGTAGCCCATGGCGGCCTTGGGACCCATGTGGATCGAGTGGCAGTCATTGCATGACACGTCCTTCTTCTTGTGGATACCCCCATCCCACAGCGCGAGTTGAGTGCTGTTCTCGTGACAATTGAGACAGACAGCGGACCTCATGTCGGAGTTCTCGCCTTTGGTAAAAGCGATCATGGTTCCCTTTCCTCCGCCCTTGTCCACGTGCACAGACCCTGGACCATGGCAGGATTCGCACCCCTCCTTATTGGCAGGATTGCCGGGCACCGCCTTTTTGCCGTGAACGGTAGCCGCGAAGGCCTTGTAACGGTCCTCGTGGCATCCTTTGCACGCGTCATCGCCGACGTACGTTGCGCCTCCGCCCTTGGCCTGCGCTAAAACGCCTCGAGGCGAAATGAGCAGCAGACAGAGCAGGAGGAGTACAACGAAACCAGAAAAAACCAAAAACTTCTTCATACAACACCCCCTGGCTTATAATGAATGAAGACCCTCTTAGCTACGTTTGAACCCGCGTTCCCTATAATGGTGGTGCCTTTCACAAGGTTCACATCAGGTTTCACGACGTTCACATTAAATTCTTTTAATATTGTTGTCAAGAATTTTTTTAAGCATTTGTAATCTTTAACGCACACCATGTCCATCAATACGTGTTATAACAATATGTTACACGGCAAAAAAAAATTGTGAAAGTGGCCCGGAAATGGACGTATACCCCCCGATTCATGCTGCGCAGGCGACGATCAAACCCTAGAAAACAGCTTGGTTTGCCAACTCAAGGATCGCAATCGACTGAGGCTGGATTAACAGCCGAGGTTCTAGGTTCTTGCTCTTGTGCAATATATTCGCTGCCATCGAAGATACCGGCCCCGTATCGGATCATTAGAACAGTGCCCCCTTCGGAATCTGTGTTATATTGTTCAGTAATGCTTGGCCATGGCCTCGTGAAGGCTTTTGGCACAAAAAAATTAAAAAAATTTAAGGAAATTATCGTGGTGTACCAAACAAGCAACCCCAAGACAGGCCCAAAGCGAATTCTCGGACTTGTGGGTTCTGCCCGAAGACTCGGCAACTGCGAGATTCTTGTGAAGGAGATATGGCGGCATGTTCCTGAAGAATCGACGCTCAGTCTCTTAAGACTTCCGGATCTGGATATCAAGCCATGCCGGGCGTGCTACGCATGTATCATGGGTGGGCCATGTCCTGTCGGCGATCACACTCGCTTTTTGAGGGAGCAGATTCTGGGGGCAGATGCTCTCATAGTTGCGGCGCCTGTCTATTTCCTTGGCGCGCACAGCATTATCAAGCGGATACTCGACCGTGGATTTCTCTTCTACGAAGATGCGGAGCGAAATGCTGATAAGCCTTGCATTCTCGTTAACCTTTATGGGATCGAGGAAAAAATGGGCGTCGCCCCACAAGCCTTGCGTGCTCTCGCCGGCGTTCTCTGCCTTGACGTGAGAGCGAGCATCAATGTAAAGGCCGCTTTACCGGGAGAGGTCATATCTGAACAGCGAAATATCGACCTGGCACGAGAAATTGGAGAACGTATCTTCTCTGGCAAGGCCACCAAGGAACGCACCGGATGCCCGTATTGTGGGTGCGAGATCGTGCGACTACATGGCCGCGAACTGATCTGCACCCTGTGTCACGGCAGCTTCACGCTCGATGCGAATGCTAAGCCGGTTAAAGGAGTCGCCGGGTGGGAGATCGGCACGGTGAACTTTGTACGCGAGCATACGCGTGGCTCAGGAGCATGAGAGACAAGTACATGACCAAGCGTAAAGAATTGCTGCGTCTCACCCTGCCCTATAAAGACATCGGAACGTGGATAGAACCGCTTGAAAAGCAGTGACCGGTTGCCGGTGATCAGTTATCAGTTACCAGTCATCAGTTACTAGTTATCAGTGATCAGTGATCAGCGGGCGTATCCATAACTGTCCTGCAATCCATATACAAATTTCGCACCTTGATGGCGGGCGGAATACGACTGATCTGGACTTGTAGGTGGCGGGCGGAATTTCGATGCATGACCCAGCCTTCGGCCGGGTGCCCTAGGCGCGCCGAGGCCTGTTTTACGCAGGCGTACCTTGGGGTACGGCGAAGGAAAACAGGCCGAAGGGCAACGAAGGTAGGCGCGAAAGGCCGCCCGGCTGATGCTGAATGGTAGGTCGATTTTTGATGCATACCGAGGCGGCAAGGAGGAGTGGACTGAGGCGTACCTGGCGGTACGTCGAAGGATCACGACGACGAAGACAACGAAGGTAGGCGCAAAAAGCGACCCGTCACAGCACTGATGCCGAGCGGAATTTCGATGCATGCCGAGGCGCGCCGAGGCCTGTTTTGCGCAGGCGTACCTGGGGTACGTCGAAGGAAAACAGGCCGAAGGGCAACGAAGGTAGGCGCGAAAGGCCGCCCGGCATCAGAGTTTCATGTCGGGGTGGCACTCTTTGCAGCCATTCTTAATGAATCCCCCCAGCCGGTGCATTTTGGGATCGTGACACTTGGTGCACTCGGTGCCCATTTCCACATGCATTTGATGGTTGAACTTGGCATTGACAGCCTTGATGGAAATCTCTTTTTCCGGTCTATACGTGGCGTGGCAGAACGAGCAGACGCCGTCCGGTTTCGCTAAAGCATCGGGCACCGCGATTTTCTGGGCTATGCCCATTTTCTTATAACCCTGCTGCACAGAAGCAATAATATTTTTTCCGATCTCAACAGCATACTGAATATTATGCTCTCCCCGGCCATTTCTCAGGAGGTGCATGTTCTGCTCAATGCTATCCCAGCCGGCAAGAACATCCTTCGTGCCCTGGCGCTGATCCAGCGCCTTCCTGTAGTCATCCACTATCTTCTGCAGAGCGCCCGTGAATGAAGCCATACCCTTTTTCCAATCTTCGGCCATCTTGTCGTAGCCTTCCTTATGGCAGTCAACGCACGCTTTCTTCTTGGCCTCCCACGCCCTGGTGGAAATATTCTTGTTATCGTGAATAGTCTTCTCGATAGTGTGGCAGCCGTTGCAGCGTATCTTCGAAATATACATAGCCGAGGGCATATCCTGTACACCTTTGGCGCCGATGCCCATATACATGTCCTTGGTGTGTTCGTGCAATTCACCATGACAGTCTCCGCATGCAAGCTCAATAGCCCGGGAGAATTTGGTGGTTTCCTTCGCGTGCTCAATCGTTTGATGACACTTAAAACAGGTAATGTAGCCTTTCTTGATATGGATTTCATGAAGCCGCGTGACGTCGCGGCTTTCTATCTTCCTCTCGATATGACATTCACGGCAACGCTCGTCCGGCACCTCACCAGTTCCTCTCACCGTCTGGCTATGGCACTCGATGCAGCGCGACCCTGTCTTCATGAAGGAATTGTGAGAGAACGTCACTTCCCCGATCTTCATATCCTTTCTCTGCTCTCCGTGACAGACCGTGCAATTCTGATTGTAATAGGCCGGTGTCACAAAAAAGTGGCAGAGCATACAGACGTTCTGGTCCACTTCCATATGAGACTTGCTCTGGACCAGCGCGTAATGACAGCTTGTGCAGTGCAGAGCTTTGCCTCTTTTCACGTTCTTAATGTGTTCCAGATGATTGAAGGGTGTGCCCTTGAAGGATGTGACCTTGATCGTGTCAGGCTTGTGGCAGAGAATGCACTCTTTATCCTGCACATGGGACTTCAAAGGCAATTGATACGTGCCCGAAAGATAACGCGCGGTTGAAAAAATAATCGTCGAAGGCCGGTAAGGATGACAGTCTACGCAGCTCACCTTGCTGTGGCCCGACGCTTTCCAATTGTCATAGAATGGCTGCATGATGTGACAGACGAGGCAGGCTTCCGGCTTGTATGTCAGGCTGTAGGCAAGAAGATTGACACCAAGGTACCCCAGCACGACAACGATGGCCAGTGTGAATAAGAGGCGCTTCTTTCTTCTGACGAACTTACCGATTGCCACTCTTACGTTCCGCCGCTTTCATTCGTTTTTCATATTCGAGAGGATGCTCCTCAAGCATCTCTTCTTTCGTGAGAAGGCCATTCCACATTACTAATGTTCCGGGAAACTTCGAAGGATTAAGATGTGCATTGTACATGTGCCAGATCACGATGGCAAGCGTCGCGAGGAGGGCTTCGTCCCTGTGGGCTTCCTTAGCTATATCGAGTACCCATTTAGGAAGGAACCTGAGCGTAAGCCACTCGAGCCAGAGAAGAAGCCCGGAACCTATCATAACGACAACACCCCAGTAGACCGCCCAGTAGTCAAATTTCTCGATGTAACTAAAGCGGTCAAATTTCGCCTTATCGTTGCTGAGCCGAAGAAAGTATCTGATATTCTGGATTATATCCATTACGTCTTTCGGTTTTGGCAAAAGCTCCCATAAATCCCTTCTTCCTTCCCTGGTCAATAGGAGCCAGCTTGTGTGCCAGACGCAGACGATCATCAGGCCTCCTGCTGCCAGCCTGTGAAGGAACGTGGAATTCTGTATTCCGCCAAGCAGGAAGATGATGAACTTGAATATTACCGAATCGTGAAATCGCAACGGCAGGCCCGATACGATGAGAAGAAACGTGCTCACTGCCAGAAGGAAATGCTGGGCCCTTATGTTGACGCCAAAGCGATAGAACAGCTCGCCTTCGGTGACCGCTTTTTTTATATCCTTTTTCTTCTCGCGTAGAATCTCCTCGTAGATCTCTGTCCTCAACTCTTCAAATCTTACCTTTATGCGTTCGCCGATCTCTTCGTTGATTCTCTCCCTGACGCGGGCAGACTCCTCCGGCGTGAGCTTGACACCCGATTCCCGCTCGAGCTCCTCCTCCAGCTCCTTATGGAGCCGTTTCAGGGCCTGTATGCGCCACTCCTTATTGTCGTTCTCTTCCGACACCTCAAGCCCCTTTCTTTCGCCGTTCCTGAACCTTTCTCAGAAAATCGAGGAAAATGTGTATAAACAGTACGATCAGCGTGGTTATGGTAAGCCACTTAAAGCCGAGGGCTACCCAGTAGATGATCCCTGAGTCTTTGCTCTTCGGGTTCACGTGCACCTTGCCCTTTGCAAAGTTGGCTGTGGCTCCCGGGTGACACTTAGGCTGACCGCACGTGGCCGGCAGACGCGCAGGATTTACAGAGGACGCCGGGTTATCTCTGGGCAGGATGAGATGATAGCTGTGGCAGCTCGCGCAGTGGGCTATCTTCTGCTCCCCGAATTTCGTAGCCACGCCATGGAAACTCTCATAATAGGATTCCACCTCTTCCGTCTTTTTGCCGTATTGATTCATCATACTGAAATCGCCGTGACATTTGGTGCACATCTCGACGATGTTTGTCGCATACACCGTCGAATTGGGATCGGCCACGCGTCTGATGCCGTGCTCGGTGTGGCAATTGGTGCAGACAGGCAGGTTCAGATCACCCTTGTGGGCCGCGGGACCGTGTGCACTGGCCTTCCAATCGGCAAGCTCCTTCGTATGGCACTTTCCACACATCTGCTCCGGGATATTCAACTTGTAGCCGCGGGAGTGGATGTCCGTCCGAGTCAAGATGTCGTGCGTGCCGTGGCAGGAGGCACAGTCGGGGGCCTTCATATTGCCCTTCTGCCTCTCCCTCGCATGCACGCTGTCCCGGTAAAGCAGATATTCGATAGCAGGTCCCTGACCGAATGTTCGGCCTCGATAATGGCAAGCTCCGCAGTTGACCGGCTTCAGTTTTTTCGCGTGCGGCAACTCCATGGTGTCCAGGTGGCAGTCGACACAGGAAAGCTTGCCGTGGGTCGAGCCCCTGACAACGTTACTATCTACATAGAGCGACCGCTCTTTACCGGAAGCATCTTTCGCCCTCAGATCTTTCTTGCCGTGGCAAAGCAGACAGCGCTGCTCCTGCGCTCCCGCAACAAGCGGAAGCATTGTCATCGCAAACAGAACGGCCGTGACGACGCTGATATACCAAGCCACATTCCAAAAGAGTCCGAGGCGGCAAGGAGGAAGCGACGAAGGCGCACTGGTGATGAGTCCAGGCTTATGCCAACTCGCAGTCAAGATGGAGACCGAGGCGGCAGCGAGGAGCCGACGAAGGCGTACTACAAGTACGTCGAGGAGAGCGACTGGCAGCACACCCACCTTGCGGCGGGTACCCGGAAGGTATACGCTTGAATGCGAATTGGCATTAGTCATGGGGGAAGAGCCTCTTGTATTCCAGCGGGTGCTCACGCTTTAATTCCTCTTTCGATATTCTTCCCGTCAACCACACCCTGCTCATCGGAAAAACACGCGGGTTCAGATGCACATTATAGAGATGCCATACAACGAGCACGAGAAAGCCGACAGTCGCTTCGAATGAATGAATAATGTGGTTCAGGTCGATTGCCCATTTGGGAAAGAGCATCATGAAGAGTGTTTCGTTCCAGAGCACCATGCCGCTTGCACTGAGCAGCACCACTGCGATGCCTGTGGCCCAGTACTGGAACTTTTCTATGCACGAGAAGCGGTCGAAAGCAGGAGCATCCTTGCGGAGTCCCAGATTATACTTGAAAATAGCGACGAAGCACTTCACGTCCTCTCTTCCGAATACCATGTCATGAAAGAACGCGTGCGCTCGTCGCGAAACGATGATAGAGAGGAAGTGGTACGCAAAGGTAACCATGAGGATCAGGGCTGCAACTCTATGGATCTTGCCTCTGAAGAGGACCCCGCCTTCCAGTCTGATGATCCATTGTGAAAAGGAGGAATCGTGATATTTCAGCGTGAGGCCGGTTATGCTCAGTATTATGAGGGAAGAGAACAAAAGGATGTGGATGATCCTCTCCGACAGAGTGAATCGCTGGATATAGTCTCCCTCGTTAGCCATCTCTTCTTCCCCTTCTTTTTATCCTGCCGTAGACGTCAAGGGCAATGTAGCAGACAAAGAGCAGCATGAGAAGCCCGATGAACCATGCATAGAAGTTACGCACATAATACATGCCGAGCGAACTTTCCTTTTTTGCTTCTACGTGTACCTTTCCAATTGAGGCAACGTTCTTCATGGTCGGATGACATTTGCCGCATGTTCTCGGCAGGTTAGTCTCGTTTATGCTCGATTCGGGATCCTCAGCGGGCAGTATGCGATGTGTCTCGTGGCAGCTCACACAGTTCGCCGCTGTGACATTTCCGTATTTCATAGCCACGCCGTGAAAACTCCCCACGTAGCTGGAATAACGGTCCGAAGGCAACCTGTACTTCCTGATGATCTCCTGGTTTTCATGGCACTTGCCGCACGTCGTCGGAACATTTTTGGCAGAGACGCGCGCCTCGGGATCTTTCACCAGGGTCAGCGTGTGTTCCCCATGACAGTCGGTACAGGTGGGGCTCTCCAGCTTGCCTTCCTTCAGCGCTTTCCCGTGGATACTGACTTTGTACTCGTTATAAATCTGCACGTGACACTTACCACACACCTGCCCGATGTTAACCCTGTTGGTACTTGAATCAGGATCTTTCGGACCCAGTATCAGGTGCGCCCGGTGACAGTCACTGCAAACAGCCGCGCGGACATTCTTACCCTCTTTCAGGAAACGGCCGTGTACACTCTTCTCATAGGCTTTGATCATATCCGCCGGAAGATGATGCTTCTTCTGCACATCCACATCCGTATGGCACGTTGCGCACAGCATGACCTGGTTCGTCTTATTGACCGGCGAACGCTGGTCGGAGACACGGAGGATGTGATGGGTGCCGTGACAGGCGGTACAGGAAGGGGCATCTTTGTCGCCGCGCTTGAAAGCAGCGCCATGGACTCCTCTTTCGAACTGGAGGGATGCTTCCCGATGGCACGTGGCACAATCGACAGGCCCGAGCTCCTTCTTGTGAGGCAGGACCGATGCGTCTGCGTGACAATCCGTGCACCCCAGAGCCTTGTGGATTGAATCGCTCAATTCCTGTCTGTTGAACCGGACTGCTTCTTTCTGACCCTGTTTCGTTTCTCTGTAAATGGAACCCTCATGACAGGAAATACAGGCAGAATCCTTGACAGTGGCGGCGCCGAGCGATCCGGCAAGACCTATAAAGCAGAGACAGACGAGCAGCACAGACGCCAACCGACTCCTCACATCTGGCTCTCCAGGCGGACGATCATCATTCACTCCTATTACATCTGTGCTTCGTGCGAGTGAGTTCCTGGACAAGGTCCGTTGTTTGTGCGGTACTGACATTCCGGCCCTCCCCCTATGGCGGTCCTTCATGGCGGACAATTTTATAGTAGCCCGATTGGCTTGTCAATTATGCTTGAAAGGCTACCCAAGTAAGGATTACGTTTTATCATTGGACTCATCAGTGCCCCGGGTGTCCCCGGTTTCCTGCTTTTCATGACGCTCTGTGTGTTCCTCTTCCTCCTCATACCCGACAATCATACCCTTCGTATGTGCGAGGATAGTGTGACCAAGGGTGGACATGTACAGATGAACGATCAGATACAGCACAAAAACGTAAGCGACAACTACGTGCAAAGCGTCAAGAACTCTCAATCCGCCGATAGCATTGATATACGGCGCAAAATAGAGAATATCGCTGAAAAGTACGCCCGTTACGAGGACCGCGGGCGTGAATAAAACCATTACCGAGATGTAGGCCATTTTCTGCATGGCGTTGAATTTGTTCTCCGGCGACGGCTTGAAAGGGTTCTCTTTGCCTCTAAAGACGCCGTACGCGTAAAACATGGCTTGGCTCACCATCCCCTTGATGTCTTGCGCCCGCATGACGTAATGCTTGAGAAAAGAGCTGCTGACCGCAACATAGCACAGCCAGAACAGGAAGGAGCCTCCCAGGCAAAAGCCGGCGTATTTGTGCAGGCTGACCGCCTGGCTGTAATTCAGAAAAATAGCAACATCCGGGACCCTGAGTTTTATGCCTGTGATGATGAGAAGCACTATCAGAAAAGCGTTTATCCAGTGCCAGACACGTATCGGCAGAGTATAGAGCATGATCCTGATCATCGTCGTGTGACCACCCTGAGGATAGCATGCACGGCCACGAAACAGAGTGTCATGATTGCGAGCGCGACTCCGGCTAAATCGATCAATTTAAATCCCAGGTCCGAAAGAGTAAGCCGTCCCTCGGCTCCGGGACGGAAGAGCCTCCGGATATCTTGCGTCCGGACCTTCTCCTCTCCCAACAGGGTCATGTCCACGGCAAGGGCTATGGGAAGGGCGGAAAGGGCCGTATCCTTGACCGGGATATAGAGACGCCCCTCCTGCTCTGGAATAACAAGAAACATCGAAGCATAGAATGGCGCGTCCTTCGAATGGCATGTGGTGCAGTCCTTCTCGTGATGTCTCGTAACGGTGAAGTTGTGGTAGACCTTTGTCACGAGGATTGATCCGTCAAGATAGATATCCCTGCCCAGTACCCTGCGCAGATCGGAGAAGAAACTGCCCAGCTCATCAGACGAAACAACACGGTCGCCGTTCTTATCGAGTGCACTGCTCAGTTCGGAACCAGGAGGAGCGAGCCGCTTTACGTCTTCGTACGTCAGATTCGACTCGCCCTTGGGCGTTCTTCGGTCAAACGTGAAAAGCATACTCTTCTGCGAGTCAGGGCTGTGACACGTCGTGCATTCGAGATAATGAAAGTGCAGCGCCGTGTTCGGAAGCCATGCATGACTGCTGATATAATTCTTGTGGCAACGGGCGCAGATCGCGACACGTTCCTGCGTATTCAGGTCTTTGTAAGACTTGATACGGTGAGGATTATGACAATCGGTGCATCTGGCTGCATTCTTTTTCCCATGCTCCGAATATTTATAAAGATTGAAGAGATCCTTGTGGCAGGTGATGCAGACGCTGTCGCTGATCTTCTCGCTGGATATGTGGCAATCTGCGCAGAGCACCCCTCTTTTTCCGTGCACGGTCTCCTTGTAGCGGTCGATAGGCGGAATCTCCTCCAGAAAGAGATTCGCCTCAACCGGAATGTCGTAGTTGATCGGACCGATTTTTGTCAGTCGCGCCTTTGCGAAACGATTTCTTTCAATGTGACAATCACCACACGGGGCCGGTTGACCCGTGATATCGTGCTGATCAGCCTTAACGAAGAACCTCTTATTTACCTTGTAACTATTCTTGTGGCTCTGCTCCAGATATGCCACGAGGGAACTCCATTCTCTCGCGTCGATCACGCCGTTTTCGTCTCTGTCGACTTTCAATCGGTCGATTTTTTTATTGTCCGATATCGTTACATTGATTTCTATGCCACTGGCTGTAACCGGTGCATGACAGGCAACGCACTGCAGCCGCGACAAATGTACGGGCTTGACCGGAAGGGATGTATGCGGTACTTCTGCATGGCACGAAGCGCAGTACTTTTTCTCTTTATTTATGTAATGGACCTCATGACATTCTTTACATTTCACGCCTTTCTTTTCGTGTATGCTCTTGCTGTAAACCGTCTGGGTCTCGCTGTGACAATCTACGCAGGCGGGCTTCTTCAGCTTTTCCTTGTGAGGAAGTTCGGTCACATCAGTGTGACAATCTCCGCAGGAAACAGAGCCGTGCACGACAGCCTTGTAATCGCCGTGGCACTCGAGACAATCATCGTTCTTCAATGCACCCATCGCGGGCGCAGAAAGAAGAAGAATAGAAAGAATGAGATAGGCCCTAACCATTCGGAACATTCGGAAAGTGATTGTACCAGAAAATCACATGCACGGAAAGTTTATTTTTTTTGCTCTCCGAGCAGCCGCAGCATCTCCGCCGGATTCTTTGTCGGAAGTTGACAGGAGTAACGCGAACAGACATAGGCCGTTGCTTCTCCTTCCAGAGCGATGTACGAAACCGTGTACGGAGCAAGCTGCAGTGCCTCCGGGTCCTCTTCGTTCAGTTTTTTTAGAAGCACCACTTTGTTGGGGATAAATCGGGATCGCAGCGGTCGCAGGAACCGCTCCGTATCGTCTGTCTTCGGGTCACCCACAATAACCAGTTCATATGAAGGGCCGACTAAGAAATCGACACCGACGAGTAGGTGTGTAAATGCTGCGGGGAAGGCCTCCACCTTTTGAGAGAAGGCGGCGGCGATCTGTGTTCCTTTCTCTTCCAGATCGATTCTTCCTGTCAGGCGGGCGAGCCTCAGGAGGTTTTGCATAGAGACCGAATTGCCTGAGGGAATAGCCCCGTCATATAACTCTTTCTTGCGTACAAGGAGCGTTTCGCCGTCGTCGGGCGTAAAGAAAAAGCCGTGCTGTTCCGGGTCCCAGAAATGACTGATGAGATCACAGGTGAGAGCTAATGCGTCACGCAGGTAGCCTGAGAGGAACGTGAGCTCATAGAGCTCTATCAATGCCCAAATCGTGAAGGCGTAATCGTCCAGATTGGCTTGTATGGAGGTTTCACCGTCCCGAAACCTGTGCAGGAGACGACCATCTTTATCGCGCATTCTTTGCAGAATGAACTCCATTGCCTTTTTGGCCGCACCGCCGTACTCCGCATCGTTGAAGGCATGCGCTCCTTTCGCCAAAGCTGCAATCATGAGCCCGTTCCAATCGGTCAATACCTTGTCGTCTTTGAGCGGATGAACCCTTGTGCGCCGGGCCTCGAAAAGCTTTTGGCGCGCCCCTTCTACGCTGGTTGCCAGTTGGTCAGAGGTCAGTCCCAGATTCGACGCCAATGAGTCGAGAGGCTGCTTCAGATGAAGAATGTTGGCCCCGGCTCTGCGATCGGTTGCCTCTTCGCTGAAGTTACCCGCGGGCCGGGTGTTAAAAACTTTGGTAATGAGCCGTCCATCTTCGCTGCCCAGCACTTCCTCCAGCTCCTGCTCTGTCCACACATAGAATTTGCCTTCCTCTCCCTCGCTGTCCGCGTCCTCGGCAGAGAAGAAGCAGCCTTCGTCTGATCTCATATCCCGGAGAACGTACGCAAAGATCTCACGGGTGGTTCTTTCGTACTCTCCCTTTCCGGTAAATTGGTAAGCTTCCGTGTAAGCCATTGCTAAAGTTGCCTGGTCGTACAGCATCTTCTCGAAGTGAGGCACCAGCCATGCCTGGTCGGTAGCATAACGGTGGAAACCAAATCCTATATGGTCGTAGATGCCGCCGAAGCGCATCGCCTGCAGTGTCTTTTCGACCATCTGCGCGGCTAGCTGATCGCCGGAACGCTTCGCATATCTCAGAAGGAAAAGCAGATTGTGCGGGGAAGGAAATTTGGGTGCATCGCCGAAGCCGCCGTACCTCGCATCGAAGTGTTGAACAAGACTTTTGTAAGCCTCTTTTAAGACAGGCTCGCCAAGTGCTTTGCCGGGCAGAAGCGTTGCGGTTTCTTTCAATCTGTCCGCGATCTGTTCGGAGGATCTGAGAAGTTCGGTCCTTCTCGTCCTCCAGAGATTCGCCACCTGCGGCACCAGCTCCATAAGACCGGGTCTGCCTGCTCTGCCTTGTTTCGGAATATACGTCGCGGCAAAGAAAGGCTTTCGATCCGACGTCATCATGATGGTCAAAGGCCAGCCACCGCTCCCGGTCAGCATCTGGCAGACACTCATGTAAATAGCATCTATATCCGGCCGTTCCTCACGATCAACTTTGATCGAGACGAACGTATCGTTCAGAAGTTCGGCTGCTTCTTGATCTTCAAAAGACTCGCGCTCCATGACATGACACCAGTGGCAGGTTGCATAGCCAATCGAAAGAAAAACCGGCTTATCCTCGCTGCGAGCGCGCTCAAATGCCTCTTCGCCCCAGGGATACCAGTCAACAGGGTTTTGTGCGTGCTGCAACAAATAGGGACTCTTCTCCCTGATGAGTCGGTTGTATTTCTTAGCGCTTTCCGGCGAGCTTTCTTCCATGGCCTTCCCCTCGTGTCGACTACCTTTAAGTATAAGAACGAAAACGGCCAGGTTAAACTGGTCCATCCGCTTCCTCCGGTTCTCAAGTCCTTCTCGTTCAATTTTTTTGCTGCACCGGTTTCCCTGGACCCCGACCCCTAGACCCGGCCCCTAAGTTGGCACCGTTACCCCCTTGACCCTCTTTTTCCCGGTAAGTTAGACTTAACGATGGATCAATACGCGGAAATACTCGATGGGTGCAGCCCCGCTGCAATCCAACAGGCTGTCCATCTTCTCAAAGCCGGAGATGTAGTGGCCTTTCCTACGGAGACGGTTTACGGTCTCGGCGCCGATGCATTAAACAGGATCGGCGTTGCAAAAATCTTCGAGATGAAGAAAAGGCCTCACTTCGATCCGCTCATTGTCCATATCGGCCAAAAAGAGTGGTTACCTTCCATCGTGAAGAATGTGCCCGAGCAAGCACGGCTGCTCATCGAAAAATTCTGGCCCGGACCATTGACCATCATTTTCCAGAAGCAGTCGGTCGTACCGGACATTGTGACAGCAGGTCTCTCGACGGTAGCGGTGAGAATGCCTTCCCATCCGGTTGCGCTCGATCTTATACGGGCCTTCGGAGGGCCCATCGCGGCGCCGAGCGCAAACCCGTTTGGCTACATGAGCGCCACCAGGGCAGCCCATGTAGCGCGGATGTTCGAGAAGGAAAAGCTTTCGCTCGTCCTGGACGGCGGTCCGTCTACGTTCGGTCTTGAGTCCACCATTGTAGCGGTAAAAGATCAAAAGATACTCATCCGCAGGCACGGGGCAGTGAGTCTTGAAGAGCTGGAGGAACTCGTAGGCGCAGTAGATAAGGAAACCGGGGGCCGCAGCGATTCTCCCGATACGCCCGATTCGCCGGGCCAGCTCCCTTATCACTATGCACCGCACAGGCCGCTCAGAATCATCAAGAGACTCGATGAGGTCAGAGATTCGGTTTCCTCCCTGCTTCTGTTCCGGTCGCCGGCGAGCGCTCCTGTTTCCAGGTACGTGAGAATCTTGTCTCCCGGAGGCGACCTGAGGGAAGCAGCTGCCAATTTCTTTTCGTATCTGATAGAACTGGACAGGGACGATATCCACATCATTTACGCCGAACAGCTGCCGGAGAAGGGTCTGGGGAGGGCGATGATGGAACGGTTGAGTAAAGCTTCCAGGAAAGCTGCGCAACCGATTGATAGTGCAGGAGAACCTGTGGTAGATTAAATAGGAGAGCCGCAACAGATTCCAAATATGCCAAATATGCAGGTATTCGAATAATTTGCGAAACTATTACGTTTTCTTAATGATCGGGTGGATGTGATTTGAGGGAATTAGCCAATAGTTTCAAAGGCTTTCTTGGCCGTTATGACATCTTTTCCACAGCTTGTCCACAAAAATTGTGGAAAATTCAAAAAACGTGCCAAGTTCTGATCGCGCTCTCCTGTGTTGTCGTCCTTCTTTTTCTCACCGGTTGTGGCCAGGGCAAAGGCGTAGAGAGGTACAGAGCTTTGCCCCGGAGCACCACGCTCGTCGGCAAAACTGAGGCAGAGGTAAGGAAGACAATCGGCGAACCGGACGTAATAAGTAAAACCCCTGAGAACAAAATCCTATGGAAATATAGACCTTCGTGGAAGGTCATACCAAGCCCGAAAGATACACTTTATGTAGAATTTGATAATGAGAAAGTCACAAAGGCTTTTCAAATAAAATGATGTTTTCTTCAATCTCAGCGGAAATCGATAACGGACAAGTGGTGACATATGGTCTGTGAAAAGTGCGCTAAAGAGATGGAAACGGTTACATGCGGGCGCTGCGGGCAGGAAATCCTCCGGTTGGGCCGCTTCTGCTATAACTGCGGGGCCGAGCTCGATGTGCGGGCTCAACCCGAAAGTGAAAGCCCCGACGACGCAGATTTTTCCAAACGAGTACTATGCAGCGACGGGACTTGCATTGGAGTTATTAATGAGGAGGGAATATGCAAAGTATGCGGCAAGCCGTATACGCCGGATGTCTAATTGCCATCCTATTTCTGACCTCGTGCGCAACTTCTGAAAAGAACATGGCCTATAATCGCCAGATGTTCAACGGAAAGAATGAATGGAAGGCCAAAGATTACGCGCAGGCCAGGGCCGATTTTCTGAAGGCCTACGAAGCGGAGCAACGGGTTGCGCCACTAGCCTGGGCGGCGACAATCAGTTATTGGCTCAACGATCTCCCCGGTGCAGAGCAGTACCTCAAGCAAGCAGAGGCAGACCCGGAGTTCAAGAAAGGCTTCTCGTATTTCCGCATCACTGGTTACAAAGCGCTTGTGCTCATCAAGCAGGGTAACAAGAGCGAAGGTCTCACTGTCCTTGGAACGTATGTAGATGGCTACAGCAAAGTTTTCCCATCCAGCAACACCATGAGAATTGAGTTCATGGTTAAGAAAGGTGAAGTGGATCTTCCCAGACTCGAAATAATGCTTGAGGATGACGTGTGGGAATACGAGCAGGCCATTGAGCAGTTTGAGAGCGGTAGAACCGGTTATTTCGATAAGACGTTCGGGCCCGTCTACCGGAGGATCGAGCAATAACTAGGGTACAGGAAAATAATACTGCAGGAAAGATATAGAACAGGTAGAGGTTAAGGGATACTGCAGGAATAAGATAAGGCAGGTTGAGGTTAAGGTTAAGAAAAAAGACCAACCAAGATATTTGAAATCTGTCTCGCTCTCCCTTTGAGCTCTGGCCTTTCTTAACCCTAACCTTTCTTTTTATTCTTCTCAGCAACCTGTTTTTTCTTAACCTTAACCTTCGCTTTAGTTTTTACCTTAACCTGTATTTGGATTCGCCATGGGTATATTTGAAAAGATAAAAGGCGGCCTATCTAAAACCAGGGCTCAGCTTCAAACGCAGATAGAATGGATCGTTAAAGGGAAAACCCTCGACGACGCGGCGTTCGATGCTATCGAGGAGGCGGTGATCCTGGCCGATGTCGGCATTGAAACCGCCGAGTTCCTCGTCGGGGCTGTCAAAGAAAGGTGGCGGCTGGGCCAGGTCAAGACAGAGGAAGACCTGAAGCAGGCCATGATTGTCGAGGTGGAGAAGCTCCTTCTGCCTTGCGAAAAGCCGCTCACAATCAACCAGGAAAAGCCTTACGTTATATTAATGCTCGGGGTTAACGGCGTCGGGAAAACTACCACCATAGCCAAACTGGCAAGCCTCTTGCTTCAGGATCGTAAGAAGATACTCTTTGGCGCCTGCGACACGTTCAGGGCTGCCGCAATTGAGCAGCTTGAGGTCTGGGCGGGTCGCCTGGGCATAGAGGTGATCAAGCACAAAGACGGTTCTGACCCGGCCGCCGTGGCTTACGACGCCACACTCGCAGCAAGGGCACGAGGCGTTGACGTGCTCTTTCTCGACACTGCCGGCCGCCTGCACACCAAGGTCAACCTGATGGAGGAGATGAAAAAAATCAAGAGAGTAGTTCAGAAAGAAATGGCCACGGCCCCGCAGGAGACGCTTCTTGTTGTTGATGCAACAAACGGCCAGAATGCAATCATGCAAGCGCGAGCATTTCACGACGCACTCACGCTGACCGGCATCGTTGTCACAAAGCTTGACGGAACGGCAAAGGGCGGTTTTCTTCTGCCGATCGCGCACACGATGAAGCTGCCTATACAGTTCGTAGGGGTGGGTGAGAAGATGGACGACCTCGTCCCGTTCCGTGCGAAGGAATTCGCTACCGCGATGTTTGAGTAACCGGCACCGTCGGCTTTCAGCATCGATTTCAGCCGCTACACCGGGCGTCTCCAACCGAGATAGTAAGAGCATAGCCCTTGCCATCTGAAATCTTTTTGAAGGCAGGTTGATTGAAGCCTGCGTCTGCTAATTTTCTTTTCTTCTTCTATTGTCTTTGTTCTGGCTGGTCGTTGACAGCCGAAGGCTATACTCCTTTTCCCTGTGGCCATTTGACTTTCCCTCTATTCACCTATAGATTACGGAAGCAAGCGGCTTAAAGTCTGACCCTTCTTTTATTGACGGCAGTGGAGCAATTCAAGAGTTGCCGATGAAGCTGACGCGACATTTCAAGACAAAACTTCTGACCGGATTTTTTGTGCTTCTCCCGGCGCTCGTCAGTCTGTACGCAGTCTATCTGATAGTCTCTTTTCTTGATGGAATCCTCTCCCCGATCTTCACCAGTGTTTCTTTGAGTCTGTTCGAAAGGCCGCTCTATATCCCAGGGCTGGGTCTTCTCTTCTTTTTGATCATCGCTTACATCACAGGCATTCTTACTTCCAATTACGCGGGGAAGCGGCTGCTTGCGTATGGCGAAGCCCTGCTCAAAAGAATTCCCTTCGTGAAGAGTGTTTACGGTTCTACCAAGGATTTTATGGAGGCTTTCTCTCCTGATAAACTGAGGTCCTTTCGAGGAGTCGTGATCACCGAGTTCCCGCGCGAAGGGTGCTACAGCATCGGGCTGGTTACCGGCCGCATGCACGGCGAACCCGGCCCGGCTTTTTATTCTGTTTATGTACCCACTACGCCAAACCCCACTTCAGGCTATCTGCTCCTTGTGCCCGAGGATAAGCTATCCTTCCTGGCAATTTCCGTTGAGGATGCAATGAAATATATTATTTCTCTCGGTACTGCAAAGGTTCAACTGGGATGGGAAGAGAAGAAATAATTGTCTGCCTGGAAGCACTCCGAAGGACGCTCCTGAGAACCTTAGTGGTTGCGGGTGTCGCGACCGTCATCTGTTTTTTCTTTTCTAAGAAGCTGGCTCTGCTTCTCATCAAAACGGTCCACGTAAAAGTTTTCTATTTCAGCCTGCCCGAGGTGCTTTTCGCCACCGTGGAGCTTGCCATTTACGCTGGGTTGTTCCTCTCCGTTCCCGTTGCTGCTTTCATAGGGTGGCGCGAGTTTCGACCGTTCCTCGAGCAAAAGAAGATTCATTCCCATCTGTTCGCAGCTGTAGCCATACTGCTTTTTTACGTCGGGAGTCTCTTCTGCTTCTTTGTCGCTTTGCCAAATGGCATTACTTTTCTGCTCAGTTATGAAGGCGGCCCAATCAAGGCGATGATCTCCATTAAACGGCTCGTCGCATTCTGCGTTGCGATGATGTTCGGTTTCGGGTTTGCTTTCGAATTGCCCTTGGCGCTCCTGCTTCTATCGAAACTGGGTATTGTTACCTCCCGCACGCTGGCTCGAGGCAGGCGATACGCGGTTTTGTTCATAGTGGTGGCCGCCAGCGTTATAACCCCCACGCCGGATGTCTACAACATGTCCCTGCTTGCGGCGCCCCTTTATGTACTTTACGAGCTTGGCCTCCTCCTCGTAAGAATGAGCGAGAGGAGGCTGCGCAACGCAACGGCGCATCCTTGACCCGATGCTCCGAATACGTATAGAATGATTTTCAGATGTGAACAGTGATGCGAAGAAGCACGGAAGCAGGAATACAGACTCTTTTCTTCCGGTTCCTGCGGGTGGCATCATGGAAGCATGGATAATGCAGTATGGCTACATCGGGGTAGCGATAGGAACCTTTTTTGAAGGTGAAACCACTCTGATTCTTGGCGGTATTTTCAGCAAGCTGGGATTCCTGAGTCTCAAAACGGTGGTACTATGCGCTTGTGCAGGAACCTTTCTTGGAGACTGTACGTTCTTTTTTGTGGGAAAGCTTTTTGGACCGACACTTATCGGGCACCACATCATGAAATCGCGTATACCGTTTGCTTACAAAGCCATACACCGTTATGGCCACTTTATTCTCTTTGCGATGAGGTTTCTCGCCGGCTTCCGGTCCATGATCCTGATACTTCTCGGATGTGCCAATATGAACATCGCGCGATTCCTGCTGATCGACTTGTTCATGGCTATTCTGTGGACAGGGCTTCTTTCCCTTCTCGGTTTCTCATTCGCCAACGTGATTTACATCTTCGTGACAGATATAACCCGGTATCAAAGGCTTGTTGTGCCCGCGGTGGTGGCGACGGCCATTACGGTAATTCTCTTCTACAGATACTTTGTGCGAAGAAAGGAGGGGTGATGCATGGAAATTGATCACAAAATGATCCGTGACTTGCAGAAAAAGTTCGAGCTTGAAATGAACAAGAGAGAAATCGAGATAACGGAAAACTGGAGAAAGGATCTAGAAGTGATTTACAAGAAGAAATATGAAAATGTAAATGCGCTGCTCACGGACATGAAAAACCTGATGGAACGGATGAACAACCGTGTAAATACTCTCACAAGAATGATTAAAGAAGGCAAGTAGCGTGCATAAACGAATCATATTTTTTTCCTTGGCTTTTCTCCTTCTCTTGATTGCGCAAGCCTACGGTCAATCAGATGTCCGCGAGCGAAAGCATCAGCCGGTAGAGAAACGCGTTACCGATTCGGAAAAAGAGACTGCCGGTCCCAAAAGAGAGGTGGGGTTATTTAGTCTGCTCACATTCCCTGCTCCGCCGGAATCCTTAACGCTCTGCAATAAACCAATACCCCTTGCAGTCGATGATATAAGAGAACGATTTGAGAGGGAATATTATCAGATGCTTGAGCATCGGGGGCTCATGACGATCCTTGTCAAAAGGTACGCCAAGTACGGGCCGATCCTATCTGACGAGATCAACAAGATGAATATGCCTTCCGATCTTATCTTTCTCGCCATTACAGAGAGTTATCTCAACCCGCGCTCGCAATCCAAGGCAAACGCGAGTGGTATGTGGCAGTTCATCAAAGAGACGGGAAAGCGCGAAGGCCTCAATATCACCGACAATACGGATGAGCGTTACAGCATTATTCGATCAACACGGTCAGCGCTCGGTTACCTTAAGAAACTCAACGACGAATTCGGAGACTGGCTTCTGGTGTTTGCCGCTTATAATTGCGGCGAAGGCCGCGTCAGGGACTCCATCGCGAACCAGGGGACCAGGGACTTCTTCGAGCTCTATCTCCCCGAGGAAACGGATCGCTACATTTATCGAATTGCTGCGATAAAGGAGATAGTCACAAACGCTCGCAAGTACGGTCTTGCAATGGACCAGAAGGATCTCTATAAGACTTTTGCGGTTACCGAATACCTTCTGGAAGTAAAACGCGATATCCACACGTCTCTTCTCGCGCAGGCAATGGACCTGTCTTACAAGACTTTTCGGGAACTTAATCTTCATCTGCGAAAATATACTCTGGCCAAAGGCGTCTACTATCTCTACGTTCCCGCAGAAAAAAAAGAGACTTTCATCAGACGCATCAGAGAAAACCCGAGCGTGACTGTTCAAGCCACCAGGGACTGAAATCAGCATCGTATCTGTTCAGCTTGATGAACATATTCTTTGGTACCGATTATGCGTTTCGCTATTGAATTTACTTGACAGAAACGATTACTTCATTTTAGAGTATGGTCACAATTTACGACAGTGAACAGACCGAGACTACATCCCAGAGTTTCACAGGACGCGCCCAGCTCACTCACATCACATGCACAAGCTCAGCACCTATTTTCAGCAGTCCGAATGAGACGGGGGAAGCGCAAAGCTTCCTCGATTGGTTTTTCGGTTTAGCTTACATATGAACAGGGAGGTATGTTTATGGAAAAGGCGAAAATGGTTTGTCCATTTTCGGGTAAAATGTGTATCCAGTGTGGCATATTCAGAGGGAGGCATGCGGGGTTCTGCTACGTGACCTCGTATCGTGGCAATGATGTGCAAGAAGGACAGGTACTCAAAAAGCCGGAGCCGAAGCGCAGCAGCGACACGAAGTTCGATTTTCCCGATCTTCCCTTTGACCCGAATCGGTTGGCAAACCTCGAAGACTGCACGGAAAGGAGGGGCACATGATTCACGATTTTATGTATTTGCAACCTGGTAGTGTTAAGGAAGCGCTGGCGATGCTTGCGGAGCATAAGGATGACTGCAAGATCATCTGCGGCGGACAGTCACTCTTGATCGTGATGCGACAGGGACTGGTACAGGTGGAGTACCTGATCGACATCAAAGGACTTAATGAGCTCAACTACATTAAGTACGATGATAAGGGCGGCCTCAAGATAGGGGCAACAACCACCCATCGCACGATCGAGAAATCTGATGTGATTGCGAAGAAGTACCCGGTTCTGGTAGACATGGAGGAGAAGCTGGCATCCATCCAGGTGCGGAACTGGGGCACCATCGGCGGTAACCTGGCCCATGCAGACTCAGCAGGGGACCCGGCTCCCGTACTTGCTGCGCTCAACGCCACGGTTAAGGTCGGAAGCGCAAAAGGCGAGCGGACCATATCCCTCGACGAGTTCTATACCGATCTTTTCGAAACAGCCATGGAGCCGGGCGAGATAATTCTCGAGGTACAGGTACCTGCGCCCGCCCCGAAGTCGGCAACAGCGTATAAGAAGTTCAATCTGCTGGAGAGCGACCAGGGCATCGTGGCCGTAGCAGTGTCAATCACCCTTGATGGTGGAGATACCTGCAAAGAGGCCCGGATCGTCCTCGGGAACGCGGCCCCAACCTCAATCCGCGCAAAAAAGGCCGAAAGCGTGCTCGTCGGCAAGAAACTGACCGATGCGCTCTTCGAGAAAGCGGGTGAGGCGGCATCGGAGGAATGCGAGCCTGTCGGGGATATTCACGCATCCGAAGAATACAGACGCCATCTGATCGGTGTGCTCACCAAGAGAATGGCAAAAGCGGCCTTTGAACAGGCCAAAAAGGGCTAGGGAAGGAGGTCGAATACTATGGAAAAGAAACTACTGCGGTTCACAGTCAACGATGCACCATACGAGATATATATAAATACGAAAACCCTTCTGGTCGAAGCGATCAGGGATCATGTGGGCCTCACCGGAACCAAGAGGGGCTGCGAGACGGTCTCCTGCGGCGCCTGCACCGTCATGGTGGACGGCATGGCAGTAAAGGGTTGCTCTATCCTCGCCATGCAGGTGGAAGGGAAAAAAGTCACGACGGTCGAGGGCCTGGAGACAAACGGCAAACTTGATCCGATCCAGACGGCATTCCTCGACGAGGGCGCCTTTCAGTGCGGTTTCTGCACGTCGGGCATGCTCATGTCGGCCAAGGCCTTCCTTAATGAGACGCCGAAGCCAAAAGATGAGATGGATATCAGGCGCGGGATGGAGGGCAACCTCTGCCGGTGCACCGGCTACAACGCCATCATCAGGGCTATCGACGCAGTGGCCAAGGGCAACTATAGGGAGGACAAGAAATGAGCGAGAACAAATATTCCGTCCTTAATACAAGAGTCCACAATGTAGACGGTCATGCCAAGGTGACGGGACGGGCGACGTACACGTTCGACGTGACGCTGCCCGGCATGCTTTATGGAAAAATATTAAGGAGCCCGCACCCGCATGCAAAAATAGTCAATATCGATTACAGCGAAGCCCTCAAATTTCCGGGTGTGATAACTGTCGTTACCGGGAAGGATACGCTCGGCGTAAAGCAGGGCATCTGGAGACGATACAAGGACCTGTGCGACGAGGCGATCCTGACCGTCGACAAGGTCCGTTACATCGGCGAGCCCGTTGCAGCGGTCGCTGCCATCACCGAGGAGATCGCCGAGCAGGCGCTCGATTTGATCAACGTGGAGTACGAGGTGCTTCCGTTCGTGGATGATCCGATGGAGGCCATCAAGAAAGATGCCCCGTTGATCCACGAAGGCTTCGAGAGGAACGTGAACGTGACGCGCCAGATTTCCTGGGGCGATGTGGAAGAGGCATTCGAGGAAGCCGAGTATGTCAGGGAAGACTGGTTCAAGCTGGGCGGCCAGCACCATATGTGCATGGAGACCCGTGCGGCAGTGGCATGCTACACACCTGACGGGAAACTGACGATCTACACATCAACACAGTCCGCCTATTATCATCAGGCGCTCCTCGCCGGCGTGCTCGGCCTGCGCGAGGGTAACATCCGCGTGCTCGCTCCTTACGTGGGCGGCGGCTTCGGCGGCAAGTTCGAGCTTGACGGCGCGCAGTTCTGCGCCTCGATCCTTTCGATGAAATGCTGTAAGCCGGTCAAGGTTGTATTCTCACGCGAAGAAGATTTTATCGCTTCCAAGCGTCGTACTCCCATGTACTATTACGTGCGCACCGGCGTCAAGAAAGACGGGACCTTCTGTGCGAGAGAGGCTAAGGTATTCACCAACGGCGGCGCTTACACAGGGCATGGGCGCGACAGCGCTTTACCTGACAGGGTTCTTCCATTCATTCCCTTACCGGTGGAAGGCCTATCGTTATGACGGTTACAGGGTTTATACGAACAGTTTGCCTTCAACCTCGATGCGCGGTTTCGGCGCTCCACAGGCTATGTTCTGCTCGGAGCAGCAGATCGAGTGGATAGCGAATGATCTGGGTCTCGACCCTATCGAGATGAGGCGCAAGAACGGCCACTACGAAGGGTACGAAGTTCCGGGACAGGCAACCATCGCGAGCTGCGGCCTGGATCTGGCCCTCACAGCGATCCAGAACTGGAAAACAGTCAAAAGGCAAACTCCCCGCAAACAGGGCCATCGGCATCTCCGCCGCGGGTTTTATGTCCGGCGGTATCTTCAACTGGTTTGACTCACCCTATTCCTTCTCATCGGCCGTCATCACGATCAACTACGACGGAACGGTGGAACTCCACGTGGGAGCACAGGAGATCGGACAGGGCTCAAGCACCACCATGGCAATGATCTGCGCAGAGGCGCTGGGCGTAAAGCTTGAAGACATCAAAGTACACATGGGTGATACGGACCATTCTCCGGCGGACCTCGGAGCATGGGGCTCCAGGCAGACCCTGATGGCCGGCAACGCAACCAAGATGGCGGCAGAGGATGCGAAGCGGCAGCTTCTCGAATTTGCCAATGCAAAACTGGGATTCAACATCATATACGATCTGGATATAAAGCAGGGTTGGGTTTACAACGTGGCCAGACCTGAAAGGGGCATGAGCTACTATGACCTCTGCAAGGAAGCGCTTCGCGGCAAGGAAGGGCAGCGCATCATCGGCAGGGGCTTTTACACGCCCCGCAGAAAGGGTATGATCTCTCCCGCTTACAGCTACATGGTCCAGGGCCTCGATGTGGAGATCGATCCCGAGACCGGTTATCTCAAGATCCACGAAAGCGTCACCGCACACGACTGCGGTCAGCCGATCAACACCTTGGGCCTTATCGGCCAGCTCGAGGGAGCGGCATCCATGGCTATCGGGTTCGGCTACTACGAGTATCTGCCGGTCGAAGACGGCAAGATAATGAACCCGAACCTCGTTGATTACAAACTCATCCGCGCTCCTGAGATGCCAAGTTGCCAGGTCATCGAAATCGATACGTACGAACCGGAAGGACCGTATGGCGCAAAAGAGGCAGGCGAAGGCCTGACCAACCCGCATGCCGCAGCGCTTGGCAATGCGATCTATTACGCGACGGGTCTTCAGATGAAAGAGGCGCCTATCCGCGCGGAAGCTATCGCGAAGGCATGGAAGGAAAAACAGCAGCAGAAAAAGAACGAGAAGAAAAAGTAAAGGAGGCTACCGTGAGCGTGATCTGTCCAGTTTGCAAAAAAGTTAAGAAGAATCCCGTTGACTGCGCCAGGCACATGTTCGGTACCGGCGACAAACCCCACAGGGCATGGTTTGAAGGGCAAGGTCTCTCTTTCATAGACCTGCTTCTGGACCAGGCGACCCAGCCCGGCAACAAGTCGTATGAACTGGTCGGCGGGTACGTGGAGAAGGCTCAGAAAGATATAAAGTGAAGGCCGGAGCCCAAGACGGGCCGGGCAATAGATTAAGTGAGGAAGGAGGAAGCAGATGATTATCGAAGGCGGCTTTACGGTGAAAGCACCGATTCAGAAGCTCTGGGACATGCTCCTGCAGCCGGAGACGCTGGCAGCGTGCCTGCCCGGAGCAGAGAAGGTCGAGAAGATTGATGATACAACTTATGACGCCGTCGTGAAACAGAAGGTGGGCATCATAAAGGTGAAGCTGGCTTTCCGGAATAAGCTGGTGAACATGCAGCCCCCTACACATCTTGAGATGGAGGGCGAGGGCGAGGACGTAACGAAGCTGGGCCACATCAGGCAGAAGACGGTCGTGGACCTGAAGGAAGTGAGCGACGGCCAGGTCGAGGTCTCTTACAAATCGGATGTTTCCATGGTCGGCAAGCTGGCTATGTTCGGCGACCGAATCATGAGGAGCAAGGCAAAAGACGTGGAGAAGGAGTTTACCGCGAACCTGCAGGAAAAGATGAAGGGCGTGGCCTGATCCCGCAACTATTATTCGGTGACGAGCCTGCACCGGTTTTCAGCCGGTGCAGGCTTTGTTTTTCTAACGCCCTGACCCTTAGTACCGATCACGACCTGGCCGGCATTGGCCGACAGAATGTTGAAGAGACTCTTTATTTCTCGCGAGGATCCCATCCGATTTGTCCACGCGCACAAAGGATACGGGCTTGTAAAGACGGTGGACGCCCTATTCACACGCTCTGTCACGATCTGGCTAAGGGCCTTTGCCTGCATTGGCGCAATTCTTTTCGTACCAAGATTCTCGACGATAAGAAGCTTTGGCTTGGCCACTGCGATAAGTCTCGCCGCAGAGAGACCTCCCTTTTGACCCTCGATTTCCTCGTCGAGCGTTCCGGCATTGACCGTCATGACGCTTACGCCTTCCCTCTCCGCTTTCATGCCAAGCGCGCGAGCCAATGCGTTTGTATCCGAATTGATACTCCCGGAGATAATCAGCGTTTCTCGCCTGTGCAAGAAATTGAGGCTTAAGACATCCCGTATGGTTATCTTCATGTTTACACCCGATCTCTCCTGTGAGCAGTGTGCGACCGCATTCGGTGCGGCCAGCCGTATCGCGCCTTATCCGCCGCTGATATAACTATAGTCTTTGGCTCCGAGGATAATCAATCGGTAATCGAGCTATTTCTGTTAGTAACAACGGGTTAAGTCGTGAGATCACCATCGGACGTGGGAAGGGCGAGTAATGGTTGCTTGTGACTGTACGAAAAGAGCACTGCTCACGGCCGGCAGACAGGCCGTGAGCAGCCCGCGAGGTCGGTCGAAAGACTGTTTGTACAGCTAATTGTTACTGCAGAACAAGGCTAAAGAAAAGCTGGAACAATGGTCTCGTTCGCGTCAGCCGCGATCGGCGCACAGCTATTGCGCCGCTGATTTCGGAGGTGAATTAAGCTGGTGATTGTTGAGAGCAAGAGATATAAGCTTACGTCGGCCGTTTACGTTAAGCTTTTTGAAAATTCTATTGAGATGAGCCTTTATCGTGTGCTTACTCAGGGCAAGGGCGTCGGCAATCTCGTTATTGCTGTAGCCCTGGCAGACGTAGTCTATAATCTCTTTCTCGCGCGCCGTGATACTTCCGATCCTCCCGGTCTTTGTTAAAGTTCCCGATTCATGCAGAAAGGCAACAACGGTGCTGTTGTCGACCCAGATCTGACCCTGGCTCACGACGGTAAGCGCTTTCTTGAATAGCTCCAGTTCTGTGCGCGGCGATAAGACACCGTGTATCTTGTAGGACAGGAGCGCAGCTATGATACGTTCCTTCTCCAGGCCGGTGTCGATAAGGAAAACTTTTGCATCGGGAAACTGGGAGAGGAATTGCTGATCTAACGTCTGAATATCGACCATCACGGTCTCCGGCTTGAACGTGCCCGGGCGAGGATTATTGTAACCTACTACCACGCTTTCATAACCGTTCCTGACTAAAAGCTCTGAGATCGCCTCCCCTATCAGGTGGTTCCCCAAATTAATGAGAATCTTCATAGCCCCTCCCCATAAACCTTCTTTACTAAGCTTATCGGACTAAGGGCTTACAAACTTAAGCACTAGTACTACAGGGTCCCGAGTCCAGTAGCCTGGGTCCTGTAAAAAGCAAAAACAAACAACAAGGCAGGGACGAGTTAGCGTAGTTGAGGGCCTTTCGTCTCAGTATTGTTGTGGCTTGTCATTGTCTTTACGGGACCCAGGACCCTAAACCCGGGACCCTGTATTTATCACCAATTCCCCGTCTTCAGGTACTCGTCCATGGCAGCGGCAGCCTTTTTCCCCGCACCCATTGCCAGGATCACGGTTGCAGCACCGGTCACGATATCGCCTCCGGCAAAGACACCTTTTCTGGTAGTCTTCCCGGTCTCCGGATCAGCTTCGATATATCCGGGTTTCCGCAATTTCAGTCCGGGAGCATCCTGCGTGAGGATCGGGTTTGGACCCTGTCCGATCGCGACCACCACGACATCAACGTCAATGATATGTTCGGACCCTTTCATCTCGACGGGCCGTCTCCTGCCTGAGGCATCCGGTTCGCCGAGCTCCATCTTTACACACTCAATACCCTTAACCCAGTTCTTTTCGTCGCCGACGATTCGCACCGGATTTGTAAGTATTCTGAAATCGATGCCTTCCTCATCCGCATGATGCGCCTCCTCCGCTCGAGCCGGCATTTCAGCCCGTGAGCGTCGATAGATGAGGTACACATGTTCGGCACCGAGACGGCGGGCAACTCTTGCCGAATCCATGGCAACGTTTCCGCCGCCGATCACAGCCACGCGGTTCCCCACCCGCACGGGAGTATCATACTCGGGGAAGAGGTATGCCTTCATCAGGTTGGCCCGCGTCAGAAACTCGTTTGCAGAATAGACTCCGTTCAGGTTCTCGCCCGGTATATTGAGAAAATAGGGAAGGCCTGCGCCCGTACCGATGTAGACGGCATCGAATCCCTTCTCGAAAAGTTGGTCGAGCGTCATTGTCTGGCCGATGATCGTATCAACCTTCAGCTTCGCTCCGAGCTTGGTTACATAATCTACTTCGCGCTGTACAATGCTCTTCGGCAGACGAAACTCGGGGATGCCGTAAACGAGCACGCCTCCTGCTTTGTGAAGCGCTTCAAAGACGGTCACGTCGTGACCTTTCTTTGCGAGTTCACCGGCCACAGTCAGTCCACCCGGACCCGCCCCAACAACCGCCACCTTCTTACCCGTGGGAGGTGCTATTTCTGGCGTCCGCACATCGCCGAGACCCAACTCATAGTCAGCCGCAAATCGTTCCAAGCGGCCTACGGCAACAGGCTGCCCTTTTTTTCCGAGTACGCACTTGGCCTCGCACTGTGATTCCTGTGGGCAGACCCTGCCACAGACCGCAGGCAGGCTGTTCGTCGCTTTGATTTCACGAATGGCGCCGATAAAATCGCCCTCCTTAATTTTCTTGATAAACGCCGGGATGATAACGCCCACGGGACAGCCTTCAACGCAGGGCATGTTCTTGCATCCGAGGCATCTGGAGGCTTCCTTCAGCGCATTTTCGCGCGTATAGCCGAGCGCAACCTCATTAAAGTTTTGAATTCTGAGTCTCGGATCCTGTTCCGGCATCTTCTCCCGGACCTTCGATTTCTTCAGTTTTGCAGCAGCTGCCTCCAGCTTACATTTGTGATCCCAGAGAGCGCGGCGCTCCTCCCTCGTATACATCTGCTGCCTGAGCATCAGTTCTTTGAAGTCTACCGCGTGACCGTCGAACTCGGGTCCATCAACACAGACAAACTTCGTCTCGCCGCCGATGGTTGCGCGGCAGCAGCCGCACATCCCGGTCCCATCGACCATGATCGTGTTGAGGCTCACCACGGTCTTGATGTTGTGTGGCCGCGTCACCTCAGCAACAGCCCTCATCATAATAACCGGGCCGATTCCTATGACCAGGTCTATAGGCGTTTTCTCCTGTATGAGGCGCTTAAGCTCATCGGTGACAAAGCCATGATGCCCGTGAGTGCCGTCGTCAGTGGTGACCAACAGGGTATCGCTGATCGCCTTCATTTCCTCTTCCAGTATCAGCATCTCCTTGTTGCGTGCACCAATGATTGAGATGACGCGATTTCCGATCTCATGCAACGCCTTGGCTATCGGGTAGACAGGTGCGACGCCTACACCACCGCCGACACAGACAACCGTGCCGAATTTTTCAATGTGGCTCGGCCTTCCCAGCGGTCCCACCACGTCCAGGATGCGCTCGCCCTGGGTGAACTTCTCCATTCTCTGTGTCGATGCGCCCACGGCTTGAAAGATAATCGTTATCAGGCCCTTCTTTCGGTCAAAATCGGCAACGGTGAGCGGAATGCGCTCAGCGCGGTCATCCGCTCGCAATACCACAAATTGACCCGGTTTTACACGCGCCGCAATATCCGGCACGTACAGCTTGAACAGTGTTATCGAGGCCGCCAATTCGCGCTTCTCGATTATTTCGTTCAGCTTGAATCCTTTTTCCTCTTCCATCGGCTGTTTGACTTTGCTCGCTGTTGCCATGTCTTCTCCTTTTTCGGAATTGATACACTGCGCCGCTTTCTATAAGAGACTCACCTTTGTTGCTCTTTAGTGGGCAGTTTTACTGTAAAGGCTGTGCCTTTGTCGACATTGCTTTCTACGTCGATACGACCGAAGTGGGACTCAACAATCTTCTTAACGATAGAGAGCCCAAGTCCGGTGCCTGTAGTATACCTGGTTTCAGGCCCCGACACTCTATAGAACTCTTCAAATATGTGGGGCAGGTGCTCTTCGGCTATGCCGATGCCCGTGTCTGCCACTCTGACACTCAGGGCATGGTTATTCCCTTTTGCGCTGATCACTACCTTGCCCCGCTTGACATTGTACTTGATAGCATTCGATATAAGGTTGGTGAATAGCTGCTCCATCTCGCACCTGTCCGCCTCAATCAGAGGAAGAGATTCCGGCAGCTCCACCTGGAACTGAATCCCCTTAGACTCACCCTGGCCTTTGAGGAGCTCCACTGTACTTGTAATGATACTGGTGAGGTCGAGTAGCTCCTTCTTCCTGACCATCCTCTTCGCTTCCAATCGACTGAACTCCAAAAGGTCGTTGACCATGTCAAGGAGTGCGTGTGCTCGCTGCTTTGCGCGATCAAGCATCTGGCGGCTGACCTGCGGATCGGTTCCCGCGAGGCCCTGCAAGTATGCACTCAAATACCCTTCGATGGCGGCCAATGGTGCGCGCAACTCATGAGTCACCATAGTAACAAATTGCGTCTTGACCTGGTTAATCTCCGTCAACACTGTAATATCGCGGAGCACGCTCACCACACCCAGGCCTTGCCCGTTATTGTCTTTGACTACGGAAAGGTTGACCATCAACGTCCGCGGCTCAGGGACCTTCAGCTCAATCTCCTCCGACAGAACCGTGTACTGAGATGCGTCAGGGTTGAACGCTTGATCGATCAGATCCAGAAGATCTTTCTGCGGAAGGAATAGATGGATATCTTTCCCCGTCTCGAGCTGTTCGTCCAGATTGAGCATCTTGACCGCGGCAGGATTCCAGAGCACAATCTGACGCTCGTTGTTGATTACCAGAATGGCATCGGCCATCGAGTCAACGATCGCGCGCAGCTTCGATTCTTCCTTGGCGACCTCAAGCAGTTTCTGGTCTCTTTCCTCCATAAGCCGCTGTGCCTGGATGCTTAACCGGCGTTTCTCCAGGCCACGATTAACGACCGCCAGCAGCTGATCCGGCGTGAAGGGCTTGGGAACATAATCGTAGGCGCCGTGTTTCATGGCCTCCACAGCAGTCTCTATAGTGGCAAAACCGGTAATCACGATCATGATAATTTCAGCATCGAACCGGCCCACTTCATCCATCAGTTCCAGGCCGCCCATGACCGGCATCATGAGGTCAACGAGCAACAGATCGTAAGGCTTTCCGGCGCGAACCAGATCCCATCCTTCCTTGCCGTTTGCCGCAACATCCACCGAGAATCCTTCAGCCGCAAGGATCCGCCGGCAGCCTTCACGGATGCCGCGCTCATCGTCCACCACAAGAATAGTTGCCGCTTCGCTCATAAACGGTTCAGAAATGCTGCACGCCTGTTAAGCCTCTTTCCTCGCCTTCGAGAGAAGGTCATTGATCCTTTTGACCAATTCATCGGGGAGCAGCGGTTTACTGGCATAGTCATCGGTCTTCATCCAGTAACCATCCATCTCCTGCGCGAAATCAAATCCGGTCTCCGACGTCACGGCTGTGAGCATCAGAATCGGTGTATTCTTGTGGAGCGGGTCGGCCTTAATTGCCTTGGCGAACGTGAATCCACTGTCATGTTTTTCCATCATGAGGTCAAGCACAATCAGATCGGGTTTTTCGAACTTCACCTTGTCCATCGCCTCCCGTCCCGAGAATGCCGCGCAAACTTCGAAGCCCTGATTTTCAAGCACGGCCTTATTCAGGTCAATAAAATCCACATCATCATCCACGAGCAGAATCTTAGTTTTGTTCCCCATAGTCTCTTCTCCCTGACGTTGTGTTTTGAATATCTATCCTTGGTACGGCTGTATCTTCGCTTTTCTGTTCCTGGCCTGCGGAAATAGGCAAGGAGACAATAAAGGTGCTTCCCTTCCCAAGCTCTGTTTCAACATCGATCTTCCCATTATGTCTCTCGATGATGCCGTAAGAGATGGCGAGACCCAACCCGGTCCCTTTCTCCTTTGTCGTAAAAAACGGAGAAAAAATATTCTTCACCACTTCCGGCGGAATACCCGGACCGGTATCCCGAATCTTCACCTTGATCTGCTTTCGCTCAGGGGTGGTGATGATCGAGAGCTTTCCGTTGCCTTCCATTGCCTGGGCGGCATTAAGGATAATGTTGAGGAAGACCTGCTTTAACTGCGTCTCATCAGCCGCAATTGTCGGTAAACCCTGGAACAAAGATTTCTTGATCTTGATATTCTGAAATAGCGACTGATTCACCAAAAGCCCAAGTACGTCCTCCATGAGATCATTGAGATTTACCGGGCCCGGTCTGAGCTTCGTTTCTCTCGCAAAGCTGAGCAGGCCCTGCACTATTTCTTTGGCGCGGTTCGCTTCACTAACAACCAGCTCAACATCTTCACGCCGCGGATCATCTTTATCCATGCCTTTCAGGAGAAGATGCGCATAGATTGTTATGGTGCCCAGCGGGTTATTGATTTCATGTGCAACGCCTGCAGCCAGTTGCCCTAATGATGCCAGTTTTTCCGTCCTTATCAGCTGAGTTTGCGCCTGCTCCAGCTCCTGATGCGACAGTTGCAGTTCGCGGTGAGACCTTTCAAGCTGCTGATAGATCCGCTTGCTCTGCTCCAGCAGATACGGCATGCACATGTCGGCTTCTGCTATTCCCTGTGCTACGGCTATGGCTTTGTCACGGCAGGTGGGATAACCGCAGGCGCGACAGTCCAGGTTACGATTGGGCGGAAGCTTGTCTATCTTCTTCAGTATTACCCGTATCTGATCTTCGGTGGGCGTCGGAAGCTGCTCCTCCATATTCATGAAGGTGCGGCGCAGATCGATATCCGCGAACCGGTCAAGTTCCATCATGATCTCCGGGACATTTGTCCTGCCCAGCTCGGTTTCGGCATACCGGGCGATTATCTGTCGACGCCCGAGAAGGAAAAGATCACGTTCTACAAAGGGACCGTCGATACAGCCCTCGCAGTAAACGACGTCCAGGAACTTGGCTTTGATATAGCCGGTTGCGAGCTGCCCGAGCGCACCGATGGCACGCTTAGGTCCGCCTGTCACACTCACATCATCCATCATGACATCGAAGGGAATGCCCATAGAGCGGTAAAAACCGCCGATGACCGGCACCACCCTTCCAAGATACGGCCTGGGACCGTCAAAATCGGTCTCTTCCAGCCTTCGGCGGTCGCGACGGGTTTCGTCGATCAAATCGTTCAGTTCTTTTATCGTTATTACCTCGTCGATTGCGCCGACCACTTCCGGGGAATGAGCCTCCCTCATCTGGGCAAAGCAGGAAGTAACGTAGACAACCTTCCACCCGGGCCTTATGTGGCGTGCCACTCTTCCAATTGCAATCATCGGGGAGACGAATGGCGCCAGGCTCGGTATGAGCTGGGTGAAATACTTCTGCACGTAAAAGACAATAACCGGACAGAAGGATAATATGAGGGGCTTGTAGGACTCCCCGTACTCGGTGTGTTCCCGTGCCAGTCCATCCAGCGTGAGCTGCTTATGGTACGCGCGGCTCACAAGGTCGGCTCCGAAGGCCCCTTCCCAGACTTCAGTGAAGCCCGCACCTTTCAACATTGTTACGATCTGCCTTGGGGATGCCCCCTCGAAGACGGCCGGGAATGCTGGATCGAGAACGGCAACGATATTCTCTTTATCGGCCAGCAACTCCTTCACCCGCTCGTACCCGCTCTGGTAGGAGAGCGCCTGTTGCGGACACGCTTTCAAACAGCTCCCGCAAAGAACGCAACGCTCCGGGAGAATTCTGAGCGTATCCTTTTCCAACTTGATGGCTTTGGCGGGGCAAATCTGCACGCAGAAAAAACAACGGCGACATTTTCGATGGCTGAGCTCTATGGTAGGGGGAGGCAGTTTTCTGCGCGGGATCCAATGCGGTTTTTCTATAAGGGCCTGCACCATGTTTATGTCCCGTTACTCCTCGTTTATCTTACTGTAACCGGAATTCGAAGTCAACGAAATCGCAGGGACTTTATGGCCTTCTGCGAAGAATTATCGGGGTACCTGAATCGTGCCGACAACTATAGCAAATACCCTGGGGATAGGAAGGTGGGGCTACGGCTGCAGGTCTGTGACCTGCCGGAGAAGTTGATGCTACAGCGGGGGCAAACTGCTATCAGGCCTTTCCCAGCATTTCAGCAAGCGCCTTGCCGTAATCCTGGCAGGTGTGCATGTCCTGCTCTTTCTCAGTCAGCCCGCCTTCGAGATCGAAGGGGCCGAGGTTCGTCATACGCATTTTGAACTGAGATTCCATCATATCGAAGATGCTGCGCGCAGCCCCGATGGAATCGCTGCTTGAGGGATGGGCGCGGGAACTGAAAGCGCCGCCGATCTTCCCCTTCAGATCAGACTTCTCAACGGTCGACAGAAATCTCTTGAAGGTTTCGGGCATATCCAGAAAATAGGTCGGGCAGCCGAACACATAACCATCGTAGCCGCTCAGATCTTTTTCGCTCTTGATCTCCGAAACTTTCTTCAGGTCCGCCTGGTGACCGGTGATCCTGACACCTTCAGCAATGTACTGGGCCATGGTTTCCGTAGTGCCCGTCTTGCTGAGGTAGGCGATTAAAACTTTCTTCATGGCAACCTCCCCGCGGAATGCGCTGAACTTGTTTATTTAATATAAGGACGCTGGCGACGCGACGGCAAGAGGACCAAGGGACAGGAAAGAGATAAAAAAGGTTGAGGTTAAGATAGTACAGGAAAAGGATACTGCAGGTTGAGGTTAAGGTTAAGATAGAAGAAGTAGACATACGTTACGTAACGACGTATCGAAAAGTTTCTGGCTTTTCTCAACCTTAACCTTCGCTTTAGTCTTTACCTCAACCTGCTTTACTGCCTCAACCTGTTCTTGGAGGCAAGGGTCCGAAATACTGATAGAGATAGCACTGAATGGTGCCGTTGTATAATTTCCTCTTCTTATCAGCCCATCTTCCGAACAGTCGTTCGAAGTCCGGGTATGCGGACAATATGAACATGGACCAGTTATCGAGCCGCGCGAACAGATGGCCAAGTTGCCGGCAGATTTGTTCCACCTGCCTCTTCTCTCCCGTTCTTTCACCATACGGCGGATTGCAGACAATGCATCCGAAACCCTCTTCAGGGCTGAATTGCTCCATTGCGAGCTCGCGAAACGTAATACAGTCAGCTACGCCCGCATCCCTGGCGTTCTTTCGCGCAATATCCACGACCACGCGGTCCGCATCTGACGCGCGTATGTTAACCGGCGTCATGGTAATAGCCTCGCGCGCCTCGTCTCTTACCTCCTTCCAGACTGCCTTTGGAATGTGAGGCCACGCTTCTGCAGCAAATTCCCTGCTCAAGCCCGGAGCCATGTTCCTGCCGATCATGGCCGCCTCCACCGCTATCGTGCCTGATCCGCAAAATGGGTCGGCCAGGATTCTTGAAGGATCCCACCTCGAGAGCAGTACCAGACCAGCGGCCAGCGTCTCTTTGATCGGGGCCTCGCCTGCTGCTTTCCGATAGCCTCTCTTGTGAAGACCTGCTCCTGTGGTGTCAACGGTCAGGGTAACGCGGTCCTTGAGCAATGCGACTTCAATCTTGTATACTGGTCCGCTTTCATCAAACCAGCTGCGACGATGTTTCCTCTTCATGGCTTCTACAACAGCCTTCTTGACGATTGATTGACAATCGGGCACGCTGAAAAGGGCAGACCTGACAGATTTCCCGACCACGTGCATGCGGCCGTTCTCAGGAATCAACCCCTCCCAAGGAACTTCAACCGTACGGTCGAAAAGTTGTCCGAAATCGGTTGCCGTGAAATCGGCCATCCTGATCAGCACCCTGTCGGCGGTCCTGAGCCAGACATTGCACTGCGCGATTGCCCGCATGTCTCCTGTGAAAGAAACCTTTCCGTTCTCAACCTTGAGATTATCGTGTCCCAGGAGTTTCAGTTCGTCGGCAACCACAGCCTCGAGACCGAAGGCGGAGGTTGCGATCAGGTCGTAGATAGGCATATTCTTACGTCGCTCTGCATCCCTCACCAGGGTTCCTCTTGCTTTCTTGTCCATTCTTATCTTTTCCGGGATTCTTTGCAACTCTAAACTGCATAGCACGTACCCGGACATCGCCTATGAGTTGGTCGCAGCATGTGCACTTGGCGAGGAAATGATACCACGTTGAATTCGTGTGTCAGACCGAGGCGGCAGCGAGAAGCCACACCCGCAAGCGGGTACCCGGACGGAGCGACAACGAAGGTATGCGCACGAAGGCAGCTTGGTATCAGTTGCCGGCGAGTCCCGGCGCCCACAGATAATAGAACCCGGGGCCTAACGAAGGGATAATCTCCGACAGGTTAAGATCAATCAGGGACGGGCTTTCACCGTTGTGCATCGTGGAAGACATATTGTAAACAGTGTCATTACGGTACTCGCTGCGACGATAGACAACAACCTTGGCGTCGCGAGGAAGCCCTGCCAGATCCTTGGCCTCAGCGATAGCATCGCTTAGATAGCCGATGCGATCTATGAGCTTCAGCTGCAAGGCCTCTTCGGCCGAATAGATGCGGGCAGCAGAAACAGCCGACAGGGTTGCCGTGTCCAGTTTGCGGCGTTCGGCCACAAGATCCAGGAATCTCCTGGCCATCCGGTCAGTCAGTTCCTGGAATATTTGTTGCTCCTCGCGTGTAGATGCGCGGAAGGGAGAGCCGATGTCTTTTTCTTTGCCTGACTTGTTGACCTCAACAGCAAGACCGAGCTTATCCATGAGGCCAATCACTTTTGGCGTAATGAAAATTACGCCCACTGAGCCGGTGATGGTGGTGGGATGCGCCATGATCCGGTCTGCCGGTAAAGCAATGTAATAGCCTCCCGACGCAGCCACGTCCATCAGCCCTGCCACAACTTTTGTGTTCGTCCGTTCCTTAAAGCGCATGATTTCATGGTAGATAACATCGCTTGCCGTTATCGAACCGCCCGGTGAATTGATCTCCAGAAGCACTGCTTTGATCTCTTTATCTTTCTCTGCCAGGCGAAGCTGAGAGACGACCTCCTGAAGCACACCGGCCCTATCGCCGAGCAGACTCTTCTTGGGTCCATCGGAGATAAATCCTCTGACAGGAATGATGAGCACCTTTCCTCTTTCATTGCCTTCGAGTGTATATTCCTTGAGGGGATCTTTGGAATCGGTCCCTATATTGATCTTTAACCCTCCGCATCCCCCCATCACCAGTGCCATGGTTAATACGAATGATATAAGAAGAAGATGCCGATGCCTCATCGCGATACACTCCTTTGTGAGCCTGTATTTTGAGCCCGTCGAACTAATTCTAACCTTGAACCGGCGTGAGTGCAAGGTTGGGTTCTTGCCCCGCTCGATCCTGAGCACGGCGACATCGCCGTCAGTGACGTTATCAAATCGGTTGGCGCGATGAGCATAACTCCGGCGGAAAAGGTGAAAATCTTCTCAGGAAATGGCCGCCGGTTGCTGAAGCTGAGCCGAACGGCAGACGATAGGCTATTCCGAAAGGGGCGAGGGGCCCGCTCTTTACAGAGAAATGCTATTTCTTCTGATGGTACTTGAAGGAAAGATTGAGTCTCGTCCGATAACCCGTCACCTTGCCGTTTTCTACGGTCACATCGAGTTTGATCACTTCGGCGACCCTCAGGTCTTCAAGGCTTTTAGACGCCATCTCCACCGCTTTCTTCGCTGCGTCTTCCCACGACGTGGAGCTGGTACCTACTAACTCAATGATGTTGTACACGCTGCCTTCCATGATGACCTCCCCTTCTTGGACTTTCGATGGCTTGAAATAGCACCACCGTTAAGGAAATAATAGCGCATCAAACCGGCTTGTCAACCGCAAAATAGTGCCGACCGTGCAGCGTTAGTCGAAATGGTACTGCGCGTTCACTCAGGCGCGCGGGCCCAGGTGCTGTCCGGATCGAACTCTCTTCATGGCGCGCACAACCTTTTTCGTGTCCTTACCGAGATCTTTCTGGTAAACGATACCATCCTGATTGACAAGAAATGTCATGACGCCCGAAGATCGGTAGTGAGCAGGATAGGCTATCAGCGCAAACCCACCGATCATTTTGCCTTGCACCACGTATTCGTGGGCGCCGCCGGGTGCGTTCGTGCCTTGTGCTTTCAGTATCCTGTAGAGATATCCGTGATAAGGACTGGGCTTGCCTCCCAATGGCTTCTCGCCGTAACCCTGTTCCCTGGCAGAGGCAAAAAGCGGTCCCATGGGGCTTTCCTCCTGGCCTTCAACCGCCGGCCAGTAGAGACCGTCATGCGTGCCGGATGTGCTCACAAACCTTTGTGCGTATTCCAGAAGACCCTCTCCCAGATGAGCCTTCCTCATCGCGTATTCCTTCTGTGCGTCAACAAAGGCAAGACACACCTGAATTGCGTTGAGCTCATTCCTGCCGATCCTGCGTGCCAGTATCTCCGCCTTGCCGGCGTTAATGTCAAACTTCCAGCCGTTCCCGGCTTTGATTATAGGAAATGGGAAGGGCCACTCATCTGTTCCCGCGTGAAGCATGAACTTGCCGGGGCTTTCCTCCTCAAGTCTATTCTTCTCTTCATACTTCTTGACGAACCATTCACGCCCTTTCCTGTCTTCAACCGGGTCGCCGGAAAGGACAATGTGCTTGCTGCCAGGCCCGAATATCTCCCTGAGAGCTCTTGTATTGTTCGCTTTGACCGCATCCACCATTGCCTTCACCGCCTCTTCCGGAGACGAAAAGGCCTTCTGGCCTCCTGAGTGCGCGTAAAGGTTGCCACAGACCAAAATAACGGCAAGAGCGGCAAGAATCACCAGGAGATGTATCCGTCCGTAAAGGCTTCCTCTGTTAATGGATCCGGCTCGCGACATCACCATGTCCTCCATAACACATTGATTTTCGAAAACTTAATGTCCGCCATGTGAGCCACCATGGCCTCCACCCTGCGGAGTTCCGCCACCGGGAGGTCCGCCGTGGGGTCCGCCACCGGGAGGTCCGCCCTGAGGAGCGGGTCTGTTTCGGGTCTGTTGGCCGCAGGCGCCTGTCCGGGAGGTGTGCCTCCAAGGCTTTCGCGCCCTCGATTACTGAACTGTCGCACCTGCTGGCCGGAGCCGCCAAACGTCGTTGGACCTTGTGCTCTTTGGGGTGCCGCGCGTGCTGGGCCGACTTGTTGTGGCGGCGTCTCAGGCCTGGCTTGAGGAGCGGGTGCGGGATGCGGCTGCTGCACCTGAGGAGCCGGCGTGACTCGCGGCTGGGGGGCAGGAGCTGGTTGCCTTGGTTGCTCAGGCCTGGCTTGAGGAGCGGGTGCGGGACGTGGTTGCTCAGGTCTGGCTTGAGAGCCTGTGCCGGACGTGGTTGCTCGAATCCTCTGTAATCACGGCGCGTCTCTACCCCGGGTCGGGGACCGCGGCCGTACTGTTCGGCAACGGACGGGCTGCGGTAAGCCACCCCCTGACGATGAACAGGGTCATGCCTCCACGTTCCCTGGCCGCTGCTACTAGCCGTTACGTGATTCACATACCGGTTCCTGTCTATGTGATTGTTGATCTGCACGTTCCGCTGAACGTTGACGACGACGTCATGACGATGCCAATTAAAGCCTCCCCACGCATAGCCCCAGGGAACTCCAATCCTGATCCCGAGGCCAAAGCCGATGATACCGCCTCCTACGACCACTCCCCGCGGATGATAAAAATAAGGACGGTATGCCGGCCACCACCAGGGACCGTAAACAACCATGGGATCATAAACCGGCACGTATACGACTTGCGGGGCCACGGGCTGTATGATGATCTGCTGGGTTTCCGGGTCCACCATGACGTCTTGCTCGTTTGTCGTCACAAGATTTCCCTGCTGCCGGGCGCGCAGCCTGAGTTGCTGAACCGTTGCCATGACCTGTTCTTCCTGACCAAGAAAGGCATCTCCCAATTGCTGCGTCCAGTCCAACCTGTCACTCATCATCTGCAGAACTGGAGGGAAATTTACGAGCGATTTCACACTCGGGTCCCAGTTCTGTTGTTCCAGTGCAATGGCGAGCTGATCACCATTTAACCCGGCGTTAACCTGTACCCACTGCGCTGCCTGTGTAACCTCCAGTGGATAGGTCGCCGCCATCAGGACCTGCACGAGAAGTTCATCAGGGTAGAGCGCGATGGGCGCAAGCATCTGGTCAAGTTGCTCCTGATTAAACATCACCGGCGCGTATGGACCCGGCACCTGAGCCATGGCCCGGCCGGACGACAGCATAATGAGCAATGTCAGCGACACAAGTAACAAACGGAGACATACACCTCTTCTGATTTTCATTGCTCTCCCTTTCCCTGTTCTCTGTCGAACGCTTTTCTTACGACGACCTCTTATTGTATAAGTCGATAAGCAATTCTAATCCTTTTTCTTTGTCTTGTCATCGTTGCCATGGCGTCTGCTTCAAAAGACTGCCCGTTACGCTCTTTGTCAAGACATGACCCCATTCTGTGTAGCCATTACTGCTCCGGGATAATTTCGCCGATCTGTCCTGCATCGTATTCGGAAAAGAAGAGGCGCCCGTCGGGAATCGCAAGTATGGCCCTGGGTCCGCTTCCTGCGGTCGGGACCGGATATTCAGCGAGGAATTCGCCCCCTGCAGACATCGATGCGATCATGTTGGCAGCATTCTCCGTTACCCACAACTCGCCGTTCGGTGCAAACGCTATACTGCGCGGACTTGAACAGGGCCGCGGTAAAGGAAAAGCAACCGCATTGCCTTCGAGGTCCATGCGGCCGATAGCATTACCCTCGCTTTCAACAAACCAGAGATGCCCATCGTGCCCAAAAATAATTGCCCGGGGTCCGCCATTCGGCGTTGGAGCCGGATATTCGGAAACGACTCCGTTCATCGTGATTTTACCGATACGGTTGCTGGCGGATTCACTGAACCACAGGTCGCCTCCTGCCATGGCAAGCGCGAGCGGTTTGCTGGCTGCAGAGATCCCTGCGGCGTATTCGGTTATTATCCCGGTCGGGGTGATCGTTGCTATTTGTGCAACATCTGTTTCTGAAAACCAGATGTTGCCATCGGGTCCCAGCATAATCCCGTTAGGACCGGCATTTGCTGTGGGTAGAGCAAACTCTGTCACGACACCGTTGACGCTTATCCTGCCGACCTTATGGCCCGAATATTCGGTGAACCAGAGATTGCCGTCGGCACCTGTGATGATGCCGACAGGTTCACTATCCGGCGTCGGAATCTCAAATTCGGCAAACGTTCCGTCGTAGGGAGAAAGGCGGGCGATTTTGGATGCGCCACTCTCGCAGAACCACAGATTGCCGTCAGGCCCGAGCGTGATGATATAGGGTTTGCTGTCGGGTGTTGGTATGCGGTACTCGCGAATAGTTGCGCGCCTCATCCCACAATACCTAACTGGATCAGCATGCCGAGTTCGTCCCTGCTGACCCATTCTTCCGCAATCCTTCCATCCCTGAATCGAAAGATTGCTATGGCTTCCCAGGTGACCCTTTTCCCAGTCACCTCATGACGGCCGAGACGGCTTGTCCATTCTCCACGGTTTATAGCCCTGTGGCTTAACCTGCACGCCACGCGGTCCTCTTCTGCGATCAAGTCATGAATAGTTGTCGAGAACTCGCTGTAAACCTGAAGTATGCCGCTCAGCGCCTCCCTGAATGCTTCCACCCCCACAATCGGTTCGGCCATCTCGGGCCGATGAATGATGCAGTCTGCTGTAACGAGTTCGTTCAGAATCTCTAATTTTCGTCGGTCAAGAACTTCCTCAAAATAGCGGCGGACAATCGCTTTCTGTTGCGACACGGTCATTGTGCCTCCTCCTATGAGATATCATCGCGAATCTCGGAACTGCGAATCGCGGAAGTTAAGATTAATTACGCGATTCCGCGATTCGACTTTCGAGTTTGCCCTCAATCACGTGATCTGCCGCACAGCGCCGAGGGCTGTCCTGAGGCCGCCCTCAATAAATCCCTGGAAATCGGAATAGGCCTCACCGCAGATATGCAAGCAGTTACGGAAGCGACCGGTGCGTAACAACGGAAAGGCTGATAGCTCGGTAATTGCATTTTCAATCTCGACGCCGGGTTTCCAGAAATGAACGCCCGCTTCAAAAGGTTCGCGAGCTGAAGTCGCGGATACCGAAACAGGTGAGCGCATTCCTGCCTGCTTCATCTTCCGGGCGAAGGGCAGTGTGAGGAGCGTGACTCAGATATTTCACGAAATACTCGCATAGACGGCTGTCATTGTTGAGCTCCACGCCCATGTGCGGCTCCCCGGCGACGAACGATTGCCAGTAGTGCTTGGAAGGACTATCGCCGTAAACCATCACCATCCCCCGTTTCTCTGATCCTTCTTCCCGGTAGTAATAGTGAAGTTCACGCGTGGGTATTGAGGAGGCTCCGGTCTGAGGCAGTGTTTCGTTATTCCACCAGGGCTCTTTCGTCACAAAAAAACATTTGAAGAGAGGAATCGGTATGACCGAGTCGATCAGTTGAGAGATGTTTTCGGGAAAGAAGGAGACAAGCTTTCTCAACGGGCTCCTGGGAAGAGCGAGTACCACGTGTCGCGCGTGTACCGTAACTGTCCTCTCGTCAGCCACAGAGAACAGGAGGCGCACGTACTCACCTTCACTCTCTTCAATCGAGACCAGTTTATGGTTCCGAAGGAGCGGCGTCGGTTCTGGCAGTGCAGAAGAGAGCTTTTCTGCGAGCTTCGAAATCAAGGCCTCGCTACCCTCTTTGATGCCGACCATCGTTTCGTTTGGATGAAGGCCTCTCAGCCAGAAAATTATGCACTCGGCTGCGCTCGGATTCTGATGGATTGAATGGTAAAAGGTCCCGTAATTGATAATCTTCGTCAGCGCCCGATGCGTTAACACGGTACTGAGAACATTCCAGAAGCCGGTGCTGCGCAGCGGTTCACCCCTGAAGCTTGTCGCGGTTCTGAGCGTATGATAGTAGCTTTCGTCCAACCCCGACCACCACTCCCAATGACGCGGGTCCCTCGGGTCATCGACGTCACCGCCGCTTGCCTGCAACACGCGCAGTATACCGAGACAGAGAAGCTCCAGTGCATTTACCTGCGCGAGCGGCCGGCCCCTTGCGGACCATAAATCATCGTGCCCGAATGTGTAAAGCGATTCAGGATCGGTGGCTGCCATGTAAGGAGGAAAATAAGATGTTGCAAGGCCCAGTTCCTGGATGAGACTCATGAGAAGAGGCTGTGCATGTTTCTCGAATCGCATCGGACCATACTCGGCTAAGAAGCCGTCCATCTCGACCGTCTCGATACGGCCTCCGAAACGGTTTGAGGCCTCGAATAGCCCGATTCTATGACCGGGCCCCTTCTGTTTCGATAGCTGCAGGCAGGTGTAGAGACCTGTAATACCGCCTCCGATGATGGCCGTATCCAGTTTAAGCGTCTCTTCTTCCATAGTAACTCCTTATGATCAAAGTTTAGCGGAGTCAAGGACACTTCTCAACGGAAATAGTTGGCGTAGCATGAACGGCCCTTAATGGCCCGCATCCGTGGTTAAAACTTCTCTTGACCTGAAGCGCAAGAGCAATCTATTATCTAAGCAGAATAAAGCACCACAGCGTCTGTAGAACCGATTCACGAGACGCCACACACTACCATGGAGGAAAAAGATGAAATCGTGCAGATTGTTTCCCGTCTTCTGTCTGATGTTTGCTTTCTTATTTGTTCTGTCATCCATCTCACCGGCCGCAGAGACGGCCAAAAAGGCGACCAAGACCGGAGTGCTCAAAATAGGATCATCAATGCCGCTGAGCGGACCGATGTCACCCTGGGGTATACCCGAATCGGAAGTTACCGCCATTTATGCAGACCTGATTAATAAAGACGGCGGCCTTATCGCGGGCGACACGGCCTACAAAATAGAATTCATCGTGTCCGATGACAAAGCCTCGCCCGACGGCATAAAGACATCGGCCGACAGGCTCATCAACACGGAAAAGGTAAATGCGGTGGTCGGAGGATGGATGCCTGCTTTAGCGACCATCATGGGGCGCGACGGAACCGCGGCAAATATACCCGTGCTGCACATGGTGCGGGAAGCCAAGGGCATTGAAGTGGTTTCACCCAAGTACCCTACTATGTTCGACGTCGGCTGGGCCCAGATTGAAGGCATCAAAGTCTATATCCCTAAGCTGAAAGCGGCTGCGCTGCCCAACGTGAAAACATACGCGCTGATATGCAAAGACGACACGCTCGGACGCACGATGCTGGAACAGATAAAGGGACTGAAACAGGAATGGCAGACCAAATACGGATTGGAAATGGTTTACGATGATGTATTTCCAATCACGGCTCAGGACATGACCCCGTGGCTTTCTAAGATAGCTGCCCTGCCCAAGAAGGCAGACCTTATTTTTGCCGCGTCTGCCACCGTTCCAAACCTGGCCATGATCGCGAAGCAATCGTATGAGATGGGCCTCAAGGTTCCCATTGTGACGGTTCCAAATCTGACCGACGTCGGGGAATTCATCAAGATTGCAGGATACGAAGGATCGCAGTATGTGTACACGTCGGGATGCGCTCCCTGGGACTCCCCGAAGACATCTGCGAAGTTTAAGGAGATGGCCAATCGCATCCGCAAAGCATGGAAAGATAAGCATGGGACGGATCTGACGTTTGGCGACTCTTTTGCGTGGTGCGCAAATCACCTTGCAGCGTATGTCAGTGCGGTCACGCTTGCAAACAGCGTGAAGACAGAGGATATTGTCCGGACGTTGGAATCAAAACCGATTGAACATTTCTACGGTACCAGCATCGCCAGCGGGGATAAGACGTATGGCATAAAGCGGATGCTCACGTACGATGCTTCGATAGCAAAAATAACAGGCCGCGAGCAAAAACCGGTGGTAACCTTCCCGACGGCCGTACCTTAAGCACCAGGCGCAGCGTTGACGTAACAGGGGACTCGCTGAATAGGATTGAGTGCCCTGACACAAATCGTTCATTATTCTTGACTGATAGACTTTTTGTAGGATAGTATATTGACACGTTGTACACAATTGTATCTAATTATATACAGTTACTTGTACGCAGATGGCTACACTACGCTTGGCCTACATAGCGGAACATGAATATCTGAAGGCTCAGGAGAAGGTCAGGAAGATACCAATACCTTAAGTATTAGCGGCTGCCCCCAATTCCCGTTTGAGGGATGACTGATTTTTGTCACGTCAGGGGGCGCCCTTTTAATGAGGAGGAGGCAAGAGGCTATGTTGTCTTGGGGAAACATTTGGGGAAGCATGTGTAACGTCTCATTTACGACAGAATTCTGGCTCGCCCTTCTAAGCGTTATTGTCATCAACATCATCCTGTCCGGCGACAACGCTGTCGTTATCGCACTGGCTGTCCGTTCGCTCACGGGGAAACAGAGACTCCAGGGGATCATATTGGGCACGGGGCTGGCGGTGGTACTGCGCATCGTGCTTACCTTTTTCTGCGCGAGGCTCCTGGAAGTAAGCTTTTTAAAATTCATCGGTGGATGGTTGATTGCGTGGATCGCGGTGAAGCTCTTCATAGAGGGTACGGGTGATGAGGGTAACCAGAAAGAGGTCAATACCCTGGGTAAGGCGATTGTCACAATACTGATTGCTGATCTCGTAATGAGCACCGATAACGTGCTTGCCGTGGCCGGGGCCTGCAAAGGCAATGTGGCCCTGCTGCTCTTCGGCCTTGGAAGCAGCATTCCTCTCGTAGTTTTTGCGAGTAACATTCTCTCCAGGCTGATGGACAGATACCCCATTATTGTAACGCTTGGCGCCGCGGTGCTGGGCCGGGTTGCGGGCGAAATGATCGGAAGTGACGCTTATATCATAAGAACGTTGAACCCCAGCACATTTACCCTTTATGCATTACAGGGCATATTTACCGTGGGTGTCATTGTGGTCGGGAAGGCCTGGATGAAATGGAAGGCAGCCAAAGTCGGGGCGAGCTCCGCAGTTTGACGCCGCTGGCCGCTACTATGCTGACAGAAACTCGTGCATCGAACGCGCGGCTTTTCTTCCGGCTCCCATAGCCAGGATTACAGTAGCCGCCCCTGTCACAATATCGCCCCCTGCCCAGATGCGGTCGCGCGTTGTCTTGCCTGTCTCAGGGTCGGCAACGAGTGTGCCCCTTTTTGTTACTTCAAGTCCTGCAGTGGTCGTAGGGATGAGCGGGTTCGGGCTGTTGCCTATCGCGCAGACAAGCGCATCGAATCCGACATTGAAATTGGAGCCATCGACTTCCACCGGGGTACGCCTTCCCGATGCGTCCGCCTCACCCAGTTCCATCTTGAGACACTCGACCTCCCTGAGCCAGCCATTCTCATCCCCTATGTAGCGGAGCGGCAGCGTCAACACTGAAAAGATAACGCCTTCTTCCTCGGCGTTCTCCACCTCTTCGAGCCGTGCGGGCAATTCCTTCATGGATCGCCGGTAGATAATGTGCACCTCTTTAGCGCCCATGCGCAGGGCGGTCCGCGCCGAATCCATGGCGACGTTCCCGCCGCCGACCACGGCGACACGCGAGTGCTTCTTCACCGGTGTGGATGAGTTCGGAAACTTATACCCCTGCATGAGATTCATCCTCGTGAGATACTCGTTTGCCGAATAGACGCCGTTCAGGCTCTCGCCGGGGATGTTCATGAACCACGGCAGGCCCGCGCCTGTGCCGATAAACATCGCATCATACTCTTCGAGCAGCTCGTCAACGGTTCGCGTTTTGCCCACGACGAAGTCGGTGACGACGTTGACCCCGAGCTTGCGCACGTAGTCGACTTCCCGCGCAACGATCCTCTTCGGGAGCCTGAATTCAGGGATGCCGTACGTAAGCACGCCGCCCGCCTTGTGTAGCGCCTCGAAGATGGTCACTTCATGGCCGAGAAGAATAAGGTCCCCTGCCACCGTGACCCCGGCCGGTCCTGAGCCCACCACAGCGACCTTTTTCCCTGTCGGTTTTGGACGCGCAGGGATCTCCACAATTCCTTCAGCTGCTTCCCAGTCAGCAAGAAAACGCTCGATCCTCCCTATGGCAACCTCTGCCCCTTTGTTCTTGAGGATGCATTGCGATTCGCACTGGCTCTCCTGCGGGCAGACGCGGCCGCAGACAGCAGGCAGGCAGTTCTTCTCTTTAAGCCTCTTGATGCCTGAAGCAAAGTCTCCCTTGCTGACGAATGAGATGAATCCGGGGATATCAATCTCTACCGGGCACCCGGTGACGCAGCGGGGTTTCTTACACTGCATGCACCGCTTTGCCTCGGTCACGGCCAAATCCTGCGTATAGCCGAGAGCCACCTCGTTGAAATTGTGCCGCCTGATCTCGGGAGGTTGCCTGGGCATATCGTTGCGGTTCAAATCAAGCTTCTTGGGACGCTCTTCTGTACTCATGCTTGGCACTTCCCCTCTTTATGGACTGCCGGTTTCGGTTCGCTTCGCCTGAAATAAAGCGCCTCTTCATCCATATATTGCTTTCTCCGCGCCAGGAACTCCTTCCAATCGACGTCGTGGCCGTTGAACTCCGGTCCGTCCACGCAGGCAAATTTCATCTTGCCTGCTACGGTCACCCGGCAGACACCGCACATGCCCGTTCCATCGATCATGATGGGGTTCAAATTGACAACCGTGGGTATACCCATGCTCCGCGTGATCTCGGATGTGCGAGCCATCAGATAGGTACACCCATTGACGATGATCCTGTCAGGGGGGCTCGACAAGCCGTTGATCACATCAGCAAGCCGGCTCACGTGCCCCTTGTAACCCTGGCTCCCATCCCGTGTGATGGAAATAATCCTGTTGGAGAGCCCGACGAATTTACTGGCCCAGTAAAGAAGGTACGAGCTTCGTGCTTCCATGACAGTGATCACTTTATTGCCGAGGCTCGCGAGTTCGCGCACGACCGGATATATGCTTCCGATACCGTAGCAACCGGCTACCACCATTACCGTGCCGTACTGCGCTATCTCGGTCGCGTTTCCCAGCGGACCCACGCATGTGGGCACACTCTCTCCGGGCATAAGAGAGGCGAGCCGGCCGGTCGACGCACCCACCTCCATGTAGACGATGGTGATTGTGCCCTTCTCCCTGTCCCAGTCCGCCACCGACAGCGGAATACGTTCGCCATCCTCGTCTGCACGGACAATGATGAACTGACCCGGCTTGATCTTGGAAGCGATCTCGGGAGCTTCGAGCTCCAGAAGATGCATATTAGGCACAATCATTTCACTCTGAACGACCCTGTTCATTGTTTCTCCTTTAATGCTTTCATCCCCGCAACGACTTCAGCGAGTCCAATGCCCCGGTGCCTTTCGAAGTTTCCGTTCCAGCGTGAAGAAGAGGTGCGCTTTTTTGTGCCGGTTTCTTCCTTGCCGGGATAGCTGATCCTTTCGAACTCAACCCGTTTTCTCGAATCAGAGAGGGATTTCACCTGCTTTTTCATTTCCTTCTGTATTGCCGAAACGCTAGCGTACTTCGGTTTTCCTTTGCCAAGTTTCTCCGCAATCCTGCTCAATATCCACCAGTCGGGCTTGACATCCTCCAACGGGGTCACGGCTTGATGCAGATGGAGGATTCTTCCCTCGGCGTTTATAGTTGTTCCTGCGGATTCTGTGAACAAAGTTGGAGGAAGTATCAGGTCAGGTTGGCGAGCCGAACTGCTCGGGAGCGCGTTCTGATAGATCAGATAGTCGCATGGGGGAAGTTCCTCTGACGGCGTCTCTCCGATCAGGTAGACCACCTTACGGGGTCTGGCAAAGTCGATCGACTCAGGTGCGTACGGCAGTATCCCCGCGGATGGCTGTTGCCGCAGAACCTGGCCCGGCTCAAGACCGGGCAGCGCACCTACGGCCACCATGCCGCAAAGATTCGTGTACGGGTGCGCGATCACCACCTTCCAGCCCAGCTCATCTCTCATAGCGAGCAACGCCTGCAACACCTCATGCCTGCCTGCAGACGCAATGACCTGAGGTCCGGCAATCAGAACGCTTCTTGTTGATTTCCCAAGCGCCCGGGCGATGATTTTCTCTTGCTCGCCCCATTGCGAAGTTCCACCGAAGGCGGGACGTGCGACGCCTGACCACGAAGCTCCTATGCGTATGCCGTCCAGGATGGCGGCCCAGCTTTGTTCGTCCGCGTTGCATGAGACTTCCGACAGCATATCCAGATCCGACTCCAATGAATTGATAGTGGCAAGAAAGGCGCCGTGCCGAATGGCGCGTTTTATCGCTATGCCGATCGGCGAGTATCCGTACCTGGAATCGAACCCCAGCGCCAGTATTGCCTCTGCTTCTCCGATCGATGAGAAAGATTCCGTGCGGGTGGCGAGATCGAGAAACGGCAAAAGATCATCACCCAGTTCAATCATCAGCGATGACGCGATATTCTCTGAACCGAGCGCGCACTTTGTGAACTGCTGCGCCGCGAACAGATCTTCCGTAGATAAATCCGGAGAGACCATGACCAGGCAGTCATCAGGACTCACGTCCTTGAGCCTGTCCGCGGCCCTGCCTATGGCTTCTTCCCAGGAAATATCGTTGTACCCCATGGGAGTCATCTCTTTCGGGTTTGTAAAACGGGACGGGCTGTGAACGTACTCGGGCACTGCAAAACGTCCCTTGACGCAGATCAGGCCGCCATCGACTGGCGACGCGTAATCGGGAAGCGCATCGACGACCTTGTTATTCTTTGTTTGCAGGCGGAGCTGGCAACCGACGGAACAGTAGACGCACGTAGTGGCGACCTCTTGATCCGGCTTGCCCGACCATTTGGCGACCTTTGTAGAAAGCGCTCCGGTGGGGCATGCGTCGACACAGGCTCCGCAGAACTCACACCCGGCTTCCAGATGGGTACGGTCGAAAGCAGGCCCGATTGTGGTGAGCTTGCCGCGCTGTTTAAAGCTGAGCGTCCCGTTGTAACGGACGTCATTGCAGACCCGTACACACCTGCCGCAGAGGATGCACAGATTGTAATCGCGGTCGTAGAAAGGGTCCTGCTTCTCCACGCTGAAATTTCGATAATGAACGGGGTAGGATGTTTCCCCGAGGCCGATGCGCTCGGCGAGCTGCTGCAGTTCGCAATGGCTGTCGTTCGGGCAATACCTGCATCCCGTTGTCATGCCGACCTTGCGAATCGTCCCCTGGTAGTTCTTGCATTCCTCTGCCTCGGTGCAGAACAGGCAGCTCGCCGGATGCTCGCTTAAGAGCAGACGTAAGACCTCCTGCCTCAAGGCCTTCAGCTCCGTGGTCTCCGTTCTGATGACCATCCCGCTTTCCGCAGGAGTAGTGCACGACGTGGGAAAACCGCGTAAACCATCTACCTCCACCATGCAGAGCCTGCAGCTTCCATAGGAAGGCAGCTGCTCCAGCGTGCAGAGCGTAGGAATGTAGATGTTGTGAGCCCTGGCAGTCTGCAAAATGGTCAGTCCCGCGCGCGCCTCGACCGGCTTGTTGTCAATGGTCAGACTCAGTGTTTTTTCTCTGGTCATGGTCTGGCCTCCCCGCTCGCGATCACAATGGCGTCACCGGCTATGGCGTCGAACCTGCAGATCTCGTAACAGGAGCGGCACTTGATGCATTTGCTCTGATCGAGATTATGCGGCTCCGAGCGCGGTCCGGAGATGGCGCCCGTCGGGCAGACCCGGACACACGACTGGCATCCCGTGCATTTTTCTTTAATCACCCGGTATTCAAGCAGGGACTTGCAAACGACTGCGCGGCACCGGTGATCCTTGATGTGCTCCAGGTATTCGTTTCTGAAGTACCGAAGCGTCGTCAAAACGGGGTTAGGAGCGGTTTGACCAAGGCCGCAGAGCGCGCTTTTTTTGATGGTGTCACCCAGGGTCCGGAGCGCAAGGAGATCTTCCATGGCGCCTTCGCCGTTAGTGATCTTCTGAAGTATTTCAACCATGTGACCCGTTCCGACGCGGCACGGCACACACTTGCCGCATGATTCCCTCTGCGTGAAGTCGAGAAAATATTTTGCCACATCAACCGTGCACGTATCTTCATCCATGATAATGAGGCCGCCGGAGCCCATGATGGAGCCCGCGGCAGCGAGCGACTCATAGTCAACCGGCAGGTCGAGGAACTCTTCGGAGAGGCACCCGCCAGACGGTCCGCCTGTCTGTATCGCTTTGAAATTTTTCTGGACCCCTCCCCCGATATCGAAAATGATCTCCCTTAATGTGGTCCCGAGTGGAACCTCGATCAGACCCGGCCTTCGTATCTTGCCGACCAGCGAAAACGTCTTGGTGCCCCTGTTCCCTTCTTTTCCGTATTTCGCGTACCACTCCGGTCCGTTTCTCAGGATATTCGGGAGCGTGCCCAGCGTCTCCACATTATTTATGATGGTCGGGCATCCAAAAAGGCCTGATATGGCCGGAAAAGGAGGCCGCGACTTTGGCATTCCCCTCTTTCCCTCAATAGAGCCGATAAGTGCTGTCTCTTCCCCGCAGACAAAGGCTCCGGCACCTTCTTTGATTTTGACTTCAAAGTTGAAACTTGAACCCAGTATTCGCTCGCCCAGCAAACCGTACGCGTGCATCTGGTTCAGCGCATTCTTGAGGCGCTCTATGGCCAGCGGGTATTCAGCGCGGATATAAATGACTCCTTTGCTGGCACCGATCGCGTAGCCCGCAATGAGCATTCCCTCAAGCACCGCGTGAGGGTCGGATTCGATCAGCGACCTGTTCATGAACGCGCCTGGGTCGCCTTCGTCAGCATTGCAGATCAGATATTTCTGATCCCCGGGAGCATTCCTGCAGAACGTCCATTTCTTATGCGTAGGAAAACCTGCACCGCCCCTGCCCCGGAGGCCTGCCTGCCGCGCTATACCGATCACCTCTTCGGGCGATTGCTGAAGCGCCTTCACGAGTCCCGCATAACCGTCAACCGCCAGGTAATCATCAATCTGTTCCGGGTCGATCATGCCGCAGTTTCGCAGAACGACCCTCACCTGCCCTTTCAGCATGGGGAGCTCCCAAAAAGAGGGTATCTCTCCGTAAGCCGGGCCATTCCCGAATCGGCCGACTGCAAGCTTTGGATAGGGCTTCTCCTCCAGAAGATGAGACTTCAGAATGGTGTCGAGCGTCTTCTCGTTTACGCTGCTGTAGCTTACTCTGGGCTTACCCGGGAGCTGAATGTCTATGAGCGGCTCCAGATAGCACGGGCCGATGCAGCCCACCTGGACCACCTTAGCAGAAAGGCGATGCTCGGCGATGAATGTGTTAATCTGGGCCAGGGACTTCGAGCGCGCCCGCTGCCCTGCCGCACGATGCTGCCCCTACGTAGACGACAGGCTCTTTGCCTCTATATGTGCTCTCCCATCTTTCTCTTGCCGCTGTTATTCTCTCCTGTAAGCTATTCATAGGCTTCCCGTAATTTTGTTAATTTGCTTACTGTCACCCTGCTATGGATCTCCTTATCTATCTGGACAACCGGAGAAAGGGCACAGCATCCCAGACAGGCAACTCGATCCAGGTCGTACTTGCCGTCCGGCGTTGTTTCGCCGCACTTGATTTCCAACCCGCGTTCCATGGTTTCAAGCAGGGTGCCACCCCCCTTGACGTGGCATGCCGTGCCAAGACAAACCTTGATCGAGTGGAGGCCCGGCTTGGTGAATCGGAACTGGGCGTAGAAAGAGGAGACCCCGAATATCTGATTCTCAGATATTCGCAGGTACCGTGATATCTTCTTAATCGATTCGACCGAAACATAGCCGAATTCACGCTGGACATCCTGAAGGATAGGGATCAGATTTTCAGGCGTCCGAGCGTGCTTCTCAAACAGCGTCTCAATAGTTTCGGGCATGGTATTCCTCCGCATGATGGGACAAATGTATTTTTATGCAGACAAACATTATTTCGTTTTCAAGAGGTAGGGCAGAACTGGCCGGATTGGCGCAGATATAGAATTGTATCTGTTCACGAACAGACATTTATTCCCCTTGTTCCTGTTTTAAGACAAGGGGTCACTTATGTCAAGAAAAATCTGATCGGTTACCTGGCGGGCTTACGACGCTGTCACTTCAGAGGTGCAGTGGGGACAGCGTCTGGCCTTGAGAGGAATGACCGAAAGACAATAAGGGCATTCCTTCGTCGTAACTTCTGCAGGAGGCGCTTCCTTCTCCCTGCGCATAGTGTTGACGCCCTTTATGAGGAGAAAGATAGCGAACGCGACGATGACGAAATTGATGATGGTGCTGATGAAGATGCCCCAGTTTATAGTGACGGCCCCGGCTGCTTTGGCCGCGGCCGGGGTCGCGTACGGCCCTGCCACCTTTCCTTCTTTGAGGACTGTAAAAATATTAGAGAAATCGGCATTGCCGAGCAGGAACCCAACCGGTGGCATGATTATATCCGCAACGAGCGAGGCAATAATAAGACCGAAGGCGGCACCGATCACGATGCCCACGGCCATGTCGAGTACATTGCCTTTCATTGCAAACTCTTTGAACTCTTTCAGCATAGAGCACCCCTTTTTTAAAAGAAATAGAACAGGTTACGGTCAAGGTCAAGAAGAAAAACAAGAGCACACGCCATTCATCGGGTCTTGCCCCTGGCAATCGACGCGAAAACTCCGCCTACGCAGAGCGTTCCGCAGATGAGGAATGTTCCGCGGATACTTTTCAAAAAAAAGGGGAAGTGTTCCGGGTTGATGCGGACCCTTCCCACATAGTACGAGATCAGCAAGGCGGCTATTGCCATGCTGGAAACCTGGCCGACGGCGCGCATGGTCGACAGGATACCCGATGCTACACCGTAGAATTTTGTTTCCACGGAGTTCATCACGGCGATGGTATTCGGGGAAGAGAAGAGGGCGAATCCGAAACCAAGAAAAGCCAGCTTTGCCACAATAAGATAGGTGCTCGTCTGCTCATCGATAACCGCGAGCAGGAACAAGCATGCAGCCGTTATTGCCATGCCTGCGGACGCCACAAGACGCGGTTGGATGCGATTCGAGAGCCTACCGGCCCAGACTGCGACCACCGCCTGCACGATCGGTTGAGCGACGAGCAGCAATCCGGCGCTTTGCGGGCTCATGCCTCTTACGTATTGGAGATAAAGGCTCAACATGAATGTGACAGCGTTCGTGGCGCTGTAGTGGACGAGCGCAGCCAGATTCGAAAGCGCGAAAACCCTGTTATTCTTAAAAAGAGCAATGTTCACGACGGGGTTTTTGCTTGCGGTTTCCCATTGAACGAAGAGAACAATTCCCAGAACACTGAGAGCGATAGCCAACCAGCCTTTCAGGGTGGGCAGCATGGAAAGCCCTAAGATCAGCGTTGTCAAAGAGGCTGAACATAGTAATGAGCCCGCCAGATCGAATCTCTCACCCCTCGCCTCAGCCCAATCTCCTTTCAACTTGAGCAGGCCAAGTGAAACCACCAATATCCCAAATGGGATGTTGGCCACGAATATACTTCTCCATCCGAAATGCTGCGTCAGAAAGCCACCGATGAGCGGCCCGGCTGATATTCCGAGATAAACAGCGCCAATGGCTATTCCCATCGGTTTTCCGCGCTCGGCGGGAGCGTAAACAGATGTGACGATCGCGATCGAGGTGCCAAAGCTCATGGCTCCGCCCACTCCTTGCAGGATACGGGAAGCGATGAGCATGGGCACTGAGGTTGCGATGGAAGCGAGAAAAGAGGCGATGGTAAAGAACGTTACCCCGCAAAGGAAAACCTTTTTTCTGCCGTAGATATCGGAGATTTTGCTGAAAGGCACAAGCAGCGTGGCTGTGGCGAGCGTAAAGGACATCGCCACCCACGTCAAGAGCACAGCGTCGATCTTGAACTCCCTCCCGATTGACGGCAAGGCTATACTGACGGATGAGGCCATGAAAGGCCAGGAGAAATTGGCGATTGTGGTTACTATAAGGGCGACGGTCTTATTCGTCTCGACACGCGAAACTTCTGGATGTTTCGTGCTCTCCACCCGTACGCCCCTCCCATTCCCAGCCTATTAAAACAGCTTGGTTTCTAAATTGCAAGGTCTCACGTGTAAGGGCTTCCCTTTGCAGGGGGACCGACGCATATTAGGTGTACAGATGACCTGTCTACCAGAGATAAATGCAGCAGAATGTGATATATAAAAACAGCCGTCAACGCTCAGCCTTCAGCGAGAACGCTTGCAATCGTATTTTGATGATGGCCAAAGGCTAAGCCCGGCTGTTTTTGATCACAAGGAGTGTACGATGCTTTTTGCTATGGATAGCGTATCTATTTTAGGCTTTGTTGCGGGAGGGCTGACGACGTTTGCTTTCTTACCCCAGGTGGTAAGGGCGGCGCGCACAAAATCGACACATGACATTTCTCTGGGTATGGTCAGTCTCACTTTGACAGGAATTTTCCTCTGGTTCATCTATGGGCTTTGCCTTCGATCGCTGCCGATTATCCTTCCAAATTTTATCAGCTGCGTGTTGACGATCGCACTGCTGACCCTGAAGATCAAGTACAGGTGAAATGCCACTCTGCTTTCGTTCATATAGCGTTCGGGTACCCCGCGAGTCGCGTGGGTGGTGCGTCGGCACGACTCCGACGTACTTATAGTACGCCTCCGTCGCTGTCCTCCTGGTCGCCCGGGTACCCGCTTGCGGGTGCTATTTTCGAAAGCAGAGTGGCATGTACGCTTTATCCATGTCCAATGCTTCTATCATAGCGATTCTGAAGAAAACTCTTTTACTCTTTGTCTTTTTGTTTTTTGCTGATGTCGAGTTGATCGGTGCCTCGCAGCCATTCGTCATGCAAGGGGAGGCTGCTTCGGTCCGCTTTGATACGTCGCAAGAGGCTGCTGCCAGAGAAGTGCTGCACCTCTATCCGGGAGTCAGGACCGACCTCGAAAGCGCCATTCCATGGCCGATCGACTTCAATCCTACCTTCGTTCTTCTGAAAGAGGGCGAATTAGATAAGATAGCTGAATCGCGACTCGTCACGGGCCTTGCCGTGTCCCGGCATAATCTGGTGTTGCTCGATTTGTCAAAGCTTTCCAAACACGCGTTCATTCTTGAGGCTACCATGAAGCATGAGCTGTGCCATCTGCTCTTGCATCATTATATACGTGAGGATCTGCTGCCGAAATGGTTGGATGAAGGAACGTGTCAGTGGGTTAGCAAAGGTATGGCTGAGATCATCATGGAGAGGGACGCTTCGTACCTGGACGAAGCGGTACTGGCAGGAAAGATCATGCCCCTCTATGCGTTGAGTCAGAACTTCCCCAGAGAAGACCGATCGCTCGTGCTCGCCTACGAGCAAAGCGAAAGCATAGTGAGCTATATTTGCAAAAAGCATGGCGCTGAAAAGCTTCTCTTGCTGCTCACGCAACTGCGCGATGGCAAGACCGTAGAAGAGGCGATGGAAGGCAGCCTGGGCATCACTCTGGAGAAACTGGAAAGCAACTGGCAACGCTCCCTCAAGAAGCAGCAGACCTGGCTTTTGTATGTGAGCGTGCATATCTATGAGATACTTTTCTTCGCCGCAGCGCTTCTAACCATAGCCGGCTTCATCCGATTGATACTCCGAAAGAAAATCCAATCGACGGAAGATTCCGATGAGGAATCTCTCTAGCGCACACCAACTGCCGACCTCCTTGCCCGCTCAGTGATCCACGGCTTCTAGTGCTAAGCTGTATTCGTGGGAAGACCGAGGCGGCAGCGAGGAGCCGACGAAGGCGTACTATGGTACGTCGAGGAGAGCGACGCAGCGACAACGAAGGTATGCACGCGAAGACAGCTTAGCGCTAGAAATTGTAGACAATCAGATCGCCTATTTCGGCGCCTGCCGTGCTGCAGCAGGGATGACACTTCCCGTAATAGAGCATGGTGAGTCTTCCTTTCAACCATGTCTCCTCAGTGAGAGCATCATAATTCCCTACTCCTTTTGCTATCAGCAGGTCCGATCCGGTGATCAATGATTGTACTTCAGGCGAGACTTCGGAGACAATTGTGCCTGCGAAGGCGTCAGGGCTCCCGTTTTCAATGAGCCTTACAGACTCGTGAAAACCCACTGACTGCGCATCCTGGAGCGTTGCATCATTCAGGATAGGAACGCTCCTGGTGACGACCGTTATGTCATATGCTTTCATCGACGTGAGCGTTTCTATAAAGAGCTTGTCGAACACGATCTCGCCGCAATTATCGACAAAGTAGGCGATTGTTTTCGCCGTGCTTAATCTTCTCTTGAATTCCTCAACGTTTTCTTCGTCAAGGATGAAACTGTCCAGTTCTTTCAGCATGCCGGGAGCACCGTCCGGGGTCACACTGGTCATCACATCCATTTCGTTCCCTGCTATGGCTAGCTTCAACGCGCTCAGAAAGGGTTCAGGGCTTTTCAGCACCAGCTCTCGAGCCGCAGGATACAGTTCCAGAGCCATACGGTTTTGCCGCTTCTTAACTTCTCTCATCGGATCGCTCCCGCCCGTGTACTGAAGGAGTATACGCCACACTTCACGAAGGAGACGCGGAGAGATCACATCCCACTTTTCTCCTCGCAAAGGAGGAAGGCTCAAGACATCGGTCATAAACTGTTTGATCCTCTCCTCATCGTGCAAAGCGGTACGCGCAACCCTGAGAGCCATTTTCTCAATACAAGGTATGCAGTCGGGCCAGATATACATATCGCTCCTTCTTCGCTGAGGCCTGATGAATCTGCGTCACAGGGCTATTCTCTCGGGAGACGTATAGATGTTACAGCGGCCTTTTCTGAGAAACCCTATCAAGGTGAGATTAACAGCCTGAGCAAGATCGATTGCAAGTTTCGTTGGAGCAGAAGCGCCGGCAAGGACCTCAATGCCGAGACGCGCCGCTTTCTGCACCATCTCGTAGCTCAGCCGCGAACTCAATATGCAGATGGAGGCCTCCTTCGCTTTGCGACTGAAGAGCACCTTGCCGATAGCTTTGTCCAGCGCATTGTGTCGCCCTACATCCTCGGAAAAGGCGAGAAGGTCTCCTGCCCTGTCAAAAATGGCCGCTGCATGCGTTCCTCCGGTGGCACTGAACAGCTGCTGGCTCTCGCGCACCTTCTCCTGCAGCTGCGCCAGGAAGGCGAACTCTACGCCGATCGTCACCGCAATAGAGCTTGAGTGAGACGACGATGTCCTCCACGATCTCTTTCCCGCAGATACCGCAACTGGAATAGGCAGTGCTCCTCTTCTGTTTCAATTTTGCCGCAGCAAGCTCCTTACGGGCGGGAGACAGGTAGACGTTGATTCTATTGCTGGCGACGTCCTGACAGTAATTCACGCTCAAGGTGTCGTCGATCGAATCAATGATACCTTCCGAATGACAAAGACCCAGTGCCAGAGGCAGTTCCTCGCCGGGGAGCCGCATCGTAACATAATAGGGTTGGTCGTCTATGAAGATCTCCAGCGGTTCCTCCATAACGACCTTGTCATCTTCGCGAAACACCTGTTGATCTTTAAGCCTGACGATCGGTACATCGGCCGTACTCATCCGTGGCTCCTATGGTGAGCAGGAAAAAGAGTCCCACCCTGCGCCGGTCCGTGGCGGAGGGGCACAGGGTGGGACATGTTTCTCATTGCTTTCGCATTACTCACTTATTGTAATCGTAAAATCCCTTGCCTGTCTTTCTGCCGAGCCAGCCAGCAGTCACCATCTTTCGGAGCAGCAGAGGGGGCGCATACTTTGCTTCTTTGGTCTCCTCAAAGAGACTCTCTGCAATAGAAAGCTCGGTGTCCAGCCCTATGAAGTCCACGACTTCCAGCGGCCCCATGGGATGATTCACCGCAAGCTTCATTGAAATGTCTATTTCATCGCGCGTCGCGATACCTGCCTCCAGCATGCGCACAGCGCCCAGAAGAAACGGCGTGAATAATCTCGTCACGATAAAGCCGCCCACGTCAGGCGCCACAACCACCGTCTTTCCGAGCGTCGCCCCCCACTTCTTGACCGCATCTATCGTCTCCTGGCTTGTCATGATCGTACGAACCAGCTCGAGAAGCTGCATGACAGGGGCGGGGTTATGAAAGTGCATGCCCAGAAGCTTATCGCCGCGCTTGGTTGCTACGGCCATGTCCGTAACGGAAAGGCCTGAGGTGTTGGTACCGAAGATGGTCTCCGGCTTACATATCTTGTCTAGCTGCGCGAATGTCCTTTTCTTCAGCTCCAGGTCTTCAGGTATCGCCTCCTCGACGATATCGCAGTCGGCGAGGTCCTCCAGCTTACTGCTTGGCTTTATCCTTGCTATGACCGCTTTTAATTCGTCCTGTGTCATCTTACCCTTTTCCACGCGTCCGGCAAGCCGCTTCTCGATCCCCTTGATACCCTTCTCAATCATGGCAGGAATTGTGTCGCAGGCAACGACCTCGTAGCCGGCAGCTGCAAACACCTGCACGATTCCCGCGCCCATCTGGCCACATCCTAGTACTCCCACCTTCTTTACTTCCATCGCTCTCCTCCTTTGACCGTTAAACGTTAACCGTAAGCCGCCAGCCGCGCACAGCCAAACTGCGGCCCGCTCATCGATTCCACGCCGGTTCTATTATTTTCACGGCTCACCCGTTCTATGACCCAATAGTGACCGCTTTCTTCTCCGGATAGCCCTTGAAGGGCTCTCGGCCCAAGGTCCGCCTAAGAGTTTCTCCGGGATGACAAAGAGCCTTAATGGTTGAATATACAGGCTAACTCGTTGGCTTGTCAAGGGTAAATGGGTATCACAGGTGGGCTCATGATCATCAAACTCCTTGACATAATCGGATGCATTTCATATAATTGAACGGTATTCAATTATTATGTCATTAGTGACATATAAATCTTTGGCACTATTGGCTCCAGACTGTTTTGAACGTAATTCAATCTTGGCCGTAACATGGACAAAAAGACAACGAGAAGACAACAGATACTGCAGGCAGCGATAGAGATATTCGGCAGGAGCAGCTTCGACGAAGCAAGCATTTCCGAAATAGCACGCAGAGCCGGGGTATCCGAAGGCACGATCTATCAATACTTCAAAAACAAACAAGATCTCTTTTTCTCAATACCCCGTGAGAAGACCAAAACCTTCTCGGCACAGCTGGACCAGTATCTCAAAGGCGTAACCGACGCACGCGAGAAGATCAGAAAGTTTGCCTGGTACTATCTTTACTTTTTCAGGACCAATCCCGATTATGCCAGGAGTCTTATGCTCGAGATGCGCGTAAGCAAGAACTTCGCGAGGTCGAGTAGTTATAAAGGGGTCAGGAGGTTCACCAACCAGGCGCTGGCGATCCTTAAGGAAGGACAGGAACAGGGGGTCATCAGACGGGATGTCGATGTATACCTCGCGCGTCATCTGCTCCTGGGCGTCCTTGAGCATGTGATTACGAGGTGGCTATTGAAGGGCGAGAAAGAGGATCTCATGCTTTGTCACGAACAGTTGAGCGACCTTATCCTGAACGGCATTGCCATTCACCCTGAGGGGGAAACAAGGGAAGCACAAGGCAGGCTGAATTCAAAGAAGGAAGAGAACAGGCCGAGACGGTCTGAAGAGAGAAAGAAAGCTGTGTTAGCTTTGTCAATCTAAGGAAAGAGGAGGAAAGTCATGGCGACCAAAGTTGTAAAATCCGACTGCATAATGTGTATCAACAGCTGCGGCATAAACGCGTATGTTGAGGACGGGAAGCTCGTGAAAGTTGAGGGCATGAAAGAGCACCCCATCAGCCTCGGGGAGTTGTGCCCCAGGGGCGCAGCCCTGCCCCAATGGGTATATTCAAAGGACAGGCTTACCCACCCTATGCGCAAGAAGACCGACGGCGGATGGGAGCGTATATCCTGGGATAATGCTCTCGACACGATAACTCATAAGTTCCAGGAAATAAAGGATAGACACGGTGCCAGGGCGCTCGCTGTCTATACCGGTTCGTTAGGCACGGAGAATATCGAACTGGCTGCCTTTGCGCAGCGGTTTCGGGGAGTCTACGGAACCCCTAACCTGCTGTCGGTGGAGGGCAACTGTTTCCGCTCGCGCATTATGGCGCGACAGATGACGTTTGGAGGGTACCCGATAGAGGAGCCCTGGAACGCCAAGTGCATTATCGTCTTCGGCCAGAACATGGACAACTCAAGAATAACCGTGGGACGCAAGATATATAAGGCAATGGACGCCGGGACCCTGAAGCACGTCATAATCGTTGACCCCAAAAAGATCCCCATGGCAGAGAGGGGCATTCATATCCAGATCAGACCGGGCACAGATACGGCACTCTGCCTCGGCATGCTCAATGTGATTATAGGAGAAAATCTTTACGATAAGGAGTTTGTCGCGAAGAACTGCATCGGTTTCGAGAAACTCACCGAGCACGTCAAGCAGTACACGCCTGAGAAGATGTCCGAGACCACCTGGGTACCGGCCGAAGACATCAGGAGAATTGCGCGTCTGTTCGCCACGGTCAAACCGGCCTCCCTCGTCCCGGGGACCTGCTCGATAGACCAGCACGTGAACGGCTTTCAGGGCAACCGCGTGCACGCAATCCTGCAAGCTATAACTGGCAATATGGACATTCCCGGCGGCTGGGTGAATATCCCCTTTATCCGTCTCGGAGACATGAGGGTCACGGAGATCAGCGATCCGATCGGCACTGATGAGCATCCTCTTTTCCGCCGGTTCTGGGGCAGAACATCCCCGTACGGCCAGCAGATGCTCTTTGCCGATGCTGTGTTGAAAGGCAAACCATATCAGATCAAAGGCCTGATCTGCACCGGCGGCAACCCTGCGGTTACATTGCCCGATTCCGAGCGCATCAGGGAGGCCATCAAGGCCCTCGATTTCGTGGTCGTATCAGAGCTCTTTATGACTGAGACTGCCCAGCTTGCCGATATCGTGCTGCCCGCCTGCTCGTTCCTTGAAAAAGGAGGGGTCGGCTACGTGTACGGCGTGACAAACTGCATACCATACGCCATGCTGCGCAAGCAGGTGATAGAGCCGATCGGCGAATGTTGGCCGGACTGGAAGATCTGGACGGAGATTGGCAGGAGAATGGGCTATGGACAGTTCTTCCCCTGGAATACGGAAGAGGAGATCATAGACTTCTTCCTGAAGCCGAGCGGACTGAACAGGGAGCAGCTGATGAACGAACACCCTGAGGGAGCCTACTATACCCAGTTGAAGTATGAGCAACCAAAACGGTATAACACACCGTCAGGCAAAATAGAGCTCTATTCCCAGACATTGGCTGAGAACGGTTACGATCCTTTGCCCTGCCCGGTGGAGCCGAGCAAGAGCCCGATAAGCACGCCGGAGATTTACAGCAAGTACCCGGTGATCCTTACAACAGGGGCAAGGATTCCCGAGTACACCCACACGCAGATGAGGGGCGTGCCGTATGTGGAGCAGACTGCGCCTGAGCCACTCGCGGAGATCCATCCGGAGACCGCGGCCAAGTACGGCATTGCCAATGGCGACATGATGACTGTAGAGACAACAAAGGGTAAGATCGCTATGAAGGCGAAGACAACCGAAGCGCTGGTTCGCGGGGTATTGAGCATTCCTCACGGCTGGTCAAAGGCAAACGCAAACTTTCTGACAGAGCTTGAGCCACGCGACCCGGTGACGGGCTACACGGAGATGAAGGCGTTGCTGTGCAGAATAGCCAAAGTAGCTTAACACTAAGTCGCCTTCAATCGTATAGCTTCGTTGCCGGCGCCGTGCCTCACTCCGACGTACTTGAAGTACGCCTCCGTTCGTCGTGGCTTGAGCGCCTCGCTCTCCGTTCGAATTCGACTTAGTGTTAGTTCCATTGTTTGCGAGAAACCGCCGTCCTAACAGACGGCGGTTTTTTTATGATAAATCCTACCAGAATGCATGTTGCAAAATCGACCATCGATAATTAAATTGTAGATACACGAGCAAATAACCCGTACAAGACCAGAGGGGGTGAAACATGCCATACGTCAATATTAAAGTAACGAAAGATGGGGTTACGGCCGAGCAAAAAGCCAGGTTGATCCAGGGTGTAACTAAATTACTCTTCGACGTCCTGGGAAAAGATCCTCAGGCGACTTCTGTAGTCATTGACGAAGTCGACACCGACAACTGGGGCGTGGCCGGTGAATCTCTTACAGTAAGGCGAAAAAAACAGGCCCCGAGCAAGGAAGGTGAATGTGCTCCCCAGGAGCCTTCCGAGTGCTTTCCGGCCGACCTCTGCATCACCTGAAATTTGATTGCGTCCTCTGATATCAGCCGTATTCGAAAATTCTAGCACCCGCAAGCGGGTACCCGGGCGCTCGAAGCACGTGGCGAACGCAGGCGCACTAAAGGTACCTCCGGAGTGAGACGGGCGAAACACCACGCCGTTGGCAGGGGTACCCGGAAGCTATCTTTTTGAAGACGGCTGATATCTCAAGCCAGCGAGGCCATCACCTCTTTCAGCATCTCTTCCAGCTTCGCCTCTTCAGTTTTATCCGCGTACTTGGGTCGTTCAACGTCCGGAAAGAGACTGAATATGCCATTCAGAAGTACTTCCGCGTGAGGTGGACAACCCGGCAGATGTCTTCCCAGTTCCGCCTGGTGTTGCTGGCAGATACCGAGAAAAACGTTCGTTTCATCCGGATTGATCCGCTCATCGGTTGTCGGACCGAGAAAGATATTCACCTTACGCTCGAAGGGACGATCGATGAGAAGCCTGGTCGGATCGGCTGGATCGGGCCGCCTGAGTTTCGCCACGGCAAAGTGGAGATATCCGGCGCATCCGGGACAGGCAGTGCCCGCGTGAATGGCAAAATCCCTACCGCTCGCCAAGATTGATTTCCGGCTGTTTGAACGGGCTCCACCAGTTCGTCTATTGACGGACCCAGCGTCTCTATCTTCTCAGGCTCCACCGGCCCCAGACCCTGCATATAAGCCAACCAGACCGGCGGGGATGTCAGCGGTTCGAGTCCCATGATGCGCATGGTCACCGCGTCCACGGCCACAGGGTTGGTCCCTCCAATCAGAAGGTTCATCGTTTTGGATATGCCTGAGACCGGCCCGAAACCCTCCTGTGCGATCAACCCGTCTATGATGTGCAGGCTTGGCTTCACCAGATGGTGAATGTTAATCAGGTTCTGCCAGAGTCCGAAAAAGTGGCTCATGTACTTTTCGAGTGGAGGCATCGTACCCTGGAGACTTTTTACTGCGAGAGAGACAACGGCCGCAAAATGAAGTTTCATTACCGGAAGGTTGATGATGACATCTGCCTGCTCAAGCGTCACAGGCACTCTTCTTGTGAGCATCCGCTTGCCCCCGGGCACCGGCTTCTCCTTCACGCTGTCCGTGTTCAGGTCGACGATCCTCACCTTTTTTGGGTCAAGGTCGATCAATCTGTCATAACCGTACAGATTGAACATCTTCATGGTGGCACTCCGGTTGATGGAGGAGCCTTCAGCGACGGTTACCTTGCCCGCGACCGGTAGGAGGAGTTCAATGAGAGCGCGCACAAGTCTCACGTCGGTAACAACGCCACCCTTGTAGATCCCATCCATCATGCCGTGATCGGCCACGAGATTCGGCTTTATCACAACCGTCTGGCCGGGTTTGACAAACCTGCGCAGGCCGCCGAGCTTATTGATGAGAGTCTCGAGGCCTTCCTTGATCTCTTCATAGCTCTGGGATGCGGGAATTTTTTCAATGGCTACCTTTTCGGTCTTGCGGTAATCCTTTACTGGCTTATGCCCTTTTAGTTTTTCAGCGAGGATCCGTATACTCAGATCCATCCTCAGAAGAGAAAATCCATCTGCAGCAAAAGACCTGGTAGGACGGAATCCGTACGCTACCATCCACGTATATTTTTGTTCGTCTGCCTTAAGTATCTCCGCGGAAACGAGGGTCTGGCCGCGAAGGAGCGCATCCATCATTTCTGAGAGTGTTTCGGTCCGTTGCTCCTCGCTGTCCGCGACAGTATCAAGCACGGTGCTCGTCGCAGGATTGTAGACAATCCAGCCCACGGCTTTGTCGTCCTTTCCCGCGCGAAATGAAATTACGCCGGGGATCTCTGTCCATTGTCGCCATTTCCGTGCGACGTATGCCGGGCCTGCACCGGGCACGTTCGCATAATAGTCTTCCAGCCGGCTCCGCAATGCGGATGATAATTTACCCTTTTTCAGGACCATTTCTTTCATATATCCGCCTCCAAACCCTGCCAGGACGCATTACAAAGATCAGTTGACATCGTCAGTAGGTTTACCGTTTCCATCGTCCGAGTCGCACCTCGTGCGACGGTCGTCTCAGTCATGCTTGCGTGACGGTCGTCCTAGCGGAGCGGACGTCCCACGTCGTGAGGTAGCGGTCTGTTTTTACTTTCCAGCCTCTATCTTTTTCTTGATATCCTCGCGCAGGGCCTTCTTATTATGTTTTCCGGCCTCGGTCATGGGAAGGGTATCGACAAAGACGAACTTTTCAGGGATGAGCAGCCTGGATGCGCCTTTACTTTCCATGAACGCCTGGAGCTCTTTCTCACTTACAGTCTTGCCTGCTACAGGCCGCACATAGGCGCAGACACGTTCACCCAGGTCTTTGTCCGGCATGCCGATGACGGCCACGTCCGCTACGTCGGGATGGGTCTCAACGAGCTCTTCCACCTGCGCAGGGCTCACGTTCTCACCGCCCCTGATGATGAGATCCTTTATGCGCCCGGTAATTTTCAGATTGCCCTGGTCGTCGATCCGCGCTATATCGCCCGTTCTGAAGTAACCGCCGGACGTGAAACTCTTCTTGTTCTCCTCAGGATTCTTAAGATAGCCCGCGAAGATGGCCGGCCCTTTGACCGATAACTCGCCGTCCGTATTTCGGGGTAGCTCCTGACCGTGACCATCGAGAATCTTCGCGTCGTTATACGGGCAGGTCGGTCTGCCCACGGTGTTGCAGATCACCTCCACGTCGTCGTCCAGTGCGGTGCGGGTCACAAGACCTTCCGTCATGCCGAACTCGTTGATATAGGTACAGCCTATCTTCTTATAGACTTCTCTCACAAGCTCGGGAGTACTCGGCTCACCGCCACCCAGTACTTTTTTGAGAGACTTTAAATTATACTCATCGAACCGCTCATACTCAAGAATCCTCCTGGTCAGGCTCGGGACCATAGGGGTGTACGTTACTTTCTCTTTCTGAATGGTGCTGCAGATGTCCTCCGGTTTTGTAGAATCGAGGAGAACAAGTTTGAATCCGAACATAACCGAGCCGACCACATTGAGCACCGCAAGATTATGACCAACGGGAACCACGATGAGCGCCGTATCCGTGGTATTCATCTCCCATCCCTTGTGCATATATTCAACGTTGCAGAGGTAATCGTTATGCGTCCTGGGAATGCCCTTAGGAAGCCCGGTTGTGCCGCCTGAGGGCACGATGTGCGCAACCGCGGTCGCATCCGGTCTGCGCGCCTCCAGGGTCTTTCTATCTGCATCACTTACTGGTTGGGCCATGAGCTTCTCCAGGCTCTCCGTGAAGGGTGCTCCCTCCTTGTCCGCCCGAACGGAGATCACATGAGCAAGCTGTGGGTTCTTCTCCCTGACATCACCTATAATCGTTGTGTAGTCCATCTTTCGGTAGACTCTCGGTACTATCCAGGCCTTTGCCTGGGTGAGAAGACCGAGGTGGCCGACCTCGAGCTGCTTATAGCCGGAGATCAGGATAACAGGGATCGCACCGATCTTCTGCAGCGCAAAGTATGCGTATACGTATTCAGCCCAGTTCGGGAGCTGCAGCAGGACCGCATCGCCGTTCTCGATGCCGAGCTTCATGAGGCCCTTTGCCAGCCTGTCTACGCCGTCCCGCAGGACGGCATACGTAAGGCGGACTCTGTCGTCGATTACCGCCTCTTTTCGCGGAAAGACATCTGCCGCGCGGTCTACGAGATCTCCCAGCGGCAGTCCCATCCACCAGCGGTGCTTCATATACAGTGCAGCGTCCTTTTGGTCATGTTGTGGAATATCAGCAGCATTCATTACTGGTTTCTCCTTTCAAGTAAATACAGGTAAAAGATGATGCAGGTTGAGGAAAAAACTGGAACAAAGGTTAAGATGAGGACGCGGATAGGTCAGAAGAAAAAGCAATCCATGGGCTCTTTCTGAACCTTAACCTTTGCTTTAGTCCTTACCTCAACCTGCAGTATGCCTTTACCTGTACTATATTTTTCCTGTCTTCCTACAGGTATTCTTTTTTGAACGTGCCTGCGCTCGCCATGCTCGGCAGGAAGGGCTCCGGTGCTACTACATTTGGTTTGGGCCAGCGGTCGCAGTTCACCTTCTCATAGCGCGAATCAGCCTCCAGACACCAGTTGCAGGCAACGCACCGCACGATCTCCTTGTCTCTTCCTTCCTTGGCCTTGATGGGCCAGTCAGGATCGCAGAGAAGCGCCCTGCACAGTCCTATGATGTCAGCCTTCTCTTCGCGCAGTATCTGTTCAGCGTGTTCAGGTTCGCGTATCTTGCCGGCAATGATAACGGGGGTCTGAAATCCTGCCGAGCGAACACTCTTCCTGATGGCGTCTGACAGGTAGACATGGCACCCATCGGGCCACCAGAACCATGGGCTCATGCGATGGCCGCTGTATCCTGACATCGGGTCAGGCGGATAACCTTCGGCAGGGGTAAGTGCATCTTCAAAACGGCTGCCTGCCGAAACGCTGATGTAGTCCGCGCCCAGCTCTGCAAACTTGGCAGCAATCCGACCGCTCTGGGCACTGGTGTTTCCCTGAACGACAAAATCCTCACCGTTTATTCTGACGCCCAACGGATATTTCTCGCCTGCGAGCTTCCGAACTGCCTGAAATACTTCGATGGGCAGTTTCATTCTGTTCTGCAGGTTGGAACCGTAACCATCGGCCCTCTTGTTCGCACGCGACAGAAAAGAGGAGAGGACATACGCGTGAGCCATATGAACCTCTATGAAATCGAACCCGGCGGTCAGCGCACGCTTTGCAGCCGCCACGTGATCCTCAACGATCTTAGACAATTCTTCGAGCTTAAAATCCTCTACCTTCTGCCTCCAGCCCGACTTGGACAGCTTGAGGTGCTGCATGATCTGAACGCCGATCTTCGTTTCTTTGTTCACTTCCCTGATCGCCTTAACGAGCTTCGTGAGACCGGGCACGAAACTGTCGTCGCTGATACGCAGGTTGTAAGGACTTTTCGAAGGGATAATCACTGCAGCCTCGACGACAATGGCGCCAACCCCTCCTTTCGCTTCCCTCTGGTATCGCTTGATCAAATCGTCTGTGACATCACCATTTTCCGTTGTCAATCCTGAAACCATCGACGTCCGGTGCAGCCGATTAGGGAAAACAACTCCACGCATGGTCACGGGTTCAAAAAGCTTTTCATACTTCATCTCTCTTCTCCTTCCGTAAAGTAGTTTCTCCTCTTGATCGTCCTTGAAGGACCGGAAGAAAGAGGAGGCAAGTCTCCTCGAATCAGTAACAACCTGTTTCCGGAGTGCTCGCCTCCCCGTACTCGCACTTGAGAAACAGCCATACACATTTTAGGCTTTTTTCATTACTTCTACAACAATTGCATGTTGACAGCCCTTTTCTATTTCTTCATCGGCGGCAAGCGGAAAAGCCTCTCCGCATTCTTGCCAAGGATCAGATCAACCTCATCCTGTTTAAGACCGAATTCTTCACCCACTTCTTTGACCGCCTTGATAGCGCCTTCGGGATCGCCAACCCTGTGCGCATAGTCTGTACCGATAATCATCTGCTGCGGGCCGACCCATTCGAGACAGCATTTCATGGCAGGCTTGTAAAAGGACGTGGTGTCCGGATAGACCCTGTTCTTGTAGGTAATGTCCGGCGCCTCAGTCAGCTCGATGCCCCACTCCTTGCCATAGCCCTTATAAGCATCCTGTATTCTGCGGACGAAATAGGGAACCATGCCGCCGAGGTGCCCATGGACGAGAGTCATCTTCGGATACTTCGCAAGCACCCCCTGAAAGATTAGAGCCATGACCGCCATACTTGTGTCAAGCGTATAACCCCAGAGTTGATACGGCAGCCGCATCATGTCCATGACGGCAGCCGTGAGAGGTACGGCAGGGTGAACCAAAAACGGCAGATCATGCTTGTTGGCGATCTCATAAATGGGATGAAACTTTTCCAGGAAGACAGCTTCTCCATTGAAATTCGAGAACATCTGGATGCCCACGGCGCCCATTTTCTTGCAGCGCTCAAGCTCTTCGCACGCCGCGTCAGGATCCTGATACGGCAACGTTGCCATATGATAGAAACGTCCTGGATATTTCCGCGCGGCTTCTGCAAGATGATCGTTGCATTTTTTCGCCCAATAGACACCCGCATCCCTCTCTAACGTCTCAGGACCGGGAATCGTCACGCTCAGAAGCTGCGTATCAAGACCGGCGGCATCGAGGTCACGCACTCTGGCTTCCAGATCATAATGGCCTGCCCGGTCAATGTGCGCCACGGGCACACCCTTGAAATACATTCGATAGTGTGTGCCTCCATCATGCACGCAATACGGGGTCTTCTCCTTGCCCCTTGAAATGAGATACTCCATATACTCCATCGGATACCAGTGACAATGTACATCAACCGTTCTCTGTCCCATAAATCCCTCCTCTTTTATTCTTGTTTTTGGGTCATGATCGCCAAACAGTTTGCACAACGAATCGCTTGCGTTCCGCGCTCAATTGAATTGATGAGATCGGCCTGAATCACCTCCCTCCTGGTGACATCACCAGCTTTCGTCTTGGGGCGCTTCTTTCGCCTCCTCTAACTATACTAATTAGCCAAATCCAGGCTTTGCTTCATCATCCGTGTAGCCCATGGCTTTAGAGACAAGGGCTGCCGTCTTTTGAGTCTCCCGGATAACTTTCTTGATACCCTTCTCATCTTCCGACGAAGAAACGAAACTCACTCCCACTGCTGCCACTACATCTTTTGAAGAATCGTAGATCGGGGCGGCAACACCGGTGACCCCTTCGATCGCCTCCCCTTCGTCGACGCAGTATCCTGTCGAACGGATGGCAGCTAGTCTCTGCCTGAACTTTCTGTCATTGGTGATCGACTTCTTCGTGAGCGCCGTGAGCGGCTATTTTTCCAGCAACTCCGCCACCTTTTCATCGGACAGGTATGCCATGAGCACGTTGCCGAGCATCCCGAAGAAAGGCGGCTGCCTGGTCCCTATCTGTGATCCGAATCTGATCAGGTTCGAAGGGTTTTCTTTCTTATCAATGTACACAAGCTGCCCTTCCTGTAGAATTCCAAGGAAGACTGTCTTTCCCAGTTTCGTCTGTAAATTGATAAGGTGAGGAGCAGCGATCCTCCTCAGCGAGAAAGAGGCAAAGACGATGCTGCCAAGCTCAAACAGTTTAAGTCCAAGTGAGTATTGTCTCGCCTCTTTATTATAGAGCAGGAAATCATAGTGTGTCAGGGTCGAGCAAAGTCTGAGCACGGTCGCTTTTGGCATACGTACAGCCGCTGAAAGCTCCCCCAGGGTGAACCTGGGCTGTTCAGCGTTGAATATGCTCAGTATCTGAAGCGCCCTTTCAAGCGATTTATTGTTGTAAAGCATGGCCCGGTCGCCTTTCGGCGATTTCCTCTCGATTATCTGTTTCGATTAATGAAATGACTATTCACCTATTGAAATTTTAGCAAACAACCCCCACCCCGTTGTCAAGAAAAAAGTGCCGTTGCTCTCGCGGCAGTTTTAGTGTGTTTTTTCACGTACAGGCTTGCCATGATCTGTGTATATTTTCACGTACATTTTTCCCTTGACAGAGAAGGCCCCCTTCATTACATTTCAGTAACCGGGTGAACGTTAATCGAAAAACCGGTCATGGAAAACAGGCATTGACGGCGGGAGGGATAGTGCTCTACAAACAAGGCCTTGAGTGAGGGCCGAACAAAAAAGGGAGGAGTTATGGGGAAAGAGGAGAAGCAGCATGATGTGACAAGGAGAAAATTTATCAAGCTGGTCGGTTCTGCAGGTATTGCCGCGGCAGGGGCTTCTCTGCTGCCGAGGCTGTCTACTGCGGCGGCGAGGGATTACATCCTGATCGGTCATCCTACGCCATCGACCGGTCCGATCGCACCTTTCGGGGAGACTTCTGCCTGGGCTGACGAGCGCGCCACAGCAGAAATCAACAAGGATGGCGGCATTTTCATCAAAGAGCTGGGCAAGAAGCTGCCGATCAGGGTCAAATCCATGGATACGGAAAGCAACCCGACCAAGGCCGCCGATGTTGCGTCAAAGCTCATTCTACAGGATAAAGTCGATCTCATGGTGGTACTGCATACGCCCGATACAGTTAACCCTGTCGGGGCAACCTGCGAAAGATATGAGGTCCCCTGCATCTCATCGGTGGCCCCTATCGAGCCGTGGTTAACCGGAGGTCCTTACAAATGGACCTTCCACTACTTCTGGAATTTGGAGCAGATCATCACCGTCTTTACGGGTATGTGGACACAGTTTGCGGACAAGACCACGAAAGTGGTCGGCGGCTTCTGGCCCAATGATCCTGACGGAACAGTCTGGGCTCAGGAGTTCGGAAAGAAGCTGAACGCGATGGGATATCGCGTCGTCGACGTCGGCAGATTCCCTTATGGCATGCAGGATTTCAGCGCCTTCATCGACACCTGGAAAAAACAGAAGGTTGACATCCTTACCGGTGTGCCTATTCCGCCCGATTGGGCCACGTGCTGGAGGCAGTGTCATCAGCAAGGATTCATTCCCAAGTTCGCCACTGTCGGAAAGGCACTCCTCTTTCCTGCTGCAGTTGAGGCTCTCGGAGGCAACCTTCCTAACGGACTGACAACCGAAGTCTGGTGGACGCCACTCCATCCGTTCAAATCGTCTCTGACAGGAGCCACCTGCCAGCAATTGGCAGATGCCTGGACAGCAAAGACCAAGAGAGAGTGGACACAGCCCCTGGGTTTTGATTATGCGGCCTTTGAGATCGCCGCCGACGCACTGCGGCGCGCAGGTTCCCTCGATAAGAAGAAGCTCAGGGAAGCTCTCGCCAGCACCAATTTGAACACCGTGGTCGGGCCGATCAAATTTAATGAGAAGAATTTTTCACTGACTCCTCTTGTAGGAGGACAGTGGGTAAAAGGTAAGAAGTGGCCGTGGGAACTGCAAGTTGTTTATAACAAAGAAGCTACCAACATCCCGACAACGGGAAACATGATCTTCCCTATTCCAGGATAAAGGCTCGATACACGAGGAAAGGGGGACACCGCAGTCGTTCCCCTTTCCTCGGATGGCCTGTTTGCCGGTGAGTGACGTATGCCGTCTGCTATCACCTTCCGGTAAAAACCGGGCTCTTCTTGGCGAAAAAGGCTTCCACGCCCGCGATCGCATCCTGCGAGTGTGCCACCTTGTCGTATTCTTCGAGCTCCACTTTCAATGCTGTGTCGATGTCGAGTTCCTATCCCGCGATTGATGGCCCTCTTGATCGCCTTGAGGGCGAAGGGCCCGTTCGCCGCGATTTTCTTTGCTATTCCGCCGGCTTCTTCCAGGAGCGCTTCCACGCTGCACACCTTCTGTACGAGTCCGCACTGCTCGGCCTCGGCAGCGCTCATCATGTTGCCCGTAAACATCATCCATTTAGCCATGCCGATTCCACCGAGCCGTGAAACCATCTGCGTGCCGCCGTATCCGGGCATGAGCCCGAGCTTTGCTTCGGGTAAGCCGAACTTTGCGTTATGTGAAGCAAGCCTGATATCACAGGCCACGGCGAGTTCGAGGCCGCCTCCGAGTGCATATCCGTTTATTGCCGCAATCACGATTTTACTGGAATTTCTTATCCTGGAAAAGATCTGCTGGCCCTTGGTGATTAGGGCGGTGCGTCCTTCTCCGGCATCCAGAATCTCTTTAACATCAGCTCCGGCCACAAAAGATTTCTGCCCGGCACCCGTGATCAATACTACGACCACGTCGTCATCCTGTTCCAATTCACCAAACAGCTCATCAAGCCGCTTCATAATGTTCGAGTTCAGGGCATTGAGCGCATCCTCCCTATTGATGGTTATATACGCAACCTTATCCTCTTTCTTAAGAATCACCTGTTCTGTGTTCACGTCCCCTCCTTTCTCTTAATGGGGTTATTTCACTATTTTGGTTTTGCGCACAAAGCACTGAGATGTAGGCTCATACGTAACAAGTAATCAAAACCAAGTCAAGCACAAAGTAGGAATGTGGCGACGCAACAAACAGAATGAATCCGGCAGAAGAAATCGCTCTCGGTGCTTCCGGGTATTGTGGTTTACGGTTTCGAGTCCGTTACTCTTTTATTTGAAAGAGATTGAATAGCTCTAAACGAAAGGCCATCGACCGGGTTCAGCCGATGGCCTTCGTATTCTGACAACTCAACTGATGTACAACTAAAAGCCGCTGGTTCCTTAACGCTTATCCCACGGAGGAGCAAGGAGGACCTTGGTCTTCGTGGCGCTGGGCGGCCAGATGAGCACATTCTTGCCATTCTGCCACTGCCTCAGACCATAGTCGATGATCGCGGTACCGTTTGCCCTGAATTTAATCGGACCTCTCACCGTCACCATGTCAGTCTTCGCAATAGCATCTCTGATCTTCTGCCGATCAAGAGTCCCCGCCCTCTCGATAGCATTTGCCAGCACCTGGACGGCTGCATAGCCCGCGCCAACAGGGATGCCTATATTTTCAACCCCCGGGTTGGCCGCTTTATATGCATCTACCATTTTCTTGTTGCCCGGATACGTCATCGACTCGTCCCAGTTGCCGTCTGAAATAATATAGGCTGCATCTTTTCCCATCGCCTCCCAGTATGTGCTGAGATCGGGCCCCCTGATGAGGCAGGTGACTTTCGGCGAATAATTGAGTTCTTTCATCTGCTTCACCATGGCTATGGACTGGGGCGGCGTAGGCACGCTGAAGACCGCCTCTGCGCCGGCCGATTTCAACGCAAGGATGGCGGACGAAAAATCACTCGTCGGAGGCGCGTACTTCTGGTCGACCACCAGTTGGTAGCCTCTGGCCTTCGCCATCTCTCTCACATATTTGCCGCACTCGTTCCCCCAGTCGACATTCAGTTCCAGATGGCCGATCTTTTTCGGCCTCTGGTCCGCCGGTATGGAATCAAGAAGATCAAAGAATGCTTTCACCTGGTCATGCGACATGGAAAATGGCGCAAAGACCCACTTGTAATTTGAATTGAAGGGCGCCTCTACTGCAATCGTGACGCCGACCCAGGGCACCTTGTTCTTTTCCGCGGCAGCCATGCCCACGACATTAAGGTCACTCGAAAATCCACCGAGATAGGCGACTACCTTGTCTACCGAGTTGAGTTTGTCCAGCCTCGTCGCAGTCTTGACCGGGTCGGATTCATCGTCGACGATCATAACGTCCAGAGGGAGCTTCTTTCCATACTCCTTGACCATGATGCCGCCCGCGCCATTAATATCCTTTACAGCAAGATCGTACCCGGCCCTCACATCCTTACCTCCGGCAGCCATGCGCCCGGTGAGCGCGATCACCGCACCCACTTTGATCCCTGCCGGCGCAGGTTCCGCAGCCATAACCGGGGAGACGACCAGCCCCAAGGCGATCAGTACCATCCCGGCAGTCAACAACAAACAGCCTAATCCCTTTCCCTGCTTCATAGACACCTCCTTAGATTGTTTATCGACGCTACGAACGCGTTCTGGTATCAACCTGCTCTGCTTGACCCGAGGATCCTCCTAGCGCGTAGCGCGATCTTCCCTCTTCCTAGCGGAAGCGGTCTTCGTCCTCCGAAATATACCCGCTATGCCTACCAGCCCTTTCGGCAGAAAGAGCACGGTGATGATGAATACGATCCCGAAGATGAGCACGTTCACTTGTCCCAGGTGCGCCGCAAAAAGTTCTTTCAGCAGTACAAAAACGACTGATCCGATAACCGGCCCGATAACGGTGCCGGCTCCGCCGATGAACGCGATGAGCAGCGGATCGAATGACCAGCCCAATTCAAAAGGTGCGTAGTGGTAATAGGTTCCACAGTAGAAGGCGAAAATTCCTCCGGCAAACCCGGCGACCACGGTGCTGATACTCATCGCTACCACTTTGTACTTGAACGTATTGATACCTATCGACTCGGCCGCATCCTCATCTTCACGCACAGAGATCAGCGCAAGACCCAGCTTGGAGCGGGAAAGCGCCCAGACCGCGCAGACAGTCAATGCCGCCAATCCGAACGCAAGATAGTAGATGGTAAGAAGGCTATACTCTTTCAGGCAAGCCTGAGTAATGAAGCTCACGCCCGGGAGCAGGTTCTGTACGGTAATGAGCGCTATCATGGCGAGGGCGAGTGTCCCGATGGAAAAATAGTGCCCTTTCATCTTAAAAGAGGGGAACCCTATAGCGAACGCGAGAATGAGCGATGCAAGGGCTCCTGCGGGAAGAGCAAGATAATAGGAGACACCGCCAAGCCAGAGATACCGGAACGTGAGCGCTCCGGCCCCGAAAAAAGTGGCATGGCCAAGGCTGATCTGGCCGCAGTACCCACCCAATATGTTCCAGCTGTGCGAGAGTATCGCGTAAAGGCAGATAAGGATCAGAAGATTGAGCAGATACTCGCTTTTGATGAGAAGCGGCGCGACAACCATGAGAACGAGGAAGGCTGCGATTCCGAGCTTACTCTTCACGCTTTTCGCCCTCCCAGCCCCTGAGGCCTGAACATGAGAACGAGCACGAACAGGACGAGCCCCACAACTTCCCTGTATGCGACGCCCACGAAAAAGACGCTTGCAGCCTCGACAACGCCAAGCAGGAGTCCTCCGACGAGCACACCTCTTAAACTTCCCACACCGGCAAGTATCAGGACTATGAGCGCTTTGTTCGTCAGATCGAAGGAGACCATCGGGTTAAAGCTTTGCAGGGCGATGACAACACCCGGAAATCCTGCGAGTGCCACGCCGATCGCAAACGATGCGAGGCAAACTCTCTGTGTGTTTATACCCATCCATGCTGCTGCCTCGTAATCCTGCGATACGCCCCTGATCGCTTTGCCGAAATAGGTCCGCGTCAAAAACAGATGGACTGCGAGCACGACGATTACGGCAAGCAGAACCGATCCAAGCCCGATGTAGGGGACACGCACGCCTAAAAGATCGATCACCTTCCCCGTATAATTTGTGGCGACGGCGCGCTCATCCCCGGTCCAGAGCATGGTCGCCCCGTTCGAGCAGATGAGCAGGATGCCGAAAGAGATGAGAAGAGAATTCTTGATCTTCTCCGTTTCAGGCAATGCGAGCAGGCGCCGGAACAGGCCCAGGAATAAAACCCATCCGATAACGAAAAAGATGGGGACCACGAGAATAAGCGAGACGAACGGATCAAAGCGCAGGTAATAACAGACCCAGAGAACGGTGTAGGAGGCGAGCATGATGAGAGCGCCGTGGGCCACGTTTAAATAGTTCATCACGCCGAATACGAGCGAGAGCCCCAGAGCGACAAGGCAATACAAAGCGCCGCTGAAAACACCGTAAACAAGAATCTGTAGTAGTCCTACCATTATTATCCTACGGCCAGATAAGCGCTCTTGATTGCTTCACTGGCAAGAAGCTCTTTTCCTGAACCTTCCATGGTTATCCGGCCATTCTCTATCACGTAGGCCCTGTCCGCCACTTCGAGGGCCAATCTGACGTTCTGCTCCACAACCAGAATGGTCACGTTTCTCGATTTGTTTATCTCCCTGAGCGTGCCGTAGATGTTCTTAACTATGATAGGCGCTAAACCGAGGGAAAGTTCATCCACGAGGAGCAGCTTGGGATCGGACATCAGTGCTCGCGCTATTGCCAGCATCTGCTGCTCTCCGCCGCTCAACGTGCCGGCAAGCTGGCGCATCCGTGCTTTCAGAATAGGAAACATAGTGAAGACCCATTCGAGATGCTCGTTCTTAACTCTTCGAGCCCTGCCGATGTAGCCGCCGAGCTCCAGGTTCTCAAAGATGGTCATATCGCGAAAAAGCCTTCTCCCTTCCGGCACCAAGGCCACGCCAAGATCGACGACCTTGTGCGCCTCCACCGTATCCGATCTGACCCCTTCAATTGTAATGGTTCCCTTCCGCGGTTTCTGCACGCCGGAGAGAGTCCGGAGCACGGTTGATTTACCTGCCCCGTTGGAACCGACAAGCGCTACCATTTCGCCTTTCCGGACGCTGAACGACACGCCCCAGAGAGCCTGAATGTCGCCGTATGTCACGTCCACATCTTTGACTTCAAGCATGGAAGTCTTCCCCCAGGTAGGCCTCGATGACTGTCCGGTCGGCCACCGCGTCTGCCGGCAAACCTTCGAATATCTTCTGACCCGAGCCCAGCACGATCACTTTGCTTGAAACTCCGAGAATGACCCTTATCACGTGTTCAACGATCATCATCGTGATGCCGAGCCCCTTTATCTTCGCAACCAGAGAAAGGGCCTCTTCGACCTCCGCATGATTCAGGCCTGCGAAGACCTCATCCAGCAACAGCAGTTTCGGTCTCGTCGCCAGGGCCCGTGCTATTTCTAATCTTTTCCTGTCAATGAGATTCAGATGCTGGGCAGCTATGTGTTGTTTCCGGTCGAGCCCGGTAAAGGCGAGTATCTCTTCGGCCTCTTTTTTCGCCTCTCTAATGTTGGGCGCGGGTTCTCTTCCGTATGCCCTGCCCGCCGTCACGTTTTCCAGTGCGGTCAAGCGTACAAAAGGTTTGACGAGTTGGAAGGTCCGCGTTATGCCTGACTTGCAAATAGCTGACGGTCTCTTGCTGGTGATATTTGCCCCTATGAATTGTATAGCCCCCTTATCTGCATCCAGGAAGCCCGTCATCAGATTGAAGAGGGTCGTCTTTCCGGAGCCGTTCGGCCCGATGATGCCGACTATCTCTCCTTCATCGACAGAGAATGAGAGATTCTGGATGACAACGAGGCCGCCGAAGGACTTCGCGAGTCCCTGAACTTTCAGAAAATCCATGACCCTGCCTTTTCATGAACCATGAGCGTCATGACCATCATCTCTCATGCGGAATCTGCTTCAAAGACAGCTACGCGTACCACGGGGATGAACTCTATCAGCGAGATTCTGGCTTGCTGCATAATATATGCAGGGTAGCGCCCTGTCAAGAAAAATTCTGGAAGCCTGGAAGATTCACAGGCCGTGCCAGAGGCATAACTCTTCATCGCTTGCGACACTGCCCGTGAGTCCGGACGCATCCTGGGCAGCGAGAAATACGGCTGATTTGACTATCTTCTCCGGGGTATCCCAGAGCGACCAGTCAGCATCAGGATTGAGAAATCGCATGCCTTCCGTTTCCACCGAGCCTTTCGGCTTCAGGCAATTAATTGCTATGTTGAACTTTCCCAGCTCTGTGGCGAGCCCGTAGGTCATGCGCTCGAGTGCAGCCTTGGAGACTCCGTAAGCAAGGCCCGAAGGCACTGATCCCCTGGATTGAGCCTGCACCGATGAAAGCAGGATGATGCTTCCCTTCTTCTGCTCCATCATCGCCGGGAGAACAGCCTTTGTGCAAATGAAGCTGCCTGTGACATTGACGCGAAGCACAAGCTCCCACCGCTTGAGCGGCACCTCCCACACGGGCGCGCGGAAGGCGACTCCCGCGTTGTTTATAAGCGCGTCTATGGAGCCGAATTCTTTCATGGTCGCCTGGATCATGCTCTCTACCTGCTCTTCGCGGGTGACATCACATTTCACGGCAAGACATCGCGCTCCGAGGGCTCTTATCTCCTCCGCGGTTTCGTGGATCGTGCCTTCGAGACCACTCGGGAGAGCTTCCTCAGTGCGTGCGGCCACAACAACGTGAGCGCCTTCTCTGGCGAGGCCCAGCGCCATGGCTTTTCCAAGGCCTCTGCTGGCACCGGTTACTATCACGACCCGTCCTTTCAGTTTCATATATTATTGCTTCTCCTCCTGGATGCTTCGCTATTCAGCGGGGTGACCATATGGCAAATGCGTGTAACTTGTGGAAATAGACTTCAGAATAACACAGAATGCAGATCGAGAGAGCAGGTTTCTGTGGACAGGCATAGCCCGGCTGAATATACTCTGTTCCACACTTCTCGCAGAGCGCGCTGCTGCGCCATAGCGATACCATAATGTCCCGGAACAGAACGTCAAAAGAGAGCGGCATGTATTACGGCTGGTACATTGTGGGCGCCTCATTTCTCATTCTCTTCTTCAACTCGGGCCTCATGTACTCATTCGGTGTCGTATTTAAACCCATCGCCGCGGAGTTCGGCTGGGGACGAGGGGTGATTTCTCTTGCATTCTCGATCAACATGGTCGTTTTCGCTTTATCAATATCGGCTGTGGGCAAAGTCTACGATCGATACGGACCGAAATGGGTGATTGTCATCTGCACGATGTTTGTCTCGATAGGATTATTTCTTACGGCAATGATGACCTCCTTGTGGCAGTTTTTCTTGTTTTACGGTGTGCTGGTGGCAATCGGATTCGGAGGCACCTCTATCCCTATCATCGGAGCGATGATCAGTAAATGGTTTATCGAGCGGCGCGGCCTGGCCGTCAGCCTGGCAGTTGCAGGTTATTCTCTGGGCCAGTTCGTATTGGTCCCGGTGTTTGCTTTTCTTGAGCTCCACTACGGATGGAGATTTTCATACATGCTCATGGGCCTTGTCACGCTTGTCGTCAATCTCCTCCTGGCGTTGCTGGTCATAAAAGATGGCGCGCCTGCCCTCGCTGGAATTAGTTCGAAAGCATTGCATGCCGAAGAGAGAGGCGGGAGTCAACAAGCAGCCGGCATCGACCCACTCAGAGACATGAACCTGTCGCAAGCGTTACGGACGCGCTCCTACTGGCTTTTCATGATTGTGATGTTTGTGTGCGGAAGCCACGATTTCCTGGTCACGACCCACCTGATTCCCTTCGCCACCGATCAAGGCATTTCGGCAGTGACGGCGAGCAACATGCTCGCGTGGTACGGGCTCATGGGACTCGCAGGCATACTGATTGCCGGACCCGTAGCAGATCGCGTAGGCGTGAAGATACCCGTGGCTCTTACTTTTCTCCTGCGCGTTCTTATTTTTCTTATGATACTGAAATATACCAGCTCTGAAGTCAATTTACACCTTTGCGCTGGCTTCGGGGTTCACGGCCCTCGTCACCGCGCCTCTCAATCCGGTCCTGATGGTACGACTTTACGGGTTGTCTCACGTGGGTCTTTTGGCAGGGGTAATCACGACCGTTCACCATCTGGGCGGAGGTTGTTGGGTTTTTGCAGGGGGAGCGATTTTCGATTATACCGGTGGCTACAGCACTATCTTCATGCTCTCGGTCGCGACATCCGCTCTGGCAGTGCTCTGTATGGCGCTGATACGAGAGCAAAGACACAGCCCACAGGGTTCCCGGTGATTGTGCTATAGAATCTCCGGATTGTTGCGGGGCTACTTCTTCCGCTCAAGACCATCCAGAATCTTGTGCGGGTAGATCGGCATTGTCTGTATCCTCACGCCCGTCGCATCGTACACCGCATTCGCAATCGCGGCGAGAATGCCCGACACGTGACCTTCTCCGACTTCCTTCGTATTAAAGATATTCCCTTTCATCATACTGCTCGGTGATCACGTGGATCTGCTCGTTCTCGATCATATCGAGGGCGCAGGGGATCTTGTATTCAAGGAATGACGGATTGATGATATGGCCGTCATGCACGAGCACCTCTTCAGTCAAGGCATGGCCCTGCGCCATGGAGATCTGTCCGTCGATCTGTCCCTCCACAAGCTGCGGATTAATCGGGAATCCACAGTCGTGAGCCATCGTTGCTTTGATGACTTTCACCATGCCGGTCTCGATATCCACCTCCACTTCAGCCACCTGCGCATCCGAGGCGTAATTATCCGACCATCTGCCTTTCGCCGTTGCGAGACTGGGATGCGTGGGCACGTCCTTCACTGTTCTGAAATGGCCTTCGCCGATAATCGTATCGCCGTCCCTCTTTGCGATGCTGGCTGCAATCACGTCAGCGTACGTGATCCTTCTCTCGGGCGCACGCTTTACATAAATCTCTTTGTTCCTTGCTTCGAGATCGGCAACCTCCGCATCCAGCTCCTGCGCGGCGACTTCCAGCAGTTTTTTCATCGCATTCTCAGCTGCTCTCTTTGCGGCGTTCCCGGTGACATAGGTCAATCCACTGATCCATGAGCCTATATCCTGAGTCGTGGTCTCCGTGTCAGCGGCAAGCACCTGGATGTCCTCCATGGGGACACCGAGCTCCTCAGCTACAATCTGACTGAGAATAGTCTCAGGCCCCTGGCCGAGATCGAGAGCGCCCGTAATCAACGAGACCGATGCATCGTCATTCAATTTTACGATGACGGATGAGCTGTTGGGATAGATGAGGGAGCCGCCCATGTACGAGCTCACGCCCATGCCTATCCCGTGCTTGATCTTCGAGCTCCTCTCTTTCTCCCGCTTGGCTCTTCCATACTTGCTTTTGAAATCGCTCGCTGCGGCAGCCTGTCGGATGCATTCAATAAGACCGTAGTTCTTCAGGGAGTCGCCGTTAGGCAGTATCTCGCCCGGCTCGCGTGCGTTTCTCAAGCGTATGTCGATAGGATCGACGTTCAATTCTTCAGCGATCATATCCAACTGGGATTCGAGCGCGAAACGCATCTGAGGCGCGCCGTGTCCGCGCTGCGGGCAGTGGAGCGTATTATTCGTGTAGACGGAGTAGCCCTCATACTTCAGATTGGGTATGCGGTAGGGGAGTATGCCATAGCCCCAGGACAGAAAGATGACAACAACACCGCTGCCCCGGTAGCCCCCGCTGTCGTTGATGGTGCGGATCTTCTGCGCGACCAGGGTACCGTCACGCGCCACACCCGTTTTGATCTCCATTATCAACGGCTGGCCGTGGCGCGCGAATTTAAAAACATCCTCGCGCGTGTAAACGATCTTCACCGGAAGATGGCATTTCATCGAGAGGAGGGAGGCGATATATTCGTGGTTAAAAAGATCCACTTTGCCTCCAAAGGCGCCTCCAACGTACGATTTGAGCACGCGAACCCCGCCGAAGGGTAATCCCAGGGTTCTGGCGAGCTTGGCGCGTTTCAGAAAAACGCCCATTCCCGAAGTCCAGACGTTCAGTTTTCGTGCGTAATCAAAGCTTGCGACCGTGACCTGAGGCTCCATGTACGCGTGCGTGCGAAGCTGACTTACAAACCGATCTTGCCGCACCAGATAAGAGTCGCGGAATCCTGCCTCTATGTCTCCCCATCCCGTCTCTGTCTTGCCGCCGATATTCATGTAGGGCTCAGCCACTTTCGGATGAGTCGGGTGGATCTCCGGTGCACCCGGTTTCATTGCCTCTTCCACGTCAAATATGGCGGGGAGCTCCTCATATTCGATCTCGATCAAGCGCAGGGCCTCATCCGCAGTCGCCTCATCGATTGCCGCCACGCCGGCGACCTCCTCGCCCACATATCGAACGCGGTCGACGGCAATCGGATACTGGTCGGCAGGATACCGTGGTGTCTCGACAAAACCATGCTTGATCTTGAGTGAGTCTTTCGCAGTCACAACAGCCTTCACGCCCGGCAAGCGCTCTGCCTTGCTCGTATCGATACCGAGGATCCTTGCGTGCGGCAGCGGACATCGCAGGATCTTGCCGCATAACATTCCCGGCAGCGTAATATCCACGGTATACTGGGCCCTTCCCGTTGCCTTGTCCGGCCCGTCTTTGCGCCGCACCGGTTTGCCCACATACAGAAGCTGCTCCGCACTATTCATCGGGCCATCCGTGCCATTCATGAATTAATGACCTCCCTTCATCCGGGCGGCAGCCGACGCGATTGCCTCCACGATTTTGTTGTATCCCGTGCACCGGCAGAAGTTGCCCGATATGGCGCGTTTAATCTCTTCATTGCCAGGATCGGCTGTCTCTTCGAGCAACGACTTGGCAGTCAGTATCATGCCCGGCGTGCAGTAGCCGCATTGGATCGCCCCGTGATCTATAAATGCTTCTTGAACGGGGTGGAGTCTTCCTTCATGCGCAAGACCTTCTATTGTGGTGATCTCCTTTCCTTCACATTGAATCGCGAGAAGCAGGCACGACCTCACAGGCTTGCCGTCGACGAGCACCGTGCAGGTACCGCATACGCCGTCATCGCACCCCTCTTTGGTGCCGGTGAGGAGAAGATTCTCGCGGAGTACTTCGAGGAGCGTGCGGTTTGGAAAAGCGGCCACCTCGCGTTCCTCTCCATTCACCCGTAACGTTAGGAACTGTTTCTGCATTTTTCTCACGCTTTCTCCTTTCCGGATTTAGCTCTCGCCGCGTTATTTATGGCCTGCTCAACGGCTGCTTCGATAGCTCTTCTGGCGAAAACAGGGATCATCCGCCTCCTGTAGGAGCCGGGAAGTTCGAGATTGTCTATCATCTGTGCTCCTTTACCGATAACCCGGCCTATCTCATCCGGATCAATCGCTTCACGTTTCTTACCCAGGAGAAGCTCCGCGCCCTGTTCTGCAATCATTGGCGCGGCGCCAGCTGCGCCGGTCACAACCGCCGCGCTCTCAACTGTTCCCGCATCGTTCAGAGATATCATTGCCGCGATCGAAAGCATCGGGTAATCCATGGCAGGCCTCATTCTCAGCTTCCTGTAAGCGGAGCCCACGCGGCCTTTAACCGTAGGAAGAATCACCTCGGTCAGTATCTCATCGTCATGCAGCGCGATGGGGTTCTTCGCATCGCCGGTGAATAGCTCCCCAATAGGAACCACACGTGAAGATCCTTTCTTCTCAATCCTGATCATTCCTCCAAACGATGCAATTGCCGGGGCGAGATCGCCCTGATAAACACTGAAGCACTTTTTCCCTCCGCGCACGGCAAGACAGACGTCGCCATTGGCCTTGAGGCATGGAGGTTTTTCTTTCCTCCAGGTCTCTGATTGATTGTAAAAAAGACATCTGCTGTTCTGGCAAAGATTACCGCCCAGCGTAGCCACGCTACGTATGGGCGGCGCGGCGACCGATTCCAGCGCCTCGTGGATAGCAGTGAAAGAGTGAACTATATCGTCTGATGCTGAAAGAGCCGCAAGTGTTGTCATGGCGCCGATGCAAAGAGCACCCTCTTTGAATGATATGGAACTCAGGTTCGCGAGATTCCTGAGACTCATAAGCTGTGAAGGCCTCACGAGACCCAATTTCATGCGCGGCAGGAGATCGCTCCCGCCTCCCAGGACGTGCATTGTGCCGCGGTGCTCTGCCATGAGCCCGAGAGCCTCTCCGAGTTCGACCGGTTCATAATAATCGAAATAGGGTATTCTCATGCCTCTCCCTTCGCACTCTGTTTTATTCCCAAGCTCCTGACACGGTTGCTTTGGGGTTCCGTTCTGACCGTTCTAGCACATCCATGCGCACGTTGGCAATCTCTTTTCAGCTTACTCTCCGCTGCATGCGAGCGAGCTATGTTCCTGATTCCACTGTTTGTATGTTCGCACGCAACGATCCGATTCGGTTGACTGCTGTTAGTATAAAAGTACTAACCCTTTACTCCGCCAAAATATATCCTTTAGATCAATTGTTTTTGACCAATCGGGTTGCTAATATTACGAGTAACGTGATACAAAACCAAGGAGCAAGGAGAGGTTATGGTGAAAACGAGTATCCTCAAGGCATGTCGAATAACAGGGTCGTGCATACAAAAGTTTATACGAAGAGCCGTTCCGGTCGTGATTGTCACTTTCGTATTTATACTTTCTCTTTTTGTAGGGGCAATGATCTCCTCCATCTTTGTTCACGCGGTAGAGTTTTGACAAAAGCCCACCCGGCTAAGGTTGGTGATTATGGCGAACGTTAAACGAATCGATGATTTGGTACACATGAAGAATTTGACTCCGCAAGAATTGGAACTTCACAGGGAACTGATTGAGGAATGCAGGGAGCGCGAGGTACTGATTGAAAAGTATTCAGCTCACACCCAGTGCTCTTTGCAACAATTGGCTCAAGCATGCGAGACAGCAACAGAGAGGGCAAAAGTGCTCGCCTCATCTATCGAGAAGGTGCTCGACGAGATGGAGAATCTCTGTTTAAAGTTGCTACCGGAAAAAGAGTTCTACCGCGAGTAATAAAAACAGGTTAAGGTAAAGACTAAAGCAAAGGTTGAGGTTAAGGAAAGACCGAAGGCCTGTTGAGATTCCAATATGGTCACTATGTTTTCTCTCAACCTCAACCTTAACCTGCTTTATCTTTTTCCTGTATTTCTTGCCTTAACCTGCTTTATCCTCTTGTTGTTTTCACACCATTAGATACTTCTTCTTGATCTCTTCGTTCGCCTCTAACTCTTCAACGGTTCCTTCGAAGCGAATCCGTCCATTGTCGATAACATAGACCCTGTTAACAAGTCTCAGGGCCGATTTGACGTTCTGCTCGGAGAGGAGAATACTGAGTCCCGCCCGGCGCAACTTGAGGATCTGCTCTTCGAGGTCTCTCACGATGAGTGGCGCAAGGCCTTCAGTAGGCTCGTCGAGCAATAGAAGTTCCGGCCCGGTCATAAGCGCCCTTGCCACGGTGAGCATCTGCTGCTCGCCGCCGCTCAGATTGCCTGCCCGCCGCGACTTTATCTCTCCCAGCGCCGGGAAAAGCTCGTACACACGCTCCCTCGTCCACTCGCCACCCCGGCTGAACGGGATTTCCAGGTTATCTTCCACGGTGAGGTCCGCAAAAACCCTTCTGTCATCCGGCACGTATGCGATTCCGTCGCGAACGAGCAGATAGGGTTTTCTGCCGGTTATGTCCTTGCCATTGAACGTGATCGTCCCCTGTTTGGGTGGAGTCAGGCCCAGGATGCTCCTCATGGTCGTGCTTTTACCTGCGCCATTTCTTCCGACAAGGCCCACGACCTCCCCTTTAGCTACGGTGAGGGAGACATCAAACAGGATATGACTGATACCGTAATATGTGTGAATGGCGTTTACGCTGAGCATGCGTCGCCCCCGCCAAGGTACGCATCCTGCACCGCCTGATTGCAACGGACCTCGTCACATGCTCCCTGGATGATTGTGGCGCCGCGCACCATCACCATGATGCGGTTGGCAATGCCGAAGACGATTTCCATGTCATGCTCACAGAAGAGTATCGTCAGCCCCATGCTGCTCCGTAGATGTTTGATCAGATCGATGCAGCGGGCGGTCTCCTCGGGCGACATGCCGGCGGTCGGCTCGTCAAGAATAAGAAGTTGGGGCTTGCCGCCGAGCGCTATGGCTATCTCCAGAACCTTCTGCTCGCCATGGGAAAGAGAGCCGCAGACGCTGTCCTTTTTCTGGATGAGTCCAACGCTCTCCAGGATGTCGGCTGTTTCCTTCGTGGCGATGCTCTTCGACGGTGTGAACAGGTTGAAGGTCCTTCCCTGTTGCGAAAGGACAGCCACACGCACGTTCTCGAATACCGTGAGCCTGGGGAAAATGTTGACCACCTGAAACGATCGCGCAATGCCCTTCTTGCACCTACGGTGCGCGGCAAGTCCGGTGATATCCTCGCTCTTGAACAGGACCTGGCCGCCGTCAGGACTGAGTACACCGGTGATGAGATTGAAGAGCGTGGTCTTCCCTGCGCCGTTTGGCCCGATCACGGCAACGATCTCTCCATCTGCCACTTCAAGATTGGCGCCATTCACCGCGTTGAAGCCGCCGAATGACTTGCGTAAGCCCCTGACCTCCAGCATCACCTTCGCTCCTCAACCTTTTGGGACGTACCTCTTTTCCATAACACGAACACATAACCGAGTACGCCCTCCGGCAGGAAAAGGATTACGAGCACCAGCAGTATTCCAAGGATCAACGTCCAGTAGTCGGTGAAGCTGCTCACAAAGGTGCGCAAAGAGACGACAATAGCCGCTCCGAGCATGGGGCCGAGAAACGTGAGCCAGCCGCCGAGTAAGGCCATGATCGTGATCTCCAGTGAGAGCGTCCAGAACATCATATCAGGAAAAACAGAGTTGTCCACGACGACGAAAAGCACCCCGGCCACTCCGGCAAAGAAGCCGGCGATAACAATTGCCGCGAGCTGGTGACGCCTCACGCTGATTCCCACGGCCTGGCTGCGCACCACGTTATCCCGGATCCCCTGGAGCGCGCTCCCGAAGGGCGACCTGAGTATCCGGTACATCACCAGCAGGGAAAGTCCTGCAACGATGAGCGTGAAGCAATAGGAGCCGATGGGTGAACCTATCAATTCGGGCATGGGAATGCCGTGAATACCGTCATCTCCGCCTGTGAAGCCGTACCACCGATAAACAATCGCCCAGACGAGCGAGCCCAGCGAGATCTGCAGCATGCCGAAATAGAGTTTCGACAGGCGGACGCAGATCAGGCCGATGATAAGCGAGAGCGCTGCCGCGACGAGAGGACCCGTTATAAAGCCGAGCCATGCGGGATAGCCAAGCTTTGCTATCATGATCGCAGCGCCGTAGGCTCCGGCCCCGTAGAAAACAGCATGGTGAAACTGATAGATTCCGCCGAAACCGAGAACAAAGTTAAGGCTTGTCGCGAGCAGACCTGTAGTGACAATGAGCGCTATCAGGTAGGTGTAGAAGCGCGGGAGGCAGAAAGGCGCGACGGCAAGAACGGCAACAACGATTACTAAGGCGACAATCGATTTCCATGTGCCCATCACCTATAGCCTCTTTTCACCACGTTGATTTCAGCAGGCCTGTCGGCCTGAAACTGAGAACCACGATAACGGCTGCGTACGGAAAGATAATACCGAACTGCGGCCAGATGAGGATACCCAAGGATTGCGTCAGTCCGAAGATGAGCGCGCCGAGCAAGGCGCCCCAGATATTGCCGAGGCCGCCCATGATGACGATCAGAAAGGCTTCCATGATCAGCGTATGATCCATCCCGAGGGTAACGTTCACGATGGGGGCCACAAGGGCGCCGCCGAGGCCTGCGAGATAACAGCCGATCACAAATACTGTTGCGAAGACCAGGCTCACGTTTATACCTACGGCACCGACCATCTCACGGTCGACCGCAGCCGCCCTGGAGATCTTGCCCATCTTGGTCTTATTGACGATGAGCCAGAGAACTATCGCCACCAGAGGTCCCATGATCAGAAGAAAAAAGTTGTATATCGGAAAAGGCAGGCCCAGTACCAATACCGATCCCTGAAAAAAACGGGGCATGGCAACGGTCCTGTATTCGGCGCCCCACACCAGTTTCACCAGATCTCCGAAGATGAGGGCGAACGCAAAGGTGAGCAGAAAAAGCATGATATGTTCCCGCTCGTAAAGCCGGCAGAAAATGGCGCGCTCAGCGATAAAACTGAGAGCAGCCACAATGACGGGCGCCAGCAGAATGGCCATCCAGTAACCGGCGATACCGCCGCCGAATAGTTTCGACACACTGAACGCGAGGAACGCTCCGATCATGTAGAGTGAGCCGTGGGCAATATTCGGTATCCTGAGCACCCCGAGGATAAGGCTCAAACCGGAAGCCACAATGAAGAGAATGACCGTCCTGCTCAGGCCCACCAGGATCTGGCAGAGAACCCCGGGCGAACAGATGAAACTGATGATATCCAATCTCTACCTCACCGCTCGTTGCGCCTTATTTTCCGCGGGTCTTTAAGACCTGCTCGCACGTGGGCATATATTCTGACGCAGGTATCGTCACCAGATCGGCTGCTATCAGGAAATCCTTATATTCGGGACTTTTCTTGGTCACGCCCCAGAACATGGGCAGCGTTACCTGATGGTCGCATTTACGCATTTCAATCTTGCCGACCGGCGTCTCATTGAGCACCATGCCCTCGACGGCATCGATGAATTTTTCTTTATTCATGCTGCCCGCTTTCTGAAAACCGCGCGCTATAAACTCGGCCGTAATGTAACCGTATAAAGCGGTCATCTTTGGATATCTGCCGTAAAGCTTCCTGAACTCAGTCGCGAAGGCCTTATTTGCCGGCGTGTCAGGGTAGTAGAAAAGATAGTTCGCCGTTCCCCAGGCCCCTTCAGGCGCATCCATGCCAAGGGCTTGCCCAACCGTAATTTCTATGGCGGTGTGTTGAAAGAAAGGTATCTTCTCTGCAAGGCCCGTGGCCTTCGCCGCCTTCTGAAAATTGACCATGCCTGAACCGCCGGTGGCGACGATGATGCAATCAGGCTTTGCAGCCACAATGGCAGTGATGTATGGCGTGAAATCGGTCTCTCCCACCTTCCACCATGTCTGACCAAGCAACTGCACCGAAGGTTTGAGCGCCTTCAGGTTGTTCCAGACGCCGTCGGCAATGGCGTGCCCATACTCATAATCATCCCCGGCGATCCAGTATTTCGTGAATTTCATTTTGGCAAGAGCAACGGCTCCGGCCTTGCCTGCCATGGCCGTATTCTCATTGGTGCTGAAGACGTAACGGTTGCCCATCTGACCCGTGATCCTGTCGCTCTTTGCGTTGGTGGCAAAGAAGGGAATTTTCTCCTTCTTCACGAAATCCGCAATGGCGAGGGCTGTGGCGCTGTTGACCGTGCCCACGAGAACATCGACGTTTTCTTTCATGACCAGTTCCTTGGCCATGGCGAGTCCGATGTCAGGCTTGAATTTATCATCGCGCGTCGTATATTCGATCTTCCTCCCGAGCACACCGCCTGCCGCATTGATCTTATCCCTGGCCATCTTGAAACCATCAACGACATCCAGCGAGTAAGATGCGGCAGGGCCGGAGTAACTGTCAACCATCCCCACCTTGATAGTGTTTGCTGCACGAGAAGGCGGAACGACAAGGACCAAACCAAGAAGAGTAAACGAAAGAAGAAGCAACAGTCTTTTCATGTGATCCTCCTTTTCTCTGTTTAACCTGTTTATCTCTCCGTAATTGTAAGCCCAATGATGGTTTTATATCAAATGAATTCGCCAGGCAAATGATAGCTCACGGCGCCGGCGCACGCAGCCAGGCAGCTTTACGTGGAACCTACGTGCATTTGTAAACAGACTTAAACCAAAAAAGGCGTTATTTGTCAATGCTATTCGCGCTTGGCTATTCGCACCTGTCTTATTCGCACATTCCTGAAGGTGTGCACTCTGGCCTGGGTTGCGAGGCCCTCCCTGGTCCTGCGCAGCAACGTTGCGTGGTCGGATGAGCCTGTGCTAAAGTCACGTAATGGCGGCTCGGAAGCTTATCAGGCCCGCAAAACTCAAACCCGGCGATACGATCTGTGTGCTTGCACCGGCTTCCACCGTGAGCAATGTGGGCTCCCTTGAAAAGGGCAAGAGGCTGCTTAAAGAACGCGGGTATCGTGTTGTGGAGGGCGCGCACGCGCGCGATGGGAGGCTTCTCTTTGCTGGCGAGGACGCGGATCGCGCAGATGATCTCAACCGAGCCTTTGCCGATCATGAAATCGACGCGATTATCTGCGCTCAGGGAGGCGCGGGCACGGCCCGCATGCTACCCTACATAGACTTCGGCATTATCAGACGGAATCCCAAGATTTTTGTTGGCTATAGCGACGTAACCGTGCTGCAGATCGCGATGCTGCAAGAGTGCGGGCTCGTCACCTTTTACGGACCGATGGTCGCAACCGACATCGGCCGGGCCTTCACGGCCTTCACCGACGAACATTTTTTCCAGTTGCTGACAACGTCGGAGGGGAGCATAGATTCCCAGGGGCAAGCCCGTGGAAATCTATCTAGCGAGCACGGCGAGCCGGGTACCCGCAGGCGCGAAGCGACTGGAGGGTGGAGGGAGGCTCCGGCGGCTCTGCCGCAGGAGGGGGCGACCGGGTACCCGCGTGCGGGTGTCCCAGGGATAGAGCAGCAGAACAGGCCGGGAAAGAAGATGGTCACGCTTTGCCCTGGTGAAGCCCACGGGCAGCTCGTGGGCGGATGCCTCTCACTTTTTGTCTCGACGCTGGGAACAGAGTGGGAGGTCGATACGCGGAACAAAATTCTTTTCTTTGAAGATATCGACGAGAGGCCTCATCGCATTGACCGCTATCTCACCCAACTCCTGCTTGCGCGTAAGCTGCAGGCGGCGAGCGCAATCATCTTTGGCGCTTTTACCCGTTGCGAGTACAAGAAACGACAGGGCCAGTCAGTGACATCGGTGCGCACCCTCGACATCATCCGGGACCGGTTGGTCCCGTTACAAAAGCCCTGTCTTTATGGCCTGCAGTTCGGCCACGTGCGCGATAAGCTGACCCTGCCGCATGGCGGGCACGCATTCCTCGACGCAACTCATCAACGATTGATCGTAGAGCCCGCCGTGCGTTAATCACATCGCGAATGTCAAAACGCGAAACAGTAATTGATCCTATACTTTCGCTTTGGCGATCCGCGTTCCGCGTTCCGACATTCGCGATAACACATTCTTATCCGTTCTTATATGCGATGAAGCCAAAAGGTCGCGTAGAAATTGACAAAGACTGCGCTCTTCTCTATAGTTTTATGAATCTACGCCCTCAAATTCCTCGGAAAGGTATCCTGTGGGATCAAGAAAGGCTCCTCAGAAAATAGACTCCAGAGAACAGGAGTTAATGATGCTCCGCAAGGTTGCTGAGTATGTGAGCGGCAATCTGGAACTGGAAGAGCTGCTGGGCAGGATTGTTAAAATGGTGGCGGAGATCACCTCAGCCGATTCCTGCTTTATATATCTTTATGATGCGCAGCACCATGAGCTTGTTCTGAGAGCCTCAAACAATCCGCGCGCAAACGCGGTTGGAAACATCAGGCTTAAGCTGGGCGAAGGTGTGACCGGCTGGGCTGCAAAGGAGAAGACACCGGTCGCTCTTTCGCGAGAGGCGTACAAAGACCCGCGTTTCAAGAGCTTCACAAACCTCGCCGAAGACAAGTACGAAGCGTTCCTTGCTGTACCCATCCTTTCAAAGAACGAGATCATAGGGGTAATGAACGTACACAGTAAGAAAGAGTACGAGTACCCCGAGTCACAGATTAGCTTGCTCTTCACCATTTCCCGCTATCTGGGAAATGCCATAGAGAATGCAATCATCTACGAAGAGGTCACGAAAAAGGCAAAGCAGCTCGACCTTCTGTCGGAGATAAGCAAGACGATCGTCTCTGATTACTACCTGAAGGAGATATTGCAACTGATCGTGACCACGACGGCGCAGGTGATGGGTTCCAAAATATGCTCGATAATGCTTCTCGATGAAAAGAAACAGGAACTTGTGATTGCCGCCTCGCAGAGCCTGAGCCCCGAGTATCTCACAAAGCAGAACCTCAAGGTCGGCCAGTCGATCAGCGGCAAGGTCGTCAAGGAGAAAAGACCTCTTATCGTTCGGGATGTGAGAAAAGAGCCGGGCTTCGTCTATCCGGAAATTGCAAAAAAAGAAGGGCTTGTTTCGATGCTCTCCGTACCCATGATGATCAAAGACAGGGTGGTCGGGGTCATCAACTTTTATACGCAGAAGGAGTACAACTTCTCCCGGGAGGAGACCGATATCCTTCAGGCCATAGCCAATCAAGCCGCTGTGGCAATCGAGAATACGAGGCTCGACCAGGAAATCCTTGCCACAAAGGAAGCTCTTGAGACAAGAAAGCTGGTGGAACGGGCCAAAGGCGTGCTCATGAAGGAGTTGGGCATACCCGAGGATGAGGCATACAGGAGGATTCACAGGAAAAGTATGGACCTCCGTAAGAGTATGCGGGAGATGGCTGAGGCGATAATCGTTGCCTCAGACCTGAGAAAGTGATGCCTTGACAAACACATGGTTGTGCGATATCTTGAATGAAGCCAGAAGACACTGAGGTCTTTCAGTTGTCGGTGGATGATCAAAGGCGGCCAGGACTGAGGCGTCCTTAACCTAAAGGGGTTGAGGACGTTTTTTTATTGCGGAGATTTGGGGATGGAGACAACAATTAGAATCGCGCTTGCACAGATAAACTGCACGGTGGGTGATCTGGGCGGCAACTGCAAAAAGATTCTGGAGTATGCGGAAAAGGCCGAGAAGTATGATGCAGATATCGTCTCCTTTCCGGAACTGGCTGTGACCGGCTACCCGCCTGAAGACTTGCTCCTGAAACATAAGTTTGTGGAGGATAACGTCGCGGCGCTGCAGAAACTATCGCGATCTATTGGCAATATCCTGGCGGTCGTGGGCTTCGTTGATAAGAGGCGCGCCGGAGTCTACAACAGCGCTGCCGTCATCACCAGCGGGAAGATCAAAGGGATTTATCATAAGATGCGGCTCCCCAATTACGCTGTATTCGACGAGAAACGATACTTCAAATCCGGCAAAAACCCGGTCGTTTTTCTCATGGGACAGCATCCTTTGGGCGTGAATATCTGTGAGGATATCTGGCTGCCGGGCGGACCCACCGCAGCGCAGGCCAAATATGGCGCACGGCTCATCTGCAATATCAATGCGTCGCCGTATCATGCCGGCAAAATCAAAATCAGGGAAGAAGTCATACAGGCGCAAGCAAAAAACAACAACGTTATCATGTCGTACACCAATCTGGTCGGCGGGCAGGATGAGCTCGTCTTTGACGGCCAGAGCATGGTTGTCGATAAAGACGGCACTGTATTGGCGCGGGCAGAGGCTTTCAAAGAGGATCTCCTGATAGTCGATGTAAAGGTCCCTCTCGATGAGAAGGTGCGCTCCACCAAGAGACTTATTAGGATAGCGGATACTGCTTTGCGGCAAGAGAGAGAGCCGGTGGAGAATCGGATCGTTCCGCCTCTTGGGGAGGCAGAAGAAGTCTACCAGGCGCTTCTCCTCGGTCTGCATGACTACGTTCGGAAGAACGGTTTCAGCAAAGTGGTTCTAGGTCTGAGCGGAGGCATTGATTCCGCTCTCGTCGCTGTGCTGGCCGCAGACGCACTCGGAAAAGAGAATGTCGTGTGCGTCTTTATGCCGTCTCGTTTCTCTTCAGAAGCTTCGCGCATTGATGCCAGGGAGCTGTGTGAGAATCTGGATGTACGCTTTTTGGAAATATCGATTGAGCATATATACCAGGCGTATCTCGAAACGTTATCTTCTGCCTTTTCCGGGCTGCAGCCCGACATAACCGAGGAGAATCTGCAGGCCAGGATCAGGGGCAATATCATCATGGCTCTGTCCAATAAGTTCGGATGGCTCGTCCTTACCACCGGCAACAAATCGGAGATGAGCGTTGGCTACGCGACGCTTTACGGAGACATGGCCGGAGGCTTCGCAGTAATCAAGGATGTTCCAAAAATCCTCGTTTACAGCCTCTGCCGCTTCAGGAATTCTTTAAACAGAGTGATACCGGAGAGGATCCTCATCAAGGCTCCCACCGCTGAATTGAAGCCTGACCAGAAGGATACGGACACGCTTCCGCCTTATGAAACGCTCGACCCTATTCTCAAAGCGTATGTGGAGGAAGATGAAGATCCCGCTACGATCATCGGTACAGGATATGACAAAGAGACCGTGAACAGGGTAATAAGAATGGTGGATCTGAGCGAATATAAACGAAGGCAGTCTCCGCCGGGTATACGCATAACACCCAAAGCATTCGGGAAGGACCGGAGAGTGCCTATTACCAACAAGTATAAAGGCTGATATGTCATTCGATCTTTTGGTAAAAAGAATATCCCCTACGTTGCAGCGGATCACGCAAAAGCTCAACGGTCATTTCACGTTCATGGACCACGAGGATCTGTTTCAGGAAGCTATGTTGCGTCTCTGGAGCGATTTTCAGGCCGGTGCTGTTGCTGACAAGACGGACAGCTACCTTCTGCAGGGATGTTATTATCATCTCAAGAATTACATTCGCACAGTCCAGGATAAGGCGCCGGTGGTGAGTCTCGGCAGCATGGTTGAGGATGAAGCTGCACGGTTGGAGGAGATCCTGGAGTCAGAAGATATCGCAGCATTTGACTATATTGACGGTAAAATGCAGGTTGAGGCTTTGCTGGAAAGCGGGCTGACAGAGCGAGAGCGTACTGTTCTCGCGCTCTCCATGGAAGGAATGACGACGAGAGAAATAGGCCAACAACTAGGCATCTCCCACGTTGCCGTGGTGAAGGTGCGCAACAGGTTAAAGGCCAGGTATGAGCAGCTGAACGGAAAAGTATCACCAGTGACAGGTTACCAAAACTGAATTCTTTTACTTGTAGTATTTGAAGCGTTATATGAAGTAGCAGCAAACACCAGCAGCAAACACAATGATGTGTGAAAACAGTGACGTTCGATGTGAACGTCATTTTTTTTGCAGCGGCCGGAGACTAAGGCGTCTTCCATCCATCGAAGGAGATCGTACGAACGATGGGATGAAAGACGCCTTTTTTATTTATCCTTACGGTCAAGTCAAACGAATTACATTCATAGGAGGTGTGTGGTGAAAGAGTTAAGGTTTCTTGTTGCAGGAGGCGGGAGGGTCCGAAAGAAAAGGGAAAGCGAAAGAAGTTCATGGAAATCATCGTGTAGCGCTTTCAAGATTCTTGTACGGAGTGTCGTCGGGCTGGTTCTTTTGGCGGGCATTGCCCAGGCAACCCCCTCAACGACCTACTGGACACCCATGACTCCGGACATACAATCATTCGGGGTTCTGCATATCGGCGTTGATAACTATTTCACCGTCGGCAAGAATACACGAGCCGGAGGAGGTAACTTCCCGACGGACGTGGGCCTCACCATGGGGGTCCTTCCCTTCGAGAAGATCCAGATGGAGGTGGGTGTGGATATGCTGGAGCCTGAAAACTGGGAACCGAGCGGCAACCAGTACCACGTGTCCCCCTATTCGTACAATGCAAAAATAGGCTCGCCGGAGAATGTGTGGTGTAAGGAGTCACCCGCACTCTATGTCGGTTATTTCGCCGGCGGCTTCGCGCACCACAATGTCCCCAGCAATCTCACGGCCCTGGATACCTTCTACGGAACTATTGGAAAGACCATACCCTACATCGGCCGTATTTCGGTTGGTCCCTATATCGGCAACTCCAGGACTCTCGTCAACAAGTACGGGAATAAGGATAACACCGGGTGGATGGTGGCCTTCGATCACGGGTTCTTCCCTGTAATGGTAAAGGATAAAGACGGGAAGGAGGAGCTTGATTACAATAAGGTCGTCCTCGCGGCAGACTACGCTTCGGGCAACAACGTGCTCGGTGGTGGTGGGGTGGGTGTCTACTACTACTTCACCAAAGACATAAGCCTGCTCACCGGTCCCGTCTGGTTCAATGAGCAGGATATCAACGGCAAGTGGAAATGGACGGTGCAGCTCGATATCAACGTGGACGTTTTGAGCAAACTGTTTACAAAGAAGTAAAGGCTACTCTTCCTCCCATTCCCAGGAGCTGGGACAATGTCGTCCCAGCTCCACCCTACTGCAACGTTGCAGTGCGGCACCTTGATAGTCGGGTGCCGAAGCGAAAAACAAAGACACTGAGGTCTCCCTGAACAAATGAAGATGTACCCTCACCGGAAGCGCGTGTGGCTTAAGGCGAGGGAAGAAAAGCACAAGGAGGTCTATTATGGCATCTAGTCAAGCAAAGGCAGGAGTAGTTTTACCCAAACTGGGTCTGGTCGGTGCAACGGTGAACGCAATGGCGTTGATCGCGCCGGGTGCGTTTCTCTGGATCACGTATCAGTTGCAAGCCGCTGCGACAGCGCCGAGCGGAGCCTCAGTCGCAGGCGATATCTGGCCGGGAATCATACTCGCATTGATTGTTGCGTTCCTCACGGCTCTTTCATACGCGCAGCTCGCAAAGATCTATCCGGAAGCTGGTTTCGCCAGCTGTGCCTACTTTGCAGAGAAGGCCTGGCTGGACGCGCGCGGTGAGAAGAGAAGCGGTCCCAGGTCAGTGGCCCGCGTGTCAAAGCTCGCCACGGGTTGGGCCGCCCATCTCTTCTACTGGGCCTATTCAGGCGTCATGGCCGCGATGATGGCCACCCTGATCGGCTACATATACAACCAGTTCACGGGCCAATCCCTGTCGATCGTGAACCTTAGCATCATCGTTGTGGTCTTTACCATTGCAACCGGCTACATCGCCTACCGTGGCGTTACAGGCTCAACCGTGACGGCCATCGGGATAAACGTCATACAACTGGCTAGCCTGCTTGTTTTCAGTGCTTTGGCGATCTGGTACCGTGTTGCCAACCCACAGCATGTCACGCAATGGGCTTTTACGGGCGGCCTCGACATATTTAAACCCCACATGCTGAGCGGCATCCTGGTGCAGTCAACGATAGCCATCCTGATCCTGGTCGGCTTTGAGAGCTGCACCGCGCTTGCTTCAGAGACAAAGGATCCCGGGAGAACACTGCCCAAGGCAATCATTATCTCCTTAGCTATCCAGGGCATCTTTGCATATCTGATCGAGTATTTTGCCGCAAGCTATATGATCAGCGACAAACTGGTGAACGTTGCGGACAAGGTGACGACTACCGGCATGGCTGCTGCAGCCGTATCGAGTGCGCCCATCGGTGATCTCGTCAAGCTCATCGGAGATAGCCTGATTCCCGGGCTCGGGTTCGGTCTGATGATCACCATGGCAATTACGGTTGCGATTGCCATCCTGGGCACAACCTTGAGCGCGATGAATACTGCAATGCGTATCACCGCCGGCATGTCTGACGATCGGGAACTGCCCACAGGCTTGAGCTTCATCCATCCTCACTTCAGGACTCCGCACATCGCTCTTGTTGCTTTGATCATCGCGGTCTCCGTCATCGGGGCGGTTGGCGTACAGAGCGTGGTGGGCCTGACAGGCATCACGCTTGCTTCGAACTTAGGGACCTTTATCCTCTACGGCCTGACCTGTGTGTGGACCATCATTGCGTTTAAGAAAAGGGAGGACTTCAGTAAAGTGAAGCACGCCATTATACCGGGGTTGGGTGTGCTTACCAACGCTGTCATGACAGTAGCGGTGCTCTACCTCTATATCATCGGTAACGCTGACGCCAAAGCAGAGGCGAAGATCTGCTTCATGATCGCGGGCGCCTGGGCGCTCATCGCCATTGTATACGTTGCGATGACCACGATACGCAAGACATACGGCTTCAAGATGGTATCGGCCATGATAAGGCCCGAACAGCTCAACATTGTTGTAGAGGCGCTTAAGGAAGAGAACTATATCATGGGCATGACCGTCACCAAGGTAAAAGGGTTTGGTGTGCAGAGAGGTCGCACGCCCGGAGGGCTGGAGAAAGACAGGATCGAGTTCATTCCCAAAGTACGGGTCGATGTAGTAGCGCGTGAATGGGATGTGCAGGCCGTGATGGAGATCATTGCCGATGCGGCGCGCACCGGTGACGGGACCGTCGGAGACGGCAAAATATTTGTGACTGATGCTGCGGAAGCCATGCGGATACGCACCGGGGAACGGGGCATCGAAGCGGTCTTCGGGGTGAGAGAGCCTCTCAGCGTCGTCAACGCCTGATACGGGTTTGCTCCAAGTGTACGCCTTTGTTGTCGTTGCTGCCAGGGGTTTTATGGAAAGAGATGATGAAAAAAGAAATGAGAAAGAAAAAGACAGGAGGAAATGATGAAAAAGATTGAAGCGATTATCCGTCCCACAAAGGTGGGTGATGTCTATGACGCTCTGGACACTGCGGGATTTCCAGGCCTGATGATTACCGAAATCGAGGGCCACGGAAAACAGAAAGGTCTGGAGCAGGAGTTTCACGGCAAGAAGTACAAGGTGCCGTTAATGACCAAGGCGAAGATTGAAATCGTGGCAGACGACGAGGATGTAGATAAGATCATCAAGACAATATGCGGTGCTGCGCTTACGGGAAAGGAAGGCGACGGCAGGATCTTCGTTTACACGATAGAGGACACTGTGCAGATCCGAACAGGGGAACGGGGCAGCATCCGCGTCTAGACCTGGCTGCTCCATGACTGATTTCTCCTTATGAACATGTGCAGGCCGGACGGGGGTTACGGCCCTTCCGGCCTGTGCCCCTTGATTAAGGGGGTGTTGTGTGGAAAATAAAGGAAGCCCTACGATGCTTGAGAGGCTCCTGGAAATGGTGTTGGCAGAGGGTGGTGACAGTGCCGACCGGGCAACGATGGCCAGTCGGCGGAAGACAGAGCAGGGTCGCCCGAAGATCACGGCAAAGAAAAGGAGGAAGCGAAAGCGCGCCGCTTGAACCTCATGGACAACTACATGGCGCGCTTTGGCACGAGGAGCTTGTTACGGGAATCATGACCTGTTTTGCATGGCTGATTTTTGTTGGAGCCGCAGTTCTGGAGGTCGGCGGCGATGCGATCGTCCGCAAAGGTCTGCGCGGCAGGAGTCTCCTTATCATTCTCGCGGGATGCGCCATGCTCGGCTGTTACGGCATTATCGTCAACACAGTAAAATGGGATTTCTCCAGACTGCTCGGAGTCTATGTGTCGGTGTTTGCGCTCGTCAGCGTCCTGTTTGGTTGTTTGGTCTTCAAGGAAAAAGTCCCCTATTCAACGTGGCTGGGCCTTGCAATAATCGTAGCCGGCAGCTTGGTCATCCAGTTTGGAAAAAAGTAGCAACAACGCCTCCACTTTCCTCCTCGAAAGGCAACCATTTGTTCGGTATTGAAAATAGACGAGCAGGGCATAAAATGCTATACTTCATTGGTCTAAACGCAGGTCGTTCGACCCAACGAACCGTTTCCCTCGAAAGGAGAAGGTGCAATGATAGAAGAAAAATCAACGGCAGAGAGTCTCGGAAGTACCAGAACCTATGGCCAGGTCAGATGCATGAATCCGACCTGCACATCCAGGATCACTCCCACGCCGGGACAAACCGTGGCAAAGTGTCCTAAGTGCGGCTCAGAGTGGCGGATATTCTGGGTTAAAGCGGGCCTCCCCCGCGTACGCGGTCCCGTGTGGGAAACAAGCCTGAAAATGGCAAACGCACAGTGGGCCAAAGTAACCGAGAACAAGGAGGAGAAATAGGTCATGGCATTAGACAGGAAACTGGCCGTTGTAGATCTTTCGACCGGCAAGATTGAAATAAAACCGATTCCTCTGGAAGTAAGGAAGAGGTTCCTCGGCGGCAGAGGACTTGCCGCGTACCTTCTTTACAAATATGTGAAACCCGGTTGCGACCCGATGGGTCCCGACAATGCAGTGATATTCAGTGCAGGTCCCCTTGGTGGCACTCTCGCGTCAGCGGGCGCCAGGACCGATGTCATGACCAAGAATCCTCTCACCGGTTTATTGGGAAGCGGAAACTTCGGGGGGTTCTTCGCTCCGGAGCTGAGATGGGCCGGTTTCGATCATATCCTCGCTAAAGGCAAGGCCGACAAACCCGTCTACATATGGGTTCACGACGGCGAGGTAGAGATAAGAGACGCAAAGAATGTCTGGGGTAAGACAATCACCGAGGCTCAGTGGGCAGTGAGAGATGAACTGGGCGATCCCGATGTTAAATCTGCCGTCTGCGGCCCGGCCGCTGAAAAGGGCGTCAAGTACGGGAACGTAATGACCGGCATCAAAAACGCCAATGGAAGGGGCGGCGGCGGCACGGTCATGGGCTCGAAGAACCTGAAGATGGTAGCGGCCCGCGGAACTATGGACATTAAGATAGCCCACCCGATGGAAGCGCTCGAATTTGACAAGAAATATATCGAGATGATCACCGGCGCAAAGGTAAACCAGACCATGGGCACGCTCGGCACCCCCTTTATCTGGGGAGCGGCAAACGCGTGGGGTGGCGTAAGAGCGAATAACTTCCAGCTCAACCAGCTCTTGTACAGTGACGATATCGAGCCTGAGAGCTTAGATGAAATTTCAAACCAGACAGTGGGCAAGCACCATATGGCGGCATGTTTCGGATGTCAGGTCCATTGTCGCGCACAATATAGAATTCCGGACAGACCGCTGGCTCAGAAGTTGGGCATGGTTGGGAAATATGATGAGGGTCCGGAGTATACCTCGCAGAACGCGTTCTGCGGCGAGCCGGGATGTACCAAGGCTGAAACACTTCTCATCTGCAATCACCTCGTCAACCAGTACGGCGTCGATAACCTCGAGATCGGCAGCATCATCTCCTGGGCGATGGAGCTTTATGAAAAAGGTATCCTTACGAGCAAGGATACCGACGGAATCGATTTGAGGTTCGGCAACGATGAGGCCCTCATCGAGATGATTCACCACATCTGCAACAGAGATACGTGGCTGGGTGATGTTCTGGCTGAGGGCGGTATTGCAGCGGCCCAGAAGATCGGCAAGGATTCCCTGAAATATATGGTTCACGTAAAAGGCATGAACCATCTTGGCTCAGACGAGAGAGCAACTCCCGGTCTTGCGCTGAATTGCTGCTGTCGCTTCCAGAGGATCAGACCATTTGAGAAGCCGTGCCGGCCATCGACCTTTACCACCTGCCGGAGCCTGTCTTGAGAAGGATATACGGCAGCCCGGTCCCGTACGATGGACCGCTGAGCCCGGATCAGAGGGAATACGTAGGAAAAGCGTGGATGGTCTACTGGCAGGAAACCGTCTTCATGGGTGTCGATTGTCTCGGCACGTGCAAGTACCATACGACATTCCTGGGCGCCACCTTGCCCAATTTCGAAGATTGGTCAAAGGTGCTCTATTACAACACGGGACTCGACATGACGCCGAAGGAGCTGTGGAACGTAGCCGATAGATGCAATATGATCGAGAGACTCTTCAATCTCAGGGAAGGCATGAAGAAAGACGACCCGCTCAAGGGCGAAATGCTCGTTGACCGCTATTTCGACGAACCGTGCAGGCTTGGCGCACCGGATGTTGTCGGCGCAAAGCTTGACAGGGAGAAATTTCGGCAAATGAGGGCAGAGTTTTATATACATAAGGGGTGCGATGAGAATGGTATACCTACCCCGCAAAGGCTCAGCCTGCTCGGATTGGAAAAACTTGACGAAGAGCCGTCCCAGCTTTAAGGCGGCGGCGTTTCGGTGTTTCTTTGTTGTTGCTGAAAGCTGACGGCTGACAGCTAAAGAGCCAGTTACCAAGGAGGAGCTACGTGGAGACAAGGGCTTTAGTAATAGATCATGATAAATGTACGGGCTGCAGGAGATGCGAGCTCGTCTGCTCCGTGTTTCACGAAGGAGTGTCGAATCCGACCAAGGCGCGGATCAAGGTAGAAAAATGGGAGTGGGAAGGGCTCTACATCCCCATGACATGCCGGCAATGCGTGGATGCGCCGTGCATGAATGTCTGTCCCGTCAAAGCCATCAGCCGGGATGATGCTCAGGCCAAGGTGAGCGTGGACTACGACAAATGCATCGTCTGCCGGTCCTGCGTAGCGGTCTGTCCCTTTGGAGCAATGAGCTTCAACCCTTCCGCAAAAAAAGTCTTCAAGTGTGACCTGTGCGACGGCACTCCGCAGTGCGTCCGGTTCTGCGATATGAAGGCCGTCGATTACATCGATTCTCGAAAAGAGAGTACTACCAGAAAGAGAGACGCAGCGCTGAAAATGGCTGAGGCGAAAAAGCTGGGCGCAGCGACAGAGTACGAAGCCTGAGACAATCAACGGCGGGTTTAACTGGTGGTCGCTCTGAAGGGCGACCACCAGTTACCCATTTGCCAGCTAAGTAAACACATTCTCTGTATCCTGCCTTGAAACCTGCCACTATGAAATCGCACAAAGCTCAGGGCCGCAGCTCCTCGCATAAGTTACAACCGAAAGATAACGGCCTGTCAACCCTGCAGCTTTTCAAGACGGTTCAGTTCCGTTCTTCCTGTTTATCTGTTCAGCATCATGAACAGACTGTACGGCTCTAATCAGCGAATGTGGACCGGCGCTGAAGGGTCATTGCCTCGCCGTCTGTGCTAGTACCAACTTGCTAAAAATGCGTGACCACACGGCCAGGCCCTACCGTCATTCCGGCGAACACCGGAATCCAGGCTCCGCAAGGATTTCTGGACCCCGACTTCCGCCGGGGTGACAACGGTTGGGAATGCAAGTACTTATGCAAGTTGGTACTAGCCTCAAACCTGGCTATATCCCATTGACTAGTGCAACGATCAAGTATATAGTATGTGTCCGGTTTGCTGGTAGTGTATAGTGAACAGCTGCAGTACCGGCTTTGCACCAGATCGTGACAGGAGGTTCTCGCATGGCGGAAACGGAAGAACATTCGTGGACTTTGAATCCAGATGAGTTGGAAAAGATCCGGAAGATGAAGATAAAGCTCCTGTACAGAGAAACGGGACAGAGCAGGTACTGCAGTCTTGAAGAGGCGAAAACCTGGGATTGGGGCAATCAGGATATTTGGCGGATAGTAAGCGGTTGGCAGATCACAAGCTTCAAGGGGTTGATCTCAATGATGCATATGAAGGCGCAGAAGGGACTTGAAGAGGTTGAAATTCTGGAGTCGCCCCGTTGCCTTCTCCTTGCAGGCGGGTAAGGCCAGGGCCGCGCGGCCCGGCAGAGCGTCGATCAACAAAGCACAAGACAGCAGGAGGGAATTAGAAATGGCAAGAAAGGATCATATGTGTCCCATCATGAAGAAAACCTGTATCGGATGCTCCGTGTACAGGGGAAGGCATATGGGTCTATGGACAAATGGAGAGTCAGCCTCGGGAACTTCTCGTGCGTCTGGGGTGCCTTCGGCTGTCAATGGGTCCGGCGACGAAGGATCACGTTGGATTGCTTCCTTTGACGCGTTCGTCAAGAAGGTCTCCGGGCCGGACATCACATTCGACCGGGAGTAAGAAATCAAACAATTTCTATTTCGCAAATCCCATCTGCTTTAAAAGCTTTCCCATCGCCTCGTAGTTGCGCGCTACGTACTCATCCAGCTGAGGGCCATTACGATAGACGACCGTGAGGCGGAGTTCCTTCATGCCTTTTATGAAAGCCGGCTCTTTCATTGCTTTGGTAAAGGCATCTTCGATCTTCTTTTCAATGCTCTCCGGCATTCCTTTGGGTCCTACAACGTTGAAGACTGTAGGTGCGGGAATATCGTAACCCAGATCCTTCAATATGGGGACGTCCGGGTAAAACGGGGAACGCGCCTCGGCCAGCAGGAGAAGGAGCCTTGTTTCTCCGGCATCGATGAGCGACTGGCCGAAACCACCCGCTGCAACGAGAACGTGTCCGCCTAGAAGGGCCGCCTGTGTTTCCGGAGAACCCTTGAACGGGACAATGGTAAACTGAACTCCCTCTCTTTTCGCGATTGTCTCCATCGCCACGTTCGCCGACGTACCTGTTCCTGAAGTACCATAGGTCAGCTTTTTTGGATTTTTGCGGGCAAACTCGACAACGTCTTTGAAGGTCTTGAAGGGGGAATCGGCCTTTACGAAGACCGCAATGTTTATAATGCCGAACTGCATGATCTGCTTGAGGTCTCTTACCGGCTGGTAGGGTATTTTTTCCATGAAGGGAGCAAAGAAAATACCCGGGTGTCCCGCGTGGCCGATGGTGTAGCCATCAGGCTTGGCGACAACAATGCTGGCAATGCCAATGGTCATGGAAGCACCCGGTTTGTTCACCACCACGATGGGCTGACCGAGAAACTTCTCTGCTTCCTTGGCAATCAGGCGGCAAGGCAAATCGGCCTCGGATCCTGCGGGCGTGGGAACGATGAAGGTGATCGGACGATTGGGATACTTGGCCGCATCCGCTCCCTGACCGTGCGCCGAAGCCCCGAAGAGGAGCAGGATACACGTGAAGGATACTGCCCATGCAAGAAATAGTGTCTCACGTGAGACAGGATGTTCGGATCTCATTTGCCCCCCCTTGAACTGATGTAACGCGTCCATTCCTGCGTGGTGCCCTGCTTGATGTCCTACTTAATGACGCCCATCTCCTTCAAGAGATTGCTGAAATAGGCGTAGCTCTGAGCCACGTACGCGTCGATCTCTTTTCCGCTGCGATACGACACAGTGAGATGTAATTCCTTCATCCCATTCACATAGGAGGGCTCTTTCATCGCCCTGGCGAACGCATCCTCCAGTTTCTTGACAATAGCATCGGGCACCGCCTTTTGGGTAATGATGCTTATGTACATAGGATACGGCAGGCCATAGAGTTCCTTCAGGGTAGGAATACCAGGATATTCGGCGGACGGCTCCTCTCGCAGCATCATGACGAGCCTGATCTGCTTTGCTTCTACGAGCGAGGGGCTGAAGTCCCCGGAGCCGAACAGCACATGGCCTCCGAGCAACGCTGTCTGCACCTCAGGCGTCCCCTTGAAAGGAATGTGCGTGATCTGCACGTTCTCTTTTTTCGCAACTTGCTCCATCATCAGGTTCCCCATACTGTTCACGCCGGTCGTTCCATACGTTGCTTTCTTCGGGTTCTGTCGCGCGAAGGCGATAAGGTCCTTGAACGTTTTGAACGGAGAATCGGCCTTCACGTAAACGCCGAATGTAGGCGCTCCTATCTGAATGATCGTCCTGATATCCTTTATAGGGTCATAGGGCACTTTCTCGAGCAACGGTGTTAAGAATAGAGGCGGGCCGCCCGAGAAGCCGATGGTGTAGCCGTCGGGCTTCGCGCTTGCCACCGCGGCCGTGCCCACGGTGAGAGCACTTCCCGGCTTGTTGATCATGACGATCGGCTGCTTCAGGGTCTTCTCTGCCTCTTTCGTGAGGAGCCTGCAGCCAAGCTCGATGGTGCCGCCAGACGGAACAGGCATGATGAACATAATCGGTTTGCTGGGAAATTTCGCAGCATCTTCGTCCGCGTAGCCTTGTCCGGACGCAAGCAACACGATCGTCAGGGCGACCGCCAGAATCGACACAGATACTTTCATGACCCCTCCGTAAACACTTCAGCGGACGATGGAACCGGTATCATCTTCTATTGTGGATCAAATGTCAACGGCGTTGCATGAATCATTGATCTCCGGTTTCATTACTCTTCTTCTCCGTGTGGAGCACTTCGCGAACGCTTTTTATCATCTCGCGCCACGCGATGAATACCTCTGCTCCACATGTGGCTAAGTTCGATTTTATGCCGTGATGCTTCGACGTTTCGATCTTTGCGGCAAAAACGGTCGCCGCTGCATTCACAAGAAGCGCTGCAATTTGTTTCTCATCCATTGTCGTTTGTCCCCTTTTCTAGTTTACTCGTCTTACAATCTAATTCTACCATAAGAGTCTGGGGCTCGTAAGAAAACCTGCAGGCCGGACTGTCTTAATGGTGCTGCCTCGACCATTCGTATTACATAGACTGTCAAACAAAGCGTCCCTGGCACGGAACACCAAAGACGGCGGCAAGACGTTGCCCAAATCGGTTTTTTGAGACAAGAGATTCTGATTGTCTATTTCGCCATCTCGTGTACAATGGAAGAGAGGCTGTTCAGCACGAGACCCGTGATCCTCTTGCATGACAGGTGCTGCGCCTCACTGTCAATGCTAAATCCCAGAACAACCGCGTGCCTTCTTGTAGCGAAATGTGGTGTACGCTGTTACATGCGCGTAACCTACATCTTAGCATGATCCTGGTGGCCACAATACCCTTTCCGGGGTATGGGCGTTTACCCTACCCTCACGCCTGCCTGGAGAGACGTCGCGAAAGCATGGCTATCAACGAAAGCGGTTTGTGTTAGGTTTTTTAGAAGGAGGTGGAAACATGATAACAAGGAAAGAGGTTACGGAAGATGAGCTGCTGGAAATATTGAATTCGGAGCTTTCCAAGCGCGCGGAGTTAAAAAAGTGCAGCTTTATTTCTATTCGGCGGACAAAGCCTGATTTCACGGGTTGCAACTGGTCAGCCGAGGTAAGAAGCAGTGGAGTTCCTCATCATGCTTCAGCGCCGATCACAGGTAAAATAGCTGCCGACGCCAAAAAGAAATATAATATAAAATGGCCGCAGGAAAAGGAAAAGGAGGAGCGCAATGGGAGACAAGGGCAAGAAGGATAAGGACAAGGGCCAGAAACAGAACACCCTGAAGCAGCAACAAAAGGTAGAAAAACAGAAGGAGAAGCAACCGAAAAGCAGCCGTTGACAAAAAGCAGGGCATGGCTGCAGTCCTGATCTGCAGAGAGATAGCACCAATACATGGCCGGCACCGCCCGTCGGTTGTAACCCAAAGTACTGCGGAGAAATAGCCCTCTTTCCGATTGACGGATTCTATCGTTTTTCTTAGAATCATGCGTAGTGTAGCAGCTCCACGATGAAGGCAATCGGTGGGACCGCTAATCATCGACGTACCCTAAGGAGGCGTCATGGCCACCAGACAACAAGCGGTTTATTTCCAATACTCCATCATACAGCCCACCCTACAGCAGATAGGGCTGTGGAGTGTTGCAGCAGAAGAGCTTTTGCTTGGCACGGCACTTATCGAGAGCAACCTGATCCATCGCAGACAAATAGGCGGTCCGGCACGAGGATTTTTCCAGATGGAGCGAGCGACCCATGACGATATCTGGGAGAACTTTCTAAAACACAGGCCTCAGCTTGCCCGCCGCATCAAGGACCTGCTGACCAGCGAGAGAGACGATAAGCTCGTCGAACTAGAAGTCAACGACAAATACGCATGCGCAATGGCTCGGGCCCATTATTTGCGCGTATAGGTCCCGCTCCCTCAGACGGGCGACATTGCGGGCATGGCTGCGTACTGGAAACAGTATTACAACACACTGCGTGGTCGCGGAGCGGCGCCGCAGTACGTTCGAAGATGGCGCGAGGTGATGGGATGAGACCGACACCGGATCGAAAATATTTACGTCGACTAGCGATGACGTTATGTATCTTTTCTCTCCTCTTCGGGGCTACGCTCGTAACCATTCGCGCACAGAATCCTCCTCCCGATATCAGCACGATGATCACAGCGGACGACATAGTCAGCATAAGCCAGCCAAAGGAGATACCGCGCGCGAGTTTGACAACGACCTTGGGGACAATTTCAGGTACTCATTCCGAAAGGACGCTTTCCTATCGCCGCCCCGAACTGCAAGAAGAACATAATATTGAGAATGCCTGGCGTTGCCCCAGACGACCCGTCCAGGTCAGCCAAATTAGACGCCCGATGGGATCTGTTCCAGTCGCTATATGCAGTCAAGGAGGGGAAGAGGGAATCCATTCTAATGTACGTAGCTTCCGGTCCCTACATGAAGACAAAGAAAAACGGCGCCCGCGAGCTAGAGTATTGCAATGCGTTCATTAAGCTAAAGTAAAGCACTCTACGAGGCACCCTCTACGCGCTTTCTTCGGGCAGGCTGATATCCGAAGTGCGTGACAAGGCAGCGGAAGTCGTCACCCGTTCGGAGTTTGTCGCAGTACTGAACCACGCCCTGACGCCAGCCCCGCCTCTTTCGTGAGGAGGTGGCAGCCGAACTCGATGGTGCCTCCAGGCGGAACAGGCATGATGAACATGCAAGGCTTTATATAAAGAAATTTTCTCTGCCCATAAGAGCGACCATCAGAATGTGAATCTCGCCGTATCAGGCGAAGGGGGATTCAGAATCTTGATCGAGATATTAAGGCCTGCCAGAAGTGCTTAATCATTTGCCCAGTAAACAATTACAACCTCAACTTTGGGGTCTTCTTTTCCTTTGGCGGTGGCCATTTTGGTGCCCATGGTTGGGCTCAAGGCACTAACCGAGACTATATCAGATTCCGAGACCGGAATTCCCCGGCTCTTTCATTAAATTCGTCGAGTATTTCGTGAACATTCAAACCGCACACCTGAAAACACTTTAATTTTCGCATCTCCATCCCACTCCTTTTACTCCTCTAACAATATACGAACCTTTCCGAAATGATACGCTCCGTTTATTGAGAAGAAGGCAAGCACCAAATGTGCCGACGAAAACCACTTCATTTCTTACTAAGCTCAGAAAATTTCTTCCCGGCGATTACAAAGATACTGAGCCATTGCTTTGGCGTTGACACGATTCAATTCAGGATCTAAACAACGCCCGGTGAATCGTTTGGTTCATACCATCGACAGTCCTCCTTGATATGGCCTGCCAATTTCATATCACCGAAAGCGATAGCCTCACCAATTCCGTATCATCACTATATCTTCTCTCAATGCTTGCCGATTCGTAACTGCTGACTTCGCCGGTCAATCCTATGGTGGCGAAAGTCACCCATCCCGAAGACATCAGAATATTGCTTATCAATTTGATTCTCTGGCGTATTCGGAAGTGCGTCGACTTTCACTCTCGACTCTATTTGATATTTCTTGAATTCTTGCAGGTCGGCCCGAGTTCCAAGGCGCTGCGCACAGCATTCAAGAGGAGGTGATGGCGTCGCTACGAGGCTTGTTTGCAGCCGCGTTAGCAGCTTCATCTTTAGATTTTTTACAGAGTCGAGTTCTGCTGAAGCCGAGCATTTCTTTCCTAAGGGCCTCTATCTCTGATTGGGATGAAGCTTCGTGCTTCTGGGCCGTCAGGCATTATTGAAAGCACCATTACTGCCACGGCAATAACAACAACCAAGATGATTTGTTTTTGCATCACTTGTTCCCCCCTGGATAAGATGCTACCCCTGTTAGCCAGAGTCGTCACTTCCAGTTTAGCGATTCGGAATACTAAGCCGATCCTACTCTACGGCAACGACAGCAGTTCTTAGGTTTGCGCACGACCGCGAAACAATACGTGGACTTTTCATGACCTCCCCCCCCCCTTTTTGCCCTCATGTTCCTTTTTCTTCTACCTCACTCCGATTGCAGCGGCAACGTCAACAATCTTCTCTAAATGATTTGCTACATCTTCACCCGTTCCGTAAGGATTGGATTTGCAGAAATCGGTGATGACATTTGTCATTTCTTTCGCGGTTGTTTTGTATTTGATTCCTTTGTGTGCAGCCAACTTATTCATACTTTTTGCCAGTGGAGCTGCATTAACGACAATTCCTGTCCTGTTAACGTTTTGGCAATATGTTTCTGCTTGTGCCAATATAGCAAGGAGTAAAATGATTGAGATTGTATGAATTGCTGTTTTCATCCTGTCTCCTTCGAGGTCAGCTAAAACCAATCCTACCTCTGTTCATATCGATGTGCAAGATTTTTTATGTTGATGTGCGGCTGAGGCGGAATGGGAGATCAGATCGTGGAGAGCGGCGATTTCAGCCGCCTCTTATTTTACCCTCCGAAGATCAGCGGGAAGAATCAGGGGTTCGGATAATTTTAATGGTCGGAGCGTATCGAGCTATTCCTTTAAGGGTGATGGGTGTGTTATGCGTTTATCTTTAATGGCACATGGGACAGGATCCTCCTTTTGGATACGGAACCTTGTGAATCGGGCAGGTAATGAATGTAAGACTGTCGTTTACTGTTTTCTTTTGAGGTTTTGGCGTGGGTTTGGGTTTTTCATCCATATAAATAAAATTCCTCCTTTTAGAATTTAATATTCTTATCTATCTTTGCTACATTGTGGACAAGAGGCCCCCTTCGGATACGGAATCTTGTGAATTGGACACGTCAAGAAAGTGAGTTCCCTCTTTTCGATGTCCTTTGTAGTGTCCTTTGTGTTATGGGGTTCCTTAGCCATTTCGGTTTCCTCCTTTTTTGGAGAGATACGCCACATCAAAGACAATCTGATTACATGATCGGTCAACCAAGCACCTAAGGAAAGAATGGTTAGAGTGAGTGAAAAGGATACTCCAAAGGGTTGCCTCCATATTAGGTAGCAAGCTGCCAAGATCAAAGATAAAGAACCAGCATCCATTATACCAGTTGAAATTTGATCATGCCAACGGGTTGATTTATACCCTTGGATGTTCAGCGAAAACAAAAAAGACAAGAAACTAACCAGCAGATAAAATATAGCAACCTTATAGTTCTCAGCGCAGGGTTAAATCTACCACCATTATCCCCATTAAACCTGTAAAGCTGAAACCGGCGAGTGGTATGATCAGAGTTCTGTGAGCTTCTCTGTCCAACTCTGGCTCTAGGAGGAGTTCGTTCATTTGATTTTTGAACTTCAGGGATAAGGCAGTCCTGCTCAAGACAGGAATAAGAGGCAAAACATAGAAAATGTTCGTTTTGGCAAGAACGTAGCATGATACCAGATATTGAATGATTATATTGACATATCTACAATCCACCATCTAATTATCCTTGCCTACCTTCGGCGATACGCCTCCCTGCACAAAATTCTACGCCTGTTAGCCAGGTTGGTCAATCTGCGTGCAATGAGATGTTAGATCATTATCACGACGACTCCCCCATCGTCTTGATAAATCTGAAGCTTTAAGTTGGCCGGGTCCGCAGTGGGAGTTAAAGAATTGAATGTGTCCTCAAAGTCAGCAAACGGAATGAATACAGGTTCTGTTTGATCACTGCATAGAGAAAACAGAAGACGGAATTGAACCATTCGAGTTGTCGCAAATCATCTTTCCTTAACCCGTAAAAATTGCGCTTGCCTTTCAGGACCGTGGAATGCCGCACGTAAATACGGGCAAGCCCGTCACCGGTTTCTAACAGAGATCTGCTATTCGGCGGCCGCATGGGCTTGCCAAATCTTTTTTTCGAGTTGCGTCAAAGACTCGTATTCTTGAATTGATTCGGCATGAGTTGTTCGTGTGCCCCCGCTGGCCGGCTAAATGTAGCAATTGAACACCAGCAATGTGTTACGAGGCTCGGCTCCTTTTCATAGTAGCACAAGACAAGCAGGGACTTAGAGAAATTACTTCCGCAAACGGGCGGAATGCGGCATGTGCCTAGCGAGCAGTTCTAACCCGTGCCGGGTGGAATTTCGATGATAACGCGAAGGCGAGGGGTCGCCGACCGGAGGCGTACCTTGGGGTACGTTGAGGATCGCGCGATCCCCGAAGCCGACAAAGTTAGACGCGAAAGGCCTCCGGTGATCTCGTGGCGGGTGGAATTTCGATGGACAACGAGGCGCGCCGAGGCCTGGGCGACGCAGGCGTACGATCATAATAAACTGTTTTGGGGCGGCGAGGAAAAGGCTCCAGGTGCGCGAAGCTCCGAGGAGTGGCGGACGAAGGCGTACCTGACGGTACGTCGAGGACAGACGCTGCGAAGGGCGACAAAGCAGATGGGCGTTTAACTCGCTGCCCTGGCGAAGGCGACAAAGTTAGACGCTAAGGCCGCCCGGCACTTCCCCTCCGGCCCAGTCTAACCGTCCCTTTACGCTCGCAATTTTCCTCCTTTTTGAAAAACCCGCTTGGACATCTCACCCAAAGCCGCCAAGAAGTTGCTCTGGTATAGCCCGATGAGGAAGGTGAAGACGATGAGGAATAGTTTGTGCTTCGTGGCCAAGGCATCGGCAGAAACTTCGAAGTACCCCAAGCCTGCGAATAGCACTGCTGCGCCGAAGATTCCCAAGAAACCACTCGTCAGTATTCTCTGAAGATACAATCCTACGTCGATAGCGTCGGGGTATCGTAGCATTGCGGGATCGGGCTTCTCCTTGAGGCTCTCCAATTCGTTGATCTCCTTGTCCTGCTTCATGAACATGGAGGAGGCGATGGTCGATGCCAAGGCTCCCCAAAAGTACAGCTGTATGACAAACGCTTTTTTTGCACCGAGAAGTTCCGTCAGCCATGCAGTGACGCTGACCACGTTGAGTGCAAACAATGCGGCACCATTAAGACAGAATGCAGCAAGGAGGAGAAAGGTTATATGTCTGTAATACTTCGGATCGCCAAATAACTGCTTGGGGATGACAACACCTCCTCAAGTTGGTCCCAAAAGACGGTAACGACCGTGCGGGCCGGCAGGGTATGGCCCGGAATCCTGCGATATATTATCACGCTGCAAGCCGTATCTCGGCCACAATCCTTTTCCAGGGAACCGTTACGGGTTTCAGGTTATCCTAAAAACCCAATCCGGGGACGGAGAAATCAGGCACTTCTCTTGAGTCCCATCTCCTCACGCACCCTCTCGTCCAGAAATATCTTGAGAAGGGTCTGGTACGGCACGTCTCGCTTATTGGCGAGCATTTTTAGATGTTCAATAAGCGATTCGGGCAGCCGTATCGAAATGGTTTTGGTTGATGGGCGGAGATTGGGAAACACGGACCGTCTCGCTCTGAAGAAGTCAATGTAATCAGTCGCATCGTGAGTCGCCCAAAAGGCGGTCTCTTGAGCTTCACTCTTGAACTGAGGTAGTTTCTTTTGCTTCTTCATAAGCCCAACCTTTTCCCTAGTTTGCCCTGGGAGCCACCCTTGCTGCTCTATAGTGAATGCCTCTCATCCGTGTCGTTTTAAGAACTCAGAGACTGTCAGTATCTCAATATTTTTGAATCTCTTGAGCTTAAGTAGATGAGAATCACCACTCACTATGGTTGTTGCCTTGCCATCCACCGCGAGGTTTATGAACACGTTGTCGGTGATGTCGTTGAATATGGGACTTTCCCCAGATGTAATTGTTATTTTATCTCCCATATTGCTCATATCCATGATGATCGTATGTATTTCGTCGGCGGCGAACCCGAACTTCAGCGAGAGAACTCTGGCAAATTCGCTGATCGTTTCTTTACTGTACAGTATAGTGAAGCCACCTTCCTTGATGAGCTTCAAGAGCTCACGAGGTTTTCCATCCCACAAATATCCCGATATGAGGATATTTGTGTCAAGAACCAGAGGGGTTCTCATTTCGCACGTCGCACTTCGTGAACTATCTTTTCCACCTCCTTCACGCTGAGGGGAGCAATCTTTCTCTTCTTCACTATCTTGTCTGCAAAATCAAAAATGTCTCCTGTCTTTTGCGATGGGAGCACGATTACTTCAACTTTGCTGCCAGGCTTGAACGGCAGGGACCTAATTGTAATGCTCTTCTCGTTATCAACTTCCACGAGCTTCTTGACAGCCCTCATACTCTTACCCCCTTAGAATCGTCTGTCGTCGCATCCTTTACCAACAATAGATGAATTATACCAGATTCGACGACTTCTGAATATTGTTGGCTGAGATCGGCGGCCTGTCATTGCCTGACAGATGACTTCCCAGAGGGCACGCACCTTTGAAGATCCCTGCAGGTTCAAATCGTTTTGAAAACATCGCTCTGGCCGTCAGGCCTGCGTGTGTTTCGTGCCGGGTGGAATTTCGATGGATAACGAGGCGCGCCGAGGACTGGGCTGCGCAGGCGTACTTGGTGGTACGTCGAAGTAGAGCAGGCTGAAGGGCAACGAAGTTAGGCGCGAAATTCAATCCGGCACGTGCGGAGGCAGGGAAGTTTTGGGGGAGGTTTTATTTCCCCAAAACTTCCCTGACATAAGCGAGCGCGTCCGCGAGATGCTCTGCCGGCACTCCCCCCTGCGCCATCTGCGGATTGCCGCCGCCCTTCCCGCCAAACTTCTCTGTCACGGCTTTCATGACGGCCCCTGCGCTGAACTGCTTTGCCAGGTCCTTTGTCACGGCAACAACGAGGGTGCCCTTTGATTCATCCTTTGTGCCCACCACTACCACGCAGCTTTTCACCTTGCTGCGGATAATGTCTGTCACTTTTCTCAGATCATCTGCTTTGCCGCCATCGATGGCCATGGTGATTATCCTGGCGCCATTCTTCTCCCAGGCGGCCGCAATGGCGTCATCCACTTTCTGGACCGTGGCGCCTTCCTTGAGGCGCTCGATCTCTTTTTCCTTGGTCTGGATCTCGGCCAGAAGCCCTTCGATCCTGGGCTCAATATTGTCAATGTCCGTCTTCAGCTCCCTTGCGACGGAGCGGGCAACGTGCTCTATCTTCCGCCGGTAATCGAGCGCGCCTTTTCCGGTCACGGCCTCGATTCGTCTGATGCCGTAAGCGAGCGAGCCTTCGCTCACGATGGCGAAGCTTCCGATCTCTCCGGTGTTGCGCACGTGCGTGCCGCCGCAGAGCTCCATGCTGAAATCGCCAACCTTGACGACACGCACGGTGTCGCCGTACTTTTCTTCAAAGAGCGCTGTCGCACCATCGCGTACGGCCTCGTCCTTGCTCTTGACGTCTGTCCGCACTTCGGCGACATCCATAATCTTATCGTTGACAATATCTTCAACCCGGGCGAGCTGCTCGGCATCAGGCGCCTGAAAATGCGAAAAATCAAACCTCAGCCTCTCCTTCTCCACGAGCGAGCCGGACTGCTTGACGTGATCGCCGAGAACGCTCCTGAGCGCGTACTGCAAAAGGTGCGTCGCAGTGTGGTTCCGCGCAATCCCTTTTCTGCGCTCCACATCGACCACCAGCTCGGCGTTCTGTCCGACCCTGAAAGCGCCCTTTTTAACGTTCACCTTATGGGAAAAGAGGTCCTCCCTTATGCGGGAAACCGCCAGCACCAGTGCCTCGGAGCCATCGCTTCTGATCACGCCTTCGTCGAACGTCTGGCCGCCCGACTCTCCGTAAAAGGGCGTCACATCAAAAAAGATCGCGCCCTCCTCGCCCTCGCGGATCTCATCGCTGCTCTCCTCTTGTTTCACTATGCCGACAATGCGCCCTTCCGACCTGAGCGTCTCGTAGCCTGTGAAAATATTCCTCGCGCCTTCTGCCACGACGCCCGTCGATACCTGCACCCAACCTTCTTTCTTCGTCTTCCAGTCGGCCCTCGACCGTTCCTTCTGCTCGGCGAGCGCTTTCTCGAAGCCGGGAACGTCGAGATAGAGTCCGTCCTCGCGCGCCATTTCCTCGGTAATGTCGACGGGAAAACCATAGGTATCGTAGAGCTTGTAAACCACATCGCCTGGAATGACGGTGCCACCCCTTGACAAAACCTGTTGTTTTTCTTCCTCGTAAAGCCTGATGCCCACGCTGAGCGTCTCCAGGAAGCGCTCTTCTTCTCCTTTGAGCACCTGCGCTATATACGGATGGTTATTCTTCACCTCAGGATAGACGTCCTCCATTTTGTCGACGACGACCTTTGAGAGTTCGTGCAGAAACTCACGCTCAATGCCTATCTTCTTGCCGTAGCGCACGGCTCTTCTCATGATGCGCCGGAGCACATAGCCCCTGCCTTCTTTTGAGGGCAGCACCCCGTCGTTAATGATGAAGGTTGCGCCGCGCACGTGATCCGCGATCACACGAAAGGCTGTATCTATCCCTTCTCTTTCGCCGTATGCGTAACCGGAGATGTCTTCAAGGCCTTTCAAGAATCGGCGCAAAGAGGTCGGTCTCGTAGTTTCCTATTTTGCCCTGCATGATGGACGCGATCCTCTCCAACCCCATGCCCGTATCGACCGAAGGGTTGGGCAAGGACTTCATAGTGCCGTCGCGGAAGCGCTCGTACTGCATGAAGACAAGGTTCCAGATTTCGAGGAACCGGTCGCAGTCGCAGCCTACGGTGCAGGTCGGTGTTTTGCAGCCGACTTCCGGTCCGAGGTCGTAGATGATTTCCGAGCAGGGTCCGCAAGGCCCTTCTTCCCCCATGGCCCAGAAGTTGTCCTTTTCACCCAAGCCTATGATCCGCTCTTCCGGCACGCCGTGGCTCCTCCAGATTGCGCGCGCCTCTTCGTCTTCGCGAAAGACGGTAAAGTACATTCTGGATTCGTCGAGATTCAGCCTTTTGAGCAGCAATTCCCTGGCATAGGCAATCGCCTCTTTCTTGAAATAGTCGCCGAACGAGAAATTACCGAGCATCTCAAAGAACGTGTGGTGACGCAACGTCTTTCCCACGTTCTCCAGGTCGTTGTGCTTGCCCCCGGCGCGCACGCACTTCTGGCAGGTGGTCGCCCGCGTATACGGTCTCTTCTCCGCACCGACAAAAACATTCTTGAACTGCACCATTCCTGCATTGACGAACAGGAGCGTAGGATCTTTCTCGGGCACCAGAGACGAGCTGGAGACAATCGTATGTCCCTGCTCATTGAAGAAATCGAGAAATGCGCGCCGTATGTCGCTTGCCAGCATGCCTATTCCTTCTTCAGCCCGTAATGCGTCAGTATCTTCTGCTCAACTTCGACGGCAACCTCCGGATGCTGCTTGAGGTACTCTTTCGCATTCTCCTTGCCCTGACCGATACGCGCTTCATTGTACGAATACCAGGTGCCGGATTTCTCGATCACGCCCAGGTCAGAGCCGATATCGACGATATCCCCTTCCCTCGATATGCCCTCGCCGAAGATGAGATCAAACTCTGCCTCTTTGAACGGGGGAGCAAGCTTATTCTTTACGACCTTGACGCGGGTCCTCGAACCCACTACATCCTGACCATCCTTTATCGCAGAGATGCGGCGAATATCGAGTCTTATGGACGCGTAGAATTTAAGGGCGTTGCCGCCTGTTGTCGTCTCCGGATTTCCAAACATGACACCGATCTTCTGCCTGATCTGGTTGATGAAGATGACAGTCGTCATAGACTTGGAGATCGTGGCCGTGAGCTTTCTAAGTGCCTGGGACATAAGCCGCGCCTGCAGGCCCATGTGCTGGTCGCCCATCTCCCCCTCGATCTCGGCGCGCGGCACGAGCGCCGCAACAGAGTCTATAACGATCACATCCACGGCACCGCTTCTGACAAGGTGCTCTGTGATCTCCAGGGCCTGCTCACCCGTGTCGGGCTGCGATATCAGGAGCTCTTCGGTGTTCACACCTATCTTTGCTGCGTAGTGTATGTCCAGCGCATGCTCGGCGTCGATGAATACGGCCGAGCCGCCGTTCTTCTGGGCCTGGGCGATCACCTGGAGCGCCAGCGTCGTCTTGCCTGATGCCTCGGGCCCGTAAATCTCAACCACCCGGCCCCTCGGAACGCCGCCGATGGTGAGGGCAATATCCAGAGCAAGCGATCCGGTGGAGATGACGGCTACTTCCTCGGGGGGTCTCTCACCCAGCTTCATGATGGAGCCTTTACCGAACGCCTTTTCGATCTGCGTGACGGCCATATCAAGGGCCTTTGTCTTGTTCGCTTCTTCCTTCATCGCTGTCGCCTCCAAGTTTTATCTTCCAGATTGGTGTGTAAATGGCCCCGCCAGGGGTAAGCGTGCTCTTGAAGAGGACGAGCCCATCCACCATGAACTCCATCGTTTCCAGGGGGGGCATGTCCCCATCAGGAAACGCGGCAGGCGCCTTCACTCTCCCGAGCGTGATGTGAGGTGTGTACTCTCTCGCTTCCCGCTCAAAATCAAATACCGTAAGTCCTTCTTCAACTTCTTCGGACACCGCTTTGATCTCGTCCACGCCCTTATTGAGCCGGACGATCACGACACGCGCACGTCTCCGGCTGGGAAACGCATCGATCTCTTTCAAGCTTACCATAAATGGCGTAAATCGGCTGCCGATAGGTTTGAGGGCTTCCTGTATCTTAGCCGCTACCTCCTCCTCGATCTGGCCAAGGAATTTGAGCGTGATGTGGATCGCATCCCTCTTTACCCACTTAACTTCCGGCGCGCGCTTCGAAAGCTTCTCGATCACCCGTTTCAGATAATCGACAACCGGATCCGATACTTCGAGCGCAAGAAAGCTTCTCATGCAACCTGTCCTTCCAGGAGGTCAATCGCGAACTGCAGGGCCTCGGTCGACGTCTGGCTCTTGATATCGATCCGTTCTCCCTTAAACTGGAATTTCCTAACGAAGGTCCCTGTGCCGGTTGCGAGCCCGATATAGACCGTCCCCACCGGCTTCTCAGGGCTGCCGCCGGTCGGTCCGGCAACGCCTGTAACTGAAAGGCCGATGTCGGCGCCTGTTGCGGAGCGCACGCCTTCAGCCATTTCTTGAGCTACTTCCCTGCTCACAGCGCCGTGTGACTCGATGCTTGCGGCCGGCACAGAAAGAAATCTTTGCTTTGCCTCGTTGCTGTAAGAAACCACTCCTGCATCAAAATAGTCGGACGAGCCTGCGACGTCGGTGATCCTGCTCGCGATGAGGCCGCCGGTACACGATTCCGCCACAGCCAATTTCAATCCCTTCTCGCGCAATAGAAGACCCAGACGCTCTTCGGGCATCACCAGAGTCTTCCCAGTAGAAGAAGTGCCGCATTTGCGTAGATGCCTGCCATGATGTCGTCCGCGACGATGCCGTAACCTTTGGGCAGCCCTTCAAGCCGCCGGACAGGAAACGGCTTCAGGATATCAAAAATACGAAACAGGATAAATCCCTTCAACAGATTCGAGAGTCCCAATCCCTGGCCAACCATGGTAACACAGATGCCGGCCAGTTCGTCAATAACGACATAGCCAGGATCTTTCCCCTGTAGCTCCATCCGGTTGAGGGAGAAAACTGCCGAGATCGTTAAGAAGGCGACCAGCGCCGGATGGTTGAGGATGCCGGGAAGGAGGTAGAGCAGAATACAGCCGAATATGGAAGCCCATGTTCCCGGCGCATAGGGAAGATAGCCCACGTAGCCGCACGTGACAAAGGCCAGTCCGAGCTTGCGCCAAGTCGCCTTCATTCATATACCTTCGTTGTCTCCTCGTCGCGCTCCTCGACGTACTTACGCGTACGCCTCGGGTACCCGCTTGCGGGTGTGGCTCCTCGTCGCCGCCTCGGTCTATTTTTGAATCCGGCTTGGCGTTATCGGCCATCCCCAGGACCAACCTTGGGTTCATCCTTTGGGCCATCGCTATAGACCGCCTTCTCGTCAAACACTTTTTCGCCGATGACTTTCCACTCATTCTCCCAGGCACGGTAAAAGCAGCTGAAGTACCCTGTATGACATGCAGCCACCTTCTGGTCGACCAGAAGGAGCAGTGTATCGTTATCGCAATCGAGACGGATCGATTTCACCTGCTGGAAGTGACCCGACGTTTCGCCCTTGAGCCATATTTTCTGCCGCGAGCGCGAGTAGTAGTGGGCCTTCTTCGTCTTCAGCGTCAGATCGAATGCTTCTTTGTTCATGTAGGCCACCATAACCACGTCCTTCGTGCGCTCGTCCTGCACGACGACGGGGATCAGGCCTTTCTCATCCCATTTCAAGTCTTCCATGAAATCCTCTCAAGAGCAGGTCACAACCTCAACCTATAATCTTACTGCCACTCCTCTTTCGCGCAGATATTCCTTTGCTTCTATGACGGTATATTCCCGGTAGTGAAAAATCGATGCTGCGAGTACGGCGTCGGCCTTGCCGTCTACAAGCCCTTCGTACAAATGCTCGAGCGTCCCTACGCCGCCGGATGCTATCACCGGGATATTGACCGCCTCAGAGATAGCTTTGGTCAACGGTATATCGTAGCCGATCTTGGTTCCGTCCCGGTCCATACTCGTCAGCAGGATCTCACCGGCGCCCAGTTCCTCCACCTTCTTTGCCCAGCCGATTGCCTCTACGCCCGTGGGTTTACGACCTCCATACGTGTATACCTCGAAGCCTGAACCGCTCCTTTTGGCATCAATGGCAACACAGATGCACTGGCTTCCAAAAACATCGCTCGCTTCACGCACGATGTCCGGTCGCTCGATCGCTGCCGTATTGATCGTTACTTTATCCGCACCGGCAAGAAGCACCTCGCGAATATCCTGAATGCTCTGTATGCCCCCGCCCGCAGTAAGAGGCATGAAAACCTCTCTCGCGACATCCTCGATAACATTGAGTATGGTCCTTCTCTTTTCGTGAGACGCGGTGATATCGAGAAAGCAGAGTTCATCAGCAAGCTGCTTCTCGTATTCCTTCGCGTTGACGACAGGGTCCCCGGCATCCACCAAATTGACAAAATTCATCCCTTTGACGACTCTGCCTTCCATCACGTCGAGACAGGGGATGATCCTCTTAGTCAGCAAGCTCCACGGCCTCCTCGATCCGTATTCTTCCTTCGTAATAAGCCTTGCCCACGATGGCAGCCCAGACGTTCATCTCTTTGAGACTGCGCAGATCTTCTATGCTGCTTACACCGCCACTGGCAATAATCGGCAGGTTGGTCGTTTTCTGCATGCCCCCTATGGCATCAAAGTCCGGTCCGCTCAACGTGCCGTCTCTTGAGATGCTCGTGAAGAGGATAGCCATAATCTCTGAGGCCGCCGCAAGGTCGAGAACCTCCTCGAGAGAAAGGGCGGCCGTCTCCTTCCAACCCTTGACCATCGGTCGACCTTCGTAGAGGTCCAGACCGAGAACGATATTCTTAAACCGTGAAAGGGTCTTGAAGAACGCCCTGTCCTGGAGCGCCGTCGTTCCCACAATCACGCCGTCAATGGACATGGCTGAATAATAGGCGATGTCCTCTTCGGTGCGAATACCGCCCCCCACTTCCATGTACCCGGGCACTTTCTTCCTGATCCTGCTTATAAGGTCACTGTGGACTCTTTTTCCTTCGCGGGCGCCGTCCAGATCGATAATGTGAAAATCCTTAGCTCCTGCCTTGCACATGTTGTCGATAGTCTCCGGAGGGTTGTGACTATACACGGTGGACTGAGAAAAATCGCCTTTCACGAGCCTCACGGCTTTACCGCCGATGAGGTCCATCGCGAAGAAGATTTTCACTTCAAATCCTCTTGCAGGACCTTTATCCCTTTCTCAATGCCCTCTTCGGCAAGTTCGCTTACGGTGATCCATTTCATGCCTCTCCGCAGAAAGGTGCCGATCTTGAGGATATTATCGAGCAGCGGCTGTTGCGTCTCGTCAAAAATAAAAACCTTTGTGAGACCCCTCTGGTCATACAGATGCAGGTGAAAACCGACACTTGCCGGTTTGTCTACGGCAAAATTACCGCCCTGCCGTTCCTGATAACGGTAGACGAAGATCTCAATATTCTTCGATTCGCCCTTGCCGACGATATATTTCATTCCCTTATCCGCCAGGCCCTGCCTCAGCTCATCAAGAAGCGTACTCTCCGCGTCCTGGTGGATAGGTCCCGACCTGATGGGCTTGCCGCAATAAGGACACGCGGTAAGGTCCGGATCGTACAGCCGGTCGGTGTATATGCCGATCTCAGTGTCCGCCGCGATCGACAGACCGGCCATAAGCAGCAATAGCGAAAGAAAGATCAGTTTTGTGCGCATAGGTTTATAAAATTCTGAAGGAGGTGCAGCCCTACCCTCTGGCTCTTTTCCGGATGGAACTGACACGCAAAGATGTTCTCCCGCTCGATGGATGAAGCAAACGGGCGTCCGTAGTCGGTTGTGCTGGCAATGACATTTTCTGCTGGTTCCGGATAGAAGGAGTGGACGAAGTAAAAGTATTCACCCTGCTCTATCCCTTTGAAGATCTGCGAGCCCTTCATCGACGAAGCCGATGAAGCCTGTTCCACCTGGTTCCATCCCATGTGCGGGACCTTGAGATCATTCTTGAATCTCTTCACGCTTCCCTTGACAAGGCCAAAGCCCTCAACGCCGGGAGATTCTTCTGACGACTCGAAAAGCATTTGCAGTCCCAGACAGATGCCGAGGTACGGTTTGCCTTTCTCGATCTCCTTTTTCAAGACATCGAGCAGATCAAATGCTTTCAAGTTTTCCATGCACTTGCCGAAAGCGCCGACTCCGGGCAATACGATGGCTCTTGCTTTCTCGATCGCACGTTTGTCCCGTGTGACGATGATGGATCCGCCCAACCGCGCAAACGCGTTGGTCACGCTCCTCAAGTTACCCATCCCATAGTCTACAATCGCTATCACAGCACTCCCTTGGTCGACAAGACCCCTTTCAGATATTCGTCCTTTGCACACGCGTCGCGCAGCGCGCGGCCGAAAGCCTTGAATATAGACTCTATCTTGTGGTGCGCGTTCTCCCCGTAGAGGAGGTTCACATGGAGGCAGACTTTTGCCTCGCGCACAAAGGCAAGGAAGAATTCCTTGGCAACCTCTACATCGAACATGCCCGCTCTTCCCTGGATCTCTCCATTCCAGACGAGGTAGGGCCGGCCGCTAATGTCGATGGCGACGCTGCAGAGCGTTTCGTCCATGGGGACCACTGCGTGTCCGTAACGCCTGATCCCTTCAAAGTCGGACAGCGCCTCTTTCAAGGCCCTGCCAAGCGCGATGCCTACGTCTTCAACCGTGTGGTGATGGTCAACATCGGTATCTCCGCGGGCCTCAATTTTCAGATCAAAGAATCCGTGACGGGCAAAGAGCTCCAGCATATGATTGAAAAAGGAAATTCCCGTGGCAATAGAGTACTTGCCCTCACCGTCGAGCTTCCATGTAACCTTGATGTCGGTCTCTTTGGTCTTCCTGGTAAGCGCTGCTTTTCTTTTCACGCGTTGCCCCTAAGGAATTACTTTGTTCAGCGGGTATTCGACTATGCCCTGCGCGCCCGCCCGCCTCAGCTCAGGTATGATGTCGCGGACCACTGACTCATCGATGATAACTTCCAGCGCAACCCAGCCCGCATCCGCCAGAGTCGATATTGTCGGCGTATGGAGGGACGGGAGGATCTTCATGATGCGTTCGAGCCCCTTCTGCGGAGCATTCATCTTGAGTCCCACCTTCTCTTCCGCGCGAAGTGCGCCCTGGAGGAGCATGACGATATTCTCCATCTTCGTCTTCTTCCACTTGTCCTTGGCGGCTGATTTGCTCGCGATCACCACGGTTTCCGATTCGAGAATTGTCTCTATGATGCGCAGGTTGTTGGCCACCAGCGATGCTCCTGTTTCTGTCACCTCAACAATTGCATCGGCAAGGAGCGGTGGTTTCACTTCCGTGGCTCCCCAGGAATACTCAACCACAGCATCGATCTTCTTCGATTTCAGAAATCGCTTTGTGTACCCCACAAGCTCTGTCGCTATTTTCTTTCCCTGGAGATCTTTAAGGCTCTTTATCGAAGAATTCGCAGGCGCAGCAACAACCCATTTCACGCCCTTGAACCCTACCTTTCCGTAACGCAGCCGCGCTACCTCGACCACCTTCGCATTCTGCTCCAGAACCCAATCGAGCCCGGTGATGCCCATGTCCAGAATGCCGTTCTCGACGTAGCGGGCCATCTCCTGGGCTCTGATGAGAAGCCCTTCCAGTTCCGGGTCGTCTATGGCGGGAACATAGGAACGTTCTGCAAGTTTGATGGTGTAGCCGGCATTCTTGAACAGCCGTATCGTACTATCCTGCAGGCTCCCCTTCGGGATGCCTATCTTTAATTTCACCGTAAAAGCTCCCTTCTTGCCTTGATAGCCCGGCCGTGCGCGTAAAGACCTTCGATTTCCGCAAGCCTCATCGCATTATCGCCATAGGTGTCGAGAAATCGCTTATCTATCTTAACCAAAACTTTGCGCTTTGTAAATGTGTCCACCGAGAGTCCGCCTGAAAATCTTCCCGCACCTCCCGTGGGAAGCACATGGTTTGTGCCTATGTAGTAGTCGCCCATAGAAACGCAGGTCGCGGGACCCACGTAAATGATGCCCGGATACCGTATGGCCTTTGTTGCCTTTTCATCGCCGATCACCTCCAGGTGCTCGGGCGCTATCCTGTTGATGGCTTCGATCGCTTTGTCCAGACTCTTGTAATGGACCAGATAGGCGTTCTTTTCAAGCGCCTTCTGAACAGTAGCTTTGCGTGCATTCTCGCCGAGCAGGCGCCCCATCTCCTTCATGAGCATATACAGGTCGTCTTTCGATGGCGAGAAGAGGCCTACAGTTGCCATCTCATCATGCTCGGCCTGCGAAAAAAGGTCCCACGCTGCAATCTCAGAAGGGAAGCGGCGCGTGAGCAGAATCGCAAGCTCAGACGGTCCTGCAAGCATATCGATTCCGACCCGGCCGAATACATCCCTCTTCGCTTCCTCAACGTAGGCGTTCCCCGGGCCTGCAATCATGTCCACTTTGGGAATAGTTCCTGCACCGAGCGCGAACGCGTATATTGCCTGTGCGCCTCCGAGACGAAAAACATCGTGCGCGCCCAGAAGCAGGCAGCAGGCGGCGATGTACGGGTTAAGAGCGCCGTCACGCGTCGGCGTGGCAACGTATATTTCGTTTACGCGCGCAACCTGGGCGGGCACCACGCCCATGACGAGACTCGATGGATAGGGTACCTGGCCGCCCGGCACATAGACAAGGGCGCGCTCGACGGGAACCGCTTCTTCCCTGACCTCGAGTCCTTTTCTTTTGTACGTCCTTTTTTTCGCGAGCTGGGATTGGTGAAAGAGCCTCACGTTGCGGATCATGCCCTTGAGCACCGGAAGGTCTTTCTTGTCGATCTTATCAGCCGCTTCTTTGATTTCTTTGAGATTTATTTTGAGAGGATAACTCTTCTTCCAGCCCTCAAAACGCGTGCTCAAGCGAACGAGGGCCTCGTCGCCGCCATCGATCACCTGTTTCTTGATGGCCTGCACCGAGTCCCGCACATCTGCCTTTTTTTGCTCCCGGCCTCTTGCTATCGACTCGAGGAACGCGTCCCAGTCCTGCTCAAGGTGCCACACCTTCATCTTTTTTCCTCTCTATCTTTGCGCCGAGCTCGCTCAGCTTCTTCTCGATCGATTCGTATCCTCTATCGATGTGATAGATGCGCGAGACCTCTGTCGTTCCGTACGCACAAAGCCCCGCCAGAATAAGGCAGGCGCTTGCCCGCAGATCCGTGGCCATTACTTTCGCGCCCTGCAGCGCCTTGACGCCGCGCACTACAGCCCTGTTTCCCACGACCATCACGTCTGCGCCGAGCCTTCGAAGCTCTGCTACGTGCATCATTCTGTTCTCGAAGATGGTCTCCGTAACAACGCTCGCTCCTTTTGCGATGGCCATCATGGTCATGACCTGCGCCTGCATGTCTGTCGGAAAACCCGGATAAGGCTGTGTTCTTACGTCAAACGCCGTTGGTTTTTTCCGGGACATCGAAGCCTGGAGCAGGCCGTTCTCCTCTGCTATCTCCATGCCTGCCTCTCGGAGCTTCTCTATCAATGCAGTAAGGTGCGACATGTTTGCGCCCTCAATCGCCACGCTGCCTCGCGTCAGTCCGCTGGCAACCAGAAAAGTGCCCGCCTCTATGCGGTCGGGAATCACGTTATAATTGCAGGGGGTGAGACTACTGACGCCCTGTATGAAGATAGTCGGTGTCCCAAGCCCATCTATACGCGCGCCCATGGCTTGAAGCATCATGCCAAGGTCGACGACTTCGGGTTCCATCGCGGCGTTTTCGATGACCGTCTCTCCTTTCGCGAGAACGGCAGCCATCAGGATATTCTCTGTTCCGCCGACAGTCGATTTCTCGAAATGCACAGAAGCGCCGCACAGATTATCGGCCCTCACATCAACGTAACCCTCGTGCATGCCAACTTCACAGCCGAGCAGGGAGAGCCCTTTCAGGTGAAGGTTTATCGGCCGCTCTCCGATGGCGCAGCCGCCGGGGTAAGAAACAATGGCCCTTTTGCGGCCGCCCGCCAAGGCCCCGAGCACAAGGACCGAGGCTCGCATCTCCTTGACCAGATCGTAAGGCGCTTCAAAGCCTTCCGCCCCTGTTGTATCTACCTTGAGCCTGTGCTCATCGATCCATTCCGTCTTCGCGCCCAGGATGCCAAGCACGTTGATCATGGTCATCACATCTTTGAGCCGGGGGACGTTCCCTATCTCATAGACGCCTTTCTGGAGGAGCGTGGCTGCGAGAACGGGCAGGACGGCATTCTTTGCTCCGCCGATCGCAACGCGCCCCCGGAGGCGTTCGCCGCCTTCTATGACAAGTTTTTCCATGAGCCGATAAGTATCCTATCCTGACCTGCAAGGTCTTTTTTCGAATGCACCTGAAGGCCGCATTCCTTCATCAAATCCCCTACTGCCTCTATCTGTGTTCTGCCGCCGAGCTCGCAGAGCACGATACCATCCTCATTGAGTCGCTCGGGGAGGCCTGCAACAAACCGTTCGTAAACTTCCGTTCCCGATGGGCCCCCTAGAAGCGCGCCTTTGGGCTCATGCTTCACATCCACCATCAACTCCTCCCACTCGGAGGCTGCAACATAGGGGAGGTTTGCCGCTATAATGTCGAAGCGCGCTCCATTCTTGATGCCGGCAAACAGGTCAGAGCGTACGAAGGCGACTCTGTCGCTCACGCCGATGCGGGTGGCGTTGTAGCGTGCGACAAGCAAAGCGTCGAACGACAGATCAACGCAGAAGACCCTGTTCGCTCCATGGCGGGCAAGCGTGATGCCGATCGCGCCTGAGCCGGTGCCCATATCGAGAATGCGCAGCGTTGGTTCGTGCCCTGATTCGTGCGAGCGCTTTTGCGCTATGACGCGAAGCGCCTCCTCGACGAGCAGTTCCGTCTCGGGCCTGGGCACAAGCACCCGTTCATCAACGAAGAATTCTTCCGAAAAGAACTCTCTTTTCTGCGTGATGTAGGCGATGGGCCTGCCCTTCTTTCTCTCGGCTATATGTTGGTCTATCTTCTCCAGCGCAGCATCCGTAAGTTCTTTACCTGGATCCGTATAGATGCGCTCCGGTGTGGTGTGCAGCACGAAGGCCATGATAGAAACAAGATCAGTGCGGGCCATCTGTCTTTCCCGGCGAAGCAACTCACGGACGCGCAAGGTCGTTACCTGGCCTTTAATGACTCTGTCTGAAAGTGGGAGATGATGGGATCGAGGACCGGGTCGAGGTTTCCGGCCAAAACGTCCTCCAGCCTGTAAAGGGTGAGGCCGGCGCGGTGGTCGGTTATCCTTCCCTGCGGAAAGTTGTAGGTTCGTATGCGTTCGCTTCTGTCGCCGGTGCCCACCTGCTTCTTTCTCTCTGCAGAGACTTCCTGCTCCTGTTCCTCTTCTACCTGTTCCTTGAGCCGCGCCCTCAGCACCCTGAGCGCTTTGGCCTTATTCTTGTGCTGCGATTTCTCGTCCTGGCAGGTCACGACGAGTCCGGTCGGTATATGGGTGATCCTCACCGCTGAGTCAGTGGTGTTCACGTGTTGTCCGCCGGGGCCGCTTGATCTGAAGACATCGATGCGCAGGTCTTCGGGGTTTACTTTGAAGTCCACCTCTTCCGGCTCGGCCAACACTGCCACGGTTACTGTTGATGTGTGTATTCTGCCTTGCGCTTCGGTCTCCGGCACGCGCTGGACCCTGTGCACGCCGCTCTCGTACTGGAGCCTGGGGTAAGCGTAGCGAGAGTCTATAAGAAAGACAACTTCTTTAAAGCCCCCGAGAGAAGAGGCGCTTGCACTCATGAGCTCCGTCTTCCACTTCATCTTTTCAGCATACTTCATGTACATCGCAAAAAGCTCGGCAGCAAAAAGGGCTGCTTCTTCGCCTCCCGTGCCGGCCCTGATCTCGAGAAACATGCTTTTGACTTCGCGAGTGTCCTTGCCCAGGAGCATCCCTTTGAGCAGAGATTCAAGCTCTTCCTGTTGTTTCTCCAGCAGGCGCAACTCTTCCTGCGCCATCTCTTTGAGTTCGCCGTCGGCCTCATGGGTGGCGAGCTCCCGCGTTCCTTCAGCTTCACCCTTTACCTTCTTGAGCGCCCTTAGGGTCGCGACAATCTCCCGCAGTTCGGCGTGCTCTTTGGCGAGCTTGCGAAAATCCTCCTGGTTGGAGATATTTTCGGGACGAGCCATACCGCTTTCGATCTCTTCGAATCTGCGCTCAATCTCTTCGAGCTTTTCCGCGATCATTTCTTGGTCGGCTTCTCCAGCTTATCTTTGTTAACGCTCTTGTCGTCGGTCTCTTTTTTGCCGTACTTGCGCTCGAACTTCTCGACCCGGCCGCCCGTGTCCATCAGTTTTTCGCGCCCTGTGAATATCGGGTGACACTTCCCGCATATTTCGACCGAGATCTTCTCCTTCGTTGAAAGGGTCTCGAAGGTATGACCGCACGCACACTTTACGAAAGCCTTTTTTAATTCGGGGTGGGTCTTCTCTTTCATCTGCTCATCCTCCTCTGCTCATTGAATCAAGAAACTCTTTGTTTGAATCCACATCGGTCAGCTTCTCCAGCAGAAACTCCATCGACTCAATCGTGTTCATGGGCTGCAGCACCTTGCGTAACAGCCAGATTCTCGATAGGTCGCCGTTTTCCAGAAGCAGCTCTTCTTTTCTCGTGCCCGATTTGTTGATGTCGATCGCCGGGAAAATCCGTTTCTCGGCAAGCTTCCTGTCGAGGTAGATCTCGCTGTTGCCCGTTCCTTTGAACTCCTCGAAGATCACCTCGTCCATTCTGCTTCCTGTATCGATCAGCGCCGTGGCCACGATTGTGAGGCTTCCGCCCTCCTCTATCTTACGGGCCGCGCCGAAGAATCTTTTCGGTTTCTGCATGGCGGAGGCATCGATACCGCCGGAGAGAATCTTACCGCTCGATGGAACCACGGTGTTATAAGCCCTCGCCAGCCTCGTGATGGAGTCGAGAAGTATGACGACGTCCCGCTTGTGCTCCACCAGCCGCTTTGCTTTCTCTATGACGATTTCAGCGACCTGCACGTGCCTGGTTGCGGGCTCGTCAAATGTGGAGCTGACAACTTCTCCGTGCACGGATCGCTCCATGTCCGTAACCTCCTCCGGTCTCTCGTCGATCAGAAGCACGATCAGGAAGACCTCCGGGTGGTTCGCCGTAACGCTGTTGGCTATGCTTTGAAGGAGCATGGTCTTGCCGGTGCGGGGGGGAGCCACGATCAGGGCGCGCTGTCCTTTGCCTATGGGCGTGAACAGGTCCATCACCCGTGCGGGAAGTTTTGTGCCGGTCGTTTCCTGCACTATACGCTCGCAGGGATAAATGGGGGTGAGATTATCAAAAATTATCTTGTCTTTCGCGATTTCCGGGTCATCGAAATTTATCTTTTCAATCTTGAGAAGCGCGAAATATTTCTCGTTGTCTTTTGGTGGGCGGATCTGGCCCGAGATCGTATCTCCCGTGCGCAGCCCAAAGCGTTTGATTTGCGAAGGAGAGACATAAATGTCATCGGGGCCGGGCAAATAGTTCGAGTCTACCGAGCGAAGAAAACCAAACCCCTCCGGCAGAATCTCGAGCACGCCCTCTCCGTAAATCACTTCGTTCTTGTCCACAAGCGATTGGAGTATCGCGAAGATCAGTTCCTGCTTGCGCAGCCCTGTTGCGTTTTCTACGGCCATCTCCTTTGCAATCTGGGTCAGCTCCCCGATTCTCTTTCCCTTTAATTCAGTAAGATGCATCTCTTTCTTCCTCCCAGCTGGTTAACTTTTCAAGGAATAGGTCGACTTCCTTTTTAAGTTCTTCCTCTGTTCCGTTGTTGTTGATGACGTAGTCCGCTGCCGCTACTTTTTGGGCAAGCGGGATCTGGAAGGATAGCCTTCTCTCAACGTCATCCGCCTCCATTCCTCTTTCCATAAGCCTTTGCCGTATTATTTCCATGTCCGCCGTTACCACGACCACCTTATCCACCTGCTTGTCAAATCCTGTCTCAAAGAGAAGCGGGTGATCAAAAATAACTGCTCTCACCTTTTTTCTCTTGAGCGCCTCGATCCTTTTTTCCACCTCGTTGCGCACGCGCGGGTGTATAATCGCTTCGAGCTTTCGTAGGTCGTCGCCCTGATTGAAGGCCAGGCCGCGGAGTCTCGTTACATCGACGGCGCCGCTTGCAACATATTCATCGCCGAAGGTTGACCGGATGTCGTCCTGGGTTTCTTTCCAGTTGAGGCTCTCTTTGGCGAGCGCGTCTAAATCTATTATGTCGAGCCCCCGCTCCTTCAGAAGGCGGGCGGTGGTGCTTTTCCCGCTTCCAAGGACACCGGTGAGGCCCAGAAAAATCATATGTCCAGGTTCATCACGTTCATTGCATTGGTTTCGATGAACTCGCGTCTCCACTCAACGTTGCTTCCCATCAGGATGCTGAAGAGCTTGTCGACTTCAGGCTGGTCTTCGATGGCGACGCGCACCAGCCTTCGGCGCGCGGGATCCATGGTTGTTGACCATAGCTGCTCCGGGTTCATCTCGCCCAGGCCTTTGTATCTCTGGATGGTCAGGCCCTCTTTGCCTTTTTCGCTGACGAGCAGCAGGAGTTCGTTTACCAAGGTTGGCCGACGCGTGCCGTCTTTTGCCAGCACGCTCGCCTCTTTCTCGTAATAGGCGGAGAGGTTCTTGTAGGCGCGGTACTGTCCTTTGTAGTCTTCCTGGCTGCAAAATTCATAATCGATGCGGGGCGTGCCCTTCCCGCCGGAGCCATTTTCGACGGTAAGCGTAAAGAGGTTGTGCTCGGGATCCAGAGAGATGTGGGCCTCGCAATTATCCGCGGCCAACTGTTTTTTCAGGCGAAGCAGTTTTTCCTCCGTCTCAAAGTCGTCGCGCCTGGAAATTTCCGCCCTGAATAAAGCGAGCATTATCGACTTGTGGATGTTGAGCCGCTCCATGTTTCTGAAGTGCTTCTCCAGGCCCCTGAGACCTTCGAGGTCTGTCTTGAGGCGTGCGGTGGGGATCTCCTGTCCGTCGAGGAAGCACTTGAGTTTATCCATGCCGCGCTGCACTACGAATTTTTCCATTTCGTCGTCGTCTTTCATGTAGATATCTTTGCCGCTGACGGCCACTCTGTAAAGCGGCGGCTGGGCTATATAGAGATAGCCGTTGTCTATCATCTCGGGCATCTTCCGATAAAAGAGTGTGAGCAGGAGGGTGCGAATGTGGGAGCCGTCTACGTCGGCATCGGTCATGATAACCACTTTCTTGTAGCGCAGATTCTCGATGCTTCCCGCCTGGACGCCAAGCGCCAGATAAATCGCCCGTATCTCTTCGTTTGCAAGGACCTTCTCCTGCCGGGCCCTTTCAACGTTCAGAATTTTTCCTTTCAGGGGCAGGATGGCTTGCGTTTTTCTGTCGCGGCCCTGCTTCGCGGAGCCACCGGCGGAATCACCTTCGACTATATAAATCTCGCGCAGCTCGGGGTCGCTCTCCTGGCAGTCCGCAAGCTTCCCGGGAAGAATACCGGTATCCGAATTACCCTTACCTTTTATAAGTTCCTTGGCTTTTTTCGCTGCTTCGCGAGCCCTTCTTGCCTCTATTGCCTTATTGACGATCACCTTTCCAACGTCCTGGTGGATCTCCAGATATTCGGCGAGTTTCTCGTTGAGTAATGACTCTGCAAGGCCCTTTACGTCGCTGTTACCTAGCTTGCCCTTTGTCTGTCCCTCGAACTGCGGGTTTTGTATCTTGACGTTGATGACCGCCACGAGACCTTCTTTGACATCGTCGCCTGATATTGTCTCCTTCTCTTTTGTGAGGCGCTTGAATTGCGCAAAACCGTTTATGCAGCGCGTGAACGCGCTCCGAAAACCTGAAACGTGGGAGCCGCCCTCGTGGGTATTGACGTTGTTGACAAAGCTATAGATGTTCTCGTTGTACCCGTCGTTGTACTGCACGGCTATCTCAAAAAAGTCGAGTCCTGGTTTACTGCCGGTGATATAAATCGGCTCAGCAAAGAGGGCTGTTTTGTTCTGGTTCAGATATTTCGCATAGGCTGCAATCCCGCCCTCATACTGAAAGTCCATCTGTTTGGCTTTTCTCTCGTCTACAAGCGTAATGTGGATGCCGTTGTTGAGAAAGGAAAGCTCGCGCATACGCTGAGCAAGAATCTCGTAGCTGAATTCAATCGTCTCGAAAATCTGTTCATCAGGCCTGAAGCGAACCTTTGTCCCGGTCTTTTCCGTGTTGCCGATGGCGCGCAGTTCGCTCGCTTTCTCGCCGCGCTCGTATCGTTGCGAATAGACCTTGCCGTTGCGCTTTATTTCAACCTCGAGATACTCTGATAAGGCATTGACTACCGATAAGCCGACACCGTGCAGCCCGGCGGAAAATTTGTAGGTGTCTTTGTCGAACTTACCGCCGGCGTGGAGTTTCGTGAGAACAACCTCAAGAGCAGACATGTTCTCGCCCTTGTGAAAAGCGACTGGAATTCCCCGGCCGTTATCTTCTACCGCAACGCTGTTATCGCGGTGTATGGTAATAATTATGTTATTACAAAATCCCTCAAGGGCTTCGTCTAAACTGTTGTCCACCAGTTCATAGACAAGGTGGTGAAGCCCTTCCACGTTTGTGTTCCCGATATACATGGAAGGCACTTTCCGCACAGCATCGAGCCCATCCAATATTTTTATATTTTCAGCTTCGTACTCTCTCATAGTTAAACCCTGATCGGCATCACGATATTTTTATACATTCCGCTACCATCTCCTTCGAAAAGAACCGCGCCATACGTAGAAGGCGCACTCACTATTATCTCTTTCTCATCAATGTGACCAACCACATCCAGCACAAAGCGTATATTAAAATTCATGCTCAGCTCGTCGCCTTTATACGCTGCGTCTATGTTTTCTCGCGCGCGCCCGACGTCCGACTCCGCTTCGATAGCGATCTGGTCCTGTTTCACGGTGACCTTTATCGGTTCCGATTTACTGATGATCGTTGATACCTTCCTGAGGCCTTTTAACAATTTTATTTTTTCTACTTTCGCGGTGTTGGTATTGCCCTTCGGGATTACATTCTCGTAATCAGGGAAACCCCCTTCTATCAGCCGCGATATGAGAACCACGGAACCCGTCCCAAACTGAACGTGCTTGTCTCCCATCACAACCCGCACGGCCTCGCCTTCAGTCACTACGCGGCCTATCTCTGATATGGAGCGCTTGGGAATGATAACGCCTTTGAAATCAGCAAGGCCATCAATGTTTCTCCGGCACAAGGCCATCCTGAAACCGTCCGTCCCGACAACAGAAAGTATTCCCTCGGACGCCATCATATACATCCCGGTCAACACATAGCGAGTCTCGTCCGAGGAGATGGCAAATTGAACCTTCTCCAACATTTCAAGGAAGGTTGATGCATCAATGCTGAATTCCTGCGTTCCTGCTATTTCTTTTACCTCAGGAAACTCCTCAGACTCCTGCAAACCGAGCACAAATTCCGACTGCTTCTGTGTTAGTGTAAGTGTATTATCTGTAATCTCAAACGTTATGGGATCCGGGTCCATCTCTTTTAAAATATCTAAAAACTTGCGGCCGTGAATTACGATCTTCTTCTCTGCCGTCCCTTCGTACTGCACATGACTTATTGCGCTCAGCTCAAGGTCGGTAGAGTATAGGGTGATTTTGTTCTTGGAAAAATCTATAAGCACATTTGAGAGTATGGGCATTATAGATCTTCTCTCGGTAATACTAACCTGCTTTGTGAGAGGTACTAACAACAGATCTCTGCTTATATCTATCTTCATAGTATCTCCTTACCGTAGTAATAATAAGGGGTGTGAATTTGTTGAAAACCCCTCCCGAAGCAAGAACGAAGCCCGCCCAGCTGGTTATAAGTTTTGTGCAAAGTGTGTAAAGATATAATCGTCATGTTGACTTTATTTTTCTCTCCAGCTTTTCCACAACCTCTTTCAACTCTTTTTTCACCTTCATTTCTTCTTCTATTTTTTTGACGGAGTGGATTATTGTTGCGTGGTCCTTACCGCCAAACTTTTCTCCGATCCCGACGAGCGAGTTGTCAGTAAGTTTTCTGGCAAGGTAGATGGCTATCTGCCGGGGAAGCATGATTGATTTTATGCGCCTGGCAGACTTAATGTCGGCCGCCTTGGTGCTGAAGTGAAGGCCCACCTCTTTAATAATCGCGTCCACCGTAATCTCGCGCTTTTTCTCCTTGATAATGTGACCCATTACTTCCTTTGAAAGTTCCATAGTGATGGGCACGTTGTGAAGAGAAGCAAAGGCCCCGACCCTGACAAGCGAGCCTTCAAGCACGCGCACATTATCCTCCACATTAGACGCCAGATAAAAAGCGACATCCTGGGGAAGAGAGATATTATCAAGCTCAGCCTTTTTATTGAGAATGGCAACCTTTGTCTCCAGGTCGGGCGCTTGAATATCGGCTATCAAACCCCACTCGAAACGGGAGCGGAGCCTTTCCTCAAAATTTACAATGTCGCGGGGAAATTTGTCGCTGGTAACGACGATCTGTTTGGTGTTGTCGTATAATGCATTAAATGTGTGAAAAAATTCTGCCTGTGTCCGCTCCTTACCGGCAATAAACTGAATATCATCTATCAAAAGGACGTCCATCTTCCGATAGCGGTTGCGAAAATCATCCATCTTTTCAAAACGCAGAGAATTGATCAACTCGTTAGTAAACTCCTCGGCAGTAATAAAACAGATTCTGTTGGGGTCGACAGGCCCGTGAAGCAGCAGAAAGTTCCCTATGGCATTCAGAAGATGGGTCTTGCCAAGACCAACCCCGCCATATATAAAGAGCGGGTTGTAGACCTTGCCCGGGTTGTGCGATACAGCCAGACAGGCTGCGTTGGCAAACTGATTGCTTGCCCCAACAACAAAGGACTCAAAGACATAGCGAGGGTTAAAGATACCGGTCGGGACCTGCTTTCTTACCGCAGTGCTCTTTGCCGCGGGCCTCGCCTCCTGTTTCTGCACTATGTATTCCACGCGAGCATCAGCCTTCGTGATTTCAAAAACGGACGCCCGGATAAGCACTTCAAAATTTTGTACAATCCAGTCACGGAAGAACGCGTTGGGGACCGACAGCACGACGGAGCCGTCCGAGTACTTCATGGAGCTGATGGGTTCAATCCAGGTCTTAAAGTTATCCTGGTCGACCATATGAGAGAGCCTTGCTTTGACCTGACCTGAGATATCGTCCATGCTTGGTAGAATGGTATTTACCGCGGTACCTTCAACATCTTTTCAACACTTGTGGAAAACTAATGGCTTCCCGGAAGAGGTTACTTACCCAATCATAATACTACGTGACGCCGCACTTTGCAACTCTTTTTCCTGCCACCCCGCCCCACTGGGGAGCTGCACGAGGCTATTTTTTCAGGTAGACGAAATCGGTCGGGGCGAACTTACCGCCACTTTTTATCTGAGCAGAGGCCGCATCAACGCCAAAGAGCTCTTGAACCTCAACCTCTCCCCGGAACTCCCCTTTTGTGGTTCCTAGCGGTTTCTGGGTTTTGGCATCAAAGATAGCCTGACCCGGAGTGTATACTTCGAGCACGTCGCCCTTTTCCAGTCCCGACAGCCGACCTGCCGTCAAAAAGACCCTTTCCTGTTCAAGTGAGCCGATCCGTGCGTACCAGTCCAGGGTGAGTATGGGTTTTAAAACGTCCTCGGCAATCAGTTCTATCGCGAGGTCTATAGCGCGAACCTTTGCCTTCTCCGGGCTCATCTCACCCTTCTCGCGGGAAAGGTAGACCGGGTTTCTTCCGGATAGCGTGCGAATAAGGACGCCCGTGTCCGTGTTATAGATGCTCAGGGCAATACGCGAGACAGCAAAGGAGGTTTCACGCTCATCCTTGCCTTCGACCTTTGAGGTACTGGTGAAGACGTCGGAAAGAGTCCCGCTCACCACGGCCTGGACGCCGTAGAGCTCACTCAGCGCCTTCATGTTCTTGCGATCGGTTATTGGGCCATCCATGCCAAGCGTCGTTGGATCGACCGAGATGATTGTCCCGGTGCTCTCAAGCTTTGATACAAGCCGCTGCGTGGCTAGCTCGCCGAGATGCTCGTTCTTGTAGTTCGTCTGGTCTTCGAGAGGGAGAATGATAACACGCCTCTTCATTTTTGGGGAAGGGTAGCTGAATGTCAACGTTGGCAAGGGAGCGGGGTAGCCAAGGGTGTTGGGCATGTAGACCATCTGGGGCGGGTAGGCCATCTGGGGCGCGACGCCCTTTTTCTTGAGGTCTTCTTCGAGCTTCGCGATTCTCGTCTCCATCTCCTTCTCTTCCTTGGTGGGGGCTGGCGATCGCGAGCGGAGAGAGTCGAACAGGCCTGGCGAGTACTGGTCTTTACGAACCCAGATATATTCGGGCTCGTAAGGAGTACTCATATATCTTCGGTTCTTCGCGTAAATATACTCAACCCCATCAACAACATTGATGTCTCCGGGCTTAGGTTCTCCCTTTTGTGGCTGTTTTTGGGCTGTGTCGGCCTTTGCGGTCTTCTTGGTTTCGGTTTCAGAGGTTTTTTTCGATCCGAAAGGCCAAATACTGCAGGACGCAAGACACAGCACTGCTATAAGAACGATCCACTTACGCATCATTCGGTATGTTATACATAAGAAAAATTCAAATGTCAAAAGTGGGGCTGGCCGGTCCGCTGGGGCACCGGTCGCTAGTGCGGCGCATGTTGTAATGGTGGAGGTGGCGGGAATTGAACCCGCGGCCCCCTCGTTGCGAACGAGGTGCTCTCCCCCTGAGCTACACCCCCGGCCTTCTTCTTATCGTAAGCCAAATCTTATGCAAGGTCAAGCGTTTGTATAAAAGAAAGCAGCTCATCGCGAACCTCAGGATGGCGCAGACCGACAAATATATTGGCCTTCACAAAGCCGGGCTTGTTTCCCGCATCGAACCTTGTGCCTTCATACTCCAGGCCATAGACCGCCCGGCTGCCCACGATTCGCTTGATCGCATCGGTAAGTTGAATCTCACCCCCCGCTCCGGGTGGTGTCTCCTCCAGGGCCGAGAAGATTTCAGGCGGAAGAACGTACCGACCGATGATGGCGAGGTTACTGTACGCCTGCTCTGGGGATGGTTTCTCAATCATATCAAGTACTTGGTGCAGTCCTTCCCGTACGGTACGGGGTTTGATGATGCCGTACTGTTTGACATCACTTTCGGGCACTCGCTGAACGGCAATGACCGGGTCGCCGAATTCATTGTAAACATCTGCGAGCTGACCGATACACGGCTTTTTCGAGACAATGAGGTCATCAGGAAGCAAAACAGCGAACGGCTCATCCTTAATAATGCTTTTCGCGCACAGAACGGCGTGCCCGAGGCCTAATGGCGCCGATTGCCGCACCGAAACGATGTGTATCATTTTGGAGAGGTTCTGCATAACTTCCAGCAGGGCGGACTTCCCTTTTGTTTGTAGAAAACCCTCAAGCTCAGGCAGGCTGTCAAAGTGGTCCTCTATGCAGCCCTTTTGCCGCCCCGTGACCAAGACCAGCTCTTCGAAGCCGGACTCGACCAACTCCTCGACGATGAACTGGATGAGCGGCTTGTCCACGATGGGCAGAAGCTCTTTAGGCACCGCTTTTGTTGCCGGAAGCAGTCTCGTGCCAAAGCCTCCGGCCGGAATGAGCGCCTTTCGGAGTCGTTTCATGTTATTCACCCAACGCCCTTTTTACCATTTCTTTCAGCTCGCGGGTATCGGCGGACTTTACGACATATCCATCGGAGACCCAGCTCGAAAAGTCCTGTTTGAACTCACCGTAGGCCGAGCAGAGGATCACCGGGAGGTCCTTGTTGATCTTCTTGATCTCGCCAAGCGTCTGAATGCCGTCCATGCCCGGCATTTTGATGTCGAGCACGACTATGCCGTACGTCGAGCGCTTCACTTTTTCGAGGGCCTCGAGGCCGTTGGATGCCAGATCAACCGTGTAGCCCTCGTCCTCCAGCTCCTCCTTGAAGAGGAGGCGGATATGTTCCTCATCATCGACAACCAATATCGTTGCGGTTTTCATGCTTGCCCCTCTCTGGTTAGCGTCTTGTTATTCGCGGGAAGAGACACTACGAAGACGGCCCCCGCGCCTGCTTTATTTCGAACCTCAATATGGCCACTGTGGTGCATGATAATTTTATTGGATATGGCGAGACCCAGACCGCTGCCGCGCTCCTTGGTCGTAAAGAATGGATTGAATATGTTATCCAGCAGGGAAGGATCTATGCCGCCGCCCGTGTCGGCAACCGAAACGGCCACACACGGGTGCTCCTGGTATAGCCCTTTCTCGGTCTGAAGCGTGAGGTCTCCTCCAACACCCATGGCCTGGAACGCGTTCAGTATGATGTTAATGAAGACTTGTTTAATCTGGTGAATGTCACAGAGAACGGGAGGAAGGTCGGCCTGATACCTTCTCACAATCCGCACCCGCTCCCAGGCCTTGTCTGATGCGAGCAGGTAGACAATCTCGTCAAGAAGGTCGTTGACGTTGCAAGGCTCGAGAAGCAAAGGCGCATCCTTTACGTAGTCGAGAACATCGGTCAGGATTGCCTCGAGTCGCGAAACTTCCCCGCTGATGATCTCTATGTAGCGCTTGTCCTTCTCGTCGAGTTGTACCTGTTTGGCAAGCCTTTTGGTGAAACCACCGATAATTACGAGGGGATTCCGGATCTCATGGGCGATGTTTGCCGTCATTTCGCCCAGGCTGCGCAGCTTTTCATTCTCTATGACCCGTTTCTGGGCATCACCCAATTCTCGCAATACATCGCGCAGCTTCGTATTGAGAAAAGACGTTTCGAGCCCCGTGGAAAGGTAATTGGCCACGGCGCTGACAAGGTACGAGTCGTCCTCCTCCAGATGACCAGCGCTCTTTTTGCAGAGGGTAATGGTGCCCAGGACGCGGTCCTTTGACAGTATAGGCGTGCAATGAAGGGAAAAGCGGGGTGCCTTTGCCGAAACTTCAGGGGCATGGTCGACAAGCGAGGTGGAACGCCGCAACCTCAGAGCCTCGCTCTCCAGGTCTCGAAGCGGGCCCTCCATTGCAGCGTCGATCTCTCCCGACGTGAAGCGCTGAAGGTCGAGTCTGACGAAAGAATAGGCCAGCTTGATGGTTATAAAGGCCGCATTAAAAGACTTTGCGGTAATGGAGGCTATATTCTGGAGCAGTTGGTGCGGTTCAGTAGTTGATGTGAGCACTCTTCCAAGCTCTGACAGGGTAGCGAGTTCGCTGATGCGCTTCTTCGAGGAAATCAGCAGGTCGTACGTCCGCAGGATCCCGCCCAACTCCCTCGCGATTATCGAGAGAAGGATTTTCCTGGAATCCGCCAGGGCGTCTTTGTGAGAGGAGCACAAAAGGAGGACCCCGAAGAGGAAGCTGTCGTCCGACAGCGGCAGAAAGGCGTATGATTTATAGTTGTCGGTTACTCCATCGAGGCTCGCGTAGAAGAGACAGTCAAAACGGGCAGGCACATCGTGCGAGGTGAAGTATTGGGGCAGCCTTTTTTGGGCCACGGCGCCAATGACTCCCTCGCCAACGTGGCACCGATAGCCGCTCAGGATATCAAAGAGGCGGCTCGTGCGGTTCATGAATCTGCAGGAGAGCCGCTTATCCTTGTCGAGAGTGTACAGGATGGCTTCATCCATGTGCATCTCATGAGCAACAATATTAAGGATTGCCTCAATGCGGGATGCTACCTCAAGGTTTGAGTGGGATATCTCAATAATCTTACCGAGAACCTTAACGAAATCCATGCTTTTCTAAGGCCTTCTTATAAAGCGCACTATACTCTTCTGCTGATTTTTTCCAGGAAAAATCCTCCTGCATACACCTTCTCACGAGCGCCAGCCACTCATTCTTGTTCTGATAGAGCACGAGGGCCCTTTTTACAGCCCTTAGCAGCTCTTCCGCCGAATAATCGTAAAGTTTAAAGCCTGTGGCACGCTCAGGGGCAGCCGGGTCGTCGCGAATGGTGTCATCGAGTCCACCTACTGCCCGCACAATAGGGACCGTGCCGTACTTCAGGCTGTAGATCTGGTTCAGGCCGCAAGGCTCGTAGCGTGACGGCATAAGGAAGACGTCAGCCCCTGCTTCGATGAGGTGGGCGAGGGAGTTGTCGTACGCAATCTTCACGGCAAACGATTCCGGGTACTTCTCGGAGAGCGTGGTGAAGAGCTCGTGATACTTTCGCTCGCCCGTTCCGAGAAGCACGTACTGTACGCCGAGCCCCACCATCTCTTCAAGGGCGTCCGCTATAAGGTCAAAACCCTTCTGGTCGGCAAGACGAGAGATGCTTGCAAGAAGCAGGGTGTCCGGTAGTTGGGGTAGACCAAACGCCTGTTGCAGCGCTGCCTTGTCCTGGGCTTTCAGGTGGACGCTTTCGGCAGTGAATTTGGCCGGGATGCAACCATCCGTGTCCGGGCTCCAATCATCGTAATCGACGCCGTTAACTATGCCGTACAGATCGCTCGCGCGGTTGCGGAGTACGCCGTCCAGACCGGCGCCGAACTCGGGGGTCTGGATCTCCTCGCTATACTTCTTGCTGACAGTATTGATAATATCAGAGCAAACAATGCCTCCTTTCAGGAAATTGAGTCTTCCCATGAAACTCGAGGCAGTCTGGCTTGAAATACTCCCAGCCCAGGTTCAAAAGATGCATGTCATAATGCCAGAAAAGGCCCTGATAACCCATATTATGGATGGTAAAGAGGGTACCGATTCTTGCAAAGTCCGGAACATCTTTGTAGAGCACACTCAAGAAAAGAGGCACCAGGCCTGTCTGCCAGTCGTTGCAATGGAGCACATCAGGAAACCAGCCGGTAACCTTAATCGCTTCCAGGACGCTTTTGGAGAAGAATATGAAGCGCTCGGCATTATCGAGATAATCCCCGTCCGGCGTGCTGTAGAGGTAATCCCGGTAAAAATACTCGTCTTTCTCGACCAGATAGACCGGAATACCATCGTATTCACTTTCAACAATCTCCCCCGAAACGGACCGCTGAGATATCGGGCAGGTGAAGGTAAGGCCTTTGTAGGCGAATCGGGAACCCCTTCTCCTCTATGGTTTTGTACTTGGGCATGATCACCCGCACGTCCACGCCGATCTTCTTGAGTGCCTTGGGCAGGGCTCCTGCAACGTCCGCAAGGCCGCCGGTCTTGGCGAATGGATAGATCTCAGATGACGCCAGAAGTACTTTCAAGGTTCCTCCGATAGGGAAACTTCACGCAAGAATGTAGTAGCAGCCTCGGGTGGCGTGGGGTTTATATAGAAGCCGGTCCCCCACTCAAAGCCCGCAGTCTTGGTGAGCCTGGGTATAATCTCTATGTGCCAGTGGTAGTAAGGGACGCTCGTCAGGTCGGCAGGGGACGTGTGTATCATATAATTGTACGGGGGAGCGTTGAGCAGCTTATTGTTTTTCTTGAGTATAGTGGAGATCGCTTCCGCGAGCGCATGATAATTATCCTCGTTCCCGGAGGCGAGGAAAGAGGCAACGTGATTTTTCGGAAGGATCCAGGTCTCGAAAGGGAAAACGGGCAGCGAAGGGGGAGAGGGCAACGTACCCCTCATTCTCGTATATTATGCGCGAACCATCCTCTGCTTCCTGGGCCAGGATGTCGCAAAATATGCACCTGTCCTTGTACTTGTAGTAGTTGAGCCCGCCGCTTATCTCTTCAGAGACCCGTCGTGGCACAATGGGGAGCGCGATCAGCTGGGAGTGAGAATGATCGAGAGATGCGCCGGCCACCGACCCGTGGTTCTTGAAGATCATGATGAACTTGAAGCGTTTATCTCGCAAGAGATCGATGGTGCGTTCTTTATAGGCCATGAACACGTTCTGGATGGAGGCAACATCCATGGTGTAGAGCGTCTGGCCGTGAAGCGGGGTCTCTACAATTACCTCGTGGGCTCCGACGCCGTTCATTCGGTCGTATAGCCCTACCCCCTCCTTGTTGAGAGCCCCTTCGATGCGTAACGCCGGAAATTTGTTCGGCACAACCCTGAGGCTCCAGCCGGGGCTGTTCGGTGGCGAATAGCCCCGGTCCGGCCGTATGGCAAAGACTTCCGGGAGGCGTCATCGCCTCATTCCCGGCACAGAACGGACAAAGTCCAGCCTTTAGGGGGCGCTTCCTGTTCGGCAAGGAAGACCGGCCGCTGGGCTCTTTCAGTCGAGATAATAACCCACCTGTCGATAATAGGATCTTTTCTCAATTCGGGCACGGGTCAACTCCGGTACGCTGTTTTTTGACACGATACAGGGTGCATGCTAATAATTAGGAGTCCATGATTCCGATCAGAGATAACATTTCCACACGCACATTCCCCATTATAACCATTAGCCTCGTGCTTGTAAACACGGCGGTTTTCGTTTATGCAGCATTTATGCCGGCTGCGGCGGAGAAGGCGCTTGTCATAAAGTACGGGCTGGTACCCGGGGAGTTCATGCTTTCCGCGCATCAGCACCCTGAACTGCTCCCCTATAACGTGTTGACCATCTTCACATCAATGTTCTTGCACGGAGGCTTTCTTCATCTTGGCGGCAACATGCTCTATCTCTGGATTTTCGGGAACAATATAGAGGATTCCACCGGCCACTTCAGGTTCATTCTTTTCTACGGTTTATCAGGGGTAGCGGCAGCCCTCCTTCAGATACTATACGATCCCGCCGCACACATACCGATGATCGGCGCAAGCGGCGCTATCTCGGGTGTGCTCGGGGCGTATCTCCTTTTGTTTCCTTTTGCCCGCATAAAGACGCTGATCTTCATTTTTATCTTTATAACAACCGTCGAGCTACCCGCCATCGCGCTGCTTACAATCTGGTTCCTTATGCAGCTTCTCTTTTCACACACCGAAGGGGTTGCCTGGTCCGCCCACATAGGCGGTTTCCTTTTTGGCCTGGCAACGATAAAGCTCTTTACGTTGGGCCGGCCGAGGATAAGGGCGCCGAGAAGGTGAGGCTGACGACAGGGTCCCGGGGCCTGGGTCCGGGGTCCAGAAGATGCCCGAGCTCCAGATGGTTGCAGGCCGAATGTTTCACGTGAAACATCGGTTCCAGAAACAGAGGCTTTGCCCGGCAAAGAGCGTCCATCGGGCATCCGTGTTTTGACTGGGCCTAGGCTGCCGGACCCGACATAATGTTTCACGTGAAACACTCGCCGGAAAGATTTAGGGTCGCGGGTCCAGTGGCCAGAGTTCAGCGGATGCACAATCCCTCGAGACGGGAGATGCGATGTTTCACGTGAAACGTACAGCCCTCGCGGAACGTCGTTTTTTCTCGACCCGGACCCTAGATAATGTTTCACGTGAAACATGGGATCGTTGGCCGAAGATGGCAAGCACTAGTGTAGTGTTGCAACAACGGCTTTACAATGGCCCGAGAGTCGTCATTCCCGCGAAAGCGGGAATCCAGGTTGAAAAGACGATTCCCCCGGCCTCCACGTGCCGGGACAGGCGGATCGAGTCCGGAATGACACAGTATGTAAAGTCATTACTGAAACAGCGCGCCGGCCGCTGGTTTGACGCGTATATGGTGATGCGTAGCGACGGATGTATATTTGATCAAGAGCGACACCGAAGGCCCTCCGGCAAAAAGCGGTATATACTAGGAGAGGCCTTCGAGAAGGCATAGCGGGTGAGAATGCGAAAAGTGACAGCCTCAGATCATGTTCGGAGTTTTTCTCCCGGACCCGACCACTGGACCCTAGATAAGGTTTCACGTGAAACATTGCATGCAACCGACGCAACACCGGCGAGAGATCGGCGCACGGTCTGAGAGTGACAACGAAATCGCAGCCTTCGGTTTGGTCGTCTGTACCTGGACCCAGGACCCGGGACCCTATTATGGACCCGGCCCCCTGGACCCTTCTAATCGAGGTTTACAGTGAAACAGTTACGAGCCCTTCTGATTAATCCTTATATATATGATGTTTCTGCGTACAGTTTCTGGTCGGCGCCGCTCGGATTGCTATACGTCGGGAGCATACTCAGAGAAAACGGTATCGATATCCAACTGCTCGATTGTCTTGCCGTGGACGAGGCGAAGCGTAAGGAGGACGGTAGAGCCCCGTTTATCCATGCGAAAGTGGCAAAACCTGAGGCCGCGGCAATCGTCAAGAAGCGATTCAAACGGTATGGTATCTCGCCTGAGGAATTTCGGGCGAAACTGCGCTGCATCGAGACCCCGGACCTTATCCTGATCACCTCCATAATGACTTACTGGTATTCCGGGGTCGTGGAAGCCTTAACGATCGCAAGAGACGTCTTTCCACGCGCGAAAATCATCGTAGGCGGTCTATACCCGTCGCTCTGCAGCGAGCATGCCGGGAAGCACCTGGCGGCGGACCTCATTGTTAAGAACGGTTTAATAACAATGCTTTATACCTATATTGAGGAAGAGTTTTCGAGACCGCTCTCGTTCAAACCCGACACCGACGAGCTTAGCCTGCTTCCTTATCCCTGCTTCGATCTCTACGAGAAGCCGGCCTCTATCCCGCTTCTCACCTCTCTCGGTTGCCCGTACCATTGCACGTACTGCGCGACGCATTATCTGCACCCGCGCCTCGTCCGAAGGCAGCCCCGCGACGTGCTTCGTGAGCTTTCCTATTGGCGCGAGCGCGGATGCAACCATTTCGCCCTATACGACGACAGCTTTCTTTTTGAAAAGGAAAGATACGCGAAGCCGTTCTTAAGGGGAGTGTACGACCTGTCGCCCGGCGTCTCGTTTCATAACCCGAACGCTCTCAACGCATCGTTGATCGACGAGGAGTCTGCCCTTCTCTTGAAGAACGCAGGCTTCTCTGAAGTGCGCATAGGGCTTGAGACTGCCGACGCAAGGCTGCAGAAGGAGACAGGGGGTAAGATAGACACGCCTCGCTTTGAAATGGCTATCAGCAATCTTGAACGGGCGGGCTTTGATGGCGCCTCAGTATGCGTCTATGTGCTGGCAGGCCTGCCGCTACAGAGGGCATCCGACGTGAGGAAGACCATCGATTACGCGGGCGGGCTCGGTCTGCGGGTCAGCCTGGCGGAGTATTCCCCCATACCGCACACGCACCTGTTTAACAAATATCATGCCTTAGCGCGGTATCCCGTTGCGGCCGATCCGCTGTTTCAGAACAATGCTTTATTCCCGTTTGCATGGGAGGGCTTTACGGAAGAGGAACTGGATGAACTGAAAGGCCGTGTAAGAGATCTGAACGGTTCGCTTGATAGAAAAGCCGGGGACAGGAGTTCGGCTCGCATCGAGAATACGGAGAAAGGTTAAGGGTTCCTCGCGTCTTTGGATTCACCGGTCACGACATTTTTCTTTTCTTTCGCGGGATTTTCGTGTATAGTATTCACACGGCTTGACACGAGCAAGTTTTCGTACCAGTATACATATACCACCTACTAGTTGATTTTCACAGATCAGGTGTAGTATAATGCAAAGTTTAAGCTGGTGTAGCTCAACAGGCAGAGCAGCTGATTTGTAATCAGCAGGTTGCGGGTTCGAGTCCCATCACCAGCTCACACGGAGAGGTTCCCGAGCGGCCAAAGGGGACAGACTGTAAATCTGCTGGCGCAGCCTTCGGAGGTTCGAATCCTCCCCTCTCCACCAGTAAGCGACGCGGGAATAGCTCAGTTGGCCAGAGCGTCAGCCTTCCAAGCTGAGGGTCGCGGGTTCGAATCCCGTTTCCCGCTCCATAAGCCGGTAGCGGGTTTATTTGATCACCTGCTCCGAGACCACGAGCGGGATCTGACGCGCCCGTTTGTATTGCCCGCGTAGCTCAGTGGTAGAGCACTTCCTTGGTAAGGAAGTGGCCATCGGTTCAATCCCGATCGTGGGCTCCATAAACACTGACGGAGGCACTTTATGGCTAAGAAAAAGTTTGAGCGGACGAAACCCCATGTGAACGTCGGAACCATAGGTCATATCGATCATGGGAAGACCACCCTCACCTCGGCCATTACTCGCTGCCTTGCCTCAAAGGGCATGGCGGAGTGGATCCCGTTTGATCAGATAGATAAAGCCCCGGAAGAGAAGGAGCGCGGTATCACGATCGCGACCGCCCACGTGGAATACGAGACCGCCAAGCGCCACTATGCGCACGTGGACTGCCCGGGACACGCTGACTATATCAAGAACATGATCACCGGTGCAGCCCAGATGGATGGCGCCATCCTGGTGGTCGGCGCCAACGACGGTCCCATGCCCCAGACCAGAGAGCACATCCTCCTCGCCCGCCAGGTCGGTGTCCCTTTTGTGATTGTCTACCTGAACAAGGTGGACATGGTGGATGATCCCGAATTAATAGAGCTCGTTGAACTGGAGCTCCGTGAACTCTTAACAGCCTATGAGTATCCCGGCGACAAGATCCCCATCATCCGGGGTTCAGCCCTTAAAGCTCTTGAATGCGGTGACGGCGATCCCAACTGCCCCCACTGCAAATCGATCTATGAATTGCTCGATGCCTGCGACAACTACATCCCGGAACCGGTCCGTGCCCTCGACAAGCCCTTTCTCATGCCGGTCGAAGACGTCTTCTCCATCTCCGGCCGCGGTACCGTGGTAACCGGCCGTGTGGAACGAGGCGTGATCAAACCCGGTGAGGACGTGGAGATCGTCGGTTTCCGCCCCACCGCCAAAACGGTTGCCACCTCCGTCGAGATGTTCCGCAAGATCCTCGACCAGGGCCAGGCAGGCGATAACATCGGTGTCCTCCTCCGGGGCACCAAGAAAGAGGACGTGGAACGGGGTCAGGTCCTTGCCAAGCCCGGCAGCATCACCCCCCATACGAAGTTCAAGGCAGAGGTCTACATTCTCACCAAAGAAGAGGGTGGCCGTCATACCCCCTTCTTCACCGGCTACAGACCGCAGTTCTACTTCCGGACGACTGATGTCACCGGCATAGCCCAGCTGCCCGAAGGGGTGGAGATGGTCATGCCCGGAGACAACGTGACGCTCGCCGTGACGCTCGTTACCCCCATCGCCTTAGAGAAGGAGCTGCGCTTTGCCATCAGGGAAGGCGGCAAGACCGTGGGTGCAGGGGTAGTCACGGAGATCCAGGAATAGTATCCAGTATAGCTGACACAGCGTAGGAGCCAGGAAGATGAGGCAGCTAGTAATTCTCGCTTGTTCTGAGTGCAAGAACAGAAACTACACCACTACCAAAAACAAACAAAAGACGCCAGACCGGCTCGAGCTGAACAAGTATTGCAGGTTTTGCAAAAAGCACACGGCGCATAAAGAGACAAAATAAAAGGCCAGTAGCTCTAACGGATAGAGCACCGGACTCCAAATCCGGGTGTTGGGGGTTCGAATCCCTCCTGGCCTGTGTATTGCGAGGGCGCGATGGATATCAGAGAAAACGTCGAAAAGGTCAAAACCTATTTCACAGAGGTCTACCTGGAGACGAAGAGAGTTACGTTTCCCTCCAGGAAAGAGGCCCTTAAAGGCACATACGTTATTCTCATTACGGTTGTCGTCGCAGCGCTCTTTCTTGGCATTGTTGACGTAGGACTGGCGAAGATCGTACAGGCTCTCTTCCATGGATAACACAACGGATAGCGCACTGGAAAAGAAATGGTATGTCGTTCACACCTACTCCGGTTACGAGCAGAAGGTTAAGGAGGGGTTGGAGGAACGCATAAGAACGAGCAAGATGGAGGAGAGCTTCGGAGAGATCATCGTTCCGTCGGAAGTGATAATGGAGCGGGTAAAGGGTCAGGTGAAGAAGTCACAAAGGACCATTTTCCCCGGTTACATTATTGTACAGATGGATATGAACGAGGATACCTGGTATCTCGTTCGCAACACACCAAAAGTGACCGGGTTCGTCGGATACGGCATGAAGCCGACTCCGCTGCCCGACGACGAGGTTAAAGACCTCGTACACGCGATTCAGGAAGGAAAGGGCAAGATAAAACCGAAGATCCGGTTTGATAAAGGGGACAATGTCAAAGTGATCGAGGGCCCCTTTTCCAATTTCACGGGAAGCGTAGAGGAGATCAAGCCGGAAAAAGGCAAGGTAAAGGTCCTTCTTAATATTTTCGGCCGGACCACGCCCGTAGAATTGGATTTTATGCAGATCGAGAAGATGTAATGAAGAAAGCTGACGGAGCTGTCAGCTTTCAGCAAAAAATAGAGACGGTGAAAGCGATAACCGAGCTATTTGGTGGCAATCAGGAAAAGCAGTGGCTAAAGAGCTGACGACTGACTGCTGATAGCTAACTAAAAGGAGTTCTTGTATGGCAAAGAAAGTTGTGGCTATGGTGAAGCTTCAGCTCCCTGCGGGACAGGCCACGCCTTCTCCCCCTGTTGGACCGGCACTCGGCCAGCACGGTGTAAATATCATGGAGTTTTGCAAGGCGTATAACGAGCGAACGAAAAGCCAGGAGGGAAGCGTTATCCCGGTGATCATAACGATATTCTCCGACCGCAGCTTTACGTTTATCACAAAGACGCCGCCGGTAAGCTACCTGCTCAAGAAGGCGGTAAAGCTGGCAAAAGGCGCGAGCGCTCCCAAGAAAGAGACGGTCGGTTCCATTACAAAGTCTCAGGTTCAGGAGATTGCCCAGCTGAAAATGGTGGACCTGAACGCAAAGGATCTTGCCGGGGCAATGAGAATCGTGGAAGGTTCAGCAAGAAGCATGGGATTGGAAGTAACGGACTAGATACGACTATCAGCATTTCAGCCATCAGCGATCAGCAAAACAGGATGTTCGGTTATTTGCTGACAGCTGAGTGCTGACGCTGATAGCCCGATTTATACGAGGTGGGCAACATGGCACATGTAGGAAAGAAATATAAGGCGGCCAGGGAGAAGGTGGACAGAGAGAAACGGTATGGTTTGGACGAAGCTGTCGACCTCGTTTCCGAAGTACGCACGGCCAAGTTCGACGAGACAGTGGAACTGGCTTTCAGGCTCGGCGTTGACCCGAGGCACGCGGACCAGATGGTGCGCGGATCGGTGGTCTTGCCGAACGGTCTTGGTAAGAAGGTCAGAGTCCTTGTCTTCGCTAAGGGACAAAAGGAAAAAGAGGCCGAAGAGGCAGGAGCCGATTATGTAGGTTCTGATGACCTCATCGACAAGATCCAGAAAGGCTGGCTTGATTTTGACAAGGCCATCGCCACGCCCGATATGATGGGGCAGGTGAGTAAGCTCGGCAAGATTCTGGGTCCGAGAGGCCTCATGCCAAACCCGAAGGTAGGCACGGTTACCTTCGAAGTTGCCAAGGGCTGTTCAGGAGTTGAAGGCAGGCCGCGTGGAATTTAGAGCCGACAAGGCCGGAAACGTTCATGTTCCTGTAGGTAAGGCGAGTTTTGGTAAGGAAAAACTTCTGGAAAACATCAATATGCTATTCGAGACAGTGATCCGGCTCAAACCTCCTTCAAGCAAGGGGACCTATGTGAAAGGTGTTGCTATCAGCACGACGATGAGCCCGGGCATAAAGATCGATCCTGCCTAAGTGAGAAGCTCAAGCAAGTAAGGGAAGAGGTCAGAGAAAGTAGGTGTCCGCCTCGGCGGATTAAACGATTACGGCCTGCCGAGACTTTTATCGTCAATGTTGTCTCTCTGACTTTCCATAAATACTAATGAGGAAAGGAGGGATGAGACCAAGTGGAAAGAAAGGCCAAACAAGAAGTCGTGGAGGAGCTCGGGTCTAAGCTGAAGCGTGCGCGTGCGCTATTTCTGGCTGAATATAGCGGCATGAATGTTGCTCAGACGACCAAGCTTCGGAGAGAGTTGCAACAGGCTGGAGCGGAATTCAAGGTAACGAAGAATACGCTCCTGAGACTCGCTGCGGACGGGACAGATGCAGAAGCTATCAAGGACCAGTTTACCGGTCCGAACGCGATAATCTGCAGCTATTCAGACCCTGCGGCTGTGGCAAAGCTTTTGTCATCCATGGCAAAAGAAATGCCGTTACTTAAGGTAAAGTCTGGGGTTTTCGGTAAGCAGCGCCTGACTGTCAGATGACCTGGTCAGGCTCGCTACACTGCCTTCCAGGGAAGTGCTGCTCGGCAAGCTGCTCGGGCTGATGCAGTCCTCGCCGCAGAGGCTGGTGGGCGTGCTCGCAGCCAATCTGAACAAGTTTGTGTGGACGCTGAACGCAATCAAAAATCAAAAAGAAGCAACATGAAGGAGGATAGTGCACATGGCTGCCACTAGAGAAGAAGTTATACAGTTCATTGAGAATATGACGCTTTTGGAGCTTTCCGATTTTATCAAAGCGCTCGAGGATAAATTTGGTGTTCAGGCTGCGATGCCCATGATGGCGGCTGCAGCGCCGGGCGCGGCCCCGGCCGCCGCTGAGCCGGTTGAAGAGCAGACCGAGTTCAACGTGATCCTGACCGCTTATGAAGCAGACAAGAAGATCCAGGTCATCAAGGTCGTCAGGGCAATAACCGCCTTGGGCCTGAAAGAAGCCAAAGACCTCGTTGAGGGCGTACCTAAGTCCGTTAAAGAAGGCGTTTCAAAACAGGAAGCAGAGTCGATCAAGAAGCAGCTCGCCGAGGTCAGTGGACAGGTTAAAGTAGAGTAGAAAACATAACGGTCAAGGGCCAGGGGAAGAGACCTCAAAAGTCCCCCCTTGGCCCTGGTCCCAAAATAAGGGGTGCGATTGCATGAAGCAAACCTTTCATAACAAAATATTGCGGAAGAACTTTGGGAAGCTCGAGGAGATTCTCGACATTTCGAACCTTATCGAGATACAGACAGCATCCTACGACAATTTCCTTCAACATGGGTTCACGGTAGAAGAGAGGAAAAACGTCGGGCTGCAGGCAGTCTTTACCAGCGTCTTTCCTATTAAAGATGCGCATGAGACTACGTCCCTCGAGTTTGTAAAGTACGAGATTGCGGACCCTAAATATTCGGAAGAAGAGTGCATTGTCAGAGGGCTGACTTTCGCTGCGCCTATGAAGGTCACCATCAGGCTGGTGGTCTGGAATGTTGACCCGATAGCCAAGACCCGTGAGATCAGGGCAGTCAAGGAGCAGGACGTCTATTTCGGTGAAATACCGCTCATGACGGAGCGCGGCACGTTCATCGTCAACGGGACCGAGCGCGTGATCGTAAGCCAGCTGCACCGCTCCCCCGGCGTCTACTTCAGCGCTGATCAGTCAAAAACGCTCTTCAGCGGGAATTTTACCTACACCGCCCGGATCATCCCCTACAGGGGTTCGTGGCTCGATTTTGAGTTTGACCACAAAGATCTTCTTTACGTCCGGATAGACAAGCGAAAAAAAATCCCGGTAACGTTGTTGCTGCGGGCGCTCGGCTACACGGAGACGGCGATCCTCGACTACTTCTACGACAAAGAGACGATCATCCTGAAGGAGAAGAAGATCTACAAACAGACCCCCCTGTCTTTGCTGGTAGGCCAGAAAGCTCCATCCGATATCGTGAATGCAGAGACCGACGAAGTGCTGGTCAAAAAGCATAAGAAGATCACAAAGGCTGTGATAAAGAAGATGGAAGTTGCGCGCATCACGCAGATACCTGTAGATCAGGCTGACGTGGTAGGCAAAGTTGCGGCAAGTGACATCATTGACCCGGCCACCAATGAGGTCGTGATCCCCATCAACAAAGAGATAACGGAAGATGATCTTGACAAAATCCAGAAGAGGAAAATAGGCAAGTTCGACATTCTCTTCATCGACAACCTGAACGTAAGCTCGTCACTCAGGGACACGCTGGTGATCGATAAAGCGGCAACCAAAGAGGAGGCGCTCCTTGAGATTTACCGCAAGCTGAGACCCGGTGATCCTCCCACGTACGAATTTGCCGAAGCGCTTGTCCACAACATGTTCTTCTCGCCCGGAACGGTACGACCTTTCCAAGGTGGGAAGGCTGAAGATGAATCACAGACTGAACATCGATGTCCCGTTCGACGTGGTTACGCTTCGCAAGGAGGACATCATCGAGGTTGTGAGACAATTGTTGCGTCTCAAAGATGGCAGAGGCGCCGGTGATGATATTGACCACCTGGGTAACCGTCGTGTCCGAACGGTGGGAGAGCTTCTGGAGAATCAATTCAGGATGGGACTCGTCAGGATGGAGAGGGCGATCAAGGAAAGGCTGACGTTTCCGGAGATGGAAACGCTGATGCCCCACGACCTCGTCAACCCCAAGCCCGTGGCCACGGCCATAAAGGACTTTTTTGCGAGCAGCCAGTTGTCGCAGTTCATGGATCAGACGAACCCGCTCTCGGAGATTACCCACAAGAGACGGCTTTCAGCTCTTGGGCCGGGCGGTCTCACGCGCGAGCGCGCCGGGTTTGAGGTCCGCGACGTACACCCGACGCATTATGGCCGGATCTGCCCGATAGAAACGCCCGAAGGTCCGAACATCGGCCTCATTGCCTCGCTCTCAACCTACGCCCGCGTCAATGAGTTCGGTTTTATCGAGAGCCCGTACCGGGTGGTGCGCGACGGTCGCGTCACTGCTGAGATCAAATACCTGAGTGCCCTCGATGAAGAGCAGTACTACGTGGCGCAGGCAAATGCGCCCGTTGACTCAAAAGGAAAATTTCTGCCGGACCTTCTGGTTTCCTCCAGAAAAGGCGGTGGATTCTATTGGATTGACCCCAAAGAGGTAGATCTGATGGATGTCTCCCCCAAGCAGCTTGTCAGTGTGTCCGCATCTCTTATCCCGTTTCTGGAGCACGACGATGCCAACAGGGCCCTCATGGGATCCAACATGCAGCGGCAGGCCGTCCCCCTGATCACGACAGAAGCGCCGTTAATAGGGACCGGCATGGAACGGATAGTTGGCCGTGATTCCAGGGTCAGCATCGTTGCGCGCCACACAGGGCTGGTGGAGAGCGTTGATGCAAACCGCATCATCGTCAAGTACGACGCAGAAAACGGCCCGGACGAGACGGTCACGAAGATTGATGTTTATAACCTGTTGAAGTTCAGGCGTTCCAACCAGGATACCTGCATTAATCAGCGAGTGGTCGTGAAGAAGGGAGATTTTGTCAAAAAGGGCGAAGTGCTCGCTGACGGGCCTTCTACAGACCGCGGGGAGCTTGCCCTGGGGAAAAACGTGTCCGTCGCCTTCATGCCCTGGAGGGGCTACAATTACGAAGACTCCGTGCTCATAAACGAGCGGCTGGTCAAAGAAGATACCTTCACCTCGGTCCATATTGAGGAGTTGGAGTGCGTGGTCCGCGACACGAAACTGGGTAAGGAAGAGGTGACGCGCGACATCCCGAACGTTGGGGACGAGGCGCTCAAAGACCTTGACGAAAGCGGCATCATCAGGATCGGTGCTGTTGTCCGTCCCGGGGACATACTGGTTGGAAAGGTGACGCCAAAGGGAGAGACGCAGCTGACGCCCGAAGAGAAACTGCTTCGGGCAATCTTCGGCGAGAAGGCAGGCGATGTTAAGGACACCTCGCTACGGGTTCCGCACGGGATCGAAGGCATCGTCATCGACGTGAAGGTGCTCTCCAGGCGAGGCATTGACAAGGACGAACGGTCCAGACTCATCGAGGATATCGAAATATCGAACATCCTCAAAGATCAGGAAGACCAGATCAAGATCATCCTGGAGTCAACGAGGGAAAGAATCACCCACCTGCTTCTCGGAAAGGCAGCGCCCGCCGATCTCAAGGATGGACGTGGCAAACCGTTGATGAAGAAGGGTGAGCGCTTCACCAGAGAGAAGCTCGTGGCCCTTAATCTCGACAAGCTGCAAGACGTAGAGTTCAGGAACGAGCAGCTGGAGGGGAAAGTCTCAAAGGTACTCGACAGCCAGGCGAATCAGATAGAGATCATCAAGCTTTATTATGAGGATAAGATAAACAAGGTCAAAAAAGGAGATGAGCTTCCTCCGGGCGTGCTCAAGACCATCAAGGTCTATTGTGCCATGAAACGGAAAGTCGCTGTGGGCGATAAGGTTTCGGGTAGACACGGAAACAAAGGCATTGTCTCGGTTATTCTGCCTGAAGAGGATATGCCGTTCACCGATGAAGGGATGGCCGTTGACGTAGTGCTCAACCCGCTTGGTGTGCCTTCGCGAATGAACGCGGGTCAGGTCCTGGAGACCCACCTTGGGTGGGCATCAAGCGAACTCGGCCGGAAGATAGGACAGCTGATCGATGCTGCCAGCAACCCTTCTGTTCTTCGCAAATGGATGAAGGGTACGTTCGGCGGTAGCGAAATGAACAAGTTCCTGGATGGGTTGAGCGACGAGGAAATAGTGGAGCTCGCGGCCCATAACAGGAATGGTGTCAATATGGCGGTGCCTGTCTTTGATGGAGCCAAAGAAGAAGAGATTGGCGAGCTGTTTGCCAAGGCAGGACTGCCGGCAACCAGACAGATTACGCTCTTTGACGGCCGGACAGGAGATGCTTTCCATCACAAGGTAACCCTCGGCACCATGTACCTGCTGAAGCTTCACCACCTGGTTGACGACAAGATCCATGCGCGTTCCATCGGGCCCTACTCGCTTGTGACCCAGCAGCCGCTCGGCGGCAAGGCCCAGTTCGGCGGTCAGAGACTGGGAGAGATGGAGGTGTGGGCGTTGGAGGCGTACGGAGCCGCTTATTCGCTCCAGGAATTCCTGACAATCAAGTCAGATGATGTGAGCGGAAGGGTCAAGGCATACGAAGCGATTGTGAAAGGCGAGGATGTACTTGAGCCAAGCCTTCCCGAGTCGTTCAACGTTCTTGTGAAGGAACTGCAAGCCCTTTGCATAAATGTTGATCTGATCAAAGAGGAAGGATAAGGAGGCCAGATTTGGAAGACTATTTTAAGATTTTTGAAAAGCAGAAAGATCCTTTGAGCTATACAGCAATGAAGCTTTCGCTTGCCTCTCCGGAACTGATCGAAAAATGGTCATTCGGTGAGGTTAAGAAACCTGAGACAATCAACTACAGGACATTCAAGCCGGAAAAAGACGGCCTTTTCTGTGCCCGGATCTTTGGCCCGGTTAAAGATTATGAGTGCATTTGCGGCAAGTACAAGAGAATGAAGCACCGCGGGCATTATCTGCGAGAAGTGCGGTGTGGAGGTTATCCAGTCGAAGGTCAGACGGGAAAGAATGGGGCACATACAACTGGCGTCTCCTATAGCCCACATATGGTTCCTCAAGAGCATGCCGAGTAAAATCGGAACGCTGCTTGAACTCTCCATCAAAGAGGTTGAGCGCGTTCTCTACTTCGAGATGTACATTGTCATTGAGCCCGGTCCTTCTCCGTACCAGTTCGGCGAGCTTATTACCGAAGAGAAGTACCTGGAAGGCAGGGAGAAGTTCGGCGAAAAATTTGTCGGAGGCATAGGCGCGGAAGCGATGCGCGAATGCTTGCAGGCGCATCGATGTGGAAGAGGTTTCGAAGACAATCAGGGCGGAGATGCGCGAGACATCGTCGGACGCCAAGAGGAAAAAGCTGGCACGGCGCCTCAAAGTGGTCGACGCCTTTCGTATCTCGGGCGTCAAACCCGATTGGATGATCCTGGACATTATCCCGGTTCTTCCGCCTGAACTACGGCCGCTCGTACCTCTGGATGGCGGACGATTCGCGACATCCGACCTCAACGACCTCTATCGTCGCGTTATCAACAGGAATAATCGCCTCAAGAGACTGATGGAACTGAACGCTCCTGAGATCATCATACGGAATGAGAAACGCATGCTCCAGGAGGCGGTGGACGCCCTCTTTGACAATTCGAAACGGGGCAGGATCGTAACAGGCACCAGTAAGCGGCCGCTCAAATCGTTGAGCGACATGCTCAGAGGTAAGCAGGGACGTTTCCGCCAGAACCTCCTCGGTAAACGCGTCGACTACTCAGGCCGTTCGGTCATCGTTGTCGGTCCTGAACTGAGACTCCACCAGTGCGGTCTACCCAAGCATATGGCGCTCGAGCTCTTCAAGCCGTTTGTCTACAACCGGCTGATCCGCAAAGGTTTCGCGACAACGATCAAGAATGCCAAGAAGCTGGTGGAAAAAGAAAGGCCCGAAGTATGGGACGTGCTGGAGGAGGCGATCAAGGAACATCCGGTCCTCCTTAACAGGGCCCCGACACTGCATAGGCTTGGTATACAGGCATTTGAGCCGATGCTGATAGACGGCAAGGCCATCCAGCTGCATCCGCTCGTCTGCCCCGCATACAACGCGGACTTCGACGGCGACCAGATGGCCGTGCACATCCCGCTTTCGATAGAAGCCCAATCTGAAGCGCGCGTGCTGATGATGTCCACCAACAACATTCTTTCACCGGCCAATGGCAGGCCTATCATCGTGCCGACGCAGGATATCGTCCTCGGTCTTTACTATCTGACCATAGAAAGAAAATACAGACCCGGTGAAGGCAGGATATTCGCCGATCCGGAAGAGGTGATCATAGCCTATGACGCGGGTGAAGTAGATCTTCACGCGCGGATCGAGGTGCGCATGGACGGCACCCGGGTCGCCACGACCCCGGGCCGGATACTGCTCAAGGAGGTCATACCCGCGGAGATGCCCTTTGATGTAATCAATCGCACGATGGACAAAAAGACGATAGGCCAGCTTGTCGACATCTGTTACCGAAAAGGTGGAGAGAAGGCTACGGTCATCCTTTCGGACCGCCTGAAAGACATCGGATTTTTCTACGCCACGCTGGGAGGAATCTCAATCTCCATCGACGACATGATAATTCCGAAGAGGAAAGAAGAGCTGATCAAGAAAGCTACTCAAGAGGTAAAAGTTGTCCAGAACCAGTATTCAGAAGGTTTGATTACCGACGGCGAGCGGTACAACAAAGTAATCGATATCTGGGCCGACGTAACAGAGCGCATTGCCGATGAGCTCATGCGAGAGCTCGGTTCTGAGAAAGTGGAAGTACCCGCCGTGCTGCCCACCCATGGTTTCGTTGCAAAAAAGGGAGATGGTAAGCGGGCCAAGACTGCAGCTGCTCCCGCGACAGGCAAGCCGAAGTATGAATTCCAGGATAGCCTGAACCCAATGTACATGATGGCCCACTCGGGCGCGAGAGGAAATGCGCAGCAGATACGCCAGCTCGCCGGCATGAGGGGTCTCATGGCAAAGCCCTCCGGCGAGATCATTGAGACGCCTATCACGAGTAACTTCAGGGAAGGCCTTACCGTGCTCCAGTACTTTATTTCCACGAGCGGCGCCAGAAAAGGTCTTGCAGATACAGCCCTCAAGACGGCGAATTCGGGCTATCTCACCAGGAGACTTGTCGACGTCGCGCACGATGTAATCATTGCAGATACGGATTGCGGCACCTTTGACGGGATCGAAGTAACTGCGTTGATGGAAGGCGGCGAGGTTATCGAACAGCTCGGCACGCGTATCCTCGGCAGGGTCTCTCTGGAAGAGCTGCGCGATCCGGATGGCGAAGTGATTGTCAGACGGAACGATGAGATCAGGGAAGAACATTTGAAAAAGATCGACGAGGCAGGTCTGGAGAAGGTGAGAATCCGTTCCGTTCTCACCTGCCGGTCGAAGCGTGGTGTTTGCGCGCTATGTTACGGACGTGACCTTGCGAGGGGCAGACTGGTGAGTATCGGAGAGGCAGTCGGCATCATTGCAGCACAGTCGATCGGCGAACCGGGAACCCAGCTTACGATGCGGACCTTCCACATCGGTGGAGCGGCATCTCGTCGCGTTGAACAATCGACGCTCGAAGCCCGAAATGAGGGCATTGTCAAACTGAACTCGGTGAAAGTGGTTCTCAATAAAGAGGGGCAGCCGATCGTCATGAACCGGAACGGCGAAGTTGCTATCCTGGATGCGGCAGGACGCGAAAGAGAAAAATACCTGATCATCTATGGAGCGAAGCTTCGCGTATCCGAAGGACAGAAGGTGCCCGAAGGCCACATACTGGCAGAGTGGGACCCGTACACCATTCCTATTCTTTCAGAAGTCTCGGGAAGGGTTAAATTCGGCGACATCTCCGAAGGTGTCACCATGGCAGAGCGCGTGGATGAAGTGACCGGCCTCGCCTACAAAGTCATCATCGAATTCCGCGACACCGATGTGAGGCCCAGAATATCTATTAAAGACGATAAAGGCAAGACGATCACCGTACCCGGAACAACAAGCCTGGCCCGGTATATGCTTCCCATGGGCGCCCACATCGTGGTTAACGAAGGCGATATGATCCACGCCGGCGACGTGGTCTCCAAGATCCCGCGCGAAACAACGAAAACTAAAGATATCACCGGCGGTCTCCCCCGTGTGGCAGAACTTTTCGAAGCACGCAGGCCGAAGGAGAGCGCGATCGTTACTGAAGTCGAGGGTATAGTCTCCTTTGGAAAACTTTCAAAGGGAAAGAGGGAGATCATGGTCACGCCCGACCGCGGCGAGCCGAGGAAATACACCATCCCGAAAGGCAAACACGTCATCGTCCATGAGGGCGACTATGTGAAAGCCGGCGAGCCGTTGATGGATGGTCCGGCGAATCCGCACGACGTGCTTCGCATACTTGGTATCAAGGACCTTGCACGCTATCTGGTGAACGAGATCCAGGAGGTCTATCAACTGCAGGGTGTGAAGATCAACGACAAGCACATAGAGATCATCGTGCGACAGATGCTGAAGCGTGTCAGAATCAAGGATGTTGGCGATACGAACTTCATCATCGATGAGCCGGTCGAATGGTGGGTATTTGAGGAGGAGAACAGGCGCGCTCTCGAGCGTGGCGGACGCCCCGCAACAGCAGAGCCGCTTTTCCTGGGCATTACAAAGGCCTCGCTGATTACTGACAGCTTTATCTCGGCAGCGAGCTTCCAGGATACCACGAAAGTGCTTACTCAGGCATCCATCGAAGGACGCGTGGATTATTTGCGCGGCCTTAAAGAAAACGTGATCATGGGCAGAATCATACCGGCAGGAACCGGCTTTATAAAGTACCGGGGCTATGAGATGGCGGCCCTTGATAAGGGTGAGGAATTGCTCGAGCCGCTTCCCCCGGAAGCAAGTTCTTTAGGCGCCGAGATTGCGGAGTAGCCTCTCAGCGATACGGGCTTCGTCAGTTTTAGGATAGAGCTCTATCACCCTCTTGAGCAGGGTGGTAGAGCTCTTTTTATCTCCCAGATCACCAAAGGCTTCAGCCTGGCGCAGGAGCGCCCTTGGCGCCTTCTCACTGTTAGGATATTTATCGATTACCTCTTGAAAGCTGACGATAGCCTTCTCCGGATCTTTCAGGTTCATATATGCCTCACCCGTCCAGTACCGCGCGTTGGGAACAAGCGGCGTGTCAGGATAGGTTTGCACGAATTCAGAAAAAGCTCGTATCGAATCTTCGTACTGACCCTTTTGGAAGGCATCGAACGCTCGTTTGTACGATTCGTCATAATTGGCCTGATTGACTCTACTGCCCCGATTGGCTGGCGAAGTCGCAGAGCTATCTTTCTGTTGAACCCCTGGGCCCCTGGGGCCCTTAAGCTCTTTGAGTTCTCCCTTGGTCTCGCCCCAGTAGGCGCGAAGCTGGGAATCCAATTCGTCCAGCTTTCCCATGATTGTCTTGATCTTATCATTGTTGCTCTCCGCAGCCAGCGACAGGTCGAGATACTGCTTGCGTGTCAGCTCTTCGACCGATCGCATGCCCTGAGAGAGTGATGCCATATCCTTCTCCAGCTTAGAAAGACGTGCATCGGTGGCATCTTTATACGAGCGAAAGTCACGATAGGTTGTTGTGACGTCTCTTCTTACGTCACCAACCTCCGAAGAGGAAGCACAGCCAAGCAATGCAAGAAAAAGCAGATACAAGGGGAGATGTTTTTTCATGTCGGTAGGCCCCTCCCTTAGTCGATTTTAAAATGGGCGCGACGGTTCTTGGCCCAGGCTTCTTCCGTATGACCAGGATCAACGGGCGCCTCTTTTCCGTAAGAGACAGTTTTTACGCGGTCGTCCTTAACTCCTGCTTTTATGAGTTGGTTCTTCGCTGCTTCCGCCCGCTTCTCGCCGAGCGCAAGGTTATATTCGACTGTGCCCCGCTCATCGCAATGGCCCTCGACGGTTACCTTCGCTGCTTGATTTTGCTTCATCCATGCGGCCATGTCAGTGATCAGGCCTTGATAATTCGGACTGACAGTGTAACTGTTAAACTCGAACAGGATGTCCGTAAACATGGGCGCGCTCTTTTTCATTTGCTCCTGGAGCATCTTCTGGCGGGCCAGATCCCGCTGGAGAAGCTCCTCTTCTATCGCGGCTTTCTCCCTCGCTTTCCTATCGCGCTCGGCTTGCGACTCCTCCTGCGCCTGAGTTCCGACCTCCGGAGACTGGCCGGCGCGTTCCGAAACGGGTACGTGAACCGGCTTGGGCGAACAAGCAAAGACGGTAAAGAGTGCGGCTACCAGTAACAGACAAAGTATCGTTTTCATATTCACCTCTAGGGAACAAATTTTGGTTGAGAGTCTTCGCCGGCGGTGAACGACAGGCCTCGTCTGTTATCACCGTTGTGAAGCATCAGATAGATACCGGCTTTTTTTCCGTTGCTTGAGGAATAGAGTATGTATCGTCCACACGGCGAGAACTGCGGGGAATCGTTCACGCCGCCATCGGTCAATATGCGCGGATCTGAACCATCTGTTTTCATAACGCAGATCTCCAGCGCGCCGTCCGTTTTACAGCTATATGCGATGAGATCACCCTTGGGCGAGAGCGCAGGCGCGGTGTTGTAGTTGCCCGCATAGGTGAGCCTTTTCGTTTCTCCGGACGTCAGATCGCGGATGAATATCTGCGGTGTTCCATACATATCAGATACAAATGCCATCCTCTTCCCATCCGGGCTGAAGCTCGGCGATGTCAAAATCCCTTCCTGTCGCATCAACGCCCTCTTTTCCTTCGTCTCAACATTTACCGCGTTGATGGTAGAGAATTTTCCAGCTGTCTGGGTGTAAACCAAAGTTCTCTTGTCGAGCCATGTGGACGGCAGCTTCACGCCCTCTTCTCTGCTGGCGTACACCTCGTTCTTTTTGTCCACATCGATAACGAAAAGATGCGGCTGCCCCTCTTTGTAGGAAGTAAAGGCAAGATATTTACCGTCCGGGGAGAGGCAGGGTGAAACCATTATTTTGCCGTAGCCCGTGAGCTTTCTCTGGTTCGCGCCGTCAACGTCCGATATATAGGCGTCTTTACCCTGTCTACCTCCTGATACGAAGAGCACCCTTGAACTCATGATGCCCCGCTCGCCGGTCACTGCCTGTATGATGTCGTCCGCGATCCGATGGGTAAGCCTCCTCCATTCATCGATAGCAGTGCGGTACCTCTTGGCAAAGAGTAGTGTGCCGTCACTCGAATCGTAGAGAAATATCTCCATTGTCATGCCGTCGCCTTGCGTCTGCAGGGAACCCTTGCAGATGAGTTCTATGCCGAGCGAGCGCCAGTTTTCAAAGCGTATATCTTTCTTGTCGACCCCTTCATCGGTCATCTGCTTGTCCATAACAGTCTTGGGTGCAACGATGAAGAAGCCTGAGAAGTCGAGGTCCTTCGCGAGGAGATCTCCCATATCGGTCTTAACCTTTGCTCCATTGTCGCTCTTAAAAGGAGGAGTGGCTATGGTGACTTTCTTGTAGGACTGTCCGTAAATATCGAGTGAAACCTTGGCTGATACGGGCTCAACGACAAACGTCAAACATATGCTGACCACTAACCAAACGTATTTTATCATTCTTTCTCCATTCCTGTATTGTTTTCAGAAGGGCTTGCACCTGTGGTGACTGGCTCCTGCCTTTTTTCAGAACCGTATAAAATGAGCGCTTAACTCCGGGGATGCCGTCGATGTTAAGCACTTTGAGAGTCCGATTTTTCAGTTCCTCAGTGATCGCTCGCAACGAAAGGTAGGCAACCCCCATCCCCTGTTTGACCGCTTCCTTTATTGCTTGCGTGTCACCCAGTTCGGCAACTATCTGCATATCGGCCGGAGTGATGCCCTTCTTCCTCAGCGCGACATCGAAGCATTTGCGCGTTCCCGAGCCGGCCTCGCGGACCAGCAACGGGTACCGCTTGATCTCCTCGATACCGACCGAATCCGCATAGTCCGGAGGAGCCACGAAGACTATGAGGTCGTCAAGGAATGCCTGATAGACGAGCTTTCTTGTTTCGTCTTTTGCCCCGACGAAACCAATGTCAAGATCGCCTTCTTCGACTCTATCGGATACTTCCCCCGTATCGGATATGGCAAGCTGGAGCTGGATACCTTCGTAGCGCTCCCTGAAGGCTTTGAGGATCGGCGGAAGAACATAGACCCCGGGTATATTGCTGGCACCCATGCGAATGTTGCCTCGCCGAAGCCCTTTGAAGGCTGCTATGGCATTGAGTGTTTCATCGCGCAGCGCAAGAAAATCTTTGGCGTATCGGAGGAGAATCTCTCCTGCTCTTGTCAGGGCAAGCCCTCTCTTGGTGCGGTCGATGAAGCGTACATCAAAGGCGGCTTCGAGATCGACCATCTGTTTGCTCACGGTAGGTTGCGTGAGATGCAGTTCCTCACCCGCTTTGGTGAAGCTCTTCAGCTCAACGATCTTCAAGAATGTCTCCAGATGACGCAGGTTCACAATAGATAGTATATATACCAGATGGACGTGCAATTCAAGCAAGATAAGCCCGGGCGCCCGTGGTGCGCTTTGCGAAAAGACATCGAATGGTTATACTATTCTAGCGCTCAGCATCTTCATGTTCGACTTTGTTGGGCCATCTATCAAGGGGAGCGGCATTGGTATGCTATCAAAGCACGACGTAGAGAAGATAGTCAATTCAGCGCATCACGATCCATTCGAAGTCCTCGGCGCACACCCCTTTCGTCTCCAGGGTAAAGATGGAGTGGCTGTTCGTGCCTTTCTCCCTGAAGCAAAAAAGGCAGTGGTGTGCAGGACCGACAAAGCGCAGAATTATCCGATGAAGAAGGTCCATGCCGATGGTTTTTTTGAAGCGGTGATAAAAGGTGTCGGCGAGATATTTTCCTACCGCCTCCGGATCGTGCGTCACGACGGGAGCGAGGCTGAGTTTGCAGATCCATATTCTTTTCTGCCGGTACTCACGGAATACGATCTCTATCTGATGGGAGAAGGAACGCACTACAAGAAATATGAGAAGCTTGGCGCGCACCCGATCGAGGTCGGCGGCGTGTCAGGAGTATCATTCGCTGTCTGGGCGCCCAATGCCCTGCGGGTGAGCGTTGTAGGCGATTTCAACAATTGGGACGGAAGGCGTCACCCCATGAGAGTGCGCGGTGCCTCAGGTATATGGGAGCTATTTATTCCAGGCCTCGGCCAGGGAACTCTTTACAAGTTCGAGGTGAAATCGAAGTACAAAGGATTTCTCGGTGAGAAGGCAGACCCCTACGCCTTCTACAGCGAGCTTCGACCAAAGACCGCTTCCGTTGTCTGGGACATCAACCAATACGAGTGGATGGATGAGGCATGGATGAACGAGCGGCGTCAGAGAAACATTTTTGAGGAGCCGCTCTCTATGTATGAGGTGCATCTCGGCTCATGGAGGCGCGTGCCCGAGGAGGGCAATCGGTGGCTGACCTATCGGGAGATGGCCCACACCCTGGTTCCGTATGTAAAGGAGATGGGCTATACGCACATGCAGTTGATGCCTGTCTCCGAGCATCCGTTCGACGAATCCTGGGGCTATCAGACCACGGGCTACTATGCATGCACGAGCCGGCATGGCGCACCCGAGGACTTCATGTACTTTGTAGACCAGTGTCACCGTGCCGGGATCGGCGTGATCATAGATTGGGTTCCTGCGCACTTTCCACGAGACGCACATGGGCTCGCTTACTTTGACGGCACGGCGCTTTATGAGCACGAGGACCCCAGAAAAGGTGAGCATCGCGATTGGGGCACGCTGATCTTCAATTACGGCAGGAACGAGGTTGCCAACTTTCTCATAGCCAACGGCTTGTTCTGGCTGGAAAAGTATCACATAGACGGCTTGCGCGTGGATGCTGTTGCCTCAATGCTTTATCTGAACTACTCAAGAGAGCCCGGTGACTGGACGCCAAATCAGTTTGGAGGCAATGAAAACCTTGAGGCAGTCGCTTTCATCAGACGCTTCAACGAAGTTGTGCACGGAACTCATCCGGGGGTACTGACCGTAGCGGAAGAGTCCACCGCCTGGCCCATGGTGTCGCGTCCTACCTATGTCGGGGGCCTCGGATTCAGCATGAAATGGAACATGGGCTGGATGCATGACATCCTCGAATATTTTTCAAAAGAGCCGATTCACAGAAAGTACCATCAGAACAATCTTACCTTCGCGCTGCTCTATGCGTTTACGGAAAACTTCATTCTGCCGCTTTCGCATGACGAGGTAGTGTACGGCAAGCGCTCTTTAGCTGACAAGATGCCCGGAGACCTGTGGCAAAGGTTTGCTAACTTGAGGCTTCTCTTCAGCTACATGTATGCTCAACCCGGAAAAAAACTGGTTTTCATGGGGGGTGAGTTCGGCCAGTGGTCCGAATGGAACTCACAGGCGAGCCTCGACTGGCATCTGCTGGAGTATGAACCTCACCGCGGGCTGCAGCTGTTCGTGCGTGACCTCAATAAGCTGTATCGGGATGAGCCGTCGTTGCACGAGGTCGATTTCACTCATCACGGATTTGAATGGGTCAACTTCGGAGATTTTAACAACAGCGTAGTCTCCTTCATCAGAAAAGCAAAGGATGGAAACGATTTCACCTTATTCGTATTTAATCTTACGCCGGTTCCGAGATACGATTACCGGGTGGGCGTGCCGAAGTGGGGCTATTACAGAGAGATACTCAACAGCGACTCTGCACTGTACTGGGGAAGCAATGTGGGCAATCTAGGCGGAGCACACGCGGAGGATGTCTGGTGGCACGGCCGACCTCACTCCATACGCCTCAAGCTTCCGCCCCTGGGTGCATTGGCGTTTAAGCTGGCGTGACCAACCCCGTGGACCGACGCCTTCTTTGACTTTTCGCATCGGAGTTGCTATCATAGCTACTAAGAGGGCGGGTAGCTCAGCGGGAGAGCATCGGCCTTACAAGCCGGGGGTCGCAGGTTCAAAACCTGTTCCGCCTACCATGAAAAGAGATCTCAGAGCGGGGACGTAGTTAAGTTGGTTATAACGCCGGCCTGTCACGCCGGAGGCCGCGAGTTCAAGTCTCGTCGTCCCCGCCATTTTTTCTCAATCGTTTCGATTCTGAAAAAGCTCCAGCTTGTCGACTAAATCCATTTGCCAAGAGAAATAATGTCACACGTAACAGTTTACGCCGATCCTGCCAGATACCACAGATGCTTCTACCACATGCGACGGCAACGTGGCTGCCTGCTATCTAACCTGCCGAAATTATTAGCTGGTAACAATGGCATCCTTTCTGCTGTATAACCTGAAGCAGGACAGTTGAGCGTTCGGGTTATGCGGTCTCAACGATTGTTGCGACTCATTGAGGCGAGGATGCGAAGTCTGTTTTACACCACGCGTTCGAAATTGATCAGCAGCTTTCTTGTGGTAGCCCTGCTCGTAGGGCTCGTTTCGGTCTATACGGGTGGGCAGCTCCTTTACAAGACCGTATTGCGCGAGACCGAAAGCCGGATAAGTCTCGACTTGAACGCGGCACGCAAAATCTATCAGGGGCAGATCGACGCTATCTCTACGGCGCTCGACGTCGCAGCTCTGGACAGCGAAATCCAGGACGCACTGCTCCGGAAAGGCAGGGGAAATCTCCGATTAAAAATAATAGCTGTCGCAAAGAAGACCAGGCTCGACTTTGCCGGGGTCACGTCTGCTGACGGCACCATTATGAGCAGGGTAGGGGCTGTAGGCCTCACTGCGGTATCCGCGACATCTGCGCTTGATAATCCCCTGGTGCGCTATGTTCTCAACCACGGCTCGAGTATCGGCGGCACGATCGTGCTTGATAGTTCATTACTCGCGTCAGGAGATCCCGCTGTCCAGAAGCAGACACATGCGATGCCCACTTCTGCTTCCGTGGCGGAGAAGCGCGAAAAGAAAGCGGAGGCAACGGGCATGGCGATCGGGGCGGCGAGCCCAATCTTCCGTGGCGGCAAGCTCATCGGCATTCTCTATGGCGGGCAGATGTTAAACGGAAGCAACGCATTTGTCGACGCAGTCCGCGACGCAGTTTTCCAAAATGATGTGCACGAGGGCAGGAGCGTTGGGGTGGCGACGATCTTCCTGGGCGATACCAGGATCTCAAGCAACCTGCTTAACCCGGACGGTAAACGCGCGCTGGGGACGCGTGCTCCCGAACAGGTGCGAGCCTCGGTGCTGGGCCGGGGACAGCGGTGGACCGACAGGGCTTTTGTAGCGAACGATTGGTACCTGACCGCCTACGAGCCCATCAACGATATTTTCGGTGACCGCGTCGGGATGCTCGCCACAGCAGTGCTGGAAGCGAAATACCGGGATGTGCAGAAGAAGGCGCTCATCCCCTTTCTGCTCATCACCGTAGCGGGCATGCTCGTCGCGATCTCGATGGGCATATTTCTCTCGAACAGGATAATGAGGCCGATCCGCTCGCTCATTTCCGCCAGCACCGAGGTTTCCAATGGTAATTTCAGCCCCGAGATCGGCCGGCAGTCGAGAGATGAAATAGGCGTATTGCAAAAGACATTCACCAACATGCTTTCCTCTCTTCGTGAACGGGAGAAACGCCAATCGATGGAGAGCGAGATCAAGCTTCTCCAGTCGGAAAAACAGGCGAGCGTCGGTAGACTCGCTGCAGGCGTGGCTCACGAGATCAACAATCCGCTTACCGGAGTTCTCACGTTCACACATATGCTCTTGAAGAGAAAAGACATAGACGAGGCAATGAGAGGCGACCTTGCCATCATCGCGAAAGCGACCGACAGAGTTCGGACGATTGTCAAGGGATTGCTCGAGTTCTCGAGAGAGACCCTGCTTGCTCCTGAGCCGACGCACATTAACGAGCTGGTGAGCTCCACGGTCAAGCTCGTGGGGAATAACGCCCTCATAAAAGGCGTGAAACTCACCTTCACACCGATGGAGACGCTCCCGCTTCTAAGAGTGGACAAAAGTGCGATACAGGGCGTTCTTCTCAACATCATCATGAATGCACTCGACGCGACCGCGCGGGGAGGTTCTATCCGGGTCAGCACCAATCTGCGCGGTTTGTCGCAGACGACAGAAAGGGAGTCGATTGAGATCATAGTTACCGATACAGGACAGGGGATCCCGCCGGCACACCTCAATAAGATCTTCGAGCCTTTCTTTACAACAAAAGATGTGGGCGAGGGAACCGGCCTCGGCCTTTCCGTCTCGTTAGGCATGGTCGAGCGTCATGGCGGCTCCATACGGGTTGAGAGCGTTGTGGGCAAGGGGAGTGCGTTCACCATATCGCTGCCGCTGGGAGGTCACGATGAACAATAAGAAAATCCTCGTGGTTGATGATGATCCGATGGTTTTGCAATGCTGCAAGAGAGTCCTTGAGTTGGAAGACCACCTGGTGGTCTGTGTGCCGAGCGCCGACGATGCCTTCGATAACCTGGAAATGGGTTACTTCGACCTCATGATTATGGATGTAAAGATGCCCGACCAGGACGGCTTCTATCTGCTGCGAAAGGTCAGAGAGAAATGGCCCCCGGACCGGTATCTGGAACTGCCCGTGCTGGTGATGACCGGTTACCCGACCGAAGGCACCCTCAAGGAGCTGAGAAAAGACGGCGCCCGCCACTTTATCTCGAAGCCCTTTACGCCAGACGAACTTCTGGCGGCGGTAACGACTGCATTGGAAAGGAGTAAGGGCGATGGAAACGATGGAAAGAAGGAAAGCCTTGGTGATAGACGATGACCAGATCGTGTTGGACAGCGTGAGAAGAATTCTCACTGAAGAAAAGTTTGATGTTGATACGACGTTGAGTAGCAGGAAAGGGATAGGGCTTGCCCTGGATAATGATTACGATATCGTGCTCACTGACGTGCGCATGCCTGACATCGACGGTTTGACCGTCGTGCTTAATCTCAAGCAGGCAAAGCCGAACATTCCTGTTCTTGTCATTACCGGTTATGCTTCGGTGCACTCCGCTGTAGAGGCGATGAAACGCGGTGCAACGGATTACGTGCAGAAGCCCTTTACGCCTGAAGCGCTCGTCACCAAGGTGACGTCTGCGATTGATACACTCGCACCGGGCAACAGGGGGGAAGAAGAGTAAAGGAGCGGATAATTACCGGCGGTTCGTCCGCTTGATACGGATGATGTATACTATGCGAGAGACCCAAGCGCATGGTATCAGTCGTCATCACCACCTACAACCGTCGCGCCTATTTGAGGGCCGCGGTTAATTCTGTCCTTGCTCAAGATCACCCGGAAAAAGAAATCATCGTCATTGACGACGGTTCTGTGGATGGCTCGGCGGATGAACTGCTCGGGCTTCCGCTGCGCTACGTCCGGAAAGAAAATGGCGGAATTTCAAGTGCCAGAAACTTAGGAATCACCCTGGCCGGAGGCGACTTCATTGCTTTTCTGGACGTGGATGACTACTGGAAGAAAGGCAAACTCTCCGATCAGATAGCCTTGATGAAGAAAGAGGGCTGTCTGATTTCCTACACCGACGAAATTTGGATGCGTAATGGAACACGGCTGAACCAGCGCCTCAGGCATCGTAAATATTCGGGCATGATCTATGAGCACTGTCTGCCCCTTTGCATCATAAGCCCTTCATCGGCCGTGATCGACAGGCGCGTTTTCGATGACGTCGGGCTGTTCGACGAATCGTTGCCCGTGTGCGAGGACTACGACATGTGGTTACGCATTGCCTGCCGCTACCCGGTCTCCTTCGTCGAGAGGCGGCTGATCGTAAAACAGGGAGGCCACGCTGATCAACTCTCCCGTCGCTTCGAAGCCATGGACCGGTTCAGGATTACGAGCCTTGCTAAGATACTCTCGATGAGGATACTTACGCCTGAGCAGCGGACATTCACTCTGGCAGAACTGCGAAAGAAATGTGCAATTTATGCACAGGGTGCGAGGAAGCGAGGCAGGCTTGAGGAAGCGGCAGAGTACACAACGCTCCCAGGCACCCTGGATGACCCTCAATGGACCGGCGAAATAGCTGATCGACCGTAAGTTGCCCCGAGCTTACCGGCTGATAACCTCTTTCAGTTCTCCCGCGCTATCGTGTATCCGGATCGTAAGCGGCATCTGTCCCGGCAATGTGTGGGTAGCGCAGCCGAAGCAGGGATCGTACAACCGGAACGCCATCTCGACGCGGTTCAGTATGCCTTCTGTGACGGTCACGCCTACCATAAACACCTTGCGTCTCTCGGAGGTCCCGAGGTTAGTAATAAGTGTCCTTTCCAGAACTCCTTGTGCGTCCACCCCAAAGAAAGCGACGCTCCTCGGATCGAACATCTTCCTGATATCGCCCATCAGTTTTCCTTAAATTCCTCATCCCTCGTGAGCGCGTGCGTCTGGCAAGCAGGCATATTGCACCATGCCCCCCCAGGTAGTTTTTAGGTCAACACCGCCTGTCTGGCCTCTTTTTCCACCCATATCGAGTGTTCTACCAGACCAAAAGCGTTGAGCGTTTCACTTATGCTCAACGCGGTCCTGCTGCCCTGACGGTGCGGAACATGCGTATCCCACACCAAGCTGAGTGCCAGATCATTGCGAAACGATGCACTGTTGTATACATGGATCTGCACAAGGCCCGGCTCCTCCATGGTCAGATGATTTATGGAGTGGTTAAGCAAGCCCAGGGCGGCTTCGCCCTGACCCTCTACCGTTCGTAAGCGTATCATTTCCATCCAGACCATATCCCACCCTGCTTAGTTTCTCAAATTGAGACAAAGCACAAATTGTGCCAGTCCCCATAGTCCTTCCTGGCGTTGATTTAGTGTGTTACACACAATATAACCATTAAATCTAGCAGAAGGGCCTGTCATAATTGCAAGAATTGTAGTAAACTATCATATCTCACGGCTGAGCGAGAACGTAAGGAGAACGTATGGAACATAATGATTTTTTTAGAGAATTCACGCTGCGGATCTGCGGCAGCTTCGACTTGGGTGAGGCTTTGTGGCGTTGTTTGCTTTATGTCCGCTCCGTGTTGCCTGCGGACGAGCTGCTGCTCACGGTCTTTGATCCTGCATTCGGCTTCCTGGAAGTGGTAACAACTGCAACCGAGGGCGGAGGGACGACAAGGGGCGACAAGATCACCATGGATCCTGAGATGCGCAAACAGCTCGAACATGTTGAGCATTATCCCCGGGTCAGAATCTGCAACGACGCCTTACAGGACCCCATAATAGAAAAAGTCGCACTACAATACAAATGGCCTGACTCGTCGGTTATTGTAGGCCGGCTTGTGATCGAACATAATTTTATAGGCTCGCTCATTGTACGAGCGAATGGAAAGGACAGGTACACTGAAGATCACGCCGCGCTCTGGTCGCTCGTCAACGAGCCGGCAGGCATCGCACTCGCCAACAGCAGGCAGTATAATGAACTGCTGAAACGAAAGGAGCTCCTTGTCGACGATAACCGGTATTTGCAGAACGAACTGCGGAGGGGCTGGGGAGAAAAGATAGTGGGGGCGGATTTTGGGCTGAGAGACGTCATTGACCAGGTAGTTAAAGTAGCCCCCCTGACCAGTCCGGTGCTCCTGATGGGGGAGACAGGTTCCGGCAAGGAGGTGATTGCAAATGCCATTCATAATCTTTCGACCAGAAACAACGGCCCGTTAATAACGGTGAATTGCGGTGCAATTCCCGAGTCGCTGATAGACAGCGAACTCTTCGGCCACGAGAAGGGCGCTTTTACCGGAGCCCTCACTGAAAGAAGGGGGCGCTTTGAACGGGCTGATAAGGGTACCATCTTTCTCGATGAGGTGGGTGAACTTCCGCCCCAGGCTCAGGTGAGGCTTCTGCGTGTCCTCCAGGAAAAAGAGATTGAAAGGGTGGGCGGTACCCACCCGATCAAGGTAGATATACGCATAATCTCAGCCACCCATAGAAACCTGGAGAAGCTTGTCGCAGAAGGAAGCTTCAGGGACGATCTCTACTACCGTCTCGGTGTTTTTCCGATCCATATCCCTGCGCTGAGGGAACGAAAAGCGGATATCCCTGCTCTGGTTGAACATTTTATCGAAAAAAAGGCGCGTGACATGGGTCTTCACTCAGTTCCCACGCTGGTCCCTGGAGCCATCGACCGACTCATGGGCTATGATTGGCCGGGAAATGTACGAGAGGTGGCGAACGTCGTCGAGAGAGCACTGATTCAATCGAATGGCGGGTCTCTCGGTTTCACCGATCTCGTGTCTCCTTCCAGCGGGACTGTCCTGGAAACGCCTTCAGGTCAGGGGTTTGTCGGGCTCAGGCTGGAGGAGCTGGAGAGCCTGCACATCCGACGAACGCTCGAGGCCACGCGCGGCAGAATCGAAGGAAAAAATGGCGCTGCTCTGCTTCTCGGGGTGAATCCGAGCACTCTGCGGGCCAGGATGAGAAAGCTGCACATAGCTTTTGGCCGAAAGGTTGAACCTTCAACTGTTTAGGCCCCTTCCGGACCTCACGATCCCATACCCGGCCCTCTGTAATTAAGGTGTGCCACACAAGAGGTGACGCTTCGGTAATGTTTTGAATCCGCCGCATACCATAGTTTACCAGGGCATCTGGCAAATGTGACGCCCATTGCTGCCATATGTTACAGTAGTGAATCCCTTGGATCTGTATCTTGCTGAATCGACGCATTAATAGGCTTGGGCACGGCGTATGCTTCAAGGAGGAACGTCATACCATAAGAATATAGAAGATCAAAGGAATGATCCAAGGTGCAATGCCTCGACAACAGAATTCGAAAAATCGGGAAAAAAGAAGTGGCTGCGGTTGGCTGTGAACGGTGTGGCTCGATCGGGGCGTTGTCAGGTTGTGCGCTTGTGCTTTTGATTTCTTCAGGAAGTTCAGTACTCTGTGAAAATTCTCTCACGCTTGTGAATCATGAGAAATTTGACTTGACAAAAATCGGAATTAGATTATATTTAGGGTTCTCGCGTTAGAAATTAAGAATTTACAACATACCTGTTCAAGGAGGAAGACCATGCCGTACGATGCGACGAAGATGGCGGATTGGCAAATTTCTGAAGCAGCTGAAGAGAAGATGAAGACAGTCTGGCAATTGGGCGATGAGATGGGCCTCAAAAAAGATGAGGTCATCGGGTACGGCAGGATAGGGCGCGTCGATTTCATGAAGATCATCGACAGGTTGAAAGATAAGAAGGATGGGAAATACATCGAGGTCACCGCGATCACGCCGACGCCACTGGGCGAGGGGAAGACCACAGTCTCCATGGGTCTGGTCGAAGGCTTGGGCAAGAGAGGATATAAGGTATGCGGCGCGATTCGGCAGCCATCAGGCGGGCCGACCATGAACGTCAAGGGCAGCGCTGCAGGAGGAGGCAATGCACAGGCGATTCCTTTGGCCGAATTCTCGCTTGGGCTGGCGGGAGACATCAATAATATCATGAATGCGCACAACCTGGCCATGGTGGCGCTTCAGGCCCGTATGCAGCACGAAAGAAATTACTCGGACGCTGAGCTGGCAAAAAGAAAGTTGAGGCGACTCGACGTGGATCCCAAGAACGTCCAGATGGGATGGGTCATGGATTTCTGCGCACAGTCTCTCAGAAATATAGTCATGGGCCTCGGCGGCAAGATGGACGGATATCTGATGCAGTCACGGTTCGATATCGCTGTCAGTTCCGAAGTCATGGCGATCCTCGCCATCGTTCGGGATCTCAAGGACCTGCGCGAGCGTCTCGGCAAGATCACCGTAGCGTATGACAGATCAGGCAAACCCGTCACCTGTGAAGACCTTGAGTGCGCGGGCGCAATGACCGCCTGGATGAGAGAAAGCATCAATCCGGTCTTGTTGCAGACCGTTGAAGGGCAGCCGGTATTTGTGCATGCGGGACCTTTTGCGAATATCGCCGTGGGCCAATCCTCGATCATAGCCGACAGGATCGCGTTGAAACTGTTTGATTACAACGTCACGGAGAGCGGCTTCGCCGCTGATATCGGTTTTGAAAAATTCTGGAACGTCAAATCGAGGATCAGCGGGCTCAAGCCGAATGTATCGGTGCTCACTGCTACGATTCGGGCGCTGAAAATGCACGGCGGAGGACCGAGAGTGGCCCCGGGCCTTCCTCTTCCGGAGGAATACAAGAAAGAAAACCTGGGGTTGCTCGAGAAGGGCGCCGCAAACATGATCCATCACATCAAGACAATAAAACAGTCGGGCATGAAACCGGTGGTCTGCATTAACTGGTTCCATACTGACACAAAGGAAGAAATTGCGCTCCTGCGACGGGTGGCCGAGGCTGAAGGCGCCCGGGTTGCGGTGTCCACCCACTGGCTCAATGGAGGTGATGGGGCCCTGGAACTTGCCGACGCAGTGCACGATGCGTGCGAAGAGAAATCAGATTTCAAATTCCTTTATCCGCTCGAGATGCCGCTCCGCCAGAGGGTTGAAGCGATCGCGAAGAATGTTTACGGTGCAGACGGCGTGCAATGGGCTCCCGAAGCAGAGGCAAAGGCAAAGGCTTTCGAAGCCGATCCCGAGAAGAAAGACTACTACACCATGATGGTAAAGACCCACCTGAGTCTCACACACAATCCTGATTTGAAGGGCGTGCCCAAGGGATGGGTTCTGCCGGTGAGGGATGTACTGATATTCTCAGGAGCAAAGTTCCTTTGTCCGGTGACCGGTGCAATCAGTCTTATGCCCGGGACCAGTTCAGACCCCGCATACAGAAGAGTTGATGTGGATGTGAATACAGGCAAAGTGACAGGGCTGTTCTAAGATAGTATGTGTTATGGAATAAACCGGGCGGTAGGATGTGGCATGGCTCCTGTAAAGCCGCACCTACCGACCGTTTCTGGCGGTGTAGAACGGGGACAGCCGTAACGTTATCTCTTCCGCTGCCTGTTTCAGGCGGGTGATGACATGCGGCAGTTTATCATCGTTTAAGGAACTTGTGAAACCTACAACCCAGATAGCGCCGATGGGCAAATGTCCTGAATGTATGAGTGTGGCCACTGCCCTCATTCCCGTAAGATACTCCTCGAAATCGACCGCATACCCCGATGATCTGGTTTTTGCGACCTCCTCCAGAAATTTGCCTGTATCCGTTACGCTATTTTCCGTATATCGGGCAAGTTTATGCTTTGCAAGCAGCGCGAGGATCTCATCATCCTGCAAAGGGGCGAGAAAAATTTTTCCTATAACCCCCGCGGTGAGGGAGAAGTGTGCCCCCACCGGAGATGAGATCTTGAGTTCCTTGCGTGGCTCAACAACATCCAGAACCTTGACAGTGTTGCCTTCCCGCACGCCCAGGAAAGCGGTCTCGTCGACCTGTTCAACCAGTTTCTCGAGGAACGAACGCGCCGTGAGGGTCAGGTCGGTGGCCCCCAGCACTCTTTTTGACAGCTCTAAAAGCTCCGCTCCCACCAGGTACTTTTTTGTAGCATCTACTTTGGCTAACAATCCTTCTTCTTCAAGAGCCTGGAGTATGCCGAACGTAGTGCTCTTGCTCAAATCGAGGGCTCGTGCAATCTCGGTCACCCCGAGAGCTCTATTCTCTCTGATGATCAAGTTGATGATCTCAAAAGCTTTCTTGAGCGCAGGCGCTTTGTACATTTATTCACTTGGCTGAACTTGATGAACTATCATAGCTGGATGGATGATCTTTGTCAAGCTTCAATTGTATCAATGGCTTAGGGCTTGACGGGTGAAACAAACTAATGTATCGTATACTAACTGTTTAGAATACTGAACATGCTCCGGACATAATGAGGGTGTTGATTCATGCTGCTTCGTCGACGGAATCGGTTGCCAGCAGCAAATCGCTTATGAAACCCTCCGGGCGACTAAGGAAATGGTTGCGCATTATAAAGTAAAATTTCTTCCCAGCGATCGGACGTATATGGCAGAGGAAGGGGAGAGCCTTCTGGAGCTTGCCATGAAGTCCGGCCTTCACATCAATGCGAGCTGTGGCGGCAACGGCGCTTGCGGCAAGTGCCGCATAAAAGTGCTGGAAGGCAATGTCAGCTCTGTGCATGATCCCAGGATTCCGCAGTGGGAGTATGAATCCGGTGTAAGACTGGCCTGCATGACGAAGCCTCTGGGTGATGTTGTCGTTGAGATTCCCTTCGAGTCGCAGGTGGACCGGGCAGCGCTCAAGCGCAAGAGAGAGACGTCCCACGTTTTGTCGCCGGCTGACCTGGATCATCTGGTAGAAGGCTGGCAGGTCGATCCGCCGGTGTATAAAAAGTATGTTGCGCTGGAACCCCCGTCCATTGAAGACAACATGAATGATCTTGGCCGCCTCATGAGAGAGTTGCGCAAAAAACATGAGATCGACGATGTTTCGGTAGATTTCAGGGTGCTGACGAAACTGGCCAGGACGCTGAGGGAAGCAGACTGGAAGGTCACGCTTACGTTGGTTGAAACCCGCAGAGGGCTGAAACTTATTAACGTAGAACAGGGGAATGTGGAGGACAAGAACTATTCGATTGTTGTAGATATTGGAACGACGACGGTCGGCGCGCAACTGCTCGACCTGGCCAATTGCAATATCTTCAGGCGCACGGAAGACACCGCAAGCGGTAACCAGGTTTGCACCCTGGGGGAAGCTTCCGATTATAATGCGCAGATCAGCTACGGCGAAGACGTGATCACAAGAATTTTGTACGCACAGAAACAGGGCGGGCTGAAGCGCATGCAGGAAGTGATCGTCGGCACGATCAACGGACTCATTAAAGAGCTCCTTGACACGAGCGGGGTCAGTGTCGATCATATATCTCACATGGTTGTTGCCGCAAACACAACCATGACGCATCTCGTGCTCGGCCTGGAACCCCGATACATTATGCTCGCTCCCTACACCCCCTCCGCTAACTTTATCCCTCCGGTCAGGGCAATCAATCTGGGCCTCAACCTGCGGGATCATGTGCATATTTATATCTTCCCCTGCGTTTCCTCCTACGTGGGCGGCGACATCGTGGCGGGAGTTCTCGGGTCCGGACTTTTCCAGCGCTCAGAGATCACGCTCTTTATGGATATCGGAACAAATGGCGAGCTTGTTGTGGGCAACAAAGACTGGCTCACGTGTGCGTCATGTTCTGCCGGACCAGCTTTCGAGGGTGGAGGCATAAAGTTCGGCATGCGTGCCGGCAAAGGGGCGATAGAGCAGGTGCGCATCAACCCCACCACGTTTGAACCGATGATCCTCACCATCGGCAGGACGAAGCCCGCCGGTATTTGCGGATCCGGCCTGATCGATTTGGTTGCCGAGCTTCTTGAAGCAGGCATCATAGATCAGAATGGAAAGTTCAAAAGAGAGCTTCCTACCACAAGAGTGAGAGAGGGAGATAGCGGCTTCGAGTACGTCCTTGCTTATGCGCGCGACACGCAGATCGGCCGGGATATCGTGCTGACAGAGGTCGATCTCGATAACCTTATCCGGGCCAAGGCAGCGATTTACGCCGGCTGCAAGCTGCTTCTCGAGAATGTGGGTCTGGCTTTCGCGGACGTGGAGAGCATCATCATCGCGGGTGGATTCGGCCATTCTATCGATGTGGAAAAAGCCCAGATCATAGGGCTCCTGCCCGACGTGCCTTCTGAAAAATTTATTTTTGTGGGTAACGGTTCACTCCTCGGAGCACGACTCCTCTCCTTCTCCAAAGAACTTCTTAAGGAAACGGAGAGGATTGCGCGAACCATGACAAATATCGAGCTGTCGAACAACGCGAGGTTCATGGATGAATTTATAGCGGCTATGTTCCTCCCGCATACCGACCAGAACGCATTTCCCGCCGTGCTGGAGCAGCTCAAGCCAAGAGAAACGGCGGAAACCAATGCCTAAAGTATGTGCGTTTGCTGGAAAGGGAGGCGTCGGCAAAACCACGATAAGCGGGATGCTTATCCGATATCTCGTGCAGGAGGCCAAAGAAGCCCCGATCCTCGCGGTCGATGCGGACCCTAACTCCAACCTCAACGAGATCCTGGGGGCTGAGGTCCACATAACAATTGGCGATGCGAGGGAACTGCTCAAAAAAGATGTCCCGGTAGGCATGGATAAAGAGAGCTGGATGGAGATGAAGATACATCAGGCGATCATCGAGAGCAAAGGGTTTGACCTTCTCGTCATGGGAAGGCCCGAGGGCACAGGTTGTTACTGCGCTGCCAATAGTCTCGCAAAAAAGCATATAGATCTCCTGAAGGATAACTATGCGTATGTCGTGGTTGATAACGAAGCCGGAATGGAACATATGAGCAGGCTCGTAACCACCGATGTAGATCACCTTTATGTTGTTTCCGATGCGTCTGCCCGCGGACTTCTGACCGCGAAAAGGATTCTCGAGTTGGTGGGAGAACTCAACCTGAACATTGCTCACACACACGCAATCGTCAATCGGTTCCGCGATGATGACAGGTTCGGACTGGCTCAACTCGCTCAGGAGAAGGGCATAGACGTGGCCGGTATCATCGGGTACGATGATACCATCGTCGAGGGAGATGTACGAGGCTATACGGTCTTCTCCCTGGATAAAAAGTCGGTGGCTTTGCGGGATGCGTATAACGTCTTCGAGAAAACTCTATAGAGAAAGGAGCAGGAAAGATGGCGGCAAAGATCATAAGCGGAACGCAGATAGCGGCAGAGATACGGGAAGAAATAAAGCAGGAAACGGAGAGCCTCAAGGAAAAATCAGGCATAGTTCCAGGACTGGTTACGATACTGGTTGGTCAGAACCCGGCATCGGTCAGCTACGTTACAGCAAAAGGGAAGACGGCCAAGGAGTTGGGGTTCTTTTCCATCCAGGACGACCAGCCCGAGAACCTGGCAGAAGAGGCGCTCCTTGCATTGATCGAAAAATATAATAAGGACCCGAAGATCCACGGCATCCTCGTTCAATTGCCTCTGCCCAAACATATCAACGAGACCAAGGTGCTTTATGCGATTGATCCCAATAAAGACGTGGATGCTTTTCATCCGGTTAATGTGGGCAAGCTCGTTATCGGCGAGGCGAACTTTTATCCCTGCACGCCTTACGGAATTCAGCAGCTTCTGATCAGAAGCGGGGTCAAGACCGACGGCGCGGAAGTGGTGGTCGTGGGCAGGAGCAATATCGTCGGCAAACCGATTGCCAATATGATGCTCCAGAAAACAAAAGGGGCGAACGCAACCGTAACCGTCTGTCATACGGCAACGAAAGATATGACCTTTCATACAAAGAGAGCCGATATTCTGATCGTCGCAGCGGGGCGTCCGAAGGCCATTACTGCCGACATGGTCAAAGAAGGGGTTGTTGTCATCGATGTCGGCGTCAACAGGATAGGCATGACTCCCGAAGGTAAGGCGAAGCTCGCGGGCGATGTCGACTTCGAGGGCGTCAAAGAGAAGGCCGCTGCTATAACTCCGGTACCGGGCGGGGTCGGCCCGATGACAATCACGATGCTCATGCTCAATACTTTAAAAGCGGCAAAGGTAGCTGCGGACATAAAAGAATAAACGTGACGCGTACACGGTACGCGTGACGAAGATCATGGGAGGAAGCTATGGGCGAATACAAGTACGAAGAAAAAGAGTCGTTTGATGGCAAGAAAGTTAAGGTGCTCGGGCCGACCTATGAGGCGGGCAAACCGGACGCAAAGAGTGACTGGGAAGAGAAGCTGGGATCGCAAGCGGATCGGCTCAACTATCTGAAAACGGCGCTGCGCTACTGGTACAGCAAGGACTGGTTCGGCAGTGAAAAAAGAAAACAAGACGCATAGAAAGGGGGTATCTCAATGGCGTTCCAGGTTCCCAAGATCAATTATACCGGTAAGATAAAAGAAGTCTCCATCGGCTCAGGACCAAAGGCAGTTAAGGTTGGAGGAGAAAGCTGTTATCCTTTCCACCTTTTCGAGGGAGCAATGCCGAATCCTCCGAGAATCGCGTACGAGGTATGGGATTACCCGCCCGAAGAATGGCAGGAATGGGCCATTGAGCCGTACAAGGATGTCATCAACGATCCGGTCGCATGGGCAAAGAAGTCACAGGATGCTTACGGCGCCGAACTGATCGCGTTGCTCCTGAAGAGCGCCGATCCTAACGGCATGAACCGGGACGTAGAGCAGGTAGTGGCCACGGTTAAGAGCGTGGCCGATGCGATCACCGTGCCGCTTCTTGTCTGGGGCTGCGTAAATGACGAGAAGGATGCCGCGCTCCTGCGCCGCGTTGCTGAACTTTGCGAAGGGAAAAATGTGGCTATAGGCCCGCTGGTAGAGAAGAACTACAAGCAGGTCGGCGCTATGGCCATCGGTTATAACCAGGTTGTCATGGCATCGACGCCTATCGATGTCAACCTGGCGAAGCAGCTCAATATTCTGCTCGGCAACCTCGGCGTGCCTGATGAGCGCATACTGATCGACCCCACGACCGGCGGCTTAGGCTACGGCCTCGAATATTCCTACTCCGTTATGGAGCGGGATCGCATGGCGGCCCTGACCCAGGAAGACGTGAAACTCCAGTACCCGCTTGTCTGCAACATGGCTCACGAAGTCTGGAAGACGAAAGAGACAAAGCTCAAGAAAGAGGACAACCCGAAGCTGGGTGACGAGAAAAAACGGTCCATCCTGATGGAGGCGGTTACAGCAATGTCACTCCTCGTTGCGGGCGCTGATATTCTGATCATGAGACATCCCGATGCGATCAATCTGGTGCGGGATATGATTAAAGAGTTAACAAATTAGGGGGATTTATGGCAGACGAGAAAGGTAAAGAGAAGGTTAGAAGTATTGATAACGCAGCAATTACACTCATCGAGAAGGCTCAGAAGGAGAACGTAAGCACCGTCTTCTTCAGGGCTGATGAGCTGAAGCCCTGCCCGATAGGCGTGGAGGAGAGCTGCTGTAAGATATGCGCCATGGGACCGTGCAGACTTCCCAGACCGAAAAAGGCCGGCGAAGAAAAGGATCGGGCCGGGGTTTGCGGTGCGACCATCGAGACGATTGTCGCGAGGAACTTTGCGCGAAAGATCGCTGCCGGAACCGCCTCCCACTCTGACCATGCACGGGAAGTCACGGAGACCTTCTTGAAAGCGGCAAGGGATGAGGCCCAGGGCTTTGCCATCAAGGATGAGGTAAAGCTTCTGGAAGTGGCGCTCGATTACGGCATCGAGGTCGAGGGAAAGGAGCCGAAAGAAATAGCGATCGAAATCGGCAAGAAGGCGCTCGAACAGTTCGGGCAGCAAGAGGGAGAACTCGTATATATCAAGAAGGCGCCGCTCAAGAGGCAGGAGATCTGGAGAAAGCTCGGGGTCGTCCCCAGGGGCATCGACCGGGAAGTCGTGGAGACCATGCACAGGACCCACATGGGCGTGGATCAGGACTACAAGCACCTCATGCTGCAGGCAACGCGCACGGCCCTGGCTGACGGCTGGGGAGGCTCCATGATATCGACGGACCTGCAGGACATCATGTTCGGCACGCCCGTGCCCATTCTCGGCACGTTCAACACGGGTGTCTTCAAGGAAGACCAGGTGAACATCGTGGTCCACGGCCATGAGCCGTTCTTGCCTGAACTTCTGGTCACGGCAAGCCATGACCCGGAGATGAAGGCGCTTGCCGAGAAGGTCGGCGCGAAGGGTATCAACCTGACCGGTATGTGCTGTTCGGCCAACGAAGTGTTGATGCGCCACGGAATCCCCTGCGCTGGGAACTTCCTGCAGCAGGAACTGGCGCTAGTGACCGGCGCCGTAGAACTGATGACGGTCGATGTGCAGTGTCAGATGCAGGGCCTCCAGGACGTGTCCGAGTGCTACCATACCAAGCTCGTGACCACCTCCGACAGGGCTAAGATCGAAGGGGCAATCCACATGGAGTTCCACCCTGAGCACGGCCTCGACACCGCAAAGAAGATCCTCAGGATGGCCATAGAGAATTTCCCGAATAGACGCCACGCTGTTTACATCCCGGCTGAGTCGCAGGACGCGGTCGTCGGCTTCAGTCACGAAACGATAAATTATCTGCTCGGTGGACTCTTCCGGGCAAGCTACAAACCGCTCAATGACAATATCATCAATGGCAGGATCAGGGGCGTTGCCGGCGTTGTTGGCTGCAACAACGTGCGCACCATCCACGATTCGGCCCACATCGCCATGGTAAAAGAACTGATCAAGAACGATGTGATCGTGCTGACCACGGGCTGCGCAGCCATGGCATGCGGCAAGGCAGGGCTGCTCACACCCGAGGCGGCTCGGCTCTACGCGGGTTCAGGGCTCGCGGAGGTCTGCGAGGCGGTGGGTATCCCGCCGGTGCTCCATATGGGTGCATGCGTGGACAACTCGAGAATCCTCATTGCGGCCACAGCATTGGTGAAAGAGGGCGGCCTGGGCGATGACATCAGTGATCTTCCCGCAGCAGGGGCAGCACCCGAGTGGATGAGCGAGAAGGCGCTCGCTATCGGCCAGTACTTTGTGGCCTCAGGTGTCTACACGGTCTTTGGCACGACGTGGCCCACCTTCGGCAGCGAGAAGGTGACGAAACACCTGTTCGAAGAACACGAGGAGACTGTACAAAGGCATGTGGGCGTACGAGCCTGATCCTATCAAGGCAGCAGGCATGATGATCGCGCACATCGACAAGAAGAGGAAGGCCTTGGGACTCGACAAGGCCAGAGAAAGAGTCCTGGTTGATATGGCTATGAGAAGGGCCCTAGACTAAGCGAGGAGGCGGGGTATGTCAAAGATAATTGCATCAGCGGCCATCAGAGGCGCACAGAAGATTTTCGACAAGGTCGAGACAAAGTATAAAGAGGTGCTCGAAAAGTATGGGCCCAACCAGGAAGTAGGCTTCCCCAACACCGCTTACTATCTTCCTATCATCTACGCGATGACCGGTATCGGGGTGTCGAAGCTGGGAGAGTTTGACAAGATCCTGAATATCTGCAGAAAGCTGATTCCACCGCCCGTCAGGGAGAAGACGCATCTGCCGTACCTGGCACCGACGCTGGATGCGGGCATGGCCACGTTCTTTGTGGAAGAACTGTACGAAGCAATGCGGTATCTCGAAAACCCCGACTGCTACGTTACGGGTGAGGATCCCGACGGATAAGAACATCTGGCTCGGCGCGGCGAGCGACCTCATCTTCAGGAAAAGGGGCGTCGAGTTCGTTGATGGCACTGCTCCGGGGTTTGCGGCGATCGTAGGCGCAGCGCCTGATGCGCAGACAGCGGCGAAGATAGCGCTCGAACTCCAGGAGAAAAATCTCTACGTCTTTATGTGCGCCGAAAATGGCGGCAAGCGTTTTTCGGAACAGCTCGTTGAGGCCGGCGTTCAGGTCGGCTGGCCCACGAGGCTTGTCTCTTTCGGTCCCGATATTTATCAGGCTGTCTTTGCCATCGGCTTTGCCTGTCGTGTTGCCATGGCTTTTGGCGGGGTCAAGCCGGGCGACTTCAGAAGGAACCTGATTTATAACAAGGACAGAACCTATGCCTTTGTCATGGCTTTGGGTGAAGTGACCGACGAATGGTATGCCAATGCGGCGGGATGCATCAACTGGGGCTTCCCGGCGATTGCCGATACGCCGATTCCGGAAGTGCTGCCCACAGGCATCTGTACGTACGAACACGTTGTCTCGAACATTCCGCACGACCACATCGTGCAGAAGGCAGTGGAAGTGAGGGGCCTGAAGGTCCAGGTCGCGAAAGTACCTGTGCCTGTCTCTTACGGGCCTGCCTTTGAGGGCGAACGCGTCAGAGGCGAGGATATCTACCTTGAGATGGGCGGCGGGAAGACGGTTGCTGTCGAGTGGACCACAACAAAGCGCATGGAAGACGTGGAAGACGGCAGGGTAGAGGTAATCGGTCCCGATGTCGGCGATGTGAAAGCGGGCACCAGGCTTCACTTTGCCATGGTGGCCGAGGTTGCAGGCCGCAACTTCCAGGAAGACTTCGAGCCGATCCTCGAGCGGCAGAACCACCACCTTATCAACCAGGCGCAGGGCATCATGCACATCGGCCAGCGGGACATAGCCTGGATACGGGTCTCCAAGCAGGCGGTCGAGAAAGGCTTCAAGCTTGAGCACATAGGCAAGATCATCCACGCCAAGTACCACCAGGATTTTGGCGCAATCTTCGACAAGATCCAGGTTAAGATTTATACGGAAGAGCCCAAAGTACGCGAGGTCCTGGAGCAGGCCAGGGCATCGTATAACCACCGTGACGCGAGAGTGGAAAATATGACGGATGAAACGGTGGACACGTTCTATTCCTGCACGCTCTGCCAGTCCTTCGCACCGAGCCACGTTTGCGTGGTTGCCCCGGAGCGGACAGGGCTCTGCGGCGCCTACAACTGGCTCGACTGCCGCGCGTCCTTTGAGATCAATCCCGAAGGGCCGAACCAGCCGATCCAGAAGGGCGAGCTGCTGGATCAGCGGTACGGCCAGTTCAAGGGCTGCAACGATTTTGTCATAAAGGCGTCGAGGCAGAAGGTCACGAACGTGAGTCTCTACAGCTTGATGGTGGACCCGATGACCACCTGCGGCTGCTGCGAGTGTATCGCAGCGGTGCTCCCTATGGCTAACGGCATCATGACTGTTGACCGTGACTATACGGGCATGACCCCATGCGGCATGAAGTTCACGACCCTGGCAGGGTCAGTGGGTGGCGGCGCGCAGTCGCCGGGATTCCTGGGCCATAGCAAATATAATATTACCCAGAGGAAATTCGTAAAAGGTGACGGCGGACTTGCGCGCATGGTCTGGATGCCGAAGCGGCTGAAGGAGGAGTTGCATGACCGGCTGATTAAAAGGGGAGAGGAACTGGGTATCCCCGGCTTGATCGATATGATCGCCGATGAGACCGTCGCAACGACTGAAGATGAAGTGATAGCCTACATTACCGAAAAAGGACATCCGGCACTGACGATGGATTCGATTCTATAGAAAAGGGGGCGACAGGCAGCAGCAACGCTTTAAAAGGGAAGATGGTGCAATTCCATCGCGGACCCGCCGCTGTGAGGGGGGACAAGAGCTCATGAAAACCACTGGGGATGCCCCGGGAAGGGAGAGCTTGAGGACGAACCCCGAGCCAGAAGACCTGCCTGAAGCCATGTTTGTGAGTCTCCTCGGAGTTGGGAGATCTAGCGAGCACGGCTCGCTAGACGGGAGGCTCCATGTGGCTTGGCCACTGGAGGGGGCGATGTGAGCCCCAGTAATGATCCAATCTGAAAAGGAGACGAGTATGGGACTGACAGGAATTCAGATCTTTAAGCTTCTTCCCAAGACTAACTGCGGGGATTGCGGTTCTCCCACCTGCCTTGCCTTTGCCATGGCTCTGGCTGCGGGCAAGGCAGAGCTTGAGAAGTGCCCGTATGTTTCAGATGAGGCAAAGGCGCAGTTGTCTGAAGCGAGCGCGCCGCCCATCAGACCGCTCACCATAGGTACGGGCGATTACGCGGTCAAGATCGGCGGCGAAACAGTGCTCTTCAGGCACGAGAAGACTTTCTTCAACAAACCGGGCCTTGCGATCCTCATCACCGATGCCATGGCGCACGAGGAAGTAGACAGACGCTTCAACAAACTTGCCGAACTGCAGTTCGAGCGTGTGGGTCTTAACTTGAGGCCCGAGCTCATGGCCCTTAAAGATACGGGCGGCAAAGAGAAGTTTGTGGACCTTGTTAAGAGAGCAGTACCCCTTCCGTACAGCATCATTCTTATGTCATCGGATGCGGACACGATGAAGGCGGCGCTTGAACTGGCGAAAGATAAGAAACCGCTCATCTATGCGGCGACCAAAGAAAACGCGGATGCTTTCGGCGCGCTCGCCAAGGAGTTCGCCTGCCCGTTGGCGGTAAGAGCAGAAAACATGGATGATCTGAGCGCCTTGAGTGAAAAGCTCACCGGCATGGGACTCAAAGACCTTGTGCTCGATTCAGGCTCGCGAACCGTGAAAGGGGCTTTCCAGGATCAGATCTTTATCCGCAGATCAGCGCTTCTCAACAAGTTCAAGCCGCTTGGATTCCCGACCATCACCTTTCCGTGCGAGATGACGGACAACATAATGAAGGAGACGCTGATCGCCTCTCTCTTCGTCGCAAAATATGCAGGCATCATTGTCCTGAGCGACTTCGGTGGAGAAAATGTTTTTCCGCTCTTGCTGGAGCGGCTCAATATTTATACAGACCCGCAGCGGCCGATGACCACAGAGCAGGGCATCTATCCGATCAACAATCCTGACCAGAACTCGCCGGTACTCGTCACCTGCAACTTCTCACTCACCTACTTCATCGTGACTGGTGAGATAGAAAACAGCAGGGTGCCGACCTGGCTCTGCGTGATGGATACGGAAGGGTTGTCGGTCATGACAGCCTGGGCAGCCGGAAAATTCGTCGGCGACGCAGTGGGGCCGTTCATCAAGAAATCAGGCATCGCAGACAAAGTAGCGCACAAGAAGCTCATTATCCCCGGCTATGCAGCGGGTATTCTGGGAGACCTGGAAGAGGAGCTGCCCGGCTGGGAGATCACGGTCGGCCCACGGGAAGCAGCGCACTTGCCGGCGTTCTTGAAGCAGTTGAAATAGACACAGGGTCACAAGTCACGGGGTAAGGGTCACGTCTTATTTCTGTTTTTACATGACCCGGGACCCGGCCCCGGGACCCTTTCATAAAGGAGGAGTCAATGGTACTACGAATCGGGGAAAACCTGAACGTGATAGCAAAGAAGATTGGTGAAGCTTTAAAAGCCAGAGACCCCGGACCCATACGGGAGATGGCTGAGGCTGAGGCAAAGGCAGGCGTTGACCTCATCGATATCAACCTCGGACCAGCAAGAAAGGCAGGAGCCGAGCTGATGGAATGGGTTGTCAAGACAGTCCAGGAAGTCGTGCCGCACATCCCGCTCTCGCTCGACACGACCAACATTGAAGCCATGGAGGGGGGCCTTAAAGCGCATAAGGGTAGGCCATTAATTAACTCAATCTCGGCGAGGCCGGAGCGGATGGACGCCCTGGTTCCCCTGGCAAAGAAGTATAACGCTTCATATATCGCGCTGACTCTGGGCGTTGAAGGCATTCCGAGAGATGCGAATGAGCGCGGCATGCTGGCGGCCGAGCATCTGGCCAAGGCGGCCGAGTTCGGTATCCCCGAGGACGATTTGTGGGTGGACCCTATAGTGCTTCCCATCAATACCCAGCAGATCCAGGTTCAGGGCTGTACCGAGTTTGTCATGATGCTGAAGGAGATTGCCCCGACGTGCAAATCAACGTGCGGGCTTTCGAATATCTCGAACGGCGCGCCCGGCCACCTGCGCGGCATCCTGAACCGAACCTATCTCATCATGATTAAACGGTACGGCATGTACTCGGCGATCGTCGATGCGTTTGATGCTGAGATGGCGGCTATCTGCCAGGATAAGATGCCCGGACTGGAGGCACTGGTGCACAAGGTAATGGACGGTGAGGCTGTTGACACATCCAGACTCTCCAGAGAAGAGGTTGATTACGTCAAGACAACGCGCGTGCTGCTCGGGCAGACGCTGTATTCAGATTCATGGCTGGAACTGTAAACCGGGCGCCCTGCAAAAAAAGGTCGCAATCTGTTATAATATATGTATATCTGGATAGTTTGATGTAGCCCGGGAGCAGGCTGTCCCGGGCTATTTCCATGATGACGAGGAAGGAAGATTTATGAGTGAACCTGTGAATGAATCAAAGAGCGGATCAGGGCATGAACCGATACATGGACCGGGCTTTCTTAAAGAGATGGAGCAGAAGACCGGGGAAAATATCAGCGCCTGTTATCAGTGCTACCGCTGCACCAACGGTTGCCCCGCGCTCCCGGAGATGGATTTCTCTCCTCACCGGCTCATCAGGTATGTGATCCTGGGCCAGAGAGAGAAGGCGCTCACGTCACAAATGATCTGGTCCTGCCTGCAGTGCACCACCTGCAGCATACGCTGTCCCAACGATATAGATATCGCCCTCGTCATCGATACGCTGCGAAAGATCGCAGTCAAAGAGGGTAAGGCAAAGGATCTTGATACATGGAAGTTCGACAGCTACTTCCTCGACAGCGTGAAAAAACACGGCCGGCTTTACGAGATAGAGACCATTCTCAAGTACAAAATGGCGAAGAAGAATTTTCTCGAAGATACAAAAATGGGAATGACCATGATGCTGAAGGGCAGAATGGGGCTGCTTCCCCACAACATAAAAGATAGGCGGGGCATGAAAGCCCTGTTTGAAAAGGCACGAGGAGAGTAAGATGGCCACGCTTGCATATTATCCCGGATGCTCTCTCAAATCGTCGAGCAAGTTCTACGAGGCATCCATTCAGAAAATATTCGCCAGATACGGCATCACCCTCAAAGAGATCGAGGACTGGTCTTGCTGCGGCGCATCTGCAGGGCACACCATCGATGATCGGCTAGGCCATGCGCTTGCGGCGCGAAACCTGGCGCTGGCGGAGAAAGCGGAATACGACCTTTTTGCTCCCTGCTCGGCTTGCTACAACAGGGCAAAAGTGACCAATGAAATGATCCGCTCCGATGCAGCTCTGCACGCCCAGATGAACAGGGTGATCGAGCCTTTGCAGACAAGCGCTGCCATCGAAGTAAAGAACATCATAGAGGTTCTGGACGACTATGTAGGCGTGGAAGTTCTCGCCAAGGACGGGAAGTATGATCTTTCGGCCCTGAAGGTGGTCCCCTACTATGGGTGCGTCCTCACGCGGATGATGAGAGTCAATCCTTACGATGACAAAGAGAATCCCGAGAGCATGGACAGGTTGCTCTTTGCAGCCGGGCTCGAAGTGCTGCGCTGGCCTTTCAAGATGGAATGTTGCGGGGCGAGCAAGACGCTTACCAATAAAGACATGACCCTGAGACTTTCGAACAGGATCATGGACATGGCGATCACGCTGGGTGCAGATGCTATCGTCACACCGTGTCCGCTCTGTCAGATGAATCTCGACCTTCTTCCCTCGCTCGGCAGATCAAAGGAATCGCTGCCCGTGCTCTTTCTGCCGGAGGTATTCGAGCTTGCTCTTTATGGGAAGATGGACGGCGCCTGATCGCACATGATAGCCGCGGATAAAATACTTACGAAGGTTAAGGGGGCCTGAAGATGGAACTGGAAGAAAGACTTGAATTCATCAAGTCCCACGACCCCGAGGGCATGGATAAACTGAAAAGGCTCCTTGATCGTAAGTCGTATCTCATGGACAAGAACGTGTACGGAGAGACGTTCACGGAGCGGCAGTTCAATCTTGTTTTCGATCCGCTTTTACGCTCGGGCTATGAGAGGGCGCGCATACTGGAGGCGCTTTCCCAAAAAGATGCCACAGTCCCGGCACTTGCACTGACGCTTTCCCTCGAGGAATCGAGGACGTTCGACTTCATGAAGGATCTGCTCAAGAGAAACATGGTTGAGATTGTCGGGTTCGAAGAAAGACATCCCGTATACAGGAAGAGGTGAGAGGCAACATGGATAAGGTTGGTAAAGTACTGGTCGTCGGCGGCGGTATCGGCGGCATGGAAGCTTCCCTCAATCTCGTCGAGGCGGGTTTCAAAGTATATCTGGCGGATGAGAAGCCCAACATCGGCGGCAAAATGTCCCAGCTCGATAAGACGTTCCCTACGAACGATTGCTCGATGTGCATCATGGCCCCGAAGCTCGTCGAAACCGGGAGGAACCCGAATATAGATCTCCTCATGGCGAGTGAGGTCGTCGCGCTTGACGGTGAGCCCGGCAATTTCACGGTGACGCTGAAAAGAAGGCCGCGCAGGATCATAAAAGAGAAGTGCACCTCCTGCGGACTCTGCGCTCCCCAATGCCCCCTGGAAGTTCCTGCCGGTTACAACGAAGACCTCTCCCGCAGGAGCGCCGCCTATATCAATTTTCCTCAGGCGATCCCTTCCACCTACATGATAGACAGGGAGATCCCTCCGTGTGTGAACAGATGCCCGGTCAACCTGAACGCGCGCGACTATGTCGGGCTCATAGCTGAAGGCAACTATCTTGAGGCCCTCGATGTTATCAGGGACCGGCTTCCTTTTCCGGGTGTGATCGGACGTATCTGTAACCATCCGTGTGAAAGTGTCTGTATCCGCGGCGAGAAGGTTGATCAACCGGTTGCTATCTGCGCCCTGAAACGGTTTGTGGCAGACTACGAGATCGGCAAGAGAGAGATGCCTGTGCCGCAAGCGGGCACAGACAAGGGCAAGCGCGTGGCTATTGTCGGCGGTGGGCCGTCGGGCATGGCGTGCGGTCTCGATCTCAGGAAAGCAGGTTACGGGGTAACCATATTCGAGGCATCGAGTAAACTTGGCGGCATGCTCTACTGGGGCATCCCTGCCTACCGCTTACCCAAAGATGTGCTGGAGCGTGAAACATCTCTCGTCGAAAAGGCCGGCGTGGAAGTACGGTACAACACGAGAGTGGGGAAAGATATTTCGCTCAAGAAGATTCAGGAAACGTTTGATGCCGTTTACATTGGCTGCGGCGCATCCGGCGGAAGAAAGATCGGCATGGAAGGCGAGGATGCCCGCGGCGTGATGACCGGTATCGAGTTTCTGCGCCTTTCAAATGAGAAGAAACCTTTGCAGCTCGGCAAGCGAGTGATGGTTGTCGGTGGCGGAAACGTCGCGGTTGATGTTGCGTTGACAGCAAAACGACTCGGCGCAGAAGACGTCCACATGGTCTGTCTCGAACGCTGGGAAGAGATGCCTGCAAGCAAATCAGAACTGGAACAGACGCTGCAGGAAGGGATAAAGATCCACGCTGCCTGGGGACCGAATCTCGTCAGGTCTGCAGATGGCACAGTGAAAGGCATAGAGTTCAAGCGGTGCACCAATGTCTTTGATGAGGCAGGCCGCTTCAGCCCGTGCTATGACGTGGCTGTGGCGAAGGCTTTCAGCGCCGATGCAGTAATTCTCGCCATAGGCCAATCGCCGGAAACCGATTTCATACGTGATCTCCCGGGTCTCGAACCTGCGCGTGGAGGCTGGATCAAGGCTGACGCATGCACGCTCCAAACATCAGTGGCAGGAGTTTTTGCCGGTGGTGATATCGTGACCGGTCCGAGAATGGCGATCGATGCCGTTGATCAGGGACAGAAGGCTGCCGAGTCGATCCAGCGCTATCTTGAGGGAAGAGATCTCAAGGAGGGCAGGTTCGCGCGCGAGAATGAACTGGTCATACATGCACCGCTCGATGTGGAGAAGAAGGTGCGCGTCGCTATCCCCACGTTGCCCTTGGAGCAGAGGGGTGACTTTGATGAAGTCGATCTGGTGCTGGACGAGGCCGCCGCAAAGGCTGAGGCAGAGCGCTGCCTGAACTGCAGGAGATGTTTGGGCTGCAAACTCTGCGAAGAGGCGTGCAAGCCCGAAGCTATCAATTATCTCATGGAGTCGACAGAAGAGAAAGTCAACGTGGGCAGCATTATCATCGCAGCAGGCCTTACCGAGTACGATCCTTCTTTGAAGCCTGAGCTCGGTTACGGCCAGTATAAGAATGTGGTGACCAGCACGGAGTTCGAGCGGATACTCTCGGCGACCGGCCCCACCTGCAGTATTGTGATGCGGCCCTCCGACGGCAAGATCCCGAAGAAGGTGGCATGGCTGCAGTGCGTGGGAAGCAGGGACAAGGTGCACGAGTATTGCTCGTCCGTCTGCTGCATGTATGCGACCAAAGAGGCCTTCATTGCAAAAGAGCACCAGAACGATCTTGAGCCCACTATCTTCTACATGGATGTGCGCGCCTTCGGCAAAGGGTTCGATCAGTATTATGAGCGGGCCAAGCATGAGCACGGCGTTCGCTATATCAAGTCGGCCATATCACGGCTGCTGGAAGATCCGAAGACAAAAGATGTGGAAGTCTTCTATGTGGATGAGGATGGAAATACAAAATCGGAAATGTTCGATATGGTTGTGCTGTCTGTGGGCATGCGGCCTGCCGAGCATTTGGCGAAGCTTGCGAATGTGCTTGGCGTCGAGCTGAACGAATACGGCTTTGTGAAATCAGCGCCGCGCAATCCGCTGCTCACGACGCGCGAAGGCATTTATGTGAGCGGCGCGTGCGAGTCTCCGAAGGACATACCCGAGACCGTGACGCAGGCATCCGGTGCTGCGTGCGAAGCGGCCTCCATCATTGCGGAGGCCCGCGGCAAGAGCCTGGTCATCAAAGAGCTTCCTGAAGAAAGGGATGTTTCGAATGAGGAGCCGCGCATCGGCGTCTTTGTCTGCGACTGCGGCGTGAACATAGCCAGCGTGGTAAATGTGCCTGAAGTAGCGGCGTATGCCAGGACCCTGCCGAATGTGGTCCTTGCTGACGAGAACCTCTTCACCTGTTCTCAGGATACGCAGGAGAAGATGAAAAAGGTGATGGAGGAACAAGGTCTCAACCGAATCATCGTTGCTTCCTGCTCGCCCAGAACCCATGAGTTCCTGTTCCGGACGACGATCCGGGAAGCAGGCCTTAACAAGTACCTCTTTGAGATGGCGAACATTCGGGATCAATGTTCCTGGGTGCACATGAAGGAGAAGGAGAGCGCCACCGAGAAGGCGAAGACGCTGGTGCGCATGGCCGTCGCGAACGCCAACGAGATCAAGCCGCTCAAAGAGATCTCCGTGGACGTGAACAAGAAGGCCCTCGTGCTGGGCGGCGGGCTTGCCGGCATGACATCGGCCCTGAAGCTTGCTGGTCAGAATTTTGAGGTTTTTCTCGTGGAGAAAGAGGCGCAATTGGGAGGCAACATGAGGCACGTCTATTCGACTGTTGACGGCCTCGATGCCCAGGAGTTTCTCGCGAACCTGATAGAACAGACCACAACGCACCCGCTGATTCACGTGATGACCGAGACAAGCGCGGTAGAGCATTCGGGGTTCAAGGGCAATTTCGAGACAGGTCTCTTGCATGGCCCCACAAAGACTGCAACCAAGCTGCTGCACGGCGTTGTTGTGGTGGCAACAGGCGGTGAGGAACTTAAACCGCGCGGGCTCTATGCTTATGGCGAAAACGCGGCCGTCATGACCCAGATGGAACTGGAAGAAAAAATCGTTAAGGGCACACTCCCGAAAGCGGATCGCGTTGTCATGATTCAGTGCGTGGGATCGAGAAACGAAGAGCGGCCGTACTGCAGCAGAATCTGCTGCTCCACAGCGATCAAGAATGCGATGCACCTGAAGGAGCAGGACGCGAACCGTGACGTGGTCATCCTCTACAGGGACATCATGACCTACGGGTTCCTGGAAAAATATTATCTCGCGGCCAGGCGCGCGGGCGTGCGCTTTGTCAGGTTCGATAAGGAGAAACCGCCTGTTCTCGAATCGGCGAACGGCAAACTCGTGCTCTCCTGCTTTGACCCGTCAATCATGGAAGAACTGAAGCTGGAGGCTGATCTGCTGGCGCTCTCGTCCGCCGTTATACCGAGGGACAATGAGGGGCTTGCCAACCTGCTGAAGGTGCCAAGAACCGTGGAAGGGTTCTTCTTAGAGGCGCACATGAAGCTCCGGCCTGTTGACTTTGCGTCCGATGGCATGTATCTGGCGGGTCTCGCCCACTCTCCCAAGAATATCAGGGAGAGCATAACGCAGGCTGAAGCGGCTGTGGCGAGGGCGTGCACGATCCTCGCCAAGGAGAAGCTGATGGTCGGCGGCGTTGTGGCTGATGTGACGGGCGACAAGTGCGCGGCCTGCTTGAGCTGCGTGCGGGTCTGCCCGTACCACGTGCCCGTTATCAATCAGAAAGGCGAGGCTGAGATCGATGTGAGCAAATGCAAGGGCTGCGGCACCTGCGCATCCGAGTGCCCGGCCAAGGCTATAGAGCTGATGCATTACCGGGATGTGCAGATCGTTGAAAAAGCAGGCGCACTTGTGGCGAAAGGAGCACACTGATGGGAGCATTCGAACCGGAGATCATCGCATTCTGCTGCGAGCACTGAGCGTACACCGCTGCGGACCTGGCAGGTTCGATGAGATTGACTTATCCGACGAACGTGAAAGTGCTGAAAGTGCCGTGCACGGGCAGAGTGGACGTGATCCACATGCTGAAAGCCCTGGAAAATGGAGCTGACGGCGTCTATCTTGCGGGCTGCCTCGAAGGAGAGTGTCACTACCTTGTGGGGAACCTGAGAGCCAAGAGACGCGTAGGTTATGCCAAGCAGCTGCTCGATGAATGCGGCATCGGCGCAGAACGCGTAGCAATGTATAACCTCTCTTCGGCCCAGGGACAGCGCTTTGCCGAGATCGCCCGCGAGATGACAGAGAAGATCAGACAACTGGGACCGAATCCGATGAAAAAAGGGTCACGGGTCACGGGTCACGGGTCACGTGAAAACCAAAAGAATGAAGACAAGGGCGCGGTTCAGGAGGCACAGGTCAAATGAAAAGAGATGGCAAAGGACAGGATTCAACTTGCTTTGCCCTGTTTACCCGTGACCCATGCCCCGTGACCCATGACCCTACTCCAAGGAGTAAACCATGATCGTAGCTAACAGAAAACCTTTTGAAGAGCTTGTTGAGTTTATCAAACCGTACTCAAAAATTCTCCTGCTGGGTTGCAACGAGTGCGTCACCGTCTGCGCAACGGGCGGGGCCAAGGAGGTTGCGATACTTGCCTCCGAGTTGAGGATGCACCGGGAGAAAGAAGGACGACCGATCGAGATAACCGAACACGTGCTCGAACGGAACTGTGATCCGGAGTATGTTGAGAGCTTGAAACCCCTGGCCGGTGACCATGAGATGATCATGTCCATGGCATGCGGTTGCGGCATACAGTTTGTGGCCGAGCACTACAGAGATAAGCTGGTCCTGCCCGCGGTGAACACCACGTTTGACGGGGTCACGGAGGAGCATGGAGTGTGGGCGGAACGCTGCCTCGGTTGCGGCAACTGTATTCTCGACAAGACGCTCGGCATCTGCCCGGTCACACGCTGCGCAAAGAGCATCTTTAACGGCCCATGCGGCGGATCGCAGGGCGGGAAGTGCGAGGTTAACAAGGAGACGCCGTGCGGCTGGCAGCTCATTGTTGACCGATACAAAGAGATGAACATGCTCGACAAATACCTGGAGATTCAGCCATTAAAAGATTGGTCGACGAGCCGTGACGGAGGACCGAGAAGAAGGGTGAGGGAGGATTTGAAGATATGAGTGCGAGCAACCTGGAAAAAATTCTGAAGAGCGGAAACTTCGCCGTTACCGGTGAGTGCGGCCCCCCGAGAGGATCGGACGCGGAAATCGTGAGAAAAAAAGGGTCCCATCTGAAGGGGTACGTTGATGGAGTCAACGTCACCGATAACCAGACCAGCGTGGTCAGGATGTCGAGTCTGTCTGCTTCACTCATTTTGAAAGAGATCGGCTTTGATCCCATTATGCAGATGGTCTGCAGGGACAGAAACAGGATCGCGATTCAGAGCGACATACTCGGAGCATCGGCCCTCGGCATCAATAATCTTCTCTGTCTTTCCGGCGACCACCAGAAATTTGGCGATCATCCAACGGCAAAGAACGTCTACGATATAGACTCGATGCAGCTCATCCAGACCGTGAAAAGATTAAGGGACGAAGGAAAGTTTTTAGGCGGTGAGGAGGTAAAAGGAACGAGACCCGATCTCTTCATCGGCTGCGCCGAAAACCCTTTTGCAGACCCTTTTGAGATAAGGGCGATGAGGCTTGCAAAGAAAGCTGCGGCAGGCGCACAGTTTGTCCAGACGCAGTGTATTTTCAACATGCCCAAGTTTGAAAAGTGGATGGAGATGGTGCGCGATCTCGGCGTCCACGAGAAGATCTACATCCTCGCAGGCATCACACCGTGCAAATCAATAGGCATGGCCCGCTACATGAAGACGTCGGTGCCCGGCATGGATGTGCCCGACGAACTGATTGACCGCCTCAAGGGTGTTCCGAAAGAGAAGGTGGCGGAAGAGGGCATCAAGATCGCCATCGAGATGATTGAGCAGGTGCGCCAGATCAAGGGCGTTGCCGGCGTGCACATCATGGCGATCGAGTGGGAAGAAAAAGTCCCCGAGATCGTGAAAGCAGCGGGATTACACCCGAGACCACAAGTGAACTGAAAACTGAAGGCCGGGCTGGAAGAGGCTACCTGTTTTCGCTGCCGAAAAGCAGTAAGCTCGTTATGCCCGGATTCACCTGCGGGATCAGAGCGCAAGTGATGGGTCCCACGGCCTGTCCGGCTCTCCTGCCATTTCTACCGCCACTCGTGCTGACAGGAAAGGCATTGTGGGTTATGGACGCAAATTAATGCGCCACATTCGGTACAGGTCCACTTCTCCTTCTCCTCTCGAATAAAATGTTCTATCCCGAATTGCCTGATGCTCTCCAGGTTCTCTATCATGCTCATGCCATAGTTTGTTCTGTAGCGTTTGTCCAGATGATTCAGCCGTTCACAAGGAAAACTGTCACAGTTGAAACAGTACCTGGGATCGGCATTCTTTATCTTCTCACAATTCTTAATATGGCACCCAATGCGGACTTTTGATTTGAGACGGTCATCGCCTCCGCATCCGGGACATGCTTTTCTGTCTCTCACGTATGCGCGGCACAGGCGACAGTTCATTCCGCATGGTGCGATCCCTGCAACGTGCATCGTCTCCTCCAACGAGTCCGGCATTCCTTTTATGTCAATGGCCCGCTCGATTCTTGAACTATTGCGTCCAAATATCGTACTTCTCGGCCAGGCTCGCCATAAAGGCTTCATTCCTGAACTGTTCGTCCGCCAGCGACGCCATTTCTTCCAGGTATTTTTCGAACCCACCCGGGCTGAAAATGGTGATGAGCGTTCCACCGTTCTTGCATTTCACCTCATGCCAAACGTTGGGAGGTATGTTGATTGTCATGCCGGAAGTGGCGTTTACAGCTTCATCGTCAAATTTGAATTCGATGGCGCCTTCGCATACGTAAAAGATTTCGGTCATCGTTTTGTGGTAGTGGCGCGGTAAATGAAAACCGGGTTTCAACGTGTCTTCAACAACGGTAAGGCGGCCCTCGGTCAAATCCAGAGTTGTTTTTACGGAAATATGATCCTTCGACCAATTATAATCATGACCCTGACCAGAAGCGATGATTTGCTGCTTCATTGCGTATCCTCCATTTAGCTTCAATTGTCTTACCGACGGAAGGCGAGCAGCCCCTTTGTTTTCCTTTGTCATTATTGGCACCTAACGAGCCTGTAGAAAAACCCCTGGCCGCTTCCTGAGAGCGATTAGGGAGCGATTTTAAGGTATCATCTTACCTATGTTCCTCGCAAAAAATCGATTGTGGAGCATCCTGCGCGATCACTTTTTCTTGCATCTCGCGAACGAGTTTTTCTAGAGACTTTTTCTACAGGCTCAACGACGAGTTCACCGGGAGCGGAACGCGATCCGGTGGAACGCTCGGCTCAGCTCAGCCCTTTTCTCGTCCAGATGTCTCAACCACATCCATGGCTCCGTGAATGACTGCGAGAACATCAATTTGGTCGGACTTGACGTAATAGATAATGCGGTAGGCACCCTCAATTACTTCTCGGATTGGATCGATGTCGTACTCGGGCACTCTTCGGCCTGAGAAAGGGAACTTCGCTATCTGCTGGGATCTTCGGGTAAGTTGATCAACCGTGCGTTTGGCGAAGTGAGGCGAGTCTTGAGCAATGTATGCATGGATGGCATCGAGGTGAGCTCGGGCTGTTTCGGTCCAACGGACCTTCATTCGGGCAAGCCGTATTTTGCCCGGACCTCTTTTACATCGACGGTCCGCCCTTCTTCACTGTCGGCTAACCCGCGTTCAATCGCCTCACGGACGTAGATTTCACGCATGAGATCGTCCCATGTGGCGTTTGGCGGCAATCGGTCAATCATTTTATGTGCTTCATCTTTTTCCATGGGTATCGACATAACGTATCCCCTTATTTTTATAAGAATACTACCGGACCGACTGAATTTCAATTTATTCTAAGCCGAACAACGAGGTCAGCTACGGGTCGGCTGCAGCGTTTTGTTGGCCCTTTTCTAATGGATGTCTAACTGGACCTTGATGGCCTCCTCCACTTTGCGCATATCCTCTTGCTTTAGGATGCCTGCGCGTTTAAAGAGCCGCTCTTTGCTGACAGTCGCCAGTTGGTCTGCCATGGCTTTACTTTCTTTGCCTTCAAAAAGGATTGCCGCCTCACTTGGATAGAGTTTGTCAGTGTTGCTGGTGAGAGGGACAACTTGGACCCGGTTAAGGAAACGGTTTGAGGCGTCGTTGCTTACAATTACTGCGGGTCGCTTCTTTCTTATCTCTCCCCCTATTGAGGGATCAAAGTTAACCCACCACACCTCACGCCTTTTCATGGGCGGCATCCTTGAATGTGGCCTCGGCCCAATCCAGGGCCTCCTTTTCTCTTTTCTTATCTCTTGCCATATCGGCGTAACCCGATTCTAAGTTTGGACGAACGACATGCGGACGAACTAATTCCTGTACGAACCTGCTTATCTTGCGAGGGCCAATTGTCCTGTGCAGCCCTTCGTAGACCTCTTCATCCACCGTTATGGTCAGTTTCTTCTGCATCGCGCACCTCCTATACGTATACTATACGTGTAGTAGGTCAGCATGTCAATCTATTGATTGTTTATCAGGGCCAACACGTGGGTAACCCGCGCGGCGGAACCACACTGAAGCAAAAAGGCCCGACATTTTTCCGCGTCGGGTTCACCCAGTCGTTATGAGTGTTTCTACTTTCTCTTCTCAAGAAATTCAATTTTGCCACCGTCAACTTTCCACGTACCAGTCTTGGTGCCCACATAGATCGGCTTTTTGTATTTCAATGACACAAACACGTGAAACTCAGACGGAGCATCGGATAGCAGATGCGTTATGTAGGCACCTACGGTATTTGTGGCACCCTCCGGTATAGCAATGCATGTAATAGTGGATTTGATGACTTTGTCTCCTGCAACTCTGTAGTGTCTTCCAAAAACAGTCCCACCCGTGGCGGGCGGCTCGGCAATGAAGTATACGTCACCGTTGGCGCGATAGGCATCGTAGCGAAGGTCACAGAAATCGTCTATTTTGTTCTTTTCTTTCCCAATGGTCTCATCAACAGCAGGACCCTTCAGGCAGGCTTTATATAACTCATCTCCATCAGAGGTCGCCTTTTCAACCTCAGTCCGTAATGCCACGGGTGTGTCCAAAGCCGTGGCAAGAATCGGACAGAAGAGACTACATACAAGGCATAGAGGTAAAATATTCATCATGGTTTTTTCGCCTCATAACACCAAGTTGAGCGGGAGCGCTTGCGCGATCCGCTCCAACGGCTCGTTGGGCTCTTTCGCTCTTTATACGTGTTGCCATGCATTCCTTTATGTCTTTTCTTTTCTGAGAAATCGCCTGAAGGCTCTTAGACCGATTGTCAGAGCGCAAATTAATATTAGGCAGGCAGGTAGTTCCGAGACAACATTCCGTAATAGCCAATACAAACACACCGCTATTATGCACGTCAAGAATGCCAACAAAAACGACAGGGTTAAGGGGATGACATCGTCTTTAGTCACCGGTCTTAGGCCCTCTCTGGGATCGTGGAATGACATAAAGAAATCCAATTTTTGACGAGTCTCTTTTGAAGTTATTTTTTTAAACAGCCCCACCGGAACTACCCTCCCACGGCACGTGCCATACTATTATCAAGTCCCCTCCTGCTAGGCCCAACAATTAATACTACAGCGAATCCTTTTGTGTAGACAAATGAAAAGATATCGTGTACTATAGTTTCCGTCAAGGCGCGTGAAGGAGGGCCGACCGCTTCTGCCGCCGAGACGTTGCGGCAGCAGAGGATCGTGCGCTTTTGACGAGTGACGCGCTCAGGATGTCGGGGACTATGCTGCCAGAAAGAGACCGACGCACCCCGCAGAATGTCTGTCGCATAGATGCATCGCCGCTTCGCGGTCCCGTACATACCTTGCCGCCCATTGCCGTTGAGGTAGCGCGTCAATCGAATGAGGAGCTCTGGGACCACCTGGTGCGTTACGATCATTATCTCGGTTACCAGAAACTCCTCCCACAGCCTAAGTATCTCGCCTTCATCGGGGATCGACCCGTCGCAGCCCTTTCCTTCAGCGCCCCTGCCTTGAAACTGCGCGTGCGGATGCCTATATCGGCTGGTCTTCTGTGCAGAGGAAAACCTATCTCAACAGGATCGCCAACGAACAGTCGGTTCCTCATTCTTCCCTGGGTCGCCGTGAAGAACCTCGCCTCGTGCGTGCTTGCCAGAACCTTGGCCCGGCTTTCCCGTGATTGGGAGGAGCACTTCGGGAGACGCTTGTGGATGGTGGAAACGTTTGTTGATCCCGCGCGGTTTAGGGGGACGAGCTATCGCGCGGCGAACTTTATCGATCTCGGATCTACGTACGGCAGCGGCAAGCAGGGGAAAGGCTATGTCTATCATGGTGTCGTCAAGGAGGTCTATGTCTATGCATTAGAGGCGCGTTTTCGAGAACTGATCGGCTGCGAACAGAAGCCGTACCTCCTTCACCGTCCTTCACGATCAATGAACGTGGAGGCCAAGCATATGGTCATACGCCCTGAGAACTGGAATCCCGCAGTGATGCCACGCATGAAGCTCTCGGAACAAGACGTCCGCGCACTGGCGGATGAGCTGGTTGCGTTCCATGAACAGTATAATGATTGTTTTGGCCGGATCGAGCACGAGCGGCTCGGATTGGCCTATCTCTCCGGACTCTTGAGCAACGCACCGGCCAAGTCGAGCGCGAGCCGATCGCCCTTGAGCTTCTGACAGCCGTGCGGTACGGTCACTCCAGGAGTTCCTGAAGAACTATCACTGGGACCATGAGCGGATGGAGACGACGCATCAGGAGATGCTCGCTCGTGCAATAGCGTCCCCGAGGGCATGCTCAGCGTCGACAGCTCGGAGTCGGTCAAGAAAGGGAAAGAGTCCGTCGGTGTGGCCCGGCAGTACTGCGGAGAAGTGGGAAAAGTGGAGAACTGCCAATCAGGCGTCTTCTTGGCGTATGCGAGCGAAAAAGGCTATGGGCTTCTCAGTTGCCGGCTCTATATGCCCGAACTCTGGTTCACCAAGGAGTATCAAGAGCGGCGCAAAGCGACCCTCGTGCCGGAGGATCTGTGCGTTTCAGAATAAAGCCGGATATCGCCCGTGACCTCCTGCACGGAGTGCTCCAGAGCAAGCGGTTCCCCGCGAAGTGGGTCGGCTGTGATGCCACATTCGGTTCTGATTGGACGTTCCTCGAATCCCTTCCCGAGGGTCTCAGCTACTTTGCCGGCATCATCGCACTCCTCGAAGTAGAAAAGGCGGTTTATGGCGGCAGCGTCACCAAGGGCTTGGCCGCCCCCCCTGCGTCCGGGAGTTTGCCCACAAAAAGGCATCGTGTTCGCTGCCCATGAGAGATTGCATCCCGAAACGTCTACCCTATCTGGTCTTTCCTATACGTCGTGCCCCAGACCTCGAGATCAAGTACCCCTTTCTCCATAGTGCCCCCGGATACTGTTATTCCAAGTTGTTCAGGGCTTAACGACGCGCTGGTCCGCATTCATACCCAGTGTTCTGTCCCAAGGATGCTGTAGTCTTTCGGGTTACCACTGCTTGCCGGGCCTGCTCCTCACTTCTCGTCAGTTCCTCGCATTCTCTTTTCCTAATCTCATGCTCCTGCCGCACGTACGCGCTCCTCCTTCACGGTGATCGATTTTCTTCAAAACATTCGCTGTGCCCAACAATTAAGTATACAGAAAAAATTCTGCCTTTCTCCGGAAAATGCAGAAAAAATTCTGTATAACACCCCCTAAAGCCTACTTTTACAGAATGCCTCTTTAACGTTCAACAGCCAACAAACACAGCCGAGGCACCAGGTCCCTTTATCACGATTATACCAGTAATAAACAAGCTGTCAATCGTTCTGCACGAGAAAGGGAAACGTGATGAGTACAGGATCAGCGGGGCTGGGGCGACTACGGATCGACATAATTTGTCGTCGATCCGGAAGGCTACACGTTCCGGGCGGAGTCGGATGGCAAAGTTGGCTCGCTCAGCGAGCAAAGAAGCGGAGAGCGCCCTGAGTTGCGTTCACACGTTGAGCAGTATCCTCAAAATATTCTTCTTCTCCACACCTTCTTTCAGTGCGGGCGGCAGGCCGAGAGCCTCTATGGTCTCATTGATCAGACGGATGGACTCCACCGGCTGAAACGGAAAATCGGTGCCGAATACCAGGTGCTCTGGCCCGGCAACTTCCAGCGCGCAGCGCAGGGCAGCCACATTAAAGGAGACGCTGTCATAATAGAATTCTCTGCAGTACTGACTCGGTGGCTTGGAGATATTTTTGCGACAGGCAGGATGATTCCGAAAGCCGCTGTCGAGCCGTCCCTGCACGTAAGGAATGGCGCCGCCGAGATGGGGCAGAGATCAACGGGATATTCGGGAACCGCTCGAAAATGCCGGAAAAGATCATGTTCGCAACAGCCGCCGTCGTTTCAAAAAGGTAACCGACCAGGGGCGTCACGAAGAATTCGTCGCCATCGCCTGTACTTGGCGGTGACATGGGATGAATGACAATCGGTACGCGCAGCTCGTTCATCCGATCATAGAACGGAAAGAATTCCGGAGAGGAAAGAGGCTTACCCGCTATATTCGTCCCGAGAACGACCCCGTTCATCTTGAGCTTGCCGATTGCCCGCTCAAGCTCGGCGATCGCCAGATCCGGAAAGTTGAGCGGCACACTTGCCAGAACAAGAAATTTTCCAGGGAACTTTTTCCTGATCTCAGCGTAGGCGTCATTGGCCATCTGCGCGAGGTCCCGGCTCATTGCTGCATCGGCCATATACACATTCGGAATGGAGAGCCCGAGGAGCTGCGTCTCTATCCCCTCGCTGGACGCCACCTCTGCCGATTCTTCCGGCGCAATGAGCACGCCTTTCTTCGAGTAATACGTTACGATACGCTGCACATCAACAGGCAGACTGCCGCTCTCAGCAATTCTCAGGATCTCTTTCCAGTATTCCTGGGGGTAAAGGTGACAATGCACATCAATCTTTCCCATAACACCTCCTATACCGATTTGCCTTCAAGCGTATACCTGTCGATGTCGATGCGTCGCACTCCTCGACGTACTTCGAGTACGCCTGACTCGGTGTTCTCGCTGCCGCCTCGGCTCCATCTTGAATGCAAATCGGTATTCAGTATCTCCGAATATAGTCATCAAAGCACTTACTTCGTGAGTCCCATCTCTTTCAGAAGTTTGCCGAAGAATTCGTAATTGCTCCCCACATATTCGCTGAACTCTTTGCTGTTCCGGTAGAGGATGCTGAGACGGAGCTCTCTGATTCCTTTAATGACGGCCGGTTCTTTCAAGGCTGCGGCAAATGCTTCCTCCACCTTCTTTGCATATTCGTCCGGCATGGCTTTTGGTCCGATAAGACCGAGGAACACGGGGCAGGGCACGTCGTAGCCGAGGTCTTTCAGAGTCGGCGTATCAGGATAATCGGGGCTGCGCTTTTCCGAGAGGATGGCAAGGACTCTCGTCTGATTGGCTTCTATCATCGAATAGTTGAAGTCGCCCGCACAGAACATGATATGACCGCCAAGCACTGCTGCCTGATATTCCGGGCTCGACTTGAAAGGTATATGGGTGAAATGTACTTTCTCCTTCCTCGCCACCTGTTCCAGTACCAGGTTTGAGATGCTGTTGGGAGCGTTGGTGCCGTAAGTCACTTTGCCGGGATTCTGACGTGCGTACGCGACCACATCCTTGAACGTCTTAAAGGGAGAATCGGCCTTCACAATAACGCCGAAGGTGAGGTCCACGAACTCCATGAGGAACTTGAGGTCCTTGACGGGATTGTACGGAATCTTCTCAAGATAGGGCATGGTAAAAAGAGGAGCCCCTCCCGGACACTGGCCTATAGTGTATCCGTCAGGCTTGGCTGTGGCTACAGCTGCCGTGCCGATAGTGCCGCCGCCGCCCGCTTTATTCACGACGACGACCGGTTGGCCAAGATACTTCTCTGACTCCTTTGCCAGCAGACGCACTGCAAGGTCTGAACTGCCGCCGGGAGAAAACGGGATGATCAGGTTGATAGGCCGCGTTGGATACTTGGTTTCGGCGCCTGAGCACGTTCCGGTTTGCGCCACAAAACATGCGATCACGGCAGGCAGAAGAATCAGGGCCAAGCGTTTCCAGCAAAACCTGCGATGCATTTCATAACCTCCTTGCCAGCCTGTTTTCAGGCATCGGTCTTGCGCTAGCGCTTGTTCCACGGCGGCATGGGGTAAGCAAGCTGCGCGGACGCCTGATCCTTGGGCCAGATAAGTTCGTCTTTGCCGTTCTGCCATTGGGTCATGGTCTGCAGATACTTTCCTTCGCCCCGGCCATTCGGTTTGAATTTCATCTGCCCCATGATGGTCATCACATTTGTGGCAGCCAGCGCGTCTCTTACTTTGTCCTTGTTGAGGGTCCCTGCGCGCTCGAGAGCATCGGTGAGAACCTGGACGCAGACATACGCGGAGCCGGCCGGGGGTTCCGGATTGTCATTGTACGCTGCCCTGTAATCAGCGCTGAACTTTGCCACGCCGGGCAGGTTCAGGTGATAATCCCAACCACCCGAGTGACAGATATAATCCCCGTCCTTGCCCAGGTTCTTGGTCCACATGGCGACATCCGCTGCCCTCATGATGTATGCGAGTCTAGGTGTCCAATCGAGTTCCTTCATCTGCTTGACGAGCGTTATGCCTTGCGGCGGTGAAGGATTGGTGTACAGAGCTTCGGCGCCCGCCGCTTTGGCATTCACGATGAGTGACGAAAAATCATTCGCCGTCATCGAATACTTTTCGTACGTAGGAATCGTATAGCCCCGCTTGGTTGCTAAGTCGCGGAGGTATTTGCCCGTGGCTACACCCCACTCTTCCTGGATTTCAAAGAAGGCGATCTTTGTAGGCCTCTGGTTCTTCGGGATGGAGTCAAGAACGTCCAGAAAGGTGATGACCTGGTCCTGTTCCGCCATGAACGGCGTAAAGGCATACTTGTATCCCTTCTCAAACTCAGCCGTGCTTCCTATGGTTGTGACCACGAGGGGTACGCGATACCGTTCCGCAATCGCGAGCTGCGGAATGATAAGGTGCGCGGCGAATCCGCCGAGAAAGACGTCGACCTTATCAATGGAGTAAAGCTTTTCCATCCTGCTCACGGTTTTGGTGGGGTTCGACTCGTCGTCCAGGAAGATCAATTCCAAAGGGATCTTCTTGCCGTATTCTTTGATGAAGACGCCGCCGGTGCTGTTTACGTGTTTAACCGCTATATCGTAACCTTGCTTGACCCATTTGCCGCCGGCAGCCATGTTGCCGGTCAATGCGTCCACAACGCCCACCTTGATTGTGGCAGGCGCTGCCGGTGCTGCAACCGCCATGTTCCAGGAGAAAGCTGCGATCACGATCACGAGCACTGAAACCGTCACCATCACGTTGATGCATCTCCTTGTCATATCTCTCCTCCCCATTTTCCTTCGTGGTATTGTCAAACTCTAGGTCTTTTTTCGTAAGAAACCGCTTTTCAGCGCAGATAAGAGCGGATAAAAGCCTTGATGAACGCTGATGAATTATCTTTGACCGCCTGTGTGATAAGACGGCACAGACGGTCAACCCCAGCACCTTCGGTGAGGTGAGAGGGCTGCGCGCAGCGCTGAACTGTGGATAGCATTGACGTCGTATCACAATGCTATCCACCGGCATACGCATCTGCGTAAATCTCTCCTGGCTCTTATCAGCGTTCATCTGCGATAAAATTCTAGCTTTGCATTTCTTTTCATAGAACTTTTGGCGCACGAAAATCTACCTAAACGTTATCAGGTCTGAATGTGTAACTGCAACATTATAATTGTAAGCCGGCCCTTCCATCTGCCTTTCCAGCATCCGCCTGCCACGAGGATAGCCTGCGCAGCAATCGATAGGGACAACCACGTTGTAATGACGAACGTGAAAGCCGATGACCGCGTGATAGACGCAGACGTCCGCGGCAACGCCCATCACAATGATCGAATGAGTTTCCGGCTTTACGCCGAGCCTTTCCAGCAGGGCGTCCATCTCCGTCCTGTGGAAACAATCGTGTGTCTCCTTTTCCACTATGGGCTCCTCGTGCATGGGACGTAATTCTTCGATGTAGGTAGAGCCCCACGTGTTCCTCAGTATGAAAGGAGCAGTTCCGAAGCGGACAAATTCCGGGGAATTCTTATCGCGAAGCGATTGCACGAAGATTACCTGCGCTTTTGAGGCGCGGCACTTTTCCAGAAGTTTCTGACATTGCGGGATGACCTCGTCCACGCCGTCCGGATGGTAAAGCTTGCCGCCGGGCTTGCAGAAATCGTTCTCCATGTCGATGATCACGAACGCTGTTGCGCGTGGATCAAGCTGCATCTTCTTGTACTTCTTCTTTTTGTTCATTCAATTTCTCCTTTCAGCACCGACTTCGCGAGACATCTTTCTTCATCGCCGATAAACTCAGCACCTCACCACAGATAAATACGGATAACTGCGTGACCGACTGCAGACGACTATTTGTCTACTGAATTCGCCGCCTTGAGAATTCATAGACCGATCCAGCCTTGTCAGGTCGACAAGGCTGGAGGGATAAACATCTGTCTGGACTCTGTCCTAGTCTCTGTCTCGTATCTGGTCTGGCGATAATTCTACCTTCCTCCTCAGCTACCTCCCCATCATCTTCCGGTGATGGCACGTATCTTCGTGCTGATCGACATTAAGCCTCCGGGAACAAAGAGAACGACCAGGATAAAGGTTAGTGCGAATACGACGATGTGCACCTCACCCAGGCTGATCGCAAAGAGTTCGCTGAGTCCCAGAAAGCACGCCGCACCCAGAATGGGACCGGTAATCGTCCCGAGACCGCCGATGAACGTCGTCAGGGTCGGAAGGAAAGACCACGACAGTTCGAATGGTGCATAGAAGTAATAGCTGATCTGATGATAGGCGAATATGCCGCCGCCGAGCCCGACCAGGAAGGAGCTTACCGTGAGAGCGAAGACCTTGTGCCGGAATGTTTTCACCCCCAGGGCCTCGGCTGCAGCCTCGTCGTCGCGAATACCGACGAGAGCGAGTCCCGTCCGGGAGCGCACGATCCAATAAACGAGGAGAACTGTGAGCGCGGCCACCAGCAGCGCGAGGTAGTAACGATTCAGAATGCTGTAACCCGTCAGATAGGCGCTCGAGAGAGAGCCGGGCACGGGGAAGAGATTAGCCACGGTGATCTGGGCGATCATGGCGAGCGCCAGCGTCCCGATTGGAAAATAGGCAGACCGCATACGCAGGCATGGAACACCGACAAGGAGCGCGAGAGCGACGGAACTGAGACTTCCGGCGACGAGAGCGGGCGCGATGGGAATGCCGCCGGTCCAGAGCAGGCGCGTGATGAGAGCCCCTGTTCCGAAAAAGGCGGAATGGCCGAGGCTCACCTGGCCGGTAAAGCCGCCGAGAAGATTCCAGCTCTGCGCAATAATCACGTAAAGAAAGAACGTGAGCAGGAGGTTGAGCACATACACCGACCGGACGAACGAAGGGAGCAGCCCGAATATCAGGACTCCGGCGCTGATAATGATCAGAGCTTTACCCCTGCTCATAGTTCCTGCCTCTTGAAAAGCCCTTTTGGAAAGAGAACCATGACGAGGACGAAGACAACAAGACCACTTACTTCCCGATAGGGCGCGCCGAAAAAGTAGACGCTGATTGCTTCAACCAATCCAAGGAAGAGTCCGGCAGGGAAGACCCCGTGGATGTTGCCCAGACCCGAGAGCATAACAACGACAATGCCCTTATTGAACCACTGAATCCCGACCGTCGGCGAAAATGATTTCAGCCCGATCAACACGGCAGGGATACCGGCTAAACCCACGCTGATGGCAAAGGAGACAAGGCAGGTAAAGTTGACATTAACTCCCATCAGGCTCGCAGCCTCGTGATCCTGGCTGACTGCCAGTATTGATTTTCCGAAGTAAGTCCTGGAAAGGAAGAGGTGAAGGGCCACTATGATAACGAGAGCGGAGAACATTCCCAGACATCCGATAAGAGGAAAGCGAAGCCCGCCCAGCCCGAAGGTCAGGCCTGAATATGAAGGGGTTATGCTTCGCTCATCGCCTGTCCAGAGCATTGTTGCCAGATTATCGATGAGCAGCATCAACCCGAAGCTGATGAGGAGCGAACCCTTTATCCTGCCGGGTTCGGGAAAAACGATGAGGCGGGAAAAAGAGGCCCAGAAGAGTGCGCCGCCGATAAGAAAAAGCGCCAGAGCGATAAAGGACATCGAGGCAAAAGGATCGATCCCTGCATGAAAAAGAAAGAGAGTGCCGTATGCGCCGAGAATGATGAGCGAGCCCTGCGCCAGGTTCAGGTACCTCATCACCCCGAACACCAGCGCAATACCTATCGCAATGATGCCATAAAGAGCGCCGTTTAGTACGCCGTATACTAATGTCTGTCCCATCTAATACCGACTCGCCTTCAAGGTATGCTTTCGTTGTCGCGTCATTCCGGCGGAGGCCGGAACCCGTCCGGGCCAGTCCCATCTGGGAGATGTCTGGCGGATAAGACGTTATAAGCCTCCACCATGCTTGTCAAGCATTTTCTTGGGCCAGTAAAGATCAAAAAAGCAACATCAAAAAAGCACTTGACAATCCTCGGCTCTTCTTGTACTGATTTAGTCGGCTTTGTACATGCCGATCGGTAAATGTCTACTCAGAGGAATGGTTCAGCCTGGAGACGCCGACGGAGACTCCTTCGCGGTCCATGCATCGGCCGACTCACGCGCCTATTCGCGGAACAGCTCATCGAGATCATGAGAGGTTTTAACCCGGCTGCTGATCAATAGCAGTCTACAAAAAAGGGAGGGGAATGATGTCAACTCATAAGTCAACGGTTCTTGGATGCTTTCTATGTGCCATTTTTGTTTTTCTCGCGCTCAGTTCTCTTGCGCAGGCTCAAGCCGGCAAAGAACCGATAAGGATCGGCATTGACACAGAGATGACCGGTGTCATGTCCGAGACCTCGATGAATGCCAAGCAGGGGTACGACATTTACCTGGAGGAAATCGGGTACAAGGTGGCGGGCAGGCCCATCAAGATTATTGAGTACGACAATAAGACCGACCCCAAGCTCTCGGTTGAGGTGGCGCAGAAACTGGTGGAAAAGGATAAGGCGCAGATGGTCTTATTCGGCACCAACAGCGCGGCTGCAATAGCGGTCAGGGGCTACCTCGAGAAAGCAAAGGTGCCGATGGTCGTCGTTGCCATGGCGGGCACGGAAAGGGTTACGCTTCCTCCGAACAAGTATATTTTCAGGATCACCTATGCTGACGGGCAGATGGAAATGCCTCTGGGCAAGTATGCGCGCGAAAAGCTCGGCTACAAGAAGATGGCCCTGATGGCGCCCGATTACGCCGGTGGTACGGGGAAGATCTGGGCATTCCAGCAAGGTTATGAGAAAGCGGGCGGCAAGATAGTCCAGACCATTCTGTGGCCGCTGGGAACCATGGATCTTGCTCCCTATTTTGCGCGACTCCAACCCGATGTCGAAGCCATCTTTGTATTTGAACCGGGCGATGTCTCCATCCAGCGCTTCGTCGGCCAATACTTCGAACTGGGACTCGACAAAAAGATAAAGCTCTGCACCCACTGGACCTTCACCGAAGATTACTTCACCATTCAGACCTTCAAGGATAAGATGATAGGAATAGTGAGCGGGGCACATTATGTCCCCAGCTATCGACACGCCCGAAAACAAACGTCTGACCGAGCAGTACTACGCGAAGTACGGCAAGAAGAAACTGATGAATTCAGACGTTGCGATCGGTTATGAGTCCATGAAGTTCATCGTGACGGCGCTTGAGGCCATTAAAGGCAATGTCGAGGACACCGAGGCTTTTCTGAAGGCGATGCACACAACAAAGATCAAGGGCGTGGAGAGCACGTCGCTGAGCCTGGATGCCAACGGAAACGTGATCCGCGACTTCTTCATCCGGCAGGTGCAGAAGAAGGACGGCGTGGTTAAGAACGTCGTGCTCGACGTGATCCCCCAGGTGCAGCAGCCGCCGGAGGGCTCCACGGTCATGCCGGGCAAGTGAGAAGGCGCAAGTCTCATAAGATAGAAATAGCAGCATCGCAGCATGCTTTTTCTGCTCGTCGCAGGAATGTCTTCGAGTCGTCTACCCTTATGGTATCCACACGCGTGGCCTGAGGAGATTGGGAAACTGGTGCTGTCGCAATGGAAAGAGCATCGATTCAAGTAAATTCAAACGGCAGAAAGAAGCGATAGAGGATACAGATCCGTGGAATTGCCCGTAGCCGTTTCTCAGGTTCTCAATGGCATCGCCTTCGGCATGTTGCTCTTTCTTCTTGCCGCAGGGCTCAGCCTGATGTTCGGCTTGATGGGCATTGTTAATCTTGCCCACGGCGCTTACTTCATGGTGGGCGGCTACGTGGGCCTTACCGCGATGGAAGCTACAGGCAGCTTTCTTCTCGGTATAGCCGCGGGCGCCGCAGCCGGAGCTTTCCTCGGCTTCCTCACCGAGCGATTCTTCATGCGGCGTGTTTACGGGCTGCACGGCCACGAGTCGATCCTGCTCACGTTTGCTCTCAGCCTGGTCTTAAGCGATTTGTCGCTGTTTATCTGGACGGGCACGCCTCGCTGGGTGCAGGCGCCATCCTTCCTCGATATGTCGCTTCCCGTGCTCGGCAACCCTTATCCGGCTTACCGTCTGGCGATCATACTGATCGGCGCTTTCGTCTTCATCGGCCTCTACTGGTTTCAGGAACGCACACTCTGGGGAGCGACCGTGCGGGCCGGTGTGGACGACCAGGAGATGGCGACAGGGTTGGGGATAAATATCCCGCTGGTTTTCACCATGGTTTTCTGCCTGGGCGCTTTCCTGGCCGGCTTCGGGGGCTTCGTGGGATCACCGATACTCGGTCTGCATATCGGCCTCGATATCGAGGTCATCATGCTTGCGCTTGCCGTTGTCATCGTGGGCGGCATCGGCAGCCTGACCGGCTGCCTCGTGACCTGCCTGCTCATGGGTTTGAGCGACACGCTCGGGAAGGTGCTCTGGCCGAGCTATGCTTCGCTCACGATCTATCTGGTTGTCGTGATCGTTCTTCTGGTAAAACCGGAAGGTCTTTTCGGGAAAAAGGGTTAAATGGAACGAACTGCTTTCCGCTTGAAATCTATTCTGGTGACGATCATTGCTGCAGCGGCTGTTCTTGCGGTGCCGTTGTTGCCGAACTATGCGATCACGCTGGCAACGTCAATCGTTATTTACAGCATCTACGTGACGAGCGCAAACCTGCTCACCGGCTACACAGGCCTCGTCTCGCTCGGACAGGCAATGTTCTGGGGCTCGGCGGCCTACGTGGTTGCGATTTTGACCACCCGCGGCATTGTGACCAATCTCTATCTCGTTGCGCTTATCTGTTTTGCCACGGTAGTCGTGCTCAGCGCCTTCTTCGGGGTTCTGGCTCTCCGGGTGAAACGCCTCTATTTCATGATCGTGACCTTCGCCTTCGGCCACGTGGTCTGGTGCATAGCCATGTACCCGATGCAGGCGATTACGTTCGGGTATGACGGTATAAAGGATATTCCGCGGCCGAATGTGGCCCTCTCCCTGTCCACCGCCGGCAATGTCAGCTTCTACTATTTTGTGGTGATCGTTGCTGCACTCTGTTTCTTTGTGATGCGTCTGGTGATCAACTCACCATTCGGCCATGCACTGGTCGGCATACGCGATAACGAGCACCGCATGAAGGCGCTTGGCTATAATACGTTCCTCTACAAGTATATCTCGTATATACTTTCCGCTGTGATAGCAGGCGCGGCGGGCGCTCTTTTTGCTTACTTCAACGGCTACGTCAATCCGGCTGAGCTGCACTGGCTCTGGTCCGGAGATGCGCTGATGATCATGTTCATCGGCGGCGTGGGATCGTTCTGGGGACCTCTGTGGGGTGCGCTCGCCTACACCGGATTGCGGTACTGGATCTCTAGCTATACGATGTACTGGTTCGGGATCGAAGGGATCATCTTCATCTGCGTGGTGCTCTTTTTCAGGGGCGGTATTGCCGGCTTTATAACGAGCCTGCAGGAGAAGCTTACGTGGCAGAAGCGCTAAAGCTGGATGGCCTTTACAAGAATTTCGGCGCGCTGCAGGTGGTGCGCGATATTTCGTTACGCATACCGGCCGAGGAGCGTCGTGTTGTTATCATCGGGCCGAACGGGGCCGGAAAGACGACGTTGTTCAATCTCATCAGCGGAGAGCTGCCCGCCGTCAGGCAGGCGCCATACACCTGTTCGGCCGTGACGTCACGAAGATGCCCTCTTACCGCAGGACCAGGCTCGGACTCGCCCGCACCTTCCAGGTGACAGACCTCTTCCCTTTTTTCACGCTCATGGAAAACCTGTTGCTCGCGCTTCAAGCGCATGACCCCTGCGCCTATCAGATGGTGAAGCCGCTCCGTTCTTACAGGCACCTGTATGAGAAGGCCGAAAAGCTCCTGAATGAAATGAAACTCTGGGATAAGAGGGATTTTGCGATAACCGCCTTATCGCACGGTGAGATGCGGCTCGTCGAATTACTGCTCGGCATAGCCGCCGGGCCGAAGATACTGCTTCTGGACGAACCGACTGCGGGACTCACCCGTTCTGAAGGCGTGTGGCTCGCAAACATGATTCAGCATCTGCTGAAAGATGTGACGCTCCTTATCATAGAGCACGACATGCAGATTGCCTTCACGCTTGCGGAGCGGATCATCGTTCTCCATCAGGGCACAATCGTCGCTGACGGCAAGCCCGAGGAGATAAGGACCAATCCGCGAATCAAGGAGATATACCTGGGCACGGTCTCATGAACGATATTCTGGTAGTTGAAGATATACATACGTATTACGGTGAGAGCTACATACTGCAGGGGCTTTCTCTGCGTGTAGGATCATCGTCGGTAGTCTCCATCGTCGGTCGCAATGGTATGGGCAAGACAACGGCCATGCGTTCGGTCGTGGGATTCACCCCTCCGCGACGCGGCAAGGTGTGGTTTCAGGGGCACCAGATCACAGGCCTCACGGCTTTTGAGATAGCCCGCAAAGGGCTCGCCTTAGTGCCTCAGGGGCGCCGGATATTTCCATCGCTGACCGTAAGGGAGAACCTCGCGATAGCAGCGCGCGAGCCGCGGCAAAAAGGGAGGGTGGGATACAACACGAGTGCTCGCCCTTTTTCCTGTTCTTGGAAAGAGATTGGCCAACAGGGGAAATCAGTTGAGCGGCGGCGAACAGCAGATGCTCGCGATCGCGCGGGCCTTGATTTCCAACCCCGAGCTTGATCCTGATGGACGAACCATCGGAGGGACTTGCGCCGATGGTGATCCAGGAGGTCGGCGCAGTCATAAAAGAGCTGAGGCAGGAGGGCGCCTCGATACTACTGGCAGAGCAGAATCTACCTCTGGCGCAGGACGTGGCAGACTACATGTACGTGATAAATAAAGGCGCAATGGTCTTCGAGGGAACGCCTGCAGAGCTGCAGGCAAGGCCGGAGATAGAGCGTGAGTATTTGGCGGTATAGGCAAGGCGAATGAGCGCAAGGATGAACCTTAAACTTATTCTGATCCTGAGTGCAAGCCATCTTTTGATGGATGTAACGGGCTCTGCTCTCCCGGCCATCATGCCGTTTTTCAAGGCAGCCTTTTCACTCAGCTACGCACAAGTCGGGGCAGTGATCATGATATCGAACCTCACCTCGTCGATCATTCAGCCCTGTTTCGGTTATTTCTCCGATCGGGTGCAGATCAAGTGGCTCCTGCCTCTTTCCGTTGTGTTGACGTACGGTGGCTTTTCTCTGACCGGTCTGTCACCGACGTACGGCGTGTTGCTGATTTTCGTGATATTCAGCGGTATGGGAGTGGCAATCTACCATCCGGAGAGCTTCAAGATAACACACTATTTCACCGGCGACCGCATGGCGACGGGCATGTCGTTCTTCCAGGTGGGAGGCAACTTCGGGATGGCGTTTGGTCCGCTTCTGGTTACGTATGCGATGCAAATGGCGGCGCTCAAGGGCACGCTTCTGTTTCTCATTCCCGGAGCGCTGATGTTCGCTATCCTCAGCTGGTACCTGGGTGAACTGACCTTGCCGTTCACATCCGGGAAGAGCCGTGAATCAAGAGCCGGAGCAGCTTCGTCTGTACAGGTGGAACACCCCTGGCGTTCCATGGGCTTTCTTGTCGGCTCGGTCACCCTGCGCTCTTTTGCGCATATAGGCTTGATTACCTTTGCCCCTTTTTACTATATTACAATTCTCAAGGGTGATCCGATCAATGGAGGCAGACTTGTCTTTGCTTTTTTGATCGGCGGTGCCCTGGGGACCATGACCGGCGGGCTGATTGCAGACAGGATCGGTCATAAGTCTCTCGTCTGCATCTCACTGGTCGGCTCGGTTCCGTTGCTTTTTCTGTTCCTGCAGGCTTCCGGAATGTGGGTATTCGTCGCGATTTTTTTTGTCGGCTTCGTACTGATCTCAAGCTTCTCGGTAACGGTGGTCATGGGGCAGACCCTGCTGCGGGACCGGCTGGGCATGGCGTCCGGGCTGATGCTGGGGTTTGTGATCGGCGTCGGCGGCGTGGGAGCGGGCCTGCTGGGCCTGGTAGCCGATGCATGGGGAATTCTCACCGTGCTCCGGCTAATAATGGTGATGCCGGCTGCCGCGCTGATACCGCTTCTGATGGTCTCCTACCCCGTAAAAAAAGCCGATGGAACTTTGCAGAGAGCGTAACATTCAGTTAGAAAAGGAGGTCTTTTATCATGACGCGCGGTCCGGAACTGAATATCGAGATACCCGAACAGCTCAACCTCGCCACGTATTACCTCGAGGATAATGTTACGGCAGGCAGAGGCGAGAAAGTGGCAGTCTATTGTCGGGACGAGAAGTATACGTTCAACGACATGTGCGAACTGACGAATCGCGTCGGGAACCTTTTCCGCGAATTCGGCGTCGGTTTTGAAGACCGTGTGCTGCTTATCCTGCAGGACACACCCGAATGGCTCGCCGGCTGGTATGCAGCCATGAAGATAGGAGGCGTGGCAACGCATGCCTACACGTACCTTCTCCCGTCCGACTATGAGTACTTCGTCAACTATGTGCGGCCGAAAGTGGTGATCGTGGATCGCACGACGCTGGAGCGGGTTCGGCAGGGCATGAGAGGCTCGACGTTTCACAGGGCGATTTTCGTCGCCGGTGATGATCTCCCTTCGCTCGAAAAGGGAGAATTCGCGCTCAACGAAATACTGCGCGAAGCATCCTCTGTGCTCAAGACAGCGCCCACAACCAGGAACGATCTCGCGCTCTGGAATTTCTCCGGCGGCACAACAGGAAAGTCGAAAGGCGTTCCCCACATGCACCACGACGGCGTGATCGGCTTCGAATCATTCCAGTACACCGTCCACTACACGCCGGACGATATTGTCTTTCGCGTGCCCAAGCTCTTCTTCCATTACGCGCGTGATCTCGGCATGAACTGGCCCATACACGGCGGGGGCAGCGGTCGCTCTCTATCCGGACAGGAGCACCGTAGAATCCGTATACGAGTGCCTTTACAAGTACAGGCCCACAGTGCTTCTCAACGTGCCGACCATGATGCGCGCGATGCTCCAGAGTCCTCTTGCAAAGGATGCTGATCTCAGCTTTATCAGACTCTGCATCTCATCCGGCGAGCTTCTGTCGGGGCAGCTCTACAAGGAGTTCACCGAAAAGTTCGGAGTCGAAATACTCAACTCGGTCGGTTCGGCCGAGACCTACCTCGGCTACTTCATGGACGAGCCCGGTAAAGTGAAGCCGGGCAGTTCAGGCATGTGCAGCCGGGCGTTGAAGTGAAGCTCGTCGACGCGGAAGGCAATGAAGTGCCCAAAGGCCAATCGGGCATCCTCTATGTGCGCTCGGAGGCTTCGGGCACGTACTATCACCTGGAGCATGAGAAGACGAAAAGGACGTTTGTCGGCAATGACTGGGTCAATACGAACGACCTTTTCAAAGAGGACGCGGATGGCTACTTCTGGTATGAAGGCAGGGCGGATGACCTGATCAAAGTGAGCGGTGTCTACGTTGCGCCGCTCGAAATAGAGAAGTGCCTGGAAGAGCACAAAGCAGTCAGGGAGTGTACGGTGCTTGGCATAAAGGATGCTGACGGGCTTGCCAAGACAAAAGCATTCATCGTGCTGCATGAAGGCTTTGATGCATCCGATAGCTCTCGCAGAGGAGCTCAGGGATCATTGCCGGAAGAACATGGCGCCGTTCAAGGCGCCGCGGTTCATACAATTTTTGAAGGAGCTTCCCAAAACAGGTCAGGGCAAGATCGACAAAAAGCAATTAGCGAAGGGCACGCCCTAGGGCCAGAGCGTGGAAGCCTACTTGATGAGGCCTTGTTCCTTGAGCAGCTTAGCAAAGGCATCGTAGCTTGACGCCACGTACTCGTCCAGCTCTTTGCCGTTTCTGTAAAGGATGGTGAAGCGAAGCTCCTTCATCCCCTTGATGAAAGCAGGCTCTTTCATCGCCTTACTGTAGGCATCGTCCAGTTTTTTGACGATCTCGTCAGGAAGAGCCTTCGGCCCTGCGATGTTGAGAAACGTGGGAGCAGGAAAGTCATACCCCAGATCTTTTATGGTAGGCACGTCGGGGTAATAGGGGGAACGCTTTTCGGCGACCAGCAGTATGAGTCTTATCTCTCCGGATTCGATGAGCGGATAATTAAAGTCGCCGGTCCCGACCATGATGTGGCCGCCGAGGAGAGCAGCCTGCGTTTCCGGTGACCCCTTGAACGGAATATGTGTGAGCTGAACTTTTTCCCTCCTGGCTATCTGCTCCAGCGCAAGATGGCCAAAACTTCCGACCCCGGCGCTCCCGTACGTAAGTTTCTTCGGGTTCTGGTGGGCATACGCAACTATATCTTTCCAGGTCTTAAAAGGTGAGCTCCCCTTGACGGTGATTGCGATATTTATAATGCCGAACTGCATGATCTCCCTCAAATCGTTAACCGGATGGTAGGGCACCTTTTCAGTCAGGGGAGGGACGAACATGCCGGGATGGCCGGCGTAACCGATAGTGTAGCCATCCGGCTTGGCGCTGGCAATAGCCGCGATGCCCACCGTGAAAGAGCCGCCGGTCTTGTTAACGACGACTATCGGCTGACCGAGGAATTTCTCAGCTTCCTTCGATATCATGCGAAAACAAAGATCGCTTGCGGCGCCTGCCGGCACAGGATTGATGAACGTGATAGGATGGCTCGGATATCTGGCCTCTACCTGCTGCGCCTGTGTCGGGAGAGGAAGAAGAGAGAAGGCAGCAAGGCAAACGAACAGAAATTTTAATCTCAGATCTGAACCTCGCATACTACCTCCATGCGGCCTCTTTGTTATACCGGAACGGTATGTGTCGTACACCTTATCGGGACCCGTGGAGCTTGTCAAGTCTTTCTTGGACAGAGCGATGTGGATGCAGTAGAATAGATCGACTATCCTCGCGGAGGTGGAGCATGGATAAGGCACGGCGATTCAAGCCATACCTTGAGATGGCCAAGAACAAAGGCATCGATCGATCGGTTGTTGTGCAGACGTCGCGCGTTGTAACAGCGCCCTGGGTCAGGATGAAGTGTCAGTTCGGCTGCGCGGGATACGGGACGAGTCTGTGCTGTCCGCCGAGAACGCCGACGCCTGATGAGATGCGGAAGATCCTTGATTCCTACACTTTCGGGATTTTGCTCCATCGGCGGATTGAGAAAGACGGCAAGAAGGTTGAACGGCTCAGTGAAACCGCCGTTGATATCGAGCGATCCCTCTTTCTGGACGGCTATTATAAAGCATGGACGCTTGGCAGCGGGCCGTGCGGCGGGTGCAAGGCCTGCAACATGAAAGCATGCCTCCACGCAGAGAGGGCGCGGCCTTCGATGGAAGCTTGCGGCATCGATGTGTTCGCTACGGCACGGGAGTACCGACTGCCGATAGAGGTGGTGAGGGAGCGCACGGATACACGCAACTTCTACGCACTAGTCCTCGTCGAGTAGCACCGATTCGAATTCGCGCGTATAGCTTCGTTGTCGCTGCGTCGCTCTCCTCAACGTACCCTTCGGTACGCCTTCGTCCGCTCCTCGCTGCCGCCTCGCTCTCCGCACGAATTCGAATCGGTGTCCACGCCCCAGCCAGTTTCGTAGTCTGTCAGCATACTAATGGATTCTCGGACGGGAGGACCTTTTCGGAGCGAACATCGCGGAAGGGCCGGGGACCCGTAAATAGAGTGGAGCGTTGCCGTTTACTGCCCGGTCGCAGCACCGGGCAGTGGCACGATGCGCCCGACTCCGAGGCCTGGCGCATCAGAACAATTTCACTTTGCGAATTACCGAATCCAGCAGCGATACCAGCGTGGTTCGCAGTCAAAAAGCATCGAGCGAAACGAAATGTCCAACGGGTCGGACCTGGAGCGTTAGTGAGCGGAGAAAACGGTGCGAGCGGCCGATCCACCCAGCTGTTTACTTCAGGTTTTTGTAGACCTGATAGGCTTCCATGAATGTGGGAAAGCCGACGGTCTGGATCAGAAGAAGGAGGGCATGTTTGATTTCGTCTTCTGTTGCTCCGGCCGCGCGCGCTTTCTTGATGTGCGTCTCCAAAGCAAGGTGATGACCTGAGGCCCCTGAGATGGCGATCTTAATAAGCCAGCGAATCTTTCCGGACAGAGGCCCCGACTTGCTGTGGATCTTTTCGCCCAACGCCTCGTGGGCCGTATTGATCCCAGGAAAATCTTTCTTGAAAACCGTATAGATCTTGTGCAGGTCTTTCATGCATCTCTCCTTTGAGCCGATCATGTCAAGGGTCACGGGTCATGCGTGTAAAAAGCGACAAACTGCACCCGTTCTTTGCCTGTTGATGCCAAGATCTATGTAATGGTTTCCTTGACCCTCTATAGGCCCCTGCTCACCATATACTATTTATAGATCTGCCTGAACAGCTTCTCCGCCAGCTCTGCGTCCAGTTTCTGCAATACCTTGTACTCATCCAGCGCAGAAGGCCGGTCCTTCAAAGCGAGAAAGATCTCACCCATGGCGTAATGCGATTTGGGATCGTCAGGCTTCAGGCGTATGGACTGTTTCAGTGCATCGGATGCCATCTTGTATTGCTTCATCTTCCCATACGTGACACCGAGAAGACCGTGGGCGGCTGAGAAATCGGGCTGGACGCGAATAGCCTCTTTCAGGGCTTCCACAGCCTCTTTGTAGTTTTCTGTAACCGCATAATTGACACCGAGGTTGTAGTAGGCGTGCGAACTTTCACCGTTCATGGCTATGGCTTTCTTCAATGTTCGTATTGCATCGTTGTACATGCCCAATTTGCCGTAGACCGCGCCCAGATTTTCATATGCTTCATCGCTGTCCGGCTTAATCTGGATTGCCTTCTCAAAAGCCCTGCGTGCTTCAGCATATCTGCCGAGGCCGATGTAGCTGACACCGAGATTGACGTAGGCCGCCGAGAAGTCCTCTTTTATCTGTATCGCCTTCATGAAGGCCTCGATGGATTTCTCATACATACCGTTGCTTCCGTAAGCAACACCCTGGTAGAACCAGCAATCGGCAGTTTTTGTGAAGTCTGCGCTGCACGCCTCACTGGCCGCCACTACCTTCGTTGCGGAGAGCTTGTCTCGTACCAAGCTTATAGGCATGGCGAAATTGAGATTCTGTGCTTCCGCAACAAGAAACGTGGCTATGCCGATAGCCTCGCCCTTTGCATTAAAAACCGGGGCGCCGCTCGAGCCCGGCGATATGGCAGCGGTGATCTGAAGAATATTTCTAGCTGCATCCACTTTTCTCACGCCGCTCAGAATACCCTCTGACACGGTGTTTTCGAGTCCCTGGGGGCTGCTTATCACAAATACCTTTTCGCCCACTTGAAACTTATCAAGCTCTACAAGTCTGACCGTCGGGAGTTTTTGCGCATCGATTTTAAGGATCGCGACGTCATTTTCTATGTCAGCGTAAAGTAGACCCTCCACGACAAAAAGGTGCTCGCCCGCTTTTACATGTATCTTCGAGGCTGCATTGATCACGTGATAGCTGGTGACAATGGCTCCATCCTGACGTACGACGAAACCGCTACCCTGGCTGACTGTGCCTGTTTGCTCGTTAACGGCCACCACGACCACCACGGCTTTGTTGTTGTCTGCGTAAATTTTATCAGCCTGAGCGAGAGCGCTTGCAGGCGCAAAGACGCTCGCAACCGCCACGGCAAGGCACATGAAAAACAGCGTTAACGATCGTGACACAGAACACGTGTATCCGAAACTTGTCATATCGCTCCTATACCTTATCTAATACGTGCTTGATCGGAATGCAAATGCTCAGGGTGATCAAGAACGCGGCGGATTGTCTCCGCCACTTCGATTCTGGATAACGGCTTCATAAGAAACGCCTGAATATCCATTGATTTTGCTGCTTCGGGAGATACTGTATCGCTGTAACCGGTACAGAGTATAATAGGAATATCGGGACGTATAGCTCTTAATTTCCCGGCAAGCAGCGCGCCGGTCATGGCAGGCATGGTCTGATCGGTGACCACGAGATCGAATGCGTCCGGCTGTTCTGCAAAAATTTTCAGCGCCTCTGCGCCGTCTGTTTTACCGACAACATCATAGCCGAGCCGCTGGAGCATATGTTCTCCCAATTCCACCAACGCTTCCTCATCATCCACAAAAAGTATCCTCTCCGTGCCTCCCAACGTGGGACTGTCGGTCTTCTGTTCGGGTTTGGCCGGTGACTCGTAGCATGGCAGATAGACGGTGAAGGTGGAGCCGCGGCCCGGTTCGCTTTCGACAGTGATCCCTCCGTGATGAGCCTTCACTATGCCATAGACGACAGCAAGCCCCATCCCTGTGCCCTGACCCTTCTCCTTGGTCGTGAAGAAGGGCTCGAACAGCTTCTTCTTGACTTCCTCATCCATGCCATGACCGGTGTCGCTCACTGCGAGAGTCACATACCGGCCGGGCTTCATATCCGATTCCGGCAACAGCGTCTCATCGGCGAATAAAGTTTCCGTCAGCGTCACGTGAAGATGCCCCCCGGCTGCGCGCATCGCGTCCGCTGCATTCTTGGAAAGATTCATCAGAACCTGCTGTATCTGCGTTGCATCGGCATAAGACTGCGTCATTCGGCGTCTTAAGGTCGAGCGTTAAGCCAATGGTGGAGGGGAACGATGCCCGCAGCAAGTCAAAGGTTTCTTTTACCAGGGGCGCGAGCGCAAGCGGCTTCTGTTCATGATCGCTCTTGCGGCTGAACGTAAGAATCTGCCGCACAAGATTCCTGCCTCTTATCCCTGCTTTAAATATCTGATCAAGATTGTGGCGTACCCCGATCTCTTCAGGCACGTCGTCGATGGCCAGCTCCGCGTTTCCGATTATGATGGCAAGGATATTGTTGAAGTCGTGCGCGATGCCGCCGGCCAGCGTGCCTATAGCCTCCATCTTCTGCGCCTGGCGAAGCTGCTGCTCAACTTTTGCCCGCTCGGCCATCTCTCCCTCAAGATTCTTACAGGCTTGCGTGACCTCGGCTGTCCGCTCCCGAACCCGCTGCTCAAGCTCATCCGCACGCTCTTGGGCCGCCTGCAGGAGACGCACTCGCTCCATGGCCGTCGCGACCTGGTCAGCCACGGTCTTCATGAGAGAAAGCTCGTCGTCGGTAAAGGTGAGCCGTGACTTGGTGCCGAAGGAAAGAGTGCCAATGACGTGTCCCTCGCGCAAAGAGAGGATGACAGGCATAGGCTTTTATGCCGAAAGATTTTACAAGCTCCGTCCGCACGTCTGGAGTGGACGGGATATTCTCGGCCACTATACGACAGGCGTCGCGCGCCGCGCAGCCGCAGACAGCAACCCCGAAATCGAGAAACCTGATTTCCCGCGCGGTCTCCTCGGGTATGCCCGCGTAAGCGTTGAGCCTGAGGCAATTCCTTTCTTCATCGACCAGGAAATTAAAAAAAGCGTGGCAGTCGAGATGCTCCATCACTCTTCGGCACAGGGATTCGACGATTGTCTGCGGCTCTGCGCTCGCGAGGAGCCGGCCCGCTGTATTCGATATGATGTCAAGCCGCTCAAGATTATCCTGCAGTGCTTCTTCAGCCTGGAATTTCGCCAGGGCTACAGCGAGGTAATCGGCCAGCCTTTCCCACAAAGAGATGGCTGCCGGAGAGAAGCGGCCCTTTTGCCGGTCGTTCAACTGGAGAAGTCCCAGTCGTTCTTCGCCGAGGCGCAGCGCAATCAGCGCTACCGACTCGTATCCTTCTCCGTTGCAGCGGTTGCGTGTGCGGGTCTGCCGGTCCGCATCCGTAGTGCTCGCCAGGAGTTCCGTCGTGCTGTTGGTCCAGAAGCTCCCGCGCGCCGTGAAGAAAGGTTTCGATGGATCGAATCTTCCCTGGATCACGTTGCCGCACATGCACTCCATGACGGGATAGCCATCGGTGTCGAGTACCGGTCGCCCTGCATCGTCGCGTGCGCAAAGGCTGTTCTCCGCCTGGACGAACTCTTGCGGAAAACCACGGCTCTCGTGATAGGGATAATCGTCCTTCTCGTGCAATCTGATGCCGACGGCTTCACAGCCCGATTTCTTCTGGAAAAAGGTCACGGCAGCCCGGATGGCATCTTTCTTCGTTCTGCTCTCGTTAATGAGACGAAGAAATCCCATGGATGACTCGCGTTCCTCTTCTGCCTGCCTGCGCTCGGTGATGTCATGGATCACGGAGAAGAGCATTTTCTTGCCCTGCGTCTCAAAAGGCGAAGAGTAGACGTCAACCCATCGCACCTCACCGTTGGCGAGACGATGCGGGAAGATGAAATGACCCCTTTCTGTCGACGTGGCCTTCTGTCGCTCAAACGCCACCTCCTCGGGTGTGAGCTGATTGACCTCCTGGATGTTCATGGTGCGTAGCTGTTCGCGCGAATACCCGTAATATTCGGCTGCCGCGTCATTCGCATCTACAATGCTGCCGGTTTCCGGTTCGATTAGCAACATGACAGCTTTATGGTGCTCGAACATATTCCGGAAGCGCTCCTCGCTCTCGCGCAGGGCCTCCTCCGCATGCTTGCGTTCGGTGATGTCGCGGACATAGAGGTTGACGTATTCTTCTCCCGCGGGTTGCGCTGCGCCGAACCAGAAGGTGCGCCCCCGGCTGTCTGCCAGTTCGGCTTCAACAGCGCGCTTCTGCTGCGCTGCCTCCGCAACGAGGGCGAGGATCGTCCCCGGGAGCGCCCCATTAGTCCTGACAGCCATCGCCTTCAACATATCCCGCGCCGGCGTATTGGCATAAAGGAGCGTTCCATCGAGTGCAACGCGGAGTACCGGGTTGGGATTCTCCTCGGGAAACTGAGCGAGCCGGCGTGTAGCCTCCATCAACTCGTCCCGTTGCGCCAGTGACCGGGCCAGCTTGATGTTGCTGTAGCTCAGTTGTGAGAGCATGTGGGCGAGCTTCGCGAAAAAAGACATGGCCGTATTCCACGAACTTCCTGCTCAGGCGCGGAACGGCCTCAAGCGCCGCAATGTACTCTTCTTCGTCGAAACCGTACTGCTTTGCCTGCTTCCGGAAGAGCTCGTAGTCAGGCAGCTCGCCCTCGAAGAAGAACTGTCCTGAAAAGACATTGCCGACATGCTGGCCGCCCACCATGATCGGCGTGGCGATGTCCCACATGTTGTTCTTGCACTTGTAGAGCTTTGATTCTCCCTGTGCAATCCCTGCGGAGAGCAGCGTGTCGCTTTCAACGCAGTGTGTGCAGGTTTCAGGATGGACCCGGTGGAACTTCGTGCAGATATCCTGCCATCCCTCGCCGACCAGCACTCTTCCTTTGAGATCGATGATAGCCATGGGGATGTGGGCAAGCTCGTAGAAATCATCCATGAGTGATTGGATCGGCCGGAGCATCGATGATGTCGGCAAGCTCCAGGTTCCGATGTCCCCTTCGGGGGAGAGGATGCTCTCCAGCTTCACTCGCACGCGTTGCTCGCTCTCGCGCAGCGCCTCCTCTGCGTGCTTGCGCTCGGTGATGTCGGTTCCGACAGCAAGGATCTCCACCACCTGCCCGGTCTCGTCGAATATCGGCTTATTGGTCCAGGCCATCCAGACGCGTCTGCCGTCCCGGCAGATGTTCTCATTGACGTTATTGGCGTATTTCTCCGGCTGTGCAACGATGTCCTGCAGGAGCGTGGTGAGATCGGCCCCGGTGAGATTCCCTGCGCCGGCATAAGGAGACTCACGTTCTTTCCGATCACCTCGCTGACGCTGTAGCCGAAGAAAGCCTGGGCATATTCATTGAAGAACGTGATGGTGCCGTCACGCCTCCAACGGATGATGGCGCTGTTGGCGTTCTGGACGAGCTGGCGGTAATTGCTCTCGCTTTCGCGCACCTGTCTCTCGGCCTGCTTCAGGTCGGTTATATCCGCGTACGTGATGACCACGCCTTCGATGCGGTTGTCGGTCGTCCTGTAGGGAAGCGTGGTGCGGACGTAATAAGAGCCGTTGATGCCGATCTCCTTCTTTACGGGCGTGAGCTGTTCAAGGACTGCGCTCGCGTCCGTAATGAGATCGGGTCCGAGGTGCTCGATGGACATATCGACGATCGGCCGGCCCACGTCCCCGGGTATCAATGTGATGAGCCTTGACATGGCGGGCGTGAAGCGCTTGACCCGGAACTGCTGATTCAGAAAAATGGTGGGGATATTGGTACTTGCGAGGAAGTTACTCAGGTCGTTGTTTGTCTCTTCTTCCTCTTCGATCTTTGTCTGGAGCTGCGAGTTGACGGTGATCAGCTCTTCGTTGAGTGACTGGAGCTCTTCCCGTGAGGTCTCCAGCTCTTCATTTGCTGCCTGGAGCTCCTCGTTTGAGGATTGCAGTTCCTCGTTGAGGCTTTTTAACTGTTCGATGTGGCTCTGGAGATCTTCGCGCGTTGAAGAAAGCTCGTTTTCGAGCTGGCGCACAGCGGTCTCTTCGATAGCTGCTGCCTCGAGCAGCGTTGCGTCAGGCAGCTCGGCAGGGCAAGCAGCCTTCTCCTGGAAAACGATCAGAAAGAGGTCGTCCCGCACTTTCGAGATGCGGAAGCTGATCTGCCTTTTCTGCTCGTCTTGGTCGGGGATGCGCATCCGGATCGGACACAGGCTTCCCTTCTTGGGCGGCCCTGTAGAGACCCCCGCGAAGCCTGTTCCGCAAGTTCTTGGGAAGGAGCTCCAGCAGGTTCTGCGTGGGGATACCGCGGGGCTGACGCAGATATCTGTTCGTCGGTCCGTTATGGTAGAGGATCTCATAGTGCTCATTGATTGCCACGGCCGCAGGTGCATGTTCTTCGAGCAATGCCTCCTGAATGGCCTGAATGGCCGATTGTCTGTACTCGGCGGTCGACGTCTGTCTTGTGGGAGGCGATGATGAAGAGCGTTCTGCGGCATACGGGCACGGCGAGCGCTGTTCTTGCCGCACCGTTCGGTTTCCGCCTTCCTGTAGACGCGGCATTTCTTGTGGGCGAGCGCGACGAAGAGGCCGCCTGGTTTCCCCGGCGACTCTGCGCCTCCGAGAAAGAGAGAGCCTCCCTCCTTGAGGGCGTAATGAAAGAGGGAGATGCATTTGTCTTGTGCATCAGATTCAAGGTAGATGAGAAGATTGCGGCAGATGATCAGGTCGAGACGCGAAAAGGGGGGATCGGTCAACAGGTCGTGTTTGGCAAATACTATCTGCTGCCGTATCTCTTTGGCGACCGTAAGCGAGAGGCCGTTATCGGAAGAGGCGAAAAACTTCTTTACATAATCCGCCGGCACGTCTGCTGTGATGCTTACCGGGTACGTACCTTCCCGTGCGCGCTCCAAAGCTTTGTCATTCACGTCAGTGGCGAAGATCTGTAACTCTCTATTCCGGCGGGCAAGATCGAGTTCCTGTTGCAGCATCATGGCTATCGAATAGGACTCTTCTCCTGTTGCGCATGCGGGAGTCCAGACGCGGATGGGCGAGTCGTCATTCTGAGCGATCAGTTTTCGTGTGACGTCGAGGTGCAGCGCTTTCCATGCCAGTCGGTCTCTGAAGAAGGAGGTGACCCCGATCATGAGATCGGAAGCGAGCAGCGCTGCCTCGGAATCATGGTTCTCCAGCATCCTCAGGTACTCTTCCATGGAAGAGACCCCGCGCAGGGACATGCGCCGCTTGAGTCCTTCGGCCAACGACGCTCTGTTTATAATGGTTGAAGCGGTAGCCGGTCTTTTCGTAAATCAGCCGGTAAAAAGGGTCCCATTGAACGCCGGACTCAAAAGCGGCTTCGGCTTCCCCGGTCGCCGCTCTGGAGCCGTGAAACTTCAGTATCTCTCGCACAATATCCTGGGGCGAGAGCACCCCGTCCACCTGCCCCGTGTTGATTGCCGCAAGAGGCATTGAGGAGAATTCGGCCGTTGCCGGATCCTGGACAAAAACGGTTCCGCCGGACCTTCTCACCGCCTGCACACCACGGGCCCCATCCGTGCCGGCGCCCGAAAGAATCACGGCGATGGCACGCTCACCGGCGTCTTCTGCAAGAGAGACGAAGAATTCATCGATGGGGAGGTGCACGTGCTGGTGAATGCGAGAGGCGATCTTGAAGACGCCTTTCTCCACCCTGATCTCTTTTGCCGGCGGACAGAGGTAAAGCTGCCCCGGACGTGATTTCCATTCCATCTTCTATCTCATTGACCGTGAGATCGGCGATTCGAGAGCGAAGAAGTTCGGGTAGAAGATTCTTATGTTTCGCCGAAAGATGCTGAACAAAAATTATCGCAACGCCGAATTTTTTCGGGAGAACCCTGAGAAATGATTCGAGAGCCTCGAGCCCTCCTGCTGATGCGCCTATGCCCACAATAGGAAACGCTTTACCGGGGGCGTCGGTACTTGATGTCACCTTCCGATCCATACATCCTCCGCAAACTCAGCGACCAAATTAAGCCCACATTATATCACCGATCAGCTGGCAATTGTCAGCCGTTACATTCCGTGCCTTACCCCTTTTTGTCCTGGTGAATCTGTTAGTATTTTTTGGAAGACAACACACTGCTAGCTACTTGCATCAGTACGCCCATCCTCATGTCGTCACCCCGACGAAAGTCGGGGTCTAGAAGCCCTCGTCATTCCTGGATTCCGGCGCCTGTCCCGGACTCCGATCCGGGGTTCGCCGGAATGACGTGGCTGAAAATATATTTAAGTTATTTTCGAGACGGCACACTAGCCGATGGCAATGGCCTGCAATTGTTCTTCAATCACCCCGCGGAAAAGCGAAATTTTGTAGTGGTTGTGCTCCATGGGTTGAGCCTTGCTGACGGCTGCATCGGCTGCCTTTGCGATAGTCGCCGCATCGAGCGTTCTACCCGTGATTGCCGCCTCTACTTCGTGAGAACGCCATGGCACAGGCGCCGCGCCGCCGAGCACGACCCGCGCGCTCGCAACTCGCCTGTCGCTTATGGTCAGCGCTAAAGCAAGGCTGGCAAGAGCAAAGTCCCAGGAGCGGCGCGCCCGCACCTTCCGGTAAGAACTGCGCAAGCCCTTCGTCGGCGCAGGCAGAAGAACCTCTGTAACGATCTCGCCATCGTCCAGAATAGTCTCCTTCTTCGGATCTTTAGCGGGTGGCATAAAGAATTGTTCGATGGCGACGGCTCTCGTGCCGTTCGGGTCCGCAACCCGGACTGTCGCATTGAGCGCGACGAGCGCCGGTGCCATGTCCGACGGGTGAACGATGTAGCAGCCGTCACCCCCGAATATGCAGTGGTATTGATTCTCGCCTGTTATGGCAAAACAGGTTTCTCCGCCTTTGCGCAGGCAATGGAATTCCCCGCGGTAGTACCAGCATCGCGGCTTCTGGCAGAGATTCCCGCCAATGGTGCCCTGGTTTCTCAACTGGGGGCTTGCGACCTCCATGGCCGCCTGCGCCAGCGCAGGGTATTGATCACGTATTATCGGACTTGCAGCTACTTCGGTGACGGTCGTGAGCGCGCCTATGCGAACCCCATCCCCCCTGCTCGCTATCCCTCGTAACTCGTTTATATTGCGGAGGCTCACCAGCATCGAAGCTTCAAAGACACTGTCGCGAAGGCAGCCGTAAAGGTCGGTGCCGCCTGCCTGCACCCGCGCACCTTTCGAGGAAAGATGCTTGAAGACTTCGGGCATCGATTTAGGACTGGCATAATCGAAAGACGGCAACATGTTTTCATCCCTCCATTTCTTGATTCATGTGAGAATATAAAGACAAGTTTTGTTCACCACGGAGGCACAGAGGACACAGAGGAAGCCATGGCTCTGACCGGATATGGGGAGACGGCCATATCCGGTCACCTGCACCCTTCGGGTACAGGCACCCCTGCGGTGTACGAGCACCCCTTCGGAGTACAGGTACTTGTCACACCCACGCGGAGCGTCGGTGTGTGTCCGGAACAGAATCTCTACTGTTCCGGACACGATAGTATTCTTTCTCGGTGAAGCACTTCTCTGTGACCTCTGTGCCTCTGTGGTAGAATCGTCATTTCGCTCATTTCGCCTTCCTCGCTTTCGCGAAGAGCTCGCACAGCATGACCGGTGTCATGGCTGAGTTCGTGACGCGCACGCCGGTGGCATTGTAGATGGCATTGGCCACGGCCGGAGCCGTCGGGATGGTCACCGGCTCACCGAGTCCTTTGGCCCCCGCTGTATTTGCCTCGTTATCCGGCAGGTCAAGCGGGACAGATACCATCTCGAGAGGCACGTCGAGCGCCGTCGGTATCTTGTAATCATGCCAGTTGCGATTGAGCATCTTTCCTGTCTGGCCGGCATCGAGGACGCGCGCCTCTGTCATCGCGAGGCCGATTCCCATGGTGATGCCGCCGAATACCTGGTTATCGTACGTCAGCGGGTCCATAACCCTGCCGCTCTCATTTACTCCCACAAACCGCAGGATCTTAACCTCTCCGGTCTTCATGTTCACTTCCACTTCGCAGAACTGTGCCGCAAACGGGTTGGTTATCTTATGTTCGAGATTGGGCCCGCGGTAGCCGATCCCAACGATCACCCCTTGCTCCTTGAGACCGTTGACGCTGCCGATCTTTATTTTTCTGCGAGGCTCCGAAGTTGTGACGATTTCGCCGTCGCTCAACGTGAGGCCTGACGCATCTATCTTCAGTTCCTCTGCCGCCATCTGCAGTAACTGCTCCTTGACCGAGATGCAGGCTGCCCTCACCGCCGGTGATTCCGTGGGCACGGTCTTGCTTCCGCCGCTCGGTGTCGCGTACTGCGTTGTGCCTGTGTCGGCATTCTCAATCTGGATAGCGTCGAGCTTCACGCCCAACTCCTCTGCGACGATCATGGCCATTATTGTTTTCGTGCCTGTGCCGATATCGCTCGCGCCCATGTTCAGATTAGCGCTGCCGTCCGCAAAGAGCTTCACGATCACGGTGGATGGCGGCCGACCGCCGCCCACCACCCACAGAGCGCCGGCCACTCCAACGCCTCTGCGCACATGGGTGGCCGATCCGGCCGGGGTTGTCTTCTGTCGCGCCTCCTGCCATTTGAAGCTCTTAGCTCCTTCTACAAGGCACTCCCTGAGTCCCGTTGTCGTGTAAGGCGGATTACCCGGCTCGCGCCTGACTGTACGAAGGGATGTTCCTGAGCCGCAACTCGACAGGATCCATCTTGATTGCTTCTGCCAGGGCATCCATCATCTGTTCCAGGGCCCATGAGCCTTGCGGATGGCCGGGAGCGCGAAAAGGTCGCGAAGGTCCTGCATTGATGTACAGATCACTCACCTCGGTTTTGACATTCGGGCAGGTGTAGAGGTCTTTCGCAAGCCAGTCGACAAAGGCTGTGCCGCCGGCAGGATAGGCGCCGCCCGTTCCCGTGTCCGAAAAGTAGATGGCTGTCAGCCGCCCGTCCTTCTTGACCCCGGCTTTCAATCGCATATTTGCCGGAGGACGGTTTCCAACCGACAGAAAGGTTTCTTCCCTCGTGAGAAACAGTTTGACCGGTCGGGCCGTGATTCTCGCCAGCAATGCGGCTATGATCGTGTACTTTCCGGGCTGCAGCTTGCTTCCGAAGGCTCCACCCATGTAGTGACCGATCACGCGGACTTTCGATAAAGGAAGAGCCAGGACTTCCGCCACCTTTGCCTGGATAGCGTAAACACCCTGTGTTGATTCCCAGAGCGTGAGCTTGTCCCGATCCCATCTGGCGACACATCCGTGCAGTTCCATGGGTGTGTGGAGCTCGCACTCTGTGCGGTACGTCTCCTCCAGCACGACATCCGCCTCCGCGAAGCCCTGTTCCACATTCCCTCTCGCGTATGTCTGCATGGGAGTGACACGGTTGCCGATCTCATGTACACGCGCTGCACGGTCATCCAGCGCCTTGCGCTCATCCACAACAAAAGGGAGTCGATCGTACTGGGCCTTTATGGCGCGAACCGCATCCCACGCCTGGTAAGGTGTGGCGGCCGCCACTGCAGCCACGGGCTCACCTTCATACCGGCAGAGGGGGTCGAAGAGCTTCATGCTGATTTCCTTGGAATAAGGCCAGTAAGATATCTGCCTCCGGAGTTCGTCCTGAAATTACGGCAAAGACGCCCTCCATCTTTTCAGCCTCACTGGTATTCAGATTGATGAGCTTTGCGTTGGGCCACGGGCAGCGAAGGATCGCTCCGTAAAGCATGTCAGGGAACGTAACATCGGACGGGTAGACCGCAGAGCCGCTCACGCGCTCGTAAGCGTCGACGCGTGTAACTCGCTTGCCGATGACGTTCGTTTTGTCCCATGGTTTTGGTGCAACGGTACGCCTGGAAGTCTCCTCGCTCATCACGCACCTCCTGCTTTCCGCTTCAATCCGGCGGCGCGTTTCGCAGCTTTAGCGATATGGGTGTATGTTCCGCATCTGCAAAGATTGCCGCTCATGGCCGAGCTTATCTCATCTGATGTTGGCTCGGGCTTTGCGCGCAAGAGACCCTCGACTGCCATGATCTGTCCGGGCGTACAATACCCGCATTGAAAAGCATCTTCCTCAAGGAAGGCTTGCTGGACCGGCCCGAGTTCCTCGCCCTTCATCAAACCTTCCACCGTCGTTATCTTAGCGCCTTCCGCTTCAATCGCCAGTGTGAGGCAGGCGTAACGCGGCACATCATTGATGAGAACGGTGCAGGCACCGCACTCGCCGCGCTCGCATCCTACTTTGGTGCCCGTCAATCCAAGTCGCTCACGGAGTACAAAGAGCAGCGACCACCGGGGCTCAACCATAATGCGAAAACGGCGTCCATTGATGGAGAGGGCCACCCGCGTCATTTCGCCGGCCTTGAGAACGCCATCTTCCTGTGCGCCGTGGCTCGGGCTCTTCCCGGAAACGGCAACCGCTGCAGTGCCCACGCCCATAGTCGTGAGAAACTGACGGCGAGTCAAACCGCGCTTTGCTTTATTGTCATCAGACTCATCCTGCTTTTTCATAATTTTCCTCCGGAGGGCGCTTGCCTACATACCTCCATTTTTTGCCCTCGATACAAGATTGTCAAGCGATTTGTGATCGATGCGTCGATTCAAACGGGCTTGAAGCAATATCTTAATGACGGAAAATCGGTAACTAATCAAACCAATTAAACGAATTAGACCAATCGAACAGTGGTTCTCTCGGTTACTCTCCGTCACACTGGACTTACATCGTGTGCCGTGTTAAGTAATTACCTCGGGTAACGTAGCATGGCCTCTTACATTTTCCAACAGTGAGTAGCCGCCCCCGACAAATAACAGATAAAATCAATGAAGGAGACGCAAGAGCATGGGACTCAGGTACGAAGAAGTAACAAGCGAAGTGACAAAAATGTTGCGAACAGTACTTTCCGAACATTTCGGCGAACTGAAAAACGCAAAGATCGCAGCGCTGTTTGACCTTAAGAAAAGAATGTCAGGCGGTCAGATAGTCCTCGGTCACATTATGAAGACAAACGATCTGATACGACATCTCACCAAGGAAGAGGCGGGCGCAACAGAAGGCTATGATTACATCATCACCCTCGACAAGAAGGGCTGGGAGGCGCTCGGTGATAAAGACAAAGTGAGGCTGCTGCGCCACGAGCTTCGCCATACTTTTTATGATATAGACACAGAGGAGAATCCCTATAAGCTGATCGACCACACGGTCAATGATTTCTATGAAGAGATAGATCTCAACAAGGATGATCCCAAGTGGCGTCAGAAAGCGGCTACACTGGTATCAGACATCTACGAGCAGGAGAGAGAAGAGGCACGAGAGAAGCGGGCTAAACAGAAGAAAGGCAAGAAGAACAGAAGTTCCTGAGGATGTTTATATTTAAGAAAGCGGCGTGGGCAATTCCGGGTTATTAGCCTTATCATTTGGCCTTCGGGCCAACCAAACCGGAAATGATCCCCGAAATCCCACGCCGCCCGATTATGCTGAAGGAGAAACTTTCAGAGCCCTCAACCTACTATGATGTGATCAACCGGATATCGAGGCACCTGGTATTGCCTCATTCCCGCATTCGTATCGTCGATCCTCTTACCCATATTTTCACAGACCGTCAGGCAATAGAGCTTCGTTTCCGCCGTTTTCGAAAGATAGCCGACGAAGGCCAACAACCCGGTCGTTACGGCCGTCCTTATCTCCCGAGGTGGCTTGCTGATGAAGAGGAGGGCTCTTTTCCTGACGCCGGCGTCCACGTTGAGAATCAAAACAGGGTCATCATTGCGCCGTCGGCTGTCAACGCGATCAACATGCTGTGCAGGCTGATGAAAAAAGGTGAATATGCTTTCTCGCGTCTGCGAGCACTCGCCACGCTCAAGACTGTGGCGGATCGTTACGCCCAGACCCCTGCCAGATCGCGACTGCAGCTTGATACGTATCATCACCTGCCACCCGCCGAAAAAGATGCGTACCGGCTGATGGTGAAGCCGACCTTCCCCGACTCTCTCCTCCTCGGCGCCGTGGGGTCCTTACTTATGCCGCTTTTCCCCGACGAGTACTTTCTTCCCGAATGCTGCGGCTATATTCCGAAACGAGGCGCAAAAGAGGCTGTGCGCCAGGTCATGGCGAGGTTGGACGAGGGGTACAGAATTGTCCTCCGTCTGGATATACGCTCTTTTAACGAGACAGCCTCTCAAGAAAGATTGCTGGAGCTGATACTGGTGCGGGCAGAGCAAACAGGATGGCAATGCGAGGACGGAGATTTTCTTCAGGGACTTATGCGCAGTTTCTTTTTAAGGGTAGATGAAGTTCTCGGAACTCCGGGGATAGGTATAGGAATGGGAACCAGCCTCACCCCGCTGTTTACGAATATTTACCTCGACGCATTGGACCGATATATCAAAGACAAATCCATTCCTTTCTCCCGTTTTGGCGACGACCTGGTGCTTTTCTTTCCGGACAGGGGCTCCGCCGAAAAGCTACGTGGGGATGTTTCGCGATTCGTAACGGGAAAGCTGAAGCAGGAGATAAACGAGAGTAAAGCAACGGTCACCGAGCTTCGGTCATCGGCGGAAAATGGCGCCTGCATCGACTCAGCGCGCGGCTTTGATTTTTGCGCGTACCACTTCGAAATTGATGAATACGGCCGGGCTGCAGTTTGGATCAAGGATGGCACGATAGCCAAGATCAAACGAAGAATCAAACTGCTGGTTCGCGTTCCGAAAGAGAGAGCCAAAGACAGGGAGCCAAATCGTGCGTCTTGTGGCGCGGTCCCGACCATGTACCTTGGCCGGGTTGTAGAGAAAATCAACTCCTTGCTCGGATTCTTTTCCACGCGCACTATTGATGAAGGCAAGCCACAGAGCTTTTTCCTGATTACGGGATGGCCTGCCGCTTTCTTGAATGACGCAAGCAGCGACGGCATTAAAGAACAATTCAAAGCGTTGGACCAATACATTCTCTATCGATTCAAGAAATTGGTGAGGGCTCTTGGAGACGAGGTTCCCGACGCCGGCACATTCCGCAACATGATGAGAGCTATGGGCCTGCGCACGTTCATGGATGCGTGGAATCGTCATCCGAGACGTTACAGGTACTGATGCCCCTTAGCCATTACGGCGAGCACATCATCAAGAGTGCCGTTGAAAGGACCCGGCGTTTCCATCTTGATGGAAGCCAGCGCCACGGCAAACTTCAACGATTCCTGAACATCGTGATCTATTCTCCAGGCCAGGTATGCGCCCATCGTTGTATCACCGCGGCCCGTTCTGCCATGAGAGGTCCTGTTGACGTATCTTTCAAAATAAGTGTTGCCCTTATATCGGACGAGAGCCCCGTCTGACCGCGTGATGAGCGTCTCCGCGCTTCCCCACTCTTCCACCATAGCGGCTGCTGTACTCATATCATCCGTTCCAGTGAGTATCTGCGCTTCAACCACATCAAGTTTCACTGTATCGACAAGGCCGATGATCTCCTTCTTGGACGGCACATCCGCAAAATGAATCGCACCGGTCGCAGTATCAACCTGTCGCACAAAGCTCTGCATATCCACCGATAACCGAAAGGCACGCTCCTTCAGCCCCCGCATAAATTCCAGAGTGAATTCCCTGTCGGTCAAAGCGCCAAGGTGCAGCAGACAAGGTTCTATGCGAGGCATCTCCTCGATCACAAAGAAACCCGCGTTCCGGATTTGATACATCATCCTTTGATCTACATTATCGGTCGGGTGGACGACCCGCATGTGCGTGGTTTCAGGCGCACGCTGCAGGAAAACGTCTATGCCGGCTGCCTTCAATGGCGCGAGAATATGCGCATCTTTGTCTGCCATCCTCGTGATGACGGCAATGCGCTTCTTCGAAGGCGCTGCCGCAGCCGCTCCAAAAAGCGGCGCTCCTCCGGGTATATCCCGTGTGGCTGTCCCCGGAGTCTCGATGTCATCAAACGTTACATGGCCCGCAAAAACGAGATCATAGCTCTTCATGCAAGGTTTCGCTTCCGCTCAATTTGATACTACTTCATTTTCCCACAGAATGAACCAGAGCCGCAACAAAAGTATACCCCATTGTATTTCTTCATAACCGTCCTTAGCCTCTGATAAGGAAGAGGGAATGCTATCAAGGAAGCCAAGCGGAGCATTCTCCGTATCAATAACCTGCCCCACCACAGGGGCAGGTGCACGGAGGAGGTCATGAACCTGAGCGATGCCCTGCTGTGTATTGATTGAAGTATTCGCGACAGAAGGGTTTACGTGCAATCCCCGGTGCCCTTTACGAACTGGCGAAGCTGAATGACGGTACACGAGTGTGCTATAATTGCTCTATGTACAAGTTGTACACGGTTAAGAAGTCGTGGAGATACTCAAAGTTCATCGTACTACTCTGTATCGCCCTATCAAGACCTGCTTCATCCGGTCAAGCTCGGCGGGCACACCATGTTCAAGGAGAAGGCCTTAACAGGTTCATCCGGTCGTTGCCGCTGGTAAAGAAGGCGTGATTACCTGATGCTCACTTACCCGATTCGTGTCCAGAGAAGGTCTTATCGTGGATCGGACGACCCCATAAGGCAGGCGGAGATTGCTGAGCTTAACCGTGTCGCCGGAATACTCGAGGACTACATAAATAAGCAAATCGAGGAACGGCAGGAAGAACATCAAAAATACGCCTATTCCAAGATAGCCGCTGATCTCGGTTTCGACGTTGACTTGGTCCGGGGCATATTATTTTCACTCGCTCATGGCGACAAGTATTTTATTGTCCATAAGCTCCGGCCTGTCCCCCGTGGTGCCCGCCAGAAATAACCCGCCCTTCGCGCGGCTGCCCCTGTGCGGTGCGTTTGACATGTCGCAAAGTAGCTCTCTCCCCTTCCTACTTGCCCCATCAAGTCTTCGCGTCTTGCGACTAGGCCGCGATTGCGGACTCCTTTCTGATATCGTGAAAAACAGATTTGATCACAGAGTCGCGCATTACGCGTGGCATTCCTCACATCTTGCGGAAGTGATCCGGCTGGCTTTTAACGTCCGTAAGGCTTGTGGTAGACTGGCATGGCAAACCTAATTGGCGCCATATGAAGTCACTCATGGACTGCCGCGCAGACAGGCCGCACATTGAAAAGAAACCGAGTAACTTTTGCGAGTGAACACAGCCTAGTGTGAAGAAGAGAGGTCGTATATGATTCTGGATGTCCGGACGATGTACATGGCTTTGGCCGCGACCTGCTTCATCGTTGCCGCGGCGCTACTCACCCTCCAGACTCAACGACTTCGGGGGAACGGTGCGGTCCAATGGGCCCTCGGCTGGGCTCTTCAAGGTGGCTTCTGGGCGCTCGTTGGTCTCCGCGGAATCGTAGGGGATTTTCTTTCGATTGTCGTCGCCAACACTTTTTTTGCGGCAAGTTATTCCCTCCTTTACGCTGCAGTGCGGCAGTTCCAGGGTCGCTCCTACAACATGAGCGTTCTCCTTGTCCCAATTACAACCACCTTCATCTTTTTTTGGTACTTTTCGGCATATGTGGAGAACCTGTTGTACCGGGTTATCTTTATATCGCTCCTTACCATTCTGCAGATCAGCGGCATTGTCCGGGCACTGCTGCATAACGCCCCGATTAGGCAAAGGCTATCCTACTGGCTGACCGGCTTCTCCTTTCTCCTGATGGCTCTGGTCATGCTTAATCGGCTAGTAGAGGCGCTCACGCTCCCCTATGGACAACTGTCTGTGTTGCAGGCAACGACCTTCCGGAATGCGGGCAGCGTTGCGACGCTCGGCGCTGTGGTACTCGCAAGCATCGGCTTTGTCCTCATGATACGGGAGCGGGCGGAGGAGGCCCTGCGCCAGAGCGAGGAGCGGTATCGCTCCTTATTCAACGGGATGACCGAGGGCTTCGCCCTCCACGAGATCATCTGCGACGAGAAGGATGAACCGCGCGATTACCGCTTCCTGGAAGTCAATCCGGCCTTCGAGCGGCTGACCGGCCTTAAGCGGGCGAACGTAATGGGCAGGCTCGTCAGCGAGGTCCTGCCGGACATCGAACCTCACTGGGTCAAGACTTACGGTGCCGTGGCGCTCACCGGTCAGTCCGTCCAGTTCGAGAACTATTTGTCTGCACTGAACAAGCACTATGAGGTCTTTGCCTATTGCCCCGCGCCCCGCCAGTTCGCGGTACTGTTCATGGACATCACCGAACGCAAGCGGGCGGAGGAGGAATCACAGAGACTTCTGAACGCCGTTCAAGAGGAGAAGGACAGGTTATCAGCGCTGATCAATAGCATTCAAGATGAGGTCTGGTTCGCCGACACCAGTAAGAGATTCATTTTGGCAAATCCATCGGCCCTGCGGGAGTTCGGCCTTGATACTGATAGCGGGATAGACATACAAAAGTTCGCCGAGAGTCTTGAGGTCTATCGCCCCGACGGAAGCCCCCGCCCTGTCGATGAGGCTCCGTCTTTGCGCGCCCTTCGTGGAGAAGCAGTAAGGAACCAGGAGGAAATCATCCGGACCCCAGCGAGTGGGGAACTGCGGTATCGTCAGGTCAGTTTCGCCCCGGTTCGAGATCTCGGCGGTACTATCATAGGATCGGTATCGGTTGTGCGTGACATTACCGAGCGTAAGCAGATGGAGGAGGAGTTGCGCCAAGTCGCGGAAACGTTCGAGAAGACCTTCCAGGGGAATGCGGCTGCGATGGCCCTGTCCCGGATCGAGGACGGGCGGGTCCTCGATCTCAACGACCGCTGGCTGGAACTGACAGGCTTTCGGCGCGAGGAAATTATCGGTAAAACCTCAGCCGAAATCGGATTGTGGAAAAATCCCGAGGATCGCAACGCAATGGCCCGCGATGTGCAGCAGCAGGGCGCCGTTCGCGAACGGGAGTGTGCGTGCTTTCGCAAGAATGGCCAGGAGTGGACGGCCCTCTTCTCCGCCCAGATCATCACCATTCGGGGGGAGCGTACACTGATCAGTTCCGCGATAGACGTCACTGCCCGCAAGCTTGCCGAGGAAGCGCTGCACAAAGCCCATGATGAGCTTGAACGCCGGGTGCAGGAACGGACCGGCGAATTGCAGCGGGCCTATGAGAGCCTAAAGGCCGAGACGGCACAGCGGGAGCACGTAGAACAACAGCTCCTCCAGGCACAAAAGATGGAAGCCGTTGGTACCCTCTCCGGAGGCATCGCACACGATTTTAATAACATCCTCGCCGCGATCATCGGTTTCACCGAAATGGTCATAGATGATGTTTCGGACAATGCGGATGTACGACACAAGATGGAACAGGTACTGAAAGCCGGCCTGAGGGGAAGAGACCTCGTCAAACAGATCCTCACCTTCAGCAGGAGAAGTGATAGAGAGAAGAAGGCGCTGCACTTGTCCCCGCTCGTCAGGGAGACGTTCAAAATGCTGCGCGCCTCTATACCGACCACCATCGACATGAAGCTCGATCTGGATGTGAGCCGTGACTCAATCCAGGGCGACCCTTCCCAGGTGCAGCAGATCGTGATGAACCTCTGTGCCAACGCATCCCATGCCATGCGGGAGAAGGGAGGCACCCTGGAAGTATCGTTACGCGCCATCACCCTCGACTCAAGAGAACTGCTTCCCGAACCTGATATGTCACCCGGCGACTACCTGATCCTGTCGGTCAGCGATACGGGCCACGGCATGGATGATGCGGTACTGAAGCGCATATTCGAGCCGTTCTTCACGACAAAAGAGCGGGGCCAGGGAACGGGGCTCGGCCTCTCGGTTGTCTATGGCATCGTGAAGAGCCACCAGGGCGGCGTAACGGTCTCGAGCAGAGCGGGCCAGGGTTCTGTCTTCCGGGTCTATCTCCCGGCGGCCAGTCCCGCGTCAGGGAGTGAAGGTGAAACCGCATCCTGGGAAACCCTGCCCACGGGGACGGAGAGGATATGCTTCGTTGACGACGAAGAGGCGATTATTGAGTTGAGCCAGGGGGTGCTCACCAGGCTGGGCTACACGGTGGTTACCGCCAGATCGGGCAGAGAAGCATTGGAGGCCTTTAAGGAGGACGGAACCTTTGACCTTGTCATCACCGATCAGACGATGCCCGGCATGACGGGGGTCATGCTCGCGGCCGAACTCTTAAAGCTCAGACCCGACCTGCCTGTTATCCTGTGCACGGGTTATAGTGAAACCGTCTCCCGGGAGACGGCTCAAGAAGTCGGTATAAGAGAATTCCTGATGAAGCCGCTGTCAAAAGGAGAGATGGCCAAAGCGATTCGCAGGGCGCTTGTTAGTGCACCTGAGTCAGACAGGCAGGTCCATCCGGGGGATTAGTTGGTTCGCTTCCACCCTTTCTTTGTTTCGAGACAACGCCTTGTCTCTTCACCTACGTTCGCTCAGGTATCCGGAATGCCCTTTGCGGCGAGTGTCTTCCTGGCCAGGCGCTCGCACTCCTGATTGTCCCTTTCAAAGTCCTTCGTACTCTTAGTCGGGTGCGTGTAGGTGATTGCGCAGCCTCCGAGAAAAAACAGCAGAAGAAACAGCAGAAGAAACAGCCGTACGGTCGGTCTCATCATTGCTCCCTATGCGGCTACACCGGCTTCGTCTTTGACCGCTTGTTGAGAAATGCGAGCACACGTTCGTTGAACGCCACGGGCTGCTCTATCTGGCAGGCATGGCCGGCAGGGAGGATGACCAGTTCGGAGCCGGGTATTCGCTGCTGCAAGACCTTGCCTGCTTCGGGTCCTGACCAGGCGTCGTGTTCGCCGACAATGACTAAGGCAGGGCAACGTATCTTTGAAAAATCGACAGGCCGTCCCCTGCGGCCCATGGATTCGAGCACCTTTCTGTATCCATCGGCCGTGGTGACTGGAAAGACCTCTTCATATTTCCTGATCACATCGGGGTGCTTTTCGGGAAAGCCCGGAGAGAACGTGGTGGAAGCGGCAAGGTCAATCCTCTCTTTGAGAATGCCTGCCATGCCTTCCTTATCAAGGATCTCCATCTGCGAATTGCGCCGCCCTTCCCATGTGCGCCGGTCGCCAAGCCCCACCGCTGCGCCTGCGACACCTGCCAGTATGAGAGCATCGACCATCTCAGGATGTTCGGCAGCAAGCGTTGCTGCAATCATGCCGCCGAGAGAATAGCCCAAAAGAGAGGCGCTTTTCACGCCGAGCGCCGTGAGGAGTGCGCGCAGATCATCGACCCAGATTCCGGTGGTGTAATCCTCCTCTGTTACATCAGTCAAGCCATGGCCCCGTAGGTCATATGCAAGCACCTTGTAGCGCGCAGAAAGCGCAGGAATCTGATTATACCAGATTTGAAGATTATCGCCGGCACCATGGATGAGCACCAGCCAATCCCCATCACCGGCGATCTCATAATGCATCGATATGCCGTTGGCCATGATCCTCATTGCTCTCCTCCGCAGAAATAAAAAAAGGTGGTATCGAAGCGAGCGATTATAACACACCGGGATAAGTCTTGCGAAGCTTCCTCTGTTGAGATAAGCTGATCAACGATCCGCATGAAGAGATTTCTCGCAATAGCCATTGAAAAAGGCACTGTAGCAACGTCGGCAAGAGTTGCGCTGGTCGTCGGCACGGTCCTTGGGTTGATCAATTATGGTGATCGCATTTTCCTGCGCGCTGACATGCGGGCCGTGGACTGGATAAAGCTTGCGGTTACCTATTGTGTGCCCTACTGTGTTGCTACGTATGGCGCGGTCAGATATGCCATGCGGCATGCAAGAGAAAAGAGACCATAAAGGGGACTTCCTTACTTCGTCTGAGCGCTGTCCAACCTGAGCAGGTGACCGAACAGCCGTTCGCTCTCCCTGCGATACGCGATATCCGGCCTGACCGGTTTCGGAAACTGATCTTTCCATTCATACGGTTTTGTGGCGTCAATGATTGCCCGCGAATTGAAGAAGCGGCGGGCAGCCCGATCCTCCGGTGACAGGCGTGGGTCGAGTCCCCAGGTGGTTGCGCGCGTCACGATGTCGATGGAGGTTGCAGGATCGCTTCGCGTCAGCAGCGCCCACATGACATCATTCAGGTCGGTTACGTCGATGTCGTCATCAACAACGATGACAACCTTCCCCCCGATATTCGCAACCGTGGTCGTATAAGCGGCATGGCCGACCTGGCGCGAGTGGCCGAAATACTGCTGATCTATTCCCACGACGACCAGCATCCGGCATCCGCCCAGCCCGAAGCACCACGCGCTGGTGACGCCGCGTATGCCTTGTTTCCTCAGTTGCTGCAAAAGAATTGCCGATTGAAAATATTGTCTTCCCTTGTCCGCATCGTACGGAGGCTTCATGGGCGGCATGCCGAGCAGGATAGGATCGTTCCGATAATAGACTGCCTGCACCTCAACAAAAGGTTCATCGTGCGCACCGGATGCGTAGTAGCCGGTGAATTCGCCAAAAGGTCCCTCATATTTCGTCTTACCCGGATAGGAGAAACCCTCTATCGCGATCTCGGCTCTAGCTGGGATGGGCAGGCCCGTCACACTGCCCTTGATCACTTCCACGGGCTCGCCGCGCCAACCGCCGACCCAGTCGAATTCGCATGTACCGTACGGCAACTCGGCCATGCCGCCGGTAAAAAGAAGAGGATCGCTCCCGAATACCATAGCGACGGGGCAAGGTTCTCCGCGGCCGAAATATGTATCTCTGTGGGCTCTGCCGTGGTGGCCAGGCAAGGAGTAGAATCCCACGGTATTCTTATCGTGAAGCTGACTTCGATACGGCGCGGCATTGACCCAGCCCGAATCCGGATCGCGCGTTATGACCAGACAGCCCGTTCCTATATACGGACCGCCGTCCTCCTCGTGCCACTTCGGCACAGGGAATGAAAGGAGATCGACCTTCGATCCGCTCATCACGTTTTCCAGGACCGGGCCTCTGTCAACATATTTCGGAGGCACGAGCTCTATCTTCTCAATGCGCTCGCTGAAATGTGTAAGCAGCCGGAGGCGATCCGTCTCGGCCGGAAAACCAAAGGTGAGGGCGATCATTTTAGTGGTGCCGAAAGGGTTGAGGAGTATGCCATGCCCCTTGGCGTAACCGGGAAATTCCTGCATCAGGAGCGCAGGACCCTGATCGGTCGACGCCGAAAGTTCAGCGATCCGGCCCACATCCTCATGAAGGCTGAGACCCTTTACCCTCCGCAGTTCGCCTGAACTTTCGATGAGTGCGAGCCACTCTCGAAGATCGTTGTATGCCACGTTCATCATGTACCCCCTTTGCCGAGTCAGTGCCGGCGCGGGCTTTGTGCCTTTCTTCGTTGTTGCGCCGCCGCTTATAGGCTATCAGCAAATCGATCAATGTCAAGGAAGAAGCCGATCTTGCTTCCGGGGTTTCAACGATGGTACGCTTGCTTCGTGGCCGCATCCAAAGGCTCAAGATCTTTTTATGGTCCTGTGGTGACCGCCGCCGGATTCACTATCTGGTTTATCGGCTGGGGCGCATTTACGCCTTCCTTCAGTGTATTCCTGAAACCGCTCGTGGCAGAGTTCGGCTGGTCAAGGGCCGATGCGTCGCTTGCCTATTCCCTTTCATTTCTCTCACAGGCGGGATTTGCCGTCATCATGGGCTGGCTCACCGATAAACTTGGCCCGAGGTTTGTGATAGCCGGCCTGGGCTCCATGCTGGGCATCTGTTACCTGCTGCTCTCCTGCGTGACGTCCCTGTGGCAATTCCAGGTTGTCTACGCGCTCGTGGGCGGCATCGGTATGAGTACACTCAGTGTCCCGGTGATGGTGACGATCTCCCGCTGGTACGTAAAGAAGCGGGGAACGATGATAGGCATTGTCCAGGCTGGGGCAGGTTTCGGCGGGCTTCTTTTTCCGCCGCTTGCCGGATATCTGATCCTTTCGCTCGGCTGGCGTTATGGATACATTGTCTACGGCATCATCAACCTGGTAGGTATCGTCGGAGCCGGTCTCCTGCTGAAACGCGATCCGAGTGTGATCGGACAATATCCTGATGGAGCAGCCGCGGAAGAGCCTCTCGCAATGGAAAATAGATCATCCGGTCCACAAACGTCCAGATCATCTTTGCGCTCGGCATATATGACCGGCCAGTTCTGGATCATAGCAGGCTGCTATGCGGTCTTCGGTTTTTGCAGATCGACGTACACGTCACACACACCGGCCCACGTCCAGGACCTCGGTTTCTCCCTGATGGACGGCGCCACCGTGCTCTCAATCATCTGGGCCGCCAGTTCTTTCGGCCGGCTGGGCATGGGCCGCCTTATCGACATCGTGGGGAACAGGGCGACCTTTATAGCAAGTTTCTGTTTGACCACGGTCAGCCTGCTGCTCGCACTCTATGCGAAAGACCTCTGGATGCTCTATACGTTTGCACTCCTGTTCGGACTGGCATGGGGCAATCAGGCCGTGCTCCGGTATTCGGTTGCATCGGATGCATTCGGCCTCGCCTCCCTTGGCCTGATTGTGGGCGTGCTCGGCGTAGCGGAGTCAGGCGCTGCCACGGTTGGCGCGTATCTGGCAGGAGTCATCTTTGATAGTATGGGACATTATCAGCTCGTCTTCTGGATCGGCATCGCTGTCTCGCTCGCAGGCGCACTGCTGGCAATAATGCTACGACCGGCGGTGAAGACAGGTAAAGACAGGTAACGACTAAAGCAAAGGTTGAGGTTGGGTTAAGAAAAAAACAGGCGAACGTATACGGTACTGGAATGTCGCATTTGACAATCGGTTATCGGCTAGGTAACATTGCTTTGAAAGTCGATAGCAGAAGGAACTAAGGGACGATGAACGAAGGAAAAGTAAATCTCGCCCAAATGGCCCAGAGGCAGATAGAGATTGCGGCCAAGTATCTCCCTCACATGGAGCCCGGTATTCTCGAGAAGATCAAGTACACAAAAAGAGAAATCATCGTTCACTTTCCGGTCAAGATGGACGATGGAAGCGTTCGGGTCTTCACGGGATATCGCGTGCAGCACAATGACACGCGAGGTCCGTTCAAAGGAGGGGTGAGATTCCATCCCGACGCACACCTGGATGAAATGAGGGCTTTGGCTATGTGGATGACGTGGAAGGCCGCCGTAGTCAATATCCCTTTCGGTGGCGCCAAGGGCGGGGTGGAATGCGATCCTCGTACCATGACATCGCGAGAGCTGGAAAATATGACCCGTCGCTACACCTGGGAGATATCGCCCTTCATTGGTCCCGAGGCGGACATACTGGCCCCCGACTTGGGTACTAATCCGCAGGTCATGGCCTGGGTCATGGATACATACAGCATAAGGAAGGGTTACGCGGTGCCCGGGATCGTGACGGGCAAGCCTTTGGAGCTCGGTGGGTCTCGGGGTAGGTTCGAAGCGACCGCCCGGGGTCTTTTCATTGTCGCCGAAAGGGCCGCCCATCTCCAGGGGCTAGCCTTGAAGGATGCGAGGGTCGTGATACAGGGCGCGGGAAACGTCGGCGGAACGGCAGCCCGTGTGTTCAGCAGGGCCGGAGCCAAAGTGATCGCCATCTCCGATATTAACGGCGGGATTTATAACCCCGGAGGCCTGGACGTGGCAAAGGCGCTTCAGTGCAAGCGGGATAACAACTGTTTTACGAACGGCGAGATCGACGGCGATGAGATAAGCAACGAGGAGCTCCTTCAATTGGAGTGCGATATTCTGGTGCCGGCTGCCATCGAAAACCAGATAACGGACAAGAACGCAAGCGCACTCCGGTGCCGGATGATCATCGAGGGGGCTAACGGACCGACGACCCCCGCGGCCGACATAGTGCTCAGAGAGAAGAACATATATCTCATTCCCGACATTTTGGCGAATGCAGGCGGCGTTGTGGTGTCCTACTTCGAGTGGGTGCAGAACCTTCAGGAGCTCCTCTGGAGCGAGGGTGAGATCTACCAGCGACTCAAGAGGATACTCTCGAATGCCTTCGACGAGGTCAAGGCGTTGTCGGAACAACAGAAGGTTGACATGCGCACGGCGGCCAGCATGCTCGGTATTGGGCGTGTCGCGGAGGCAACCAGACTTCGAGGGATATTTCCGTAACCCCGGGCAATCCCACGCATACTCATCATTCTGGACGTGTCTAATATCAATTTGCAGTCAAGATGGAGACCAAGCTTCGGCCGACCCGGCGGCAGTGAGGAGCCGACGAAGGCGTACCTGGTGGTACGTCGAGGAGAGCGACTGGCAGCACACCCACCTGCGGCGGGTACCCGGAAGGTATACGCTTGACTGCAAATTGATATAGGGAATAGACAGCAGTGTCTTGAAGCATTAAATTATCCAACAAGATATCAAACAACGATGGCGTACGGGAAGGTCACATGAGCAACCGACGGAGAGTGTTATGGATCTGACTGAGGCTCGGGAAAAAGCACTGAGAACGGATGAAAGGAGTCTGCGCCGTTTACAAGGTCTGCGATGGTCGTCCCGACCGCCTCTGCCAGGGCATTAAATACGGCAAGCCGCTCGGCATGGGGGGGATCGGGAAAGGGACGACTTTTGCCGCCAATATCGAAGCGCTGGATCGCCTTCATCTGAAAAGCCGTCTGATTTCTTCCCACAGCGAACCGGAGATGAAAACCTCCTTTTTCGGACATGAGGTAGCCTTTCCGATTTTTTGCACCTCCATGAGCGGGGTGAAGATCAGTATGGGAGGCGCCCTCAGTGAATTGGACTTCGCCCGGGCGGTGATCGCAGGGGTGCAAGGCAGCAGGGACCATCGGTTTCATCGGTGACGGCGCCGAAACCTTCGAGGATCGGCCCGGAGTGCAGGCAATCCGGGAAGCCGGCGGCTGGGGCGTGCAGATCTTCAAACCGCGGGAGCAAACGGTCCTGCTGCGCCTGATCCAGGAGGCACAGGCAGCCGGGGCGATCGCCGTGGGCGTCGATCTCGACGGGGCAGGCTCCGTGGCCATGGCCCTCAAAGGGCAGCCCGTGTTCCGCAAGTCCGTGAGCGAGCTGAAAGAGCTCGTGCAGTCCACATCGCTCCCCTTTATTCTCAAGGGGATCACGAGTGAAGAAGACGCCACCGCAGCCCTGGAGACGGGCTGCAAAGTGGTCGCCGTTTCCAACCATGGCGGCCGCACCCTCGATTGCCAGCTGGGGATTGCCGACGTGCTGCCGCGGCTCGTTCCCATACTGAAGGGAAAGGTGGTCATCACCGCGGACGGAGGCATCCGGACCGGTTTCGACGCACTCAAGATGCTCGCCCTCGGGGCGGACTTCGTGATGCTAGGCCGGGAATTCATCCGTGCGGCCATTGGCGCCGGGGCGGAAGGAGTGGCCGCTGAGGCGAAATTCCTTTCCCAGGATCTGAAGAAAGCGATGATCATGACCGGCTGCAACTCTTTATTCGACATCGATGAACATGTCTTCGCCTGAACGGTATTTTGGTGACTGCCATGAAAAGGAACCTTACCCAGAAGATACTCGGTGACCATCTCGTCGAGGGCGAACTCTCGCCGGGCGCCGAGATCGGCCTCCGGATCGATCACACACTGCTCCAGGACGCCACGGGCACCCTCGCCATGCTCGAGTTCGAGGCCCTGGGCCTGCCCACCGTCAAGACGGAATTGGCGGTCCAGTATGTGGACCACAACATTCTGCACACGGATTTCAAAAACGCCGACGACCACAAGTTCCTCCAGACCGCCTGCGCCAGATACGGCATCCACTTCAGCGGGGCGGGCAACGGCGTATCCCATCAGGTCCACATGGAGCGTTTCGGCGCGCCCGGCAAGACCCTGCTCGGCGCGGACAGCCACACGACGGGGGCTGCCGGCGTCTCAATGCTCGGCATCGGCGCGGGAGGGCTGGACGTGGCCCTGGCCATGGCGGGCTTCCCTTATTATCTTCCCTGCCCCCGGTGCTCGGCGTCAAGCTGGTGGGCGAGCTTCCCGACTGGGTGAGTGCCAAGGACGTCATCCTCGAAATGTTACGTCGTCTTACCGTCAAGGGCTGCGTGGGTAAGATCGTGGAGTACTACGGCCCGGGAGTGGCGACCCTTTCCGCCACGGACCGGGAGACCATCGGCAACATGGGCGCTGAACTGGGCGCTACGAGCAGCATCTTCCCTTCCGACGAACGGACACGGGAATACCTCGAGGCTCAAGGCCGCGGATCTGCGTGGCGCGAGCTTTCCGCCGACGAGGGCGCAGCGTACGACGAAGACCTCACCCTCGATCTCAGCCAGATCGAACCGCTCATCGCCAAGCCTACCTCGCCGGGCAACGTCGTGCCCGTGCGCGAGGTGGCCGGCACCAGGGTGGACCAGGTGATCGTGGGCAGCAGCGTCAATTCCTCCTTCCGGGACCTGATGGTCTCGGCGAAGATCCTTGAAGGCCGGCATGTCCATCCCACGGTCTCCTTCCATGTGAACCCCGGCAGCCGTCAGGTGCTCGAAAACATCGCCCGGGAAAGCGGGATGCTGGCCCTTCTCGGGGCAGGCGCCCGGGTGCATGAGCCCGGATGCCTCGGCTGCATCGGCATGGGCCAGGCCCCCGGGACAGGCGAGATAAGCTTGAGGACCTTCCCGAGGAACTTTCCCGGACGGTCGGGCACCAAAGATGACCAGGTCTACCTCTGTTCGCCCGAGACCGCGACCGCCTCTGCCCTGCGGGGCGTGATCACCGATCCCCGCGACCTCACCGGCGAAATGACATTTCCGCGTATCCGTGACCCGGAACGGTATCTCACGGACGACCGCTCCATCGTCTTCCCCTCCGAGGAGTTGAAGAAGACCGTGGTCGTGCGCGGTCCGAACATCAGACCCCTGCCGCAGCTTGCGCCGCTTGCTGATACGACTTGCGGCCGAGGTGGTCCTGCAGGTCGGGGACAACATCTCCACCGACACGATCATGCCGGCGGGAAACAAGGTACTCCCGCTGCGTTCGAACATCGAGGCCATCAGCGAGCACGTGTTCGAGCAGGTCCGGCCCGATTTTGCCGCTGCCTGCCGGGCCACGGGGCACCGTCGTGGTTGTGGGCGGTCAGAATTATGGCCAGGGGTCGAGCCGCGAGCATGCGGCACTTGCGCCGCGGTATCTGGGCGTACGCGCCAAGATCGCCAAAAGCTTCGCCCGCATCCACAAGTCGAATCTCTGCAACTTCGGCATCCTGCCGCTGACGTTCGAGGACCCCGGCGAATACGACCTGCTGAAGGAAGGAACGAAGGCTCGTGTTTCCCGATGTGCGAAAACGAATCGAGCGGGGCGACAGGGAGATCCCGGTCGAAGCCGGCGGGCGGACCATCATGACCCTCCTCGACGTATCGGAGCGGGAGCGGGAACACCTCCTGGCGGGCGGGACTCTGAATTTTGTGAAAAGCAAACTGCACGCGTGAGGATAACCATGGATAACACAGCGAAGGAAATCACGTCCGAAGGGGAAAAGAAAGCGGCAACGGCCGCCAGGCTGAAGAACATCGGCCTGCGGGGCGTCACGGTGGCGGACACCAAGATCAGCCACGTGGACGGCGAAAACGGCATCCTCATCTACCGGGGGTACCGGATCGAAGAACTGGCCCAGAGCTCGACGTTTGAAGAAACGGCCTACCTCCTTCACCACGACGAACTGCCGACGGAGAGTGAACTTCAGAAGTTCCGGAAAAGTCTCATCGAAGCGCGGCCGGTCCCTGAATTCGTCTTCGATGCGCTGAAAAAGCTGCCGAAAGAGTCTCACCCCATGGACGTGCTCCAGGCAGCAATCCCGATGCTAGCCACGGCGGACCCGGACCTCGATGATGATTCCCGCGCGGGCAACATGGCCAAGGCCATCCGGCTTATCAGCCGCGTGCCGGTGATCGTGGCCGGTTGGCAGAGGATACGGGAGGGCGCCGAACCCGTGCCCTCGAACGATGCCCTCTCCCACGCCGCAAATTTCCTGTGGCAGCTCACGGGCAAACAGCCTGACCCGGAGATCGCCCGCGATCTCGACACCATCCTGGTGCTCCATGCCGACCATTCATTCAACGCCTCCACGTTTGCCTGCCGCGAGGTTGTGTCCACGCGGGCCCATATGTATGCCGGCCGTGGCAGCGGGCGTGGGAGCCCTTTCGGGAAGCCTGCACGGTGGGGCCAATGCCCAGGTGATGAAGATGCTCCAGGAACTTCGAAACGAGAAAGACGTTTCCACATGGGTGAAGAACGAGCTTGCGACCGGGCGGAAGATCATGGGCATGGGTCACGCAGTCTACAAGACCGTCGACCCCCGTGCCCGCTTCTTGAAGGACATGTGCTTCAGGCTCGCGGGTAAGCTGCATGAGGAGCATTGGTGCCGGCTCTCGACACAGATCGAGGAGACCGCGGTAGCCGAACTCACCGCGCAGGGCATGACCACGATCAGGCCCAATGTCGATTTTTACAGCGCCACCGTGTACCACCTGATGGGCATTCCCCTCGACCTCATGACGCCGATCTTTGCGGTTGCACGGATCGCCGGCTGGACCGCCCATATCATCGAGGAGAAGTTTGCCGATGCCCAGGAAAAGCCCGCCCTCTACCGGCCTTTGTCGGAGTATGTCGGCCATTACTGCGGGAAGACCGGATGTGCTTATGAGCCCATGACAAACAGGAACGTAGCGAAAGGATGAAGAAAATTACTGTCAGCCCTCACATACCCCGAGGCGGAACGCGAAGATGCAGTCGATCAACCCCTACACTGAGGAACTCATGGGGGAATATGCCCTCATGACGAAAGCGGAGCTGGACCGGGCGGTTCAGATATCCCGCACGGCCTTTCGGGCCTGGAGGGGCGTGCCCGTGGAAGAGCGAGCGACGTACGTCAAGCGCATGGGCGACCATCTCCGGGAAGAGAAGCGGAAGTACGCGGAGCTCATCACCCGGGAGATGGGCAAGCCCATCCGGGAGGCCCTGGCTGAGATCGAGAAATGCGCCTGGCTGTGCGATTACTATGGGTCACACGCTGCGCTTTTCCTTGCTCCAGAGGAGATCGAGACAGAAGCGAAGAGGAGCTATGTCACCTTCGAGCCGCTGGGCGTGGTGCTGGCCATCATGCCCTGGAACTTCCCCTTCTGGCAGGTCTTTCGGTTCGCCATCCCCGCGATCAGCGCCGGGAATTGCGTGCTCCTGAAACATGCGCCCTCCGTTCCGGGGACTGCCCTGGCCATCGAGGCGGCATTTACAGCAGCCGGCTTTCCGCAAGGGGTCTTCCAAACGGTGCTTGTCGATCCGCCCGACGCCCTTGCGCTCCTTGACGAGGACAAGGTGGATGCCGTCACCCTGACGGGAAGCGTCAGGGCCGGCTCACAGGTGGGCGAGACGGCCGGAAGAAGGATCAAGAAGGTCGTCCTCGAGTTGGGCGGTTCCGACCCCTTCATCGTCCTCGACGACGCGGATATCGAGAAAGGCGGCCCGGACCGCCGTGACTGCCCGGATGATAAACACCGGCCAGAGCTGCATTGCGGCCAAGCGCTTCATCGTCCTTTCGCAGGTAGCCGACGCTTTCCAGAAGCTTTTCGTGGCGCGCCTCGAAGAGCTGAAGATCGGTGACCCGATGGATGAGGCCACCGATGTCGGCCCCCTTGCCAGAAAGGACATCCTCGATAACCTGAAGGAACAGCTCCGGGACGCCAGGGCAAAGGGAGCGGAAATCATCCAGCGCGAGCATTCCTTCCGGAAAGGATTCTTCTTCGCCCCCGCCGTGGTTCTCCATCCAAAGGAAACCATGAAGGTCCTCCAGGAGGAGGTCTTCGGTCCCATCGCACCCATCATCGTCGTGGACAGCGAGGACGAAGCGATTCGGATTGCGAACGCCACGGAGTATGGACTCGGGGCCTCCATCTGGAGCAGAGACCTGGCACGGGCTGAGCGCCTTGCCGGACGGATCGAAGCCGGAGCAGTCGCCATCAACGACATGGTGAAATCCGATCCCCGGCTGCCTTTCGGCGGCGTGAAGCGCTCCGGTATCGGCAGGGAGCTGTCGCATTACGGCCTCAAGGAGTTCGTGAACATCAAGACCGTTGTCGTGAAGGAGTGAAAAGGCATGGCACATACAGGAAAGGGGACACACCTCTTCGAGGAATGTCCCCAGGCAATAAATGAAAGCATCCGACCTGTTGGTGAAGCAACTCGAAGAAGAGGGCGTGGAGTGCGTCTTCGGTCTGCCCGGCGAGGAGAACCTCTCTTTTCTCGAGTCCCTGCGCGTATCAAGAATCAAGGTGCACATTACCCGCCATGAACAGGCCGCCGCTTTCCGGGCCGCCACATACGGGCGGTTGACCAAGAAAGCGGGGGTCTGCTTTTCGACCCTCGGCCCGGGCGCGACAAACCTCGTCACCGGCATTGCCCAGGCGCAGCTCGTTGGCGCGCCGCTCGTGGCCATCACGGGGCAGAAGGCCATCCGGGACAATTGGCAGGCGCGCTTTCAGCTCATCGATGTCGTGAGTCTCATGCGGCCGATCACGAAGCATTCTGTCTCCATCGCCGATCCGAGCACGATCCCCACGGTGGTGCGCAATGCCTTCAAGCTCGCCCAGGCCGAGCGGCCGGGCGCGGTACACATCGAATTGCCCCAGGACGTGGCCGAGAGCGCAACCGATGCGCCTGTTCAATTGCGGGGTGCGGTCCGGCGGCCTGCCCCGGACGCAAAGGCCGTGGCTGAAGCCGCCCGTCTGATCAACAGCGCACGCCATCCACTCATCCTGCTCTCCGGGGGCGCGAATCGGAACCTGATCACGGAAGAACTGGTCCCGTTCATTGAGAAGACGCGGATCCACGCCGTTCATACCCAGATGGGCAAGGGGGTACTCTCCGATGCGTCAGAGTACAGCCTGTTCACTACGGGCATGCACAGGCGCGATTACGTGAACTGCGGCCTCGATCAGGCGGACCTCGTCATCACCATAGGCTACCATGTCGTGGAGTATCCGCCCTATGTGTGGAACAGGAACCTGGACAAGAAGATCGTCACACATCGATTTCACCGAAGCGGTGCTGGACAAGTACTACAATCCGGTGCTCGAGGTCGTGGGCGACATCTCAGATGACTCTGCGCCTGCTCGGCGCACAGATCGCACCGAAGCAAAAACGATGAGGTATTCCCTGCCATACGGACCTTCCTGAGCAAGAAACTCGACGGGCCGTTCGAGCGGAAATTTCCGCCCACGCCCCGAGAAGTGGTTTGGCATGTCCGGAACGTTCTTGCCGCGGACGATATCGTCGCGCTGGACAACGGCATTTACAAACTGTGGTTCTGCCGCCTCTACAAGACCTATAAGCCCAATACCTTCCTGGTCGACAACGCCCTGGCGAGCATGGGCGCGGGACTCGCATCGGCCATGACGGCGAAGATGCTCAACCCGGACAAGAAGGTCCTCGCCGTCGTGGGAGACGGGGGGTTCATGATGAACGCCCAGGAGCTCGAGACGGCGATCCGCTGCAACATTCCCGTGGTCGTGCTCATCCTGAATGATAACGCCTTCGGCTTCGTAAAGTGGGAACAGCAGGCCAAGGGATTCACGAACTTCGGCCTCGATTACGGAAACCCCGACTTCGCTAGATTTGCCGAGAGCTTCGGCGCGGCGGGTTTCCGTGTCGGGGAGGGGGACGATCTCTCGGAGATTCTCCGCGAGGCCTTCGCGCTCAAACGCCCGGCCGTGGTGGAATGTCCCATCGACTATTCCGTCAACTACACGACCTTCTCACAAGAATTGGCCAACATCCAGTGTGAGGTGTAGTCTTTCCTCTTAGGTTCCTACCGGGTGTCTTCCTGCTGAAATTCAGAGCGCACCTCTCCTGGGGCCACACATGCAGCTATTATTAATGCACTGGTAGTGATAACATATTTCTATTTGACTTATAATGTTTAGCTATATATATTTTTTTCTAGTGAGTCACTTTCATGATGCCCGATTTTACAAAGAAGGACAGGATGACGTCCAGAGAGCGGCTGATGGGGCTGGTAGCCGGCACTTCCATTGACCGGGTCCCGTTCAACCCTTTTTCACTTGGATTCAGCGCCCGGCTCTATGGTATCGACCGGGGAGAATTTTACAGAGACCCCGAAAAAGCGTTTGCCGCGGGATTATGTCTCATGGAGACCTATCCCTGGATGTCCGCCCGCCCCACATACGGATGGGCCGACCGGGGCGCATGGGAGTTCGGCGGCGGCATTGTCTGGCCCGACGGCAACCGCTTCGCTGCTCCGCAATCCGCCGGGCCGGTGCTGAATGATCCTTCCCGGGTGGATGCCCTAATAGATCCAGACCCGGAGACTGCAGGCATCAATCCTCTGTTGGCTCGCTTCAACGCCCTGAGCCGCCGGCATGGGTTTCCCGCGTCATTGCCCGGAGGTACGCCGACCTCCTTTTCAGCGGCTATCGTAGGAACGACCAATCTCCTGAAGTGGTTCCTCCGATACCCGGAGTCTGCCCACAAGCTGCAACGAAAGGTGACCGATTTCCTGCTCCGTTCTGCCGACATGACCCTTGGCCGCTACGGGGGCGAGAACTGCAGCGTCCAGTGCTCGGTTCCCGTCGAGTCAAATCAGCTCATCTCTGCGCAGCTGTTCGAAGAGTTTGCAAAACCGTACATCGCGGAGATTCTCGCGCATTACCTCGCTGCAGGGGTCCGGAACATTGTGGTCCATCTCTGCGGCGACCATACGGCCAATCTTCCCCATTTCGCAAGCATGGGATTCCCTGCGCGAACGGTGTTCTCTGTCGGCCACGAGATGGACCTCGAGAAGACAGGGCAGGGTCTCGGCAGGGAATACATATTGGCCGGTAACATTGACACGGGCCTCCTGCAGTCCGGTTCGCCCGAGCAGGTTTTCGAAGAAACACAAAAATGCCTGCAGATAGGCATGAATCATCCCGGGGGCTTCATCCTGATGCCCGCCTGTGAACTGCCTCCGGACACGCCATTTGAAAATGTCGAGGCTGTGGCAAGGGCCCTCTATGCCCATGGTTACTACTGAGGATCGGACATCTTCTTTTCCGTCGCCGTTATAGAGCAGCGTGGAGTATTGCATGAAAGTGGAAATCATAGATCTGCGGAAGGAATTCGAGCATAGCAAGCGCGGCAGCCTTCTGGCTCTGGATCGGGTGAGGATGGATGTTGCATCCGGGGAGTTTGTGTCCATCGTCGGGTCGAGCGGATGCGGTAAGACAACACTGCTCGAAATCGTTGCCGGGCTTCAGGAGAAAACCGGCGGAGAAATATTGATAGAGGGAATTCCGATCGAGAAAAGCCCGGTCAACCGAGCCATCGTGTTTCAGCATTATGCCCTTTTCCCCTGGCTCACAGTCCAGAAGAATATTGAATATGGCCCCAGAATCCGTGGCATCGACAGAAAAGAGCGGAAGCGTATCTGCCGGAAGTATACGGACATCGTGGGGCTCAACGGATTTGAGAAATATTACCCCCATGAGCTTTCAGGGGGCATGCAACAGCGCGTCGCGCTGGCAAGAGCACTTGCAAATGATCCCGATATTCTGTTGCTGGATGAACCTTTCGCGGCATTGGATTCCCAAACGCGGGAGAACTGCCAGCAGGAACTCCTCAGCTTGTGGCAACAGACGGGCGTGACAGTCATATTCGTGACCCACGACATAGGCGAAGCGATCTTTCTGTCTGACCGTGTTTTTGTGATGTCCTCTCAACCGGGCACGATCAGCGCGTGTGTGGAGATCGAGCTGGAACGTCCGCGTTATGTTTCTGTCCGGCTTGATGCCGGCTTTCGCATGACTGAGGCGAAGATCAGGATGCTGCTCAACGGTCAGAAGGATACGCGTACCGCTGAAGCCGGCTATCACGAAGAAGCAGCCCTGGGTGTACGGCAATGAAACGGGGCTTTCCGAGAAAGGTCATCCTTCCCGTGATACTGGTGATGCTCTGGTGGGCCATCATACGATTCGGACATATTTCACCTTTCATACTCCCCGATCCGAAAGCCATCATCAAAGAGTTTGCCGAGCTTCTAGCAAACGGCGTACTGCCCATGCACGCTTACGTGAGTCTGAGGAGAAGCCTGGGCGGTTTTCTGCTGGGAAGCGTTCTCGGGGTTTTTTCCGGGATAATAATGGGATGGTCACGCTTCTGGGATGATTTCTTCGATCTGCCCATAAACTTTATTCGATCTGTCCCCAAGACAGCGCTTGCGCCCCTGTTCATCGTCTGGTTCGGCCTGGGAGATACGGCCAAGGTATTGCTGATTGCGTTCAGCTCTTATTTCTTTACCGTTATCCCGACAATAGAGGGGGTCAAGAACGTGGATAAAGCGTACGTGAAATCCGCCCGATCCATGGGCGCCAGTCAGTGGCAGATCATGAGTACTGTGATTTTTCCTGCGGCGATGCCGTCTATCTTTGCCGGGATCAGGCTTGCTGTGACGACCTCTCTTCTTGTTCTCGTCATGGTTGAGGTTATAGCAGGCAATAACGGACTGGGCTACCTGCTCGAAGAATCGCGGGCAAGCCTCGACATGCCTACCATGTTTGCAACCCTGTTTACGCTCGGTGTTCTGGGCTACTACATAGATATCCTTATGCAGTACCTTTCAAGAGTGATCATGCCCTGGCGAAAGGGGAAGACCATTTCTGAATGATGAAGATTCCGAATCTATAAATCGGGACAAACGGAGGTTAGCTGGATGTCACCAAAGATGAGAACGATGTGTGGATGGAAACCGGTTATCGTTTTTGCAGCAATGTTTGCAATGCTCTTTTCGGGGAGTGCATTCGCTGCCGGCGCCGAGAAGGTAAAGATCATCTATACTTCTTACCTGGACTTCCTGATGGATCTTCCGATTGCTATTGAGAAAGGATACTTCAAAACGCTGGGGCTCGACGTGGAAACGGTCGACATTGCGAGTGGCCCCACTCGCAACAGTCTGTTGGCGCAAGACGAAATGAACGGGGCATTCCTCCCGTCCGAAACCGCTCTGACGCTGGTCGATAAGGGCCTTACTATGGTGATGGTGTCAGGGATTGGCAACCGGACGTTTGATTTCGCCGTTCTGGCAAAATCTCCGGTGAAAAGCCTGAAAGACTTTGAAGGCAAGACCATCGCCATTGTTCCCAAGCCCTCAAACCCAAGGCTCGCGCTGGAGTACGATCTGGACCAGAATCATATCAAAGCCAACCTGATCACTACCACGACGGATGCGGATCGCCTGTCAATGCTGCTGAGCGGCAGGGTGGACATCATCTTCTCTTCGCCCCCGACAGAAGCCCGTCTGGGAGATGAATTACGTGTCGTGCATACGGCTACCACGAGCAAGTACCTCTGGAATTCCTGCGGATGGTGGTTCAAACCCGACTTTATCAGCAAGCACCCTGAAGCGGTCAGAAAGTTCGTCCAGGGGCTTGCCAAGGCGAGACAGGTGATCATCGAGGACCCTGCCGAAGCAATCAGGGTATATTCAAAGTACAACAAGCTGAAGGACGATTCCTACAAGAAGCCGTTTGTGCTCCCCCAATTTGACAATCCGCCGGTCATATATGCGTACGGTCTCGAAAGAACTTACAAGATCATGAAGGAGTATCAGATGCTCAAGAAAGAGATAGATACGAGCACGCTCATTGATGGGCGCTTTGCCAAATCGCTTGTTGCGCCTTACTAACCGGCATTGGGCACGAAAAGCAGAAGCGCCGGACGGTGCATCGATCGGAGGATGAGAGATGACGGCAGACAAGGAACAACTTTTCAGGGAATTGTCCGATGCGGTTGTCGCAATGGACGAAGAGAAGGCGCTTGAATTGACGCGGGTTGTCATTGCCGACCGGATAGATGCGTACGAGGCCATAGACAAAGGCCTGTCCGCCGGCATGGAGAGAGCGGGCAGGCTCTTTGAGAAAAATGAATATTTCGTGCCGGAACTGCTGATCTGCGCTGACGTCATGTATGCCGGACTTGATCTCCTGAAGCCGCACGTCGCCGCAACCGAAGGGGGCGACAGATATAGAGTGGTGATCGGCGTCATTGAGGGCGACACACACGATATCGGGAAGAATCTCGTAAAAATCATGCTCGAAGCATCCCGGTTCGACGTGTATGACCTCGGCCGTGACGTAGCGCCGTCTCGATTTCTGGAAAAGGCCCGAGAAGTCGGAGCGCATATCGTCGCTGTCTCAGCGTTGATGACCACGACAATGCCGACCATGGGCAACATGGTTAAGCTATTGAAAGAAGAGAACGCGCGGGAACAGTTCAAAGTGATGGTGGGCGGCGGGCCGATTTCTCAGGGGTTTGCAGAACGGATAGGAGCAGACGGCTATGCGGCAAATGCAGGGGCAGCGGTGAAGCTTGCCAAACTACTAATGAAGGGCACTGCATGATGAACTCAAAGGAGCGCCTGCTCAGCGCATTGAGCGGAATGAAAACAGACCGTGCGCCGGTCATCTGCCCCGGCGGAATGATGAATGCGGCGGTTGTCGATATCATGACAAAAACCGGACATGCCTTTCCTGCGCGCGCACCACAAAGCGGACCTCATGGCGGAACTGGCCATGGACGTGCGCGAGCACAGCGGCTTCGAGAACATGGCCCTTCCGTTCTGTATGACCATTGAAGCCGAGATCCTGGGAAGCGCAATTAACTTTGGCAGCCTTTCCGTAGAGCCGAAGATCGAAAAAGAAGCCTACTCCTCCGTTTCGGAAGTTCCAACCACAAAAAACACGGAAGACTTACTCGGATCGGGGAGAGTAGACGTGCTGCTCGGCGCCATCACGCACCGTATCCCGCATCTGTCCCTCTGTTCCCGTGACCGCCGCAATGACCGGCCCTGTCAGCGTATGCACGTCCATCATCGATCCCACTACATTCTATAAAGAGCTGCGGAAAAAGCCCGAGGAAGCACTGCAGGTGATCGACTATGTCAGCGATCTTCTCTGTGGCCTCGCCCGGCTGATGATCAACGCAGGAGCATCCGTTATTGTGATAGCAGACCCGAGCGCTTCCGGTGAGATACTGGGGCCAAGCCTTTTCGAACGCTTTGCGGTCCCTGCGCTGCATAAGATCGTCCACGCCGTTCATGCGCTCAACACACCGGCGATCGTTCACATCTGCGGTGACATGAAGAGCGTGAAGCAGTTCCTTCCGTCCGTTAAGGCCGACGCGATCAGCACGGATGCAATGGTAAACCTGAGGCGTCTCAAGGCTGAATTTCCATTGATCACCACCATGGGCAACATGAGCACCTATCTTTTGGAATTCGGCCCTGAAGAGAAAATAGTACGGACCGCGGAAAATCTTATCCGTGAAGGGATAGATATTATTGCGCCCGCATGCGGGCTCAGCACGTCCACACCGTTATCCCACATTCACGCATTCACCGAAAAGATAAAGGCTTACACCCCCTAGGCAGTCTTCCCTGATCGAAGGGCATCCGTTTTTCGGCTCGGGGGCTCACTGGACAGCTGTAAGCCATAGGCTGGAGTTTCGGGTGAAAATAGGCCCTTATTCCATTTCCGTCTCAGAGTGCGGCGATGATCGCGTCCGTGAATTCGGTTGTGGAAGCCTTGCCTCCAAGGTCGCGGGTGGTCTTCTCCCGTCTCTCCAGGACCTTATTCAGGGCAGCTTCAATGCGTAGAGCGTTGGGGTGTTCCCCGAGATGTCGCAACATCATGACGGCAGACAGGAGGAGCGCCGTAGGATTCGCAAGGTTCTTTCCGGCAATGTCCGGCGCCGTGCCGTGTACTGCTTCAAAGAGCGCCGCCTTCTCTCCCAGGTTGGCGCTGGGGACGACACCGAGGCCTCCCACCAGGCCGGCGGCAAGATCGGAAATGATGTCGCCGTAGAGGTTCTCCGTCACCAGTACGTCGAATTGATGCGGATTCATGACCAGCTGCATGCATGTATTGTCCACGACCATTTCATCGTGGCCGATGGTTGGATAATTGGCTGCCACGCGGCGGAAGCATTGCAAGAACAGCCCGTCCGACTTCTTCATAATGTTCGCTTTATGAATAGCGGTGACCCTCTTCCGGTGATAAGCCCTGGCGTAGTCGAACGCAAAAACCGCGATGCGGGTGCTCGCCTTTTCCGTGATGATCTTCAACGATTGGACGACTCCCGGCACGACTTCATGTTCGAGGCCTGCGTAGAGGTCTTCGGTGTTTTCTCTGACGATGATGAGATCCACCTGGCCAAACCGCGATTCGACGCCCGGAAGGTTCCGCACGGGACGCAGATTGGCATAAAGGTCGAGGGCCTTGCGCAATCGCACCGTGATGCTCTCAAAACCGGTTCCCATCGCCGTGGCAACCGGACCTTTGAGGGCGACGCCATTTCGCCGGATGGATTCGATCACGTCGTCAGGCAGAGAAGAACCCAATGACTCCTGCGCGCGCTCTCCGACGACGAAGCTTTCCCATTCGATCTCGACACCGGCGGCGGCAAGGATGCGGAGGACTGCCTCCGAGACCTCGGGGCCGATACCATCGCCGGGAATAAGAGTCACTCGATGCGTCATTCTCGTAACCTCCCTTAATTATCCTTTTGCCCTTCAGCCCTCAAGTCCATCACCGCATAGACGAAGTCGCGCGTCCCCGTGATTTCGACAGGGAGACCACTCCGGACAAGGATTGCGAGCATTGACTGGTTCGAACGGAGTACCTCTGCTTCAAAGTGGGTGATTCCCGCCTCGCGGCCGATAGCGATGAGATGTTTCAACAGGAGGGTTGCGATCCCGAGGCCTTGAAACGCATCGACTACGAGGAGCGCCACTTCCGCCTTTCGCATGGTAGCGGCTTCCCCGCTCCTGATGTATCGGGCCTCGCCCACGATATGGTCGCTCCCATGCTGCTCCAGAACGGCAACCAGGGCGACGACGTTCAGAAAATCGACCTCGGTGATCTCCTTCACGTCGGCATCGGTAAACTCCTTCTTCGCGGCAAAAAGACGGAAGTAAATCGAATCGGCGCTGAGTCCGCGAAGGGCCTCAATGATAAGCCCCTTGTCGCTGGGCCGGACTGCGCGGATCGTCACAGGCCGCTGATCCTTGAGACGCTCCACGACAGAATACCTGGCGATGTCATCCCTATTCACGGTCAGGGTCTCCTGCGAGCACACGAGGGCCGGGCGTCATGCTCGACCGTGGGAATCTACTCACTTCGTCTCCTTCTTTACCTCGTAGATCTTCCGCTTCACCTGGCCGATCAGCTTTGTTACAGGGATTTCCTTGGGGCAGACTTCCGTGCATTTCCACAGGGTCTGACACCCCCAGGCGCCCTGCTTCCGGTCGAGGATAGGGATTCGCTGCGCGAGACCCTCGTCTCGCGAGTCGAAGAGATAGCGAAAGGCCCGGACCAAAGCGGCAGGTCCCACGTAATCTGCGGTTTCGGGGTTCTGGTTTACCGGGCACGATGAGGTGCAACAGGCGCAGAGGATGCACCTGACCGCGTCTTCAAAGAGATGGACCTCTTCCGGGGACTGCCGGCGTTCGTCGTCCGGCGGCGGTGACGCAGCGATAAGGTATGGTTTGATGGAGCGGTATCTTTCAAAAAAGGGTTCCAGGTCGACGACCAGATCCTTGATCACCCTGAATACGGGCAGGGGTTCGACGAGCACCTCCGGGCCGAGTGATTTAACGAGCCTTTGACAGGGAAGACCGCATACCCCGTCGATCCTCATGCCGTCCGAACCGCAGACGCCATGGCCGCACGACATGCGGAAGGCAACGGTGGGGTCCTGCTCCCATCGGATACGGTTGAGGCAATCAAGGAGCCGGTCTGTGGGTTCGGCATCTACCTCATAGACTTTGTAGTACGGCTTCTCATCCTTTTCCGGATCGAAACGAAAAACCTTCAACCGTATAGCCACGGATTACCTCCCGTAATCACCAACATCAATACACCCTCACTTGCGGTTGAAACCGGGTTATCACCGCAGGTTTATAGTCTATCCGCGGTCCCTCAGAGGTGTTGAAGGCAAGGGTATGCTTCAGATAGTTCCGATCATCTCTTTCGGGGAAGTCCTCACGAAAGTGGGCACCCCGGCTTTCCCTTCGGGAGAGGGCGCTCACGAGAATCACCTCACACAGGTCAAGCTGGTGGCCGAGCTCGATTGTCTCCATGAGATTGTAGTTGAACGATCTCCCCTTGTCCGTCACCGTCACCCGGGAAAACCTCTCCTTCAGGGCCTGGACGGCGTCGATCCCCTGTTTCAGGCTTTCCTCCGTGCGGAAGACGGAACCATGGTCCCTCATAATTTCCTGCATCTTCTGTCTTACCAGATGGGATTGCTCCTTTCCCTCCCTGTCCGTCCGGGGCATTCGGGCCATCAATGCTGCGAGCCGTTCTTCCACCGCTTTCACAGGGTCAAGGCTTGACACGGGAACCTCGATCCCCGGCGCCTCCTCTTTCACCTGCTCTTTCATGGCCTGCCCGCTTCGCCTTCCGAAGACCAGCAGGTCAAGCAGCGAGTTGCACCCGAGTCGATTTGAGCCGTGGACGGATACGCACGCACATTCACCCGCGGCGTAGAGTCCGGGCACGACTCTCCCTGCCTGGTCGGCCAGCACCCTCCCGTCCGGGTCCGTGGGGATACCGCCCATCAGGTAGTGGCAGGTAGGGGCTACGGGAATAGGCTGAGAAACGGCATCGATACCGAGGTAGATTTGTGCGAAAGAAGTAATCTCCCATAGCTTTTCGGTGATCTTTTGCTTCCCCAGGTGGGTGAGATCGAGGTGAACGTACCCCTTTCCTCCGATGCCGCGCCCTGCGCGGACCTCCGTCAGGATCGCCCTGGAGACGACGTCGCGCGCCGCAAGGTCCTTGATCTTCGGCGCGTAGCGTTCCATGAAGGGTTCCCCTGCGTTGTTGCGCAAGATTCCCCCTTCGCCGCGGGCGGCCTCGCTGACGAGGATACCGAGCGGGAAGAGTCCTGTCGGGTGAAACTGGATGAACTCCATGTCCTCCAGCGGGATACCTTCGTGGTAAACGAGGCTGAGGGCTTCGCCGGTCGTGGCAAAACCGTTGGATGTCGTCTTGTAGACCTTGCCACACCCACCCGTCGCGAGCAGAACTGCCTTTGCCCGCAGGAAATCCAGATTACCGGAGGCAAGGTCGTAGGTGACGACGCCCGTGCATCGCCCCTTGTCGAAAACGAGGGAGAGGATGTAATGTTCCGAATAGAATTTTACGTGATGTCGGACGGCCTGATCGTAGAGCGTATCGAGCACCACCCTCCCGGTGTGATCGGCCGCGTGGCAGGCCCTCTTGACGGGTGCCTTACCGTACTCCCTGGTGTGGCCTCCAAAGTTCCTCTGGGCTATCCGGCCGTCAGAAGTGCGGCTGAAGGGAACCCCCATGTGCTCGAGTTCGTAGATTGCCCTCGGCGCGTCTCGTACCATGATCTCGACGGCATCCTGATCCCCCAGGTAATCGCCGCCCTTGACCGTATCAAAGAGATGCCATTCCCATTGATCTTCTTCTTCATTGCCCAGAGCGGCGGTTATCCCTCCCTGAGCTGCCCCTGAATGGGAACGGGTGGGCAGAACCTTGGATACGACTGCGACGTCAGCCGTTTCCGTGGCCTCCACCGCGGCTCGCAAGCCCGCGAGCCCCGCGCCGACGACTACTATGTCATGTTCAAGGATCATTTAGCGGATACCTCCATGGAGGAAAAGGGCTGCGCCTCATTCATCGGGATTGGTCATCTTGTAAGGATCGACGACGCGATCGAACTCATCGGCCGAAATGTAGCCGAGCCTCAGCGCCGCTTCTCTCAGGGTCAGGCCTTGACTGTCAGCCAGTTGGGCGATCTGCGCTGCCTTATCGTAGCCGATGATCGGTACCAGGGCCGTGACGAGCATGAGCGAGCGATTCAGATAGTCGTCTATCCGTTTCCTGTTCGGCTCCATACCGGCAACCAGAAACTCCGCAAATGAACCGCAGATATCCGACAGGAGGCGGATCGACTGGATGACGTTGAAGGCCATGAGCGGTTTGTAGGCGTTCATCTCCAGGTGGCCGCCGGCGCCGGCAAAGGCCACCGCCGCGTCGTATCCCATCACCTGCACAGCCACCATGGTCATGGCCTCGCATTGGCTCGGGTTTACCTTGCCCGGCATGATCGAGGAGCCCGGTTCGTTGGCGGGGAGAATCAGTTCATGAAGGCCGCAGTCAGGTCCGGAGGCCAGAAGACGGATGTCGTTGGCTATCTTGAAAAGCGAGACGGCCATGGTCTTACACGCGCCACTCACCATGACTATGGCGTCGTGGGCGCCTTGCACGGCAAACCTGTTCGGAGCGGCCACCACGGGAAGGCCTGTGATCTCGGCAATGTGGCGCACGGCAGTTTCGCCGAAGCCTTTTTCTGCTGTTATGCCGGTGCCGACGGCCGTTCCGCCGATGGCGAGGCGATAGAGGCCGGGAACAACGGCGTCGAGTCTCTCCAGATCATCATCAATCATGGCAACATAACCGGAAAACTCCTGGCCCAGGGTCAGGGGCACCGCGTCCATCAGGTGGGTTCTCCCGATCTTCGTGATATTCGCCCATGCTTTGGCCTTCTCATCAAGGCCGTCCCGCAGCCTCCGCGCCATTGGTATGAGATGATCGCGAATTGCGAGAGACGCCGCGACGTTCATAGCCGTTGGAAAGACATCATTCGTCGACTGAGACATGTTGACATGATCATTGGGATGAATCGGGGTTTTGGTCCCTATGGCGCCACCCAGGATCTCGATGGCCCGGTTCGCAATGACCTCGTTGACGTTCATGTTCAATTCAGTGCCGCTCCCGCTTAGCCAGACAGGCAAGGGAAAATGGCCACCCAGCTTGCCCTCGGCCGCCTCGCTGGCGGCCCGCAGGATGGCATTGGCCTTCTTTTCGTCCAGCTTTCCCAGGTCTTGATTGGCCTTGGTCGAGGCCTGCTTGACGATAACGATGGCCCTGATAAGTTCCTTTGGGGTCAAGTCCTCGCCGATCTTAAACTGTGCCAGCGCGCGCTGCGTGCTAGCGCCCCAGAGGCGGCCCGCAGGCACCCATATCTTCCCCATGCTGTCGCTTTCCAGCCTCAGACCGTTCCTCACGGTTCCTTCAGGCTCATCGGACATGGCTTTCAGACCCCCCATCAAAGACGTCAGTGCCGCCGAAACGCGACCCAAGAAAAGAATTCACTTCCGCGTCCAGGATAATATAATGCATCCGAGCCCTGCTGACAGACTTTTTCTTAACTCCCCCGTCCACTAGTACCCAACTGCTTAAGTACGTAAACTTTCATGTTGTCACCCCGGTGAATAGCGAAGCATCCTGTAAGGGAACCGGGGTCCAGAAGTACTTGTAGAATCTGGATTGCGGCGCCTGCCCCGGACTGAGATCCGGGGTTCACCGGGGTGACGGCAATGGCGAAAAATATAACCACTAATTTTGGCAAGTGGGTATTAGGACGCGATGAAGTAGACTCTCGTCACCATGAATCTGTCTGCCGACCGGATTAAGGTGGAATTGTATTGGCTCTTTTCTTAACCTCAACCTCAACCTGCTTTGTCTTTTTCCTGTTCTCTCACTTCGCCTCTTTCTGCAGCCCTACCTCTTTTATAAATGTTCCGTACATCGTGTACTGCTGCTGCAGCCATTTCTGGAAATCGGCTCCGGCCAGAGGCTTGGCCGCGAGAAGCTCCTGCTCCCGCGCCACCTTTTGGAACTGCGGCGACATCACTGCGTCGGAGAAGACAGCGATGAGCTTGTCGGTGATCGGCTTCGGAAGGTTCTTCGGAGCGGATACCATCTGGGCCGTGGGTGTTTCGAACTTGTACCCTACCTTCTTGAAGGTGGGAACTTCAGGCCACTCATCCATTCCTTCGGGATCAAATACGAGAAGCAGTCTCAGAGAACCGGCCTTCACATGCGACGTCCAGGCCAGTGCGCCCGTAGCGGCAGCCATCACGTGGCCGCCGAGGATCGCGGACATTGCCGGTGTATCTCCCTGAAACGGAATGTGCTGGAATTTGACCTTTTCCTGGAGAGCAATTTTTTCCATGGCCAGATGCGGCGTTGTGCCGGGGCCTGGAGTGCCATAGGAGAGCTGGCCCGGGTTCTTGCGGGCGAAGTCGATCAGATCCTGCCATTTCTTGAAGGGGCTATCCGCCCGAACAACGATGCCTTGTCTTTGCAGGCCGAGGCGAACAAGCGGCGTGAAGTCTTTCATGGCGTCGTACTTCACATTGATGAGATGAGGAGCGCGAGTGTACGGCGTGTCGGACGTCGTGGCCAGCGTATAGCCATCAGGTGCAGCAGAAGCGAGAAGCCCGAGCAGAAGAGCGCCGCCGCCGCCGGGCTTATTCTCAACGATAATCGGCTGACCAAGCGCTTTCTCTGCAATACCGGAAACAGATCGTGCGCAGATATCGGTCGATCCGCCTGCTGCAAAACCAACCCACATGTGTATCGGCTTCGTCGGATACTTAACATCCGCCGCCCAGCCCGCGCACATCACAACCGTCAATCAGCCAATGCAGCGACCATAAAGACTGCATTCCCGTTCTTGTTTTCATGCCTACCCCCTTTCGATTTCAATTGTATGTCATTGCGCGTCCGAGCCCGCACTAGCGACGTACATCCATAGCCCGACGCGTCCCGTGTACCATGACGCGTCGTCGACCCCCATGACCCCGTTTCCATCACACATTATCCTCCTCCAAATTCGGCCGCTTCTTCCTGAGAAAGGGTAAAAAATAAGAAAGAATGAGCACCACCGCGATGCCCATCGCAGCTGCGGATATCGGCCGGGTAAAAAAGATTGCAAAGCTGCCATGGGAGAGAAGAAGCGACTGGCGCAGAGCCTGTTCCATCATGGGTCCCAGCACGAAAGCGAGCAGAAGCGGCGCTCCCTCGTAATCGAGTTTTTTCATGAGATAGCCGATGAGGCCGAAGATCACCATCACGCCGATATCGAAGGCCGTACTATTGAGGCTGTAGGCTCCGATCAGACAGAAAAGGATGATCAGAGGAAAAAGAATCTTATAGGGAATCTTGAGAATCTTAACCCATAGACCGATGAGCGGCAGATTGAGCGCGAGCAGGAGCACATTGCCCATGTACATGCTGGTTACCGTGCCCCAGAAAATCTCCGGGTGCTCCTTCAGCAGCATAGGCCCCGGCGTCAGGCCGTGTATCATGAGTGCCCCGAGCAGCACGGCCATAGTGACATTCGCAGGAATTCCCAGAGTAAAGAGGGGAACGAAAGCGCCGCCAACCGCCGCGTTATTGGCTGACTCAGGCCCCGCAACCCCTTCTATCATGCCGGTTCCGAATTTCTCGGGAGTTTTGGAAAGTTTCTTTTCCAGGCCGTATGATATGAAAGAGGAGATGACTGCACCTCCGCCGGGCAGTATTCCCAGGAAGAAGCCGATGATGGTGCCCCGCACGATCGGCCATTTGGAGCGGCGCCACTCATCGCGGTTCGGTAGAAGACCTTTAAGCTTGGTGATGAAGACATCCCGCTTGACCACCTCCTCCAGGTTGAGAAGCACCTCCGAGATGCCGAAGAGTCCCATGGCTATCGGAACGAGCCCCACGCCATCCATCAGGTGCACCATGTCCAACGTGAAGCGAGGAAGTCCCGTTATACCGTCGATGCCGATAAAGCTGAGCAAAAGCCCGACAAGTGCCATGCTCAGAGCCTTGAGCATTGAGCCGCGCGCGAGATACGTCAGTATAGTCAGTCCGAGGCACATGAGCGCGAAATATTCCGGAGGGCCGAAATTAAGCGCGAGCTTTGCCAGAGGGTAGGCGAGGAACATCAAGGCGATGACGCCGATGGTGCCGGCGATAAATGAGCCGAACGCGGAAATACCGAGGGCTGCGCCGGCCCTGCCTTTACGCGCCATCTGATATCCGTCGAGGCAGGTGATGACGGACGCGGCCTCTCCCGGAATATTCACCAGTATGGAAGTAGTGGAGCCGCCGTACATGGCTCCATAGTAGATGCCCGCCATCATGATGATGGCTGAGACCGGCTCGACGCGGAACGTCGCAGGGAGCAGGAGTGAAATGGTGCCCACAGGCCCGATTCCCGGCAGGACGCCGATCAGCGTGCCAACGAAGACCCCGATGAAACAATAGATAAGATTGGTGACGGTTAAGCTTGTCGTGAACCCCTGGAGTATGCCCGCGAAGATTTCCACGCTATAGTCCTAAGAATTCCAGAATGCCTGAAGGCAGGCTGACCTGAAGAGCCCGCGCGAAAAGCAGATAGGTGCACGTTGTCGTAAGTGCTGCTATGCCGGCGGCGCCTTTCCAGCTCTGTTTCTCCGAAACCTTGAAGAGAAGCGTCAGCACCAGGAACGTAGCCGTAAGAAAACCGAGGAAATCAAGGATCACTGCGTAGGCAAAAAGAGAAACCAGGACAATAGCTACTACACCCCAGCGCCGGCCCGTGAAGAGGGTGTCTTCACCTGCTCCTTTCGCGCGTTTCGTAACAAGGATTTCGACGATCGTGCCCATCGAAAAAAGAATGAGCAGCGCGCCCGTGCCAAAAGGAATCAGGCCCGGGCCGGGCGCATTGATGCTGCCTATTCCTATGTGCAGCGAAGAGCGACAGAAGTATGCGCCGACGAGTATCAGAAGAAAGCTGGATAGAAGCTCTCCTGTCTTCACGCGCGCAGATGTGGCTTCTTTTCCCGCGGGTTCGCGGCCTCTTTCTTACGCAAAGGCGGGACAGGAGGTTTAGGGGGCATCTCTTGAATCTGTTTTTCACTCAGTTTGAATCTGGTGTTATACAGCTTTGCTTCTATCACCTCCTGCGCTTCCGTGCTTCGCCAGTTGAAATTGCAGCGCGGGCAGCGAAAGATCTCCCAGCTTCTGTCCTCGGCTTCAAATACTTTGTAAGCCTCTACGAAGTCACATCTCGGGCAGATCATACGATCACTTCCTCCTTTTCAGGATCTCCTCTTTCCAGAAATCCGTCTCCGGCGGGACATCCACAATTGACGCATCAGCAAGGGGAATATCGGGGAAAACGGGTCTGGTCGCGTCGATGATTGTCTTCGTTGTTATGCCTCGCACCAGGTGGGCCGGGTCCACGGTAGATCCCGGAGCATTGGGAATGAGCACCAGGTCGCGCTCCGGACGAAACCGCACCGAGATTGCCCACATCACTTGCTGGAGATCGAACGGGTCGATGTCATCATCCACCACGATGATGAACTTGGGATAATTGATACCATGGGGCGTGGTGAGAAGGCGCAGGGCCAGCGTCTTGGCAAAGCCGCCGAAGCGCATCTTCGATGAGATGATCGTGACATAGCCGTGGCTGTACATAGCATTGATAGCCTGCAGTTCAGGGAAATCGGTCTTCATCTGCTTGAATGGCGCCACACTCGTGTTCATGGCCATCATATAGTCCATCTCAGTCCAGGGAAGACCGCTGTAGAGATTTTCGAATATGATGGGATCGCGCCGCCGCGAGATGAGGTCAACCTGTAGCTCGGCCTGGATCATGCTGGAAGAGTAGTAGCCCGTGTATTCGGCAAAAGGCCCCTCCACAAAGCGTTTGCGCGGGATGATCTCACCTTCGATAACGACCTCCGCGCCTGCGGGAAGATCGAGGTTCCCTATCTCGGATGCTATTATTTCGGCAGGCTGACCCCGTACGGCGCCTATCATCGAATACTCATCCTGATGGTAGTGGAGCGGCGTTGAGGCGATAAGGCTCGTAACGGGCTCGTTGGAGACCGCGATAGCAATGCGCAGCGGTATGTCGAGCTCTTCGGCCTTGCGCAGATGAATAGCGATGTCATGCTGGGCTGCCGCCTGGATACCGATGCGGTCATGGTCCTTTATCTGCATCCTGTACATGCCCAGGTTCTGATCCTCGCCTGTTTCCGGGTCGCGGGAGATGACGCACGCCTTTGAAAGATAGAAGCCGCCATCCATAGGGTTGACTCTGAACAAAGGGAGTTCCTTGTACAAGCTCGGATTCTTGTCGATGATCACTTCCTTGAAAGGCGCGTCGTTTACCCGTTTGGGCGGGATGGGGTAACGGTCCCAGCGCGCGGCAAGATCCACGAACTGCTCCTTGAGACTCGTCTCTTTCGGCAAATCGAGCATGAGCGCGTGGTTCTGAAATGAGCCGTGAACGTTCGTCGCAACCTGTTTGTTCGCGTATCCTTCGATATTCTCAAACAGCAGAACCGGGCCTGCAGCAATTTTTGCCGCCGCACACGAAGCGGCGCGGATATCAGGCTCGGGCTTTACCTTTTCTTTTATACGGACGAGCTGTCCTTCGGCTTCGCACTTTTCGATGAATGCTCTCAGAGAATTGAAGGGCATCGGCTTTCTCCTTCTGGTACTGCTTAGAATTCTTTTGGCGACGCGGGTCCTTGTGACTCTACACCTGCGGTGGTGAGGCTGTCAAGCATTTATCCTACCGGATCGAGCTCTTCCGGGCGGCCAGAATAGCTGCGCCGTATGCGGCAGTTATCTGTGGTTCATCGGGAACAAGCAAGACGACGCCAAGCTCTGCTTCCATGGCCTTCACCAGGCCGACGTCCTTTGCCCCGCCGCCCGTCACAGCGCAAACGCCGGGCGACCCTGTCCGCTCAACCAGGTTCGCAATTTTAGACGCCATCGCCTTGTGGACGCCCGCGAGTATGTCCTCAACGAGGGCGCCTTCGGCCACGCGCGACACTGCTTCCGATTCAGCGAAGACCGCGCACCCCGTGTTGAACTCCACCGGTTTTTGAGCTTTGAGCGAGAGCGGGCCGATCTCGCTGATGTCAATGTGCAGCAGGCGCGAGACAACTTGAAGAAATTTGCCGCTGCCTGCAGCGCATTTCTCGTTCAGAATGAAATTGGTGGCTGCTCCGTTTTCGTCGATTGTGATAACTTTGCTGAACTGTCCTCCCACATCGATGACCGTTCGCGCCTGAGGGAAGAGACTGTGGATGGCTCGTGCCTGGCACGTTATGTCTGTTACAGTTTCGTCAGAGAAGTCGACCGCTGCCGATCCATAGCCGGTCGCTACAGTGTAAGAGATATCCTTGAATGAGAGAAGGGCTTTTTTCAGAGACTCTTCTGCGACTGCTCTCGCCGTCTCTTTGTAATTGCCTCTCGACGGCGCGATTGCGTACGTCTTAAGGGTGCCGTCGGCAGAAAGAACGGCCTTAGAAAAAGCAGAACCTATGTCGATGCCGAGAAAGTAGCCCATAGTCAAATGTTAAAAGTGAGCAGTAAGCAGTAAGTAGGCGCTAAAGAATTCCGGAAAGGCTTGCTCATGTACTCCGTGAGGACCTTTCACGTAATGGTATCTGGATGCTCTCGCCGTCATTGCGGACCGTTTACTGCTTACTCTGTTCTGTGCAGTTACTGCTTACTGCTCTTCACTGATTACTGATTACTGTTTAGTGCTCACTGCTCACTTCATTCACGTGTAGATCTTTGCTTCCTGCAAACCTTGTCCGGCGCGTACGAGAGGCTCTCCGCTCGACGCCGCCTTCTCAGCCAGTTCCTTGCCGATCAGCGCTGCGCCGATAGCTCCCGTCAGCAGCGGCTCGGGTGGCACAAGTACCGCGCATCCGAATCTTGCTTCGAGCGCCCTCATCAGGCCTATGTTTTTTGCTCCGCCGCCGGTAATTGCCACATCCGGCTCTATTTTCAATTTGCTGACCATAGCGTAAATTCTTGTCGCGATAGCCTCATGAATACCCGCGATCAGATTTTCAAGCGGCTCGCCTGCTGCCAGCTGCGAGACAACCTCCTGCTCGGCGAAGACCGTGCACGTGTTGCTGATCGTTGCTGCTTTCTGCGCTGAAAGAGAAAGCTTGCCAAGCGCATCCAGCGTGACTCCAAGCGCATCTGCTATGATTTCAAGAAAGCGTCCGGTCCCGGCAGCGCACTTGTCGTTCATGACAAAGCCGGCAACTTTCCCGTTCTTGATCTTAATTCCTTTGCTATCCTGACCGCCGATATCAACCACAGTTTTTGCGGTAGGCAAAAGACTGTGCAGTCCTTTCGCGTGGCACGTTATCTCCGTCACCTGTCTGTCTGCGAAAGGGACATTAATGCGTCCGTAACCCGTGGCAACGATGTAATCAATATCGGAAAACGTGAGGCGCGCTTTGGCGAGCGCTTCTTCCATGACTCTATGAGCCAACCGACGGTGTTCCGGACCGGTGGGCCCGATCACAGAAGCAACGAGGCTCTCGCCCACGATTGCCACTTTGGTCATGGTGGAGCCGATGTCCAAACCTGCAAAATACTTCATAATAGGGTCCCGGGGCCAGGGTCCTGGGTCCCGTATACGCCGAAACCTTCTTCTGCTCTATGCTCTGCAATCATTCAACTATGGTGTGTGAGGAAATTTAGCTGCTCACTGCTCATTGACTTTCAAGCGTCACTTTGTTCTTACAGGACCCCGGCCCCTGGACCCAGGACCCGTACGATGGACCCGGGACCCCGGACCCAGGACCCGCGTTCGCAATCCGCGTGCGTAATTACGCACGCTTGCTCCGCGCTGCATCCACCGTCTCAATGAAAGCATCGATCCGGTTGTGGACGTCTGCCTCGTTGTAAGAACTGATATCGACGATATCTCCTTCCATGATCATGACGGGTATATCCCTGTAGACCTTTTTCAGGATCTCGGCCTGCAGCATGATTCCCGCGTGCCACGTGCGGCACGAGAAAGCCTGATGGAATACGACGCCGTCAATTTTGTAATTTTCGATATACTCGATGAGCCTTTCGACTTCCGGCAGGGAACCGGGACGCTGCCTGGCCCTGTCGAACCAGTGCGTATAATAGCGCGTCCATCTCCAGGCGATGTGTTCGAGAGGATCGTTCGTTTTTGGAAGGTCAAGGTGTGCGATCAGTTCTGCTTCGCGATACGTCCTCTCCACAGGAAAGACCGCGCCCTTGCTGTTGAAGTAGAGGAAATCGCCCAGGGCGAACCATGAAGGCAATCCGGCGCCCCAGAGGAGTCTGTACTTTTCATCGGCGACAACGCCTTCCTTATTTGCGATTTTGCGCGTCAGCTCATCGTAAAGGTCTTTATAAAAATCGTACGCTTGCTGGGTCCCCAGCATGAATGCCAGAGGCACCATCGTATTCATGGCATCGCCGGTATCCATCGGAGTGGGCAATGCTCTTCGCAGCTCATATGTCTTGTAAAACATGTCCCATGTCCTGTCCACGAGGTCTACGATTTGCGCCAACCTGTCCCAATCCATCTTGCGGCCTGTGTGCTTTTCAAGAAAACGAACGAGCTCCCGCAATTCTTCGACCGCATATTTGACGTAATAAGCCTCCACTTCTCTCTGGTCTATCTTCGGATCCCAGGGAGGCCAGTAGAACGCGCCGACATAGACCGGCACGTCCTGCAGATAATGCTGCGTCGCCTGGGGCCATTTAAACCTCGGGTCGCACAGCATCTGACCGCTTGCCAGGATCACATCAGGCCGTGCAATACCACCCCAGGGTGAATCAGGCGGCATCGCACCTCCCAGTTCCTCACGCCATATGTCAAACCCCAAATTGCACGTTGCATATGTACAGAGCGAGCGGGAGAAATCCTCCGCTTCGGCCTTTTCGAGGAAGCGTCCCGCCTCGCGCTTGGCTGCGCAGATGCCCGAATAACTCTCGCCCCAAGCGGGCACAACGTCCATGGCCCGCATGATCTCATCCATGAGGCAGACAATAAATGAATAGGCAACGAGCTTGCCTTCTTCTTTGGCCTTCAGGTTTTCCATCAGGTTCGCCCTTACGAGTTTCGGAACCTTTGCAGCGGCCTCTGTTGCGGTCTTCCTGGATTTTCTCTCTTCAGCCATCGACTCGCTCCTTATATATGCTTCATTCTGTCGACTATACCTTACGACATCATTCTTTGTTCTGCAGTCTGCATTCCGTGACCGGGTACCCGCTTGCGGGTGTTCCCGTGACCCATGACCCCGTTCTTTAAGCGATCATCTCCAAAAACGCCTCTATCCTGGTCTTCACCCTGCCCATGCTCGACGACGAGTACTCATCCTCCAGATAGAGAACCGGCACTTTGAGTGCTTCGATGTAACTCTTCATCGCAGGGACCTCGAACCCGTAAGGGTCGCAATACTTGTAGATGAAAAGTATCGCGCCGTTGATGCTGAACTCTCTGACGTACGTCCGGATGTGACCGAATCGGTCCTCCAGACTTTCCTCGTATGCCTTTCCAGCGCCCACAAAAGTAGTGGGCAGAGGGATCTTTCTGAGATAGCGCTCTGCGATGCCATCGAGAGGGTTTTTCGTCTCGTCCGCATCGAGCCAGTAAATCTTCGCTCCGATCGACACATCGTCCATCACGACAGAGGCGCCTGCCTTCTCAACGATTTCGACCATCGCCGTGTTATCAATCTGGTCTCCCAGGACCATGATCCGTGCCGAGCCTGCTTTTTTTGCCTGGGGTGTGCGGGCATTCACTTCGTCGATGACGCTTGCGATCAGTTGCGTTGACTCATCCACCGGCAGACTCATGGCGGCTACCAGCACCTGTGTCATCTCCACGCCGGAAATCAACGGAGGGTTCGATTTTCTCAAGGCATAAAGCTGACGCATCGCTTGCCTGTTGCAATTGTGGGCCTTGACCGCCTGGGCGAGAGCTTCGTCGGTGATGCGTGTTCCGGTGAGCCCCTCAAGGCTTTTGATGAAGGTGCCCAGGACCGATTTGAAAAAATCGATTGAGGGGCCATCCGAGCCGTGGGGCACATTGAGAAAGAATGAGTAAGGCAGCGGAACATTGTAAGCCCAGGTGTCATACGTACGGCTGGTGCTGTCGCACAGATGAGGAATGACTATGCCGTTAAGGTAATTGTATCTCCCCTTCAGCACCCCATCAAAGACGTTACGAACGAAAGGGCAGACGATCGTTTCCATGTGGGCGTCCGCCTTGGTGATCGGTTCGCCGACATCCCCCTTGAGACGAAGGGGCACGAGCCCTGCCGCGGTAATGATCTCGACAGGCCCGAGAGCCGACAGGTAGCCCATGATGCCCTTCCCCTGCCCGTGTAGCTCCTTCGCTCTCGACCCGTATTCGCGATAGTACTTTTGCGCTTTTGCCAAGCCGTTACCAAGGCTATTATTCTGTCCCACGATCTCTCCTCCGGTTGTCTGGATTCCTGCTACCTCTTCTCCGCTCTGATCTTAGCCCCCCCCGCACAGGGGAGTTTACGGATGCTAACAAGGAACTGTATACAATGTCAAGGCACGCCCGGCTTGTTACAGCAATTCTCCTTCAAGCGTATACCTTATATTGTCGCTGCGTTGCCGTGCTCCTATCACCTGCCGACCCGTACAGCAGCAAAATATAGTGGGGCTATCTCGCCGCGCTTTGCTCAGCTGGTGATCAAACAAAATGATGCATATATATGCCAATTACGGCAATTATTAAGTGCTTAATGTAATACAAAAAAAGTACGCATGCGTTCGAAAACCGGGCTGACTTTCAGGGACAATCAGGTCAGGCTTTCTTCCCGAAAAAAAGTTTCTGTCCGCACTCGGTTCCGTGCAAGGCTTCTTCTGGTAATGGTCAATACACACGCCGTCTCTGATGCTAGAATAGGTCTTGCCAAAGGTTTACAAATTCATCCATCGGTCATACATTAGGCGATATTGTGCAGGGTCTTGTAATCGATACAAGCTCCGGCCTGGGAGGAGACCCGAGGTGAAGAAGGATCAATCCGAAACTTCCGAAGCACACGTCAACAAATCTACATCAGGACGAGAACGGGACGCACTCCGCAAGCATGCGGAAGAGGCGCTCCAGCGCTACGAACTGCTGGCACGGCACAGCCGGGACATCATCCTGTTCATGCGGCGTGGCGACGGGCGCATCCTGGAGGCCAACGCCGCCGCCACCAGGGCTTACGGATACACGCACGAGGAACTGCTGGCACGTTCCATCCATGACCTGCGTGCGCCTGAAACGCAGGAGATGACCGCCGATCAGATGGCCAAGGCCGACGATCAGGGCATGCTCTTTGAGACCTTCCACCGGCGCAAGGACGGCAGTACATTCCCCGTCGAGGTCAGCTCGCAGGGCGCAACCATCGGTGCCACGCGCACCCTGATCAGTGTGGTCCGCGACATCACCGAGCGCAGGCGCGCCGAGGAAGCACTCCGGCACACTCATGAGCGGTTCCAGGCGCTGGCTGAGGCGACCTTTGAAGGGATCGCCTTCACCGAAGCAGGTCGTATGCTGGAGGTGAACGATCAGTTAGCCCGGATGCTCGGCTATGGAAAGGACGAACTGATCGGTGTGGAAGTCTCCTCGGTAGTCTTCCCCGAAGACCGCGCCCGGGTGCTGGAAAACATCCAGAAGGAACGTGAGAGCAACATCAAACACCGGTTCGTCAGGAAAGACGGTGTCGTGATGACGGTCGAGGCGCACGGGAAGCCCTTCACGTATGAGGGGCGTGCCGTACGCGTGACTGCGGTCCGCGACATCACCGAGCGCGAGCGGGCCGAGGAGGCCCTGCATGAGAGCGAGGCCCGGTATCAACGCCTGGTCGAGCTCAGCCCGGACGCGATCCTGGTCCACGCGGAAGGCAGGTACTTATATGCCAACCCGGCGGGCACTCGCCTGTTTGCCGCTCATTCGTCCGAAGAGGTCATCGGCAGGGATCTGCTGGAATCGATTCATCCGGATGACCGGCAATTCATGGTGCACCGAATCGAAGAGGCCTGCGGCGGCGCGGTGACCCCGCTGGGGGAGATCAGGTTTTTGCGGCTGGACAGCAGTACCGTCGATACCGAGGTTACATGCAGGCAGGTCGAGTTCGGCGGCAGGCCGGCCATCCAGATTGTCGTGCGCGACATCACGGCGCGCAAGCAGGCGGAGGAGGCGCAAAGACAAAGCGAAGAGTTCTTGCGGACAACCTTCGAGTACGCGTCCGTCGGCATGGCGATAGCAACCCCGGACGAGACCTTTGTCCGGACGAACGCCGCCTTTGACACCATGTTGGGCTATGAGCCGGGAGAGCTTACCGGCATGCATCGGTCGGCGATCACGCCCCCGGAAGATGTCGCCCGGAACAAGGAGCGGTACCGCCTGTTCCTGGCATCGGGCATGCCGAGTTTTGCCTTCGAGAAGCGTTACCTGCAGAAGGATGGAAAAGTTATCTGGGTAAACATGAATGTCTCCTTCATAAGAAACGCAGACGGCCAGGTCAAATTCAGCATAATCATGGCTCAGGATATAACCGAGCGCAAACGAGCGGAAGAGGCCCTCCAAAAAGCCCACGACGAGCTCGACCAGCGCGTGCAGGAAAGGACGGCCGATCTGAGCAAGGCGGTTGATACGCTTCAGGGTGAAATCAATGAGCGCCGGAAGGTGGAAGAGGACCTGGCGAGGCAGGCGGAACTTCTGAACCTCACCCACGACGCCATTATCGCCCGCGACCTGAACCAGAGGGTCTTCTTCTGGAACAGGGGCGCCGAGGAGCGGTACGGCTGGTCCAGCGACGAGATGAAGGGAAAAGTAACGGATGATCTCCTCCGGACCGTATTCCCCCGGCCGCCGCAGGAAATAGAAGAGGAACTCCTTCTCCATGGCCGATGGGAGGGGGAAGTCATACATACAACCAGGGACGGCAGGAAGATCACCGTGGCGAGCAGGCGGGCATTGCGGTGGGACGAATACGGGAAGCCGACCGCTATCCTTGAGATCAACAGTGACATCACGGAACAGAAACGCATTGAGGAGCACCTCCGGCAATCACAAAAGATGGAAGCCGTGGGCACACTTGCCGGCGGCATCGCGCATGACTTCAACAACATTCTTGCAGCCATCATCGGTTTTACGGAAATGGCCCTTGACGATGTTGACCAGGGTAGCCAGCTTGAGCGCAACCTGCAGCGCGTGCTGAAGTCGGGTATGCGGGCGCGGGACCTGGTCAAACAGATCCTTGCCTTCTCCCGCATCACCGCGAAGCAACGCAAATCGTTGCAGCTGAGCGATGTTGTCAATGAGGCCCTCAAGCTCCTCCGGGCATCGCTTCCCTCGACCGTTGACCTGCGTTTTACGATAGACAGTGAATCAGGCACGGTCTTTGCCGATGCCACCCAGATTCAGCAGATCGTCATGAACCTCTGCACCAACGCTGTGCAGGCCATGGAAGACAAGGGCCTCCTGAAGATCACCGTGAGTGATTTCGTCTTCGAGTCGCCCAGGGAAGCTCCCGCTCCGGACATGGAACCGGGGGATTATCTGAGACTCTCGGTGAGCGATACGGGCCATGGCATGATTAAGAAGGTCATGGAGCACCTCTTCGATCCGTTTTTCACGACGAAAGGACCGGGCCAGGGGACGGGGCTTGGTCTTTCAGTGGTGCATGGCATCGTGAAAAGCCACGACGGAGCCATCACCGTCGAGAGTGAGGCCGGCAAAGGATCCACTCTTACCGTCTACCTTCCGCGGCTCGAAAGAAAAACGGCCTCCGAGACTGATCAGCAGGCTTCGGTGCCGACGGGAACTGAACGTATTCTCTTCATCGACGACGAGGAGTTGATCGTCGAGATGGGGGAGGAGATGCTCAAGGGCCTGGGCTATAACGTAGTTCGAAAAACGAACGGTCGCGAAGCCCTGGACCTCTTCAAAGCAAATCCGGAAGCGTTCGATCTCGTCATCACCGATCAGACAATGCCGCACCTGACCGGTGTCGAACTGGCGCGGGCAATGATCAGCATACGCGGCGATATTCCCATTATCCTTGCGACCGGGTACAGCCAGCGGGTCGACGCCGATTCCGCCAGGGCGGCGGGCATCCGTGCCTTTGTTATGAAACCTCTTACCCGCTCCGAGATAGCTCACGCTATCCGCGAGGTTCTTGGCCCGGGTGAAAAGGAGCCCTAGCGCGCTTCCGCGGAGGGGCAAGCGCTTCTCTTCCTCAGCAGAAAGGAAAGACTTTCGTTGGCCTTTGTGCTAGAATAGATAAACCATTGCTGCTTACCATCAACGTATCCTGAACTGCTTCTCTCCATCCCGGAGAGAACGCGTCAGAAACCAGGGGCTTCTGCCAGCGACCCCCAACCGAAAGGGGCGTCATCATGGCTTCGCCACCGCAACAACATATTCTGTTTGTGGAAGACGACGAGGATACGCTCGGCGCGACCACCGCTCTGCTCGAAAGCGTTGGATACAGCGTAAGAGCCGAGACGGAAGGTCTCGAGGCGTTGAAGATGTTTTCAGAAGAACCCGACCGCTTTGACCTTGCCCTCCTTGACCACGGGATGGCTGACGTTACAGGGCTGGAACTTGCCCGGAGCATGTGCGGCATCCGCCCCGGTTTCCCGGTCGTACTCTATACGGGATACCTCGACGGACCCTCGGCAGAAGAGCTGGAGGCTGCCTGTATCGGCGGGAGGGTTGTCATCAAGCCGGCGACCCGGAAAGAGCTAACAGACGTTATACAGGACGCCTTGCAGGAATGGGCAAAAAGCAGGGGCACGTCCTGAGATAAGGACCGAATCACTGGTTCACTGGCGTAGTGTAACCATCAACGTATCTTAACTTAACCGCTTCTCTATAGCATCCTGAGACGCCCATCGGTGGCGAGGGGCCACTGCCAGCGACCCCCAACAGAAAGGAGCACCAGTAAATGGCTTCCGGACGGCGACCACACATTTTATATCTGGAGGACGACAAGGATGTACACAGCATCACCACCTCCATGCTCGAACAGTTGGGGTGCAGCGTACGAGGCGAGACGGATAGCCTCAAGGCCTTGAGAAGTTTTTCGGAAGAGCCCGACGCGTTCAACCTCGCTATCCTTGAGACCTTGATGCCTCAGCTGTCGGGACTGGAGCTTGCCGCGCGATTCAGGCGTATCCGTCCCGGTTTCCCGGTCCTGTTCTATACGGGACGCGAGAACCGGTCCTGGACTCGCAAGATAGAGGCTTCCGGCTTCGGGTGGGTTGTTTTCAAGCCCCTTCCCATGGACAAGATGGGAGTAGCGATACGGGAAGCCCTTGAGAGGGGAGCAAGGACACGGCCCGGAGACCCTAAGTCAAACAAGGATTGCTGACTCGGCTAAGAGTACAAGCCAGACATAAAAGATGCTCCGTGTCTCTCCTGAGGTTCATGCCAGGGCCCTTGTCACGGCAAAAACCGCGGGGAAGAGTCTGAATCAATGGGCCGAAGAGGTCCTGGATAAAGCTTCCTACGTTTGAAAAGGAAGAGCAGAGTAGTGTGGGCCGGGTCGTCCGCTTGAATTCAAGCCGACGCCACAACGATGAAGCACCGGTTTGGATTCAAGATGGATACCGAGGCGCGCCTAGGCCTGGGCAGCGGAGGCGTACCTTGGGGTACGTTGACGCGGAACAGGCCGAAGGGCGACGAAGGTAGGCGCTTGAAGGCAAACCGGTGCTACATCTGGTCCTTCCACATGCCGTACTTCTCTCGCAAAACGCGATGCAGAATTTTGCCAGGACCCGATCTCGGCATCTCTTCGTCTTTGATGAAGTAGATCTTGCGCGGTATCTTGTAGCCGGCGATCTTGCCCCTGCAGTAGCCCGATATCTCCTCTTCCGTTGCCGTCTGACCTTCGTGAAGTACTACCACGGCCGACACCATCTCACCCCACTTCTCGTGCGGTGTGCCGATGACCGCGACATCCTTCACCTTGGGGTTTGCTCCGACACAGTTTTCCACTTCTGACGGAAAAATGTTTTCACCGCCGGAAATGATCATGTTGGCCTTCCTGTCGACGAGGTAATAGTAGCCGTCCTCGTCGCGTTTGCCAAGATCGCCCGGCGAGAAGTAGTCTCCCCTGAAAGAAGCCGCGGTCCGTTCCGGGTCTTTCCAGTAACCGTCGAAGATCATGGGGCCGGACGCGTAGATTTCACCGACTCTGTTCGGCTCGTGGATCTCCCGACCATTTTCGTCGATCAGCTTGACAGCATTCGTTCCCGTAGCCTCCATCCCGATCGAGCCGAGCTTGGTGAGCTGTTCGTGGGGCTTGAGTATCGTTACAAGGCCCGTCTCCGTTGATCCGTACGCCTCGTACAGGCGTGAGTTCTTGAAGTAGTTGAGTATGCCGAGCTTGGTATCTCTTCTCGCGGGTGCAGAGGAGCACAATAATTTCTTGACGCTGCTTACGTCATACTTGCTTTTCACCTCTTCGGGAAGCGCCAGGATCATAATGTAGTGCGTCGGAACGAGCGAGGTGAAGGTGATCTTGTGTTCGGCAAACGTTTTGAGCAGGTGTTCAGGATCGAAGCTCACCATATTATAGGCCATTGCTGTTGCCCCTACCCATGTGTTGGTGAACGAGTAGAAGAGTGAATTGACATGGCAGCAGGGCATGACGAGGAGCGTGCAGTCGTCGAACTCAAAATCATGATCGATGATATTGACGAAATAGTGTGCGGCCACCGATTCGTGCGACCTGATAACGCCTTTCGGCTTACCGGTCGTGCCACCCGTGTACATTATTACCCACGGATCGTCGCCTGTCACCTGAGTCTCAGGTTCTTGAGGGCTCGCTGCGGCCATGATATCCTCGTACGCAAGATACCCGTCAAAATGATCGTTGCCGACCGCGAAAGAGATATAACGCTCAACGGTAGGCATATTTTTCTTGAGTCCGTCAGTGGTTTTGATCCATTGATCCTGAGCGATGAAGACCTTTGCTTCGCAGTGATTGACGATATATTCCATCTCAGGCTGGGCGAGTCTGAACATGATCGGCACGCAGATAAAGCCGCCCTTTGCCGCTGCCGCATATATCTCCAACCACTCGACGCAGTTATAGGCAAGAACAGCAAACCTGTCGCCCTTCTTCATCCCGAGTGAGGTAAGCGCGTTGGCGAGACGGCATGATCGCTCGTCCCACTGCTTGAACGTGTACGCTTTGTTAAGGTCTTTTGCGCCAATCTTATTCGGCCACTTGAACGCGTTTACACTCAATACATCTTTTGCCGTGATCCACCGTCTATGTTTCATACAAGACCTCCTCAATCAATTCAGGGTATTGTCAAAAAACCCAGAGCTAATGCATTCACCACGGAGGCACAGAGGACACAGAGGAAAGCCATAGGCTCTGACCGGATATGGGGAGACGGCCATACCCGGTCACCTGCATCCCTTCGGGATACACGTAGTTATTACACCTACGCGGAGCGTCGGTGTGTGGCCGGGACAGAATCTCCACTGTCCCGGCCACGAATAGTATCCTGTCTCCGTGAAGCATTTCTCCGTGACCTCTGTGCCTCTGTGGTAAAATCGTGGTCTTTTCATAAAAGTTTTAACAATATCCATATCGCAATCATTTCATCGTCAATCGAGATAAGCCCCTTTGTCCGCGCTCACCGCGTGCTTTGCAAAATGGGCCAGGTAGCCTTTGGTGATCTTCGGCGCCGGCGGCTTCCAGGATTTCAGTCTCTCGCTGATCTCTTCATCGCTCAGCTCAACGTTGAGGGTGCGCGATGGGATATCTATCGAAATAATGTCTCCGTCTCGCAGCGCAGCAATCGGACCGCCTGAAGCTGCCTCGGGCACGAGGTGCCCCACGCAGGGGCCGCCGGACGTCCCTGAAAATCTTCCATCCGTCACTATCGCAACCGACTTGTCGAGTCCCAATTCCACGAGCATCCAGGTCGCCATCACCATCTCCCTCATGCCGGGCCCGCCTTTTGGGCCTTCATAGCGGATGATGAGCACCTCGCCTTGGTTTACCTTACCGGCGAGGAGCGCCTCCACACAATCTTCTTCCTGCGTAAAGACCCGAGCAGGACCTCTGTGGCTCTGCATTTCCGGCCGCACCGCCGTCTGTTTGACAACAGCTATTCCCATGTTGCCCTTCAATACGGCGATGCCTCCATTCTTGCCTTTCGGATTAGCGAGAGGCCTGATGACCTCCGGGTCCTTAATTGCGGCCTCTTTCAGATTCTCTCCGAGACTCTTGCCGCTTGCAGTGATCACGCTTGTGTCGAGAAGAGACTCCATCGATTTCATGACCCCTTGCAGTCCGCCGGCGCGCTCGAAATCTTCCATGAGGTATTTGGGGTCCGAAGGCTTGATTTCCATGATGGACGGGGTTTGCCTGCTTATCTCCTCAAAGTCGTCAAGCGTGAAGGGATAATCGAGCTCATGAGCGATCGCGGGAAAATGGAGTGTCAGATTGGTGGAGCCGCTCGTGGCGCAGCAGACCTTTACGGCATTCTTGAAAGCAGCCGGTGTCATGACATCCCGCGCTTTGATATCCTTCGAGAGTAGCTCCATCACCTTGCGCCCCGCTTCCTCAGCCATTTTTTCGAGGGCGGGATCAGTGGCGCACAGTGCGGAATTGCCGGGCAAAGAAAGACCGAAGGCCTCTGCAGCGATACACATGCTGTTGGCCGTTCCCATGAGACAACATGCGCCGGGACCGGGACAGCAGCAGCCCTCGACCTCCCGCAACTCCTCCGCGGTGATTTTGCCCTGCCTGTACATAACGAAATACTTGCCCATGGAAGAGCAGTCGAGCCTGTCGCCTTTGTAGTTGCCTGAGGGCATGTAGCCGCCGGTGAAGAGCACCGTGGGAAGGTTGCAGCGGGCTGCGGCCATGATGAGGCCCGGAACGATCTTATCGCAGGTGCCGATCATCACTGCGGCGTCATAGCTTGCATGCTCTATCATCATCTCCACGGAAGCCGCAATGAGATCACGGCTGGGAAGAACATACTTGAAGCCCTCGTTGCCGCTGCCCTGCCCATCGCACGGAGCGAGGACGTTGAAGATGGTGCCCATGCCCCCGGCCTCACGGATGCCCCGTTTTACTGCTTGTGCGATCCGGTCGAGGTGATAAGAGCCCGGGAGAATTTCGTTCCAGGTGTTGGCAATTGCAACAAGCGGTTTTTCAAGGTCGGCGTCGGTCGCGCCCATCGATTTGAAGAAGACGCGGCGCATATAGTACTGGGGCAAGTCAGGGCTCAATGCTTTGCTTCGCAGTCGCTTGGTCATGGCCTCCTCCTTGAGTGGCTGTTTGGTGAAGCGCGACGCCCATCTCAGGGGAACTGCATCCTGATGAGCTACAGAGCCGAAATGGTGCTTCCTGCAAAAGATGCCATAGCGTCCCTTAGCATGTCAACATTCTCTTTAGTGCGGATTTCTTTGCGAGCAGGTCCTCTTCTTATCCGCGTGCTAGCGCGCTGCAGTGATCGACAACCTGATAAGCAAAACGTCAACAATTGTCTTGACAGACGGGTCTGCCGTGGGCTACAAAGGGGCAAGTCTCGAGCACGAGAAAGAGACGACTGCACTGTGATTCTAAGATCAAACATCAAGGGAGGTATTTGCGATGGCATTTAAAGTCAGGTGCCGGCTTACGCACTTTTTGGGTGATGCGGAAAAATATCCCTGCAGCTTTGGCCACAAGATTGGTGACGAGTTTATTTATGATGGCGAGAAGTTCATCGGCAGGGTCTGCCCATATGTGCTTCGCGGGCTCTTTCCACATATGATGGCGATGCTTACCGCAGGGAATAAGTATTGCGAACGGCTTCTGTGGCGATATGTTGACCGGGGAGATGCGCCGGAGACCGGCCTCATGAAGGAGGGCGGTCTTCCTTCATGTATGGAAAGGGGGCGTGGCTGGTACTTCGCCTGCCCTGACATCAAGACCCAAGCTTTTTTTATCGTTGAGCCTTTTGGATTGGTGGAAGGTTCCGCATTTTACAAAAAGGAGATGAAGATAGTCGAAAAAGTAAAGAAGAAGCCTGGCATGACGGTCAATCAGATCCTGAAGTCATTTGACAAGAAGGAGAGGGATATAACGTTTCCTCCTCTGCATCCCACGCTGGTGCAGGTAATGCTGGAAGAACTCGTCGATGCCGATTATATCGAGCTGCGAAGCGGTAAGGCGTATCCCAGGATGCCGCCGCAGAAAAAAGCGTTGACCAAAACAGCAGGGAAGGCTAAAGCAAAACGGACGTAAGTTTCATCAGTACTCGTTCATTGGCAGCCGATTGATTCCTCCGGGACAAAGATCCGTACCCGCGTCTCTAAAAATAAAAAATACATATGAAGACCCCCGTGGATTGTGCGGCATCGTTTCCCGCTGCCCGTGTAGAGGCCTTTCTGTAAAAGTGGCCGTAAAGGCGTGTTATACAGAATTGTTTCTGCATTTTCCGGAAAAAGGCAGAAGAAATTCTGTATAATTAATTGTTGGGCATGCCTTATAGCAGGAGAACGGTCATTACAGCCACGAAAGTGTTACTGAGAGAATGGGTCAAGACGCAACGCGGTGCTTCTCCTTGTAACGGACCATGAGCCTACAAACGTCAAAAAACGGATTCACCGACGAACAACACACCCTAACTCTTTCTCTAGGGCTGAGAGTTGCTGCGATATATCTCATTGTGGATGGTATATCAGATCTGGTTTGGCCTGCATTGGTTTCATCGAATCCCGAATTTACGACGGTCAGTTCTGCTTATAGAATAGGGGCATATTTAAGACAGTATTTGTTAGCACTCGTTTTCATCATTTCGGGCACAGGCATCCTTCTGCGGAAGGTCTGGGCAAGACGATTAGGCCTCATACTGGTACCTATAGGTGCGTACTACTGGGCTGGAAGTGTTGCATGGGGCGTCGCTAGAGGAAGCGGAGGAGGTGCACCCTCTTTAGCCTATTATGGCATAGGAGTAGGAGCATCCCTGATCTGGAACGGCGCGCTTTTTTGGCTGTTGCTGGGTCATCGGAGAAAGGAAAACTATAGCAGGGGAACCGAAGTTCCTTTTGGTAAAGACAGTGTGCCCGAGCCAGAAGATAGCGTGCCCAACTAGGCGCTGAACCTGACCCGGCAAAAAGCGCCGGTCAGGTTAGCTCTGTGTTATGTGTGAGCATAGAAAGAGGATAGATCAATGCCATTTACTGAAATCGAATTGAAGTATATCGAAAACACCGTCGGAAAAATGTGTAAACGTAGGTCTCCACCTCATCTCCGCGATGAACTGAGAATCGTTTACGAAGTGGCGGGCCTTGACGTAATTGTTTATGAGGAAAGACCCCACTGGCATAATCCAAAAGAGTGGTCGAAAATGGGCCTTGCTAAGTTCAAATACGGTAGAAAAGATAGCAAATGGAAACTCTACTGGATGAGAAGAGACGAGAAATGGCATCTATACGACATGGAGATGCCCACAAAAAGCCTTGAACTGCTGGTTAAGGAAGTTGATGAAGATCCTAACGGCGCATTTTTTGGATAATAGCACATAACTACAGGATGCAGCTAACTCGGCCAAACGGCGGCCTCGTGGCTGATCCATATGCTAGCACCAAGAAATAGTGAATGTCTTGACATCCGGTCTTATTGTGGTACCATATAAAGACTGGAGGTTGAGATATGACTATTTCAAAAGACATAAGACCGATTACCTACCTGAAATCAAGAGCTCCTGACTTACTGAAGCAGATAAACGAAACCCATCGGCCCGTCGTCATTACCCAGAATGGAGAACCCAAGGCCGTGCTGCAGGACCCTGAAAGCTATGAGAACATGCGAAATGCCATTGGCATTTTGAAACTCATTTCCCAGGGCGAACAAGACATAAGAGACGGGAAGTTGAAAAGTCAGGAGGAGGTATTCGCAAACGTCGAGAAACTCCTGAAAGAAAAAATGAAATGAAGCAAGTCTACGATGTCAAGTGGTCGGAAACAGCGGAAAGGGATCTCATAGCTATCGTCGAATACATTGCTGATGACAGCCCATCGCGTGCCTACGATGTATTTAGGGACCTAAAAAGAAAAGCACTGAGCCTTCGCACCTTTCCGAGTAGAGGTCGTATTGTTCCTGAGCTTCAAGAGCAGGGCATTGCTCAATACCATGAGTTAGTCGTGAACCCTTGGAGAATCATATATAGGACTTCGGAGAGAACTGTTTACGTGCTTTCGGTTCTTGATGCGCGACGGAGCATCGAAGACATTCTTCTGCGAAGGCTTACTGGACTCAAACTGTAAGGCTGCTAACGAGACGTGGAGCCGACCTCCCTAAATGGGGATACTGGGACGTTGGTGAAATGTTGACATTTGAAAGGGACGATACCTGCTCATTGCCCAAGGCGCTGAAGCGGATCGCTTGCGCTCCGGCTCGGCTTTTTGTTCGGCCACATTGGCTCCCATGTTCTTAATGAATCTGGTATAGCATTTATGCTATAATCCATTTATGGATTGGACGATCACTTATTACAGCGAGTCTGTTCAGGCGGAGATCCTTGCGTTGCCGGCCGGGCTCCTTGCTCGCTATCTCCGATACTCGGATCGCATGGAAGTGTATGGGCCGGATTTGGGAATGCCCCACACGCGGGCAATGGGCGAGGGACTGTTTGAACTACGATTAAAGGCCGCGGAGGGTATTGGCCGTGTACTTTACTGTACGATGATCGGAAAGAAGATCATGATTCTGCACCAATTTATCAAGAAATCTGATAAGACGCCACCGAAGGAACTTGCCTTAGCCCGACGGCGGATGAAGGAGGTAAAAAATGCTAACTCACAAAGGAGTTAAGTCTCGGGCCCTGGAACGTCCCGACGTAAAAGCCGAATATGATCGGCTCGATGAAGAGTTTGCTTTCCTGGATGAGTTTTTGAAAGCTCGGGCGGCAGCCGGCGTCAGTCAGGCGGAAATTGCCGAGCGCATGGGTACGACCCAGTCAGCGATTGCGCGTTTGGAGTCGGGTCATGGTAAACACTCACCTTCTCTGTCTACATTGCGCAAGTATGCCCGTGCCCTTGGCTGTCGTATCGATGTGCGACTGGTAAGAGAAGCAAAGACTGCAAGAACAGAGAGTCGAACAAAGCGCTCCACCTGACGCGGAAGAATATCGGTGCTGAATCCGTTGAGGCTTTCTCGTATCCGTCTTCCCGTCCGCCGCGCAGGTGAGCTTCCCGTTCGCGGAGGAATGAATGGGTTAATTCGTGGGATGCCCTTGTGACAAAACATTCTCGTTTCCTACCGAAAAAAACTCCTGCGGAAGATGGCATTCACAAACCGTTATTGCAAAAGAGCTTTACGCGCGGATATAAGCTATCCAGATTTGTCTTTCCTGAAGCCCCTGTTCTGTGATAAAAGAATATACCTATGACCCGACCCACCCATAAATCTTCTGATCTGGAACGTTGGATAGAGGCCTTGCTCAGTCCCGAATGGGAGACGCGCCTCAATGCGGCGGAGGCCCTGGGCAAAACGAAAGACAAGAAGGCCGTAAAGCCCCTTCTTACCGTGCTTAAGGACGAGGACGAATACGTGCGAGAAGGCGCAGCATGGGCCCTGGGTCAGATACGCGATCAAAGCGTGGTGCCCGCCTTAATCGCTGCAATAAAGGACGAAGACAAGTACGTGCGCGAGAGCGCTGTAACGTCGCTCGGCGACCTTGGCGATAAGAGTGCCATAAAGCCTCTCATTCAGGCCTTGAAGGATGGGGATGAATCGATGAGGCGAACCACAGAGAAGGCCCTTCTTAATCTGGGAGAGCCGGTAATAGAACAGCTTGTCGTTCTGCTCAGAAACAAAGACTGGGACATCAGGTGGCGCGCGGTGCATGTGCTCGGCGCCGGAAAAAACAAAAAAGCATGTGAACCTCTCATTGCAAGTATGCAGGACGAGAACCGGTATGTGCGGGAGGCAGCGGCAATTGCGCTCGGCGAGATTGCGGATAAGTGTGCTGTGGAGCCGCTCATCAAGGCGCTGCAGGATGAGAACAAATACGTGCGCGAGGAAGCGACCACGGCGCTCGCGCTAATTAAAGACAAACGTTCCCTGCACCCTCTTTTGAACGTCTTACATGACAAGGACTGGGGTGTCCGCTGGGGAGTAGCTAATGCCTTGGGGGAACTGGGGGATCCGACTGCCATTGACCCGCTCATCCATGCGCTCGGAGACGATGTGCGTTACGTTCGGGAAGGCGCAGCCTCAGCCCTTCAAAGAATCGGAAAACCGGCGGTCAAGAAACTGATTGAGAGTCTCAAGGATCCAGATACCAACATCCGCCGCTGGTCAGCATGGACTCTGGGCAAGATAAAGGATCAGAGAGCCGCTAAAAATCTTATAAATGCTCTGCAGGACAAGGACAACGGTGTACAGTTTGCGGCCGAAGTAGCGCTGGCCGAATTAGAGGAATAATATTATCCCTGTCACGCCAAGACCCGCCTCCACAGTTATCTTACTCAGAGAACAACAGCCGGCCGGATTCGAAGCCTTCCTCCTGAAACGACACCAGAAAAGCGTTTTCATGGCAGGCAACTACGTTTATCCCGGAGGTACTGTCGACAAGAGCGATGACAGCAAAGAGGTGCTTTCTCGCTGTGCGACCGGCACTCCGCAGCACGCCGGAAACATGGATTCCTCCTTCTCTGATTTACCGGGTTACCGAAGTGCCGCTATTCGCGAGCTTTTTGAAGAAGCCGGTGTTCTGCTCGCTTACCGAAGCGACGGAGCACCATTCAGGATCACAAATGATGCGGAGCAGCAAAAATTTCTGGACCACAGAAAGAAGCTCAATTCCGGTGAGCTAACGCTGTTTGAATTTGCGACAGAGGAGGACCTCCTCCTTGCTTTCGACCAGCTCCTCTACTACACGCATTGGATAACACCCGAAGCAAACCCCGTGCGCTTCGACACCAGGTTTTTCGTTGCGCGCCACCCGTCAGGCCAGGAGGCGACTCCTGACCAGAAGGAGACTATAGACGGTATATGGATCGCACCAGGGAAGGCGCTGGAAGCGAATATCGAAGGGACCGTACCGTTGAGCCCGCCCACATTGAAAACGCTCGAGGATGTGGCCCGCTTTGCTACTATAGATTCCTTCCTGGAGTCATTAAGCGACGCGGAAACAAAACCCACGGTACTTCCCGTGAGTGTCACCATCGCAAACGAGACTGTCCTGATTTATCCGTGGGACCCGGAGTACGAAGCGTTCAAGACCGATGGAGAAAACTATTCTCTTACCCACGTCTCCCATGGCCGCCCCTCCACGCCCTCCGACAACACAACCCGCCTCGTCTATAGAGGAGGGCTCTGGCTGCCGTACGTAAAAGTTTCGTGAAACTCGCCTGAAGCTACAGTCTGTTATTACCGGTAGCGCGGCTCAACGAGGCATGACGGCCATCGGCCCAGAAATTTCTTGACAGCTTAAATGATAATATCATAGAAGCTAGTATCGAGTTATGATTATAAAACCCATTGCCGTCGTCATCAAGAACCGGTCGGACTCGAACTCGGTTGGGCAATCTAGACAGCCGGAAGACAAGCTACCATCAACTCTGTTGGCAGCAAAGCCAAAGTAGACAACCGGGGGCGCCAGACCAGTGGTATCTGTCGGCACGGAAAAAGAGCCCAACGCGAATCCGACATTTGCCTGCCGTGCGTGAGGTGAACTGTGGCAGCCTTAGCGATATTTCAGGTGGAGGACACACTAAAAAGGAGGGTGCTATGCGAAGAACGTGGTTGACAGCAGTATTGGTAGTGGTCGGAATTCTTTTCTTATCCTTCACCCTTTTGGCGCAACAGCCAAAGACGATCAAGATCGGAGCAGTCTATCCATTGACAGGGAATATCGCCTCCACGGGCCTGGACTGCAAAAGGGGAGTGGAACTTGCCGTTGACATCATAAACGGCAAGTACGATCTGAACCTGCCTCTGGCGAAAGAAGAGGGCCTCCCCAATCTCGGAGGCGCAAAGCTGGAGATACTCTTCGCGGACACTAAGGGTGATCCGAAGAACGGCATGTCAGAAGCCGAACGGCTCGTCAGCCAGGAGAAGGTGGTTGCAATGATCGGCGCCTACCAGAGTGCGGTCACCAAGACTGCGAGCCAGGCGACGGAGCGCCTCAAGATCCCTTATGTCTGTTCTGATTCCTCATCACCGACGCTTACGGAACGAGACTTCAAATACTTCTTCAGGGTTAGCCCGCATGATGGCACCTTTGCCCGTGATCAATTCATGTTTCTGAAAGACCTCGAGAAGAAGACCAAACAGAAGGTGAGTACCATAGCGGTGCTTTATGAGAACACGGAGTTTGGTTCAAACGTGGGCAAAGAGGTCAACAAGGACGCGAAGGAGTTTGGTTACAAGATTGTTGCAGACGTCTCCTATGCGGCAAATGCAACAGACGTGACGAGCGAGGTGGGAAGGCTCATCAAAGCCAAGCCCGATGTGTTGATGCACGCGTCCTACATCACAGATGCGATCCTTTTCACCAAAACGTTCAAGGAGATGAACTTCACCCCAAAGGGTCTGATGACCTTCGCCGGCTACATCGAACCGGGCTATCTGCCTGCAGTCAAAGGTGATGGAAACTACATCGTCGTCCGCTCGACTTTCGCACTGGATCTGGCAAAAAACAAGCCGCTTGTCGCCAAGGTGAACGAGCTCTTCAAACAGAAATACCAGATGGATATGAGCGAGAACGCAGCACGTAGCTTCACGGCCCCTTTTGTTCTGGCCGATGCAATTAACCGGGCAAAGTCGACGGATCCCGAGCAAATCGTGAAAGCGCTGCGCGCGACGGATATTCCCGGTGACCAGGTCATCTATCCGTGGAAGGGAGTGAAGTTCGATCCCAAGACACAACAGAATATTTATGCCCGTGGTATCCTGGTCCAGATCCTCGACCAACAGTACGTGACCGTATGGCCGTTTGATGCAGCAGCGAAAGAGGTTGTATGGCCATTCCCGGCCTGGAAGGGAAGAAAGTAAAGCGGTAAGTAAGCAAGAGGGAGGAGAGCGTGCCTGAGCAACTCTTGCAGCAGATTGTCAACGGCCTGTTGATCGGTTTCATGTACTCACTGATCGCTATAGGGCTCACCCTGATCTGGGGCGTGATGAACATCGTGAATTTCGCCCACGGCGATTTTCTCATGGTCGGTATGTTCACGTCTTTCTGGCTCTACACGCTCTATGGCATTGACCCGCTCTTCTCCATCCCTATTTGCACGGCGCTCCTGTTTGTCATGGGGCTTCTGATCTACCGTTTTATAGTGAGCAAAGTCATGTCCGGACCGATGCTGGCACAGCTTGTGGTCACCTTCGGTGTCAGCATCTTTATCTCTAATCTGGCCGTTTACCTGTGGACACCTGATTTCCGGCAGATTACGAATCCTCTGCTCAGCGGCACCTGGGAGGTTGCCGGTATCCTGCTGAGCATCCCGAAATTCGTCGCTTCAATAGGAAGTGTAATTACCTCTCTCGTCGTCTTTCTTTTCCTGAAGAAGACCCGGACGGGAAAGGCAGTCCTCGCGACCGAGATGGACAGGGAAGCCGCACTCCTCATGGGTATCAACACTGATCGTATCAACTCCCTCTCCTTCGGCATTGGCGCGGCCCTGGTCGGGATTGCGGGTGCCTTCCTGTCGACCTACTACTACATTTATCCGCAGGTAGGAGGCACCTTCGGCCTCATCGCCTTTTCCATCGTCGCCCTTGGCGGATTCGGGAGTATCGAAGGCGCCTTTATAGCCGGGATACTCGTCGGGCTCGTCCAGACGCTCGGCGGTTACTTTTTCGACCCCTCTTACAAGTACGCGATTGTCTTTATGATCTATCTGATAACCGTGTGGATCAGGCCGCAAGGCCTTCTGGGATGGTAAATTGTGGGAAATATTCCATCTAAACAGTTCGTCTCTGCCGGCATTGCACTTATCCTTCTGATTGTCTTTCCCATCGTGGTGACCAACACTTTCTACCAGCACGTGATGATCCTCTTCTTCATGTTCGCTGTCATGGGTGTCGCCTGGAATATCATGGGGGGCTACGCGGGCATGTTCTCTTTCGGCCAGGTGGCCTTTTTCGGTATAGGAGCCTACACCTCTTCGTTTCTCCTGATCGCGTACCATGTCAACCCCTGGATGGGCCTGGCTATCGGGGGACTGGTGGCTGCACTGGTCGCCATCGCCATCGGTTATCCCTGCTCTAACCTGCGGGGCCATTATTTCGCAATCGCGAGCATCGCCTTTGGTGAGATCGTGCGGACCCTTTTCAACAACTGGAAACTCGTCGGTGCGGCTGAAGGTCTTTCGCTGCCCATGCTGGATGGCGGTTTCAAAAATTTCATGTTCCATTCGTCGAAAATCCCTTACTATTACATCATCCTGGCTTTTCTCCTGCTTTCCCTGATTGTCTGCTATCTCGTAAGCACATCAAAGATGGGCTACTACTTCCGTGCGATTAAAGAGGGACACGATGTGGCGAAGGTCCTCGGCATCAACGTCGTCTGGTATCGTCTGCTCGCGATCATGATCAGCGCGTTCCTGACGGCGATGGCGGGTACCTTTTACGCACAGTACGTTCTTTACATTGACCCGGAAAGCGTGATGCTGCTGCCGATGTCTGTTCAGGTTGTTCTCATCTCCATGCTGGGTGGTGCTGGTTCGGTGATGGGCCCGGTGATTGGCGCTGCAATACTCATCCCCATATCGGAGATGACCAGGGTTTGGCTGGGCCACAAGGGTACCGGCATTGATATGCTCATCTATGGCTTTTTGATCACCCTCATCTCGGTATATCAGCCGAAAGGGGTCTGGGGGCTCTTCTCGAATCTGGGTAAAGGAACGAAATGAGCGCGCGTCCATGTCTTGAGGTCCAGGGTATCACCAAGTACTTCGGCGGGCTCTGCGCCAATGACAGAATAGATTTCACGGTGGAAGCCGGTGAGATTGTGAGTATCATCGGCCCCAACGGAGCCGGCAAATCGACCCTCTTCAACTGTATCACCGGTTTTTATCCGCCGAACAGCGGCCATGTCAGCTTTTTTGGACACAACATTACCCGGTTCAGGGCTGACAGGGTCTGCAAAGCGGGGATAGCGAGAACCTTCCAGGTGGTGCAGGTGATCAGCGATATGACCGTTCTCGAAAATGTGATGACAGGGGCTCTCCTTCGCTACACCAAGGTGGGCCAAGCTGTCGGGAAGGCCGAAGAGGTCCTCGCCTTCACGGGGCTGATTGACAAGAAGAACTTTTTGGGGACCGAACTGACCATTGCGGACAAGAAGAGGCTGGAAGTATCGATGGCATTAGCAACACAGCCGAAGCTCCTCATGCTCGATGAAGCGATGGCGGGTCTCACCCGTGTTGAACTCCGCGGCATGATCGAATTGATCAGAAACATCCGGAAGGGCGGCATGACTCTCATCGTGGTCGAGCACGTTATGGAGGCGGTAATGGAGATCTCTGATCGGGTGATCGTCTTGAATTCCGGGAAAAAGATTATGGAAGGGCCTCCTAAGGAGGTGGTATCCAGCAAAGAGGTCATACGGGCGTATCTGGGAGACAAATACAATGCTGTCAGTCAATAACATCTCCGTCGGCTACAAAGGGCTACTGGCAGTGCAGGATGTCTCATTTCACGTGGACAAAGGCGAGGTCGTCAGCCTCATCGGTTCTAACGGGGCGGGCAAATCGACTATCATCAAGACGATCGCCGGCCTCCTTCATCCCCAGAAAGGAGAGATTCTCTTTGAGGATATCCCGATTACCCGCACCCCTTCTTATGACATCGTAAAGAAAAGAATATCGATGATTCCGGAAGGCAGAAGGCTTTTCGGCCGGCTATCGGTGCTCGACAATCTCGTCCTCGGCGCCTATACACTCGACTCGAAAAAAGAGATAGAACGGGCGCTCGAGAACGTCTTCACTCTTTTTCCAATATTGTGGGATAGAAAGGACCAGCGGGCAGATACGTTCAGTGGAGGGGAACAGCAGCAGCTTGCCATAGCTCGCGGCCTCATGTCACAGCCTGCCCTTCTTATGCTGGATGAGCCCTCCCTGGGACTCATGCCCAAGCTTGTTTCGGAAATCTTCAATATAGTAAAGGAAATAAGCCAAAAGGGCGTGACCGTGCTCCTCGTTGAGCAAAACGTGTTTGAAGCCCTGGGAATCTCTGGCCGGGCTTATGTGCTGCAAACCGGTCGGATCGTGCTGGAAGGCAGCGGAGAGGGGTTACTCAAGTCCGATCTCGTGAGGCAGGCGTACCTTGGCATGTGAGCGAATCAGGTTTTTATGGTTCCAGGAGTCAAACAGAGTGAAGGGGCGAATGACATGCGCATACTGATGAGATTTGGAAAGAAGGGCCTGCCGTTGGATTTGCCTGACGATTTGGATGTCACGGTTATCCGCAAGCCCGAGATGCCTGTTCTGGCCGATCCGGAGCAGGCGGTGCGAGATGCGCTTGCTTGCCCTGTCGACTGTAAGTCGCTTATGGAGGAGGCTGCAGGAAAGAAGAACATCTGCATCCTCATCTGTGATGTCACCCGGCCCGTGCCGAACGGTACCGTTCTGCCCGCCCTGATCGACGGGCTGCTGCAGGCCGGCGTTGATCGGTCGGGGATTACAATACTCGTGGCCACAGGCCTGCACCGGCCCAACGAAGGCGAAGAGCTGCGGCAAATCGTAGGGAACGACGAGATCTTCAAAACGATACGTATCGAGAACCATTTTGCCCGGAACGATGAGGACCATATTTTTCTGGGGACCACGCCGCGCGGCATGCCGGTAAAGTTCGATCGCCGGTTTGTTGATGCCGACCTGCGCATTGTCACCGGGCTGGTCGAGCCTCATTTCATGGCAGGTTATTCCGGGGGGCGCAAGGTCATCATACCCGGGGTTGCCCACCAGGACACCATCCGGGCTCTCCATGCATCCAGGCTCCTGCAGCATGAGGGGGTCGCAAACTGCGTGCTCGAGGGTAACCCGCTGCACGAGGAGCAGATTGCCGCGGTTCGCATGCTGGGGCGAAGCCTCGCGGTTAACACGGTTATTGACGAGAATAGGAACCTGTCTTTTGTTAATTTCGGCGAGCTGGAGAAAAGCCACAGCGGCGCGGTCTCCTTTGCGCGGCCTTATTTAGAGGTGGCCGTGGACCGGAAATTTGCCACAGTCGTGACCAGTGCCGCCGGCTTTCCGCTCGACCGAAACTATTACCAGACGGTCAAAGGGATGGTGGCAGTTACGGACATCCTGGAGCCAGGAGCCAATCTCATCATTGTTTCGGAATGCTCGGAAGGGCTGGGAACGGGTGAGTATGCCGAGGCTCAGGCGCGGCTGCTCAGTTTGGGAGGAGACAGGTTTCTCGAGGATTCGGCACAGAGAGAGTTCGCGTCTATAGATGAATGGGAATCTGTCATGCAGATCAAGGCCATGAAAATGGGCAGCATCCATCTGTACACCGAGGGCCTTTCCAGCGAAGATCAAGCCCTGACCGGCGTCTGCATGGTCGACTCAGTAGTCGATAGGATTGCGCAAAGCGTGAGGGAGAAACAGGACAGGCGCGTAGCCGTCGTGCCTGAAGGCCCTTACGTCATACCGAAATACCGCTCCCTTTCTAACTCTGTTTTGCGCCCTTGAAGCATAGGGGCAAGAGCGTTCCCATCATCGCAACAGGAACGCTCTTTGACGACAACTCTGCCAGGTAACCGAAAACTACTTGTGCTTATTGACTCCACTCACTTCTTTTTAGGTGTTTCAGGCTTGGCTGGGGCAGCAGCCATTTCCTTGAAGATTCCGTCCCATTTATCGACAAGAGCCTTAAGCTCGCCGGCTTTCGCCTTGGCGCCGACAGGATCGGTTGCGATCATGTCCTTGGCTGCCTTGAGACCGTCGGTCACCGTTTTGGCATCCGCATCCCAGGCCTCTTTCTGGTCCTTCATGCTTTTGTCGAACTTTTGTTCGGTGGCTACGACATTGTTCCAGTCATTTTCAACACTGGTTATCGCAGCATTGGCGTCATCGGCCATGGCTTTTTTGCCCGCTCCGACACCAGCAGTGGCCTTTTCGAACGCGGCCTTGGTATCGATGTAACTCTGCTTGGCTTCTTTGTATTTCTTGTCGTTCATCTGCGATTCTGCTGTGTCCCACTGGCTTTTGGCGGCGGTGAAGTCGGCGGTTGCATACTTGTCTGCGCCAGCGGCAACAGCCGAATCCATAGCGGACTTGGCGGCCGCCTTCTCCTCATCGGGAGGCTTTGCGCAACCCGCGAAGACAAAGGCCATTGCAAGAACAACCATCACCACTGCCACATACTTGAACCGTTCCATGTCAGCATTCCTCCTTTTTCATTGAGCGATATCGCTAAACATAAGGCCCCTCAGGTCTAATTGCAACACACACGATTTGAACCTGACGTTCAAGGCGTCGCCGCCCGATATCTTCTTTCAGGCGATTACGCGGTTGTTTCCATTTTATGACCATAGGCCGCGTTCCGTCAGGAACCGCATAATAGTAAATACAGGCTAACTATACTGCGTCGCTCTCCCGTTGACTTCCGAGAGCGCAGTGGATAGTTTTGAAAATAAGAGGCACGCGTTAGGGGGGTACGTGTCATGTAATGGTATTTACTTTCTCTCACTGCTGGATAGTTTGTAATGACTAGATTAAAAGGGAGGACAGAATGTCGCATAAGACCTGGCAGTTGATTCTCTGTTTAATTGTTCTGGCTTTTGCGGTAACGGCTTTTGCCTATACCGCCGATCAGGCGTCAAAGGGAAAGGAGCTTTATGTTAAATATTGTGCCGTCTGCCATGGGGCCAATGGCGAGGGTGGCCCGGTTCCCGCACAATTCGGTAAACTTGCAGGTGAAAAGGTTCCTCCACTGGTTGGCCCTGGACATCTGCCGGGAATGAAGGATGTCGGTCAGGTCTATGATTTTGCAAGCAAGAACATGCCAGAGAACAAGCCCGGCAGCCTGAAGAGCAATGAATATCTTGAGATTATCTCCTTTGCACTCCAGGCCAACGGCATCAAACCTGACGGCAAGCCTCTTACTCCGGCTTCGGCCAAAGAGATAAAATTGTCGGAATAGTAATTCTCGGCACTTGATAAAAGTAAAGAGCTCATTCAAGCAGGTAATGGTGCTTTGTGTTCTGTGAATTAGAAGAGATGCCAACCGTAAGAGAATCCCTTTTCTCCATTTGAGAATGGGGGTTCTCTTACGTCAGGTGATGCTATCGCGGTCACATCGCGCAGGGAGGAGAACCCTATGGCTCATGAAATTCTGCAACTGAAAAGTGTCCACGAAACGAAGGACAGAGGCTATTCTCATGCGGCGAAGGCAGGAAAGACACTTTACATCGCCGGCCAGATCGCCAGGGACGCTGATGGGAATTTGGTTGGGAAAGGGGATTTTGAGGCTCAGGCCCGGCAGGTGTATACCAACCTGAAGAATATTTTGAAGGAGTCTGGAGGCGACCTCAAGAACATCGTCAAGATGACCACGATCTTGACGCACTATGACTATGTTGAAAGTCGCAGGAAAATTCTTGATGAGTTCTTTGGAGACATCATGCCTCCCAACACCCTTATGATTATCGAGAGCCTCGCATCACCTGACTACATGATCGAAGTGGAAGCGATTGCGGTTCTGGATTGAAAGATAACTTCACCTGCTCACGGTGAACTGTTAACCGGTGCATCTGTTTCGCAGTCCATTGCAATGAGCGGTAGTCACACCATTCGTTTCAACAGCCGCTCCGCTCTAGCAGGATTAAAAATACCGCATTCACACCGGCTGACCACCCGTTTCAGAACGTTACGCCAAGAGGGGCGCGTTTTTTGAGTCTTGAATCTCAGTTATAGATGTATCTGGTCCTCACCTTGACAAAGAAAGAGGTCCGCTCTAGATTTCAGCAAGGTTCATCGGCTACACCGAGTTCAATCATCATGCTCTTAGAGAAACACAAACAAGGCTCGGAATCGGTTTTTCATTCATTCAGGAAATCGCATAGAGGTAAGAATCATGATTGATCAAAAAGAGCTGGAAAAACTGGCCAGGTTGATCCGCTATTATATTCTCGTCTGCACCACGGAAGCAGGCTCCGGTCACCCCACGTCCTCTCTTTCTGCCACCGACCTGATGACAGCACTTCTTTTCGGCGGCTTCTTCAGATTCGATGCAGACCGGCCGGATCTTCCGAACAACGACCGCCTCATCTTTTCAAAAGGACACGCATCACCCTTATTCTATGCCCTGTGGACCGCAGCCGGTCATGTCACGGAAAAAGAGCTCATGACGTACCGCAAGTTCGGGAGTCCTCTTGAAGGCCATCCCACCGTCGACTTCCCGTACGCCGAGGCAGCGACAGGTTCCCTGGGGCAGGGCCTCCCCATTGGCGTCGGCATAGCGATCAACGGCAAATATCTTGACCGGCTTCCGTACCGGACCTACGTGCTCCTCGGCGACAGCGAGATGGCAGAGGGCTCGCAGTGGGAGGCAATGGAGATCGCGGCGCATTACAAGCTCGATAATCTGGTCGGCATCATCGATGTGAACCGATTGGGCCAGCGCGGAGAGACCATGTACGGATGGGACCTCGACGTTTACGCGAAGAGGGTCACTGCCTTTGGATGGGAAACGATACTGATCGACGGACACAATTTGTCAGAGATCACCGGCGCCTTCCAAAGAGCGCAGAAAGCCACGGGCAAGCCCTTGATGATCATCGCCAAGACTATCAAGGGCAAAGGTGTACCTCTGGTTGAAAATAAGAACGGCTGGCATGGTAAACCGTTGAACAAAGAGCAGCTTAAAGAGGCGCTCCAGGCTTTGGGGGAAGTCGATACGTCTCTACGCGGAACAATGAGTAAGCCTGAAGATCTGAAGCCACACATTCCGACTGCGGTTGCCATCCAGGATCCCTCGTACGAAACAGACAAACCTGTTGCCACGAGAAAAGCGTACGGCAACGCGTTGAAACGCATCAAGCCGGCATTTCCCGCCCTGGCGGCTGTGGACGGTGAAGTCTGCAACTCAACATTCGCCGAGATATTCAGGGATGCTTTCCCGGACTCTTACTTCGAGATGTATATCGCAGAGCAGAACATGGTCGGGGTCGCGCTCGGTCTCGCGACACGGGGAAAGATTCCTTTCTCTTCGACCTTTGCAGCATTCTTCACGCGCGCTTTCGATCAGATCAGGATGAGCCAATACTCGCGGGCCAATATGAAATTTGCCGGCTCTCATGCAGGTGTTTCCATCGGCGAGGACGGCCCTTCCCAGATGGGCCTTGAAGATATAGCCATGTTCAGGACGATCCAGGACAGCGTAGTGCTCTATCCATGCGATGCCTACGCAACGGAGCGTCTGGTCGAAGAAGCGGCGAAAGAGAAGGGCATCGTCTACATTCGCACCACGAGGGAGGCAACACCATTCCTCTACAGCGCGGGCGATACGTTCCCCATCGGCGGGAACAAGGTTCTGAAGCGAAGCGACAACGATGCTGTCGCACTCATCGCGGCCGGAGCGACGGTCTTTGAGGCACTCGGCGCTTATGAGGAACTCCAAAAGGAATCCATTCACGTCCGCGTGATCGATCTCTACTCCGTAAAACCAATCGATAGCAAGAGCGTTTACCGAAGCTATAGCTGGGACGAAAAGCATCATTACTGTGGAAGACCACGGCCTGAAGGCGGCATTGGCGAAGCGGTACGAAGCGCACTCGCAGAGAGCGGCACAGCAGTGCCTGTCTATTCGCTTGCTGTGAGAAAAATGCCAAAGAGCGGAAAGCCTCAGGAACTCCTCGAATACGAGGAGATATCGAAAAACGCGATCGTCAAAAAGGTGAAGGAGCTACTATGAAACCTGCGGGGCTGAAGACGAAGATATTTCTGGACGGGGGAGATCCTGACGAGACAAAGAAAGTGATCGATCTCCTCGGGTTCCTTGATGGCCAGACAACAAACCCTACGCTCATCTCAAAGAACCCCGAAGTGCGCGAAGATTTGAAGCGGGGGAGCCGTTTCACAGAAAAAGAGATTCTCACCTTTTATCAGGGTGTCGTGAAAAAGGTTTCGGCCATCATCCCTCAAGGGTCAGTCTCGGTTGAGGTCTATGCTGATCTCAGTACAAAGGCAGATCAGATGCTGCAACAGGGTAAACAGATGTTTAGCTGGATCCCTAATGCGCACATCTAAATTCCCCACGTCAAAGGAGGGGTTGAAGGCGGCTGAACAGGCCATTAAGGACGGGCTTCGGGTGAACATGACCCTCTGTTTCTCGCAGGAGCAGGCTGCCGCTGTGTATGCTGCCACGCGTGGCGCGAAAAAGGGCGATGTCTTTGTCTCGCCGTTCATAGGTCGGCTTGACGACAGAGGAGAGAATGGCATGGATTTGATCGCTCACATTTTGAAGATGTACAGCGCAGGAGATGGTCACGTGGAGGTTCTGACGGCGAGCGTGAGAAGCCTTGACCATCTGCTATGCGCGATCAAGCTGGGTTCCGATATCATCACGTCGCCCTTTGCCATTCTCAAGGAATGGGCTGAAAAAGGACTCCCAATGCCGAAACGCGACTACAAGTACAATCCTCAAAAACTTGCAGCTATCCCGTATCAATCGATAGACCTTTCGAAAAAGTGGCAGGAGTACGACATTTCCCACGACCTCACCGTCAAAGGCATGGAGAGGTTCTCTGCAGACTGGAATGGACTTATTAAACAATCCTGACAGGTGAGGCCATGGAAGAGACTTCAGGGCAGATTGAAGTAAGACCCAGTTTTAAAACGATCGGGACCTGCCAGATCGAGATTCCGCCGCCGACCTGTCTTATTATTTTCGGCGGCTTACGGAGACCTCACCCGGCGAAAGCTGATACCATCGCTCTACCGCCTTCACAAGCAGAAGCTCGTGCCCGAGCAATTTTTTATCTTTGGTGCAGATCGTGTCGAAATAGACCGAGCCGGGTATCTGGAAAACATGCACGAGGCGCTTAAACACGCTCTTCCGGACGAGTATGACGAGGCAGACTGGGCCGACTTCTCGTCCAGGCTCTACTATGCCTCTTTCGATTTTGATGCCGTCGACACGTACATCAATAAGCTGAAAGAACAGCTCACGCCCCTGGAAAGAAAGTACCAGACAGCGGGCAATCGCATCTTCTACCTTGGCAATCCCTCCTACTGTTTTTGAAACAGTGGTAACCAACATTGATAAGGCCGGACTTTCCGGAGTGCGCAAGAGCGGCTACCCGTACGTGGTGATCGAGAAGCCCTTCGGCCGCGACCTGGAATCGGCGCGTCATCTGAACCGCGTTCTTCAATCCTGTTTTTCTGAAAAGCAGGTTTTTCGCATTGACCACTACAGTGCAAAAGAGACGGTCCAGAACATGATGGTGTTCCGTTTTGCGAATGCGATTTTCGAGCCGCTCTGGAACCGCAATTATGTTGATCATGTGCAGATCACCGTGGCCGAGACACTCGGTGTTGAACACAGGGCCGCATACTACGAGGAAGCAGGTATAATCAGAGATATGTTCCAGAGCCACCTGTTTCAGGTACTCGCTCTTACGGCGATGGAGCCGCCCGCAACGTTTGAGGCTGATGCAGTGAGCGACGAGAAGAATAAGGTATTCCAATCTATCAGGCCCTTTCCCCTGGATAAGCTTGCCGAGTTTGTTGCTATCGGTCAGTATGGAAAAGGCCGGATAGATGGGCAGCCCGTTCCTGCTTACCGGGAGGAACCGGGCGTCTCGTCTGAATCGTCCGTACCGACGTACGCAGCCATGAAGGTTTATATAGATAACTGGCGCTGGACCGGCGTCCCCTTCTTTCTCAGATCCGGAAAGAGGCTGAAGCAGGCCAGGCAGGAGGTTTCGATTCATTTCAAGGCAGTGCCTCACGTGATGTTTGACAATCTGCTGGAAAACTCGATCGAACCGAATACGATCATTTTCAGAGTGCAACCCGACGAAGGTATCGGGCTCACCTTTCAGACCAAGAAACCAGGTACGAGATTTTGCCTCAACCCCGGGCCTATGGTCATGAATTATTCGTTCGGTTCGGCAGGGCTTGATGCATATGAGTGGGTGCTCCTGGACTGCATGCTGGGAGATCAGATGCTCTTTATGAGGGAGGATGCTGTGGAGCAGACGTGGAAACTGCTCACGCCCCTCATAGAGAAACTCGAGACAACCACAGTGCCAGGTGTATTTTCTAATTACGCTTCGGGTTCCGAAGGGCCGGCAGAAGCGGATCAGCTCCTGGCGAAGAGCCACCGTGCGTGGATGACCCTGTAAATAGGGGCCAGGGTCCGGGGGCCGGGTCAGATAAATGCATAAGATGAGTTCCGGAGCTACCGGCTCTATCGCGAAAGTCGAGATATTTGCTGATCTCGAAGCTATGAGCAGTGCCGCGGCTCGCCTTCTCGCACGTGCTTGTGCTGAGTCAAAGGCGTCGGAAAGAGAATTCACTGTCGCCCTATCCGGTGGGTCAACACCAAGAAATCTCTATCTGCTCCTCGGCTCCGGCGACTATATGCAGGCCATCGACTGGCAGCGCGTTCATATCTTCTGGGTAGACGAGCGGTGCGTGCCCCCGGACCACGAGCAAAGCAACTTCAAGCTGGCGTCCGATACGTTCCTTTCCAGGGTGGCTATTGCTCCCGAAAACGTACACCGGATTAAAGGTGAGGAGCCCGCTGAACAGGCCGCAAGCAACTACGAAGATGCTTTGCGAAAATTTTTCGGGGCATCCGTGATGCCTGCCTTCGATCTCATCCTGCTGGGAATGGGGGAGGACGGCCACACAGCGTCACTCTTTCCAGGTTCGCCTGCGCTCGCCGAACAGGAGCGCCTTGCTGTCGCTGCAGTTCCCAAGCAGCCTCCGAAAGTGGATAGAGTGACCCTCACGCTACCCGTTCTGAACAACGCTCGCCAGATCATATTCCTTGTCGCAGGAAGCGCAAAGGCGCGCATCCTTCAGGAGATCCTGACAGGCGCTGAAACAAAGCGCAACTACCCTGCCGGGCTCGTAGAGAACACGAACGGTGAGCTTACGTGGTTTATCGATAAGGCTGCAGCGGCATTTCTCCCGTCCAGTCTGTGGTGACGTCTGATGGCTCCATTCTCTTTTCGGATGAATCCGGAGCCCTGTCTTAGACTTGACTTGACCGTATGCCTCCCTGCTGGCCTTATACCAAGTTGCATTCAAAAATAGAGCAAGGCGACCAGGAGGATAGCGACGGAGGCGTACTATAAGTACGTCGGAGTCGTGCCGACGCAGACAACGAAGAGGGCACCCGTGCCTGAACACGGGTCATGAATGAAGGCAACTTGGTATGAGAACTTCATTGGCCGAAGGGACAGTGAGACCTGCAGGACGGATTCTGTTGCGACGGGATACTCCGCGCAATCGTGCTAACGGCAGCAACTGAATCTTTCTTCGAATTCCTCGCGAGTGAATCTGTACTCCTGTGTGCCGTAACATTCCACGGCGAAAGAGGCGCAGACACTGCCCATTCTTGCGCAGTGTTCGATCTCCAGACCTTTCACCAGACCGCTGATTAAACCGCCCCTGTAAGAGTCGCCTGCGCCTGTCGGATCTTCCGCCTTTCTGGCCTTGGCCGCAGCAATGCAAATTTCGCCATCGGGTGTGCAAACCCGGGAGCCCATTTCTCCGAGCGTGACGATAATCGTCTTCGCGCGCTTGAGCAGATCTTTTTTATTCAACCCGGTCTTGCTCATGATGAGCTCCAGTTCATAATCGTTGCAGATCAAAATGCGGCATCCGTCTATGGCCTTGGCAAGATCTTTGGCATCGAGCATGGGCAAAGACTGACCGGGATCAAAAATATAGTCGATGCGCCGCTCTTTGCAGGCGATGGGGTAGGTGATCATGTCTTCGAGGTTACCCGGGGAGACGATGAGCAAGGTTTTCTCGGGATCGAGTTTGTCGAAATCGAGACAGGAAGAATACTTCATGGCGCCCGGGTTGAATCCCGTGATCTGATTGTCGGCTTGGTCAGTCGTTATGTAAGCCCCTGCAGTGCATTCTTCATCTATGATCTTTATCATCTCCGTAGAGATGCCGTTCTTCTTCAACCAATCGAGGTACCTGTGGTAGTCGTAGCCGATAGCGGCGGAGATGGCAGGCTTTTCGCCCATCAGGGTGAGCGCGTATGCAATATTGCCGGCTGTGCCGCCGAATTTCTCCTTCATGCCGTTCACCTGGAAGCAGACGTTCAGAGAATGAATCTTCTCGGGCAGGATATGCTCTGAGAAATGGCCCGGGAAATCCATGATCCTGTCATAAGCAAGTGAACCTGAAACGATGATATTCATAGTGACCCCTCGATATGCTGCAAAATCTTTCGCCACCATGCAGACGAACCTGCCCGGAACGCTCAACGGTTCACGTGCATAAAAACGGTGTATTGGCTGGCATAAACTACAGGATGAGGTCTCTCTCTGTCAAGCCACTGGACTTATTACGCGGTCCATAATTGGTTAGACATTGCCATTCATTGCTGGACTCCGGCGTCCGCCGGAGTGACGGAAAATTAGGTCCGAGTCATTCCGGCGAACCCCGGATCGGAGTCCTGGGCAGGCGCCGGAATCCAGACCTCGCATGTTTACACAATTATGACCTCATTAGTTTTTACACGTAAGACGTTCAATTGGTTCAATTAAACCGAATCAAACAGCAGTTCTTCAACCGAGAGCTTGTTACTTCGCTCTACTCAGTGTCTCGGAGATCAGCTCCGACATGGAAGGAAATATGTGCATGCTGTTCATGATCGAATCAGCAGTTGCCTTGTTGGCTACGGCGTTGACGACTTCCTGGATCAGCGTGGAGGCTTCCGGTCCGATGATGTGAAAGCCGAGGATACGACCCGTTTTCTTTTCGAGAATAGCCTTTGCGAAACCGGCTTCTTCCATTCGTGCATCACCCTGCACGACGTCGTTATAGTTAGCCTTGCCCACGCGGACCTTGTAAGTTTTTCTCGCCTGGGCTTCTGTCAGGCCCACGGAGGCAATCTGGGGATAACTGAAAACAGCGTGAGGAGCCGCATCGAAATCCATTTTCATTTTGTTCTTATGGGTCGCGTTGTGCCAGACGACTTGTACCTCTTTGTCTGCCGCATGAGTGAACATCTGCTTACCGGTTGCATCACCCACTGCCCATATCCGATTCTTACTTGTCCGGAGGTATTCATCGACTGTTATGAAGCCGGCCTTGTCGGTATGCACGCCTGTTTTTGGAAGATCGAGACGGTCTGCATTAGACACTCTTCCGGCGGCCACGAGCAGTCTCTCGCCTGTAAGTTCTCTCTCCCTTCCCGTACCTTCCTCCTTGATGAGCAAGGCAATGCCTTTTCCTTTCGAGCGCGCCTCGATGGCGGTTGCGCCGGTGTAAATGGTCATGCGCTTCCCCATCTCCTTTTTCAGCAGGTCAGATACCTCCGGTTCTTCAGTTGCGACGAGCCTATTGATTCTTTCCACGACCGTCACTTTCGAGCCCATCGCGGAAAAGAAATGTGCATACTCGATGCCGATATAGCCCCCGCCGAGGATGAGCAGGCTTTCGGGAAGGCTCTTGAGCGAAAGGAGCGTTTCATTGGTGAGATAGCCGACATCCTGAAGGCCTTTGACAGGAGGAATGAGCGGTCTTGCGCCGGACGCTATGAATATCTGACGCCCTCTTATAGTTTCGTTTATGTTCTTGTTTTGTACCCGAAGGGTATGGTCTTCGATGAAGCGGCCTTCAGCTTCGTAGAAGTCGAGGTTCTTCGTGTGCGTGGTATCTTCCCTCAAGAAAGAAACTCCTCTTCTGATATATGCACGCATACGTCCCATGATCTTCGTGAAGTCTACGCGCTCCGTAGAAACGGATACGCCCAATTTGCCGCATCTCTTATCTCCATGACGCGATCCGCAGGAGCTATCAGTAGTTTTGAAGGCACGCAACCCACATTGAGGCAGGTGCCGCCGAGATATTGCCTTGCTACGAGCGCGATCCTGGCCTTCGCCGAAAGAGCTTTGTGGACGATGCTCAATCCCGAGCCTGAACCGATGACTATCACGTCATACTCTTTCATGTTCTCCCCCTCCAGCTTAGCGCAGTATTGTCAAACTCAGAATAATTCTCATCATCCACTTAGCAAGTCACTGCCTCTTCATCGGATAAGAGCGGATAAAGGCTATGATGAACGCTGATGATTTATTTTTGACCGCCTGTCTGATAGAGCGACACAGTCGGTCAACCTGCAGCCCTGCGGGGCAGGCCTCTTCGCGAAGCGACAGAGGGTGGGCAGCATTGCCGCTGTATCACAATGCTGGCCACAGACATACTTATCAGCGTACATCTCTCTTTCTTTCATCTGCGTTCATCTGCGATAAAAATTCTGCCCTTATGCTCTGTTTCACAAACTCTTCACGTCATTGTTCACTATAATGCATCATCGTTCGAATACCAAGATATTGCACTGCTGTTGCGTTGTCAGACCGCTTGATCTTGACATAAGCAAACGACGGATTAGATTGAGTCTATGACACTTTGGCCGCTGGTCGTCTATTCTGCCGCAGGCGTTGCACTGGTCGCGCTCATGATCGGCCTTTCCTATGTACTTGGCCAGCGCCACAAGGAGAGGACGACAGGGGAGGCCTACGAATCGGGCATGGTTCCCACGGGCTCAGCCTGGATGCAGTTCGACGTGAAGTATTATCTGGTGGCGATGTTCTTTGTCATCTTTGACGTTGAAGCGCTTTTCATCTTCGCCTGGTCCGTCTCGCTCCGCGAGGCAGGGTGGGCAGGCTTTGTAGAAGCCCTCATCTTCATCGTCATACTGCTCGCCGCTCTCGCCTACATCTGGGCTATGGGTGCGCTTGACTGGGGTCCCGGAAAGGGCGGCACGCGGCAATAAATCCGGTTCTGCCGCCGGCACAGGGCAAGGTTCTTCATGAGCCGTTTTACCTCATGGTCACTCCACAAGGTTGATGATCCGTCCGCCGTGAATGAGGATGATCCCTCCATCCGCGATGGCGTTCATCGTAGTCTGCTTCTCGGCAAGCTTGAAGAACTTGTGGCGTGGGCACGCAAATACTCCCTCTGGCCGTTTAATTTCGGCCTGTCCTGCTGCTACGTTGAGATGGCAACGAGTCTGACAAGCCGGTACGACATTGCGCGCTTCGGCGCGGAAGTGATTCGCAGTACGCCGCGTGAAGCCGATGTCATCGTCATTGCGGGTACGGTCTTTGTAAAAATGGCCCCGGTGATACAACGGCTCTACGAGCAGATGATGGAACCGCGGTGGGTCATATCGATGGGTTCGTGTGCGAACTCCGGGGGCATGTATGACATCTACAGCGTGGTGCAGGGGGTGGACAAATTCCTGCCCGTGGACGTGTACATTCCCGGATGTCCTCCCAGCCCGGCTGCGTTTGAGGAAGGTCTGATGCTGCTCCAGCAAAGCGTGGCTGCGGAGAGGCGACCTTTGAGTTGGGTCATCGGCCCGCAAGGCGGGAGCAAACCAATAAAGAGATCAATGCGTGACATGAAGAGAGCAGAGAGAAGCGGCGCGACTCTGCTTCGTCCACCCGACGGGGTCTGATGTAGCCCCTTCTTCATCTTATCTGAAAAGGTAGCCATGCCAGTTTTGAACAGCGGCTCAGAGATTGCGAAGAACCTTCGGCAGGGCCTGGGCGAAAAGGTGCTCGCGGAGCAGATCACCTGCGACGGGATCCCGACGTTCTGGGTCGATCCGAAGGACGCGGGCGAGACCCTCCGTTACCTGAAATCCGGAGTCGACCAGCCGTTCCGCACGCTGTACGATCTGACGGCAATAGATGAGCGTGTCCGTACTCACCGGCAGGGACAGCCTGCCGCTGATTTCACCGTTGTCTATCATCTCCTCTCCTACGAGAGAAACCAGGACGTACGCGTCAAGGTGCCCCTGAAGGGCGAACACCCCTCACTCCAGAGCATAACGCCGATATGGCCCGCCGCCGACTGGTACGAGCGGGAGGTGTTCGACATGTTCGGCATCTCATTTGATGCGCATCCTGACCTGAGACGTATACTCATGCCGCCTACCTGGCAGGGCCATCCCCTTCGCAAGGAGCATCCGGCTCGCGCCACGGAGATGGAACCGTTCCGGCTCACGCCGGGCAAAGCCGAAATCGAGGAAAAAGCGCTTCAGTTCCATCCGGAGCAGCATGGCATGAAACGACATAATGAGAGAGAACGATTTCATGATTCTCAATTTCGGACCGCACCACCCCGGTGTTCACGGTCTCCTGCGGATCATACTGGAGCTTGACGGAGAAGTGATCGTCGACGCCGTGCCCGATATAGGCTATCACCACAGAGGCGCGGAGAAGATGGGTGAACGCCAGACATGGCACACGTTCATTCCGTACACCGACCGCATCGATTACCTCGCAGGCTTCCTGAATGAGATGCCTTATGTGCTCGCCGTTGAAAAACTGGCTGAGATCGAAGTGCCTGACAAGGCGAAGGTGATCCGCGTCATGATGTGCGAGCTGTTCCGCATCATCAACCATCTTGTTTACTACGGCACGTATGCCCAGGACACGGGATTCATGTCGCCCGTCTTCTACACATTCAACGACAGGGAGAGGGCGTTCGGGATCATTGAGGCTATCGGAGGCGGACGCATGCATCCCGAATGGTTCCGTATCGGCGGCGTGGCGCAGGATCTGCCCGAAGGCTGGGATCGTCTGGTTCGCGACTTTATTGGATACCTGCCTGGCCGGCTGGACGAATATGACAACGCCATCATGAAGAACGGAATATGGAAAGCGCGTACAAAGGGCGTCGGAGTTTGTACTCTCGATGAGGCTATCGATTGGGGCGTCACCGGACCCAATCTACGCGCGTGCGGCCTCGAATGGGACCTCCGAAAGAAGCGACCCTACTCCGGGTACGACCAGTTTGCGTTCGATGTACCAACTGCCTCCAATGGTGACTGCTATGACCGTTGTCTCATTCGCATCGAAGAGATGCGGCAGAGTCTGCGCATCATAGAACAGTGCCTCAATAACATGCCCGCGGGACCCTACAAGGCCGATCATCAGCTGACAACGCCGCCGCTTAAAGAAAAGACCATGCAGGATATTGAAACGCTTATCAACCATTTTTTGAGCGTGAGCTGGGGTCCTGTTATTCCGCCGGGAGAGGCATGCGTCGGAGCCGAGGCGGCGAAAGGCCATAAGAGCTATTACCTGATAAGCGACGGGACCAATCACTCGTATCGCACGCGCATCAGGACCCCGTCTTTTGCGCATATACAGACGGTTCCTTTTTTGTGTCGTGGACTGATGGTGGCGGATTTGATAGCGATATCTAGGGAGTCTGGATTATGTCCTAGCAGACGTGGACAGGTAATGCAGATTAACTGCAGGTCAAGGTTGAGGTTAAGGTTAAGCAAAAGACAATGATGAGCAGAAAAGAGACCCGAGACATCAAATGATACGGCGATCAAACGAAGGAGCAATGTCGCCTTGGTACTTCTCAACCTCAACCTTGACCTTAACCTGTTCTTGGAGTACCGATGCTGACCGATGACGAGCGGCGGGCGGTCGAGAAGGAAGTCACGGATTGCGAGTGCCCTCAGTCCGCTTCCATTGAAGCGTTGCAAGCCTTGCAGCGGTTCCGCGGCTGGATATCAGACGAGGCGATCAGGGATGTGGCTCCTCTTGTCGGCATGTCGCCGGAGGAGTTGGACGGTGTTGCAACATTTTACTCATTTATTTTCCGAAGGCCTGTAGGCAGGCATGTGATACTCCTTTGTGACAGCCTGAGCTGCTACATAATGGGGCATGAGAATATACAGGAGCATCTGAGCCGACAGCTTGGCATCGGCCTGGGCCAGACGACACCCGACAATCGTTTCACGCTTCTGCCGGCGAGCTGCCTGGGACTCTGCGATCACGCTCCGGCCATGATCGTGGACGACGATCTGTACGGCGATCTGGATAGCGCAAAGGTGGACGAGATATTGAAGAAGTACCCGTGACAACAGGGTCCCGGGTCCAGGGGCCGGGGTCCTGAGAGAACAGAAAAAAGCGTAACATCGTGGATGTGTACCGATGGAAAGACCGTTGACAGAACATTTGAGAGAAGACGGGCAGGCGCTTGGCATCGAGGAGTACGAACGGGGCGGTGGCTACCAGGGTCTTCGCAAAGCGATTCTCCACATGACCCCGGACGAAGTCCTGGCCGAAGTCAAGGCAGCAAATCTGAAAGGCAGGGGCGGGGCCGGCTTTCCGACCGGAATGAAGTGGAGCGCCTGCGCAACAGAATCGGGTCCGCGCAGACCGAAGTATGTGATATCCAACTCCGATGAGATGGAGCCGGGCACTTTCAAGGATCGGTTGCTCATGCAGGCCAACCCTCACCAGCTTCTGGAGGGCTTGATCATCTGCGGCTACGCAACCGGTGCAGAGATCGGCTACCTGTTTCTGCGATGGGCTTACATGGCTTCGGCCAAGTCGCTGATGCAAGCCGTGGCCGAAGCATACGAGAAGGGATATCTGGGCGAGAGGATACTCGGCTCCAGGTTCAGCATGGATGTCAAGATGCACACGAGTGCAGGGCGCTACATCTGCGGCGAAGAGACAGCGCTTCTGAATGCACTTGAGGGAGTGAGACCCATACCCAGATCCAGACCCCCTTTTCCCGCGCAGTGCGGGCTCTGGGGCAGGCCCACAGTAGTGAACAACGCCGAGACGCTCTCGAACGTGCCGCACATCTTACGGAACGGTGCAGCCTGGTACAAGTCGCTGAGCACATCACCGGACGGAGGCACGAAGATGTACGGGGTAAGCGGCAGGGTCAAGCAACCCGGGCTGTGGGAACTGCCAATGGGCACTCCCATCCGCGAACTTCTGGAAGAACGTGCGGGGGGCATGATCGAGGGGTATAAACTGCGCGGCATCATCCCCGGAGGCGCATCGACCGATTTTCTCACCGAGGCACACCTCGATGTCAAAATGGATTTCGATTCCATGCAGAAGGCCGGCAGCCGGCTCGGCACCGGCACCATGATTATACTCGATGATAAGACCTGCCCTGTGGGTCTCGTGCTCAACCTGGAACGTTTTTTTGCGCGCGAGTCGTGCGGCTGGTGCACGCCTTGCCGCGAGGGGCTGCCCTGGATCGTCAGGATACTGGAGGCTATCGAAAAAGGCGAAGGAGAGCAGGGCGATCTTGAGGTGCTGGAATGGCAAGCCCAGGCTCTTGGCCCCGGAAAGACATACTGTGTTCACGCGCCCGGCGCTGTTGAGCCGCTGCAGAGTGCGCTGAAGTATTTCAGAGATGATTTTGAGCAGCACATAAAGGAAAAGAAATGCCGGTGGAAGACACGAGCAGGTAAAAACTGAGACGAAGGTAGAGGTAAAGGACCAGGTGCAAAGGTTGAGAAGATGCCAAGGATATTTCAGCTTTCAAGACCTTCAGTTTGCACTTACCTTTGCCTGCTTCATCTTTTTCCTGACTTAATCTGAGCTTGATATGGTTACTATCTACATAGATAACAAACCTTACGAAGTGAAGGAGGGGCAAAACCTGCTCGAGGCCTGTCTCTCCCTCGGCTTTGATGTGCCCTATTTCTGCTGGCACCCGGCGTTGAAGTCGGTCGGGTCCTGCAGGATGTGTGCTGTAAAAGTTTTCAGGGATGAGAAGGATACGCGTGGGCGGATCATGATGTCCTGCATGACAGCCGCAGAGGACGGAACCAGGCTCTCCATCGATGATGCCGAGGCCAGAAAATTTCGGGCGAGTGTCATTGAATGGCTGATGCTGAACCATCCGCACGATTGCCCGGTCTGCGACGAGGGCGGCGAATGCCATCTGCAGGATATGACCGTGATGAGCGGCCACGTCTATCGAAAGAACCGATTCAAAAAAAGAACCCACCGCAATCAGGACCTCGGGCCGTTCGTCAATCACGAAATGAACCGCTGCATTCAATGCTACCGGTGCGTGCGGTTTTACAACGACTACGCGATGGGCCGCGATTTCGGAGTCTTCGCCTCACATTCCCAGGTCTATTTCGGCAGGCACCAGGATGGAACTCTCGAGAGCCCCTTCAGCGGCAACCTTGTTGAAGTCTGTCCGACGGGTGTATTCACCGATAAGACGTTCAAACGCCATTACAGCCGCTCATGGGATTTACAGACCGCACCTTCGGTCTGCCGCCATTGCGGGCTGGGTTGCAACACCATACCCGGCGAGCGCTACGGAACGTTAAGGAGAATTCGGAACAGATATAACGGCGAGGTGAATGGCTATTTTCTTTGCGACAGGGGGCGGTTCGGCTACGAATTTGTGAACAGCGAGCAGAGAATTCTCGCATCGATGGTGCGCGAGACGCGCGATGGCGCGCTCCAGCCCGTTACCAAAGAAAGGGCAATCGCCGCTTTGGCGGAAGTTCTTTCCGAAGGCCGCGTGATCGGCATCGGCTCGCCGAGAGCCTCTCTTGAAGCCAATTTCCTGTTGAGGGAGTTTGTCGGTCCTGCACAGTTCTATGCAGGCTTCTCCGATACGGAACATGAGCTGCTCTCTCTCCAGGTCGATATCATGCAGCATGGGCATGTCGCCATAGCCTCCCTCAGTAGTGTGGCCTCGGCGGAAGCGGTCTTCATCCTGGGTGAGGATGTGTCAAACACTGCACCCATGCTCGACCTTGCAGTAAGACAATCCGTGCGACAGAAGCCTTTTGAGATTGCAAAAGGAATGAAAATCCCGCTCTGGGATGACAAAGGCGTACGTAACGCGCTCCAGAACGAGCGTGGCCCTCTCTTCATTGCAACGCCTCAAGACACCATGCTTGATGAGATTGCCACCGAAATGTATCGCGGCGCGCTGGATGAGATCGCCAGGCTGGGCTTTGCGGTGGCACATGCAATAGATTCCGGCGCTAACGAGGTCTCCGGTCTGGATGGGACCATGCGCTCTCTGGCCGGACGCATAGCGAGCGCGCTGACCGGGGTGAGCCGGCCGCTCGTGATTGCGGGCCCAGGCTGCGGAAACGCAGCTATACTGCGGGCTGCAGCCAACGTAACGCAGGCACTGCAGGGACAGGGATTGGCAGTGGAACTTTGTTTGACGACGCCCGAAAGCAACTCGCTCGGCCTCGCGCTTATGCAGGCAAGGCCCCTCAGTACAGCCTTTGAAGCAGCGGACAAAGGGGATGTCGATACGATTGTTCTGCTTGAGAACGATCTCTTTCGTCGGGCCGAATGGCAGCGAGTCGATAGATTTCTCAAGAATTGCAAACGGCTCATCGTACTCGACCAGATCACCACAGCGACAACGCAGAGGGCTGATCTGCTGCTCGCCTCTGCCACCTTCGCAGAAACAGACGGAACCCTCGTCAACAACGAGGGGAGGGCCCAACGCTCGTGCAGGGTATTTCCGGCGCCGGAAGGGATACTCGAAAGCTGGCGCTGGTTGAGTGAAGCTTTGATCGTGTCCGGACGCCATGAAGCAGGCCCTCGGCGAGAGTTTGACGACATTGTTTCGGCTCTTGGGCAGGCGATGCCGGTGTTCGGGCCGGCCTCGGCCGCTGCGCCGCCCGCTTCTTTTCGCATAATCGGTCAGAAAGTTCCGCGGCAGTCGCACCGCTTCAGTGGTCGCACAGCGATGAGGGCGCATATAAATGTTAGTGAGCCGAAGCAACCCGATGATGCCGATTCGCCGCTCGCATTCTCGATGGAAGGCTATGAAAGTGCACCGCCCTCTGCGCTCATTCCGCGCTTCTGGGCGCCCGGCTGGAACTCAATCCAGTCGGTAAATAAATTTCAAAGCGAGATCGCGGGTCCCCTCCTTGGTGGTGATCCGGGCAAGCGCCTGCTGCCGTCAAAGAAGGAACCTGTGGCCGGATACCATTACTTTGACGATGCGCCGAAGCCGCACAAAAGAGAAGCCGCTGAATGGTTAATCGTAGCCCGATACCATATCTTCGGTTCCGAAGAGCTGAGTGCGCTCTCGCCAGGTGTGGCGGAACGCGTGCCGCCTGCCTCTCTGTGCCTGAGTACCGAAGATGGACCAACCATCGGCGTGCAGGAAGGAGAAAGGGTGGAGCTTCTCATCAATGGTGGTCGGTATGAATTCTCGTGCACGTTGAAGTCCGGCGTCCCTTCAGGTATCGCTCTGCTTCCGGTCGGCTTGCCGGGCATACAGACGGTTGCGCTCCCCGCATGGGGGACGATCAGGAGGATGCGGTCGTGACAGGAGTGATCTGGCAACTCGTCATTCTCTTCGCGGTCCTCATCGTCATGCTGGGAATAGCGGCGAGCCTCACGTTTGTGGAACGGCGCCTGCTCGCTCTCTGGCAGGACAGGTACGGGCCCAATCGGGCCGGGCCTTTCGGACTGCTCCAGCTTCTAGCGGACGCCATTAAAATGTTGTTCAAAGAGGACTGGACACCGCCCTTTGCGGACAGGCCCGTTTTCGTGGTCGCGCCGGGCATTATCATCTTTACGGTGCTCATGGGCTTTGTGGTTGTGCCGTTTGCGCCCGGGATACAGGTGGTGAGCCTCAACATTGGGCTTCTTTTCTTCCTCGCCATGGCAGCGCTCGGCGTGTACAGCATTGCGCTGGCCGGCTGGGCGTCCGGGAGCAAGTATTCCCTGCTTGGCGGATTGCGGGCCGCTGCGCAGATGGTAAGTTACGAGGTTTTCATGGGCCTCTCACTGATGGGCGTCGTGATGCAGACAGGCTCTTTCAGCCTCAATGATATTGTCGAAGCGCAGAAACAAATGTGGTTCTGCATTCCGCAGATCGTCGGGCTGATCGTCTTTGTCACAGCAGGTATTGCTGAGATACATCGCATGCCTTTCGATCTGCCGGAGGCTGAGAATGAGCTCGTGGCCGGCTATCATACGGAATACTCGTCCATGAAGTTCGGCATGTTCTTCATCGGCGAATACCTGGGCATTACTCTTGTATCGGCTTTTATTGTCATTCTTTTCTTCGGCGGGTGGTATGGGCCGGCAATTGTAGGACAGTGGCTGCCGCCGGTTGTCTGGTTTTTTGTGAAGCTCTGTGTGGTGATCTGCGGCTTTATCCTGGTCAGGGCATCGCTGCCGAGGCCCCGCTACGATCAGCTTATGCATTATGCGTGGAAGTTCATGCTGCCTTTATCGCTTGCGAATGTGGTGGTTACCGGCGCGGTCGTACTTGCGGTGAGATGAAAAACAGGGTCCGGGGTCATGGGTCACGGGGCCAGGGTCCAGAAAAGAAGAATGCAGGAAATAGAAGCATGAAACAAGAAGATGGTCTGTTTGGTCGAATGTTCGGCGGGGCGTTCAGCATTGTGCGGAGTATGTGGATTGTCTTCTGGCACTTTTTGCATAAACGGGAGACGATCCTCTATCCGGAAGAGAAGCACATTATGCCGCCGCGCTGGAGGGGACGCATCATCCTGTCACGGGATCCTGATGGAGAGGAGCGCTGCGTCGCCTGCTATCTCTGTGCCGTAGCCTGTCCCGTGGACTGCATCTCGCTTCAAGCTACCGAGGACGATCACGGCAGACGTTATCCGGAATTCTTCCGTATAAATTTTTCTCGCTGCATCTTTTGCGGCTTTTGCGAAGAAGCGTGCCCGACGTATGCCATCCAGCTCACATCTGACTACGAGATGGGTGAGTATGAGCGCCACAACCTCGTGTACGAAAAGGAGGACCTGCTCATCAGCGGCCCGGGCAAGCACCCGCATTACAACTTCTACCGGCAGGCGGGCATTGCCATTAAAGGCAAAGGGAAAGGCGAGGGAGACGAAGAGGAGCAGCCCGTGGATGTGAGGACCTTATTGCCGTGACAACCCAACCGCTCAACCGAGTTCCGTTACCGGAGGAGACATGAGTACGGTGTTCTACATAGCAGCGGCCGTTGCACTCATCTCCACTTTTATGGTCATAACGCGGCTTAATGCTGTGCACGCGCTTCTTTACCTGATCGTTTCTTTGCTGGCGATCGCTTTTATCTTTCTCATTCTCGGAGCACACTTTGCGGCTGCGCTCGAAATCATTATTTACGCCGGAGCCATCATGGTGCTTTTTGTCTTTGTCATCATGATGCTCAATCTGGGACCCGGGGCGGCGGAGCAGGAAAGGCGCTGGATGCTGCCTCGCACGTGGATCGGGCCTTCGATACTGACCGCTATTCTCTTCGCAGAGGTATTATGGGTTCTGGCGCACGGCGCAAGCAGCGTTCACAATATTTATGAGGTTACGCCCAAGACAGTCGGCATAACACTTTTCGGTCCGTATCTCTTGGGTGTTGAAATGGCTTCGATGCTGCTGCTTGCGGGTCTCGTAGGTGCGTTTCACCTTGGCCGCCGTCAGATGCGGCATGATGCCACGACAGAAAAACGGCAAGGAAACGAGTGATGGCTCAGCTGCCCATGGAACAGTCGCTTGCGCAGATTCTCATTCTGGCCGCGCTTCTCTTTATGCTCGGACTCACGGGCCTGCTCATCAGGCGCAACATTATTTTCATGCTGCTCTCTCTGGAGATAATGCTCAATGCCGCGGGACTTGCCTTTGTCGCAGCCGGTGCGCGCTGGAATCAAGCGGACGGGCAGATCATGTTTATCTTTATACTGGCGATGGCGGCCGTAGAAGTGTCGGTCGGGCTGGCGCTGGTGCTGCAGTTGTTCCAAAAGTTCAAAACCCTTGATGCAGATGCTGCGAGTGAATTGAGAGACTGATATGCTTGAGCTGCTCTGGTTGATACCTGCCTTGCCTCTTGCGGCATTTATTGTGCTTGCCTTAGCCGGCAGCCGGCTTCCGCGGTCGATTGCCGCGAGTCTCGGCGTGATGCCGGTCGGTCTGTCCGCAGCCGTCACGCTCCTCATGGCCATCGAGTTTATCTGGCATTGGCCTGAAAGCGCATACTCCCAGGTGCTCTGGACCTGGATCTCCGTCGGCAGGTTTACGCCTGCAATCGGCTTCTATCTCGATGCGCTTTCGCTCGTCATGATGCTTGTCGTGACAATCGTCGGTTTTTTCATCTTTCTCTATTCGACCGGGTTCATGATCCGGAGCGAGGGATACAGCCGATTTTTCGCTTACATGAACCTCTTTGTGGGATCGATGCTCACGCTGGTGATGGCCGATAATCTGCTACTCCTCTACCTCGGCTGGGAAGGCGTCGGTGTCTGTAGCTATCTGCTGATCGGCTTCTGGTACAATGACCCTGCAAACGGCCGGGCTGCCATCAAGGCGTTTCTCATCACGCGCATCGGCGATGCGTCCATGGCCATTGGCCTTTTTCTTCTCTTTATCAGTCTGGGCACGGTCGAGATACAGGAGATCATGGGAAGAGCCCAGGTGCAGTGGGCTGTCGGATCAGGCATAGCAATAGCCGCTTCCGCGTTACTCCTGGGAGGGGCAATCGGCAAATCGGCCCAGCTCCCGCTCCAGACGTGGCTCCCCGACGCGATGGCAGGACCAACGCCGGTGAGCGCTCTCATTCATGCCGCGACCATGGTGACCGCCGGGGTTTACCTGATAGCCAGGACACACGTCCTCTTCACGCTTGCGCCTCCGGTGCTCACAGCCGTTGCGGTGATAGGCACGATAACGCTCCTCGTCGCCGGGGCGAGCGCTCTTGCTCAGACCGACATCAAACGCGCACTTGCTTACTCGACGATGAGCCAGGTGGGCTATATGTTCCTGGCCCTGGGCGTCGGCGCCTGGTCGGCCGCTATCTTCCACTTCGTGACGCATGCCTGCTTCAAGGCGCTGCTCTTTCTTGCCGCCGGCGTTGTCATCCAGGGATTGGAGGAGGAGCATAATATGTTCAAGATGGGCGGCTTGAGACGGATCATGCCGGGAACGTTCTACGCCTTTCTCATCGGAGCCGCATCACTTTCGGCCCTGCCGGTCGTGACCGCTGGTTTTTACAGCAAGGATCTGATTCTTATGCAGGCATGGTCGTCACAGGCCGGCGGAGCGTGGTTCTGGCTTGCCGGTCTGGTAGGAGCTTTCCTCACGTCTCTTTATGCCTTCCGGATGATCTTTCTGATCTTCTTTGGAGAGGCAAAGAGTGCGCTCTGCAAGAAGCCGGATATTTCCATGCAGATTTCGCTGGTGGTTCTGTCGATACTTTCACTTGTCGTCGGCTTTGTTGAGACGCCTCGCGCCCTCGGCAACATCACCCTGTTCTCCGATTTCATGGAGACCGCTCTGCCCGCGCTCTCCGCGGTGGCGAACACTCCAGGGCTGCTCGCGCTGATCACGGCTCCGCTGGTCTCGCTCGCGGGGCTTTACCTGGCGTGGCTGCTTTTCCGCAAAAAGCCAGAATGGGCCGGCCGAGTCGCCGATTCGGTCATGGGCTCGCTCGTTGGCGCTTACTGGTCTTCCGGATGGGGCTTCGACTGGCTCTACTCGCGTCTGGTTGTGAGGCCATTCATCCGTATTGCGGAATGGAACAGAAACGATGCGATCGATCTCGGCTATGATGCTGTTGCGTGGGTCAGTACTGTTTCCTCGATGGTGCTGGCACTGACACAAACGGGAAAGATACGCTGGTACGCCGCAATAATAACCGCTGGCGTCCTGATATTCGTGGGCATACTGGTGCTCGGATGATGCTCCTCTGGTTAATACTTATACCTGCGATGGCAGGAGTGCTCGCATGGGTATTCGGCCGTGCAGGCAACCGTTGGCCCCGGTGGATATCACTTATAGCCTTTGGCCTCGACCTCGCGCTGGTAGTAGCGCTTTGGTTAGAGCATTCCGACGAGGTTGCTCTTACGGCAAACCGTGCGTGGTTCCTCGAAGTGCAGGCGCCATGGATCGATAGTTTAGGTATAGGATTTCATCTCGCGCTTGACGGTATAAGTCTTCTTCTTGTCATGCTCTCCTGCTTTCTCGGCATCATGGCAACCATTGCGTCGTGGACGGAGATACAGGAGCGTGTGGGGCTTTTCCACTTCAACCTGACGTGGACGATTGCAGGCGTGATAGGGGTCTTTCTCGCTCTGGATCTCTTCCTTTTTTATTTTTTCTGGGAGCTGATGCTGATACCGATGTATTTCCTGATTGCCCTGTGGGGTCATGAGAATCGGGCATACGCTTCAATCAAGTTCTTTCTCTTTACGCAGATGGGCGGCCTTCTCATGCTTCTGGGCATTCTGGGCCTGTACTTCGTGCACGGCAGGCAGACGGGCGTCTACACGTTCGATTACGTCGCACTCCTGGGAACAGACATGAGCCGGGATATGGCTTTATTCCTCATGCTCCTGTTCATGGCAGCTTTTGTTGTGAAACTGCCCGCGCTTCCCTTTCATACCTGGCTTCCGGACGCGCATACCGAGGCGCCCACAGGTGGAAGCGTGATTCTCGCCGGACTCCTGCTGAAGACCGGCGCTTATGGAATCCTGCGATTCGCACTCCCTCTCTTTCCTGAAGCTGCGGCCCTGGTTGCACCCTGGGCTATGCTGGCGGGCGTTGCCGGCATTCTTTACGGGGCTGTTCTCGCCTTCGCGCAGACCGACCTGAAACGGCTCGTGGCGTATACGAGCGTCAGCCACATGGGATTTGTGCTTCTCGGTATATTCGCATGGAATGCGCTTGCGCTTCAGGGCGTGATGATTCAGATGCTCTGCCACGGGATCAGCACGGCTGCTCTCTTCATGCTTGTGGGATCGCTGCAGGAACGGATCGGGACGCGCGACACGCGGGACATGGGCGGCTTGTGGCCGGTCGTTCCTCGCATGGGTGGAGCGATGCTTTTCTTTGCTCTTGCATCACTCGGCCTGCCGGGCATGGGTAATTTCGTCGGCGAGTTTCTCGTGCTTTTCGGGACGTACCGGGTGAACATCCCTTTGACAGCGGCAGCGACAGGCGGTCTTATCCTCTCGACCGTTTACGCGCTCTGGATGATGCAGAGGACGTTCTATGGTCCGAACAAACGAAGCTTGCGGATTCCCGACCTTTCACCGAGAGAGGTGGGGGCAATGGCCGCAATGATTTGCGCGATTCTCTGGCTCGGACTCTATCCGGGCCCCTTTATCAATACCGCGAAAAGCAGCATCGACACAATACAGAAGATCACAAAGAAAACAGAGTTGATACAGCCCGCAGTGTATAGACCGAATGTCCAATTCATGAGGACGCAATGAGTATCTCCTTGATACCGATACTGCCACTGATCGCGATGAGCGCAGCTTCCGTCCTCATTATGCTCGTTGCGGCCTGTTACCGCAGTCACCGCGTGACGTTCCTTTTGACGCTCGCCGGTATAGCAGGTGCCACGCTCACGCTTCCGGCCGTATCAGCGCACGTACCGGCGCAGGTGACGCCTCTTCTCTCGGTCGATGATTATGCGGTTTTTTATTCAGGCCTGATCCTTCTAGCAACTCTCGCGGTGGCACTGCTTTCATACGAATATCTGAACGGGCGGCGTGAAGACCCGGCGGAATATTACATACTTCTTTTGGTTGCAACAGTAGGAGCGATCATCCTGGTTGCCTCAAACCATTTTGCCTCTTTTTTCCTTGGCCTGGAAATCCTGAGCGTCTCCCTCTATGCGCTCATCGCTTATGACAGAAAGCTGCAGATGATTGAAGCCGGGGTGAAGTATCTCGTTTTAGCCGCAGCCTCAGCCTCCTTTCTTCTTTTTGGCATGGCGCTGCTCTACGCGCAGCTCGGAACCATGAGCTTTGCAGATATTGCGTCGCGGCTCGCATCCGTTAGGGGGACGGACCTGGTATCTATTACGGCCATGCTCATGATCGTCGTCGGGATAGGCTTTAAGCTTTCCCTCGTTCCCTTTCATATGTGGACACCGGATGTTTACCAGGGAGCACCTTCACCGATCGCAGGGTATATTGCGACGGTCTCGAAGGGAGCGGTCTTCGCTCTTCTTTTGCGCTATTTCTCAGATGTGCGGCTTGATGCGTATCCGTCCCTTTTTCTGATCTTCGTGATTATTGCCATAGCTTCGATGTTCACGGGAAATCTGCTTGCGCTGTTCCAGAGAAACATCAAGAGGCTGCTCGCCTATTCGTCCATAGCTCACCTCGGCTATCTTCTCGTAGCATTTCTTTCGAGCGGACCATTGCGGGTGAGCGCAGTGACCTTCTATTTTGTCGCCTATTTCGTGATGACGCTGGGCGCATTCGGGGTTGTCACGGTGCTCTCCGGTAAGAACGAGGACGCAGAGCGTATCGAAGAGTACCATGGCCTTTTTGCGCGGCGACCCGGCATTGCCTTGATTTTTACTGCGATGCTCCTCTCGCTCGCGGGCATGCCGCTCACCGCAGGCTTCATAGGAAAATTCTATCTGGTTGCGGCGGGTGTCGACTCCGCGCTCTGGTTGCTTCTCATCATTCTTCTTGTGAATAGCGCGATCGGGCTCTTCTATTACCTGCGCGTCATCGCCGTTATGTGTGTTCGTGAACCTGAGCCTGGCGTAGCCATCCCCGGTCGATTGCTGACGGGCGGTGTTGTGCTGGCAGCTTTGTTAGTCATACTTATCTGGCTGGGCGTGTATCCCACGCCCGTGCTGGAGATGATACAGGCGATACGATTGGGCGCAGGATGATTAGTGCTGATTGGAATCGGTTTCTGGGGTTTCTTTAGTTTCTCAAGTTTCTCTGGTTAAACGAGAGAAACCTGAGAAACCAGACGAACGAGAGAAACGCAAGGGCAGCAAGGCCGAAGTAATTTTCTGAACTGGGCAGACCCCTGCTGAAAAGGAGGAAAACACATGGCGACCACACCTATCACCACCCTCTTTGTAGATCTTGGAGGAGTGCTGCTGAGTAATGGCTGGGATCGCGTCTCAAGAAAGCGCGCGGCCGAAAAGTTCGAAATCGATTTTCAGGACATGGATGAACGTCATCACCTGACCTTCGATACCTATGAGTCAGGTAAGATTAGCCTGGAAGACTATCTAAGCCGCGCTGTTTTTTGTAAGGAGCGTCCTTTCTCGCGGGATTCTTACATTATGTTCATGTTTGCGCAGTCGCACGCCTATCCCGAGATGATCGATTTGATCGGCCGGCTCAAGAAGGCTCACGGGCTGAAGGTCATTGCGGTAAACAACGAGGGGCGAGAGCTGAGCGAATACCGCATCAAGCGATTCGAGCTGCGTTCGCTCATCGACTGCTTTGTCTCTTCATGTTTTGTCAAGGTACGTAAACCGGACTACGATATCTACCGCATGGCCCTGGACATCGCCCAGGCGCCTTGCGAAGAGGTGGTCTATATTGAAGACCGCGAGATGTTCGTTGAGGCGGCGCGGTGTCTCGGCATTCAGGGTATCGTTCATAAGGACTACGGCTCGACAAGGGAAGCCCTGGCAGCACTCGGGCTTTCGGTTCCGGACTAGGGTATCATCTCATGAACGTGCAGATAAGGCAGAATGTTTATCGCAGATGAACGCAGATAGGAGCAAAAAGAGATTTTCGCAGATGAGTATGGCGGTGGACAGCATTGCGAGTGCGCAGCCTCCTTTAGGGTACGACGTCAATGCTGCCCACACCTCGGCGCTCCCGCGCAAGTATCACAGTCCCGCCGCGGCGGGATCGGGGTTGACCGGATGTGCCGCTCTATCACACAGGCGGTCAAGAAATAACTCATCCGCTCTTATCGCAGCTCTTATCCGTTCTTATCTGCGATGAAAGGCTTTGTTTTTTACATGAACGAAATAGTCTTGGCATCTTGATACACGACGTAATATCAGGAGGAGCGCCATGAACAATGCCGCAAAGTATGAGATCGGGATGGTGGGCTTGGGGGTAATGGGGCGTAATCTGCTGCTCAACATGGCGGACAATGGTTATTCAGTGGCAGGCTACGATGTAGATACAACGAAAGTTGAAGCTCTTCGATCGGAAGCGGAACACCGGGATATCAAAGGAGCTGAAAGCCTTGCGGAATTTGCTTCCATGCTGCGCTCTCCCACGGGCCGTGATGATGCTGGTGCCCGCCGGACCTCCGGTGGATGCCGTGATCAAAGACCTTCTTTCGCACCTTTCGCCCGGCGACCTGATTATGGACGGGGGGAACTCCCACTTCAGAGATACGGACCTTCGTGCAAAAACTCTGGCTGAAAGGGGCATCCTCTATATGGGAGTGGGCATCTCGGGTGGCGAGTCCGGAGCCCGTCACGGCCCTAGCATCATGCCCGGCGGTCCCAAAGAGGCGTACGAACGGGTCAGACCTGTTCTGGAGGCTGTTGCCGCCAAGGCAGGAGGAGAGCCCTGCGTAACCTACCTCGGGGGCGGCTCTGCGGGCCATTACGTCAAAATGGTCCACAATGGAATTGAGTATGGCCTTCTGCAACTGATAGCTGAAACCTATGACCTCATGAAGCGGGGACTTGGTCTTACTGACAACGAACTGCACGCTGTGTACGACACGTGGAATCGGTCGGAGCTGAATAGCTATCTGATCGAGATCACGACTGACATATTCTGTAAGGTCGATGAGCAGGCCACAGGAAAACGGCTGGTGGACTCGATTCTGGACGAGGCAAAGCAGAAAGGCACGGGCAAATGGACTTCGCAGGATGCGATGGAATTACAGGTACCCGTTCCGACCATGGATATGGCGGTCTCCATGCGTGACCTGTCCGGCTATAAATCGGAACGCGAAGCGGCGAGCAAGGTTTTGCGCGGACCGGCGCCCGAGATGCACGAAGGCCGAGCGGCCTTTCTCAGGCAGCTCAAGCAGGCCCTTTTTGCGGCAATGGTTATTACGTACGCTCAGGGGATGGCATTGTTGCTCAAGGCATCGCACGCATACGGGTATGAACTGGACCTCGAAGCCGTCGCGCGTATCTGGCGCGCGGGATGCATCATAAGAGCCGGTCTGCTCGAGGACATCCGCGAGGCGTATCGTGTTGAGCCGGCTCTGCCTAACCTTCTTGCCCATGCTAAACTCGGGAGCGAGGTTGCAGACCGCCAGGAAGCGCTCAGAGAGGTGGTGAAGCGTGCAGTCGAATCGGGCATTCCCGCACCGGGACTGGCTGTTTCTCTCAGCTATTTAGATGGATACCGGAGCAGTTGGCTTCCTGCGAACCTCATTCAAGCGCAGCGTGATTATTTCGGAGCGCACACATACGAGCGAATTGACGCAAAAGGAGTATTCCATACGCAATGGGAAAACGAATGAGTGACCGAGGCCGGGTGCCTTTCGCGCCTGGCTTTGTCATCTTCGGGGATTGCGCGATCCTCACCGTAGCGCTGCTACGCCTCCGGTCGGCAACCCCTCAATTTCGCGCCATGCATCGAAATTCACCTCGGCCATTGAGACAGGGTGGTAGCAGACAGAAGTTGTGTGTTAGCATGTTTGACGGGCTCTTTCGCAATGCAGATCGCTAAAGAGAGCCGCTCCCACAAAACATGCGCAAGAAGAAAAAGAGCCTATTTGCCAGATTCTTCAAAGTCGTATTCGTGCTTCTCGTGCTCACGCTCGTCGGTTTTGTCGCCTATTATGCAGTTTATCCTGACGTATCAAGGCTCAAGCGCGAAAATCCGAGGAAGACGTCTTTCATCGAATATCGCGAGCGCGAATGGAAGCGCACGGGCAAGAAGGTCGTAATTCAGAAGAAGTGGGTGCCACTCAAGCGCATCTCTCCTTTTCTCGTGAAAGCCGTTCTCATCGCGGAAGACGATAAGTTCTGGTCCCACGAAGGTTTCGATTTGGACGCCATCCAGAAGGCAATTGAAAAGGATCTGAAAGCCGGTACATTCAAATTCGGCGGCAGCACGGTAAGTCAGCAACTCGTCAAGAACCTTTATCTCTCGCCGTCCAAGAATCCTGTGCGCAAGATGGAGGAAGCGATCATTACCTGGAGAATGGAGAAGAGCCTCTCAAAGAGAAGAATTCTGGAGCTCTATCTCAATGTGGTGGAATGGGGTGAGGGCATCTTTGGCATAGAGGCCGCCTCATCGCACTACTATGGAAAACCTGCTGAAGCGCTCACCGCGGAAGAGGCCGCGAGAATGGCAGCAGTGCTGCCAAACCCCATAAAATACAAGATACGGGGAGGCTCGCCTTACGTGGAAAAGCGAGCCCATCTCATCTATGCAATCATGGTAAAACGGGGCATTGTGATACCGGCGTATGATGAAGTCACCGCCCCTTCGGCAAACGAACAGCAATCAGATTCAACGCAGTCTGATGTCACATCGTTGCCTGAGGAGAAGCCTGCAGATGGACCGGAGCAGCCGGACAAAGGTCAACAGTAAGAAAGGCGAACATGGCCGGCGATTCCAAAACTGAACCGCTCCTTATCGTCAAAATACCCGTGGCAAATCTGAGACGTGAACCGGTTGATGCTCGCAAAGCACACAGCCACGACGATCTTCAACAGACGCAACTCCTGTTTAATGAGACGCTTATCTTTCGTGACGAGGTGCCCGGCTGGTACCGCGTAGAAGCTCGTGAACAGCGAAAGTACACTGCCGGCGACGGCTGGCGGGGTTATCAGGGTTGGGTGAGAAAAGAACACGTCTCATCTATCAGCGAAATTCCCATCTATAACGGGATAGTGAAGACGAGGATCGCGCGACTCCTGCGTGAGCCTGACGAGGCAGCGACCCCCGTCTTCTTTTTCTCCCTCGGCACGCGGTTGAGACTCTCTGAAGAATCAGGGGCGCATGCCGCTCGTTATTATAACGTGACGTTTGCTGATGGCGAAAGCGCCTGGATAAGGAAGGACGATGTAATGATGCCTTCGCGGAGCGTGTCAACCGAAGCTCTTCGCAACAGTATGGTTCAAACTGCGGCGCTCTTCATCGGGGTACCGTATCTCTGGGGCGGCAGGAGTATGTTCATGGCCGATCTTACCGCGACGGTCACAGGGGTCGACTGTTCGGGGTTGACGAACCTTATCTATCGCGTCAACGATATTGACATCCCGAGAGATGCCCATGATCAATATCTTGCAGCCAGGCGTGCAGCAGGGCTTGTAAGCGAGAATATGACTGGCGGCTCTCCCGGCGCGGGCGATCTGATCTTTGTTTCGAGACAGAATCAGCCTGACTTAGTAGATCATGTGATGTTGAGCACCGGTGGAGAAACGTTTATCGAAGCTCTCGAAACGGGAAGCAGTGCAAAGGAAAGGACGTTCCAGGAGAAATTAGGCGTTGATCTGGCGGGCCTCGAGAAACTGAAATTTACGATTCAGGGAAAGCGTATCTATTTCGGCAATACAGCGCACCTTGCGAAGGCGCTGCTATAACACGCCGCAGGAGGAGGATTCGATGTCGGTATTGATGGAATTCAGTATGTTTCCCACGGACAAAGGAGAAAGTGTCAGCGCGTATGTGAGCCGTATCCTGACATGTATCGATGGCAGCGGAGTATCGTATCGTCTTACGCCCATGGGCACCATCGTTGAAACAGAGACGCTGGATGACGCTTTGCGCGTATTGAGCGAAGCGTACAAGCTGCTGGAGCCCGACTGCAAGCGGGTCTATGTATCGGCAAAACTGGATATCCGGAAGGGCAGGAAGAGCGGTCTTACCCAGAAAATCGAATCGCTTGAAAAGCATACCGGGAAAAAGCTGAGAAGCTCCTGACGGAGAAACGTTGGATACTTTGAACGCGATATTCGATCCTAAAGCCATTGCTCTTGTGGGAGCGACGGAGAAGGAGTCGACGGAAATCAGCTTCATCCACTTTTCTCGCCTCCATGCTGCAAAAGGTTGCCATCCGCGTTACCTGATAATGAGGTTTGAAAACAAATAGCTTTGAACGACAAGCTTTCTAGATTATAATTATCCTAGCACTCAATTGATAGCATTCAGAGTAAAGAAAATGGAAGGAGTTGAGCCATGACAGGGAGTGTCTCACGTAAAACAGGTAAAGCACCCGATGCTTGACCCGATGACAGCCATGCGTATGAAGAAAGGCAAAGTCGTGTCTGCTCAAGAGGCCATAGACCTTATCCGTGAGGGTGACACGATTGTGACGGCAGGCTTCGTGGGGGTAGGTTTCGCCGAGGAACTTGCAATTGCGCTTAAGGAGAAATTCCTTGAAACGGGAACACCGAGAAATTTGACCCTCACCTATCCGGCGGGCCAGGGAGACGGGAAAACCAAGGGGCTGAACCACCTTGCTATTGAAGGTCTGGTGGGAAGAATAATCTGTGGACACACGGGGCTCACTCCAGGGCTGGGGGAATTGGTTAACGCCAATAAAATTCTCGCCTACAACATTCCCATGGGAGTCCTGGTCCAATTGTTCAGAGACATCGCCGCCGGTAAGCCAGGGAACCTTACGCATGTCGGCCTCGATACCTTCGTCGATCCCAGAGTCGATGGCGGCAAGCTTAATGAGCTCACCAAATCCAAGGGGGAAGATATCGTCACGGTGATGAACGTTGATGGGAAGGACTATCTCCTCTACAAGGCTTTCCCGATCAATGTGGCCTTCCTCAGGGGCACTACGGCAGATCTGGACGGCAACATTACCATGGAAAAGGAGGCTCTTACCCTTGCTGCCCTGGCCATGGCAACGGCTACAAGGAACTGCGGCGGTATAGTGATTGTCCAGGTCGAAAGGGTGGCGGAGCGTGGAACGCTCAATCCCCGTCAGGTAAAGATCCCAGGGATTATGGTCGACTGTGTCGTGGTGGCCAAGCCTGAAAATCACTGGCAAACCTTCGGCGAGCCTTACAGTCCGGCATTCAGCTGCGAAATCAAAGCGCCTATGCAGACAATCGCTCCCATGGAAATGAGCCCACGGAAAATCATTGTCAGGCGCGCAGCCTTTGAACTGAAACCGAACAGTGTTGTGAACCTGGGCATTGGCATGCCCGAAGGGGTCTCTCAGGTGGCTCACGAAGAAAGAGTCCTGGAATACTCTACTCTGACGGCGGAATCGGGATTGATTGGAGGGCTTCCGATGGGAGGGCTGAATTTCGGGACCGGCGTCAACTGCGATGCGCTCCTCGACGAGCCGTACCAGTTTGATTTCTACGATGGAGGTGGCCTTGACATTGCTTTTCTCGGCATGGCGGAGGCGGACGAGGAAGGAAACGTGAACGTGAGTAAGTTTGGGCCGCGGTTTACTGGTCCGGGGGGATTCATAGACGTCAGCCAAAATGCCAAAAAGCTCTGTTTTGTCGGGATGTTTACCGCCGGAGCGCGGATTACCGTGGAAGACGGCAAGCTGAGAATTAATCAGGGAGGCCGGGAAAAAAAGTTCGTCCGGCAGGTAGAGCACAAAACCTTCAGCGGTAGGCATGCGGCAAGCAAGAAGCAACAAGTACTGTATATCACTGAGCGATGTGTCTTCTCTTTGTGTGAGGAAGGTCTGGAACTTATTGAAATAGCTCCTGGCATAGACCTGGAAACAGAAATCCTGGCCGCGATGGACTTCACGCCCGTCATGCACAAACCACCGAAGCTCATGGACGAAAGAATATTTCGACTCCCTCCCATGGGCATCAAAGAAGACCTCCTGACCATTCCGATGGAAGATCGTTTCGTTTACCACGCGGCGGATAACATCTTGTTCATCAATCTAGAAAACTATTACATGAAAACAAGTGAAGAAATTCAAAAAATGAAAGAAGTGATGGGGCGAATACTGGAGCCTATTGGCAAGAAGGTTCACGCTATCGCCAACTATGATAATTTTAATGTCTCACCGCACCTCTTAGACGAATACGTGGAAGTGGTGAAGTATGCGACCGGATTCTACGAGAGTGTCACCCGTTATACGACCAGTGCCTTTCTCAGGATGAAACTCGGTGATGAGCTCGAGAAACGGGGTGTAGCTCCGCACATTTATGAAAGCAAAGAAGAGGCCCGCAAGGCGTTGGCCGGAGGTTGAGTCAAATCTTGGATGTACAGGCTGCTCAACCGCTTGTTTTCCACGTCACAGACTCCTCCCTTCCAGATAACTGCTCACTCTTTTCTTTTACCATGTGAAAAAGCCAGCCCGGATTGTAAAATTTCTCCTTCGTGCTCTATGGCAACATTGTTTTGTGTAGAGTGGACTACGGGCGCCCTGTGACCTCTCGATCATTGGTCTCCCGTAGTCCCTCTCCGAACCGAGTATGCTCCTTTCGCTAAGCACTCGGCTCGTTTTGCATTTTATAAACTATCGTGCTCCAAGGAGCTTGCGGGCTATGACGACCCGCTGAATCTCGTTGGTGCCTTCGTAAATCTGACAGATCTTCGCATCGCGCATATGACGCTCTGCGGGATATTCCTTGACATAACCGTAGCCGCCAAAGATCTGCACACATTCGATCGCCGCTCTCATGGCGACGTCGGAAGCAAAGTATTTGGACATCGCCGATTCCTTCTCGAAATCGAGGCCATTGTCTTCCAGCCAAGCGGCGCGAAGGAGGAGAAGTTCCGCCGCATCGAGTTCCGTCGCCATATTGGCGAGTTTGAACTGAATGGCTTGATTGTCTGAAATGGGTTTTCCGAACTGGACACGCTCTTTTGCGTAGGCAATCGAATCCTCCAGACAGGCGCGGCCAATCCCGCAGGCCTGGGAGCCGATGCCGATCCGGCCGGCGTTAAGACCCGCCATCATCTGCTTGAATCCCTGCCCCGGCTTGCCCAACAGATTAGCCGCTGGCACCTCCGCATCTTCAAATACGAGTTCAGATGTCCCCGAGGCCAGGATGCCCATCTTTTCTTCCACCTTGCCCACTTTAAAACCGGCGGTTTCCTTCAGATCGACAATCAGATTGATGACACCCTTGTAACCCAGCGAACGGTCAGTCGTCGCCGCCAGTACACAGTAACGCGCCACGTTGCCGCTGGTGATAAACATTTTTGTGCCGTTGACGATGTACTTGTCGCCCTTCAACTCCGCCTTGCAGCGAAGAGCCGCCGCATCGGAACCGGCGTCGGCCTCCGTCAGGGCATAACATCCCTCTACCTCTCCGCCGGCCACGGGCTGCAGAAATTTCAGTTTCTGCTCATGGGTCCCGAACGTCTTGACGGGATGACCATAGAGGCTGTTATTCACGGACACGATAACGCCCGTACTCGCACAGGCCTTAGAGATCTCGATCAGGGCCATTACGTAGGTCACGGTATCCATCCCGGCACCGCCATACTCCATGGGAACATTGACTCCCATGATTCCCTGTTCGCCCAGCTTCCGACAGATTTCCTGGGGATGCCGGTGCGTAAGGTCCAGTTCCGCGGCGACCGGCTTAATATATGATTCGGCGAATTTCCGAACCATGTCCCTAACCATAGCTTGTTCTTTCGTAGGTGCAAAATTCATTTGTACTACCTCCGCTTTGATTTAATAAAGTTAACTAAACAGACGGTGGCAACATGGAGCAGTTCCGTCATGGTTTCGGAATTCATGGAATTCGAGTATACATTTATTTTTTGTCACGTAATCTCCTTGTTGCTCATATTCCCCAAACAAAAAGGAAGTTCTTATCAAAAAAACGACGATTGGGAGTTAAAATGTCTTTTTCATAAAAGACATATCACTATCGACCGTGACCAGATCGAAATTGGCCTTCGTGAAAACATGGAGCATAGGTATATTCTCTTTCAGTATCTCGGCCACAAACCCGATCAGACCTCGTTTTTTAGCCAGATAGGTAAGATACTCCAGCAGTTCGGTACCGATACCTCGATTCTGAAATTCATCCTTGACCGTAAAGGCAACTTCGGCAGTGTGGGTATTTTCATCAAGATAATATCTGCCAATACCTACTATTTCCTCTTTGGCATCCTTCAGGATAACCGCCTGAATGGATACTTCTTCAGCATAATTCACAACCACGAACTCCTGGAGTCGTTCATGGGGCATGTCTCTCCGGGTAGAAACGAACCGCCGGAACATGGTTTGCGGTGACAGCGAGTAAAAGAATTCCTTTAATAGCGGTTCATCGCTGATCTTCACCGGCCGGAACAATATTTCTTCTCCATTTTTGAGGATACGTCTGGTCTCCAAGTCCTCCGGATATTCCCCTGGTTTCCCGGGAATAAACGCCTGGTCACTGTAGATCAGCTTCCTTTTCTTAGCCTCCTCTATCAGCCACGGCCGAAATTTAGGACAGGCGATGGCTATTAAAGACATCGCCCGCTCCCTGACACTTTTTCCATGAAGATAAGCAATGCCATACTCTGTCACCACATAATGCACATCACCCCGGTGAAGTGTAAAACCGACACCTTCTTTCAGGAACGGGGAAATACGTGATACTTCGCCGTTCCTGGCAGTTGACTGCAGTACCAAAATACACTTGCCGCCCGGTGCCAGAGTTGTCCCTCGAATGAAGTCTACCTGCCCGCCGACACCACTGTAAAATTTATTACCAATGGATTCAGCTGTTGACTGGCCAGTCAGATCAATTTCCAGTGCGCTGTTTATGGCAGTCATATTGGAGTGCTGGGCAATGATCAGCGGGTTGTTGGTATAGTCTACGGTTCTTAGCTCTATCAGAGGGTTATTATTAAGATAATCATAAGTTTCCTTTTTACCCATACAGAAGGAAGCTATGGACTTACCACGGTTAATGGTTTTCCGGGAGTTATCCACCACTCCACTTCTTATTAGTTCAACAGTACCATCAGAAATCATTTCCGTATGCACACCCAGGTGTTTCTTGCCCTTTAAGTGCGACAGAAGAGCATCCGGAATACTACCGTAACCTACCTGAATAGTATCTCCGTCCTGAACGAGGCTGGCCACATAATGCCCAATTCGCTGAGCAACTTCTCCTTCAACCTTGGGACTATACTCCAGCAAGGGTTCGTCATGAGGAATGAAAAAATCTATATCTTTAACATGGATAAATCCATCTCCATGCACCTGCGGCATATAGCTGTTAGGCTGGGCAATTACCAGCCGTGCCTGCTGAATAGCCGCCTTGACGATATCAACGCTCACTCCCAGACTTACTAACCCCAAGGGACTAGGGAGTGACGTCTGTATCAACGCCACATCTACAGGCACCAGACCTCGAGAGAATAAAGCAGGAACCTCCGACATAAATGCGGGGGTGTAGTCCGCCTCACCATTGTTAACGGCTTCACGGGTACTCTCGCTGATAAAAAACGAATTATTCCTGAAGTTTTGCTTATACTTGGCAGCATTGTAGGGGCCTACGCCCAACGTTACGATTTGAAACAACTCCGCGTCGAGGAACGCATTAGGGTATGCATCAATATATCGCACCAACGCTTTTAAAAGGTATTGCGGTTCTCCACAGGCAGTGCTGACAAATATGCGAGCACCGAGCTTGATCTTCCCGAATATGGCTTTCTCCGTGCCGAATTTTTCCGGGTATGTATTTCTAAACGCTTCCATGGAAAGATTCGACGTTTCCGTTATTGCGGCCATTTCTTATTACCTATTTCCCGAATTTATCTGCCAAGCAGTGTTTTAGTGCTAATCTTCAGTCTATTTTTCCTTTGCCTTCTTCGCGAGTTCTATTTCCCGTGCCTTCAAAACACTCTTCTGTATTTTTCCTGTTGCCGTACGGGGAACTTCACCGAATTCGACTTCCCGGGGAACTTGAAAACCGGTGAGATGGTCTTTACACCATTGAATAACCTGTCCTGAGGTTATCTCTTCATCGGGTTCAATAGTAACGATAGCTTTCACAATCTCTCCCCACTTTTCGTCGGGCTTGGCAATTACCGCTACATCAAAAACATGAGGCATTTCCGCGATTACATTTTCCACCATTACGCTGGAGACGTTTTCGCCGCCCGTAATAATAATGTCTTTGAGCCTGTCCACGATTTCAATATAGCCGTCGGGATGAATTACCGCGCCGTCTCCACTATGGAACCACCCGTCTCTAAAAGCCTCTTCGGTTTGGGCATGGTCATTGAAATACCATTGCATAACATTGTTACCCCGCATAATGATCTCACCACGTGTTTCGCCGTCCCAGGGCAGATCCTTCATGTCGTCGTCGACCACCCGGACTGGAGTATATTGGACATAGGGAACACCTTGATGCGTCTTCAACCGGGCCCGCTTGGCTATGGGAAGTTTATCCCACTCTCCGGTGTGCCATTCGCAGAAAGTATGCGGTCCGTAAGTCTCAGTAAGGCCATAGCATTGATGGATGTTCAGCCCGATACTTTCACCGTCCTGAATAACTTTAGGTGATGGCGGTGCACCGGCAATGTTATAGAAAACACTATGAGGGAACTTCAGATAGTTTTTCACCATATAATCAACTATCATGTTTACTACCGTCGGAGCTCCACACATAGTTGTTACGTTTTCCCTGGATGCCAACTTGTAAATTTCATCACCCACTATAGCATCAAGGCAAACATGCTTAGCACCGACAGCTGTTACCGACCAAACATTGTTCCAGCCCTGGCTATGGAACATGGGTAACGTCCAAAGATAAGAACTATCGGAATTCATTTTTTGTTCGATTACTTCACCCAGAGAGTTCAGATAAGTCCCCCGGTGAGTGTGGACACATCCCTTGGGTTCTCCGGTAGTTCCGCTCGTGTAACAGATGCTGATCATATCGTTCTCATCTACTACCGGAACATCCATTGGAACGTGGGATGCCTTGTCCAGGAATTCTTCATACGGAATACCGAACGGTTCAATTTCCTTCTTATCCGGGCTGTCGATTTCTATAAACGTTTTTACGGTTTTCAGCTCTTGCTGAATGCTCCTAATGGTATCCGCATAAATACGCTCGTAGATAAGACACTTGCTACCAGAGTGTTCTAAAATGTAAACGATTTGACTGGCCCCCAACCGGTAATTTAAGGGTACGGTAACGGCGCCCGCCATGCCAACTCCATACATAGATTCCAGCATGGCGTTATTATTACGTGATAACAACGCGACACGGTCAAATTTCTCAATACCCATGTCCTGTAAACCGTGGGCTACACGGTATACTCTCTCGGCGAATTGCTGCCAATTCCAGTATTTTTCCCCGTAGACTACTGCTTTCTTGTGAGGGAATACATGTTCGCTCCTTTTCAGAAAGTTTAGCGGCGTTAATGAGTTAAGATTGACCTTGCTATATCTTGTTTTAGCTTCTTCAAACACCTTTAACTCTTTTGTAGTTGCCATATTCTTTCTCCTTTTCAGTTTTGTCAGCGGGGTCGAACTTATTTACCGAAGTAATGTTACTTCAATATTGCCCTGCTGGTATCGACCAGCCTGTCTCCTTCTCCACCCATATCGTGTGTTCCACGAGTCCGAAGGTTTTTAGCGCGTCCCTCATAGTCAGGCCCGCTCTGCTCCCCTCGTGCTGCAGAAACTCGGTGTCCCACCAAAGACTCAGCGCCAGGTCCGTCTGGTGTGACGCGCTATTGTACATATGCATCCGGACCAGTCCTGCTTCCCCGGCCGCGCGGCTCAAAGTCTCGAGGAGCAAGCCGGTGACGTTCTCCAATTGGGCTTGCGTTGTCCTCAAGCGTATCATTTCCATCCATATCATCGATGAAAGGAGGAGCATAAAACGTGCCATAACCGAAAATATTCAAGGTGTCCTTGGCCCAGTGCCGAAAACGGCCGTCGCCACTATGATATGCCAGACAGTGTTCTGTCATATGCCACAGAATGTTCTGTCATAATTGAAAGATAATGTCATAATTGAAAGATATGAAAGAGATTGACACGCTCAGAACCCCTGAGTGCCTCGACACTGTTTCAATAGGGCTGTTCGCAGACGGAAAGCTCGGCGATGAGGAGAAGCAGAGAGCGGAAGAGCATCTCCTTACCTGCCTTTACTGTCTAAAGCAGCTCGTTGACATGAAGGAAATGCTCTACTACGAGAATGCATGTATATGAAATGCACCGCGTCATGGCTCACTTACGAGCAGAAAGTCAGTAAGAGATGCCCATGAGTAGCGCTCTTAGCCGGTGCGTTGTGCGTCGACTACAGGGACGGCTCGAGATGCACCTATCGTCTACCGCTGCGCCACCGCATAGACTATTGTAACGGATACATGAAGGCCATCTTGACGGACCATAGGACGCAACTTGGCAAGATATTCTTCTTTGAACCGCGCGCGCGTCTCCTGATCCATTCGCAGGATCGTTGCGCGCGGCCCAATAGTCAGTTGAAACGCCCACCAATCTTCAACGCTCTCATAGACGATGTCGTTCGACTCACTCCGTATGTCGATAGAGCGGAAACCCGACCGGGCGAGGAGGCCCTCCACTTCCTCTGGTGCATACGCGATGGGTTGTGGCAGGCGCACCATCAGTTCCCGATACGCCTCATGTTGGAGCAGCATCCGCCAGCCTGGATCGAAGGGCGGCGGTTTCTTGGCGAACATGGATATGCCGACAGAGCCGCCAGGCTTGGAGACCCGGTACATCTCGCCCAGAGCGGCCTCCATATTGGGGAAAAAAAAGAGGGAAAGAGCGCACGTGACGGCATCGAAGGTCTGGTCGGGGAAATCAAGATGCTCGGCATCCATCTTGCGCAATTGGACGTTGGTTAGGTTTTCCGCAGCCGCAGCCCCCTCGGCCTCCTTGAGTATCGCGCCCGAGAGGTCAATCCCGGTCACCTGTCCCTCTGATCCCACCCGCTGCGCGGCAGGCAACAGAACAGCGCCCGTCCCTGTGGCAATATCGAGGACGCGCGCACCGGGCTTGAGAGGCATCCGTTCAACCAAGCGCTTGCCGAACTGCGTAAAGATGCTCGGCCCGGTTCGGTTATACGACGCGGCCGCATTGTCGAAGAGTTGCTCAATTACCTGTTTCGTCGCAACCATTGGCTCAGGCATCTTGTCCTCCTTTCACGATCATCTTCTTCAATTCTTCCGGCTTAATGCTCTGCACCTCCTGCGCCCGGGCAAAGGAAAAGGTGAGCAACAGGGACACAAAACACGCCAGCATCAGCATCGCTGCGATATCAAACGTTCTCGATTTCTTCATGAAGATTACTCTTACCTCCTTTGCTTTAACGGGTAATACGGAGAATTGCCGATCGTAATGTGGTCCGGGATTTCCTGCCGACGGTGGGCAAAAGCAATGTGGCATAATCCGGTTTTGACGCGCGCTCTCATTCCCGAGCGAGGCGGATGCGGAACTTCTCCACAAAATGATCCGGATTGTACGACAATTTGGCCTCTCTGAGGCCCGGTTCACCCAAATCCTGCTCCCTATTGACGTACGGCACGTCGTGCCATTGTTTCTCGCAGAATTGCTCATTAATCATGGCATAGAGCCCGCGTATGTCCATGTTGGCTTTCTCGATATGAACGACTACGGTCTCTTTATTGAGCAACTCACCGACGGTAAAAGCCTCGACCTTACCATTGACGAGGATGACTCCTCCCGCAACGTTCAACTGCTCAAAATTGGCCAGTGCTTCCCGGATGGCCTCCCATTCGCTTGACAAGCTCAGGTCGTCATCGCAGCGGCGTGCCCCGCACCATGTCTCCATCATGTCCATGCAGGCCTGCTTGTGGACGCTGTCAAGCGGCTCATACGTGAATCTGTACGAGCGCAGGAAGTAATTTATGTGATTCCTTTTGGCACGGTAGTTTCCGCCCTGTAATTGGATCAGGTCTTCAGTCCGGTAGACATAATCAAAGTGATCCCGTAGAGGCTCAATCGCAAAGTCCGGATTTCCTTGAAGTTCCGTTACAAGCCTCTGATCAGCTCTTTCTATGGCAGCTGCATGCACGCCTTTTTCGTTTTGAAGCCAGGAGAGAAGCGACAGAACGACAGGCCCCCGCATCCCGGGGCCGATGGGCGTGAGGAGATAGGGCTCCCCATTGGGGTCCGAGCCAGTGAATATAAGCCAGTCTTTATAAACTGACCAAGAAAACCGGTAATGGTTCCGCCATACAAATAGGTTGGTGAAGGTCAACTCAGAATTCATGGGCTGGTATTCCCACAGCCTGTCGTGTAGCAGGTCGCGATCGCCGATTTCAATCGGCTTGAACTCCGGGAATTGGGGAACCAGGCTCATCGGGCCTTTCATTATACACATTCCAACTGCGGTTCGCCACCTCTTAACCCAAAGGCGTTTCATTGGTCCGATTCGTTGAATCAAACCGGGTCTTTAAGGCTGGGCCTTTTTATTTACAGTCGATCTCAGGTATGATAGCGTGTCTCAAAGAAAGATCGAGGAGGAGAGGAATGGTATTGAAGGACAGAGTCGCGATTATTACCGGTGGAGGGGCAGGTATCGGCAGAGCTATTGCCCTGGCATTCGCAGCGGAGGGGGCAGCGGTGACAATAGCCGGACGAACGCTGTCGCGCCTCGAGGAGACTGCTGATGTGATCAAAAAACGAGGCGGGCGAGCCCTGGCAATTCAGACAGATGTCAGCGATGAAAAACAGATCGAGAGCATGGTGGCTGAAACTCTAAGGGAGTTCGGCAAGGTGGATATTCTCATCAACAATGCGGGCATTATCGGACCCACGGTCAATGTTGTTGACATGGAGCTAGAGGGTTGGAATGAAACCCTGGCGATCAATCTCACGGGCAGTTTGCTGGCAGCGAAACACGTGCTCAAACATATGATTCCCCGCAGGAGCGGTTCGATCGTCAACATCGGCTCGGAACGCGGCAGGACGGGTGACGGGAAATCAGGCTCTCCCATGAGAACCCCTTACTCCTGCTCAAAGGCGGCTATGATTGCTCTTACCGAGTCGCTTTCGGTTGAGACGGGGCAATACAATATTCGGGTTAACTGCGTAACCCCGGGGCCGGTAAAGGGTGAGCGCATTATCAACGTGATGAAAGCAAAGTCTGCCGTAACCGGAGAGCCTGTTGACGAAATGTTGAATAAGCTTGTGGGAACCTTTTCCTTGAAGAGGGCGCCCGAGGAAGAGGAAGTTGCCGCCGCCGCTCTTTTTCTTGCTTCAGATGCTGCCAGCGGTATCACAGGGCAGTCGCTGCCCGTTGCCTGCGGCCAGCGTATACTGTTATAGGCTTGAGGATTCCGGAAGAAGCCCGCGAAGTAATAGTTCTTCCACCGTGCTGCCCGTGCCATCCAGGCCATGAATGAATTCGAGCTAAGGCTGCCGAAGCGTACGGATGCAGCAATCGGCCAAATTGTCGAGCGCGAAGGCTGATCTTCGACACTCTCGTCGGAGATCAGCGGAGGCAGGCACGAAATATCAATTATTCCAAGGTATTGGATTCACGGTCCCCGGGTATGGTTCTTGCTCGGAATAAGGTATATTGTGTAACACAAGGAGGATGATATGAAGACAACAGTTTTGGTCGCCCTGCTCCTTCTGACGGTAGTAGTACTGGCTTGTCCTGAACCGGGTTATTCCCATGGCAATGCCTATTGGTATGTCCCCGGCGCTTTTATCGGGGGAGCGCTCTTTGGCGCTGCCATTGCCCGTCCGGCGTATGCTTACCCCCCGGCCCCGGCTTATGGTTATCCTGCACCAGCGCCTGCATACGGTTATCCTGCTCCGGTCTATGGGTACCCGTATTATGGACCGCGTTATTATCCGGCCTACAGGGGTTATTACGGCCACAGGGGCTACTACGGGCACAGATGGTAAGAAGAGCACGTCGTGCTACTTTCGGGCACGTGCAGCATAGCCGCACGCGCCCGGAGGATTGCCTCAAGCGATCATCCTGCTCCCTGGAACGGCTTCAGTTTTGTAACTGTTCCACTTGTATCCAATTGACGTACAACAGAAACTATTGAGTATTAAATGTAATACATTAAGTTACAGTAAGTCGAAATAAAGTAACTAACTGCCGGCAGACGTATTCATTTGTGATCGTATAAGAACCCAGCCTATTCTGAAGACCACAAGATACTGTATCAGTCTCCTGCTCAGTGCTCTCCGGGCTCAAACCGCAGCCTGCTCTTTTTCCGCAGCCTTCCGAACTTGGTGTATTCATCCGGGCCGTTGAAAGACGGGCAGTACAGCTCAATGTTTGCATTTTCTGGAAAAACAAGGGAATCGTCCCGCTGTTCCGTGATATGCGCGTGGAGCCACAGCCTGTAATTCCCCATGGTGAATGCAAGCACGTTTCCGTTAAGAGATACGAAATCGGAGCTGCGCTTGAGCCTGGAGATGGTCAAGACCAGGCTCGTCCTGTAATTATGTCTGGCCCATGTATCGGAGTCGTTTTCGACATATGTCTTGTCTTCTCTACTTAGAGAAAAGCCTTTGCATGCAATCGCTTCCTCGATCGTCTTGAAGGGATGCGTATGGAAATCGCCGAGAAACTCGTACTGGGGCCAGAAGGAGGTGACTATATCCTTTTTCAGCGTGAAGGCTTCGGGGTCGGGTTGACAGTAAGACCTCCCGGACTCAGCTGACACATCCATTGAAACCAGATCGACGCTGTAGAGAGTCCTGCCATCGGCCTGGGTGACTTCATGACCCCATACGAGTCCGAAGGTCTCGGTCATTACCTCTTTTCGATGCCTGCCTGCTTTCCGATAGATGGTGTAAGCCTCCAGCCCGTGAAGACACATCTGGATCGCTGCACTCTCCGAAACTCTGATGACGTATCCCTTTTCATTAAAATCCAAACTCATAATGCACCCACTTTCCTAGAAGGGAGCGTTTGTGCTCCCGCTTCCGCGCTTTTTCACATCCTCGCGTCTTCGGCAGTCTGACGCTAGATGTGTGTTCCGATGGTGAAGATACAGAAATCCCTCTGCCCTAAACGCTCTGCCTTCGTCGCCTTCCCTGAGGCGCTCGCCAGAATCTGTTCGAATATACGCCGGCCTGCCTCTTCCAGTGTCTCGTTCCCTTTGAGCACGCGACTCGCGTCCAGATCGATCGCATCCCGCATGAGCCGGTAGAGTTCTGCGTTGGCTGTGATCTTGATTACGGGCGCGATGGGAGACCCTATAGGCGTACCGCGCCCGGTTGTAAAGGCGACAATCTGCGCCCCGCCTGCGACCATTCCTGTCAGCTGCTCTATGTCGTGAGCAGGCGTGTCCATGAAAACCAGTCCTTTTTTGGTTGGAGCAAAGCCGTACGGGATCACTTCTGCAAGAGGCGCTGTGCCTGCTTTGTAGATGCACCCGAGCGATTTTTCTTCGAGCGTTGTGATGCCGCCCGCAATATTACCGGGAGAGGGATTCGCCTCCCTGATATCCTGGCCGGCCTTGATAGCCTCTTTTTCCCACCAGGCAGTGGCCTCCGTCACTTTTCTTCCAACATCCTCGTCCGTTGCGCGACCCGCGATGATATGCTCCGCCCCGATCAATTCCGGCGTCTCGGAGAGGATTACCGTGCCTCCTTGTGCGACCAGGAGATCGCTCGCCACGCCGAGCGCCGGGTTGGAAGCGAGGCCTGACGTGTAATCCGACCCGCCGCACTCGGTTCCAAGAATCAGTTGACTGACCGGTATCGGCTCCCGGGACACACGTGCAGCATCGGCAAGCATCTCTCTTACCAGTCGCCTTCCCAGAGCGGCGGTCTTTCTCGGCCCCCCGTTCGATTGAATATCGACAAATTCGACCCGTTTGCCGCTGACAGCAATGGCTTGTGCAACCTCTTTCGCGGGCACGCTTTCGCACCCCAGGCCTACCACCAGCACTGCAAAGACATTGGGGTTGGTGCCAAAACCGACGAGAACCCGTTTTGTCTGCTCGCGGTCGGCTCCTATCTGGCCGCAGCCGAGAATATTGGGCAGATAAACCGCGCCCTTGAGGTTACGCGCAACAGCATCGGCTACGTGCTGTGAGCAGCCGACGCTCGGAATGACAAGAACGTGGTTGCGTGTCCCGGCCTTGCCGTCGCTTCTTGCGTAGCCCAGAAACGTCATGGAGTACCCTCTGCTTTCTTTGCGCGGCTCTTTATATTGTGGACGTGCACGTGCTCTCCTGGCCTGATCCGCACTACAGCCACACCGATAGGCTCACCGTACTTGACCACATATTCGCCTTCGCCGATTTCGCAGAGAGCAAACTTGTGGCCCGCGGGAATAGTCGAAGGAGGGGTAACCCGTTCGGTGCGGCCATGATGCTCTAACGACACGGCAGTATTTGCTTCAATCGGCTCAAGCGCTGTAGCGACGTTGTCTTTTGCATCGATGATGATTGCCCTGGTCTTTCGAGCCATCCCAACCCCCGTAGAGTCTCAAACATAGCGGCCGGCCTCAGCCGATTATCGGAACGATGAGCCCTCCGGCCGGGAAAATGGCCACGCGTGCTTGCGGAAAGCTCTTCTTCAATCGCGCCAGTCCCTCATCCAGGGAGAACGCATGCTCCACGCCCATTATAGAAGCTTCTTCTTCAGACACTTCCTTCGATACGAGTATAACGCGCATTTCGGGCCGTATAAAGACATTGGTCATGGCCATGTTGTAGTCCATCGGTTTATCGGGCAGAAAAGCGAGCCCTTTTTCCAGCGATGCCCGTATATACTCCGCAGGCCTGTTATGCGATGCTTCGCGTATTTTCTTGAGTGAGTCAAGGAACTCTCCGGGTATGGGCTCCTCCAGGGGAGCGAAGAGCAGCACGGCGCCGCCGTCTTTCGTTATCATGGATGCGGGCATAAGTCCCTTGAAGAGCTGGTTTCCATGAACGTGCGGGAAGACGGAAGCTATGGTGACATCCATCTTGTCGGAGAATCTGTGACCGAGCTCACTGATGCAGATCTCCACGGCCCTGGCGAATGCGCTTGCCGGGTTCCCCGCTGTTATACTGGTAATAGAGCCGCTCGCATCGTACACGCAGTTTATTGAAAGGTGCAGCCCCACTGCCGGAGCCACAGCAGCAATCTCCTCATGGAAGGGGTTGCCTTTTGTCACCCCGACCACTGCGCGGGGGTGGAGCACATTCTTTGGATGGTGCATCTTGATTGAATCAAAGTCGGATACACCGGGGAAGACTATTTTCGGACCACCCCCGAATCCTGCCATCGGGTGTGGCAGGATCGAACTGATACCGATTCTCAAATGAGCATGGGCGACAGCAGGATTGATCTTCACCACCCTGTCAGTGCCTGCAATCGCAACCGGCACAAGATCCTTCCCCCAGGCGTTATGCTGAATCACTCTCTGTGAGGAGAGAACTGCTTTGCCCAATCGCTTCTCGAGCTGTTCTTCGGTGAGCGGAGGGTGGGTTCCGAGAGCAACCACTATAGAAATGTTGTCACGCGCGTAGCCTCTCTCATTGAGGTAGGGCAGGAGGACGGACAGTATCTCGATTACGGGTGTGGGACGCGTAAGGTCGTCCACTATGATGGCTGCTGTGTACGAGGAGGACGCGGGCTCCTTCAACTGCTCGACGTCATCAATACGGGCAAGCTCTTCACGGAGCATCTCATCGACGCAGAGGGATGCCTTTCTGCCCTCTTTAGGCTGCACAAAGTGGGCGCACGTCCATTCGTCCGGCAGGGAGAAAAACGCCCTGGTCTCTTTGTTAACTTGCAGATAATATTGACCTTTCATCTGTGCCTCCCTGAGGGGTCCGTTTCTGCCTCTGTGCGGGTATAGCAGCTAAGCCTCAGTCTAACCGATAATTAACCCTCTTTGTAGGTAGCACCGTGCATTCACCCGTGTCAAGGGAAATCAACAACCGGCTGGTGCGCCATTCGGCCGGATTATCTTCATTTGCTACGCAAGAGTGCCGGCTCCTGATCGATGCCAGGGTGCATTCAACAATAGAGCAGGTGTCTATTTCCGAAACAGGCGTTGCGGTTTTGAAGGCAAAGACCCTCAGCTTTTTCGACGAGGGAGTACTTCGGGGTTCAGCAGGTTCGGCGGCACCCTGCCTTCGAGCCCCGCGCAAAGATTATCGGCTGCCAGAGAAGCCATTTTGATGCGGGTCTCGAGGGTGGCACTTCCCACATGGGGTAAGAGCACCACATTCTCCAACTCCACCAGCCCGGGCTCTAAGACAGGTTCGTTTTCATACACGTCGAGACCGGCGCCCGCAATCGTGCCGGATTTCAAAGCCTGAACAAGGGCTTTTTCATCGACCACCGGTCCACGCGCCGCATTGATCAGATAAGCTGTTGGTTTCATGAGGGCAAGCTCTGTCCGGCCGATCAGATGGCGCGTTTCCGGGCTCAGCGACACGTGGATGCAGACAAAGTCGGCTTCGCCGAGAAGGTACCTCGATTCGACGTGTTCAGCATTCAATTCCTGCGCGACGGCGCTGTCGATTGTGCACGGGTCGCTGTAAATAATCCGCATGCTGAACCCTTTCGCTCTGCGCGCTACGGCTTGCCCTATGCGACCAAAACCGAGTATGCCGAGAGTCTTGCCTGTCACCTCGCGCCCGAGAAATAGCATGGGAGCCCAGAACGTGAACTCGCCCTGTCTGACCCTTCGGTCCAGCTCGACGACGCGTCTGGAGAGCGCCAGAATCAAGGCGAAGGTTAGGTCGGCGGTCGCGTCGGTGAGCACGTCAGGCGTGTTCGAGACCGGAATGCCTCTGGCGGTTGCCGCACGTAAATCCACATTGTCGTAGCCGACCGCCATCTGCGCTATCATCCTCAGCCCGGGTCCATGATCGAGCAGTTCGACATCGATGGAATCGCCAACTAGCGAGATGAAGCCCTCTTTGTCGGCTATGGCTTGAAGAACCTGCTTCCTATCCATCGGACGGTCATGGGGGTTCGCCTCCACATCGAAGCGCTGCTTCAAGGCCTGCAGTACCTGATCCGGCAGCCGTCCCGTGATGAGTATCTTTGCCTTCTGTGCGTTGTGGGCCATTTCAGATAGTTGCTATCACGGTTCGGGGACGACGTGCAAGAAATTTATTACGTTTCCCCTAGCAATCCGATGACGCTTACTGCCCGTATCCTGTCGGATGAAGTGTCCTGGAGGTAATATGATACTTGAAACTGCTCGTCATTGAGAGGGCAAAAGATATGCGAGGTAATCTTAACCGTGCTCTCACGTTCACGGCCCTTGTGGTTAGTAGGCGTCATCATCATCAGCTTGGCCCTTTCGACCTCGAGCCTGTAGGTATGAGCACCTTTGCAGTATGGACAACTCTGCACGTGGATTGTTTCTTCGCTCATCGTGTGTCTCCGGACTATGCTTGCCAGAAAAGCGAAAGCTCTGCCGTTGAAGCTTGCAATTCTGTTTAACTCGTTATCGGCGAATTTCAGGTACTGTATGAGGGGTTACTATCAAGTCTCGAGAGAGATTATGTACGGTTCCAGCGAAGTCGCAATAACATGCAGAGATGTAGCGGCCTTGGGCCTTGTAATGGGGCGCCCGATGAGACAAAAAAAGGGAGAGATGAATCCCTCCCTTTTTTTGTCATTAATGTTGAATTGTTACTTCGCGGGAGCCGGAGCAGGCGCGGGAGCCGGAGCAGACATGTCTTTCTTCTCTTCCGGAGCCTTCTTCTCTTTCTTCGGAGCCTTCTTCTTCGGAGCCTTCTTCTCCTTAGCCGCCGGTTCCTTCTTCTCCATCTTCTCCGGGGCCATTGGTTTCTCAGGTGCCGGTGCCGGTGCCTGAGCAAAGCCGGTGGCTGCGAAAGCAACTGCGATCACTACTGCGAACACGAACATCAATACTTTCTTCATTCTTCCCTACCTCCGTTTGAGTGATTTAGTGTTTCCTGAAATGTGATACTGCATCAGCTATGCCATATTCGCTACCAGTGCCCGACAATGGATTTAACCAAGTAATATCAGATCCTTGCAGCACTAAGGATTCGGGCCTTCGCTGCATTTTCTGGAGCGGTGAGCCGTTCCGTCGTATTTTTCCGACCGACCGACCTGGCATGGTCGGATTTTTCCGACGCATATTCGAAGAGCCGAAATAAGATTCCCTGAACGCACGAAATATCAACAAAGGGTTGTTGAGATTGCTCGACAGGTTCGGCATTGAGAATCTCTCGTCGTTGCGCGGCTCGCAGCAGATGCAGCAAATTATTGTTGGAAAAAAAGAAAAGAACCTGTATAATGCTCGGCAGCGGGAATAGACAGGTTACACGCTGACGTGTAAGCAAGAAAGAGACCGAGGGCGTTCTCTACGAGGACGCCCTTATTTTATTCCCGGACCGCAACGAAACTCTTTCATCACGGGAATGGTGAAAGAGATCCATTTGGGAGGAGGAGAATCATGATAAACACCGGTGACACGGCGTGGGTACTCGTCTGCACAGCCCTCGTTATGCTCATGACCCCGGGGCTTGCCTTTTTCTATGGGGGCATGGTACGGAAAAAGAATATTCTCGGCATCTTGATGCAGTGCTTTATCGTGATTTGCATGCTCACTCTGCAATGGATCCTCTTCGGCTATAGTCTCTCATTCGCGCCGTCCAAAGGCTTCTTCGGGAGCTTAAGCTGGTTTGGCCTGAACGGCGTCGGCTTCAAGCCATACGCAGATTACGCGGCCACCATCCCGCACGAATTATTCATGCTCTTCCAGGCGATGTTTGCAATCATAACGCCTGCGCTCATCATCGGAGCCTTTGCCGAGCGCATGAAATTTTCCGCTTTTCTCCTCTTCACAATACTCTGGGCCACCTTCGTCTACGACCCTGTCTGTCATTGGGTTTGGGGCATGGGCGGCTGGCTGAAAGAGTTGGGCGTGCTTGATTTTGCAGGCGGATCCGTCGTCCACATTAACGCTGGAATAGCAGCGCTGGTCACTGCGCTCATGATCGGCAAGAGAAAAGGTTACGAGAATAAGCCCGTACCGCCTCACAACCTACCCTTCACTGTTCTCGGCACCGCCCTGCTCTGGTTTGGCTGGTTCGGGTTCAACGCGGGGAGCGCACTTGCTGCAAATGAGGTGGCGGTCCACGCTTTCCTGGTAACGCACACTGCGGCGGCCGCTGCGGGCGCAACCTGGGCACTCCTTGAATGGGTCTTTAATGGAAAACCAACCATATTCGGCACTATCACCGGCTCCATCGCAGGCCTCGCCACTATCACGCCTGCTTCAGGATTTGTTACTGCCGGAGCCGCAGCTGCGATAGGATGCGCAGCAACCGTTGTCTGTTTCATTGCAGTGGCCGAGATAAAGCCAAGGCTTGGCTATGACGACTCGCTTGATGCCTTTGGCGTCCATGGCGTCGGCGGCATGCTTGGCACGCTCGCTGTCGGACTATTTGCTTCGAAAGCGATAAACCCGGCAGGCGCCGACGGTCTGCTCTACGGTAATCCCCGCCAGATGCTCGTGCAGCTCACCGCAGTGGCCGCAGTGACCGTCTACAGTCTGGTAGCAACCTATCTCATTATGAAGTTTGTCAATGCGGTCATTAAAGTCAGGGTGCCCGACCGAGAAGAGATCATGGGACTCGACCTGACGCAGCATCATGAACATGCATATACGATCCTGGAATAAGCATGAATACCAGTCAATGGTGTGCAGTGAGCCGTGAGCAGCGAACCGCACGAGCAAAGGCCAAGGCCAAAAAGACCGGTCTGCTCTTCAGTCAATATATTCGGCAGTGGCCGTAAGCCGTGAGCGGTTAAGAGTAAAGTGCAACCAAGAAGCGTTGTGCGGGACTTATGACGGTCTGGCGGGGCGAGAGCAGTATGGTTACCAAACCGATCATTTATTTACTTGTACTTAAAGTTACCCGGAGACTGGGTCTACACAAAGAAGTGTAAGCCATTGATGGCGTTCTTGTGAGAGCGCCATTTTTTTTGAACGAGTTGAGACGAAGGCGTCTCTGTTCTACGTTGGAACAGGGCGCCTTTTTTATTAAAGGGAAAGGGAGGGAAGATCATGATTAACGCAGGTGATACGGCGTGGGTTCTCATTTCTACAGGGCTGGTAATGCTGATGACACCGGGACTGGCCTTTTTTTACGGAGGTATGGTGCGGCGCAAGAACGTACTCGGAGTCTTGATGCAGTGCTTTACTATTCTTTGCGTCCTCAGCCTCCAGTGGGTACTCTTCGGTTATAGTCTCGCCTTTGCACCCGGAAAGGGTTTCTGGGGCGGTTTTCAGTGGGTCGGGCTTGTGGGGGTCGGAGCAGAGCCATTCAAGGACTATGCGGCCACCATTCCTCACCAGGCGTTCATGATCTTCCAGGCCATGTTCGCCGTTATCACTCCCGCGCTGATCATCGGGGCCTTTGCCGAGAGGATGAAGTTCTCGGCATTTCTCCTTTTCACGCTGCTCTGGGCAACCTTCATCTATGATCCGGTTGCGCACTGGGTCTGGGGGATGGGAGGCTGGCTTAAAGACCTTGGCGCACTCGATTTCGCGGGTGGGACGGTTGTGCATATCAACGCGGGCATTGCCGCGTTGGGCACCGCGCTCTTCATAGGAAAAAGGAAGGGATACGACAAAGCGCCGGTGCCTCCGCACAACCTGCCCCATGTGGTTCTCGGCACGGCACTTGCTCTGGTTCGGCTGGTTCGGGTTTCAATGCAGGCAGCGCGCTGGCAGCAAACGGACTGGCGGTAAACGCCTTTGTGGTAACCAATACAGCTGCTGCGACAGCCGGGCTTACCTGGGCGGTGATCGAGTGGATAACCAATGGAAAACCGACTATCTTCGGGACTGCCACGGGCGCCGTGGCTGGGCTGGTTGCCATCACGCCTGCTGCGGGCTATGTCGGACCCATGTCAGCGATCATCATCGGCATCTTCGTGAGCATCTTCTGCTTCATCGCTGTTGCGGTCGTTAAACCGAAGCTGGGTTACGATGATTCACTTGATGCCTTTGGCGTGCATTGCGTCGGCGGCATCTGGGGAGCACTGGCAACAGGGCTTTTCGCCAGCAAGCTTGTCAATCCTGATGGCGCTGACGGTCTCTTTTTCGGCAACCCGAAACAGTTCTGATACAGGTTCTCGCTGTCGCGATCACGCTCGTTTATAGTTTTGTGGGCACCATGATCATCTATAAGGTTGTTGACTGGGTGATGGGAATGAGGGTAAAAGAAAAGGACGAGATCATGGGACTTGATTTAACGCAGCACCATGAACATGCTTACACATTACTGGAATAGCGAGGTGAACGATGAAATTGATTATCGCCATCATAAAACCCGACAGGCTTGAAGCAGTGAAACAGGAGCTCTACAAGGCAGATGTCAACCTCATCACGGTGAGCGAGGTGCTGGGCCATGGCCGCCAGATGGGCATTACCGAGGTGTACCGTGGCGTAAAGGAGATGGGTAACCTGTTGCGCAAGGTACAGCTTCTTATCGCAGTGAACGATGACTTCGCAGAACGCACGGTTGAGGCGATCCTCAACGGGGGCAGGACCGGTGACATAGGCGACGGCAAAATCTTCGTACTGCCGCTGGAGGAATGTATCCGGATCCGCACCGGCGAACGGGGAAGACCGGCCATAGGGTGAGAAGTAAGAGAGCGACATTACGATCAGCTTTCAGCTGAGAAAGAACCAAGTAATTGTTCTCGCTGGTAGCTTGTCCGCTGAAAGCACGTTTCCAGACAGGAGTTGGAATGGACAAGGCCATCTTGATCGTCAAACACGTTGAGCAGGAAGGCCCCGGCATGCTGGGAAAAATTTTCGAAGATGCCGGCTGGCAGCCTGTGACCGTGGAGCTCGGCCGGAACGAAGCGTTACCCGAGCGCCTCGATAGCTTCGCAGCTGTGGTGGTGCTCGGCGGCCCCATGAACGTGTATGAAGAAGAGGCCTATCCATTTTTGAAACAAGAAGACCTGCTTATCAAGCAGGTGCTCAAGGAGGAGATACCGTTCCTGGGCATCTGCTTAGGTGCGCAGCTTCTGGCGAAAGCGTGCGGTGCCCGCGTGATGAAAGCCGCCCAAAAGGAAGTGGGCTGGTACAGCGTTGAGTTGACGAAGAAAGCCCGGCAGGACCGCCTGTTCAAGCGGGTCGAGAGCCCGTTAACCGTTTTTCAGTGGCATGGAGATACGTTTGATATTCCGGAAGGAGGCGTGCTGCTTGCTACGTCCTCGCTGGTCCGGAACCAGGCGTTCAGGATGGGAAGTTCGGCCTATGGGTTGCAGTTTCACGTTGAGGTTTCAATGGATATGGTTGAGCAATGGATGAAGGATGAAAAGAGCGTGAATACGGACGAAATCCTTCGCCAGGGGTCCATCATCAAAGAGACTCTGGAGCAACAGGGCGCTACGATCCTTAACAATTTCAGGCGCCTGATTGAATCAGCATCGCGCATAAAAGGAATCATGAAGCTGTTTTTGGAAAAGAAAAATGAATATCAGCGGGCGCTCTGGTGGGACGAAGAGCAGAAGAGACTTGTCCCGAGAGAAGCTCTTAACCAACTCTTAACCACGGGACTTGACAAAGGATTATCGCTTTGTTAAGATAGCGTCCCGGCACGAAGACGTGCTAAGTAAAAGACGGGGCGTCCAACGGGCGCCCCTTTTTTCCGCGTGCTACGATGACTGATAAGAAAGAGCTACATTTCGCGATTTTCTTTTGCCAGCAGCTTGATCCGGATCAGGACATGAACCGGCGGGCTCTGGAAAAGGAACTTGGGCCACGCATCACATTTTTTCCTCTGCCCTGTTCCGGAAGGATAGAAGCGCTTCATCTTATGCGGGCCCTGGAAGCCGGGGCGGACAAGGTCTACCTCGTGACCTGCCCGGTCGGGGCATGCCGTTACCGGGAAGGGAATATGAGGGCGAAGAAGAGATTGGAGTACGCTCGAAAGCTGATAGAAGAGATCGGTCTCGAGGCGGAACGGTTTGAGCTGGTCAACGCCGCGTCGATCGGTCAGGACTCCATTGACACGATAGCGCGTGAGCTGATCGGCCGAACAGCGGGCCTGGCAGCCTCCCCCCTCAACGCGAAGAAACCGAAAGAAGCAGTGGACGACACGATGTCATCCCGTACGTGAGGTGCGCGTCATCTGTTGCTGTGCGCCATGAGGAGTATTGCAAAAAGGAGCATGGAATGATCACCGCAGAAAGAAAGCCTCTTCCGGAAATTAAGGAGAGAATTGCCCCTTACAAGAAGGTGCTGATCGTTGGTTGCGGCACCTGCGTCGCCGAGTGTGCATCCGGTGGGGAAAAGGAGGTTGCCCTTCTTGCCTCCGCGTTGCGCATGGATGCGAAGAACGAGGGAAAGAGCCTCGAAGTGCGGGAGATAACGCTCGACCGCCAGTGTGTCTACGAATTCATCGATCAACTCACCGCATTGGTCGACCAGTACGATGTAATTCTCTCTCTCGGCTGCGGAGCCGGAGTTCAGGCGGTCGCGGAAGTCTTTCCGAAAATCCATATCATCCCCGCGCTCAACACGACATTCATCGGCCAGACAAAAGAGGCGGGCGTGTGGCTCGAGAACTGCCGGGCCTGCGGCGACTGCAGGCTGGATGAGTTCGCCGACGTCTGCCCGATCACGCGCTGCGCCAAGAGCCTGTTCAACGGCCCGTGCGGCGGCTCAAAGGGGGGATACTGCGAAGTCGATCCGGAGACGCCCTGCGCGTGGCACCTCATAGTTACGCGGCTTGAAGAGAGCGGGCGCATCGACAAGCTGGCCTCTGAGTATCCACCGGCCAGCTGGTCGAAGAAGGAGGGCAAAGGCCCGAGGAAAATCGTGCGGGAGGATCAGAAACGTTGAAACTTGAAAGCCGACTTAAAAAGGTGCTGGCCGCAGGCCAATTCGCAGTGACCGCCGAGTGCGGGCCTCCAAAAGGCGCCGACCCGGAAGCCGTGCGCAAGAAGGGGAACCTTCTCAAGAGTTTCGTTGACAGCGCCAATGTGACTGATAATCAGACCGGCGTGGTGCGTCTTTCCAGTCTCGCTTCGTGCGTCATCCTCAGGGAGGAGGGACTCGACCCGGTGCTTCAGATGACGACCAGGGACCGCAATCGCATCGCCCTGCAGTCGGATGTGCTCGGCGCATCAGCGCTCGGCATCAGGAATATCCTCTGTCTATCAGGTGATCATCAATCCTTCGGCAATCAGCCCGAGGCAAAAGGAGTCTTTGACATAGACTCTACCCAGTTCATCCACGTGGTACGCACAATGCGGGACGAAGGCATGATTCTGGGAGGCGACAAGCTGACCCTGCCTCCGGAACTTTTCATCGGAGCCGTGGAGAACCCGTTTGCAGATCCGCGTTCCTACAGGGCGCGCCGCCTTGATAAAAAAGCGAGAGCCGGTGCCGAATTCATCCAGACGCAGTGCATCTACAATCTTCCCTATTTCAAGGAGTGGATGGAGCAGGTGAGGGATCTGGGAGTGCATGAAAGGGTTGCTATCCTTGGCGGCGTGACGCCGCTCAAATCTGTGAAGATGGCGGAGTACATGGCTAAAAACGTCGCCGGCATGGATATACCGGAAGACGTGATCGACCGTCTGAAAGGAGTTCCTTCAGGCGAGCAGAAAAAGGAAGGCCTGAAGATCTGCATAGAGACCATTCAGCAGTTACGGGAGATCAAAGGTATCCGCGGTGTACACATCATGGCCATCGAATGGGAAGAAGCGGTCGCCCAGATCGTGGAAGGGGCGCGACTCCTCCCCAGGCCTGCCGTACAATAGCCGCACAATAAAGGGGTGAACAATGCCTCCCAAGTACCATATACAGACCGCATCCGTTGCCAACCGCTTCCGCTCAGTAACGCGCTCCGGCGTCATAGCCTGGGAAGAAGGCTGCCTGAAGTGCACCAGTTGCGTGAAGAAAGAGTGTGTCTACAATGTGTATACGACGCGCTCACTCGACGAGCGGCAGATGCTCGATTCCCTTGACAGTGCCTGCCAGGATTGCTTCCGCTGCGTGCAGAACTGCCCGGCGAGACTGATCCAGAAGGGTGTCAACCCGACGTATCGCACCGTGGGCGACCATTACTGGACGCCGGAGATCCTCGCGAACCTCTGGGCGCAAGCCGAGACGGGCAAGATCCCCGTGTCCGGCGCCGGTTACGGCGGGCCTTTTGCCGGCCCCGGGTTTGACGCGATGTGGACGGACATGTCGGAAATCGTAAGGCCTACACGGGACGGGATACACGGCAGGGAGTACATCAGCACAACCGTCGACCTTGGCAGGAAGGTGATGGCTCTGCGCTTCGACGAGCAGGGCGAGCTAACGCATGCGGTACCGCCGCTTGTCGAAATACCGGTCCCCTTTATTTTTGATCTTCTTCCTTTCTCGCCGCCAAAGAAGCGCATCTCAAGGGCCTTATTGAGGTCCGCCAGCGAATTGGGAACCTTTGTTGTGATCAAGGAATCGGAGTGGCTCCCGCTGTATGAGCGCTACCTCCCGAATACGATGCTCCTTCTGGATCGCGGTCCTGACGCTCGCAATGACCAGATGCTCGAGCGGATGCGGATAGTGGAGGTGCCGGACAACCCGGCCGTCATGGAGTGGCAGCGAATACTGAAAGAAAAGAAGCCGGACCTGCTCGTGGCCATCCGTATGCCTGCTACGCCTGCCGCAGGCGCACGCATAGCGGATTTGACGCGGGAGGGAGCGGAAATCATCCATGTCGTTGCCGATGAATTCGGTATGGAAGAAGCGGACGAGCCTATCTTCATCAAGGATCGCCTGAAAGAAATCCATCTGTCGCTTGTCGATAAAGGCTTGAGAGATCAGATCACCATCATCGCCGGTGGCGGAGTTGCCATGGCGGAGCATATGGCCAAAGTCATCATCTGCGGAGCAGATGCCGTGAGCTGCGATATTCCATTACTCGTGGCCATGGAATGCCGTGTTTGCAGACGCTGTGCGCAAGGCATCGCGTGCCCGGTTGGGTTGGAGGAAGTGGACCCCGGCTGGGGTAGCCGTCGTGTCAGGAACCTGATGGCCGGCTGGCACAACCAGTTGCTTGAGATCATGGGCGCCATGGGTATGCGCGAAGTGAGACGGCTTCGCGGCGAGATGGGTCGCGCTATGTTCTTCGAGGACCTGGAGCAGGAATTCGCAAGTTTGGGGGTGAGGAAAACCGAGACCCCACAATAAGCGAGCAAAGCTCGCCTGAAGGGGAGGCTCCACGTAGCTTTGCCACCGGGTACCCACGAAGTTGGTGGTGGGCGACGCGAGCCCCATAGACTGAAAAAGAGGGTAGTATCCATGCAGTCAGCGAAAACAAAACAGCCGAAAAAGAAAACTCCTGCCCTGCCCGTGCCGAAAACGACGCAGTCGCGGTTCCGGTATGCCCTGAGTAAATATCGCCTCACCATTGGGCCGACCTGCACCAACTGCGGTCTGTGCATCGAACTCTGCCCGTATGGGGTGTACGCGAAAGGTTCGATGGCGCCGAGGACTCCGAACGAGCATCTCTGCCTGGGACCCGGGTGCGAAAAGAATGATTTCTACTGCGTGCGACGTTGTCCCGTTGCCGCAATCAGCATGCGCCCCAACCCATCGTTTGAACTGCTCGGCGACAAGCGCTGGACGGCAGATCTGCTCGCCAGCACGTGGCACATGGCGGAGACCGGTCATACGCCGCATCAGGATCTGAACTATAAGACAGGCGATTCGGGCGGCGGCTTCGATAAGCTGCGCCTGCTTTTTCCCTCCAATGGCCAGTCCAATGGTAATGCAACGAAAGCCACCCGAATCAAAGAGAATGATATTTCTCTGGCAATAGAGCTGAACCGCTCGAATGACAAACGGCCGAAGGTCACGATTCCGGTGCCTCTCTACTTAGGCGGCATGTCTTTCGGTTCCGTCAGTATCGTTGCCATGCTCTCGCGCGTGCGCGCTGCCACGGCCCTCGGCACCTTCTGCTGCACAGGCGAAGGCGGCTATCCTGACGATCTCAAACCTTATGACGACCACGTCATCACACAGGTTGCGACAGGGCTCTTCGGTGTGAGAGAGGAGACGATCCAGCGTGTTCGCATTGTTGAATTTAAGTATGCTCAAGGGGCAAAGCCCGGTCTTGGAGGCCATCTGCTCGGCGACAAGGTGACTCCCGCTGTCGCGAAAATGCGCGAAGCGGTTACGGGAAGCGCTCTCTTTTCCCCGTTTCCCTTCCACAGCGTCTATTCGGTGGAGGACCATAAGAAGCATGTTGACTGGATAAAGGAGATTAATCCGCGGGCGCTCGTCTCGGTGAAAGTCTCCACGCCGACCGACGTTGATATGGTGGCTGTGGGCAGTTACTACGCGGGCGCACACATCATCCAGCTCGACGGCAGTTACGGCGGAACAGGCGCTGCGCCGGACATCGCAAAAAAGAATATTGCCATGCCGATCGAATATGCGGTGCCGAAGGTGCATAAATTTCTCACCGCGGAAGGAATCCGTGACGGTATAACCGTTATCGCATCCGGCGGTGTGCGCAACGCGTATGACGCGGCCAAGGTGATTGCGCTTGGCGCAGACGGCGTCTGTCTTGGCACGGCCGATATGGTGGCGTTTGAGTGTTTGCGCTGTCACCACTGCGAGTCAGGGCGCGGCTGCGCGCGCGGCATTGCCACGACGGATGAAGAGCTGACGAAACTGATGGATGTTGAGTGGGGCACGCAGCGCATTATAAACATGTACCTTGCGTGGTGCGAGCAGTTCAAGAACATACTCAAACGCTTGGGCATGAAGAGCATCACAGAGCTTACCGGACGGACAGATGCGCTGGTCCACCTTGACTATATGAAGAAGGAAGAAGTACAGGGGGAATTAGATTAAAGCGGGTCATGGGGCACGGGGCACGGATAAACATATTTAGATTTTTCCGACCTCCGTCATTCCGGCGTAAGCCGGAATCCAGAGACTCGATTAGGTCCCATGTCGATTATGGCACGCAAGTTAGTATCTAAAAGGAACTAAGTCATGAAAGAGTCGGAGATCAGGGCGATACTTAATGCGCGGGCTCACCTTCGGGCGTACGCGCCTCCCATAGGGAAGAAAGAGGCCGAAGAGGGCGGCTGCGGTGTTACCGGTTTTGCCTGCAGCATTCCGGTGAGCGGACGTCACATATTCGAACCTTCAGTCCAGATGCACAACCGCGGCAACGGCAAAGGCGGCGGTATAGCAGCGGCAGGACTCGATGCAGCTCAGCTTGGCGTGAGCCAGAGCGTGCTCGACGAGGACTTCTGCATTCAAGTATCACTTCTCGATGAGACAGCGCTTGCCGAAATGGAGGCCAAATTTATCCATCCTCATTTCCGCGTAGACCACGAGAGCTTTCTCGATACAGTTGATGATTATCGTGACGTCCCCGGGCTTGAGATGAAGCCTCCGGCTGTGAAGCGCTACTTCGTCCGGGTCAAGCCTGATGCGCTTGAACGCTTTCAGAAGGAGCGCGCACTCTCCGGACTTTCCGATGAAAAAGTGGAAGAGGAATTCATCTACCAGAACAGCTTCCAACTCAACTACGCCTATTACAGTTCACTGGGGGAGAAGCGCGCGTTTGTGCTTTCGCACGGCCGTAACATGATGATCCTGAAGATCGTCGGCTACGCGGAGCAGGTTGCCCAGTACTATAAGCTCGAAGGTTTTAAGGCGCACATCTGGATCGCGCATCAGCGCTACCCGACCAAGGGACGCGTCTGGCACCCAGGCGGGGCACATCCTTTCATCGGACTGGATGAAGCGCTTGTCCACAACGGTGACTTTGCCAATTATTATTCCGTGACCGAGTACCTGCGGCAGCGGAATATTTTCCCTCTCTTTTTGACCGACACTGAAGTTTCGATCCAGGTCTTCGATCTGCTCAATCGCGTCTACGGCTATCCGCTGGAGTACATCATCGAGTCGCTCGCGCCGACAGCAGAGATGGATTTTGACCACCTGCCTCCTGAGAAGCAGCGCATCTATCGCCAGATCCAGGCGACCCAGATCCACGGCTCACCTGACGGCCCCTGGTTCTTCATCATTGCCCGCACACTGCCGAAAGAGAAGAAGTTCCAGCTCATCGGCATCACCGACACAGCCATGCTCAGACCGCAGGTCTTTGCGCTGCAGAAGGGTGATTTCCAGATAGGCCTGATCTGTTCTGAAAAGCAGGCCATCGACGCAACGCTCGACAGCTTAGCCGCGGAGGATCCGCGGTTTGGCACCGTTGCTGATCGCTACTGGAACGCTCGCGGTGGTAGCTATACGGACGGCGGCGCCTTTATCTTCACGGTCGATCCTAAAGGCAATGGCAACGCGCTCACGTGCACGGATAAATTCGGCCGTCTGATCGACGTGCAGACGGAAAGACAACCGTATGACTTCCGCCAGGGTTTTAGCCCTTGCGCGCTGGATGCGGTCATGCGGCATGAAATAGAACTGCTCGTGAGAAAAGGTGATGCCAAATCGGTTTTCGTTTTCTTGAGCGACAAATTTGCCGCGTGGGATTATGAACGGATCCGCGTGGCGATCGAGTACCTCTCAGCGCTGGGGCGCCCTGATGAGTTCAAAGATACGGTCATCGATGGCCTGACACTGCTTCTCGACCGGCGCTACAACCTTGGCTGCAAGCGGCGCCGCTCCATCATCCAGATGATTATGCTCAGTCTTGATAGCGTCTTCAGGGCCGTTCCCGCTATCGAGGAAGCGAAGTCAGCACGCTACGTGGGAATAGAATATGGCAATCGCGATAAACTTCGTAAACCGAAGCGCGGCGAACAGGTGCTCGTGGTTGACGTGAAGGCCTTCTCGCCGGAGGGCGATGATTGCCACGCCAGGCTGGTGACGGATGCCTATAATCTCGGCTGGAAGCGCTTCATTGCGTTCGGCCACAAGGGACAGCGCTTTCTCGGATGCGCACTCGGTCCGGAAACGAAGGGTGTGCGTATCGATGCCTACGGTGCAACGGGTGACTACCTGGCGTCAGGCATTGACGGGCTGGAGATCTACGTCCACGGAAACGCGCAGGACCAGCTGGGGCAGATTCTGAAGAGCGGCAAGCTCGTGGTGCATGGCGATGTGGGTCAGACGTTTATGTACGGCGCAAAGGGCGGCGAAGTCTATGTGCTCGGGAACGCCGCAGGCAGACCGCTGATCAACGCCGCAGGCAGGCCGCGCGTCGTGATCAATGGGACAGTACTCGACTTTCTTGCTGAATCTTTCATGGCCGGCGACCCGCATAATGGCGGCGGCTTCGTCATCCTCAACGGACTGGCAATGGACGATGACGGCAACGTGACGCCGCTCGCGACGCCTTATCCCGGTTCGAATCTCTTCTCTCTTGCATCGGGCGGGGCAATTTTCGTGCGCGACCCGCACCACGACCTCGTGCCGGAACAGCTCAACGGCGGCGAGTTCCGTGACTGCACAGACGAAGACTGGCAGCTTATTCTGCCGTACCTCCAAGAGAACGAGCGCCTCTTCGGCATCTCCATCGATAATGACCTGTTGACGGTGAATGGGACAAAGCGCACGCCGGCAGAAGTCTACCGCACGATACGGGCGGTGAAGCTGGCAGTATTGACGGGGAAGATGGCGGAGGCATCCTTAGAAGAGTGGGGAGAAGACTGAGCGGGCACGCGCCGGGCGCCTTTCGCGCCTAACTTCGTTGCCCTTCGGCCTGTTCTACTTCGACGTACCGCCAGGTACGCCTCCGCATCCCAGGCCTCGGCGCGCCTCGTTATCCATCGAAACTCGCCTCGACGTGATCAACACGCGCGCTGGTTATTTTTTTGTGGCTTTCGCCTACCTGCTAATCCACGCCTCCTTCAATCCGGACCATTATGAAGATCATCAGAAGTAAGTCAGCCGCCGCAATGCCCCTGGGACAGGTATGCTAGACCGTTCCGCGATCAACTCCTGCGTTGAGTCGACAGAAATGCATAGATATCTTGACCAGAAACAGATAGTGGCCGTAATCGCTTAAGCTGAAGAGTCGAGAATCAGGCAGAGTATTCCTTTCTATGAAATCACTGTCACAGCTAATGAGCCTGTCTAGCAGCACGAATGCGTCCTGGTCCAGCCCGCCTTGCGCGGGCAAGAAGAAGATTTGAGTTACCTGCTGCTTCCTGATGGATTTGAGATGGGCGTCAATCTCATTCTCAGAGAAGCCCTCGCCAAGCAGCATCTTTTTATACCGTTCGAGCTTTAACACGGGGGCATACACCACCTTGGACCGAAAAAACCTGACATTCTCGGGGTCGATGTCACACGAGTTTGATATAACGATCGCGTTGGCTGGTTTAGCTTCTCTTTCTGGGATGGTAAGAAAGGGCAAGTTTGGCAGTCCATCTCCTTGGTAAAGTATATGGTCGTTTGCTAGCCTGTTGGTGTACATCCTGCTATCAATATTGTCTGGGAATTGTTGCAGGCCCTCGAACAAAGCGTGTTTAGAACCGGCACTCAAAAACTTAGGCAGGTAAACTTCAATATCCTCAATTCGAATCACACAAGCTCCCAAAAGTGCTTGGAGATAAGCTGATCATAGCGTGGCTCCAGGTCTTTTGAGTCTGCGGCAATTTTGGTGACAAACCGCTGCATGATTCTAAATTGCTCGATGGCCAGAATTTCCTTTCCTGGCGCCCGGTCATAGTCTTCTCTTATTTCCCACTGGTAACCAGAAACGAATGGCGGGTGAAGGGCATAATACTGAGAAGGGAGCTCTTCCTCTCCGGCCAGCACCAGCATCGCGGCCAAGGCGGTCGCGGTCATTGCAGCCCGTCTCGTCCCTAAACCAAAACCTGAGCTAGAGGTAGGCGGAGTCATGTGGGGCACCTCCTAGTATTCGGGATTGAGTGTCCGGAGAAAGTCGTCATCCAGCAGACTAAAGAAGATTTCTTTCTCCTCAGTATGACCTTCTTCGATGATGGGCATTGCCTTATTAAGAAAGTCCTCGAGTTCGGTTTCAAGCGATGTATCTATGTCTATTATAGATCCGGTCTTAATGGTCCCATCTGTCGTAATAGTAGCGCGGTTTGAAACGTGAAGGCGGCTCTTGAACCGCCCGCCCGGGACAACGGCCCTAACCAGTGTTTCGTCGCTCCTAATGGGTTCACCGCTCAATGAAACAACGAGTTTTGCCTTGGAGAAGATATCGAAGTCAAAGAAATTGATGTATCTCAGACCTACTCTTTCCACGGCATCGATCACGCCAAGGCCACGGATACATTCTATCAAGTCATTGAAACGCTCAGACACCGAGTGCCATCCGGGATATTCCCCTGCCTTCCCAATGCCTACTTGATTTGAACCAACGGACAGGTTGAAATGCCCGTCATTCAGCCGATACCATGGCTGATAGGTCAGATTAGGATCTTTAAGGCGGATTTCCTCGGGGAGGTTCAAGATCGGTAGTTTGTCCACCTTGGGATAGACGTTCTTGAAAGCTTGGTAGACAATTCCAAAAACAGCTCCCCCTTCGACGGCCGTCCTAAATCTCAATTCAACCACACAATCGACTATCGGACACGGAGAAATCTTTTTTGGTACCACCAAGGCGCCTTCTTTGAGCGATGTTTCAAATTCCTTATACAAAATTACACCCGAGGTAGTACCTGTGTCAAGCTTTGTTCGCAGTTGCTTTTTTCTAGACGCAGGTTAGGAACGTAGTTGACTATCGGACTTCGTCACCCTTTAGACACGCCTGAACGGCAAGGTTGTCATCGTTGTCAGCTACGTCCCGGAACGCGTACTTTTTACTCTATTCTCTCCGATTCACCTATCAGTCTGGGAGGCTCTTTAGAGTCTGTTGTGCTTTCAGTGTTCTGCGAAACGACTCCTTCTGGTGTTCCGTGATGTCAGGCGCCGTCAGCCAGTCTTTGGGGTAACCCTCTATCTTTTTCTCATAGAAGATGAGCAGTTCCTCTTTTGATACCCTCGGTGGCGGCGGGTCGACCACCCACCATCTCGTTCCGTCAAAAGTGAGATTGAGGGTCAGCACTTCCCGTCGAGGGGTTTCCGGAACGATCCTTTCTTTTCCCTCCGAGCGTCCTACCCGGTGGTAAGCAACTGATGCCATACCCCGCTTCCCCTTGACCGAAACGGTCAGTATCTCGTACGAGGTCACAATAACATAGGGGTTCCAGTCCCAGAGATAGACCTTGCCGTCAAAGTCATAGCCCTGCTTCCTTCTTTTTTCTTTCCACTGGGAAGTCAGACGAGCCACTTCGTCACGGTCCTTGTTGCCGTGAAAGTCTGTGCTGCATAACTCATCTACGGCCTCGCGGGGACCGACCGTGGCCTCGACGTTTGCCCCCATTACAGGAACTGTGTGGGTGATTGTTGAGACAATAAGGAGAACCCCCAGGAGCCATGGGACCGGAACTAGCCGTTTGGTGAGGTGCTTACTTAACGGGCTTGTCATAGCGATACCACGTCACGGGTCCGTACTTCTTGGCAAACCATTGGATCGGTGTTGGGCCAAAATCACGGCCGCCGGGATGAGAGGCGGACCAGAGTTTTGCAACCTGTTTATCAACCACGCCGGCGTTCGGGTCGTAGATGGCCACGTGGCCGTTCCACCGCGCAACGTCGCCCATCTGAGGGATATTCTGAGGAGAAGGTTTGAATCGAGGGCTGGTAGGAAAGATGGCCGACCAACAGTATTGGTAGGGAAAACCAGCCTCGGCATAGATGGCCCAGACCGAACCGGAGCAGTCAGCCCCCGCCCTTGACTTGCCTTCCCTCAGGTACGGTGTGTCTTTCCAGCGCCTTGCCACCGCGACAATCCTTTCTCCTTCTTCAGGTGTCAGGAACATCTCTCCACCCCCTATCGGCTCCGCAAACTACTTTATCATACCTTTCGGTCGAAATATCACGAAACTTTAGCGCGCCGGAAAGACCGTAGGAGACGTTCGTGCAAAGTAAACTTTTTTAACGCGTTACGTGCGGGTAGGCTCCCATAATAGTGCTATGCTCTCCCCTCCATTCACAATTAGCTTTCGAAAGGCTGAGAACCGGCAACACCATCGTGATGCACTCTTTCAATGACAAAGAGAAATGAGTTGGACATGAGGGTCATGCCTTGACGCTCTGATGGATGCCCCATGGTGAAAGATTCTATCAGAGAGATTTGAACTCCCGCAGGTGGGTGCGGTCTACCAGCTTGTCGAGAGTTTTGAAGGTGAAAGCTTTTCCGCGAGTGGCGAAGGGGAGGTCTCTTCATATCTTCGCGGCGCACGCCGAAGCCGCGCCCGGAGATACAGGCTATTACTTCAAATCTCCTAGGACCTGAAGCACCCTCTGGTTGACTCAATTGCTCCAGGTGCCGTATGCGGGTCACCTTGTCGCGAGCCGTCCCGTCGACCAGGATGAATAGTGAGGTGCCAACCGTGGCCTGCGAGGGAGGGAGCAGTTCTTTTGCGTTATCGCACTCTTGGATTTGCGCGTGGCTTTTTAGGTTCGAGCCTGACTACCAGACGTACGTCGAGAGCCGCAGCGATTTTTCTCAAGGTTTCCACAGTCGCCCTGTTGAACCCTCCCCGCTCAAGCCTTGACAAGGCCGGCTGCTTCGTACCTATTCTCTTGGCTAGCTGTTCTTGCGTGAGGCCCGCCTTTTCTCTTGCTTTAATAACGCTCTCCAGCACCTCGAATTCTTCATCTAACCCACGCCAGGCCTTCTGAAACTCGGGGTCCTTCATTTTCTCTTTGAGATGTTCCTTTACCGTTCTGCTTCTCATTTACCCATACCTCCGTGTTGCTTCAGGTAATCCTGCATCCTATTCTCCGCAATATCGATGTCGCGCCTCGGCGTTTTTCCCGTTTTCTTGACAAACCCGTGGAGCAGGATGAACCGCTTGCCCGTGTACGCGAAGTAGAGTACTCGAATTTTTCCCATGGCATCGACTACCCTCAGCTCTCTCAGTTTGCCCTTTATCTGCTTCGTGTAAGGTTCCTTAAGCAGAACATGATATCTTGCCAGAAGATCGATCAGCCGGAATATCTTCGCTTGGGTCCCGACAGGCAGGGCATCAATAAATTCACTAACCGGCTCCCTTCCTTGTGCATCCCTATAGTATTCCACCATCCATTCCACCATGGTCCTATTATAACATATATGTTATTTACAAGGAAGATTAAATTGGTGGTTAAGGATACGGGACAGGCATGAAATTATGCGTTTCCCGTATCGCCTTCCTTTTCCAACCTCATCCTCAAGCTGCCAGCCGGATCTCGGCCACAATACTTTCCCAGGGAACTGTTACCGCGCCCTTGCCGCCACGCTCTATCAACCCGAGCTTTTGGAGCCGCGTCACATCCTGATGCACGTTCTTGTAATCACGTTCCAGCATTTTCGCGAGGGCGCGGATGCTTAACGGTCCTGCCTTGTGGAGCGATTTAAGGATCTCAAGCCAGCGGACTGACAGTACGCGGAGCAGCGTTTCGAGGTCCTGAAAATAGACCCGGTGGATCGGTTCTTCGGGAGCCTCGCCACGCTCCGCCCTATGCCAGGCCTCGATGACTTCCTGCGCCGATTCGTCTGGGTCCTTGATTCCGATCCGTATGCTCTTCCTCATGGTTTCTTACTCCTTATACGTTTGACGTCTGCCATGAAATCAGCAACCAGCTTCTCGATATTTCGAAACAGATAGGGCTCTTCCTTCTCGCCGACATGCCGATGGTCACCCTTGCCCCGTTCATTGTCGTACCGGACCCATGTGATACCGCTTTGGTGCTCGTAATGAAATCGGTACTTGAACCCGTGTGGCCGGTCTTTTGACGGCCGCGGCCTTTCATTCTAGCAGTGGGTCATATAGTCAGCCTGCTTTTTTGTTCGCTTGGTGCTGCTTTTCCATGAGAGATCGAAGCATTCTGCTGGTCCTCGTCTGATACCCGCGGCCGCTCGATTTCAGCCATGCGATCACGTCTGCGTCAAGCCTCACTGTAATGGACTGCTTGATAGGCCGGTAAAACTTGCCCACAAGGAGAGGGGAGGTAGGTACAACTTCGGGGATGTCCGTTGTGTCTATGTCTTCCTCCCGCATTTTCGCCAGCGCTCGTATCTCTTGTGTCTGTTTCTTATTTACCTTCTTCATATAAAGCCCTCTCTTTCTTTGTTGCTTTTCGCGCCGAAATAATCCTAATGGTTTCCTGCCCGCCTTGTTCCATGTAAGTGTGTGCCACAGTCTGGGTACTTCTTCAAGGAGGTACCACACATCAACAAGTCAGTCAACAGATTCACTGATTTGTGAATAGACTACTAAAGACTCACCACCGAAGGGCCGAGTGAAAGCCGTCCGTGACGTGACCCAAAACGCCGTGCTCCCTGTTGACTGCTGACCCCCTCGTCCCGGCTGTTCTTCCACAATTATGATTTTACCAATGTATTGACAAGCCGGCGATCAACGTGAGAAGTCTCTGGGCGGATAGACGAGCCATAGTGTGTGTCGCACATCTCGGCTATAGCGGAGAATATACAGCTGTATGAGAGAAATATTGGGATATACAGCATCAGAGGCGTATATACTTAATTGTTACCCCTCATCAACCACGACAATTATTAAGCTTGCAAAATATACAACAACTTATATAATATGCTCATGCACGTCAAGACCCTGAAGTTCGTAGGATCGAGTCTCGACGATCTCCGGGACTTTCCTGATGAAGCCCGCCGAGCCGCAGGATTCGAACTTCGCGCAATTTAAAACGGGCTTGACCCAACCGATTGGAAACCAATGAATTCGATCGGTGCCGGTGTGAGGGAAATACGTATTCACGTACTGGGCGAATGGCGGGTAATCTACATCGCCAAGCTGGCTGAAGCGGTTTACGTGCTGCACTCTTTTCAGAAGAAGGGCCGCAAGACAAGCAAGAACGACATCGAGTTAGCACGTAAACGGCTGAGAGAAATCGGAGGCAATGCATGAGTGGTGTCATTAATTCATCTGGAAATCTATTCCTTGATAGGGATACCCTTCCGAGGAGGCCGCAATTCTTCAAATGCGACCTGACCTTATGGCTGACCTGCGAAAGTTCATCAAGGCGAAAAAGTTTACACAGACTAAAGCGGCAGAAATTCTGGGAGTTAGCCAGTCCCGAGTGTCCGATCTCACAAGAGGCAAGTGGGAAAAGTTCAGTCTGGAAATGCTCATCACTTTGGCAACGAGAGCCGGAATGCGCATCACGCTTAAGACCGCAGCATAAGAAGGGGTAACCAGCCGTGGAGCCGACCTCGTTCCTCGGCCGGCTCAACTCGTTGTTGGGCTTATAAACTTCGGTTCAAAAAAGTGAGGTGTAGATGCCGTCGGAAGACCAGCCTGATTTTCGCTTCCTCAACGATGCCACGGCTTCGCTGCTCGGTTACTTTGTGCACACGTGGTACCGTCATTATCTGGAGGTGATCCTCAAAAACTTCCAACGCCTGTTCGAGCTCGGGCTGATCCAGGGTCTGGCCAAGCCGACCGAGATGCGCCGCTACTCCTTGCTTTTCGACTTTGAGGCCCTCAACATGGAGAAAATCTCTTATATCAACGGCATCTATTTCTATATTCTAGCGGCCCACAAAGGCGCCAACGACCGCCTGATGCACCAGCACGAAGGCAAGCAGGTGCTGTATCTGCGTGGCTATGATTTCGAAGGATCGGTGACAACAGGTGGCGGCCTGGCGATGGGCTTCTCATCGGTTGATACGACGCGGTTCGATGGGACGCTGGCCAAGCAGCTCTCCCAGTACTTCCAGCTTTTCAAGGTGCTCAGCCCCAAAGACGTTTACTGGGAGACGGAAGATGCCCAACGGTACTTCTACGGCGACTTCGAGGGCATGATCCCCCTCGCCCGTGACAGGATGTGCTCGGTCTTCCTTAACGCCCTCCACTGGAAGGAAGGCGTGGCCCATCTTCTCGACCGGATGGACCACTACATCGTCTACGTGTCCTCCATCACCGAGAGCGTGTTGTGGGAACTCGACCAACTCGACACTGACGACCGCCGCGGCCGCGTTACCGTAGTTTTCGATGACAACGCCATCCACAACAAGGAAATGCAGCTGGGCATCCGCGACGGGATGCGGAATAAGTTCGGCGACAAGCTGATCTGGTCCAAGAAGGGCCCACCTCCCGCCTGGAGCGTGGACGAGCTACGCGGACAGCTCTCTCGTAAATTTTTGGTGACCACGCCGGACGCTTTCGAGAAGGACATCGAAGAGCACCGTCACCGCATCGATCGGAGTTCGGCCCCTCTCGCGCCCGGTGGGCGCGAGACCTGGCTCGAATTCCGTTTCTACCCATCGCTCGACGACGCCCGGTTGAAGGACCTGCGCGACTTTTCGGCGAAGGTCGAGGCCCACATCGTGGACTGGACCGGTGAGCGCGGGATCGACTGCCTGCCGCTCTTCCTCAACCTCGTGCAGCTTAGAATCTTCATGACTCTGCTGATGGGAGAACATCACGAGACAGGCCGCGCCCTGGCCGCCTATGCCGCCGTCATGCAGGGAGCGCATGATTACTACGGAGCGCCGGGCAGAAAGGTGGACGCGCTGTCCCAGGAGGGGCGCGAGAGTCATCTGGGCTTGCTCTCCTATCACCTCGACAGAGCCCGTCGTATCGGCGGGTTCATGCTCTCCTTCGGCAAGAGCCACCAGTTCTTTGACCTCCGTGCCGTCGCGCAGACCACATTCGACGCTGCATTCGACCGAACAAAAACCGCCGTCGACCGCTTCTTCGCCGGCGTGACCGCCCGCCATTAAGTATAGGGGCGGGGGCTCCATAACTAAATAACCACTTTTCTACAGCCAGAGAGCGGTAAGATGTGACCCCAGGCATCCCTGCCATAGGGAGAAGGAGGCGCATGAAAGTACGCGGTGGATGGGCTAGTGGCGTGCGTAGCTAAATCTCTTCGCCGAGTTGAATGTGGCGGTTACTGTCAGGTTGCCGGTCATCAGAACGGTGCACGTGCTTGATGTCCCGGAACACGCTCCTGACCAGCCTGCAAACGTCGAGCGCTTGTCGGTTCTTCGAGCAATTAGAGTGACGGTCGTTCCCTGCGTAAACGTTGACCCAGATGGATTCCTCGTGACTGTACCGCTGCCCGAGCCACTCTTGATAACGGTCAGAGCGCAACTAGCTTGAGACTGTGCGAAGCTCGCCTGGGCGCTGGGGGTAGTAGTCCGTTGCGGCAAAGCTGGCACTGACCGTATGGTTGGCCGTCACGTTCGTGAAGGTGTGAGAGGTTACCGCACCAACTGATGCACCATCGACCGTCACCGCTGCCACCTTGTAGCCGCTGGTCGGGCTAATGGTAAAGGTCTGATTTGCGCCTCCAGTAACACTCACGCTCCCCGACGGAGAGATGGTGCCATTAGTGTCAGCGCTGGTGGTGATGGTATAGGTAGGTGCGCCGGTCTGCGTGACGGTTAAGGCGGTACCCGCTATCGTCAGCCCGGCAATCCGCGAGCTCGCACCTGTATTGGCAGCAATTGAATAGTTCACCTTCCCGCTACCCGTGCCACTGGCGCCTGAGGTAATGGTCATCCAGGCTGTAGGGTTCGACGTGGTCCAGCCGCAGGTGCCAGCAGTGGTCACCGCAACGCTTCCCGACCCTCCCGAAGCCGTAGAGAATATACTGGTGGGTGCTATCAGCGAAAGAGCAGGATGCGGGTACCGTGACGGTCACCTCATTGGAGGGGGCGGTTTCAGTACCTCCCGCATTATACGCGGTTGCGGCAAAATAGTAGGTTGCACCCTCGGTGAGGCCGGTTACCGTAACGGTTGTCTGCGTACCTGCATCAGTAGTGAACGAATAATTCTTGCTGACCGTTCCGTAGTGCACCTTGTATCCGGCTAGGTCGGATGCACTCTCGGGGTCCCAGGCAAGGGTTGTCTGGCCGCCATACGTTTTTCCCGGTGAGATTAAGAGCAGCGTGAGAAGCAGGCACGACGAGAGGAACAGAGAGAAAGCGAGGGAGAACGTTGCTCCGCTGATTGTTGCCGGAATGCGGTTGAACAGAACGACCCAGTCGTCGAACTCCTCCCGGAAGGCGACGAAAGGATTGGCTATGAATTTTTTACCGTCTTCCACGCTAGTACCCTATCCCCTCAGCATCTCCCGAGCTAAGCGTGTTTTGCTACCGGGGCCACAAAGGTTTTGCAATCTGTGTACCAGGGCGGCGTGGAGTTTTGTATCCTTATGAGAACATCGTACTTTTAAGGTTTGTTGGCCCGTGAGGATTAAAGCTGACGGTGAGGAAAGGAGGCATTTTTTTCCCACATCCGACCACAGTTGCCATGTGTAACCTGGCCAAGTACGCGGTGACCCCGTCTACCCCTTTCCTCTCCTATAGCAATCCTGCGCCAAGCCCGATAGCAACAACGGTAAGGAGTTACCGAGACCAGTATCCTCACGACCCTGAAGGTCACCTTACCAATAATCCGGCTGCCTATTGCGGTGCCCACAAGCGCTGCCGCACACGCGGTTACGAGTAACAGAAGATGGCCCCCGGGTCCGGCCAGAACGAAGTGACGCGCATATACAGAGAGGCGCGACAGGTCGATGAGGATAGCTGCTGCGACACCGGTGGCAACGTACGCTTTTTTTGAAAGCCCTGTCCTGATGAGAAAGGCCGCTCTCGGCGCACCCTGGTGCCCTGACAACCCGCCGAAGAAACCGCTTACGATGCCGCCAAGCGGGACATACCGCCTGTCGAAGGAGATGGTCCTGAGACCGGGCACAACCTCGATGACCGCGAAGAGAAGAATAAGGAGACCCACGGTAAGCTTCACCGGTGTTATCATCGCAGGGATGCCCAACACGTTGTATGCTACGAGAGGGGGAACCCCGGACAGGAGGCCGAGAAGCTTTGCCCCGCCATAGGCCCCTGCTGCGGCAGGAAGTCCGAATGCAAGCGCGATTTTCATGTGCACGTGTCGATAGAGGAAAGCCATTTCAAAGAAGTTATTGAGAAAGTGGACGACAGCAGTGAGAGCGATAGCGACGGGTACGGGAAAGAAGAGGGCAAATACGGGCATGAGGAGCGTGCCGAGACCGAACCCCGAGAGGAAGGTGAGCACTGAGGCTCCAAGTGCGGCGAGAGGCACAATTACATACTCTAAGGGCATAGGTGTTGCCTTTCCCCGCTAGCCGTAGCGCCTGCATTTGCTTTGATCGTGCCCTTCATAGCCGCACTCAATTCAGCTACGGGGATGAGGTATGTTTAACCCGATGTTGATGAGCAAAGCTGCCCAAAGCAATCCGAGATAATAGGAAACAATGACATCGCTCGGCCAATGGGCGGCAAGGGTGATCCTCGCGAACCACCCAAGGACGAGGAGCGCAGAGCAGAAGATGAGTGCTATTGCTCGAGGCGCGCCATGGCCCTTCATTATCGCAATGATGGCCAAAAAGCCGAGCGTCGCGGCATACCGAAGAGCGAACAGAGAAGGAAAGGCGTACCCCGGAAGCTTTCTCATGACATGCACGAGATCGGGAGAAGGCCTGGGCCGGCCAACCAGCGGCCCGAGCCACAACCCTAACGCCAGCATCCCTGCGAGACTGAAGATCGAAAGAACCGCAGCACGCCATCCGGCGAATGCCCATGACAGAGCGAAGACGATAAGCCATGTGATAAGCAGCCAGGGAAACTCGGCCGAGTGTGACACCGTCTGAGCCCAGGAGAGATCTCCGTGTAACAGGGCCTGCACCCACTTTTCTATGGAGACGTCTCCACGAAAATAGGGGTAATGGCTCTCAGCCAGGATACAGAGAGCCGCAATAACGAACAGTGCCGACCATGTTGCGATTGCGCGGCTCACGCCATTTCTGCTATCAGGCGCCATTCGCCCTCCATTGATCATTATATGCGGCGCGGTATTTTGGTTTCTGCTTGCCTTCACCGTTGGCTGTATCAGCTCGCTCCACACAGCCCAAGCCGCTAATACCGGAGCGCGTAACCCTTTTTCAAGATAATGCAGCACATAAAGCGAAACAAGAAGCATAAGAGGAACTTATTTCCCGATTCTTCATCAGCCACTCAAATGATGGTCCCCAATACATTCGGTCTGAATTCGTGGCTTTCTACTGTGCCCTTGTCGACGACTCGCTGATCCAGCAGCGGGCGAGATTTAAGAAGATCGTTTACAAGAAATTGAGATGACGTTTCAATATTTCAAGAGCGTCTCAGTCGGCCCCTTGGACGGATAGAGAGCCGTAGTGCATGACGTATATTCCGACCAGATGATGGGATATACGTCACCACGAAACAAATATTGGGATATACGACATTGTGGGCGTATACTTAATTGTCAGGCAGAACAACAAACCAAACAACAGGAGGTAGTCACGATGATCCCGGAAAAACTGCTGGAAATCCTGAAACAGGATGGGGTTGTTGCCATTGCGACATTGGGAAAGGATGGGCCGCATATGGTCAACACCTGGAATAGCTACATCAGAATATCATCAGACGGACGATTGTTCATTCCTGCTGGGTTACATGCACAAGACAGAGGCTAACATTGCCCACAACCCCAATGTGCTGATTACGCTGGGAAGCAGCAAGGTTCAGGGCTTGCACGGGGCTGGTGCCGGTTTCCTGATCAAGGGAAAGGCGGCCTTTATAACGTCCGGACCTGATTTTGATTTCATGAAGGCAAAGTTCAGTTGGCTGCGAGCCACCTTGGCCGTTACCATCGATTCTGCTACTCAAACCTGGTGAAGGTGACGGGAGCTACAGGCTCGTTATCTGGAGAGGACTTGACATATATGCATCAAATAGGCATACTTATGCATATACTATTTTGAGGTGAAGTCATGAGGACAACATTGAATATTGAGGATAGCCTGATGGATAAGGCATCCAAATTGACCGGGATTAAAGAGAAAACAACGCTGGTCAAACTCGGGTTAGAAGCCCTGATCGCAAGAGAAAGCGGAAAAAGACTCGCAAGACTGGGAGGAACCGAGAAACAGCTCAAGCCAATACCGAGGAGGGGTACCTCGTAGAATGGTTCTTGTTGATACATCCGTATGGGTCTCGCATTTGCGAGGGATACACGCCCAACTTGCGAACCTACTCGATGATGGAGAGGTCGCATGTCATCCTTTTATCATAGGCGAGCTTGCTTGTGGGAATCTTAGGAACAGAACGACCATACTTTCGCTTCTGGAAGCCCTTCCGATGGTAGCTGCGGCGGAACACGAAGAGGTGCTCACCTTCATTGAGAGCCACAGTCTTATGGGAAAAGGGCTGGGCTACATAGATGTTCACCTCCTTGCTTCTGCTGCTTTATCACGGCTTCCCATCTGGACCTTCGATAAGAAACTGGAACGGATTGCGAATATACTTGGTGTTGGCTATAAAGCCAGATAATCGGGTAGGTGCACCGGACGTCGTAAAACGATGCGCCGCGCAGGTGACCACCATGTTCGGCGTCAAATTGCAACATTAAGGAAGGAGATGCCAACAGGGCAGTACAGCGGACGTCTTGCAGACGCCGCTGATTCTTGAGTTCCGCAAATCGATATGAAAGACTACGCCAAAGACAAAACGAGAATTGTAGCTGTCCTCACAAAGACATTGAACACCGTTTTTGTGGTACTGTTCATTGAAGCGGTTCTGCTTGCACCCGTGGTTCTTCTGATAGCAATCTTTGGAAGTGAAATGGCCCGAACACTGAAATACGCTGGACTCTCTCTGGTAGCCGTAATGCCGTACATCATCTGGAAAAGAACCAAAGGCACTGTCTCAGTCACCTGGCTAAACACTGCTTTCATCGTCTTGGGAGTGATCGCCGCCATTTGTTTCTTCTTGTGGTTTACCTTTCTTATGCTCGCCAGTTTTGTCGGACATCCATCCTTTTGAGGTCTGCCATCCCTAAGGCAGGTGCAGAATCTCGGCTTCTATTTGGGCGTTGCAATCGCTGTTTCTCCTTTGATGAGATCGGTCAGGCTATCAAACAGTACTTTGTTATTCACTATGTAAAACATGCCTCCCCTTCCGTTCTGACTGCTCTTGCAGTTGCCGGACAAGGCTCCCTGCTGGTTCAAATCCCCAAAAATGGCATACGGCCGACTCGGATCAGTGGAAACGCCGATTTTCGCATGATTGCTATCAGGCTGTGCTCCGCCCTTGAGGCTGAACGCAGTTCCATCCCACACTCCCGTGGCCGCAATCTGAACGGGACCCGGGGCACCGAGATCCTCTCCCCAACAGTCGACAGCAGTGGCTTCCGTCGTTGTAGGAATCTCAGGATGAGCCCACCACGTGGCCGTTCTGAGAGGTACGCTGTTCAGCGTCCCGGAAACCATTTGCCAGGGCGGAATAGAGAGACCCGACGGTTTTGATATGAGTTCCACACCCGACGAAAGCTTCACCGTCGTGCGTGTTGTGGAGGAAGATTTCTGTCCAAGCTGTTTTACCAGGGCCTGAGCATCCGGCGGTCCTCCGTTTGAGACTATCTGTTTATTGGCCGGGTCTGTTGCGACACTGGCGTTCTGAACGGCGAGCAGTATCTTTATCAAATCATCTTTATTCAGCCTCAAGGCAAAAAAATGCTGGCTGAATTCAATATTATTATCTGCTGTACACCCCAACGTATTTCCGTCTTTGCGGGGAAATGTGCTGTTCCCGGAGGCAGGCCAGGACGGCGTTGTGACCTGCATGACAAAACCCTCGCCATCGTCATTCCACGCGACCATGCCTTTGGCATGACCCCACGGCGAATCGCAGCCACCCGAGCATCCGCGGATGCGGGGATCGTCATAGAATTGATCGTTCCATATGACGTAATAGTAAGAACCGTTATATACCTGATCGAACGTGGCTGCCTACAGGGTCTTTCAGTGTGCTCCCCAAACAGCCAGTCCCCTTTTGGATGTGCGGGTTGTTGCTGCTTGCATAGACGAACTGTTGGCTGAACTGGCTCTTGTAATCCTGCACCGTGCCGCCGAAGAGACAGGATCTCTCTCCGTTGTCACCACAGCCGGGGAAGGTTGCCGCATTGAACTTAAAGACAAACCACCAATCCACCGGCTCTCCCTTTTCCAGAAGAGGGCGCGGGCCCGAAGATTGACCCGCCGCCGGCTCGCCCATGCCGGTCCATACGGTACTCAGGATGATCAACAGAATGAGAAACTTTTTGATGTTCATGTTGCCTCCGCGATTTGCTATGCGATGCCTCGCCAGGAAACTCGATGTAAAACCTCTTTTACGAAGAGATGCGATACAAGGTGGAATAAGCCGTGAACCTGCAGGCTGCACTGTGGGGTTATACCCGGTGTAAACTTCATTACTAAAACAAAAGCACTAACACGGTTCGCTGTCAAGGAGCAGAAGGACAGGCACGAAATTGCGCTTTTCCCGTTCCCTCATACAGCCTGAAGCCATATGCCAATGCCGGATCGCGCCGGGTTGCTCAACGACTAAAGAGATTTCGACAGTATCGGGCAAAAGTTTTATCCTATCGAAGAAAGCGAGGTACCGCAGTACTCCTCGGAGTTCTGGCAAGACACTTGTAAATATTCTTGAAATGCATTACAATTTTGGTTGCACATTGGCGTGCATCTTCCTTCAACGTCCGCGTTGGATTTCAAGGATACCGAACAAAGAAGTTCACATAGAGACGAGGTTTCATGTGTATCGGCCCAAGTGGAAGCTGCATTTGGTCCATGTAATATCGAATCCTACAGGAGGAAATCATGGAGCTTACAGAAGTTTTTGGTTCTAACGTATTCAGCGATAAGGTGATGAAAGAGCGGTTGCCCAAGGAGATCTACAAGGCCCTGAAGGAAACCATTGAAAAAGGCACGCCGTTGCGGCCGGATGTCGCCGACGTGGTCGCAAACGCCATGAAGGATTGGGCCATCGAGAAAGGAGCGACCCACTATACGCACTGGTTCCAGCCGCTGACCGGCATAACCGCCGAAAAGCACGACTCCTTCATATCCCCGGCCGGCGACGGCAGCGTGATCTTGGAGTTCTCCGGCAAGCAGCTGATCCAGGGCGAACCGGACGCATCGTCCTTTCCGAGCGGCGGCCTGCGCGCCACATTCGAAGCCAGAGGCTATACGGCCTGGGATTGCACCTCGCCCGCATTCCTGAAGACAGACGAAAGCGGTAACGTCACCCTTACAATTCCCACCGCCTTCTACTCGTATAACGGCGAAGCCCTCGACAAGAAGACACCGTCTGCTGCGGTCCATGGAAGCCGTGTCAAAACAGGCGCTGCGGGTTCTGAGAGCTCTGGGCAATACCACTTCCACGAAGGTAACCTCAACCGTCGGCCCGGAACAGGAATATTTCCTGGTCGACAAGAAACTTCTATCTGGAGCGGATCGACCTGATGCTCGCCGGGCGGACGATCTTCGGCGCGCCCGCGCCCAAAGGACAGGAACTCGAGGACCAGTATTTCGGCGCCATCAAGGACAGAGTCTCCGATTACATGCAGAGACCTCAATACCGAACTGTGGAAGATGGGCATCACGTCCAAAACCCAGCACAACGAGGTCGCACCGGCGCAGTACGAGATGGCCCCCATTTTTGCCACCACCAACATCGCCACCGACCACAACCAGCTTGTCATGGAGACCATGCAGAAGGTCGCCCTCCGTCATGACCTGGTCTGCCTGCTTCATGAAAAGCCGTATGCCGGCATCAACGGCTCCGGCAAGCACAACAACTGGTCGCTCTCGACGGATGACGGCATCAATCTACTGGAGCCCGGCAACACACCCGCTGAAAACGTCCAGTTCCTGTTATTCCTGAGCGCACTGATCAAAGCCGTCGACACCCATGCGGATATCCTGCGCGCTACCTGCGCGCACGCCGGAAACGATCACCGTCTGGGCGCCAACGAAGCACCTCCGGCCATCATCTCCATCTTCATGGGCGATGACTTAACGCAGATTCTGGAAAAGATTTCAAAAGGCGAAAAGATCTCCTCCAAAGGCAAGCAGTTTGTTAAGGTCGGCGTGGACACGCTGCCCGATGATCCCCAAGGACAACACCGACCGCAACAGGACCTCTCCATTTGCCTTTACCGGTAACAAGTTCGAGTTCAGGACGGTCGGCTCGGCACAGTCGATTTCGGGGCCGAATGTGGCCTTGAACACCATCGCGGCCGAAGCCTTTGACGAAATCGCCACGCGGCTGGAAAAGGCCAAGGACAAGAACGCCGAAGCGGCGGCGATCATCAAGGAAACCTACAAGAAGCACAGCCGGGTGATCTTTAACGGGAATAACTATGCGGAAGAATGGATGGAAGAGGCGAAAAAACGGGGCCTGCCCAACGTAGCGAACTCCGTTGATGCATTAAAGGCATTCGTTACGGCCAAAGCTTTTAAGCTCTTTGAAAAATATGACGTCCTGTCGCGTAAAGAGTTGCATTCGCGTTACGATATTTATGTCGAGCATTACGCGAAACAGATCAATATCGAAGCGCTGGTCGGCGATCGACATGGTCAAGAAACAATTCATTCCTGCCGCGCTCGAGTACGCGACTTTCCTGGCCGATTCGATCGACAGTTTCAAGTCTGTATCGGTTTCCGCTTCGGTCCAGGAAGATCTTCTGAAAAAACTCGGCGTCCTTCTCGCCTCTTCCTATAAGACTTTGGCGAAGCTTGAAGGAGCGGTCGCAAAGGCGCAGGAAACAGCGGACACCGTCAAGAAGGCTGAGAGCTACCGGGACAATGTTGTCACGGCAATGCAAGCCCTGCGCACCGACATCGACGCCCTGGAAATGCTCGTTCCCCAGGATATGTGGCCCGTGCCCAGCTATGCGGATCTGCTTTTTAAGCTGTAAGTGAGGATGCATTCCGGGAAGGGACGGCCAACGTCCCTTCCCGTCGTGCTTGCACTCCGGGCGCATCAATGAGCCCGCTATTTGCGGGCCAGCAGACGATCCAGCTTCGATCTGAACTGTAGGCCGATCAGTGTGGCTATGCTCATCTTGCCGCGGGCTTTCCCCATTCTTATGGAAGTCCGGATGATGTTCTTGGGTACGGACGGCTGTTCTGCCTTACGCACCAGCGTGAGGGAGTCGGTAGGACATGTGCTGACGCAGAGGCCGCAGCCGATGCACCGATCCAGATTCAGTACCGCCCTCCTGTCGTCTATAGAAAGAGCTTCCATCTGACAGCGCTTGACGCAGGCGCCGCAGCCTTTGCAATTATCGGTAGTGAGGTGCGCGAGAAAGGGGCTCGATACCAGGCTGGCAGGTTTGGGGTCACGCTTCAGACTTCGGAGCACACCACAACAACAGCCGCAACAGGTGCAGATGAAAAGAGCATCTTTGGCATTCGCCGGCTGCAACACCAGCCCGGCCTTTTCGGCCCGTTGAAGAATCTCCAGCGCCTCTTCGCGGCTGATTGCCCGACCACGGCCTGTGCGCACGATGCTTTCCGCGGCCATGCCGAGCGTCAGGCAGCTCTCGAGAGGCTTGTCGCAACCCTTACCCATGATGTGTTGTTCCTGCCGGCAGATACAGTTGGAAACGGCGAAGCTTTCCTTAGCGCGCACCAACTCTTCGGCTCGTTCATACGGCATAACCTCATTCTTGGCGGTGATGCTCTTATTCACGGGGATCGTACGCAGCTGTGGCGCCTTTCGCCACGCATCGGGGTCGAAAAACGTGGGGACGTACTCTTCGAAATCTTCGATGAGTTCCGGGTCAAGCCTGTTCACCTGTGCCTCCCAGAAACCCACGACGAACTGCTGCGCCATGTAACGCATCGGCTCATCCTTCCGCCCGATACCATGAACGAGACCCTTCTCCTCCATCTCTTTCAGCCGTCGGACGGCATCATCGGCAGCGATGCCGGCTCGCCGCGCGATCACGCGCGGCTCTTCCGGAATGACGGTCAGGTGCAGCGCAAGTTCGGCGTCCTCCCGGGTGAAGAGGCGTCGTAGAATGCGCAGCTCAACGCCACTCTCGCTCTTCGGGAAACCTGCGGGCAAAGTGTCCAAATGCCTGGCGAGCTTCTGATAAACATCTACCCCCATACTAGTGACTCCCTTTCTCAAAAGAGAACACAACAAGTCTCGTTGTAGAAGGATACCACGGGTATGCGGTTTGTCAATAAGAAGGAGCGCAGCAACCTCAGGACTTCATTATTCAGGATCCGCACGTGTTCATGATATATGGACGTGTGAAGCTATGCAGGTCCTCCGGCCAAGGAGAAAAGGAGCTCGCAGTATCATGATATGTTGCTTATCTGTGTATGTGCTGTATAATAAATGAAATGATATTTGAACGGGATGATCAGAAAAGCCTGACCAACAAGGAAAAACATGGCATCGATTTCGTGTGGCGCGCAAAGGCCAAGGAGGTAAGATTATATGAAGAAAAAGAAGCGAGCAAAAGCAGCGGCTGAATTAGATAAGAAGTTCGACAAGGGAGAAGACATTCACGACATCGTCGATCTCTCAAGGGCCAAGATAGCGCGCCCCGGCAAGAAGGTTCGCATCACCCTTGATATGCCGGAAACCCTGGTGCGCGATATTGACGAAGTGCGAGAGCGCATAGGCGTGGATCGGGGGGCCCTGATCAAGGTTTGGCTGCATGAGAGGGTCGCTCAGGAGAAGACGGGGTAAAGAGTCCGCCGCTTCATTATCCAGGCAAAGATCAATTACGTAACAACGCCTCACAGTTTTGATACCTTCAGTGCCACCATCGGGCTCGGCTATCAGCTCGACAAACCGGCAACACCGGGGCCGCTCACCGGACCAAGCCTGGCTTCTGTGCAAGACTTGAAGAACGAAGTCGCGTTCTTCTGATGTTGCAGAAGGTTTTAGGGATGATTACCTTGTCTTTAGAAAAAATCAAAAAGGAGGCAGAAAATATGAGCATGCGACGAATGGGATTTGTTTCTATCATCGCCATCACGTTTATTCTGGGATGGTTCTTCACCGCGTGGAGCGCAGCACAAACCGAGGAACAAGCAAGCTACAAGAAAGAGGTGCAAGAGAAACTTAAAGCCCTCGACAAGAAGATCGACGAGCTGAAAGGCAAAGCTGCCGAGCTGAAGGGGGATGCCAAAACGGAGTATGACAAGGAGATGGCCGCGCTGCACAAGAAACAGAAGGCCGCGAAAAAGGAATGGCGGAAGGTAAAGCGGGCGACTGCAGCGAACTGGGAAAAGGTAAAAGCCGGCATGGATACTGCGGTTCAGGACGTGGAGAACACCTATAATAAAGTAGCCGCTCGTCTTAAGGACCACAAAGATTAACAAAGAGGAGGTGCCACATGCTCTACTATGCATTAGTATTCTTTGTTATCGCGATCATCGCAGGGGCCTTTGGTTTTCTGGGCATCGCCGTTGCAGCGGCAGGAATTGCCAGGATCCTTTTCTTTATTTTTCTCGTGCTCTTTGTCTTGAGCCTGCTTACCCATATAGTGAGGCGTCCCAGGGGTTAGGCGAGCCTGAACGGAAAAGGAGGTATCCACATGGCCAGGTACGGGAAGAAAGCGCAGGAGACCGTCAAAGAAGTGATGGAGGAGTTTAAAGAAGGAGCATTGAAAAGCGGCAAAAGCGGGAAGAAGGTAACCAGCAGAAAACAGGCGGTAGCCATCGGACTTTCGGAGGCCCGTAAGAAGGGAGCCAAGGTACCACCGCCGCACAAGAAATAGTGAGTTCTAAGCATACTTACTATGTCGGTCGGCTGAACATTAGTTGGCAGAATGAAGGGGGAATCTATTGTGGGTTCCTGCCTAAAATAGAGTCATGGGCAAGGACATAATCTCTGTTTATACTATGTTTGTGGATCATAGCATAAAACCGATTCCAAGGTTTTGCGTCTAGCTACGCCGTAGGGTACTTTCAGCTTTTGCCGTTGCCGTTTTTATCCTGGTTATCCCTGAGAGTCCCCGTCACTACTTCATCATTTGCTGCTATTCTTATTTTTGACGCCGCCTAAGGTTCCGGATGTTTAGAGAGTTATGGATCGCAAGCCGCCCACGCCACTCTTGACAAGCGGAGCGCCTCATTGTAATGTTCACAAACTGAGTTATGGGCGCGACTAAGTGCCTGGGGAGGGTAAGATGGGCGCACGGAAAGCGAAAACAAAAGGGGCTGTGGGAGGAACGGCTGCCACTGTGTTACTCGCGTTCATCAGCCTTGCGTTGCTTTCGGTGCCTGCTTCGGCGGCTCCTCCCTTTCCCTCCAAGCCAATCCAGATCGTCGTGCCCTACCAGCCTGGCGGTCCTAGCGATATCGCGCCCCGGATAATGACCAAGAAACTCTCTGCCCTTCTCGGCCAACCGGTGGTGGTAGTAAACAAGCCTGGCGGAGGGACGGCAATAGGCATCCAGTCGGTCCTGGCCGCACCTGCAGACGGATATACCGTGCTGTCGGGGGAGCTGAGCATCGTGACCCTCCCCTTAGTCACCAAAAATGTCGGGTACACGCTGAAAGATCTCATCCCATTCCATATACCGACGAGCGCGCCTTTAAGCCTCATAGTGAAAAAGGACGCCCCCTGGAAAACCATGGAGGAGCTAATTGCCGATGCGAGGAAGAACCCCGGGAAGCTCTCATACAGCACGGCCGGACCCGGATCCATTGCGCGGTTCACGGGTGAACTCTTTCAGATGGCGACACAGACACACTTAACACAGGTGCCCATGAACGGGGCGCCCCCGGCAGTCACTGCCGTCCTGGGGGGCCATGTGAACATGAGCTTCATCGGCTTCCAGGCCATCCGGAGCTTTATCGAGGACGGCAGTCTGAGAGCTCTGGCGGTCATGTATAATAAGCGGCTCAAAGAGTACCCGGATATACCGACGGCGGCCGAAAAAGGATACCAGCGAATACAATCGGCCGTATGGACTGGCAATTATGTTCCTGCCAAAACGCCCCCGGAGGTGGTGAAGAAGCTCGCCAATGCCTTCCATGCAGCGATGCAGGACAAGGAAGTCATCGACCTCTGCGAGAAGGCCGGCTTCGTAATCGAGAACATGAACCAGGAGGAATCGGTCAAGTTTGTAGCGGAAGAAGAGCGAAAATGGAGTGAGGTCGCAAAGGCGGCCAACATCATGCCCAAGTGAATAGATGATCAAAGATTAACAGGCTGGCACAGTTGTTATCCCACCGCCATGAATACCCTTTGAAATGGAGGTATCTTTTTTCGATTTTTATAGGCCGTCGCTGCTCCATAATCTTCTCTTGGATACCACGTTCTTTTCACGACAACCCTCCCTGATCCGGACCCATACATGCGAAATAAGCTCCCGATGTTCAAATACAACCATGTTGGATCTGCGGCGACGAATGGGAGTTCAAATCTTCTTTCCGAAACGCAAGTGGCCCTGAAACACGCCAAGAGCCTGTCTGATACACAAGAAGGCGCAATGTCCTTGAGAGCCGGCGTAATGTTCTCTGACGCCAACGCAATTGCCTAAGCGAACCGACAAGTCTGCGGTCCGAAGATGTCTGTGTTCCGGGAGCGTTAGGCAGGCAGAATTAACACAATTGCAACAGTTTCTTTATACGGCGGTGCTATAATAAAACTACATCACGTAAGGAAGGAGCAGACCATGAAGAGATTCCCTGGCGTCACGGTGTTATGCGCGCTGGTGCTCGCTGCGCTCCTGGGCACTACGAGCGCATTTGCCGAAGCATGGAAGTTCGCTGTCATGGGCGATACCCAGTGGACTTGCCCGACTGATCCGGCCGGACAAAATCCCAGCGGCGTCGCTGTTTCGATCATCAACCAGATCAACAGGCGCATCATGGAACACGGCGTGAAGTTTGTCATTCAGGTAGGTGATCTGACCGAGAACGGCTACGATGCTGACATCGGTATGAGGGCAACTGCGGCGAAACAACTCCATGACGCGGGTATTGGCTTCTTCCCCCTGCGCGGCAACCACGAGACAATGGCGAAGCCGGAAGGCAGTAATGGTTACGCTATATCCGCTATCCAGCGCAGCTTTCCACAAACACGCGGAATCAGCAGCACCTTCGGCGCGACGAATTTCAGCAGCCCCACTTCCGTCAGCGCCGATCTCGATGGAATGAGTTATTCTTTTGACTATGGCTCGGCAGCTGGCAACGCACGCTTTGTCATCATTGATAATTGGGCAACGCCGAGCAAAAGAGTCGATGCTGTCGACTACCGCTATGGCTATTCTATCGCAGATCAGCGGGGCTGGATCAGTGACCGCCTTAACAAGAGCACACGCGGCACGACGCACGCCTTTGTATTCTCCCACCAGAACCTCATGGGGGAGAATCACCAGGATTCGATTTTCACCGGTTATACAGACGCCAATCCGGCCATGCAGAACAATTTTTATGCGAGCCTCACGAACAACGAGGTGAAGTACTATATCAGCGGCCACGATCATATCCATCAGCGTTCCATCGTCGCGAGCCCTGACGGAAAGTCCAGGGTGGAGGAACTTATCACAGCTTCCAACAGCAGCAAGTTCTACACGCCAAAACCCCTGACCGATGCCAAGTGGGCCGGTCAGAAAAGCCGCGAGACCTCTCTGTCCCAGGAGATGTACACCATCGGTTATTACATCTACACGGTTGATGGGCCCCGCGTGACCGTCGAATATTATTCAGACGACCATGGTAACTGGTCATCCGACAAATGCTTCCCTGAAGGCGCAACACCGCAAACATGCACGACCGCCGGCACCCAGATTACCCCCACATTGAACTTCGTGAAGAAGGAGACCTGGGGTTACAGCCGGAACGGTAAGGAGATTCTGGTGACCCAGGGCCAAAGCTATGAACTGAGCGACGACACATCCAGAGCAATCGCGAACGGTGAGTCGGGGTATGTGCGCACTACGGCCGGGATCCTCAGCGGCATCAACGGCAGCACCAGGAAGGATTACAATGAGCGGCAATTGACCAAGACGGTCGACACCGGATGGGCGCCCAAAGAAAACAATCATCTTGCGAGCGATATCTTCACGCTCTGGGGCATGGCCGATCCTGGTGCCGGCACGACCGATGTCTACACGCTCTCGTTAACCTATGATCCCCGTCTGGCCAAGAGTCCGGGCAAGCGCGGTTTTGGCATTGGCGTCAAAGATGCGAAAGGTACATGGGTCAACGCCGTGAACAACAATGTCGGCGGCACCAAAAAATTTGTGAAAGGCCCCTGGAAGTCGGGCTACGGCCTCGGTACGTACGGCGTTGATCAGCGCACGAAAACGGCGTGGGCGGTTGTGAACTACAATGCCGATTTTGCCGTTGCCAACAGCATTGAACCGGCACCTGGCAAGAGGAAGTAGGCTATTCCTTAACGAACACCCGGCGCCGTTGAAGTTACAGCCCGAGAGCCTTCTTCAGCTTGGGCCCGACGACCAGGTAGTAAAGGGGCAACCGGAGGGCAGCGTTCACCTCCGTGGCCATTAATTCCAGGAGCCGCTCTTTGAACCGGTCGTACACTTTCTTGCGGACCTCTTCGTCCATTTGTCCTACCCTCAGATTGTCCAGGTTCTTGTCTATGGGCGCTATTTGTTCCGGAACATAGTTGATCCTGCCCAGGGGGCAGTTCGCAGCGGTAAGAAAGTTTTGGGCTTTGAAGCGACCCACATCGTAATCGTGCTTCCGGTATTTGAAATCGAAAAAGCCGCCAAAGGCCTGCAGGTCTGCTCCTGCCAACTCTGAACCTTTTGCGATGATGCTGAGAATCTTCATTTCATCTTTTTCACCCAGGTGGGCCACTTTTTCGAGAACAAGAACAGAGTCGATGAAGACGCTTCGGGCCTGCTCGGGAAGGGTATCGTACTCGGCGGCATACTGCTTCTTCAACCGCTCGCGCGCAGCATTGATCGGGTTACTTCCGGAGCTTTGAGGATCTACCCCCGGAAAGAGCAAGGACAGCAAAAGACTGGAGGCCGGCTGCAACACCGCTCCCTCAGCGGGTTTGTCCGCCAGCAGTCTGCGTAGTTGCTCGGCGCGCTCATCAAGGAGGCCGATCTGCCTGTTCATATCTTCGGCTGTGATCCAATCCTGGAACTGCGACTGATTGTAGATGGCGGAAAAAAGGTGTTTAGCGAAGGGAATGAAGTCAGCATTATTGGCATTCAGGTCTATGGAGGCAACGGATTTCTTGTCATGAGGTGATACGAAGAGATAGTAGCGGTCTTCTGTGCCGACGTGAGTCGGGTCGAGCACATCCACGAGATGTTTCGCCATGCCGAGAGGTTGATTCTGGAAAGTGCCACCATCGGAGTAGCAGAAACCCTGACCGGGCTGGATTATCGATTCAAGGTTCGGCGATGTGTAGTCGCCGGGATACCTCACCACTTCTACGGGCCTGAAGGCGAAAGGAAAAGCCCCGCAGGAGACGGCTGCACTGCGGATCGTCTCCCAGTAGGACAGGGTATCGACGGCCGGTGAGTTTTCGACGAGCTTCAGGAGACTATCTTGAAAATGGGTGTAGGTGAAGTCACCCGTTGAGGTCTTGAGGCCGTAGTCCACGCCGTTGAGATTGGAGAGCGCCAGGCCGAGCCAGATTTTTTCGGCCGCCGCCGAATGTCTTTGCGGCACCGGCGGAGTACCGGTCCCATATCGCGACGTGATATAGCGCCGCGAAAGCTCCTCCACGTACCCCGATGAGAAGATTGACTTGGTAGCGCTGTCACCGGGGTGGTCCTTGAGCAGCTCGGAAATGTCTATATCCTGGACCCACGCCTTATAGAGAATATTTTCGTAAGGCCCGGTCAAGGCCCCGGAATCGAATATCAACTTTTGCGCAGTGACCGCCGCTGTCATTCCGCCCGCTGAAGCGCCGGTCAACACGTCGATCAGGATTCTATCGTCGGCTGCGGCATTGTTGTTGTGCTGGTCGAGAGCATGAATGATCTCGTAGATGACCCCCGCCTCGAAACTTCCGAGCGAGACGGCCCCCGCAATGGTGATGGCGAGTCTCTTCGGCATGGTAACCCTCCTTCCGCCTGGCAGTAGGTGAGACAGACGCGCTACTCTATCCGAATTACTCCTTCAGTGCAGAGCGAGAGAGCAGGCGGCCCGTCCTCTTGCTTTCGGCCTTGCCAAAGCTAAAGCGGTGTGCCCGGGACGTACCTGCCTATCACCATTAACGCGAGACAGCCTGAGGAATGCGTCCACCGGCAGCGATGTCAGCGGCTATACGTTGTATGTGCGTATCGAGTTGCTGCTCATAATCATTTCTAATATAAGGCCGGTCCGGCGTTGGCGGCCGCTCGACAATCTCTCGTACGGCCTCATATAGAACCGCAGAGGCCGGCGAGAGAGCGGCGCGGGCGTCGTATTGGCCGGTAACGAGATAAGTACGAAGGTCAACCGCCTGCACGCCGAATATCAGGGCAATGGCCATGTACTGATGAAAAGCCTCGATGGACTGACGGGCCAGATTGGCTGATCCGAGGCCGAGGCTGTTCACGTTCTGGTTGAATTGTTCGGCATGGGTGGGAAATCTGTCGACCAGCGACTGCCCGTAGAACGTGAGCAGAGGCATGATCGAGTTGCCGCATATCTGTAACGCCTTGAGCCCCATGTTCACTTTACGGTCGGTGTTGCCGATAAGACACGGGGGCAGCCCGTTACTAAATTCAGGCGTGTTGAGCAATGCAATCTGCACGTCCAGGTGCTTGGCCATCAACCCGAGATAGTAGCGCAACTGGTCCATGGCCACGCCGATATATTGTCCCAGAAAATTGCCGCCGTGATAATCCATGCCTCTGTCAGGATCGATGAGCGGGTTGTCGCAGGCAGAGTTTATTTCGGTTGTTACCTGCCGGGTAACCGTATCCAATCCGTCGAGCACAGGTCCCAAATACTGCGGTAGACAGCGGATCGAGTAGCGGTCCTGAATCAGCTTACCGATCTCGTATTCGAGTCGGCCCTCAAGTTCGTCGCGGATAAGCCTGGAGCCGTTCAGTAATCGCAGCATGGAGGCAGCAGCCTTGATTTGACCAGGGTGCGGTTTATGTTCATGAATGAAAGGATGGAATGACTGGTTGGTTCCGTTCAACCCCTGAATGAAAAGCGCGTGTGCCCCCATGGCCAGATCCACTAACGACCAGGAGTCGTGTACGCACTGCGCGGCAATGCCGCTCATCACGCAGGTCCCGTTGATCATGGCCAGACCTTCCTTCGCGAGGAGTTCCATGCGTGGCAGGCCAAGTCTCCGAAGCGCTGTGAGAGAATCGATCTCCTCTCCATCAAAGTCAACGGTGAAGCCTTCGTCCAGGCCTATGAGCGCGCCGGTGATGGCGGCAAGCGGCGTAAGATCGCCGCTCGCGCCTATGGAACCGAACTCGCGCACGTGCGGGGTCACCCGTGCATTGAGGAATGTTATGATCCTTTTAATCAATTCAAGCCGTAAGCCGGAGAAACCGAGAAGATGAGAGTTGGCCCGTATCAGCATGGCAGCGCGGACATCGCTGAGGGGTAGTCGCCTGCCTGCTCCCACCTTATGAAACAAGATGAGGTTCTGCTGCAGTTCGCCGGCCATCTCCGGCGAGATGAAGACGCTGGCCATGCCCCCGAAGCCCGTGGTCACACCATAGATGGGTTTGCAGCTTGGAGACATCGCGGCCCCCCCGGCGGCGGGCCTGCATGCCTGCGTGGCATTGATGATGTACGTATTGGAAGCCTCGACACGCTTCAGGACTTCTTCTTCGTCGGTTATGCGTGCCTGGGCGTTGAAGCGCGCTACGCGCACCACGTCGTTAATGGTGAGGCTATTTCCGCGAATAACAACAGGAGCACCTGGTTCGCCGACCTGTCTCGATACCCCGTTATCCGAATTGCCCGAAGATCCTTCCAGCACTATTTAGCCTCCGCCCCGATTATCATCTCACTGTCGAAAGTCGGAAAGCCGGTATCCACCTGTGAGCCTTTGATAACCGCTCAGAATACGACCGATTGTGCAAAATAGTAGTCGTTATAAAGTATGTTGTCAATCAATCACTTCATAGAACTGCACTGTCGGTTGACCGTCGAAGAGGAGCGCGGCACGCTCGGCTGCTTTGGCGTGGGCCGAGCTGTCACTCATTGCGACAAAGGTTTCCCGGCTCTTATGTTCCATGATCGCGGCATATGTACCACCCTTCACGGGCTTCAGAAGGCGACGACCGATGAAGCCCTCATAGTTTGCAAATTCCTTGTTTGTCCAGGCGAACCACTCTCGGAACTCATCGTCCTTCCCTTCCTTAATTGGTGGGAAATTGATAATGACCACAAACATAAGAACCTCCCTTCCTTACATCCAGAAACGTGCATCAGTACGATCGGATACATAAGAGCGAGCTCCGAAGGGAAACGCGAGCAAGAGAGATATCCCGTCTTGCGCGCCGAAGCGTTCGCCTCATTTGGCTTGAGCCTTCTTGAGCATTGCCGATAGTAACATGAAATTATGTCGAATACGAGTCGAGTGATGTAAGCAGGCAAAATTCAAAGTCATTTCTCCACACCTGGAGCAGATTTCTCATTTCTGTCTTCTGCCACTTAATGACAAGCAAAAATACGGCGATAATATTTGCTGAATGGCATGAATGTAATCGCGGTGCAGGCTATGTGCCGCTCGCAGGTAAGGGAGGTTCGTCGCTATGGCAATAAATACGATCCCGGCACCCAAATCAGTCGAAGAAACCGGGGTACGCAGGAACATGCTCGAGGATCTTGCTCTTAAAATCCTCTATATGGCAGGGGAACTCACAATACAAGAATTGGCCCGTAAGATGTCGCTCGGTCACAGGATAGTAGACGATCTATTCCAGCGTCTCCGCAAAGAGCAGTTATGCCAGGTCACCGGCGTTGACAGGGGTGTGCACTACTGCCTCACCACAACCTCCGGGGGAAAGTCACGGGCGTTGGACCTGTTGGCCCAGAATCAGTACGTCGGTCCGGCACCTGTCTCGTTTGATGACTACGTCTATCGCGTCGGAGAGCAGGGCTTGCGAAACCTGAAGGTCACCCCGAGCCAGCTCCACCGCGCCTGCGAGGACCTGGTGCTCGACCCGAAGCTTCTGGATCAATTGGGGACCGCAGTAGTTTCCGGGCGTGGTCTCTTCCTTTACGGGCCCACGGGAACAGGCAAGAGTACCATTGCCGAAGCGCTAACCCGCCTCTTTGATGAGGACCGGATATGGCTCCCGTACGCTGTAGAAATAGACGGTCAGATCATAACCGTGTACGACGGGATTCTGCACCGGAAACTGGAAGTGCAACCGGAGGGCTACGAGCAGGACGCGCGTTGGCTGATCTGCCAGAGGCCCCGGGTGATGGTGGGCGGCGAGCTGACCGTAGAGATGCTCGACCTGCAGTTCAATCCCGGTACCAAGTTCTACTCCGGCCCGCTGCAAATGAAGGCCAATAACGGCATGCTCATTATAGACGACTTCGGGCGCCAGCGCGTGAGTCCTGAGGAGCTGCTCAACCGTTGGGTCGTCCCGCTTGACCGCCGTATTGACTTCCTCACGTTGAGTGGCGGCAAGAAGATTGAGATCCCCTTTGATCTCTTCGTGGTTTTTGCCACCAATCTGGACCCCGGAACCATGATGGATGAAGCCTTCCTGCGCCGTATCCAGACCAAGATCAAAGTGGACTTCGTCACCGCGGACCAGTTCCACGAGATTTCCCGGCGTGCATGCGTCAAGTCCGGGCTCACCTATAATGCGTCGGTGGTAGGCGAGTTGATCAAGATGATCGGTTTTGAGTACAAGGAGCCTTTGCGTGCCTGCTATCCGCGAGACATACTGCAGCAGATTCTCTGGTCAGCGCGTTACCAACAGGGACAGCCAAACCTGGACCGTGAAAGTGTGACCGAAGCCTGTCGCAACTACTTCTTGACTCGATAGCGGTATCCAGCAAACTTATTCTGGTCTGAAGTTTTCAAATATCTCGCGTATCGAGATTTCGAGGTCTGTGATCTGCTTTTGGACCTTTTGCGCCAGCTCCGTGTCGAAAGATGTCACAGTCCCGCACGCGAAGCAGGCGCGCTGTTTCTCGGGAAGGTAATTCTTCAGATTGAGCATAAATTCTTTCTTGCATTTCGGGCAGCGTGGGCGAATCTCAATGGATAGATCCTCATTGAGCTTCGCAATATGTCTGGTGTGCATCCTTACTCCTTTATAACAAGATCATCTCAGCGCATTACACCGTCGTTTCCGGAGCAAGTTTCGTTCCATCTGCTTACCCTGGTGCAAGGCTTGTTAACCAACTGTATTTATTGTTGCTTTGCATGGCCGGTGGTATGCCACATCTCTTCAACCGGCAGTCTCATGTATGAATTATGCAGACAATGGCGAAGGAATTTCCCAACAGGACAAGCAACATTCATTTCCACATCGGCGCACCGTGGCCAAGGCCGGAATATCCGTACTGGCTGCACATAACGGGAGATCTTCGCACTGCTACCTGGCGCGTTGGCGACCAGCTGATACACGACCGTGGCCACCTTACTGCACTCGATCACCCGAAGGTGAAGGAGATCGCACAGAAGTATCCGGACCGTCCGGGCCTTACACCGTGGCCGAGGAGCTACTAGCAGTTCAGGCCCGGCACTGGGCCTGCATTTTTACCCTAAGATCGCCTTCCACTTTTCGCGGATCTTTGCCGCAAGCTCCGCGCTCGGTTCGACCGACGGCGGAAACTTGTCTTTCCACGCGAAAGGTTTACACGCTGTTATGATCCCTCTCGACATCTCGTTTATGCCGAGCCTTTTCATCTCAGGCGAGAGCATGGGGTTCGAGGTGCCGCTCAGACAGTTCTTCACCACGTCGATTCCGGTGTCGAGATCAACGCGTGTGCCAAGCGCCCAGAGCACCTGCGAAATATTAGACGGATCGATATCATCGTCTACCACGATCACAAACCGGTTCTGAAAGTTGGTGGCGCCCGATACTGCAGAGAGAAGGCCTGCCTGCTTTGCATGGCCCGGGTGGCTCTGTTTTATCGAGACCACGATGATGCTGTGGAGTGCTCCCTCCTCCATGACCCAGACACCCTTGATGTCCGGTACCTGACGATCGAGCTCGTTCCAGAGATATGCAGCTTTTTGAATATGTTTGCCCACCGACCAGATCGAAGGATAACGGTGCGGAGGATTCCCCTGGAGGATCGGATCGTTCCGATGGAGGATCGCTTTGATCCGTCACTGCCGGCATGGTCCGGACGCCGCCCGCGTAGTAGCCGCACCATTCACCGAAAGGTCCCTCCTGTCTGCTCTCGACGTCCATGGGCAGGATCTCCCCTTCGAGCACGATCTCCGCAGTTGCCGGTATGGGTAAATCTGTGAAGACGCCCTTGGTCACCACTACAGGCTCGCCGCGGAGGCCCCCGGCGAACTCGTATTCAGAGACGCCCCGTTGCAGCCCGTCCCACTGCGAAGCAGCCCAGAGAGTCGGCTCCTGGCCGCACGCGATAGCCACGGGGCAGGCCAGTCCCCGCTCCCACCATTTCCTGCGTATCGACTCGCCGCGATGGCCGGGCACCATGCTCATGGTGACCGTGTTCTTGTCATGAAGCTGGGTGCGGTACGTCCCGAGATTGATCCAGCCTTCGTCCGGGTCGCGTATCACCCCCACGCTGCCGGTGCCGATGTATCTGCCTCCGTCATGCTCATGCCATTTAGGAGTGGGGAACATGAGAAGGTCCACGTCGTCTCCGGTGATGATATTCTCCTTTACCGGTCCGGAGTCAACCTCTACGGGCGGAACGAGAGGTATGTGCTTTATCCGGTCGCGCAATGCGCGAACGAGGTCCAGGCCGCGGCCTTCAACAGGAAGACCGAGCGAGAGCGCCGTTCTTCTGGTGGTGGTGAATTGGTTCGTTACCACACGGTATCCAGCCGGATAACCCTTGATATGGTCAAAGAGCAGGACCGGGGAATTTCCCTTGTCTCCCGCCAGATGTGTGATCGTCCCGATCTCAAGGTCCCAGTCTGCTCCATCGACCTGGGTGAGCTCGCCTGCTGCCCTTGCCTCCTCAATAAATTCCCTCAAATCGTTATACATGCGTGCCTCCTGTGGTTATTCCGAACCCACGATAGAAATCCAGAAAGGACTTCCTGGCGTGTTCGATATGCTTTTCCATGATCTTTTCAGGCCGTGCGCCGGTTTTCCTCTTTCCGTTTAGTGCATCAATGATGTCCCTGTGAAACTGCACGTAGCGTTCCGGATCATGAGCCAGCATGATGTGCGCATGATAGAACCTGAATATGCGCTTCCGCAACGCTGCTATGGCGTCGAACAGCTCTTTGCTGCCGGAAACTTTCGCGAAGAAAAGATGAAACTCAAAGTTAAGCGTCAGGTATTCGATATACCGTTTCTTTGCAGCCAGTGACTGCAATCGATTCGTCATGCTCTGCAGCGTCGCGATATTGCGTTTGGAAAGTCTCGGGGCTGCCATCTCGACAGCAAGGCTTTCCAGGCGGATCAGCATCCTGTGGAGCGTGTCGAGCTCTTCGATAGAATATTTCTTTACCGAAACGCCGCGTTTCGCGACATTGGTCACGAAGCCCTCGTGTTCAAGCGCCCGCAGGGCTTCGCGCACCGGGGTGCGACTCACGTTGACGAGTCGTGCCAGTTCCCGTTCATTCAGTTTTTCTCCCGGTGTATACGTACCGTTGACGATCCTTTCTTTCAGGAATTCGTACACCGGCACCCAGGCGTTCAGCTCTCTACTGCTTCCCAATTTCTATCCTCCTCCAGATGTTCGTGAATCTCCGTCTTCTCATGATCGTGCCGGCGCTTTCATAGGTTCATTTCATCAACACGCTGGGAAGGAAGAGAGCGAGTTGCGGAAAAATGAAGAGAAGGACAGCGAGCGCTATCATGGAGATCAGGAAAGGATAGACGCCTGCATAGATGACACCCATCGGCACCTTGGTAATATTTTTTATAGCGCGGTGACGATCCTGCCGGAGACGCCGTGTGCCCGTATCTTCATCCCCTTCAGGTCTTCAAGCTTGGTGACCGATTTTCCAGAGTGCAGGAGACCAGGCCCATACCCTTCCAGACTGAGCATGTTATCCTCCTGCTTCATCTGATTTTGAGAAGCCTTCTTGCATTCTCTCCCAATATCTTCTGCATGTCGCCGGCCGGTATAGTGAGAGATGTGAGGCCCGCCTTGTTGGCTCTGACAAACCGTTCACCTTCTTCAGGCCCGAAGGGATAATCAGTGCCGTAGAGAACATTATCAGGACCAAAGAAAGCGTAGCCGCACGCGTATGATTCAAGCGGGCCGCCGCTCAGCGCGCTGTCGCCATATATGTTCTTCCAATAGTCGGAGAAGTCTCTCGGCAGTTTGTCTTTCAACGTTGCGAGGCCGAACTGGATTCTCCCCGCGAAATAAGGGAACATGGCTCCGAGGTGATGCATGACAATCTTCAGCGTAGGAAACCGGTCGAGCACGCCTCCGAAAATAAGTCTCCATACCGCCTGCGTGCTGTCCAGGGGCCATCCGAACCGCGACATGAACATCCACTGGCTCTCATCAGCCAGCGGGTATGATTTCCAGTTGCACGGATGGAGAAGCATGGGCAGGTTGTGCTCCGACAATTTTTCGTAGAACGGAAAATATTCAGGGGAATCGAGTCCTTTGCCGTTCTGGTTTGTCGCAACGGTGACCGCCCTGCAGTCCAGCTCATTAATTGCCCGGTCGAGCTCATTCATGGCGCCATGCACATCGAGGAGCGATATGGCGCATATATTGACAAACCGGTCGGGGTACGTTTTGCAGAGCTCGTAGTTGTCACTGTTCGCGCGTTTACAGATGGCCGCAGCCGTCTGGGCGTCGAAGCCGTCCAATGACTCCATGGTCAGGCTGACGGCCTGCACATCCACGCCGTACTTATCCATGATCTTGAGCCGAACCTCAGGATCTGCGTTGTTGACCGGACAGGCGAATTTCCTTGGGCTGCTCTTCTCCGGCGTTGTGCCGTCTCGCTGCCAACGCGCTTTTTCTATCGTCTCAATGTTGGTGTGTGAAACATGGTGGCAGAATATATCCACGATCATTTTTCATCTCCTTCCCCGGCTTTGAACCGGGACACTCATTGTCGGTTATAAGCAGAACCGCTTTTTCACTATCGTGAGACTGAAAATCGTGTGGATGGTATTCTTCATGGTATACCAGGCTCGTTTTTCAAGTCAAGCAATAAATAAAAGAACAGATTCTTCCGCCCTATAACCCGGAAAAAACGCTTGACAATCCACCGTCTGTGCGGATAGTGTCCATAATACTTGGCCGGCGATAGCGCGATAAGCGCCGGTGAGAAACGTCCCATCGATAAAAAATGCGGGCAAAGGAGGAATGAGTGTGAGCTACTACAAAGACCTGAGAGAGTATATCGGAGTGCTTCGGTCGAAGGGGATGATTTATACCATGGAACGCAAGATCAACAAGGATACGGAGTTGCAGCCGCTCGTCCGCTGGCAATTCAGGGGCCTTCCCGAAAAAGATCGTAAGCCTTTCCTTTTCCAGAACGTGACCGACGTGAAGGGCAGGAAGTATGAAGGCTCCGTGCTCGTTGGCGGACATGCCGCCTCCAGAGAGGTCTACGCGCTGGCCATGGGCTGTAAACCTGATGAGATCATGAGCCGCTGGACCGAAGCTCAGCTCAATCCGATAAAGCCACGCGTCGTGGACCAGGGGCCTTGCCAGGAAGAGGTCCACATGGGAGATACTCTTCTCGAGCACGGCGGGTTGGAGGAATTCCCGATTCCCATCTCCACGCCCGGCATGGACAATGCTCCTTACTTCACCGCCGCTAATTGGGTTTCGAAAGACCCTGATACGGGGACTATCAACGTCGGCAATTACAGGGGCATGGTAAAAGACAAGCTTCGAGTTGGATGCGATTGCCGGCTGCCGCAGCACATGAGACAGTACTGGCAGAAATGCAAAGAGAAAGGAATGAAGTCGATGCCTGTGGCTGTCTTCCTCGGAGCCACGCCAACCCTGGGTATGGTCGCGGTCACGAAATTCCCCATCGGAAAGGATGAGTACGAGATCGCGGGTGGTCTTGCCGGAGAACCCTTGGAGCTTGTCAGGTGCAAGACTGTTCCCATAGAAGTTCCCGCGACAGCAGAAGTGGTCATAGAAGGCGAGATCCCGACCGATGCGTTGGAGAGAGAAGGCTCCTTCGGTGAATATACAGGCTACATGGGGTTACCCACCGAAAATCTTTTCTTAAATATCACCTGCATCACTCATCGGAAGAAGCCTATTTGGAACACGTTCATAAGCCAGTTTCCGCCGAGCGAAAGCAGTGTGATAAAAGCGGTCGGTACCGAAGCGGCCTATTACAAGCTGTTGAAGCACGATCTCGGCATCAGCGGCCTTGTGGACGTGGGTCTCCACGGTGAGAGCGGCACAGAGCAGTTCTGCGTGATAAGTTTGAAAAAGCCGACCCGCGAAGACCGGACCGTACCGTGGAAGGCGCTCAACGGCGCTGTTGCTCTCGATCCCGGCTACCTCAAGTGGGTTATCGTCGTCGATGAAGATATCGATCCCCACGACCCGGATTCATATTTGTGGGCTCTCTGCTTCGCCGTGCAGCCCGATAGAGATGTCCGCATCACCCCCGGGAAGTCTGCTCATCTCGATCCTTCCGCGGTTCCGATGGACGAAGTCTCACAGCGTTCGGGCTATCCACCTACAACAGCCATCCTGATAGACGCCACGCGTAAATGGGCATATACGCCCACATCTCTGCCCTTGAAGAAATATATGGAGGATGCGCGAAAAATATGGGAAGAGGAAGGCCTTCCTCCCCTCACGCCAAAGGTGCCCTGGTTCGGATACACGCTCGGCCATTGGACCAAACGGGACGAGGAAGAAGCCGAGCTTGCACTCAAGGGCGAATATTACAAGACGGGAGAACGCATAGCGAAGGAAAGGAAGAAAGTTTAAGTTCGCGTTGCACTATCGGGCAAAGGGGCAGTCAAGGCCTGCCCCTTTGCGAAGGTTGCTTTAAATTCTTTTAGACGAGGGAAATAACAGAGACCGGCATCGCGAGGTATTGCGAAATGCGAGAGAGGGGATTTGAACCCCTATAGGTTTCCCCGCTGGATCCTAAGTCCAGTGCGTCTGCCAATTCCGCCACTCTCGCTCACCTTATTTTATGGGGTTTCACGGGCAGTGTCAAACTGATGATTCCAGCTACTATTCGCATTCCGGAAACGGAAGCGGGCAGAAAAACCGGGGTTCGAATCAATCAACCAATTTCCCTGACCGCGGACGGTCCTTCGTCCTTGAGGGTCCACCTCATCGACATCGGTCGGCATTGCGCCGCCTCATCGCAGCACTCGCATTCGTCCCTGTATTCACCAGGGATCGAAGACCAGTCCACGGCCGTGAATCCTAAATGGCGATAAAACGGAACGGCATCGCTGCGGGCGATAACGCTGATGCTCGCGCAGATGCCGAAGAGTCTTTCCAGTAAAGCGCGTCCGAGGCCCGTCCCTCGCGCCTCTGTTGCCACGACAATCGGGCGGAGAAAAGCATCGTCCTTACCCACCCATGTCAGCCTGGCAGCGCCGTGCAGCCTGCCGTCTACTTCCGCCACGATAAAGTCTACAGGGTCGATGTCCGTTGCCATCCGGTTAGAGGCGAGAAGGCGCACAAGAGCAGGCCCGTCAGACGGGCGGCCCTGCCGTATGCGGACCTCTTCCAACCTTCCGCCCCATGATGCCTCCTTTCGTTTCCTTTGCTACAAGGGCAGGTATATCTTGGCCCGGGAGTCAGGAATAGCCTTCTTACCCAGTTCGCCGAGGCCTTGAATTACCCTCGGCATCTCGGCCAGAGGGATACCCATGAACATCAGATCGTCGCTTATATCGGAGGCGCCCCTGCAGCCGTAGCAGCCAAGGGAGATGTTGATCTTTCCGGTTGTAAACGGGATGACGGTCGCCTCGACGCACAATGCATTGTAGCCGCTGACCTTGAAGTCGAAGCGCTGACCGGAGTAGTACGAAGCGGCCATGCAGAGCCACATCATCTGTTCGGGGTTGGCGACAACGATGATGACATCCGGCGTATGGATGGCGTCCTTCAGCGGCGCAACCAGGGTGGCGCCGATGGAGCGGCCGGGCAGGCAGGGACGCTCCTTCACCATCTGACGGGCTGCCTCTATGGAATCGAGCTTTCCGAAGCGCAGATACAGCTCTCCGCTTGCCAGCTTCGGAGGTATTTCCGTCATGCCCAGAATGTGCGTCCCATCGGGACAGGCGTGGCAATGGGGCGTCATCAACAGCGAATAGCCCCGGCGCGCTGCCATGATCGATTGGCAGTGGCGCAGTTTCGCCGGCGGCAGAGGCGCATCCGGCATGGAGGTATCGGCCCCGATGAGCGATACGGCCACCGGGTTCCAGCGAAGGGAGAGGATACGGACGAGCGTCTCGTGCCACTCTTCGTAGCGCAGATGCTCATCGTCAGCAATGGGCGCGGCCCTTGTCGCCATTTTTTTGCCGAGCGCCTCGCGCTCCGCATCGGTCTCGATGACACGAATAGCTCCAACAGGGCACTGGCCCACGCAGGTGTCGCACATCGAGCACCTCTCCTGCCGGGCCGCGCGGGCGATCATCCGGTCTTCGGCCCCGCCTGCTCTCACGAGTTCCAGGACCTCGAAAGGGCAAAAATCGCTGCACGTGCCGCAGCCGGTGCAGCGGCTTGCGTCTATCTGAATTTCAGGCATCTATCGCCTCCCGTGGGTCGTGATCGGCATTCGGTGGAGTGTTGACAACAATGCCCGTTGCATCAGCCCAGGCCAGGAATCGCTTCGGCGCCATGACCTCCGGTTGAAATTGGCTCACATAGGCATGCGAGCGGGCGAGCGACAGGGCGTGGGCCAGATCCTCCGCATTGTCTATGTCAGAGACAGGATCGAGGGCTGCTGCCGGGATGCCCCGCGCCGCCGAAAGGGCCGTGATGGCGTCGAGCGCAGGGGTGCCATCGGCGTTGTAGAATACGCCATCAAAGTCCATAGGCGTCTTTTCCGTTAGGCCTACCAGAGAGACGCCGCACGCCTGGCACGGGCAGAAGACAAGGCCGCCCGTCTCGTACGCAGAGTCGAAATAGGCAAGCCATTGAAACGCCCGCACGATGTGCGAAACGGGCATGGACGGCAGGTCGCCGCCAATGGAAACGGCCGAATGGTAGCCCAGCTTCCATAACTGTTTGAAGCCGTCGTCGAAGTGCTCGTTGAACATTTTTCCGTTGTCCGTGATGTATTGGACGGGCCAGGGAAACGCCTCCTCGAAGATGCGCCTCATACGGTCCATATCAGAGGCCGGCGTTGAGCAGACAACAAAGTCGTATTGGTCCCCCTTTTTGTCTGCGCCCGCATTGAGCTGTTGCAGTGCTGCGTGTCCGATTTCTGCTACGTCGAGCATCACGGCAGAGTAGAGGTCTGTCGCCTCCTCGGGTGTGAGAAATCCGCCCCTTGCGGAAGTCAGTCTCGTTTTTGTCAAGCCGGGCGTCGGGGCTTTGGTGAAAAACATGAAAGCGTGTTTTTGTGCGCGCAATTGTTCGTTCATGGCGCGACAACCTCCTTCTCTACACTGGGCCCGAGATCCTCTCTTCTGCCGGGTAGACCCGGCAGGGCAGCCCGTTGTAGGCCCATTGGCCCATAAGATTATCATATTCTTGCGCGTCTGCGTTGGTCAGCAGATTTGCGTTCGAGCGCCACACGCCTCCCAGTTCGGGCTCGGCGCTCGCTAACTCAGGCCACCACCAGCCGTATTCGACGCTGACGACATCGGTCCGCATGACGGCTAATTTCAGCCTGAAGCATGCCCTGCCATGGGGAGACTCGACCCAGACCGCCTGCCCTTCAGTCAGACCAAGCCTCATGGCGCACCCGGCGCTCATTTCTGCGAGCGGCTCTGGATGGAGCCTGCGCAGGCTCTCCACCTGACGGAACGCAGATGCGTAATAGGGCTGTGTTCTCGCGCCCGTAATGAGCGTCAGGGGATACTCTTTCGATTCACCCGTTGGGGGCCGGTGCACGGGCAAAGGCTGCGCATGGATGCTGTCGAGTATTTCTGAATAGAGCTCGATTTTGTTGCTCGGTGTGGCAAAGCCTGCAGGGAGGCCCGAGGCTTCATCGACATGCGCGGACTTTCCGTATACACGGGCCGGGCAGTAGAGCCCTGTTTCGCGAGAAGTCCTGCCACGATATACCGGCCGGGGCCAGCATATCCTGGATGCCCTCCTGAAAGGTTTTCCAGGGCCAATCCTTTTCCTGCCCCATCCGGACAGCGAGTCCCCGCCAGAAATCGAAATTTGCACGACGCTCGTACATCGGATGGATGGCCCTATCGCCGCCGTAGGCGATATTTGCGGTCCCGGCGTTCGTCTGTACGACGGCCCGCTCCAAGCTCCCGGCAGCGGGCAGCACATAATCGGCCAGCATGGCCGTGGGTGTCTGAAAGAGATCGATGACAACCAAAAGGTCGAGGCTCTTCAGCGCCCGATAGACCAGGCGGCTGTCGGCTTGCGAGAGCAATGGGTTGCTCGCCAGCACGATCATGGCGCGAACCGGGTAGGGCTTGCCTTCGAGCATGGCGTCGCCAGATAAGGTTCGGGTGGGCCGACGTCAGATAACGTACGGGCAGGCGCTTGCCGTGCTTCCGGATGTAGCTATCAACGAGTTCGTAGCCCCGGTAAGACTGGAGCAACCAGCGGTCGCCGCCTAACTGCTTTTCCCGCATGCTGTTCAGGCAGGCGATCGCTCAATTCCAGGTCGACCTCCGGCGTGAAATCGGGCATCTGTGCGAGATGCGATGCCCCGGCAACGTCAACGTTTCCTGTAACGGCCCGCAAGATGGCCAGTGCACGGTGCGTCTGAAAGCTGTTTGGCCCGATCTGATCGATGCCCCGTCCCGTGATCAGGGTGGCAGGCTTGCGTCCGGCATAGAGCGAGGCCGTCTCCACGATGGATGCCGCGGGAACGCCTGTCAGGGCCTCGACAACTGCCGGCGTGTAGGGCGCGACATGGCGCTCCAGTGCCTCGAAGCCGTGGCACCATGTGTCGACGAAAGGCCGGTCGTAGAGCTTCTCCGTGACGATGACGTTGAGGAGGCCGAGGGCGAGCGCACAGTCGGTGCCAGGCCTTATCGCAAGCCAGCGTGAGGTAAGCGCGGCCGTTTTGGTCCGGCGGGGGTCGACCACGATCAGCGGGGCTCCGCTTCTGCTATATTCCTTGATGGTGCGCCAGAAGAGCGAGTTGTCCGATTCTGCCGGGTTTACGCCCCAGAGAATGGCGCACGACGTCTTTTCGAGGTCGAGCTCGTTATCGAGGGGCCAGCCAAACGTTAGTGCGTCTGCCCAGATATGAGGGTTCCAGCAGATCTGCCCTATGCCCATGTTGTTCGGGACTGCCGAAGAGATTCATGAAGCGATGGAGCGGCCAGTATACGGTGTGCGGCCCGCCTATGCTTGTCGCCAGCGTCTGTGGCCCGTGCTCCCCTTTCAGCCGGGTGAGCCGCGCTGCAATCTCGTCGAGGGCCTGATCCCACGAGATGCGCTCCCATCGGCCTGAGCCCCGCTCGCCCACGCGCTTCATCGGATAGTTAAGACGCGTGGGGTGATCGAGGAATTCCAGGTTGCGGCGGCAACGGGCGCATCCCTTGACGATGGCCGCGTCATACGGATACCGGCTGGCATCCGGCTCGAGCCGGGTGATCCTCCCGTCCGCCATGTGGGCTGTCAAACCACAGAGATACCCGCAAAGGCTGCAGTTCGTCTTTGTTGCGCTGTTCTCTGTCCTACTAACCGACACGAATGTCCTGCCCTTTCCGGAAAGATGCGCGGTAAATCCCTTCTACCGATTCGCATTGGATAATATACTACCCCGGCTTTTCGTACGGCTGCAAGGGCCTAACTGATCTCAAAATCGGTGCCGATCGCTAAGTTGACAGTCACAAACGGCGGCACTTGCCGCCTACCGGGTCGCGAGTTCCGAGCGCCAGGCAGTCCGTTTAAGTTATCCGATATAAAGCCCGTTAGAACTTCGAGAGTAACGAGGGGGACGGTGTGCGATTTCTTCGGCAGGTCTAACCGTGTTATTCAGGGACGGTGGGTAACAAAGAATTTATGGGCCGTCGTAATTTTTCAGGAAGTGGGAATACTACGATGAGCGGATGGGATGGTTCTCCAGCCATGGAGCAGGCGCTGGGCTGTGAAAGGCGAGCATGACAGCAATAGATTGTGTGGTATAACGGATAGACGGTACAGCAACATTAGATGACGAAAAGAGAGGTGATAACGAATCCTAAGAAGCGTGAGGACTTCGAGCGAGAGTTGATCCGATCCCGGAAAGCAGATTACTGGGAAAACTTGAGGATTGTCGAAGCGCTCTACCGGGAAGCTGTATTGCTTGGCGCACTCCCCCTCAAAGACCCGTTGGAAGGCCTAGAAGTCGATATCAGGATCGCTCGGGTAATCAACAGTGTTCGAGAACCCGAGGGCTGACCCAACTTTCCTGAGTCGGTCACTCTCCTCGACACTGCTACAAACCTATTCGCCTTTCGCATTCCTCAGGTGGTACGCGCAGAATGGCACCGTCTTGAGATCGGCTGTTTTGACCGTCATGCTGCACTCCCGCAGGCGTTCAAAATCGAAGCTCCACGCATCCATATAATTCATGATTACCACGGAAAGGCCCCTGCCCGTACACGCCTCTCTTCCGGCCAGGAGGTCTGCGAAGACAGAGCCCTGGGGGCTGTCGGGGTTGAACTCGCTCACGTATTCCTCGCGAGAAATGAGGCGGGTGGAGGGGAAGAAACCTTTACCTTCGCGTTCTATGAGATAGACACCTGCGGAGCACAGGGGATGGGAACAGCCGAGGGGCCACAGGTCATAGGGTCCTATCAAGCCGTCGCTCTGCTCGGCGAGAAGAAAAATCACGTCTCCCATAGAAAGACGATCCGGCATCTCCATCTCGAACCGGCCGGAGAACGAAGGCGGGCTGGAGCGCGAGTCCTGCAACCACGTCGCTATTCTGCAGGGCGAAGTCTAAGACCTTGCCGATCTGGCCCTCGTTGATACCTCTGATCACGGTCATAGCCAGGACTGCTTGGATACCTGCCTTGCGGCAGCGCTCGATTACGCGCAGTTTGTCCGCCAGGAGATCGGCCCCCCGTATCTGACGGTAAACCTCCGGGGTCAGTCCGTCGAACTGCAGGTAGATGCCGGAGGCACCTGTCTCTTTCAGTGACGCCGCAAGACCTGGGTTGCGCGAAAGGGCGAGACCGTTCGTATTGATTTCAATGGCGGAAAACCCCATGGAAGCACCGAGCCGCACAATTTTTGCCAGATCGTCCCTGATGGTCGGCTCGCCCCCCGTAAGCTGAATGCTCACGTCGGGACCCATCTCTTCGTGAATCGAGGCATACATGGACCGGATGGTTTCAAGGTCCGGGTCGTCCGGTTCACTCAGTTCTTCATGGGCACCCATGAAGCAGACAGGACAGCGCATGTTGCAGCGGCGCGTAAGCTCCATTTCAACGAGGGTCGTCTTTCTCAGGTGGCGGGTACAGATGCCGCAGCCCCGGGGGCAATCGCCAATGGGTTCTCGCGTAATTTCCGGCCGCACCACGGGCAGACGAAACGTCCACATCCACTCGTAATGGTCCTTGTCGGGCCATATCCTGCTTTCCATGAGACCGTGCTCGGGGCAGGTTTTTTCAACGTAGACTGCCTTGCCCCGTGAGACAATCCGCCCATCGATGGCGCGCAGGCAGACCGGGCAGAGATTCCTCGTGGCACGATTGAGAAAGGTCTCTTTCATGGCACGTCAGCCTTCTTCGGAGGAGGTGAAGCAACATGCCTGGAGGAGGCGCGCCTGGTTGGCTTCACCCGGCTCCCCATCCCACATGGCGTAGAGGTTTTCCAGAATTTGCCCCTGATCGACCGGTAATGCCGAAGGCAAGCTCCAGGAAATGGGCGACCTGGTAGGGTTGCGAAACCTGTGAGAGGGTATAGACACAGGTCATACAGGCGGTGATCAACCGGTCGGCGCCCGTCTCTTCAAACTCGCCGAGACGCCTGCCCGCCCTTTTGAGGAAGAGTTCGGGGTCCACAAGGGAGACCACACCGCCGGAGCCGCAGCAGATCGACTTCTTTCCGTGGTGTTTCATCTCCAGCAGTGCGTTGCCGCTGAGCATGTGGCGCAGGTCTTGTCCCGCCCTAGGCCCGTGGGGGCGCCGGTCGGCACAGGAATCGTGTACGGTAAGGCGCTCACCGGTGGACACCCTGATTCCCGCCTCGTTCATCAGGCGGTAGAGGGAGACGACCTTCACCTCAGGGAGGGATTTTGTCAGGTAACCGAAGCTGCCGGGACAGGCGGTAATGATCGTATCGGCCCCCGCCTTGCGGAGCATCCCGCCGAGATGATGGCTATAGTGGTCGGCCCTCTGTTTGAGGCCCATATTGCGCAGGGGTTCACCGCAACAAAGCTCGGAAAATCCCGTGTCTATGCCCTGCGAGAGAAGCCACGTGTAGGTGGCGCGGGTCAGTTCGGGCGCAAAAGAACCAAGGGAGCACCCGGGCAGAAAGAGCGTTTTGTAGTGCTCCCGCTTCAGGTCCGAGTAATCAATGGCGTAGGTTGCCCTGTAGAGGCTGAAGATGTTCCAGTCTCGATCCACGAGGGCAACTTCATAGTCCTGAACAGGCAGCTTCCCCTGGTGGTGCAGCACCGTGCGGGCGGCGAGCATCATCTCCGCCGGCTCTACACCGGATTCGCAATGCTGACCGCAGAGCCCGCAGAGGTCGCATCGCTGAACAGCCGCTATCGTATCGTCATGGACTTCGCCATCGATAATGGTACGGGCAATCTCCCCAGGACGAAGGCCCAAGGCCCCCGAGGAGTTCGCACGAATCGACACAGACACCGCAGCGGTCACAATCAACGGATGCGAGAAGGAGCTTTTCATGGGGGTCTTTCGACTTCATCGTTCGCAATTATCACTACAGGTCATTGGCAGGGGTGCGGGGTTATCCTGTAGCAGACCGTCGAGAGGCGAGAAAGCTCGGTCTTCTGCGCAAGCAGAAGTTTCGAAGCCGAACGCGAGCGACTGAAGCCGCTGGAGCGAAAGGAGCGTGTCTGCGAGGATAACCCCGCACCCGTGCCAATCTCTGACGGGAAAATCCGGGTTTACTCCGGGGTCGTTGGCGATGACTCTTCTCATCAATCCCATGCCTTCAAAAACGGCGCATCCGGTTCCGGCAGTCTCGAATAATACTGACCTTCGCCGGGCAGTTCGTCCCGCTCATCGGAAAATACCACCAGGAAGCGAAGGATCAGCCCCCCGACCAGGATGAGGACCGGCGCTGCAAGAAGGGCAGCCGCGGAAGGGACCAGGTAGAGCAGGCCCGGCGCCACCAGACCAAGGATGACAAGACCACCCCAGAAGGTAAAACAATTCCGGCCGGCCAGCCACGTTGCGGCAATGCGGGCCGCAACCTTCCCTGACGCAAGACGCATCATGACCACATAAAGAAAGAGGACCATCAGTTCGAAGACGATAAGGGTGAGGTCCAGAGAGCGCAAGGCTGCGTGAACTGCCTCCACCTCGGCAGCGCCTCCCCTGGAGGGCCATGCACCTGCCAGGAGCGCCTGGGCCGCTGCGCCGGTAGAAAGACCGGAAACCAGGAAAAGGACCGGAAGGATCGGTGTGTTCCAGAAGGCGCGGGCCCTCAAGGAGCCGAGAAGGATGCCCGTGTAGATGCAGACGCCCAGGCCAAGGACGATGTTGATCCCGGCAACAAGGCGCCGCAGGCCCACAAGCTCCCGCCAGGGAGAAAAGTCGGGCCAGAAGGAGAAATACGCAAAGCTCGTAACAATCGTGAAAGAGAGCATCCAGGCGCCCGCGGTCATGATCGCCTTCTGGCGTGACAAGACCCTCCAGAACTGTGAAGGGCGGCCCAGCTCGAAGATGAGAAGGCCGCTGCCTATGGCGATGGCTACCCCGGCGATGAGGCTACTCAGGCTGAAAAGCTCTCCTCTGCCGAAGGCAAGGTCGGCAAGCCCGGCCAGGACGATCATGCCGCCCCCGAGACCTCCGAGAAATAGATAGGAAGCGATGGGCCAGCCCCAATTATGTTTTTCCTTCATCCCTGACTCCCTGGCATGAGATAAACCAAAAGCTTGATTGAACGCTGATGTTGGCTTGCCGCTTGCGATAAAACGTCGCAGCCGGTAACTCGCACCTTCGGTGGCGTGAACGGGCTCCGCAGCGCTGAGCGCGACAGCAGTGGCGCCCCTCCGGTGCTGTCCACAATCGTGTCATCTGCGAACATCTCCTGCTTTATCTGCGTTCATCTGCGAAAGTTCTTTCACTCCGCTCGGACAAGACGATATAGTAAACCTGAGGATCCGTGCCGATCTCAGGCAGAAGCTGCAACGTGTGCATGCTGTTCTTCATGTGCGAGACCTCGCTTTCCGGATTGTCGAGATCGCCGAAGATCCGCGCCCGCTGATGACATGTTTGCACGCAGAAGGGCTCAAGCCCCTCCCGCGCCCGCTCCTTGCAGAAATCGCATTTCTGGATCGTCCCGGTCTTGGCGTTCGCGTGGCGCGCGCGGTACGGACAGGCCTGGATGCATGCCTTGCAGCCGATGCATATGTTCTGGTCGACCCAGACAATACCGTCGGCATCCTGCTGCGATGCCCCGGAGGGACAACAGCCGACGCAGGGCGGGTTCTCGCAGTGCATGCATATGAGCGGATAGAAGGTCATGCTCACGTGAGGGAATACGCCGTTGGGTCCGTAAGTGAAAACGGGGCAGTAAATCATGTCGACGGGCAGCTCATTATTCACTTTGCACGCAACCGTGCAGGAATGGCATCCGATGCACCGCCTCGTGTCCATGATCATTACGAATCGCGCCATATCACTCACCTTAAGTCAGATAAACGACCTCTATCGCAGATAAGAGCGGATAAGAACTGAGATAAGAGCGGATGATTTTTTTGACCGGAGCTGTGATAAAACGGCATCTCCGGTCAACGTGCACACCTCCGGTGGGGAAATCCGTTATTCCATCCGTCCTTATCTCTCCTGGCTCTTATCTGCGTGCATCCGTGATAAAGATTCAGTTCCATTTTCATAAAGCTGTTCACGTTGCCTTCGTTTCCGATTGCTCGACCTTGTAGACGCGGCAGAGAAGCCCGCGGTTGGCCCAGCTTCCTCCCAGTGGATCACACGCCTCATCAGACACATCGGTCAGCACGTTCGCGTTCGATTCTGTGCAGCCGCCAAGCTCGGGCTCGGCTGCCCCGCGCTCCGGATACCACCAGCCGCGCTGTGTCACGACCACCCTTGGATGGACTGCCTGCGTAAGGTTCGCCTTCTGTTTGATCCGTCCCCTTTTCGTCTCGATCCATACCCAGTCGCCCATGGAGATGCCGAGCTCCTTTGCCGTTGCCGGGTTGATGTCCACGTAGGGCTCGTGCTTGAGCAAGCGCAGCTCCTTGATCTGGAAGTGCTCGGAATGGTGGAAGGGCATAAAGCCGCTTCCGGAGGTGAGCACGAGGGGGAACTTCCGGGCAAGCTCCGGATCGTCGATCTCGTTCTCCGCGGGCGCCGCGTACGTTGGCATCGCGGGATAGCCGAGCTCCTGGAGCGTGCTTGAGACAAGCTCGATCCTGCCGGAGGGTGTGGCAAAACCGACCCGGCCGTACTTGTAGTACTCGCGCTCGGGGAAATGAAAACGGTGCTTCTCAACGAACTCGTCGTAGCTGCTCACGTCGTAGCCGAGCGGATAGATCCGGTAGTAGAATGCCTCTTCCAGGTTGTCCCACGGCCACATCTCTTCCTGGCCCATCCTCACGCCCAGGCCGCGCCAGAACTCGTAGTCGGTCCTGCGCTGAAACATGGGCTGTATGGCCCTTTCCGATGCGATCAGCGTGTCGGAGCACCCGTAGGTGGTCGCAATGGTGGGTCTCTCCAGGGGAGACGCCGAAGGAAGGACGTAGTCGGAAAGCATGGCCGTAGGCGTCATCCAGTATTCCATGGTGACGAGGAAATCCACCTTGCGCAGGGCTTCGAGCACGAGGTCCGTATGGCCGTATGAATTGATCGGGTTTGTCCCGAGGACGATGAGCGCTTTGACAGGATAGGGCTTCTCCGTCACAATGGCCCTGAATACGGATGGCGGATGGGCCTCGCACATCCATTCGGCAGTGGGCGCCTTGCCCCAGACTTGTTTCGTGAGTCGCCGCTATCCGGCCATAACCCGGCCATGTGATCAGCTTATACCGGTCGGAGCCGATCTGCTTTGCCTTCTGTTCCTCCGGCAGCCAGTCGTTGGCCTCCATCTCTTCGTCGGTAATGAAATCGGGGCTCGGCCCGCACAGAAGGTCACTGCCCGGCGCGTCAAGGTTGCCGGTGACGGCGCGCAAAAGGGCTCTCGCATGAATGCCGGCCCCGGCTGATCTCCCGGACTGGTCGATGGAGACGCCCCACTGGATGTTCCCGGGCTTGTTAGCCGCGTACATGCGCGCGCCTTTGCGGATAAGCTCCGCGTCGAGCCAGGTGAGGGGAGCCGCCCATTCGGGCGTATACTGCCGTACATGCTGGGACAGTTCCTCGAAGCCGATGCAACAGTTCTCGATAAAGGTCTGGTCGTACAGACCTTCCCAGATGATGACGTTGAGCCAGGCGAGCGCTAACGCCACGTCGGAGCCTGGCCGCAACGGCAGCCACAGGTCGGCTTTCGATGCTGTTTCCGTGTAGCGCGGATCGATGACAATGACCTTGAGTCCGTTCTGCTTCAGGTCGAAAATACCCCGCATCTCCGGCATACCCGAAGCGCCGGGGTTATGGCCCCAGAGCACAATCAGACGGCTGCTTGCCAGGTCGATTTCGAAGGGGCACCATCCGTAGATCGCTGTCTCGATCATGAAGGTAGGAATCCAGCAGAGATGAGCATTGTGGAACCCGTTCGGACTTCCGAAAAGGTTCATGAACCGCCGGCGTGCCCAGTCGTTGGCGCGCAGCGTGCCTCCTGCCGTTGCCACCGTCTCCGCGCCGTACTCCTCCTTCAAAGACGTGAGCCTAGATGCGATCTCATCAAGGGCCTGGTCCCAGGAAACCTCTTCCCACTTGCCGGAACCCCGGGCGCCAACTCTCTTCAAGGGCGCGTTGACCCTCGCCGGATGGTTGAGGTGCTGAAGGGCGATAACCCCCCTGGCGCACAATCCCCCCTGGCTTACCGGGTGCTCCGGGTCTCCCTCGATCGCGAGTACTTTGCCATCCTTTACGTAGGCCAGCACCCCGCAATTCTGATGGCAGAAGAAACAGCAGGATTTCCTCACTGCGGTAGCCTCTCGTTTCAACTCTTCTTTACTGCTCAATCTTTGCCTCCGGTCAAATACGTATAGAGAGCCCGTCGCGCGCGATTCGGAAGGATTCACCCAAGGGTGCGAGATACGATTCGAGTTCATGATTCGTTACGGGCGAATCGTAGTGCATGGAAAGGTGTGTCAGATAGAAGTGCTTCGGCCCGACATTCTTCGCGACGATGAGCGCCTCCTCTACTGAAAGGTGGTCTTCAGGCAGCCTGTTCGTTCCCCAGAAAGAGGCCCCTAGTATGAGCGTGTCCACGCCTTGAATCGCCTCCAACGTGTCCGGCGGAAGCGGTCCCGTGTCCGGGATATAGGCAGCGCGACCGTGCTTTGTTGTTGCGAGCAGTCCGAACGTTCCCGGCGAATGCGTTACCTCGAGTGCGGTATAGGTCATATCGTCTAAAATGAACTCTTCTCCCGGCTCAATGACATGCACGGCCAGGCAATCGGCCATGAAGCCGAAGGTCTGCTCAAGCCAGAGAGCGCTCTCCCGTGACATGTAGGACGGTATGGGGTCGAGGGCGTCAATCCGCGCATGAAACTCGATATCCCCAAGCCCGCCGGAATGGTCGTAATGCGTATGCGTCAGGATGAAACCGTCGATCTGCCGGGTGCCGGCCGCAAGTAGCTGGCGCCGCAGATCAGGAGGCGCGTCTACGAGGACGTTCTTTCTTCCGCTGATCAGCACGGATGACCGTGTGCGCTGGAGTTGCGGCTCTGCGTTAGCCTCCAGACACGCCGCGCAGGTACAGAAGAAGGACGGCACCCCTCCTGCAGCGCCTGTCCCGAGAAATGTCAATGTATGCTCCACACCCGCCACGCCACACTCTGTCTATTCATCCTCATCTTCGTCATGACCCGATGGCGGACCGGCGGTGCCTTGGGCATCGGCCTCGGCGGAGGAGCCTTCGGCAGAGGTGGCGCTACCCGCCCGGGTGGAGCAGCAGGGGTAGGGACAGCGAAGTCCTTTTCTTCGGCGCCGCACTGCACGCATTTCGTTGCGGTAGCCAGGTTTATAGCACCGCATCTGGGGCACTTAATCTCCTTTTTGCCGGCCGAAGGGGGCCTGAAGCACATAGTTGTTCTCCTTTTAAAAACCTTTGGTCAACCTATCAACCCTTCTTCAGCTTGATCACCTTTCAGGGCGCCTTCTGAAGCTCGATGTCTCCCAGATTGACATCTTCTTCGCTGACGTCAATCGCGTCGATAGTCCGGCTCGCAAACCCTTCCTTTTCTATCTTCAGAACATATTGAGCGGTGTCGATCTGATGAAACCAGAAATCCCCGAAGGCGTCTGTCGCTGCTGCGAGCGTGACTCCTGTCTTCGGCTGTCCGCCGTGGTCACCTCTGAAACAGTAATCGCCGTCTGTCTGCTTCGAGGCCGTGGCTGCAACTGAGGTGAGCGTCAGCTTGACGCCCTCCAGGCACTCATCCTCCTTGGGGTCGAGGATCGAGCCGGCAATGAAGCGTTTGGGCAGGTTCCGGTAACGGACGAGAGGCTTGGCTCCTTCCTCGGGGAACAGCACGTCCGACCCCTCGATAAGGCTCTTCAACTCTTCTTCCTCTCCGAATCGGATTGCCCCTGTGGGACAGACATCGGCGCAGCGCGGCTCTTTCCAGCCTCTGTCCAGAAGGTGGGCGCATCCCGTGCATTTCTGCGCCAGATTCATGTCCCTGTTGAAATAGATCGCCCCGTAGGGGCAGACGTCGATGCAGCTCATGCAGCCCGTGCACTTGACCGGGTCGATAACGACGAGCCCGTCGTCCCGGCGGTAGATCGCACCAGGTGCGCATGACGCCATACATTTTGCATCGCTGCAATGCATGCAGGGAGTGGGGACATAGGTGACCTTTACTTTGGGCACGGTACCCCGAACCTTCTCATGCATCTTCATCCAGAACTGCCCGGTGTCAGGCTGCGGTTTCGCGTACGGCGTCCAATCGTTCCCCACGTGCTCTTCCTTGCAGGCGATCTGGCAGTTGTAGCACCCATTGCACTTTGCTATATCTATAACGAAAGATTTCATGATTACTTGCCTCCTTTAGTCCAGGCGCGCGTGACCAATCCCGATGCCGGATCGTAGGGCCTCTTGAAGACTTCCGGATAGAGCCTTTGCAGCTCCTGGAGGTCGACCTTTGCTATATCGACGAGAAAGCCATTCGTAACCTCGCCGATGCAATTCTTCGACGTGGTTTTGGCGGGGGATATCAGGTTGTTGGCTCCGCCACGGTCCAATTCACCGGGGACGATCGTATCAACGCGCGACCCGTGGTCCTGATAGAGGACGCCGGGCATGATACGCTCCGTTACGTAGGCGCCTCCCATGACGGCGCCTCGATCATTCAGAAGCTTGACGATTTCGCCATGGGCGATGCCCAGTCTCGATGCATCGGAAGGGTGGATCCATATAGGCTCGTACAGATAGCCGTCAGGACCCTTTACCTTGCATGTGGGTATCTCACGAAGCCAGCTTATGTCGTCGTGGTTTGCATGGACACGCCATCTCGGGTGGTTGGACATGAGAAGGAAAGGGTACTTTTTCGATCTCTCGTGGAGTTGACTTTCCTGATGGGTCTCACCGTAAGGAATGAAGTGCGGCACGCAGGGACGCTCAACATCGTCCCAGAAGTGCTCGTGGAGACCGACGGAGTAGAACTCGAGCTTGCCCGTGGGCGTATCGAGTGGATTGGACTCGGGGTCCTTGTAAAAGTTAATAAAGCCTGGAGGATCGGCCTCCCAATCTTTGGCTGTGGGGACGACAAAATAGCCCTTTTCCCTGAACTCTTCGTAGGTCAGCATCTTTTGGCACCGCGAGCGGTCGAAACCGTGGTGGATGAGCTGTTCAGTATTCATGTCGCCGGAATATTTCTCGTAGAGTCCCAGTTTTTTTGCGATCTCACAGACCGCCTCGTAGCAGCTCTTGCTCTCTCCGACGGGCTTTATGCTCTGCCCTTCGTAAAGGAGGGCGCCGAACTGTCCGCTGAACTGATCGACCCCGATATCTTCCTGCTCAAATTTCGTGTTGGTGGGAAGCACGATATCGGCAAAGAGGCACTCGTTTTCCATCCACGGATGCTGGGCAACGATGAACTCGATTTTGGGGCTGCGCAGGGCCTGGTGTACTCTGTTCGTGTTGTTCCAGCACGTATCGAGGCACGGCTGGTCTGTCCAGAGCATGTGTACCTCCGAGCAGCCGTCGGCAGGGTACTTGTACTCGATGAACTGGTCTTCCCGCGGCCAGCCCGCAACGCTTGTGCCCCACCACTTAAGGGGCGGATTGAGGATCGCGTCAGCGGCAATGGTCTTCGGGATGATCTGGGCTGGAAGGGTAAATTGCCAACCCTTATAGGTGGACCGGGTCATCGCCGGTATCACCTCTTGCCTCGGCCCCGGGTTCTGGCTGTGCATGCTGAAGAGGCCCCATTCTATCATCTTGAGCTGGTTGCGCCCCGGTTTTCCCAGTCCCTGCATCCCGAGGAGTATTACCTCAAGACGGGCGGGCTCGTGTGAATAGGTCGAACGGATGTACCCTCCTCCGTTTCCATGGGCGATTGATGTTGCCTTTTTGGCCCATTGCCGTGCCAGCACTTTGATCGTCCTGGAAGGCACCCCGCAAATCTCTGCCGCCCATTTGGGCGTCTTGGGAACGCCGTCTTCCTGTCCCATCACATATTTCTCGAATTCTTCGAACCCGTACGTATGGGTCTCGATGTATTCCTTGTCGTAGGTGCCCTCGGTAATCCATGTATAAGCAATGGCAAGCTGCATGGCTGCGTCAGTGTTCGGTTTGATGGGGATCCATTTGTCCGCGTGGACTGCAGCCCCGTAGTTCAGATCGGGGCAGACGTAGACCTGTTTTACGCCTATCTCGGTCCAGAAATAGCAGAGACGGCTCGCCTGTTGTCCTGACCAACCCCAGGGCGTGGTCTCGGGATCGCACCCCCAGAAAAGCAGCATGTCAGTGTTTTCGGAGATATCTTTCCAGAGGTTTGTCTGTGTCCCCTGGCCCACGGGGTCCTGACCCCACACATGCTTCGCCCCCCAATACCAGCCTTCCCAGCTGTCAGCGTTTCTCGCCTGCAGCGTGTAGCCGCCCATGAGCTCGAGCAGGTGCGTCTGGCAGCCATGGGGTCCGTGAAGCGTCATGGTTTCCCCATGCCCGTCGCCCTGCACCAGCACCGCAGTAGGCCCGTATTTCTGCTGGACGCGCTTCAGTTCGTCGGCTACCAACTGCGCAGCCTCGTCCCACGATATGCGTACGAACTTGCTCTTCCCCCGGTTCTCGATATTACGCTCGCCGTTGGGGTCCCAATCGACGCGCTTCATCGGGTAGAGTATCCTGTTCGGTGAATAGGCCCTCTTCTTGTATGCGAGGCTGAAGGGAGGGATGAGAGACTTCATGGTGGGCTCGAACGTTTTGCCGCGCGCCTCAATCTTCCAGGGTCTCATCTGTTCAGGCTCATATTTTTCGTCCCAGTGAAGCGGCCGCACCCGTACGATCCGTCCGTTCTTGACATCCACGCATGCCGCGTTCGCGCCCACAGCGAACCCGCAGAACCCCAGATTCTTATAGGTTGTGGTCTCGCCGCCGGCATTCCCGACCGGCGCCGTTCCTTCAGCTTCCAAGCCATATGTCTTTTTTTCGTTGGCCATTGTTTGTCTCCTTATACCAAGAGTATCGCCACGCCAAAATATCTCACACTGCAAAGCGATGTGTCAATTATGTCAAGTAAAGCATATTGCAAAGGTGACGGGTCCGGTCAACGGGCGAGCTGTGTTCGAATGAGAACCCGGCATTCGTCTCGGGTAAGCTCGTCCTGCTGTATTGTTAAAGTCTGTTTTTCGATACCGCTTATGGCATCCACAAGCTCTTTCTTGTTGATGAGGGCGGTCGCAGCGTGGTTGATCGCAAACATGATACCTCTGGTGCAAGGTTACGAAGCCGGTCTCATTCCAAGATAGGCTTCTTTGATATGGTCGCTTTGCAGAAGAACCCTCGCCTCTCCCTGGCCGACAATACGCCCGGTTTCTATGATATACGCGCGGTGAGCCGTCCTGAGCGTCATCGGCACGTTTTGTTCCACAATAAGGATGCTGATACCTGCTTTGTTGATCTCGGCAATGGTCCCGAAAAGGGTCTTGACTAAAAGGGGAGAGAGTCCGAGTGACATTTCATCAATGATGAGGAACCTGTTCTGGGTCATTAATGCCCGTGCAATGGCAACCATCTGCTGTTCTCCGCCACTGAGTGATCCGGCAATCTGATGAGTCCGTCCTTTCAGAACAGGAAAGATCGAATAAATATGGTCCAGTGTTACGAGGCTGTTACTCCGCGCCCGCTTCAGAAAGGCGCCCATCTGAAGGTTCTGCAGCACGGTCATCCTGGGAAACAGCCTTCTGCCTTCAGGGACCATGGAGATCCCGCGCCCCACTATCTCATACGGCAATTTGCCGTTCAGCACGACGCCATCGTACGTTATTGTTCCCTTTGAGGGCTTGATCAAACCGGCTATAGCCCGTATGAGCGTACTCTTACCTGTACCGTTAGAGCCGATAAGCGCAACAATCTCTCCCTCGCCAACTTCGAGGGATACATCCCAGAGAACCTGGAGATCGCCGTAGCGCACGTCCAGATGTTCAACCTTCAGCATACTCATCCGTCCCCAGAAAGGCCTCGATAACCTGCTGATTGCGCACTACTTCAGCAGGAGGACCCTCGGCAATCTTCCTTCCCGCATTCAGAACAACGATCCGGTGAGATATCCCCATGATCGCTCTCATCATATGTTCTATGACAATGAGGCTCACTCCGGAATCCCTGATCCCCCTCACCAGAGATAGCGCTACCTCAATTTCCGTGGGATTCAGCCCGGCCATGATCTCGTCCAGGAGAAGGACCTTCGGCTTCGTTGCCAGAGCCTTACCGAGCTCGAGTCTCTTGCGATCGATCAACCCCAAACGGCCTGCGATAACCGACCGCTTTGAACTGAGACCGATAAACTCCAGGATCTCCTCAGCTTCGACCTGCGCCTGCGCGAGCTTTCTTGCCGGTCGGCTCCCGTAAGCCCTTCCCAGCTTCACGTTATCAAGGACAGAGAGAAAGGGAAAGGGCCTCGTGATCTGAAAGGTTCGTGCAATGCCCATCTGACAGACGCCGGCGCAACCGGTTGCGGTGATATCTTTTCCTTCGTACTTTATCGTGCCCCTGTCGGGCTTGAAGACGCCCGCAATGAGATTAAACAAGGTGGTTTTCCCGGAACCGTTAGGACCGATGAGGCCCAATATCTCCCCATCCCCGAGATGGAAATCAACCCCATTCGTCGCCATGAGGCCGCCAAAAGATTTATAGAGTTGCTCCCCCTCTAGCACCCGGGCCACGGCTCTTCTCCCCTGCGAAAAAATCTACATGTCGAACCACAACGAAAATTATGTACGATTTCCCTGAGCTGAAGTCAAACAAATACGATGAGGCTGCATCGGGTTGGGAGAGCCTGTGCACATAGAATGATCGTCGATGATCTGAATGCAATCTGCTTCGTGTAATGGTATGTTAGCAGAAATGTACTGAAGATACGCCGGCTGCGAAGCCTCAAGGAGGTGCCTATGTCGAATTCGGCTCGTGTGGTCCGTAACGCTTGCCGCGGCTGTCACGGCGTCTGCCAGGTGCTCGTCCATCTGGACGAGACAGGGAGGGTCACGCGCGTGACGGGAGACCCCCAGAGCCCGACAAGCCGCGGGTACCTCTGCCCGAAAGGCGCGGCAGCGCCGGAAGTCCTCTACCATCCGGACCGGCTCACGCATCCTCTTCGCCGGACAGGGCCACGGGGCGCCGGCCAGTGGCAGCAGGTCAGCTGGGAGGAGGCTCTCTCGGAGATGACTCAGGTTTTTGATCGTGTCCGCCGCGAATCGGGACCTGAGTATGTGGCTTTGTGCCAAGGCACCGGTCGTCCCTACACTGAATTCACCGGCCGCTTCCTCAATGCCTTCGGCTCACCCAATTTTGCCGGTCCCGGCCACAACTGTTTCCTGCCTCGCAACATCTCGTCTGCGCTGACTATCGGGTGGCTTCCCATCGCAGACATATACGGCCACGGAGGCCAGATGCCCAAATGCATTCTGGTGTTCGGCAACAATGCAGTTTCCTTCGGCGCGGCAGACGGACTGTGCGGCGGCATGATAAGAAGAGCGATGGAAGCGGCTCATGAAGTGATCGTCGTCGACCCCCGCCGCACCGCTGCGGCCAGATCGGCTACCCGCCATCTCCAGCTCAGGCCTGGTTCCGAGTGTGCTCTTGTGCTCGCCATGCTGCAGGTGATCATCGCGGAAGGGCTCTGCTGCAAGGATTTCGTTGAGAAGTATTGCGTCGGTTTCGACGATCTGGCACAGCATGTAAACTCTTTTACGCCGGAGTGGGCCGAGCCCATCACGAGGGTGCCTGCGGACGCCATCCGTGACGCGGCGAGGACACTTTCGCAAACCGCTCCCGCCTGCATGCTCTGGGGTAATGGTATCGACATGAGCGTCAATGCTTTCCAGACCGGCCGCGCTCTGCTGATTCTCATGGCCATCACCGGCAATATCGACGTACCGGGAGGCATGGTGCATTGGGTGCCGCCCAAAGAGGTGCGCGTCAAATCGCCGCAGATAGACCGCCGGGTAACCGGCATTCAGTTCCTTTCGCCGGAACAGAAGGCAAAGATGATTGGAGCGGGTCGTTTCCCTTTTGCGCCGGGTTGCCACCAGCCGACGTTCTGGAAAGCGTGCGCCACAGGCGAGCCGTACCGTCCAAGAGCCGTCTGGCTCGTGGGGACCAATCCGATACTCACGGCCACGAGGGGAGACGTCGTCGAAGAGGCGTTGCGAGATCACCTCGAATTCACCGTGGTGTCAGATTTTTTCATGACACCCACCGCAGAGCTGGCAGACCTTGTGTTACCCGCTGCGCACTGGCTGGAGCAGGATGATGTGGTGTCGCTGCACAAGGAATGGTGCGTGCTCGCGCGCAGAAAGCTCGCACAGATCGGCGAGACCCGGGACGACCGTGACGTCATTTTCGATCTTGCGCACCGCCTGGGACTTGACGAAGCATTCCCCTGGCCGGACCGGCGCGCATATCTCGAATGGCTGCTCGAACCTTCGGGACTCAGCTTCGAGCAGTTCCTTGACAAAGGTATCCTCATCGGTGAAATGCGATACCGCAAGTATGAAAAAGAAGGCTTCCCGACCCCGAGCCGTCGTGTCGAACTTGTCAGCTCCATCATGGCCCACCAGGGGCGGCCGAGCCTGCCCGTGTTCGTCGAGCCGCCGCTCTCGCCGTTCTCAACGCCGGATCTGGCGAAGGAGTATCCTTACATCTTCATGGCCGGCTGCAAGATCATGCCCTTCTTCCACAGCGAAGGAAGGAATATCGGCTCGCTTCGTCGCCTCCATCCTGACCCGCTGGTCGATATTAACCCTGCCACGATTTCTGCCCTGGGCATGTCCCCAGGAGATGCAGCCTTCGTGGTGACGCCTTACGGTCGCGCCCGATTCATCGTGCACCCTGACGACGGTCTTGCTCCTGATGTGATTCATGCGGAGCACGCCTGGTGGTTTCCCGAACGGAAAGGAGCGGATCACGGATGGAGGGAGAGCAATGTTAATCTGCTCTTCGGTCACGAGCATTTCGATCCCGATTCCGGTGCGGAGGCGCTCAAGTGCAGTCTCTGCCGGATAGAGAGGGCCGGATAGAAAGGGAATAGATAATGCGTGTCACGAAGGGCCATGCGTGAACGAACAGCTTTCAAGAAAAGGGCTCCTGCACCTGTCTGTGGTCTATGTTGTCTGGAGCACTACCTATCTGGCCATAAGGATCGCGGTCCAGGCAGGCGGCGGCTTCCCTCCCTTTGCTCTTGGCGCGCTACGAATGGCTGCCGCCGCCTTGATTCTTCTGCTGATTGCGCGTTTGCAGGGACTGCGCATAAGACCGACACGTGCCGAACTCATGCCCCTCGCCGTGGCGGGGAACCTGATGTGGTGTGGAGGGAATGGGCTGGTACTCTGGGCGGAACAATATGCGCCGTCAGGGTTTGCTGCCCTGATTGTATCGTCAGCACCTATCTGGGCAGCTATCATTGAACTGGTCATATACAGGAAGCGGCCGTCGGTCGCACTGATCATTTCACTCTTTATCGGCTTTACCGGAGTGGCAATCCTGAGCATGCCGTCGTTCGGCACGAGATCTTCGACCGACTTTTCAGCCGTCGTTGCTCTGCTGTTATCGCCGCTGTGCTGGGTTCTCGGCTCGGTGCTACAGGCGCGGCGCCCGGGGCATCTTGCTCCTCAGACCATGTCAGGCTATCACCAGCTCGCAGCTTTCTTCGGCTTTCTTATCGCATCCCTCGCGCTCGGCGAGCCGATACCTCACCCTTCAGCCCCTGCATGGCTTGCCTGGGGATACCTGGTGATCTTCGCGTCGGTCGGTGCCTTCACTTCTTACCTTTGCGCTTTGCGAATGTTGCCGATGAACATCGTCATGACCTATGCCTACGTCAACCCGGTGCTGGCCTTGTTCTTGGGCTGGCTCCTGCTCGCTGAGCCCATTACCCTGCGCACGTTATGCGGAGCCGGGCTCGTGCTTCTCAGTGTATTTGCCATCTTTCATGTGAAGCAGCCAGTGATGCCCGGTAATCAACAGAATATCCCGGATGGGGAATCCGGTCCTGTTGAGAAGGCATGAAGCAATGGGACGCCGGGTTTAATAGCGCCAACTATTATGATTGAACTGTTCTACAAAACGTACTATAGTGGGGAGATGCATTCCGGCAGAATCTGATTTACATTCTGTAGAGAGATAAATTAGAAAGGAGACTACCATGGCCGGCTCAACGATTAAGGAAATCCTGAGTGTACTCGACAACAGTCTGAAGATTGAAGAAGGAACAGTCAAGGTGAGCGATCCTTCCAAGTTCCGGCAAAAAGTTCATAAGCTGGCCGAGATATCGGCGCTCGAGTCAGGGGAGAAACAGGGTCTTGCCCGGTACCTCACACGGGCTGCAGCGCTGGATCTGGGGATCATTCCTGCCTCAATCCATGATCTCTATATGGCCCGGGGCCGTGGTGAAATCCCACCCACGTTTACGGTACCTGCAATCAATTTAAGAGTGCTTGCGTTTGATTCAGCGCGGGTCGTTTTTCGCGTCGCAAAAAGCTTTGACGCGGGCGCCTTTATTTTTGAACTGGCCCGGTCCGAGATGGGCTACACAAACCAGCGCCCGTCAGAGTATGCCACCTCAGTACTCGCCGCAGCCATCGCTGAAGATTTCAAAGGGCCTGTCTTCATACAGGGCGATCATTTCCAGGTTTCTGCAAAAAAGTATGGTGCTGAGCCGGATAAGGAAGTGCAGGCAGTGAAAGACTTGATGAAAGAATCGATCACTGCAGGTTTCTTCAATATCGATGTTGATACGTCTACGCTCGTCGATTTGAGTAAACCTACAGTGCCCGAACAGCAGACGGTCAACACCGGCCTTTCCGCCAAGTTCACCTCTTACATTCGTAAGATCCAGCCGGCGGGAATTACCATCTCCGTGGGCGGTGAAATAGGTGAAGTCGGCGGACGCAATTCAACCGAGGAAGAGTTGCGCGCCTATGTCGAGGGATTCAAGAAAGAACTCGCCAAAGAAGGAACGGGTTTGACGGGCTTGAGCAAGATCAGTATCCAGACAGGGACATCGCACGGCGGTGTCGCATTACCCGATGGGACTATAGCAAAAGTTAAGGTTGACTTTGATACCCTGAAGAAATTAAGCCGTGTTGCGCGCAGCGACTATGGAATGGCCGGTGCAGTGCAGCACGGAGCATCGACGCTGCCGGAAGATGCTTTCGGGAAGTTCGTCGAAACGGAAACCTGCGAGATTCACCTCGCAACCGGTTTTATGAATATGTTCTTCGATCGCCTGCCTGAGGCCCTGCGCAACGAGATGTACGCCTTTCTGCGTGAGAAACAGGCATCCGAACGGAAGAGCGATATGACCGACGAGCAGTTTTACTACAAGGTTCGTAAGAATGCTGTGGGACCGTTCAAGGCGCAGTCGTGGGCACTGCCCGCATCCGTTAAAGAACAGATCAACAAGGACTGGGAAGCCCAGTTTACGAAGCTCTTTAACGTGTTGGGAACGAAAGGCACCCGGCAATACGTGGCAAAATTCGTCAAGCCGGTTGTGATTCAACCGAACCTCAAAGATTATCTGGGGGAGGGAGCGAAAGTAGAGAACGTAGCCGACCTCGCCGATTGATGCCGGGCTGCCTTTTGCGCCTACCTTCGTTGCCCTTCGGCTTGTTCTGCATCGACGTACCACAAGGTACGCCTTCGCAGCCCAAGCCTCGGAGCGCCTCGGTATGCATCAAAATTCAGCCCGGCATCACTCACGGTTACGCTGTGTCTTGAGCCGGAACACCATTCGTTCCACGAGCTAGGCGCTCCAGGTCTGACCCGCCCGACGTTCCGGCTCCTTCGATGCTTTTTGACTGCGAACAGCCTGGGTATTGTCGGTCATTCCTGCAGCTCGCAAACCTGAAGTGTTCTGATGCGCCCTGCCTCGGAGTCGGACGCATCGTGCCGCACCAATAAGATGTGCGGCACCACCCGCCTACACTTGCGGGTCCCCATCCCTTCCGCGATGCTCGTTCCACGAATGGTGTTCCGGCTGGCTATTCCTTCCTTCGTTGATTACCACCAGCAATCAGATTTAATACGTGCGTGATGCTGGTTCGCATTCGGGCAGAGAGCGAGGCGCTCAAGCCTTGACGAACGGAGGCGTACTGAAGTACGTCGGAGTGAGGCGGGGCGCCGGCAACGAAGCTATATGTCCGAAGACGAACCAGCATCCGGGGCGAAGCCGCGGCGCATTGTGTTTTCGGTAACCACCCGCGGCTCCATGAAATGAAGAAGGTACTCGGGCCCGCCTGCTTTCGTGCCCAACCCTGACATGCGAAATCCTCCGAAAGGCTGTCGTTGCACCAGGGCACCGGTGATCTGCCGATTGAGGTAGAGATTCCCCACGCGGAATTGACGCCGTGCCTCCTCAAGATGGCGCGGGCTGCGACTGAAGACTCCGCCGGTCAGTGCGAATCTCGTGGAATTGGCCCATTCCAGCGCCTGAGCAAAGCTTGCCACTTTCATCACAGCCAGCACAGGACCGAATATCTCTTCCTCGGCGATTCGGTGACCCGGTCGTATCCCGTCCAGTATGGTGATCGGCGCCCAGTAGCCTCTGTCTTCGGGTGTGGAGCTCATGTAGAGTATCCTTCCTTCCTCTTTCCCGATCTCGATGTAGCTGAGAATCTTCGCTCGTGCATGCTCATCCGAAACCGGTCCCACTGCAAACGCAGGGTTCTCGGGAGGCCCTATGGTCAAGGCTTTGGCTGCCTTCACGAGACGCTCTACAAATTGATCGTAGATCGATTCGAGCACGATCACCCGGGAGCACGAAGAGCATTTCTGTCCCTGGAATCCGAATGCTGATACGAGAATAGCGGGTATGGCCTCATCTAAGGTCTGCGTCGTCATCGACGATAATAGCGTTCTTTCCGCCCATCTCGCAGATGACGCGCTTCACCTGTATCTGGCCCGGCTGGACTTTGGCAGCTCTCTCTATGATGCGGAGGCCTACCTGTGTGGAGCCGGTGAATGCAATGGTGCTCACGGCTGCATGATCGACCAGGAACTCTGCGATAGTTTCTGTGCGGCCCGGCACGTAATTGAAGACTCCCGGCGGGAGAGCCGCATCGTGGAAGATCTCCACCAGGTGATGACCGATGACCGGGGTAAGGGGAGAAGGCTTGTAGACAACAGGGTTGCCCGATACAATGGCGGCGGAGATCATGCCTGCGCTGATTGCAAGAGGAAAATTCCAGGGCGCGATAACGAGCGTCACGCCCCTCGGTTCATAGAGATAAATATTTTCCTCACCCGGTGGCGATTTTAAGCGCAGAGGCGTCCCGAGGCGCACCATCTCGCGTGCGTAATATTCGAGGAAATCGCATGCCTCTGCCACGTCGGCTGATGCCTGATCCCATTGCTTCCCGATCTCCAGTACCTGCCACGCCGCAAACTCGTGCCTGCGACTGCGAAGGATGGCTGCCGCCTTCAGCAGATACGCCGCCCTTTGGCGCGGGCTTGAATCGCGCCAGCTAGAGAAGGCGGCTTGCGCTGCACGGATAGCCTCTTCGGCCTCAACCTTGCCTGCCTGACAGACGCGGCCTATGACCTCATCCGGGTTTGCCGGATTAATGGAAGGCAGGATATCATCCGTAATGACGTCCTTGCCATTGATGTAGAGTGCATAATCCTTTCCCAGATTACTCCGTACCAACGCAATCGCCCGCGGAAAACTTTCCCGCTCGTCTCTCCTTGCAAAATCGGATGAAGGCTGATTTTCAAAAGGCGGAAGCTCGATATATTTCTCCTGTCGTTGTTTCTCAATGGATGGACTGGATGGACTGGATGGATCAACGAGCGGAGGTGGAGCGGTCAGGGCCGGGTCCTGGAGAAGTTCTTCACTATTCGCATACTCGTCGAACAGGCGGCGGAGAAAACCCTGGTTCGCTGTGTTCTCGAGGAGACGACGCACGAGATAGGCCATACCGGGCACCATCTCGCCGTAGGGACAGTATAGCCGTACTCTCGCTGCCCGCTTCAGGAGCGCGTTGCGGACCGGCTCCGCCATGCCGTACAGAACCTGAAACTCGTAGCGTGCTTCTGGTACCCCGAGTTCTTTCGCAGCCTCCATTGCCGCGGCGATGGAGCGAATGTTGTGAGAGCCGCATGCGAGATAACAGATGTCGCTCTCTTTCAAGATCAGCCGCACGTGACGCTCGAATGCCGCGTCTGTCTCTGGCCTCGCACTGTAGACAGGGGGCGGCCAGCCGTTCTGTATTGCGTGCGCCCTCTCATAATCCCAGTAGGCGCCCTTCACGAGCCGGATCGAGGAGGGAAGCCCGTGCTCTCGCATCCAGCCGAGAATGAAGGACAGGTCCTCATCCGTTTCGCGGAGGTACGATTGTATGGCGATGCCAAGATGCGGGTAGGATGCATACTCCGAGCGCAGGCGCCTGAAAACTTCCAGATTGATGGATTTGTGCTGGCGTGTCTCCATGTCAATGCAGAGTGAACCGCCGACTTCGATAACTTTTTCGTACACGGGACGCAGCCGCCTGAAGATGCCATCCACCGATCCCTCAAAGTCTTGAGGCCTTGTCTGCGAATAAAGAGAGCTGGCTTTGAGTGAGATGCTTATTTTCGGGGCCTGGTTCCAATCCAGATTTCCTTTTTCCGGGTGCACGCCGAGAGGAGGCCATGCCTGCTGCGCATCATTCAGGGCGTCGAGCAGATCACTATAGGCCTCTGCATACTGCTGCGCCTCCTCCTCGCTGATGGTCGCTTCTCCCAGCATATCGATAGAGAAAGCTAATCCATTACTGCGCAGACGGGTAAGATTCCTGATCGCTTCCCTGCTCGTTTCACCCACTATAAATTGGCCTGCCAGATTTTTGATAGCATGGCGAGTGGCCCTGTGCAGAAGAGCGGCGCCAAGAGGGCCGCCATGACCCGCAAGAATCGCGCCCCACCGCACCAGACCCGGAATACCAGGGTCTTTATCGTCAAAGTATTCTCTTATGTGCTCTTGTATCTGGGCGGCATTGGAGAGAGAGGGAAAAACATCGATGAAGCGCAGCACAGCAGTGCGGAACTCGGGACTGCTCATGGAGCGCGCCATCATTTTTCCCGCCCAGCGGCTCTTATTGAAGAGGTAGGGTTCCTCACCCTCGAGCGCGCGGAATAGTTCCTTGCCCGTTGAAACGATGCGGTCGTTCAGTTCCTGCTCGTCCATGATATGAGTACGTTCATAGTATTCTATGCATCCGGGCCGTGCAAGTGCAATGCGTTCTTCGGCAGGAATTTTGTGAGGTGTGCGAGTAGCGACCGCAGGCCTTTAACGAGCACCCTTCATTGTTGTATTATATTCTGACTAGACGCTTGATAGGGGGAAGAATGAGAGATAAAGGCTATACCATCCGCAAGAGACCGACGCAGGGAAAGACAGGCCCGACAAAATCGGTGGATGAAATCGTGAAAGAGGCGAGGCAGGCCGGCCCTTCAGGCGGGTACCGGGAACGTTCTTTGAAGATTCACGGTCTGATCTGCGCCAAGTGCGCGCGGGAATTCGATTATGCGGATCAGCACCTTCTCACCGTGCACCACAGAGACGGCAACCCGAACAATAATCCGCCTGACGGATCCAACTGGGAGAACCTCTGTGTTTACTGTCACGACGACGAGCATAGCAGGGGGTTGCTGGGGGATTACTTTAATGAAAGAAAGTGACCGCCCGGTCACTCAGGTAAGAGATGAAGCAGGTAGAGGTAAGAACTAAAACAAAGGTTGAGAGAGAAAAGATACTTGAAAAAATCTGAGGCTGTCGGTTTTCTGTTCTGTCTTAACCTTTACCTTCGTTTTAGTCTTTACCTCTACCTGTCCTTGTTCTTACCTGTCTTATTCCCTCAGTAAAAGATGAAGCAGGTAGAGGTAAGAACTAAAGCAAAGGTTGAGAGAAAAGATGCCGAATAAGAAAGAGTCTGAGCCGCGTTTGTTCTGTCTTAACCTTTACCTTCGTCTTAGTCTTTACCTCTACCTTCTTTTGCTTTTACCTGTATTATTCTCTCAAGCTTGCGACTAATCTCTCCGGGTGCAACAATAACTCGAGCGCATTGACGATATTTGCAGTGACGATATCCGCCTCTTTAAGCACCGACGAAGCACATCCCTCTTCTCCGATCACCGCTATTCCCAGCGCGGCCTCACGCAGCATCATCGCATCGTTTGCTCCGTTGCCTATGGCTACCGACTGTTCGGGCCCGAGTTGTCTCACCAGTTCGGCCTTGTCGATACCGCTCGTCAACTTACCGGTCTTGACCACCGTAAAGTTGGCCGCAGCTTCCTTGTCAATACTTTCATACGTATCTGCGGTGACTACATAAACTTTCAGGTGCTTGGACACGTCATCAAGAAGTTCCCTTACACCTTTTTTTAACTGACCATTAAATGCGACCGTCCCATTGAAGTCAATGAGCAGATATGAGAGCTCTAACTCTCCCCATCCAGGAATAGAAGCCGTAACCATGAAATCCTCCTTTTTGCAGTGCACGTAGTTTACCACGTGTAGGTTTGTGAAACCAGTATTATATACGCAATAAGCTCCATTTGCCCTTGATTGTTGAGCCGAATCTCATTAGACTGTGGAAGCTATGAAACGATTAATGGGACCGGTGACCGCCTTTTTCCCGACGCCATGCGTGCTTGTTGTCTCGGGCGACTTCAATCTCTCGCACATCAGCATGGTTGCCTGGGCAGGCGTGGTGAATGGCGAACCTCCGATGCTCGGGATCTCCATGAGACCGCAAACCCATTCATATGCTCTCATCAAGCGGTTTGGTGAATTCACAGTGAATATCCCGCCTGAGAGCATAGTCCGGCAGATAGATGCGTGCGCGATGATGGCGGGGAACACGAGCGATCATTTCTCGTATGCACGGCTGACTAAGATGGCTTCAAAGAAAGTTACGCCTCCGATCATCGACGAGGCTCTAGTCAGCCTGGAATGTGAGGTTCATGAAGCGCATTCTTTAGGCAGTCACACCTGGGTGATCGGCGAGATAGCAGAGGTGCATGTGGACGAGCAGATACTCGACGAACAGGGGAATATCGTGATCGAACACCTGAGACCTCTGGTCTGCTGCCCTATGATGCGTGAATACAGAAGCGTCAGCGAAAGGCTTGAGTCCTATGGATTCTCGAAAAGATAATCAAAAGATCAAATGTGTCATATATGACTGTGACGGTGTTCTCTTCGAATCTCTGGAGGCGAACCGGAGGCTCTACAACCTCATCTGCACGCAGATGGGCAGAAAGCCGCTCACGGACGAGGAACTGAAGTACTGTCATACCCACACGGTATTCGAAGCCATCCACTCTCTTTTTCCAGAGGATGAGGCGCAGGAAAAAAGAGCAGTCGAATTCTTAAGAAACGAGATTGACCTGAAGCAGTTCGTCGAATACCTTATCATGGAGCCTCATCTCATCGAGACCTTGGCAGCCTTACGGCAGCGAAAGATCATAACGGCAATCAGCACCAATAGAACCACTTCGATGAAGCACGTTGTCGAAAGGTATAACCTGGGGCCTTACTTCGATATGGTAGTGACAGCGCTCGATGTGGAACACCCGAAACCACACGGAGAATCCGTAGAGAAAATAGTGGCAAGGTTTAACTTGAAGAAGGACGAAGTTCTCTTCATCGGCGACTCGGAGGTCGATCAGCAGACTGCAGAGGCGTCAGGAGTCAGATTTGTGGCTTACAAGGCAAGGCATCTTGGGGAAGATGCGTGTATAGAAGACCATCGTGCGTTGCTCACACTTCTTTCTGATGCGGCTGCTCCTCAGGAATAGTCCTGCGTCTCCTGAACAGACTGACAATAGGACCCGACAGCATATATGACATGGTGAAAACAAAAAGCATGATCTCCGGTTCGATGAGGATGATCACAAAAAGAATGACTGCAACGACAATCGATTCAAACGGTCTGTTTCTGAAAAAAGCCATATCTTTGAAGTTGTGGTAGCGAACGTTGCTTACCATCAGAAAGGCGAGTGCGTAGACCAGTATCGGCATGAAGATACGTTTGGTCTCCAGCATTGGCGCGTATTCAGTGAAAAAGAGGACCGATCCTGCGATCGTTGCCGCTGCCGCAGGAATGGGAAGTCCGAGGAACTGCTTCTTCTGAACCGTCTCGACCTGCGTGTTGAAACGGGCGAGCCTGAGCGCACCACACGTCACATAAAGAAAAGCTGCGAGCCAGCCGAACCTTCCATACCCTTTGAGCGCCCACATATAAACGAGCAACCCCGGCGCCACGCCGAAGGCTATCACATCCGCAAGTGAGTCATACTCCACGCCAAACTTGCTCGCGGAGCCCGTCATTCTGGCTACTCTGCCGTCGAGAGCGTCGAACAGGCACGACAAAAATATGGCCACGCACGCATAGGTAAATTTCTTGTCTATCGTCGCAACCATCGAATAGAAGCCGCAGAAAAGACTTGCAGTCGTGAGAAGGTTGGGAAGCAGGTATACCCCCCTGCTTTTTTTTCTTTTTACACTTTTCATGCGCTCACCCTTAAAGTCTTAGCCTGTCCTCGGCAATTACTGGGACTCGCGTCGCCCCCTCCCCAGGCAAAGCCACACCCGCACGCGGGTACCCGGCCTCCCCCTCTCGCGAGCTGTGCTCGCTACTTGCGCCATTCCATGTTCTCACAGCGCCTTCGAGGTTTTTCGCGCAAGCGGCGTGATGCCGGCTTTCACTTTATCGCCTAATTTTACCATAATTTCATAGCCGGGAGGGATATAAAGGTCTACCCTGGAGCCGAAAGCGATGATGCCGATGGGGTCACCTTTTCTTATCGCGTCGCCTTCACGAACCCAGCAGTGTATCCGGCGGGCGAGAAAGCCGACAATCTGAACCACGAGCAGTTTCTCACCGTTCTTTTTTTCGAGGAGAATGTAGTGTCTCTCATTCTTTTTCTCCACCGCATGCTTGAAGGCAAGTTCGTACCTTCCCGACTTGTGGACCATCCGGGTCACGACGGCCTCGCACGGTGCCCGGTTAACATGTACGTCGCCGAGTCCCATGAAGGTGGCGACGCGCATGGCCCGGCCTTTCAGGAACTCATCTTCGTCCATTTCTTCTACGCCCATCACCTTTCCATCGGCAGCGGCAATGATCTGGTCAGCCGCACTCCGGTCTATCCTGTTCGGATTCCTGAAGAAGTAGCAGAAGAAAAGGAAGAGAAAGAAGAAAAGGAGCGAGGGGAGATAAAGATTAAAAACAAGGAAAAGGAGGGACAGAATAATCGCCGGGACTATAAAGAGCAGTCCCTCCTTCGCAAGTGGGCTATGCCTCAACCCTTTCTCCCGATCCAGCTCATCATTCCGCGAAGCTTGGCGCCCACCTGTTCGATCAGATGTTCGCTCTCCTTCTTCTTGACTGCAGTATAAACAGGTCTTCCAGCCATGTTTTCAAGGATCCATTCACGGGCGAACTCGCCTGACTGGATCTCTTTGAGAATCTTCTGCATCTCTGCTCTGGTCTGCTCGGAGATGATACGTTTGCCTCTCGTGAGATCTCCATACTCGGCCGTGTCGCTGATCGAATAGCGCATGTACGAAATGCCGCCCTCATACATAAGGTCGACAATCAGCTTCAGTTCGTGCAGACACTCAAAGTAGGCGATCTCCGGCTGATACCCGGCTGCGACCAGCGTATCAAAGCCTGCTCTGACCAGTTCTGACGCGCCTCCGCAAAGGACTGCCTGCTCGCCGAACAGGTCTGTCTCCGTCTCTTCCGCAAAGGTGGTCTCTAAAACGCCGGCCCGTGTAGAACCTATTCCTCTGGCATAAGCGAGCGCCTTCTTCTTGGCCTTGCCTGTGGCATCCTGGTAGACTGCGATGAGGGACGGCACACCGGCGCCCCGCTCAAACTCCCTCCTGACCAGATGTCCCGGTCCTTTGGGCGCAACCATGATCACGTCGATATTTTCCGGCGGCACGATCTGGCCGAAATGAATGTTGAACCCATGCGAGAAGATGAGCGTCTTCCCCTTGGTGAGATTCTCCTTGATCTCGTTTCGATAGAGCACAGCCTGGGTCTGGTCAGGCGCCAGGATCTGAATGAAGTCTGCCTGCTCGGAAGCCGCTTTTGCCGTGAGCGGCTTGAATCCGTGTTGCACGGCCAGGTCGTAATTCTTCGTGCCCTTAAGCTCGGCAACTACAACCTGAATCCCTGAATCCCTGAGGTTTTGTGCCTGTGCGTGACCCTGACTCCCATAACCGATTATCGCTACTTTTTTCCCTTTCAGCTCTGCAAGATTCGCATCCGCATCATAATAGACCTTAACCATCGCTTCCTCCTTTGGGCTCTTTTTCTTTCACCTCGATCATTTTCTCCCCTCTTATCATAGCAACGGGGCCGGTCCTTACGATCTCTTTAATGCCCAGAGGTTTGACGAGGGTCAGAAATGCCTTGATTTTCTCTTCGGTGCCTGTAATCTCAATTGTGTAGGTCTTGGCCGAAACGTCGATCACCTTTCCACGGAATATCTCCGTCATCCGGAGTATCTCTTCGCGGTTGCGCTCCGTTGCATTAATCTTAACGAGAGCCATCTCGCGTGTGACGTGCTCCACATCCTGAAAATCGACGACCTTAATCACATTGATCAGCTTGTTGAGCTGCTTGAGAATCTGCTCCAGGATCGCTTCGCTCCCACTGGTTGCGATCGTCATCGCAGAGACCGTCGGGTCAAGAGTCTCAGCCACACAAAGGCTTTCAATGTTGAAACCTCTCCCGCTGAAGAGTCCCGCTACCCGCGCGAGCACACCAAACTCATTTTCCACCAGCACTGATATGATATGCCTCACGCTCACCTCCTTCAGACGAGCACCATCTCGTTCAGCGGCGCGCCTGCGGGAACCATGGGATAGACGCATTCCTCCGGGTCCACATGCACATCGATGAATGTCGGCTTGCCATTACTGAAGGCTTTCTTGAGAACTTTGTCCACTTCTCTTTCGTCTTCGATCTCGTAGCCCTCGGCTCCGTAGGCTTGAGCCAGCTTAACGAAATCGGGTGTGCACTCCAGCAGGGAGCAGGAGTATCTCTTCTCGTAGAAAAACTGTTGCCATTGTCTCACCATGCCGAGACAACCGTTGTTGAGAATCACTACCTTGACGGGGAGACAAAACTGCACGGCGGTGGCCAGCTCCTGAATATTCATCTGGATGCTGCCGTCACCCGCGATATCGACAACCAGCATATCGGGGTGTGCCGCCTGGGCGCCGAGCGCCGCGGGAAAGCCATATCCCATCGTGCCCAGCCCGCCTGACGTAAGTATGGTGCGCGGTTTCATGAACTTGTAGAATTGAGCCGCCCACATCTGGTTCTGGCCCACTTCTGTCGCGATGATCGCCTTGCCTTTGGTAAGCTCGTAGATTCTCTCGATGACATATTGCGGCTTGAGCAAGCGCCCCTTACTGTAGCCGAGAGGGTACTTCTTCTTCCACTCGGATAAAAGAGTCAGCCAATCAGCGATGCCGTGCTTGAACTCGCGCACCGCATTCTTCTCTTCCTCAGCCGCTTCCAGCATCTTCTTCAACACGTTTCTCGCATCGCCCACGATAGGTATATCCACCCGTATATTCTTGCTGATGGAAGTCGGATCAATATCCACGTGGATGACCTTTGCATGAGCCGCAAAACTGTCCGTGCGGCCGGTGGCGCGGTCATCGAAACGCGCGCCTATGGCGATGAGAAGATCGGACTGCATGACCGCCATGTTTGCGGCGTACGTGCCGTGCATGCCGAGCATCCCGAGGAACTGCGGATGATTGCCGGGAAATCCGCCCAATCCCATGAGTGTGTTGCTGACCGGCAGGGAGAGCGCTTCTGCGAAAGCGAGCAGTTCCTGCGCCGCTTCGGACGAGATTATGCCTCCACCCGTGTAAAGCACCGGTTTCTTGGAGGCCAGAAGTAACTTCACTGCCCTCTTGATCTGACCGGGGTGTCCGGCGTACGTGGGCTGATAACCTCTCACCGTGACCTTTTCAGGGTACTTGAACTCTGTCATTGCTGCGGAAACATCTTTAGGTATGTCTACCAGCACCGGCCCCGGTCTTCCTGAGCGTGCGATGTAAAAGGCCTCCTTTATGATCCGCGGAAGCTCCTTAACGTCCTTGACGAGGTAGTTGTGCTTTGTACAGGGGCGGGTGATGCCGACAATGTCGGCCTCCTGGAAGGCATCATTGCCTATAAGTGCTGTCGCGACCTGCCCGGAGAACACCACGAGCGGCACCGAGTCCATGTAAGCACTCGCGATGCCGGTCACGGTGTTCGTCGCACCGGGACCCGAGGTGACGAGGGCAACGCCTACTCTTCCTGAGGCGCGGGCATAACCGTCCGCTGCGTGAACCGCGCCCTGCTCGTGCCTCACAAGGATCTGGCGTATGTCTGCTCCGAAGAGCGCATCGGTAATGTAAAGGACAGCGCCCCCGGGGTAGCAAAAAATTGTGTCAACGCCTTCCAACTTGAGAGATTCGACAAGAATCTGCGATCCGCTTTTTTTCATACTCCCTTTTTTTCAGGCCTCTGCCTGCGCCTTTTTCAGTTTTTCCATGAGATCTTTGTAGTAGAGTTTCTTTTTCTTGAGTTCCCGTACCTCCACTTCCTCGCTTTCGGTCAGGAAGGGTTTTCTGAGCAACATCTGCAATCTGCTCTCGAGAGAGGTGTGTTCGCTTTTCGCTTCGCTGTACAGATCCATTTTTTTCTCCTCCTCTATCGATGAAATTAATGTAACCTATAAAATATATGGCGAAAAATGTCAAACGTAATGTATGGATTCTGTGTTTATTAGCGAGTACAGTTAGGATACGATATACAAGGCCCCAAAGTCAATGCTCTCGGCTACTTTGACTATCTTCAGTGTTTCGGTTTTCCTGTCTTATTGGAATAAGGTATTGCAAAATTACTCGTATTGGCCTATAAAACTGTGTACATTTTGTATCCGAGAACAGATTTGCCAGATGAGGGAGATATATGGAAAGAGTAGATATCTCGGTGCTCGTCCCTATTCTCAACGAGGAAGAGTCTCTCCGTGAACTGAACGAAAGATTGACCAAAACGCTGCAGACCCTTGGGAGAACCTACGAAATTATCTATATCAACGACGGGAGCACCGACGGCACCCAGCAGATACTGGAGGAGTTTCACCGCAAAGACAATCGCATAAGGGTCTTGGAATTCAACCGGAACTACGGACAACATATGGCGCTTTTCGGGGGCATGGAGCGCTCGCGCGGCAACATGGTGATAACCATTGATGCTGACCTGCAGAACCCTCCCGAAGAAATACCTAAGCTCGTGGCCAAGATCGACGAAGGTTATGAAGTGGTTGGGACGTACCGCAGGGATAGAAAAGATTCCATCTTACGGACCTTGCCGTCATACATAGTCAATCTTATTACCGCCAAACTCGTGGGGCTGAAACTGCGCGACTATGGGTGTATGCTTCGTGCCTACAACAGGGATATTGTCGATTCCATGAATATGTGCGGGGAGGCGGCAAGCTTTATCCCGGCGCTGGCCGCGACATTCGCGAGAAGGGTAATTGAGATCGATGTGGCGCATGAGGCACGTAAGAAAGGCACGACCAAGTACAGCCTCTTTCGTTTGTTGCATCTTAACTTCGATCTGATGACAGGTTTTTCCCTGCTGCCAATCCAGTTCATAGGCGTGCTTGGTGTCATCATCGCCCTCGTCGGCATTGCATTCGCCCTTTTCCTCCTCATCCGCCGTCTGGTTGTCGGTCCTGAAGTTGAGGGGGTATTCACGTTGTTCGCCATAAATTTTGTCTTCATGGGCGTGATGATTTTCGCCCTCGGCGTCATCGGCGAGTACATCGGAAGGATATACCAGCAGGTGAGAGGCAGGCCACGCTTCATTGTCAAGAAGGAGCTTTCGTGAAGGCAGCTGTTTTTGCCTACCACGAAATAGGTTATGTCTGCCTCGAAGAAGTGCTGGCGTCAGGTATGGAGGTCTCCTGTCTCTTCACGCACAAAGATGACCCGAACGAAGAAATATGGTTCAGGAGACCGATAGAACTGGCCAGGAAGCGGTCCATCCCTGTTTACGATCCCGAAAGGCTGCGTGACTCCAGATGGACCGAGTTGCTCAAGAGCCTCTCCCCTGATTTCATCTTCTCATTCTATTACCGGTACATGATACCGCAGGAGATACTCGACACCGCAAAGGTTGCTGCTCTTAACCTGCACGGCTCGCTGCTTCCGAAATTCCGCGGCCGCTGCCCTGTGAACTGGGTGCTGATTCAGGGCGAGAAAAAGAGCGGCGTGACGCTTCACGTGATGGAAGCAAAACCGGATGCAGGCGATATTGTTGCGCAAAAGGAAGTGGAGATCGCCTTTGATGACACCGCTCACAGCCTTTTTCTCAAACTGGCCGATGCTGCGCGCTTGTTGATGAAGGACGTGCTGCCTGAGCTTCTTTCCGGCACGTTGTCGAGAAAGGCGCAGAAGGGCGCTTCCTCATACTTCGGGGGAAGAAGACCGGAGGACGGAATGGTTAATTGGTCAGATGATGCGCTCAGCATCTATAATCTGATCAGGGCCGTCACGCACCCATACCCCGGAGCTTTCACCTTTTTCGAGGGGAAGAAGCTCCTTATCTGGAAAGCGAGGCCCGAAGATATCACACACGCAGCGCCGGAGGGCACGGTTATCTCGACAGATCCGCCTTTGGTGGCCGCGCGAAAGAGCGCGCTCCGGCTCATGTCTGTGCAACTCGACGGCGAGCCTGAGATTTCAGCAGAAGCATTCGTCAAGACCCACAAACTGCAGGGCAAACATTTAGGAGGTCGGTTGTGAAAGTACTTATACTGGGCATTAATGGTTTCATCGGGAACAGTCTCTCCGAGAGGATTCTCAGTGATACTGACTGGGAATTGTACGGCATGGACATCCGAGAAGATAAGCTGGAAAAGTGTCATGGCCAGAAATGCTTCCACTTTGTGGAAGGGGACATTTCCATCAACAAAGAATGGATCGAATACCACATCAAGAAGTGTGACGTGGTCCTGCCGCTCGTTGCCATCGCTACACCCGCGACCTACGTGAAGGAGCCGCTCAAGGTCTTCGAGCTCGACTTCGAGCAGAACCTTCAGATTGTGAGACTCTGTGTGAAGTACGGAAAAAGGTTGATATTCCCTTCCACGTCAGAGGTGTACGGCATGTGCCCGGACAAGGAGTTTGATGAGGACGCGAGCCCACTTGTCACAGGTCCCATAAACAAGCAGCGGTGGATCTACAGCGCATCCAAGCAGTTACTTGACCGCGTGATATGGGCCTACGGTTTTCAGAGAGGACTGAAATTCACCTGCTTCCGGCCCTTCAACTGGATCGGGCCGAAACTCGATGATCTGACGCTCGAGCCCGAGAAGGAAGGAAGTTCCAGGGTGGTCACCCAGTTCATATCGAGCCTCTTTCGCGGAGACACCATAAAACTGGTTGACGGCGGCCTGCAGAAGCGATGCTTCACGTATGTTGATGACGGCATCGGCTGTCTCATGAAGATCATCGAAAACAAGAATGGTGTCTGCGATGGGCAGATATTCAATGTCGGCAATCCGAGAAATGAGGCAACAATAAAGGAGCTCGCACACAAGTTGAAAGATCTGTTCGTTAAGCACCCGGCCACCAGGCAGTACAAGAAATTTTCCGAGATCGTCGAAGTCTCATCCGGAGAATTTTACGGCAAGGGATATCAGGACATCGATTTCAGGGTCCCGTCCATACGAAAGGCGCGCGAGATAATCGGCTGGGAGCCGAAGGTCGACCTCGACACCGCACTCAAAAAGACGATCGAGTACTACCTCGAATCGAACGTAAAAATAGATGAATAAGAAATGCCTTACGGTTTGGTCCTTTCCTCTCGTCACTCCGGTGAAAACCGGAGTCCAGAGAATTGGCAATACATTATAAATCCTGGATTCCGGCTTCCGCTGGAATGACAACGATGCCTCAGGAGTGATTTATTGTTAGGTCCCATCGCGTAAGGACGTCTATGCCAGAGATCGGAAATTCCAGGCCCGGCAATCACAATTCAGTCTCTCTAAGACGCATTATTGGTTTGAAAGTGGATGTCGATACCTGTGAGGGGATGAAGCGGGGTGTGCCCAGGCTCGCTGAGCTATTCAGAAGAACGGTGTACCGGCAAGCTTTTTTGTGCCCATGGGAAAAGATCATACGGGCTGGACCGTCAAACGGGTGTTCACAAGACGCGGCTTTCTGTCGAAGGCAAGCCGCGTGGGCGTCTTGAATACCTACGGCGTCAAGACCCTCATGTACGGCCTTCTTCTGCCCGGCCCCAATATAGCCCTTAAGAACGCTGAGCTGTTAAGAGCTCTCGCAGAACAAGGATTCGAAGTGGGCATTCATGGGCTCGACCACGTTTACTGGCACGATCACATCAAGAAGCTCGATCGGGAAAGCACACGAAAGATATTGGACGAGGCGGCATCCGTGTACGAGAAGGTACTCGGTCGCTCACCGCGTTCCTTTGCTGCGCCCGGTTGGATGATCAATGAGCACGCTCTTGCCTGGTTTGAAGAGAAAGGGTTTGTGTACACAAGCGACGTTCGGGGCACATCGATTTTCATGCCCAGACTTGGCGGCATGACTTTCAAGATAGTACAAATCCCTACCACGCTTCCGACGCTCGATGAGGCCGTGGGGATAAAAGGCACTGACCAGCAAAGCCTCACACAGTCTTTTGTTGACTCGCTTACGGATGGCATCAATATTCTCACCGTGCACGCCGAGCTCGAGGGCAAGAACTGGACAGGGCTTCCTCGAATCGTTTATCCGGCAGACAAAGGCTCAAGGCTTCAGATACGAGCGGCTGATCGAGATTGCGGCCGAAGTCCAGGCCGTCGGGCCCTTTACCCGTGCACGATATAGGATTCGGTTTCGTGGAAGGCAGGGCAGGGGAAGTGGCAGTCCAAAAAGACAGGGTCCCGGGTCCCGGGTCCGGGGTCCAGCAAGCATAAAGCAAACCGCAAAGAGATTCTGCTTCAAGAACCCAGATATCAAGAACTAATAACGTCAGTTGGTTTGGACCTGACGGGACCCGGGACCCGGCGACAGGACCCTGCTTTTTTTGGCCCATAAAAAAAGGGGGCCGAAGCCCCCTTTTTGGTATCCGTTTCTTAATACATGTCACCCATTCCACCACCGCCCGGGGGCATAGGCGGGAACGGTGCTTTTTCCTTCGGTTTCTCAGCTATCATCGCATCTGTAGTCAGAAGAAGCGATGCGACTGAAGCAGCATTCTGCAAAGCCGTACGTGCAACCTTGGTTGGATCAATGATGCCGGCTGCCACCATATCGTCTACATAGATCTCTTTCGCAGCGTCGAATCCGTAATTGCCTTTGCCAGTCTTCACTTTTTCGACTACGATCGAGCCATCAAAACCTGCGTTGCTGGCTATCCACCTGATTGGCTCTTCCAGGGCCTTTGCGACGATTTTCACGCCACCCTGCTGCTCGCCTTCCAGCTTCATAGCCTCGAGTCTCACCAGGGAGCGAATGAAACCAACGCCGCCACCAGGAATCACACCCTCTTCCACGGCAGCCTTTGTGGCGTTGAGTGCATCCTCCACGCGAGCCTTCTTCTCCTTCATCTCCGATTCGGTGGCCGCACCCACATTAATCACGGCAACGCCGCCTACGAGTTTTGCGAGCCTCTCCTGAAGCTTCTCTCGGTCATAGTCGGATGTCGTTTCTTCAACCTGGGTTCTTATCTGTTTCACGCGCGCTTCGATCTCTTTTTTCTCGCCTGCGCCGTCGACGATTGTCGTGTTATCTTTATCGATAACAATTCTCTTTGCAGAGCCAAGATCTTTCACGCCAATAGTTTCCAGCTTTATTCCGAGCTCCTCGGAGATCATCTGGCCACCGGTAAGGATCGCGATATCCTCCAGCATTGCCTTTCTTCTTTCGCCAAAACCTGGCGCCTTCACTGCTGCGACCTTCAAGGTGCCTCTGAGCTTGTTCACAACGAGCGTGGCAAGCGCCTCACCCTCAACGTCTTCAGATATGATCATAAGGGACCGGCCCATCTTGGCCACCTGCTCGAGAACGGGCAACAGGTCTTTCATCGTGCTTATCTTCTTCTCGTTGATAAGGATGAGCGGCTCGTCGAGCGCTACTTCCATCTTCTCGGGGTTGGTAACAAAGTAGGGAGAGATATATCCCTTATCAAACTGCATACCTTCGACGATCTCGAGGCTCGTCTCAATGGCCTTTGCTTCTTCCACGGTAATGACGCCCTCTTTACCGACTTTACCCATCGCTTCGGCTATGATGTTACCGATTGTCTCATCGTTGTTGGCGGAAATCGTTCCTACCTGGGCTATCTCCTTCTGATCCTTGGTCGGTTTTGAAAGCTTCTTCAGCTCGTCAATGACCGCTTCAACAGCCTTCTCGATGCCCCTCTTCAGTTCCATGGGGTTGTGGCCTGCGGCAACGAGCTTGGCGCCTTCCCTATAAATCGCCTGGGCGAGAACCGTGGCCGTCGTTGTACCGTCACCTGCAACGTCAGATGTCTTGCTGGCGACCTCTTTGACCATCTGGGCGCCCATATTCTCGAACTTGTCTTCCAGTTCTATCTCCTTGGCCACTGTTACGCCGTCTTTTGTAACTGTCGGAGACCCGAAGCTTTTATCCAGGATTACATTCCTGCCTTTTGGACCGAGGGTCACCTTCACTGCATCGGCGAGCGTATTTACGCCTTTGAGCAGTGCTTCCCTCGCTTTCTGATCGTACAGTATTTCTTTAGCCATCTTCTTCCCTCCTTCCTTTAGTCTTGAACAATAGCAAGGACGTCATCTTCGCGCATAATGAGATGCTCCTCGCCGTCAATCTTGATCTCGCTCCCGGAATACTTACCAAAGAGGATTTTATCCCCGGGCTTCACAGTCATTGGTGCCTTCTGCCCGCTCTCCAGTGTCTTGCCGTCTCCTATCGCGACTACCCGGCCTTCCTGAGGCTTCTCTTTAGCCGAATCAGGAATAATGATGCCACCTTTGGTTTTCTCCTCTTCCTCGATCCTCTTAACAACGAGCCTGTCCTGTAACGGTTTGATCTTCATCGTATCACACTCCTTTCTCTGGATAATAAATCTGTTAGCAATCGGCCTTGATGATTGCTAAGAGTAATATATCGATATTCATCCGCCTTGTCAACCCCTCAATGAAGAATTTTTTGGATGGGTGGCGGGACGCAGGTCGGGGCCTATTGATTCTTGAGCAGTTTAGTATTAAACTGGTGCATGCGTCGGTTCCAGATTCTCTTTCTTTTACTGGCTGTCATCCTTCTAACGAGCTCAGTAGCCCATGCGATCTCGTACCAGGAAGGGGTCAGGGCGGCCAAAGATCAGAACAAGCCGCTCTATCTCTATTTCTACACAGACGGGTGACCATACTGCAGAATGATGGACAGGTCTGTCCTCGGAGATGCAGAAGTTGAGGGAGCGATCAAGAAAGATTTCATCTACGTGCGCATCAACGTCGACAAGTCGGAAGATCTGGCCAGGCTTTACGGGGTGAGGGGCTATCCTTCGTCGTGGTTTATGGAGCCTTCAGGGGCGCGCATCGTAGAGGTGCCCGGTTATGTCGACAAATCAATCTTCAAGAAGGTGCTGCAGTTTGTGAAGGGTGGGTATTACAAGTCGACCGACATCAATACGTATCTGAAAAAGAAATAGCCAGCACCAATTCGCCTTCAGCGTATACCTTCGTTGCCCTTCGGCCTGTTCTTATACCAATTTGCCTTCAAGCGTATACCTTCGTTGTCGCTGCGTCGCTCTCCTCGACGTACTTGTAGTACGCCTGCGTCGGCTCCTCGCTGCCGCCTCGGTCTCCATCTTGAATGCAAATTGGTATTACTCGACGTACCGCCGCCAGGCCTCGGAGCGCCTCGGTCTCCATCTTGAATGCAAATTGGTGCAACTTCTTGATATCTTACAAAACTCGGCGGAAGTGGGAAAAACTTTTTCGCCAGTACGGCAACTCGAGGTTCCCGACCGCAATCCCTTTAGATGCAGACGCGTGCAGAAACTCCCGTTCATTCATCATGATGCCGATATGGTAACTTCTCTTTATGGTGAAGACCACGAGGTCTCCACTCAGAACGCTTTCTCTTGATACCTGGTACCCGGTTCTGACCAGTTCATCCGTGGTGTAGGGGACGTTGATCTCGTGGCGTTTATACACGAAGTAGACGAACCCGCTGCAGTCAAATGCATCCGGTCCTTTCGCACCACTCTTGTAAGGCCTCCCGATAAAACCGGACGCATACTGCACAATGGCGTCTCCCTTCTGAGGCCCACCGGCGGCCCCTCGTAGACCTTTATGACCTTCGGTGCACACCCTGCAAGGGCGACCAGCAAGAAGATGGGGAAGAGAAGGACGAACTTTTTTGCTCTCACGCGCATCGTCTTAACAGTTCCGCCGCGGAAGCGAGCGAACCGTTATAGAATGCATGGTCAACCATCGAATGCAAACCGGGAGGGAGGTTATAGCCGATCGAGAGGCCGACCGACTCGAACATGCCCCTGTCTCCTTCGCCGTCGCCTATTGCTGCGGCATCAGCCGGCGCAATGGACAGCTCTCGCAATATCCTTTTCACCCAGCGGGCTTTATCGTCATGTTCCACGTTGATTTTGATTTCACCGGTAAGATGTCCGTCATGCGCAAGCAATTCATTTGAAAAGGACCTTGCTATCCCCAAATCCTCCCTCACGCGGTCGACCAGAAACGAAAGCCCGGTCGAAAGAATGACCGACAAAATACCTTCTTTGTGAAGCCAGCCCGTCAGTTCCTGCACGCCGTCATGATAAGGTATCTCGCCTATCACACGCATCACACGTTCCACCGGAAGCCCCTTCCAGAGAAGAGCGTCCCGTTTACAGAATTCGTAGTAATCTATCTTTCCTTCGCGGAAAAGACGCTGGAACTCATCCGCATTGGCATCCCACAATCCAAGTCTGCGGTGGAGATACTCCCAACTGCTCTTTACCTGCGTGAGTGTGCCGTCGCAATCAAAAAAGACGATCTTCAATGCCATTATTTTGTTTATAGCACCAAACAGCCGAAAAAGCTATACGTGGGAGAACCGAAATCCGCTTCGCGGCTGCGAACGTATTAGGAAATTAGGCCGGGCGGATACTCAAATCTATTTCTAAACCGGACGATAAGCCTTATAATAAATGGAATCGGCAGCGCAACCAGCAACCAGCGTTCAGCACCGGCCACTACGGAGGAAAGACGATCTCCGCCTTGCTGCGAGCTGATAGCTGACGGCTGAAAGCTGATAGCTCTCTTTACTATGCCTGTCATCGACGCCCATACGCATCTCTTTCCCCCGGATATCATCGCGATGAGGGAACGAATTGCGTTGAAAGACGCACGGTTTTCTTTGCTCTATACAAATCCGAAGGCGCGCATGGTCGATCAGGCAGAAATGTGCCGGTACATGGAGGATGAGAACATCGATCAGGCAGTTATCACCGGGTTTCCCTTCAGGGACAGGGGACTCATCGTTGCCTGCAATGATTACATCCTTGATGCAGCACGCCACAACCCCAAGCTGATGCCGTTTGCAATAGTGGACCCGGAAGACGAAGCGTTTGCTCTGGCCGAAGCGGCGCGTTCGTCGGGGCTCGGCGCCAGGGGAATCGGCGAGATCGCCTTTTACGAATCGGGTTTCGGAGAGAAGGAGAGAAAGGCGCTGGACAGTATCGCCGACTATGCCGTGACGCAGGGCTTACCGTTGATGCTCCACGTGAATGAGCAGGTGGGGCACGCGTACCATGGAAAGAGCAGGATGGATTTTCAGGAACTGGTGCTCTTTATCGAAGCCCATCCGACGCTCGTGACGATCCTTTCTCATCTCGGAGGGGGAATCTGCTTTTACGAATTCATGCCGGAGATCAGAAAAGCCTTTGGACGAGTCTATTACGATCTGGCCGCGGTGCCGTTGCTGTACGGCAAAGAGGTGTACGAATTCATCACTAGATGCATGCCGGAAAAGATTTTGTTTGGATCTGATTATCCGCTCCTTTCTTATAAGAGATACGCGCCTGATTTGGAGCTTCTGGAAGATGAAGCAAGGCAAAAGCTTCTCCATCTCAACGCGAGGCATCTATTCGGATGACTGACTGGGATACACGATACAAGGAGGGCTTCTACTCGGGTCCGCTGCATCCGCATGATCTGGTGACGCGGTTCTGGGAGATGGTGCCGGAAGGACAGCCCGTGATTGACATTGCCATGGGCACCGGACGGGATCTATTCTTTTTTGCCGAGAAAGGATGGTTCTGCTCGGGCCTGGACCGTTCCTGGGAAGGGATACAGACGGCGCTGCACGGTGCATCTGAACGTCGGTTGCGGCTCTCTCCGGTTAACGGTGATGCGCACCGCCTTCCGTTCAAGGAGGGTTCTGCGGGTGCTGTTCTCGTTTTCGACTTCCTCATACGCGAGATGATGAGCGATCTTCCCTCGCTACTTCGCCCGGGCGGCATATTGATGTATGAAACATTTCTGAAGACGCAGAAGGCTATAGACGGACCGCATAATCCGGATTATCTGCTGCACGATGGAGAGCTCATCGGCTACTTCACGAAGCTTGATCTTCTGTTCTATGAGGAGGGTGTATTCCTCTTCGGCGCGCGGAAAAAGGCTGTCGCGAGGTATGTGGGGAGGAAGAGATGATTGTCGAATGGGATCCATCGCGCCCGAAAAAGAAGGTGACAGACGCGATTCTTACCGCTTTGGGGAACGGCGACATCATAGCCTACCCGACCGATACCTTCTACGGGCTTGGCTGCGACCTGTTCAATGTAAAAGCCATCAGGCGTCTCTACGAGATACGGGGACTCGATGAGAAGAGACCGCTCAGCATTATTTTTAAGGACTTCAAAGAGATAAGTATCTACGCGGTGATGAGCGACTTTGCCTTCCGTGTTCTGAAAGGCTTTTTCCCGGGGCCTTACACATTCATTCTCAAGGCCAGAAGGATCATACCGCGCCTTTTGATGTCCGGGAAGAAAGAGGTCGGTGTGAGGATGCCCAACCATCCTGTACCGATCGCTCTCGCAGCCCTTCTTGAGCGACCGCTCATCAACACAAGCGCCAAGAGCTCCACTCTCGGGCTACTCACGGACCCTAAAGAGATCGACCGCTACCTGAAAGGTGTCGTCCCTCTGGTGATCGACGGCGGTCTTATTCCGGGTGAACCATCCACGGTAATAAGCCTTGTGGATGATCAGGTGAAAATTCTGCGGGAAGGCAAGGGACCGATCAGAGATCTTCTTGCGGGCTAGATTCCGATTCAGACAGAGCTTCCTCCATCTCCTGTTCGAAGCCTTCGCCCAGTTCGTCTCCGAGTTCCCGGCCCATGCGCCTCATCACTTTTTCCACGCTCCTTGGATCATTCTCGTCCAGGTCCGACAACTTGCTCGGGTCGAGCAGGCTTTCCATCCTGCTCTCTTCGCTTTTCAACACGGCAACGCGGGAGAGAATGCGGCGCACAGCCTTTGTCTTGCAGCTCTTACAGTACGGCTCGATCTCTTCTGATACTCGAAGAAGCAGAAAGGAAGAGACCTTCTTACACTGATCGCAGTAGTACTCGTAAATAGGCATAGTGAATCTGCACCCCTTATATCGGCTCGGCGTAAAGCGTATGCCTTCATTGTCGAAGGCCCGCCTCTCTGCCTTAAACGCACTATCACTTTGCAATTGTGATACCATTATTCTATTTTTTTGAATTTGAATTGTAAAGGCTTTGGGTATATCTTTAGGAGAAGCAGTCTATTGTTAAGGGACTTACTCGGGGATGTATGAAAGTAAAAGAACGATGTTACGGATGTCTTCAAGATTTCGCGCAGCAGATGGTCTCCCATTCGGGGGCCAACGGCGCGCTGGTCAAACGTTGTTTTAGCCTGATCGACGTGCTTTACAGCCCGTCGAAAGGTCCGACTGAGATCTCGAACCAGCTGCTCAAATTTATAAGGGAAGAGACAGGTGTGGCAGATCCTCTCGCCGCGAAAAAAGGGACAGAGTTCAGCCAGGCCAGGAAAGCAACCGTAGAGTTCCGAGATCTTTTTGATCCCGATCTGGAGGGGTTCCTGAAATTTTCATGCCTCGGTAATTCATACGACTACTTCGGCGGTGCGTACGACGTAACCGGATTTCGTTTCGCGGGCGATGTAGAACGCATCCGGCAGACCATTGCGGATGCGGGCAGAGAAGCCTTGATCCTTGGGGACAATGTGGGCGATTTCTTCTTCGATCTGCCAATGATCCGGTTCCTGGAAAGCGCAGGGAAACATGTCTACTACGCTGTTAAGGAGGCTCCGGCGCAAAACGACCTCTCCATGGCCGATGTCGAGCTTTATGATTTGCGCGCCATTTTTCCGAACATTATCTCGACCGGTGCTGATGAAGTCGGCATGAGAAAGGCGCGGATGGCCGCGCCCGTCAAGGCTTTATGGGAAAGCGAGGCTCTCGTCATTGCAAAGGGTATGGCCAATTACGAGTCAATCTCCGAATACCACGATGAGAGACCTGTCATTTACAATCTCAAGGTGAAGTGCAAGACTATTGCTGAAGCTCTCGGCCGCACTATGGGAGAGCATGCTTCGTTTATAGGTGGTGTCTATGGCAGCTAAGAAAGATTATTATCAGCTTCTCGGGGTTCAGAAGAGCGCAACTGAAGAAGAGATAAAGAAGGCTTATAGAAAACTCGCGATGAAGTATCATCCCGACAGGAACCCCGGCAACAAAGATGCGGAAGAGCACTTCAAAGAGATCAACGAAGCGTACGCGGTGCTCAGCGATGCGGAGAAGAGAAAACAGTACGACACATACGGCATGAGCGGTTTTCAGCAGAGGTATTCTCAGGAGGATATCTATCGCGGGTTCAACGTCGGCGATCTCTTCAAAGATCTGGGCTTCGGCAATAAGGATCTTTTCAGCATCATTTTCGGAGGCAGGCAACCGGGAGCAGGCCAGGGCAGAGGGGGAAGGCGAGGGTTTGACTATAATCCTGAAGATTTTGCCGCGAGGCAACAGAGGTCTGCCGGAGAGCTCGATCTCCACTATGAGTTGGAGATTCCTTTCATGGATGCCATCAGGGGGTCTGAGAAGAAACTATCGTTCAGCGGACTTCAAGGAACAGAGGAGATCAAGGTCAAAATTCCGAAAGGCATCAATTCGGGACAGCGCTTGCGCCTCCAGGGAAAGGGGAGCAATGATCCCTACACCGGAAGGGCAGGAGACCTTTATGTGACGGTCAAGGTTGGCGAGCATCCGGTGTTTAAGCGCGTCGGGAACGATCTCTATGTCACCAAGGAGATAAACTTCAGTGATGCGAGCCTCGGCGGAACGGTAGAGGTGCCGACCATCGACGGCTCCAAGCAGATAAAAATCCCGCCGGGGGTCAAGGCGTCGACCAAAGTCCGCATGAAGGGTCTCGGGGTGTCCCAGGCCGGCAAGGCCGCGGGAGACCAGTATGTCGAGGTTGCGATAGATGTTCCCAAGCGGCTGACAGACCGTCAACGGGCTTTGCTCGAGGAATTAAGAAAAGAAGGTTTGTGACGGCGTTCCGGGATTCTCAATGACCACAACGTGCTGCGGACGCTGAACGCATTTGAAAAAAAGAATATTACACCGATGATGCCGCAGGTTCTGTGCGGCAAATAGCAGCAAATAAGTACTGATTCACCACGTCACCTTGACAGCGGGAATAAAGGGTCATAGGTTGTGTTATGTACCTTAAGACCCTTTTCTTCTCGGCTTATTTTGTTTTTCTTTCCTGGGGAAGTCTCAACGTCCCATTGTGGTTAACCATCATGCTCGGCTGTGCCTTAACGATTACGGTAAGTGCTGGTTCGGTACAATTACAGACCGCAAGACGGTAAACCATGTTTTGCATCGCTGTGTCACGCGTCCTGCTGAGACCACAAAGTCTACTCGCAGTAATCCCTATTCTGAATAAGAGGGGAGCGCCATGCCAAAACAGAGATCGAACCACAGAAATCCTCGAGAAAAAGCGGACAAACTCACGGTAGAGAGCCGCGCGAACGTTTCTCTGATCGACGTGAGCGAGCGCAGGCTATCCGAAAAGAAAGACGAGACGGCGCGTCTTGAGGCCCAGAAGATGGAGGCGATCGGTGCCCTCGCCGGCGGCATCGCGCACGATTTCAATAACATTCTCGCTGCTGTCATCGGCTTCACCGAGATGGTCATTGAAGACGTTTCGGACAATCCGGACGTGAAGCATAAGATGGAGCAGATATTAAAGGCCGGTATCAGAGGAAGGGATCTGGTCAGACAGATCGTAGCCTTCAGCCGCAAGGGGGAAGGGGAGCGAAAAGAGGTGAACCTCGGAGCGCTGGTGAGGGAAACGCACGCGCTGCTCAGGGCGTCGTTGCCGAGCACCATACAAATGCCCCTTGTTATCACCACTGAAGATGATTGTGTTCTCGCCGATCCCGCCGAGGTGCAGCAAACCCTCGTGCACCTTGCCACTAATGCGGCTTACGCGATGAGAGAGGATGGAGGGGAGCTTACGACAAAACTATCCTCGGTCAATTTTCCCGAAGGCAGCCTCTTTCCCGATCCCTGCCTGGAACAGGGCGTATACCTGAAATTGACGGTAAAAGACACGGGGACCGGCATGACCGAAGAGGTGCGACAGAGGATATTCGAGCCTTTCTTTACCACCAAGGAAAGGGGGAAGGGCACGGGCATGGGTCTTGCCATGGTCTATGGCGTGGTTAAGGGTCACGGTGGCGCCATCAGGGTACAAAGCGAGGTCGGACAGGGATCAACTTTCGAAGTTTTTTTGCCCCGCGCACGCAGAAAGGAGGTCGCGAAGGAAAGGATCACCGTCTCTGCACTGCCCACGGGCACAGAACGCATTCTTTTTGTCGATGACGAGAAACTGCTCCTGGAGATGGCGCACGGCATGCTGAAAGGCCTCGGGTATGACGTCACGGTTGCGAAGCATGGCTCAGAAGCCTGGAAAATTTTCATTGCAGACCCCATGAGGTTTGACCTTGTCATCACCGACCAGACCATGCCGGATGTAACCGGTGCGACTCTGGCTCAGCAGATGCTGAAAGTCCGTCAAAAGATGCCCATCATCATCTGCACGGGCTACAGCGAGTTCGTATCAGCAGAGAAAGCAAAAGCGCTCGGCATTCGCGCATTCATGATGAAGCCCATAGCAAGGAAGGATATGGCGCAGACTGTACGAAAGGTCCTCGATGAAAGCAATGCAGGTTAAGCGCTTCGTTCCTCGATCAACGCGAGCAGTTCATCGTACGAGATAGTCTTAACGCCCAGCGCTGTGGCTTTACGCAGCTTGGATCCTGCATCTTCGCCCACGACAAGAAAACTGGTGCTTTTGGAAATCGACGAGGAGGTGTGGCCTCCCAGACCCTCGATGAGGTCCTCAACTTCGTTCCGGGATTTGGGTAGCGTGCCGGTGATGACAAAGGTGAGGCCGTCAAGCGGTTTTTTTACCTCGGTTCCCGTCTCATAATCCGGGTTGGTCGAGTTTCAATCCCAGAGACTCCAGACTCTTCAATGTTTTCAGGTTATCCGGATGGCTAAAAAAGCGGAGATAGAGCTCGCGATCTTTTCACCCATCTGCTTTATTTCCATTATGCGCGCGGTTGGAACATGATACAGCTCTTCGATGGTTTTGAAATTTTTTGCGAGCAATTTTGCCGCATACTCACCGACGTGCATTATTCCGAGCGCGTAGAGAAAACGGGCAAGGGTGGTATGTTTGCTTGTCTCGATCGCGCTTATCAGGTTATCCGCCGATCTTTCGGCGAATCTCGGCAGCTTGAGAAGGTCATCCTTCGTGAGTCTGAAAAGATCTGAAAAATTATGGATCAGCCCTTTGGAGTAAAAGAGTTCCACGTTCTTCTCGCCAAGCCCTTCAATATTTAATGCATCACGGGAGGCAAAATGGATGATCCTCTCAACGACTTGCGCGGGACAGTCCAGGTTTATGCACCGCACTGCCACCTCGCCCTCTTCGCGCTCCACTCTGCTCCCGCATGCCGGACACTTCTGGGGAATCTCGAACTGTTCTTCCTTTCCCGTTCGTTTCTCGTTGACCACGGCTATCACGTGAGGAATGACATCGCCCGCTCTCTCAACAACAACCGTGTCGCCGATCCTTATGTCCTTGCGGGCCATCTCGTCCCAGTTGTGCAGCGTGCTCCTGGAGACCGTGACGCCCCCGATGCGGACCGGCTCGAACACGGCAAAAGGCGTCAGGACCCCGGTTCTTCCCACGCTTGCGTGTATCTCGGCTATTCTGGTTGTGCTCTGATGCGCCTGGAACTTGTACGCGATAGCCCATCGCGGCTCTCTCGTCTTGTAGCCGAGCGCCCTCTGCAACTCAAAGTCGTTTACCTTGATTACCGCTCCGTCGATTTCAAAAGAGAAACTGCTTCGCTGTGCCTCCACCTCTTTGATAAGATCGATGGCCTCGCCGGCGCCTGAGGCGCGTTTGAAAAAAGCCGGCGTCGGAAACTTTGCCGCGTTCAGCCAGTTTACAAACTCATAGTGGCTCTTGAAGGCCACACCTTTCGCATAACCGATACCATAACAGGCCATGTGCAGTTTTCGCGTGACAGTGATAGTCGGATCTAGCTGTCGTATAGATCCTGCCGCAGCATTTCGCGGGTTGGCGAAAAGAGATTCTCCCTTTCGCTCTCGCTCCCTGTTGAGTTTTTCAAATTCCGCTATGTCCAGGTATACCTCACCCCGGATGTCGATTTCGGCGGGAGCATGTCCGTCGCCGTCGATCCTCAAGGGAACGGCACGTATGGTGCGGATGTTCTGCGTGATGTTCTCCCCTTCATAACCGTCTCCGCGCGTCGATGCGCGCTCCAGGACACCATTCTTATAGGTAAGCTCCACAGCCAGCCCGTCGTATTTCGGCTCGACCGTATATTCTATCTCCCGGGTTGTGTCGAGGAACCTTTTCACTCTTTTGTCAAATTCCATCACTTCATCGTGTGAGAATGCATTGCCCAGGGAGAGCATCGGCTCGGTGTGGCGAACCTTTTCGAATTTTTCAAGCGGTGCGGCTCCAACGCGCTGCGTGGGAGAATCGGCCAATACATAGCCGGACTCCTCTTCCAGTTCCTGAAGTCTCCTGTAGAGCTTGTCGTACTCATCATCGCCGATCACCGGTGAGTCGAGCACATAGTACCGGTAGCTGTGGTAGTTGAGATCCTTTACCAGTTTTTCGATCTCTTTCCTGGTATCTTCCGCTATTGTGTGCATAAGAGCTTCCTGGCTGCCATTCTCCGTGCCATTCTCCGTGCCATTCTCATTGAAGAATATATCTTCTCGAAAGAATCTTCAACAAGAGCCTAAAGCGGGCCGGGTTGAGAGAGGGCCCCTTTTTTGATATCCTATGCAGCAGCCTGAGGAACGCACATAGGTCCCAATAAGTTCTATACGACCTATACAACGTATTCCCGGCTTCATTCTTCATTCGGAGGTTTTGAAGATGTCTTTATTATCGGCTATAGGAAATACACCTCTCATCGAACTTCACAACGTGAGTCCTAATTCGGGGGTAAGAATTTTCGGCAAGCTCGAAGGATGTAACCCGGGCGGCTCGGTCAAGGACCGTCCCGCTCATTACATGATCAAGAAGGCGGAGGAATCCGGGGCCCTGACCCATGAGAAGATTATTCTCGAGCCGACATCGGGCAATACAGGCATCGCCCTTGCCATGATCGGGGCAGCTAAAGGATACCGCGTCAGGCTCTTCATGCCTGAATGCGTCAGCAGCGAGAGAAGACTTATCCTGGAAGCCCTGGGCGCTGACGTGCTTCTCACTCCGGCTAAAGAGGGGACCGATGGCGCAATACGAAGGGCGCACGCGCTCCTGGCCGCCGAACCGGACAAGTACTTCATGCCGAATCAGTACGATAATGAGAGTAATGTTCTCGCACACTATGAGACCACTGGTCCCGAAATAGATCGTCAGACAGGTGGAGAGGTTGACGCGATCGTTGCCGGCATGGGCACGGGTGGAACGCTGATGGGACTGGCGAAATATTTCAGAGAAAAGAAGCGGAAGGTAAGAATTATCGGTGTAGAGCCCACGCTGGGCCACGCGATCCAGGGGTTGAAGAATATGCATGAATCGATAGTGCCGAAAATCTATCGCGAAGAATATCTGGATCAGAAAATAGTCATCGAAGATGGGGAAGCTTTTGAGAGAACACGACTCCTTGCCCAGAAAGAGGGTGTTTTTGTGGGCATGTCCAGTGGCGCGGCCATGGCCGGCGCACTGCTCGCAGCCGCCAGTATGAACCGCGCAAACATAGTGGTAATTCTGCCCGATCGTGGCGACCGCTATCTAAGCGTCACCCAGTTCAGGTCAATCTGCGCCAAGTGCCCGCCGTAAGACGACGGGCACAGGGTTAAAGGTAGAGGGGGCTCTTGGCATCGCCTGAAGGCCCCCTCCCTCAGGCTGCAGGGGTGCCACGTTCGTCATTGCTGTCCCGGCAGCCGCTCCCTGATTTCTTTCTCTACCTTGCTTACTTCTTCTTTGCAGGAGCTTTTTTCTTAGGTGCTGCTTTTTTCTTTGCGGGCATGTCCATCCCCCCTTTCTTTAGAGTTTTTGCTCCCTGTCGTCCAGCTCTATTCTTCCTTTACGTATGAGCAGCCTCAGGAATGTAGAAACATTCATCCCGAGACCGGAAGCCCTTTTCTCCACCATCTCGTACTCCGCCCTGTTCAGACGAACTACCACCGGGACCGATTTTTTGTCCTTGTCTGCCTTTCGTTTCCTCATTGTTTGTCTCTATACATATACTAATAGTCTCAATACGCTGGTTTGTCAACAAAAAGTTTATAAAAATTACAACTAAATGCCACCTAGTGGCTAAGTAGACGATAAATGTATTACAAAAGAGTGCGAGTCGGAGTCGGGGACATGCGCCGGAATCCATGCCCCACGAGGATTTCTGGACCCCGACTTCCGCCGGGGTGACAACGATTGGGAGTGCAAGTACTTATGCAAGCAGGTACTAGATGAGTTACCGGCTGAGTACCAACGACTCAACAACTCAACGCATAACTACGCAATGGCTCTTAGCGATGATTTCATAGGAGGGATTAAGTCCTTGCCGGTGGCTTGCTGGAGGGTGGACGATTTAGTTTGACTTGAAACCCTGACGCGTCGTTATTTGGCGAGGAGATACTTCTAATTGCGCGATAGGCTGAGAGCTCACTCTTTCTCGGACCCTCGGACCCTCGGACCCTCGGACTCTTTTTTATCGGCCCCTTTGAACATTTCTCTTATCTTTGCCTGAGTCTCTTCTACCTGTGCGCTGCTCAGCTTTAGCCCTTCGGCGGTGCACATCGGTGTGCCATTGATCGAGTAGATTCGCTCCTTCATCTGCGCCTGTCTTTTCATGCCGGGTGGAAGCTCCGGTACGAGATTGATGGCCCGCTGCACCTCTTCCGGAAATTTGCCCGGGTCGGCTGTTTCATAGATGACGCTTATCTGATCGTGGCGGCCTGAAGCGTAAATCTCAAGCGTCTTCCATCCCACTGCACCGTGCGGATCGAGTACCACCCCGAATTGTTCGTAAACATCCTTCATCGTCTTATAGTGCTGCTCATTATTGACACCGACGGAAAAGATGTCGCGTCTCATGGCATCGATGTCGGGCATTCTTCCGATCACGCCGGCTCTCTTCACATTGCCCGTAAGTTCATCTCTCTCGTCGTACAGATGGCCGCCGTAAAAATCAAAGAGCCTGGCGAGATTACTCGGATGCGAAACAATCATCGCTGACGATGGCGATTTTACGGATGGACGCACCTGGTAGACGCCGGTCTGGAGGAACTCGGGGAATTCGGTGTTCTCGTTCACTCCCGCAAGGATGCGCGACACGGGAAGGCCCATGCGCTTTGCGAGCACGGTTCCCATCATATCGCCGAAATTTCCCGACGGGATGCTCGCAAGTATCGGCTCCGGATACTCGGCTACCCGTGAGTAGGCGTAAAATGGATAGACGGACTGGGGCAGCAATCTGCCGACACTGATTGAATTAGCCGAGGTAAAATGTTCGCTGTCCCCGAAGACCTCTGCTGCGAATGTTTTATTGCCGAGAAGATTCTTGGCAAGGGCCTGACACACGTCGAAGTCGCCCTCGACTTCAAAGGCATAAATATTATCCTGCAGGGTTGTCATCTGCCTGCGCTGCCCTTCGCTTATCGAACCTCTGGGGAAAAAGACGATGTTATTCACATTCCCCAGGCCGTGGAGCGCATCAGCAACGGCTCCCCCGGTATCTCCGCTCGTTGCCACCACTACGGTCCGCTTCAATTCTCTTTTTCCGAGGAAATAATTGAGAGCCCTCGCAAAGAAGCGCGCTGCATAATCTTTGAAAGAGTACGTGGGTCCTTTCGTCAGCCAGAGGATGTGCGTCTTGCCGGTCACACGCTGGATCTCGGTCGGTATCTTCTCTTCAAGGTAGGCGTCTTCAAGCAACGCGCGAAGCGCATCATGCGGGATCTCTGCGAGAAGGAAAGGGGCCAGCACCTGGAACGCAATGGCTGCATACGGCCTGCCTTTCATAGCAGCTATCTCAGAGCCGGCAAGCAGGGGAAGATTATCCCGCGGCACGGTGTAGAGCCCGTAATCAGGCGCTAACCCGCGAAGCAGCGCAGTCTCAAAATTGACCTGCTCCCGGGGATTATTCGTGCTCTTGTAGAATATCGGTTTCACGTGTAAACTCAACGCCGCCAAGGTCGTATAAGCAAAATAGGATACATGAACCCTTACCCTTTATCAACACGCTCACTTCCGCCTCGGCCCATTCTTAGGTGTCTCAAAGACCAGGCAGGTAGACACCGCATAGGCGTAAAGAAGCCCGCTCCTGTCTGACATTTTTGCCTCTGCGACGACGATCCGGTTTCCCTTGTGGATCAACCCGGCCTCGCAACGCATCGGCCCGTTCTCGCTTTTGATCGGACGCAAATAGTTTATTTTTATTTCTAACGTAGTGGTCGCCATCCCTGCCGGGAGCGTCGAGTGTACGGCGCACGTTGCAGCCGAGTCGAGAACCGTGCAGGTGACGCCGCCATGGACCGCTCCTGCTGGATTGTAATGGTATTCTGCGGGATCGAATACGAAGACGACATGCCCTTCTTCAAAGTCTGTTAATCGAAAGCCGATCAGGTTCAAGATGGGTGGCCCGTCCAATGTCTCGTCTTTCATTGACCGGAGGAAGTCCAGACCGGGCATTTCCGGGAGAGCATTCATCATGATAGCGGGATCCTGCCAGCTCACCGTGCGGCTTCGCTTACGCGGGCTCGTCTTCTTTGCAGGCATGAACCATCCTCCTTCTCCTCTAGTGATCGTCTCGACTCTCTTGAACGAGTTCATTCACCTTTACAGGGCCGTAAAGCACCTTGCGCTACGTTGGAACCAGAACGCGCATCATGGTTTCGGTATGAAAAATTCCATCCCTGTGCCAGGATTGCTTTTTCGGTATTGTCAAAATCCGTCCTGCCGGAAGAACTTTTCCTCGGGTACCCGCTTGCGGGTGCGGCGACTTCAAGGACGGATTGGGGTACCCACTAGGCGAGCAAGCACGTTCCGCAGGACAATCTGCACGAACGGGCACCCTCTGGGTAGGCGTGCAGATTGAGTGGTTGCGAGCCTCCAGTGGGTCAACCGCCCGGAGCGGAGCAGCGAAGGAAATAGTGTTCCGGCAGGTCCGGTTTTTCATAAGAGTTTTGACAATACCGCTTTTTCAATCCGCAAGAGTGCTGCCTTTTTATCCAGCCCTCCCGCATATCCCGTCAGGCTCCCGTTTGCACCTACTACCCTGTGACAGGGAATCAGTATGGAAATGGGATTGTGGCCGACAGCGCCGCCTACAGCCTGGGCAGACATCGATGCGACGCCCCGGTTGCGGGCAATATATTGCGCTATCTGTCCATAGGTTGTGACCTGGCCTGTCGGGATTCTTGTAAGGATATCCCACACTGCCTCTTGAAAAGACGATCCTGAAGGAGCAAGCCGTACTTCGGGCGCACCTGCCGTGCCTGAAAAGTAACGAGCCAGGTAATCTCGCGTTTGCTCGAAAACGGAGTAATCGGGTTCATGAATCCAAAGGCCCGTCCCGTCAGGGTAGTATCGCTGCCCGACAAACCACAAACCGATGAGTCCATTCTCTTGAGCGGCCGCAGTCATGGCGCCGAGCGGAGTATCAATCGTGCACGTGTAATACCGATTTGCCTTCAAGTGTATACCTTCCGGGTACCCGCCGCAGGTGGGTGTGCTGCCAGTCGCTCTCCTCGACGTACTTCCAGTACGCCTCGGGTACCCGCGCCTGCGGGTGTGGCTCTTCGCTGCCGCCTCGGTCTCCATCTTGAATGCAAATTGGTATTAATCATTGTTTGTAATGCCTTCCTTTCTTCCTTTACGTTCATTTCGTCAGAGAATTCCACAGCAACATTGTCGCGTAGGAGCGCCACGGGCTCCAGTTCTGTGACAGCACCTTTATTTCCCGAGGACTTCGATCTGAGAGTGCCTTTCTCACGCCATAGTCGGTATGCGGAAATGCATCCGGCCAGCCGAGCGCCCGCATCGCAATATACTGGGCTGTCCAGGGACCAATACCGGGAAGCTTATGCAGCTTTTCCATCTCTTCTGCCGGGTTCGTGCTGTGCGAAAGTGCAATGGTGTTGGTCGTCAAAGCCGTGGCCAGGGCCAGAATCGAACGAGCCCTGACACCCGTTATACCAAGCGGTCCCAGATGATTTTCGATCGAACCAGCGAGTGCGCATATCTTTCGCGGATGCGGGAACGTCACATAAAGTTCCTTAAACGGCGTCCGGACTCTTTCGCCGAAAGCATCTACCATTCTCGCAGCCAAGGTACGGGCTGCCTTGACCGTTACCTGTTGGCCCAGGATCGCACGCACCGACATTTCGAAAGAGTCGAAGCATCCCGGCACTCGCAATCCCGGTATGCACAGACCGGGTGCAATATCGTTCATCGTCGCGAGCTTTTCATATACTGCCTGGGGAAAGCAATTCACGTCGAATAGACGTCTGACCCTTGCCAGCACCTGTGACAGGACCGGTAACAATGTTGTGGCCACGGTCACGGCAAGTCCATTTTGCGAAGGTCGATGCGCTACTGAAATCCATCCGTAACGGGTCGTCCCGCCTTTCTTTATTGCTACCGTGCGGCGGTATGTATCTTCAGACACGATCTCGGTTCCTGGAATAGTTCGGGCTGCGAGAAAAGAGATCAGACGTTCCCAATCGTAGGGCGGCCTGTAGGCGACGAATAAGGTAATCGCGTGATCGGTTGATCCTAACGTTTGCGATTTTTTCCGGAGGTTGCCTGGTGTAAGCCGGTACTGCTTCTTGAAAAGGTCATTAAAACGGCGGATGCTGCCGAATCCCGAAGCCATTGCCACATCGGTCACGGTAAGGCTGGTATCGGAAAGGAGCGTCTTTGCCAGAAGTAATCTCTTGGTCTGCAGATATTGCACGGGCGAGACGCCGTATTCGGCAAAGAAGACGCGACGAAGATGTCTGTCCGTAATGCCGAGCACTGTTGCCAACTCTGAAATTTTGCGCGAGGTCAAACAATCTTCTTCTATAATCAGGGCAGCGCTTCGCGCGAGTCGTGTAACGGAATCGACAGGGGCAGAGCCCGGTGCCAGTTCCGGGCGACACCTGAGGCACGGCCGGTAGCCTGCTGCCTCTGCGGCTGCTGCGCTGACAAAAAAAGTGCAGTTTTCTTTTTTGGGAAGCTTCACCCTGCAGACCGGACGGCAATAGACGCCGGTTGAGGAGACGCCGCAAAAGAAACGTCCGTCAAAGCGTGTATCATGGGCTTGCATGGCAGCATAACAGCCATCGTGATCCAGGAGCAGTCCCGCTGTTTTTGTTGGCGTCATTGACCTGTCGATCCTTCGAAAGCAGAGTATAACAACGGCCAGAAGAAGATTCTGGCCGTTTTCGGACATGGATATGAGTATCGTATCATTATTTGCGGGTCAGGGTCATCTCCATCATTTTTTCCTCTTTGCCTTTCTTCGGTATGAGGTACATTTCATATTCCACTTTATTGTCACCAGCGATCCTCGTTATGCTGCGCCACGTCATGGGACCCCTGACCGGGTCGTTATACTTGCTTTCCTGCGTAATGGTCTTGCCGTCCTTGCCGGCGGTTCCTTCGAAATAATAAATGCCGGTGCTCATCGAATCTATCCACGTTGATACGTACTTGCCTGTATAATTATTGTAGCCGAGCACGTTAATGCCGTTGAAGGCACTTCCCATCATCTCGCCGGCATACTCCTGCTGCAGATAGCGTCCGCCAAGGAGCATCTTCTGTTTGCAGGTGCCCGTGCCCTCCATCGGAGGCTTATCGGGTTCCATCCATGCCCTCGTCCTCGTGCTCCAGCTTCCCACTAAGGCTGCCAACTGCTTATGGGGGATGCCGGGTTTTCCCAGTTGGTTGTAGACCTCCATCATCTCTTCCATGTCCATGGTGACTTTCTTTTTCTTCTGCTCAGCCATCATTGCCTCCTTGTTTGAAGTGCTTCCGGTTTTTCATTCGATCCCCTCGATGTGTTCATAGAGTGAGGATAAGCACTTCACCCGTGATTTGCAAAATGTGTGGCCCTATGAATGGCTACGTTTTGATAGATTTAAGTTATTAGACATATTCAAAAACGCGATGTATATTGAATTCAACGATCCAATTCGGTCGAAAAAAATCCGTAAGGAGGATGCCATGCCGGAAGACTATAGAGAAATGTGGGGCTCGCTGGGACTTAACCTGGAAGCGCACGGGGGACTTCTCGCCGTTCTTGGCGACGCGTACCAGAATATCTATCTCTCGCAGAAAAACAGGCCTGCAGGGATGCAGTACTTTGACTATGTCGTCTCGGAGGTTCACGGCCAGCGGATCGTTGAACTGCTGAAGGCAAAGATAGAGGGAAAACGTATCATAGGAACCTTTTGCATCTACGTGCCGGAAGAGCTGATCCTGGCTCTCGATGGCATCGCGATCGGCCTTTGCGCCGGCGCGGACGTGGGAGCCGAAGAGGCTGAAAAATACATACCGAGGAACACGTGCGCACTGATCAAGGGATTCATGGGCTTCAAACTGGCGGGGCTCTGTCCCTATGTGGAGTCGGCGGATCTGATAGTCGGCGAAACCACGTGCGACGGAAAGAAGAAAGCCTATGAGATGTTCCAGCAGATTACCGGCAAGGTGTACGTGATGGAACTTCCGAACAAAAAGGGCGATGACGGCAGGAGTCTCTGGAGGAACGAGGTGAAGCGGCTCGCCGACAAGCTGTCGGAGGTAACAGGCAAGCAACTCACCGTCGAGCGCCTCCGACAAGCAGCTTCCGTCGTCAACGCAAAGAGAAAAGCCCTCCAGCGTCTTTCCGGGTTGCGCTCCCACAACCCCGTGCCCATCAGCGGACTCGATGCCCTCCTCATCAACCAGATCTCCTTCTACGATGATCCTGTTCGTTTCACGGCCAAGCTTAACGAGCTCTGCGACGAGTTGGAAGCCCGTGTCAAGTCAGGAGTCGGCATTGCCTCGAAGGGCGCGCCAAGAGTCCTCATATCCGGCTCTCCGATGGCCATTCCGAATTGGAAACTCCACTACATCGTGGAGAGCTCAGGCGGTGTCGTTGTCGGCGAGGAGGCCTGCGTGGGAGAGAGAAACTTCAGGGACCTGCTGCCTGAATTCTCGACAATTGACGAAGCTATTCAGAAAATGGCAGATCGTTCCATGAGCGTCAACTGCGCCTGCTTTACGCCGAACGATGAGCGGATGAATGACATTGAGACAATGTCCGGGGCGCTTAACGCCGGAGGCGTTATACACTACGCGCTCCAGTTCTGCACTCCTTACATGTATGAAGCGTACAAGGCGAAGGGCGCTGTGGAGGCGATGGGGAAGCCTTTCCTGAAAATCGAGACAGATTACAGCATGGAGGATATGGGCCAGCTCAAGACCAGGGTAGAAGCATTTCTCGAGATACTAAAGGATGGCGCCCGCGCGTGATCCTGGCAGGGATCGATATAGGCTCCAGGTACATCAAGTACGCGCTCCTGGAGAACAAAGAGCCGCTGGCTCTGGTGACAAGGTAAACCGGCTGGTTCACCGGATGCCCGAGATGCTGAGCGCTTTCGGCGCAGCCCTGTGTGCGGGAGATACGTCCGCCGCATCGGGCAATTGAATGCTTGCAGAGAGGTATTATTATATGAAGTAGTTCGCTCGGTGCGCGGGGGAGCAGAATGTCCAACCAGACATCCAGGGGTAATGAGAACGGCGGGGGGACCCATACCGATCTGGACACCGTCGTACTCCATATCGAATTGACCCTTATCAGCATCATTCAAGGCGTTGCGCTCACGTTCCTCGTCGAGCGTTCGTACGAAGTACTGGCGGATGTCGCGCTTTCTTTTCTGGCCGTATGTCGCCTCCGGCCTGCTGACCGTCTTGATCTTCTGGTCCCGCGCGCTGGTCCACACATTGACCGTGATCCGCTGGCCGTTAGAATTGACGCACAACTTCATGTATATCGCGTGCAGCCTTGTTGAAGCCGTGACATTCACGCAACTGGCGAATCCTTTTCGCTGGTACGCGTTCAACGCTCTCTTCAGTTGCATGGTCCTGATCCTGTTTGTAGTGGATCTCCGGATGATCCGTCGCTGCATGAAGGAGAATGGCGGCCCGACGAGCAGCAGGCTTTATGGCATGGTGCAGAGAGAACAGCTTTTGGCTATCAGGTTCTTTATGCCGGCGACGCTTCTCTTTAATCTTTTCGCATCGGTCGCCGTGCGGTTCTGGCCGGGGCCGCTCCTCCACCAGGGCGGCCATGCTCTGATAGGCTTACTGCAGATGGCAGGAGCCCTCGTCTATCTTATATACGGCGTGCGTTTCTTCTCCCGTGTAATTCCTCTGATCGCCAGGACACGCGAGGAGTGGCGCGAGAAGGCGCTCTCCAATAGCTTAGTAGCGCTGGCCTCCGCTCGCATCGATATGATTGCCTGTGATCCAACGCGCGTCGTCGGACGCGAGCCACGCTACGACATCTGCTATATCTCTCGGTTCCCCGATCCGGCCGAGAGCGGTATACCCCGCGATCTCTGTTATGGCGTTTGGATTGCCCTTCAGCATGGGGGCGATCATGTCGGTCGCAACAGGACCGGGAGCGACTGAATTCACCGTAATCCCGCGCGGACCCAACTGATGCGCCAGGACCATCGTCATCTTTTCGATCGAGCCTTTAGTCATTGTGTAGACGATTTTTACGGGGCGTATCGCGCGCACCAATGCCGACGAGAGGAAGATGATTCTTCCGTTGTCGCGAATGCGACCGAGCGCGCGCTGTGTGAGGAAGAAGGGTCCCCTGACGTTCGTGTCGAAGACTTCTTCGAATACTTCCGGGGTCATCTCCTCTATTTGGCCGGTGCGATCGACACCGGCATTATTAACGAGTATATCAAATCGAGCTTCACCGGTTTGTTCGATGAGTAGCTTGTCGAGCGTGGCGAACATCTCATCCAGCTCCGTCATGGCGCCGTCCAGTCTCGCACGAACGCTGAAAGCCCTGCCGCCCGCATCGGTAATCGACTTTACTGTCTCGGCAGCACCCGTTGATCTCGCGCCGTAGTGTACGGCCACTAACGCCCCGTCGCGAGCCAGGCGCTGTGCTATTGCCTGGCCGATGCCGCGGCTCGCGCCTGTCACCAATGCCACCTTTCCTGTCAATGCCATGAAAAACCTCCTCTCGCTGATCTTTCTTATGTCCGCAACGAAATTCACGTACTCCTCAATAATTTTAGCACATCGCGGACAAAGCTTTCGTTTGGTTTGGAAGTCTGTCTACATTAGCACATTGGAGATCGGCGCGACAAGAGAGTTACTGTTACATGAATAATACCACTTCGCATTCAAGATGAAGACTGAGGGCGTCGAGGGCAGGTCGCGAACTATACAAACCAGACGATTTATGCCGATTCGCATTCAAGATGGAGGCCGAGGCGGCAGCGAGGAGCCGACGTAGGCGTACTATAAGTACGTCGAGGAAAGGCGACGCAGCGACAACGAAGGTATACGCTTGAAGGCAAGCCGGTGCAGCTAGATCATGAAGGCGCCGCCGTTTATATCGAGCGTCACCCCCGTTACAAACGGTGAATCGAGCAGATATTCGAAGGCGCGGGCCACATCATTCGATGTGCCCAGCCTGTCCACGAAAACTTTTTCCTTCAATGCTGCTTTCTTCTCGTCCGTCCAATCTGCGAATATGCCTGCATCTTCGATGAACGCCGGCGCAATGGCATTCACGGTAATGCCATACTTTCCCAGCTCTCTGGCCGCATAGCGCGTCAGTCCCAGCATGCCGGCCTTGGATGCCGCGTAGTGCGGCCCGATCACCCCGCCGCCCCTGGCTGCTATCGATGACATATTGACTATGCGGCCGAATTTTTTCTCCTTCATGTCCTGCACAACTTCGCGACACCAGTAAAATGCGCCGCTCAGGTTGATGCGGATTGTTGTATCCCATTCCTGCACAGTGATTTCTTCGAACGATTTTGCCGGCATGATGCCCGCATTGTTAACGAGAACAGTAACTGCTCCAAGTTCGTCCCGAATAGCGCGATGATGGTCGGCCGCTGTACCCGCATCGCCCGCATCGCCCTTTAATATGCGCACCTGCTGATTCGCGGCTTTACGGTCGTTCAGGTATCGTTCGGCGTTATCTGCCGATTTGTTATCATCCTTATACGTAATTGCCACCGAAAAGCCGCGCTGCAATAAACGTTCGGCAATAACGAGGCCGATGCCGCGGGTTCCTCCGGTTACGACCCCGACTGGTTCATGCATGGACAGACTCCTTCAACCTTAATCTTAACCTCAACCTTAACCTATTGCTTTTGGGGAAGGAGGTGGGCGAGGTGCGGGAATTCGTCCTTCATATTTGGTATCCACATTGCCTGAGCAAACGTTCTATTGAAGTTTGGCTCAAGGGTCAGCTCAAGATACTCTACCCGTCGTGCGACTTCGTCTGCCTCTTTTCTCTTGTCTGTACTGAGAAGAGCCATGCGCGCCCCGTCACCGGCCGCGTTCCCGACGGAGTAGATATTGTCGAGGTCGCAATCGGGAAAAAGCCCGAGCAGAGCTGCCGAGACCTTGTCTATGTACGTGCCGAACGCGCCGGCCAGTATCACCTTGTCTATCTTGTCGACGCCCAGCGCTTCCATCATGATCTTTGCGCCGGCGTACATGGCGCCTTTTGCAAGCTGGATCGCCCTTATATCTTTCTGGCAGATGACAATATCCTGTCCGATCGATGTCTCATGCGCCCACGCGATCACGAATTCAGGCTGGCCGTCTGTTACACGAAAGCGCGGGCTTTCCGTTTTCTTGTTGAATTGTCCTGTCCGGTCCACAACGCCTGCCAGAAACAGTTGCGGCAGAACGTCAATGATGCCGGAACCGCAGATCCCCCTGGCCCCGATCTCCTTAAGCTCGGTGTTCCACTCTTCTCGATCGATCACTTTGAAGCGCACTTCCTTCGTCTCTTTGTCGATGACGATCTTTTCGATAGCGCCCGGTGCTGCACGCATGCCGAATCTGATCTCGGCGCCTTCAAAAGCGGGCCCGGTGGCGCACGAAGAAGAGATGAGCTTCTGTCTGTTCCCCAGCACCAGTTCTCCGTTGGTCCCTATATCGATGATCAGTTCTATACTGTCCTGCAGATACGGTGTCTCCGCGATGATCACACCGACATTATCGGCGCCGACAAATCCGGCTTCGATGGGAAGCACGTGGACATAAGCCCCGGGAGCTATCTTGATCCCGGCGTCGCGGACATGATCCTGCCCCTCAGCAAAGGTTTCGCCGTTACACGTGCGGCCGATCTCGCGCGCCTTCACGTCCAGCGAATGATGCAGAGCCGGCGCGAAGGGAGACCGGCCGATGTGTCGCGGATCTATGTTGAGAAACAGATGATGCATGCAGGTGTTGCCCACAACGGTCATATCCACGACATCCGTTGGCTCGATCCCGGCTAGTGCAGACGCTTCTCCAATGATCTGGTTGAGAGCGTCGATTATCGCTCTGTTCATCTGTTCCAGGCCATTCTTACGGTTGACCGTGTAACTGATTCTCGACATGACATCCTCGCCGTACACCACCTGCGGGTTCATCATGGAGGCAGTGGCAACAAGGCTGCCATCATTCAGGTCGCACAGATAGCCGGCGACCGTGGTAGTGCCTATATCAACGGCAAGGCCGTAGGCCTTTTTCACTTCACCCGGTTCTATGTTGATGACCTCTCTTTCCTTCCAGACGGAGACGGTCACCTTCCATTCACCGAGGCGTACCTTTCCCTGCAACGTCATCAGTACCTGGTAGTCGATGGTAAGACGATGCAGTCCGTGAGTTCTTTCAAGCTCGGCCACGAGGCGCTCCCAATCTGCGCGTGTATCCTCGAGCGTTGCCGGTGACAGCTCAACATAATATTTCCTGACTGCCGGTTTGAGATCAACCTTGATCTCTCTGGCCGCCTTACGGACCGCCTGCTTTCCCATGCGGCTCTCTTCAGGCACGAAGACTACAACGCTGCCCAGGATCTGCGCCTGGCAAGCGAGCCTGTACCCTTCGCGTTCCTGCTCGGGAGTTAAGAACTTTCTCTCAGAAGCGGTCACCGCGGAGAGATGATCGGAGCTCGATTCGATGCCATACTTTTCGAAGAAGCCTGATTCGATCCGTACCTTGCATTTACCGCAGGTCCCTTTCTCACCGCAGACGCCTTCTATATCAACGCCCAGCGCCACCGACGCTTCTCTGAGGGTCTTGCCCTTCTCTATATGACCGCGGCGGCCTGAGGGCTGAAATATGACTATGTATTTGTCGACTGCCATCTGGTTTTAGTTCCTGTTTTTCCGGAGCGAGACTTCGCAGAGCAAAGACTTAAAGCCGGGATAGCCGGATATCGGATCGAGATAATCGGGCTCGACCAGAAGATTCACGCTTGCCTCAGGATCGTCGTGGTACATGTTGACCACACCGGGCGGAACCATCTCCGTAAGGTTTGCCCTCACCGTGATAGAGCCCCGCGGCGTGGCCAGGCTGACCCAATCCTCGTGGGCGATGCCGCGGCCTTGCGCATCCTGCGGGTTCATGTCGACCATCGGATCGGGCCGAAGGGTGCGCGTCCAACTCAGGCGGAAGGTTCTCGAATGGACAAACATGGGCAGGCGGGCGCCTGTGGTGAGGATAAGCGGAAATCTCTTCGCTACTTCCGGGGTCGATCTCGGGCTGAGCCCTGGCTCTGTGTAGACCGGGAGAGCATCGTAGCCCACTTCTGCAAGGATCGTGGAGGTGAATTCCATTTTCTTTGAAGGCGTTCCAAATCCCTGCTTCTCATACTTGCGGAAGGGTGGCATCTTCACGCCCGGAACCGCGTATCCTGCAGGATACTTCTTCAGTTCGCTCACCGTCAGCTTTGTCGGCTCAAGCATCCAATCTATACAGGCTTCGTAGCCTTTCTGCATGAGTCCGTCCTCCGGCACCATCCTCTTCGCCAGGTCAAAGATGATGTCTGCGTCAGACCGTGACTCCCATTGAGGCCTGATGGCTGGTTGTGTCCAGATAACATACTGTTCGGCGTAGAACTTGAGTTCGCTCCGTTCGAGTGAGGTGCAGGCAGGAAGCACGAGGTCCGCAAGCCGGGCGGTGTCTGTCATGAAGATATCGACGTCCACGAGGAAATCGAGCTTTCGCAGACTCTCTTCCATGAAATCCTGTCCGGGCCACATGCGGTAATTGAGACCGAAGGCAACCATGGCGCGCACGGGGTAGGGCTTTCCGCTGTTGATCTGATGCGGTATGTGCACCGACTGGCCCTCGGCAACTATTCTGCACCAGGCAGGGTAACGGTCCTGCCCTACGCGCGGCGGCATGGCATCCCATGGCACGGGCTGATCAAACTCCGAGTCACGTGTCACAAGGCCGTTGGCAACGTTGAGGTAGCCCGGTTTTACCAGCGGGTTGCCTCCCTCGATGTCATAGTTGCCGGTGAGCCCGACAAGAGAGATGACGGCCCGGTGATTCTGCAGGCCGTTCGTGTGATGCGTTGTTGCATTAGGGCTGTTAAGCATGCAGGACGGTTTTGCTGTGGCATAAAGCCGCGCAGCTTCCTTGATCTTATCCGCGGCAACACCCGTGATCTCCTCTGCAATGGCTGGTGGGAACTGGCGCACGTATGCACGATACTCTTCAAAGCCGAGCGTGTACTTCTCTACGAAATCGCGGTCGTAGAGTCCTTCTTCGATGATCACATTCGCCATGCTGAGCGCAAGCGCGCCGGAGGTGCCCGGCCGGATGCGAAGATGTATGTCCGCGTGAGCGGTCAACGGCGTGATCAGGGGGCCGACATCGATTATTTTCAGTCCGCGCTCACGCGCATCCAGAATTCCTCTCACGATGGCCGTATTTGAGTAGAATGGATTCCCGCTCCAGGCGAGTAAACATCTGGATCGCTCAATATCGGGTGCGCCCAGAGATCCGTAGGTGAGACCGTTTGCCAGGAAACGCGCCTTCTGACAGACGCTCGATTCCGTGCAAAAGTTGGGAGAACCGAAACTGTGCGCGAGCCGCTTTACGAACGGTCTCATCCACTTGGGGAAGCCGACATAGAAGATAACCGATTCGGGACCGGATTCTTCTTTTACTTTCAACAGACGCGTTGCTACGAGATCGAGTGCTTCTTTCCAGGAAATGGGCACAAAGTGGCCGGACCCTCTGTCGCCCTTTCTGACGAGCGGGGTGCGAATCCGGTCCTTGTGGTAGACATATTGCCGGGTGGCATTTCCTTTGGAACAGAGCGTGCCCTCGCTGTGCGGATTCTCCCTGGTTCCTTCAACCTTGATAATCGCTTCATCCTTCACATGCGCATCTATGCCGCAATGTGAATGCGGGTTGCAGATAGAACAGATTGTTTTGCGAACCTCGATCCCGGTCTTCTCGCCTGGTATTTTGCTCTCAGTGAGTCGCTCGTAGCTATCGTCAGTTCTAAGACTCATATGAGGGTCTCCTCCGTCAGTTCGACCGGCACATTCCTCCGCCTGATCCGGCGTTGGGCGCACCAGAACCATGCTATCTTTTTCACGGATCGATTGTCAAACGAAGAGCACCGACATCACAGGCTTTATCCGAGCTGTCGTATCCAGGCAATCTCATCCGCCATCAGATTTTACAACTGCCTCACCGCAAATCGGATGTTCGTTGTGGCCCGTGTCATGAGCATGTTTGTGTATTACATAAATGATCAAACAAGTAATGTGAAGTCAACAATATAGCTATTAAGAGATGTATAACAACAGTTAAATGCCATAAAAATGAGTAACGTTTTACGCTAAGCAGAGCCAGGTAACGCAGTCTATCCGTCCAGCACTTTCCTTACCGTCCTGCCCAACTCCCCTTTTGTTAAGGGCTTCATAGCAAAAGCCCGGATGCCGGCTGCTTTTGCAGAATCAGCATTCACAAGATGACTGAAACCGGTGCAGAGGATGACCGGTAACTCGGGCCGGATGGCAAGAATCTCCTGCGCAAGCTCGAGTCCCGTAATGTCCGGCATGGTCTGATCGGTGATGACGAGGTCGAAGCGGGATGGGTTCTGCTTCAGGAGCTCCAGGGCTTCCGTGCTGCTTGTTCGGGATGTCACCTCATAGCCGAGTTCGGCAAGAAGCGCTTCGCCCATCATCACCAGCGCCTTTTCATCATCCACGAAGAGGATCCGTTCGGAACCGGTGGGGATGGGCCCGTCGCCGACTACTGCATCGATTACGGGCTTTTCCGCAACCTTCGGGAAGTAGACGGTGAACGTGGAACCCTTGCCGGGTTCGCTCTCTACCGTGATGTATCCCTGAGACTGCTTCACGATGCCCATGACGACCGATAGGCCGAGTCCCGTCCCCTCTCCGAGCTTTTTTGTAGTGAAGAAGGGGTCGAATATCTTGTCCATGATCTCGCGCGGTATGCCAACGCCGGCATCACGGACCGTGAGCCTCATGTAGAGCCCCGGCGCAATACCGTGCGGCTCTCCGTTGGATGGTGCGACGCTGAAGTCGCTGAGTGCTATGTCGAGCGTTCCACCCTTTTCGCGCATCGCATGCGCCGCGTTGGTACAGAGGTTCGTGAGGACCTGCTGAATTTGGACCGGATCTGCGAGTATAAGTCCTGACTCGCTCTCAACGTTGACTCTGATACTAATGGTCGAAGGGATCGAAGCTCTCAAGAACTTCGAGGTCTCGTTGACGATGGCACTCAACAGCAGAGGCTTCTTCTCCTGAGGCGTTTGACTGGAGAAGGTAAGCATCTGTTTGATGAGCTCGCGGCCCCGAAGGCCTGCCTCCATCACCATCTGGAGGTAACGCTCCTCCCGGCTTCCCTTCGGGAGCTTCCCTTTCACCAGCTCGGTAAATCCCGTAATGGCGGCAAGGATATTGTTGAAGTCGTGGGCGATGCCGCCGGTGAGCGTGCCGAGGGCTTCCATCTTCGCTGCCTGTTGCAAATGGCTTTCGAGCTTCTGCTGCTCCGTGACGTCTGAGTCGACGCCGATATACCCGGTCAGATTACCGGCCTCGTCCAGCACGGGGCTCCCGCTGGTCTCCAAGTGCACAACGCGTCCATCTTTACCCAGGTTTGAATTGGGGAAGGCCCTGAAGGGCTGCTTTGCCGCAAATACTTCGAAAGCGGCTGATTTAAGCTCCTCACGAACCTCCGGGGTGAAGAGGTCGTAGAAGTGCAGCTTCCCGACCAACTCATCAGGTGAGTAGCCCAGGATCCTTTCAACGGACGGGCTGGTATACCGGTAGAGTCCCTGCGCGTCAACCTCCCAGATGAAGTCGCCGATGTTCTCGGCCACCCGCCGGAATCGCTCATTGCTTTCTCGCAGGGCTGTTTCGGCCTGTTTGCGTTCGGTGATGTCATAAAGGGCTACCAGAATGCTTTCGGAACTATCAGGCCGTGGGACTTCGACATTCACAATGAAGTTACGTACAATGCCATCCTTGCATGTGACATTCGTTTCGAAGGAGGCAAGGTGTTCGACATGGCTCCTGAAGTCTTCGAAAGTTCCCCCCATTCTATCTATAATCATTTGTCGATACTGTGGGTCCGGGTAGGCTCGAATTCGCCAGTCTGCCAACGTAGGTATCTCATCCTGACCATAGCCAATTTGTTTTGTAAACGCATGGTTCAGATAGCTGATCATGCCTTGCTTATCAATCAGGACAAGTGGAACAGGCGATGCTTCAAGAATTGCCTTGGCACGAGCCTCTTCTTCACGCAGGACAGTCTGAACCCTTCTTGAAAAAAACATCTTCGCGTAAGCAGTTGTAATCAGACTGAAGAGCAACACTAGCGACAGCTGTACAGCAGCTTCTTTTCTCCAGGCGGATAGATATTCATATCTGCCCAAAGAGACGAACACGTAGAAAGGATAATCAGTAATCTTCTTATAGCTAACGGTTCGCTCGATGCCATCTCGGGCAACTACTGTATTGTAAGTAGCGGAGTCGGGATGCGCTCGGATCATATCACGTGTTACGGTTGAAACAATTTTGAACCCGACCTGCCCGCCTGAACCTGCTGTTTTCGGATATTCGTCAATTAATCCTAACCCCTCGTCACGAAGACTTATGATACCCTGCTTGCCAATATTCAATTCGGAAAACAACCGGTCAAAATAGTCCACAAATCTAAGCGATCCCAAAGCCAAACCGCCAAAGGAACCGTCAGGATTATTGATGCGTTTAGTTACAAGAATTGACCAGGTCTTGGTGATGCGTCCTATCACCGGCTTGGATATGACAAGGCCGGTTTGGGGATTTTCACGAAGGCGTTGAAAGTATTCGCGGTCGGCAATATTTACCGTCTGGCCGGTGGGTACGGCTGTGCCATAGGTGACGTTTCCGTTTCTATCCGCCACCCACATTTGCTCAAAAATCGGGATTACCGTATTCTCTTGTCTGATGTATGCGTTCAGCGCCTTCTCATTGATGCCACCACTTTCGAGCTCCCGTTCAGCCTCATTCTTTATGGCAAATAGGGAGATATTCATCTTGTCAAGGAAGTCAGAGATGGTGATTTCCAAGGAGTGTGCAAGGTTCTGTGTCGTGAGAGCTGCTTGACGTTCGTATTGTCCGCGGCTTCTGTAAATCGACACGCCAACCAGTACGTAGATAAACAGGTTGACGAGAACAACACCTGCTGCCAAACGAATACCTAAGGACTTTCTTTTCACCATGAGCTTTCTAACTCGCAAATCGTCTTGTTTTTTGAAAAGGCGTCAAGCCAAACGCAGGGGGCAATCCAAGAAGTCACCCGCTGCACCTTCTCGACCGCCGGAGGTGCCTATTGTCCATCAATCTGCAAGGCTTACACAAATAATATTCTCTGGCGAGGAATGTTGTCTATAGGACTCTGGTCCTATATGCCGAGAGGTGGGGGTCGAGGGAGAAAAAGACGGAGGCGAACGAAAAACCTACTTCATAGTTAGTTCATAGTGTAAGAGCTGGGGGAAATGAAAAGGATGCATAAGGAATTGAAAAAACTGGTGGAGCTGAAGGGGGTCGAACCCTCGGCCTCTTGACTGCCAGTCAAGCGCTCTCCCAACTGAGCTACAGCCCCACGGATCATTCATTTAAACCTAATTAGTGCTTGAATGTCAATGGGTTTAGGTACATCGCGGTGTTGCGAGACGTAGAGCAGGGTGGCGCTTCTGTCAATGAGAATGAAGGCAGCTCAGTATCACAGGAGTCCTATCACAGCCCTTATATCTGTAACAACGTGATCTGCTTCTATTTCTACAAATGTTTCTTTCTGCGTCCTGCCGGCGAGAACGCCTATGGTGTGCGTCTTTGCAGCTCTCCCCGCCATGATGTCGGTCGGGTGATCGCCGACCAGCACCGCCTCTTCGGGCTGCACGCCTAATCTTGAGAGCACTATCTCGACATGTGCAGGGTCAGGTTTGACGAGTTCGGTATCGTCCCGCGTGACTATCACATCGACGCATCTATCGATTTCCGGGAAGACCGTCTTAATAGCCTTAACGCAGTTTCGGCTTATGACGCCGATCTTTATGCCTCGCTCGCGGAGTACAGCGAGCACACTCTTTGTGTAAGGGTATGGAGCATTGCCTTCTGATGCCTGCACTTCGAGCGCGCACAGCTTTTCAAAGGCTTCGCTCCGAAAGCGGGCCCCTCTTTCCTTGAGACGCTCTTCGATGGTGTAGATCATCTCCAGAGTATAGAGGTGGTGCAGCTCTCCTATCTCTTCAGCGCTCACGTAGCGCCGGGCGATCGATTCTACCTCCAGGCGCATGTGATCAAAGTTGAGCGAAAGCGGAGCGAGCGTGCCGTCAAAATCGAATATAACCGCTTTAATCACAGCTTGCCTCGATGTGGCGCTGGCGCGCTACATCAAACAACCCTCGGGTGGTAATGCGTAGCGCAGGTATCACCGGCAACGACAGAAAGGACATCTGGAAGAACGGATTTGCGAGCTTCACGCCCAAGCGCCGTGTCTCCTTGTCCATCCGTCTCTCTTTCCTGATTAATTCGCCTCCGTCAGAATCTGAGATAATCCCGTAATAAGGCATGGGAATGTGCTCGACGACCCTGCCCTGCCGGGCGATGGCCATGCCGCCGTTCGCTCTTGTTAATGCAGTGAGGACCGCAAAAATATCGTCCAGACTGTCGCCGACGACAATGAGATTGTGGCTGTCGTGAGCGTACGTTGTGCCGATTGCGCCGCCCGCAAGCGAGAATCCTTGCACGAACCCAAACCCGTACTGCTTTTCAGCCCTGTACCTGTCGAATACATAAGCGTACACGATGTCCCGCTCTCTATCGGGCAGTACGTACCCGTCCTTGATGCGCGCCTCCGTGATGCGATGCTCGGTGAGCAACGTTCCCTCGCTTATCCTGATCACGTTGACAGCGTCCCCCTTCGCCTTCTGGCGTAGATCCTCGAGAGAGAATTTGGCGACATTCATTCGGGAGTTTCGCGGCTTTGTCAATGCATGGCACGAGAACGCCGGCTTTTTATCAGGATAGACGAGGCGACCATTCTTTATGGTCATGCGCACGTTTATATCCTTCGGGCCTTCGAAGAGCACAACGTCGGCCTTGCTGCCGAGATTGAATACTTTTCTATCGCTCAGGTTGAAGTAATGGGCGGGGCTGATAGTGACAAGCCGCAAGGCCCGCGCAAGAGGCACGCCGCCCCGGACGAGCCGTCGTACAAGCAGGTCGAGATGACCCTGCATGAAGAGATCGCGGGCTGACAGATCATCGGTGCAAAGTGATAGCCGGGCAAGATAGCGCGACTTTATGAGGGGCAATGCCCCCTCGAGGTCTTTTGAGACAGAACCCTCTCTCAGAAAGAGGTGCATGCCAAGAGCAAGCTTTTCTTTCCTTTCGGTGAGCGTTGTCGTTTCATGGTCGGAGTGAATGCCGGCCGCTATATAGGAGCGGAGCGCCTCTCCCGAGAGCGTTGGCGCATGGCCGTCAATAGGCCTACCTGAAAAGAGCTCGATCTTCTTCATGACCGAACTCGTGCGAGCGAGCACACCCCCGATATCCATCATCTCCCCGAGGCCGATCACCCGCTTATGACTCGCAAGCAGCGTGAGCTCTCTTGCGCCCAGCTTCGCGAAACCTTTCTCAAAGCGGCAGGAGGGCACACAGGATGGGGCCATGACATAGACGTCGAGCGGGATCGCATCGAGCAGACTCATATACCACGTGAGACCTGGCAAGCCTCCGGCATTTGCGACCTCGTGCAGATCGGTGACGATGGTTGTTGTGCCGTGCGCAAGAAATTGCGGGCTGTAAGCAGCGGGCAGCAGGTGAAGCCCTTCAACATGGAGGTGACTCTCGATGAAACCCGGCGAGATATAGAGGCCGGATGCGTCTATCACCTGTTTGGCGGGTAAGCGTTGAAACGAAAAGAGCTTCCCATCCTTAATGGAAAGCGCTTTTCGTTCTATCGTCTCCCCTAGCGGATCGACGACTGAGCCGTTCAGAAGAAGTATGTCTGCTTCTTGTTCTATGTGAGATTAAGCCTCTTCACGTCGTTCACGTTGGGCAATGCCCGAAGTTCGGCCAGCGTATCATCGCCGATCTGTTCGTCGACCTCAAGGAGTGAGATGGCCAGGCCGCCCAGTTTCTCGCGGCCGAAATACATGGCCCCGATGTTTATGTTCCTCTTTGCGAAAGCTTGGCCGAGGCCGCCGATGATCCCGGGCTTGTCCTGCGTGTACATGAAGACCATCTTCTCCGTGAGGTCGGCATCCACCGCGATCCTGTTAACCTTTACCAGACGCGGTTCCCTCTTGCCGAGCAGTGTGCCGTAAGCAACGTTCTGCCCTTTCTCTCCGATAAGTCTGATGCCGAGCAGCGATGTATAATCTGCATGCTCTTTCTCTTTGATCTCTTTGATCCGTATGCCCCGTGTCTTCGCGACAATGGGCGCGTTCACATAATTGATGCCATCCAGTTGCGCGGAAAGGATGGACCGCATGATACCTTGCGTCAGTATCTTTGTTTCCACTTCCGATATGCTCCCCAGGTACTCGATCTCCACCTCGCTAACAGAATAGTCGGTGATGAGGGCAATAAACTTGGCGAGGCGCTCGGACAGGGTCAGGTATGGCGAAATCTGCCTCAATATCTCGATGGAGACGGGCGGTGCGTTGACGCTGTTCTTGATCACCCCGTTGAGCGCATAGTCGACAATCTGGTTTGCGATGTCGATCGCAACCTTTCCTTGAGCTTCCTTTGTTGATGCGCCGAGATGCGGCGTGCAGACCACCTTGTCTGAAAGAACCAGAGGATGATCTTTCGGCGGCGGTTCCTGCTCGAACACGTCGAGCCCTGCTCCGGAGACCTGGCCGCTCGTTATTGCGTCATATAAATCTTTCTCATTGATGATGCCGCCTCGGGCCACGTTCAAGATGGTGACGCCTTTTTTCGTCTTTGCAAGGGCGTTCTTCTCAATCAAATTTTTCGTCTCTTTGACCATAGGCAAATGGACTGTAATGAAATCGCTTTTCGCGAGCAGCGTATCAAGGTCTACAAGCTCGATGCCTTTGGCTTCAGCAACTTCCCGCGCAACAAAGAGGTCGTAAGCCATTACCTTCATCCCTAAGGCTACGGCTTTCTCTGCCACGATCATGCCGATATTGCCTATGCCGATGACCCCGAGAGTCTTATCGTAGACTTCGACACCCATCAGAAGCTTCTTCTCCCATTTTCCCTGCTTCATCGTAGCGTCTGCAAGAGCCACTTTACGGGCTACCGCAAACATGAGCGCGATCGTGTGCTCTGCTGCGGCAAGCGCGTTCCCCTGAGGCGTATTCATTACCACGATACCCTTTTCTGTCGCCGCTTCCACATCCACGTTATCGACGCCGATGCCCGCCCTGCCTATTATCTTCAGCTTATCTGCTTTGGCTATGATCTCCCGCGTCACCTTCGTGGCGCTTCTCACGATCAGAGCCTCGTAATCGCCGATGATTGCCGCAAGCTCTTCTTTTTTGAGATCCGTTTTGACGTCCACGGAAAGGCCCTTCGACTTGAGAATATCGACTGCTTCTCCGGACATCGCATCTGCTATGAGAATTTTCATGGCTGCTCCTTATTGCAGGTCTTTCAGAGCGTCAACCGCCTTGGCAACACCTTTGCCCATCTCGAACTTATAGCCAAGGTCACGCAGCGTGAATTCGAGTGCTGCGATCGCCGTTATCACATCGTATATGTCGGCATAGCCCAGCGTGGCGATCCGGAAGATCTTGCCTTTGAGCTGATCCTGGCCCCCTGCGCCTGTAACGCCGTATTTCTTCCAGAGCGTCTTGTAAATGGCTTGACCGTCAACGCCCTCAGGCGCCATGATTGCCGTGACCGCCGGGCTCGGCGTCTTGGCAAAGATGTTGAGGCCGAGCGCTTTGGCCCCCTCGCGTGTCGCAAAGGCCAGTCTGTCAATCCTTTTGTAGACGTTCTCCAGCCCTTCGGTTTTGATTATACGGAGCGACTCTCTCAGGCCGCTGATCAAAGAGATGGCAGGCGTAAAATTGGTCTGATTCTTCTCGAGGTTCGCAAGCTCTTTTGCCCAATTGAAGTAGAACCGCGGCAATTTTGCAATTTTGTTGAACGTCCATGCCTTCTCGCTCACACCGGCAAAGGCCAGCCCCGGTGGAAGCATAAGCGCTTTCTGCGAGCCGGCTATGAGAATATCGATATTCCATGCATCCTGAGGAAGCTCGAAGACGCCTACCCCCGTGATGCCGTCCACAACCATAAGCGTATCAGGATAATTTTTGATGAGCGCAGCGACCTCCTTGACCGGAAACATGGCGCCGGTCGATGTTTCGGTGGCCTGCATATAAACGGCCTTGACGCCGGGGTTTGCCTTCACGGTCTTCTCCACGAGGGCCGGGTCAAGGTCGTCCCCCCAGGGCAGATCGATATTGATAGCCTCAACACCGTATGCCTTACAGATATTAGCCCACCGCTCACCGAATTTACCGCTTCTTATGCAGATGGCTTTGTCGCCGGGAGAGAGCATATTCGTGACGGCACCTTCCATAGCTCCCGTGCCGCTGGATGCGAAAATAAGTACTTCATTTTTCGTTGAAAAGAGAAGCTTCAAGTTCTCTCTCACTTCCGCCACAATCTCTTCGAAAAGAGGATTGCGATGGTGCAGGATTGGTTCAGCCATCTTGAGCAGGATTTCCGGTGGGATGGCGGTAGGACCCGGAGCAAGCAGATATCTTTTCATACAAAATCCTCCTTAAAAATAGCCCTTTTCCCTGTCATTCTAAAAGATTGCGCATGGGAATTCAAGCGAAATATTTCACATACCACCAAAACCGCGACGCAACCTAATATCCAGCGAGTCAGGACGAGCCCGATACCCGGGAGTCGCGAAGCGGCTGGAGGGTGTGGGAGGAAGGCCGGGTATCCCACTCGCGGATGAGGGCTTTGCCGCTTGATCGAACGACGTGATGTGTCCCAACTATAGAAAAGCCCAACGTCTCTGTGTTATATTTCCATTCATGAAACGAGTCTACTTTGACCATGCTGCCACAACCCCGGTTGACAGGCGTGTGCTTGAGGCCATGCTTCCCTATTTTTCCGACTCTTTCGGGAATCCCTCGTCCGTGCTCATTGAGGAGGGAGGAGTGCCCCGGCAGGCTCTTGATGAAGCGCGGGAAAAGGTTGCGAACCTGATCGGCGCCGGGAAGAACGAGGTGCTCTTTACGTCGTCGGCAACCGAGTCCAACAACCTTGCGATCAAAGGGCTGGCTCTGGCACACAAGAACAAAGGGAACAGGATACTCTTCTCGGAGATCGAGCACTACTCTGTCATGCTGCAGGCAGACTTTCTGCGAGGCCTGGGCTTTGATATCGATTTTATAAAAGTTGACGCTGACGGTCTCATTGATATGGCTGACCTTGAAAAAAAGGTGACGAAGGGTACCATACTCGTCTCCATCATGCATGCGAACATGGAGATAGGAACGATCCAGCCTGTTGCGGAGATCAGCCGGTTTCTCAAAGCGCGCGGCGTGCTCTTTCACTCGGACGGCGCCGGCACGTGCGGCCAGATCCCTGTTAATGTGCAAGAACTCGGCATTGACACGATGACAATTTCCGGTCACCAGTTTCACGGACCGAAAGGCGCCGCCGGCCTGTACCTGAGAAGCGGTGTGCCCATGAGGCCGATCTTGCACGGCGGCTTTCAGGAGATGGGGTATCGCGCGGGCACGGAAAATGTGCCGGCTATCGTTGGTTTCGGCGAAGCATGCAGGCTTTCCCAAGAAGAGATGGAAGAGAAGGTTCCAAGGATTACCAGGCTGGGGCAAAAGCTCTGGGGCGGGATAGCGACTATAACGTATCTTCACTTCACGGGCCATCCCACCAAGCGCCTGCCGGGCCACGTCAGTTTCTGGATAGAGTTCGTCGAAGGGGAATCGCTTCTACTCTGGCTTAATCTGAATGGAGTGGCAGCATCAACAGGGAGCGCTTGCGCATCGAATGTGCTCGCTGCTGATGAAACGGGACTTAAAGCATCGCATGTGCTCACCGCCGTGGGGGTGCCCCCGGAGATCTGTCACGGATCGATTACCTTCAGCCTTGGCAGGGATTCAACGGAAGAGGAAGTCGATTATACGCTATCGGTCATACCGACGATCGTCGATCGTTTGAGGGAGATGTCGCCCCTTTATGAGAAACGATAGTGTCAGAAACTGATTCTTCTCTAGCGAGCACGGCTCGCGAGAGGGGGAGGCTTCCCGGGCTTTGCCCGAGGAGGGGGCGACCGGGTACCCGCGCGCGGGTGTCCCATTAATTGTGAAAGGAGGTAAGTAATGGCTCAGGGCCCATACAGTGAAAAGGTAATGGATCACTTCATGCACCCGAGGAACATGGGTGAAATCGAAGATGCGAGCGGCGTTGGGGAAGTGGGGAACCCGGCGTGCGGAGATGTGATGCGTCTCTACCTCAAGATAGAGGATGGCAAGATTGTCGATGCAAAGTTTAAGACCTTTGGCTGCGGTGCAGCCATTGCATCGAGCAGCATGACCACGGAATTGATCAAAGGGAAGAGTATAGACGAAGCCCTGAAGCTCTCCAACGAGGCGGTTTCAGAGGCCCTGGGCGGGCTTCCACCCGCGAAGCAGCACTGCTCGGTGCTGGCAGAAGAAGCGCTCCAGGCCGCGTTAGAGGACTACAAGAAGAAACAAGGCAGTGCCGGTTAGCCTTCATTCATAGACCTGTGTTTGGACACGGTGCCCCTCTTCGTCGCGCTGCGCCCTGCCGCACTCCGACGTACTTGTAGTACGCCTCCGTTCGCACGGCTTGAGCGCCTCGCTCTATAAACGAATGCTAACCGGCACAGTTCCCGAAAGGATTGATGAGCAGGTGGGCGCTGATTGTATTTTTTGTCAGATAATCAGAAAAGAGCGGGCGGCTGAATTTGTCTTTGAGGATGAATCGATTGTGGTCTTCAAAGACGCCTATCCTCACGCTCCTGTCCATCTCCTGATCGTACCGAAAAAACATATCCGCAGCGTCAACGACCTCGTCGATGAGGACCGCACCATCATTTCAGACATGATCTTCAGGGCAAAGGAGATGGCCCGCGAGTTTGGTGTCAGCGCGTCAGGATACAGGCTGAGCTTCAACGTGGAGCGCGGCGCCGGACAGGTGATTTTTCATTTGCACTTACACCTCACAGGCGGCTGGCCCCCGATGCCGGTGGCCTTTCGCGCCTACCTTCGTTGCCTTCGCCCTGCTCCCCTCGACGTACCCCAAGTACGCCTTCGGTAGCCCGGCCTCGGCTGCCTCGGTCTATCTTCGAGGCTAAGGTATTAAAGGACACTTCCTGCCTGCAGAACGGTAACGTCAATCAAAAACTCGAGGACCCTGCCATCAGCCCGCCAAGGTGGATGGGCGTGCGTCTTGAAGGTTACCCTGGCAGCTGCTTATGCATGCGGAATTTCGATGATCCGAGGCGAGCATGCCGGAATCGCAGGCGTACTGGGACGTCGAGTCGACCACTAGGCACAAGGTAGCGCAAAGTCGCCGGCATCAGAGTGACCTTATTTCCTGTCGCATAAATATCGTATACGATATAGCAAAGCAGACAGCGGTGATGGCAATCAGCGACAGGATGTATGGCAAAACGATAAGTACGCTCTGACCCAGGGGCAGAGGTCCTGAGAAGCGCTCCTGAGAAAGCTTCTCCATCGGTCCCAGGAGGACAATGGAGCTTGTCGTCTTCCTCGTCGGATCGATGACCGTGGCTGTGCCGTCCGTGTAGAGCACCATGGGCGAGAGTAGTGAGATAGCGCGCTGAATCTTGGCATTTCGCACCAGGGCTTCAGGATTTGACTGGCTCACATCGGGCACTGCAGCATTGGCGACAACGCTTGCGCCCATGGAGACGAAGAAAGAGAAGAAGATCCACAGAGCGAGGGCTGCGAGAGCGGAGGTCGCGATGCTTCTGAAGATAATGGAGAAGAGGATTGAAACTCCCAGCCAGAAGGAGATGTAGACGATACTCACAATGAGATAGAGAAAGATGCGCCAGAGCTCTTCCGCTCCCGGAATAACGCCGACGATCTTGAGTCCCATGCCGGTAATGAGCAGAAGGATTGAGGTCATGATAATGCTTATGGTGACAACGCCTGCCAGAAACTTTCCGTTGATGACCGCATCCCTGTAAATGGGCTGCGAGAGGAGCTTGCTGAGCGTTCCTTCATTACGCTCCCTGTTGATAGCGTCGAACCCCAGTACCAGTCCAATCAAGGGTCCGAAAAAAGCCACGAACTGCACCAACGAAAAGACAACGCCCCTTGAGATAAAGAGCATCAGAAAAACAAACTTTGGCTTTGCCACTCCTGCGAGTTCTTGCTTGATGGTGACGCCCACCATGTAAGCGATGATCAGGCTCACCATGGTGATCAACGAGAAGAGGATGATAAAGCGGTAGCTCGAGAAATGATCCGCCAGTTCTTTCTTGAATATCGGTTTCCAGCCTTGCACGTTATGTCTCCTGAAAATACTTCATGTAGAGCTCTTCCAGCGTATACTCTTCTGCGCCGAGGCCAAGTTTCTCCTGGGCCAGCCGATCCATCGAGCCTTGAGCGACCATCTTGCCTTTGATCATGATGCCGACGCGACGGCAGAGCCTCTGGACCATGTGGAGGAAGTGGGAACATAAAACGATCGTCATCCCTTTTTCAGAAGAGAGGCTCTCGATGAGATCCATCATGCGGTTTGTTGCATCAGGGTCCAAGCCCAGCGTGGGCTCGTCGAGAAAGGCCAGCTTCGGTTCTTTGACGACCAGCTCAGCGAGACCCAGACGTTGCCTCATGCCGCGTGAATAAGCAGCTACCTTCTTCTTGGCTTCGTCCTGGAGCCCGACAATTTTGAGCGCAGCTTCGATCCGCTCGCCTGCCACGTCTTTCGGGAGGTTATTCAGTTCGGCGATAAATCTCAGGGACTGCACTGCGTCGAGGTCCCCGTAAAACCCCATATTCTCAGGCATGTAACCGACCATGCCCTTTACTTTGATAGAATCCCGCGTCGGATCAACGCCGAGCACCGTAACCTTGCCACTCGTGGGTTCGGTGAGACCAAGCAGCATGAGTATGGTCGTAGTCTTGCCCGCGCCGTTCGGCCCGAGAAATCCGAAGACCTCCCCCTGCGTTACGTTAAAGGAGACGTGATCCACGGCTACCTGTGTCTTGTAGACCTTGGTCAACTCCTCTGTTTCTATGATGACCTGTTGCTCAGTCTTAATGTCCTGCAGAATGTCCTGCATCGTTACCGCCTGCCGAGGAAGTGGAAAAGCCCGGTAAGGCCGAGCACCACGAGCACGATGATGCCGATGCCGATCCATCCCCATGCCGTTGAAGCTTTAACCGTAACGCGGAACTCCAGATTCTTGGATGCCTTCTCCGTGTTGATGCCGATTCCTACCGAATAGTCGCCGACGAGGGCTTCCTCATAAGGGGTGATGGTAACCTCTACCTGCTTGATGTCGTTAGGGGCGAGGGAATCAAGTTTTTCCGGCTTGAATTCCACTTTCCAGTTCTCCGGCTTGAAAGAGAGGAACTTGATTTCCTGCAATGTGGCCGAACCCGTGTTCCTGACAAAAATGGAAACGACGGACGGTTTACCCTGTCGTGCATCCAGCGTCAGCAGACCGCTCGGGGTACCCGCGTCGAGAGAGTACGTGCCGGTGAGCACCACCATCAGTTTGGCTTCCGCTTTTGCATCACCGGAAGCGACCCTCATGATTATCGGAAATTCGCCCGCCTTGGAATTCATCGCCGGCTTTACCTGTATTGCGACAGTCTGGCTTGAATTGGCCTTCAAGCGAAGGCTCGTAATATACTTGGTCTCATAAGCAGGCTTGAAGTTTACTTCCCAGCCTTCCGGGGTCTGCGCAGAGAGGTCAAACACGGCATCCCGGTCAAGCTTGCTCTCCACGTCTACCGAGAACTCAAAGCTGGCATCCGATGGACCGCGCAATACGGGATACGAAGTTGTCAACCGTACTCCTCTGGCCTCCGGTCCTGCCTGACGTTCTCTAACCTTGACGAGGATGTGCTGATCCATCTTAAACTGCCCGTCGGTTGTCTTAGCCTGGATGTCGAAGGTGTAGTCGCCCGGCTTCACTGTCTTGTCCGGCTCCGCCTCAAAAGAGACGACCTTTTGCTCGCCCCATGGCACTGACACGCCGGTCACCGTATATTGGTCGGTCTTGAGTCGCGCCTTCCATCCTTTGGGGATTGCGGCGATCGAGACATCGACGTTTTCGTTGGTGCGTCCTTTGTTGTCGAAAATCAGGTTCATGGTGACGGTCTGTCCGGGCGGGACCTGCACACCGGGAAATTCGGCCGACATCTGGATCGATCTCTCGGGTCTATTCTCGAAATCTTCTTTCTTCTTGGTTTCGGCAGCCATTGAGGCCCAACCTGAGAGAACAAGGGCCAGCGTTACCAGCGCTACCAGTGCTAATAAACGGTGTGATCTTACTCTACCCATAAACTTCCCTCCAGTAAAAAGGATCGGCTAAGTTTTCTTCTATTTTTGAGTCCGAAGTTGCTAACCGGGGAATATGATAGTAAGTGCTTTAGAAAAAGTCAAATAGAACCACGAGGTCACACCTTATGAATTGTTCGCATGAAGATACGTTCATCGCCAATAAAAAACGGCCGCTCACACAGAGTAGCGGCCGTTTTCGTCTTTTCGTGAGTTCGCTATCCGGAGGCTTTTGTTGCCGAAACTTCTTAGAAGGACATCATGAGGGAATAGCGGACCCCGGTATCCACTTCTTTCACCTGAAGCCTCAACTGCTTAGCCTTTGTTGCCTCACCCGGGAAGAAGATAAAACCGTATGCTATCTCTCCGGGTTTCACCGGCCGGTTCTCCAGGCTCCTTCTACTGAGGTCTTCCCTTATTTTAGTCTCAGGGTCAGTGTCCAGAGCTCCTTTGGTCCCTCCTACCACGCCGCCGATGGCTGCACCCACAGCGGCCCCTGCGCCGGCTGCATTACCCACATTTGTTCTTGTCACAATGCCGATAGCTGCACCCAAAAGGGCTCCTGCAGCGGCTCCCAGAACCCCGCCTTTCGCAGCCTCGGGCAGGACCTTGCTCATCTTTGTCTTGTCGTTTATGCGGTCGTAGGCCATGTTTTGATCGAGCACAGGCCATAAATTGTAGGCATCGTCCACCAGGAATGTCTGGCTGGGAACAATCTCAATAGGGTGATCCCCCTTGTTGTCAAAGATCACCTGCACCGGAAGGATACCGCTTCCGCGCATGTCGTAATCAAAAGCTTTTGACGCTTCAGATGGGTCGTCGTAGGCCTTGGCCGCGATTTCTGCGCCCCCGGCGCGCGTGAAGTTGGGATAAGCCATGGGCAGCTTGAAAGGCACCACCTGCTGCTCGTATTTGTGCGTAGCGCAGGCAGAGAGTGTGAGGACCATCGAAAGTGTGACGCAAAGAAAAGCGGGTCTGCAACGCCTGAACATAAGCACCTCCGAACGATTGTAAGCCAAGAAACGCTGCTTGTCAAACCGGCGATTTGCCTTCAAGCGCCTACCTTCGTTGCCCATCGGCCTATCCACCTCGACGTACCCCAAGGTACGCCTTCGGTGGCCCAGTCCTCGCGCTAGCACCCGCCGAAGGCTCGGTCATGCATCTTGAATCCAAATCGCCGGCACACATTTTTGAATGCAGCCGGCATCAAGTGTTTTCATGGATTAGCAGACGCATCAAAGACAAACCAGCAACGCTGCTGTTCTGCGGAAACTGACAGCCAGCCGGTTACCGGATGGCTGCTCGCAGATCTGTTGAGCGCTATGTTGCTTTCTACCGTTTGCGTCCCTTGCTGATTTGCTCCTCGGCCCTTCTTGTCTGGCCGAATCCTTCATCCGTGTAGAGCCCAGTCCCGCAATAGAATGCAAAATCGAGCATAGCATTGAAGGATTGGATATCCTCTTCAGGCCTGCCTTTTTCTATCTCCAGCGCAACCCATCCCTGAAATCCGGCGCCACGATCGGTTTGCACGCAAGAGACTTTGAAATTGTTGAGTCTCACGTGCTCGAGCAACTCCGGCGCCCTTCTGATCTTTGACCCTGCGAGGCTACCCCACACGTGTATGTATTGGCTCAGCATCAAAGGCAGGACAGGGAAAGGTACGGAATAGCCACCAAGGCCCAGGATCGTGGGCGAAGAGAATTGCAGAACGGCAGTTCTCCGGAATGCATCGGCACCCTGTAAAATATCTTCATAGGATGCACCGGACACATCTTTATCCGCCGTAGAGACAGGAAGTGCCTGGCCGCCCGCGATAATATCATCAAGTATGGGTGCCAGACTGTACGGCACGAGCTCCGTAATCCGCAAGCGGCGCGCACCCGTTTCTGACAGGTGGCCAAAGGAGCATGTATACGGTTTTATTTTTTCGGCAGCGAAGCGCTCCGCGAGCCTCTGTTTTACGACGAGGAGTACGTCGTCACTGGTGTAGAGTACGACGGACCTGGGCATTCTGAATGATTCCCGCAACGTTCTTTCGTATCTTCTCCATGCGGTCAAGAGAAAATGGCCTGACATGCGCAAAGGCGGGATTTAACGTGTTTCTCGGCACAAAGTCCTGGATAAAAAAACGCTTTGCACCACCGACTCTCGAAGCCGCCTCATAGACATCGGCCTCTTTATGCAGGAAAGGTACAACGGTCATTCTAAACTCATAATCGATGCGTCCTTCCCTGATGAATTCAATACTCTCTTCGATCTTATCGCGGTTCACAGCCGTGCCGCACCACCTTTCGTAGAACGAGGTCGGTCCTTTGATATCCATGGCGATATAGTCGATGAGACCTGCTTCCACAAGCTCTTTCACCACCTCTGGATGCGAACCGTTCGTATCGAGCTTAACTCTTAGACCCTCCTGCTTCAGGCGTTGCACAAACGCGCGCAGGCCTTTGTGGAGCGTAGGCTCGCCACCAGTGATCACAACCCTGTCGATCCACTTTCTGAATTTTCTGAGGTGGCCGAAGATGTGCTCCTCGGTTATGTCGGCTATTTGTTCATGTTTGAGGACGAGGTCGCTGTTGTGGCAAAAAGGGCATCTGAAGTTGCAGCCTCCCGTGAAAAGGACGGACGACAAATGCTCCTTCCAGTCGAGAAAGCTGGTTTCGATAAATCCTTTTATGGGAAATCTATGCTCTGCTGACAACCTCTAGTACCTCTTCCATTTTCGGAACGTTACCTCTCCATTCGCCGATGCCGTTTTCCATCCGATCCTCAACCACAATGGTCGGCAACGCCATAACGCTGTAAAAACTGGCTTCAGCAAGCCCATCAGCCGTTTCTACATCATAGTTAACCACTGTAACGTTTTTCTCCCTGAGGTTCTCTCCTAACTTTTTCGCCAGAGGGCACACAACACAATCATCTTTGTAGAATATCTTTACTGTACCCATTACGCCTCCTCCGTGAGATGGTTATCAGTGCAGGGTCCCGGGTCCCGTCAAGGATGCGGTCTTTTTTATCAGGATTAATCCCCGACCCCCGGACCCCGCACCCCGCACATATCAGTCGTTAACTCGCTGCTACTGCCACTTTAGTGTCGATTTCAGAATCCTTACGCTGCTCCCTCTGCGGTTCGTTCTCCTGATTGAAATACTCTGCGTTCCTGTAGCGATCCTTCAACTCGCCCAGCTTACCTTTATTCCAGCTTGAGACCTTGGTAAAGTAACCGGTAATGCGCGTGATACCGTCCACTTCGGGCGAGCCGCAGTACCCGCAGTCATCTCTCAGGCCCCGTGAAGTACGGTGACATTTATTGCATGTGGTGAATTCGGGAGAAAAGGCTATCTGATCGCTCGTGGTGTGCCTGAAGGTCTTCAGTACGAAGTCGCCGATTGCGCCTTTTGACGGCTGGGCTTCCCCGATCCAGATATGGGAGATGGAACCTGCTTCTATCAACGGGTGAAAGAGACCCTCATTGGTGACCCTTTCCACCGGGTTCATCGGGACCTTCACGTTGAGATGCGTTGAATTAGTGTAATAGACCTCGCCTGACGCCACATCTCCTTTTACCACCCTTCCGGATGCGGGAGAGAAATAGCGCAGGTCGAGCCGCGCGAAGCGGTAACTCGTGCTCTCTGCCGGTGTCTGTTCCAGAACAAGCCTCATTCCCTCCTGCCGCTTCATCTTGTCAGCGAGGAGCTTCATGTGGGCGAGAATCTTGAGGCCGAACTTCAAAGCCTTCCTCGACTCGTGCAATTGCTCGCCTGCATGTATCTGGACCATCTCATTGAGGCCGACCATGCCGACGAGGTGAGATGCTTTATTCATCCTGAGATAGGACATGCCGTCCCGGTTCATGGTCAGCAAAGCAAGGGGTCCGTCCTCGCCTGCAGAGAGCAATCTTTCGATGAATGCTCGTTTTTCCTTGTGCGCTTTGACGGCAAGCATGAAACGCTCGGTGATGAGGTTGAAGAGTTTTGTGTCGTCCTGCGCGGCCATGTAAGCGATGCGCGGAAGGTTGAGAGAGACGTTCTGCAGCGCGCAGTAACGCATTCTCCAGGGTTCCTTGGCGTCGAGCAGGTCATGCTCATCCAGCTTGAAGCTCAAGCGGCAGCACTCTGAAATCTTGGCTGTCTCTCCACGGTCAAAGACGAAATAGGTGTTGCCCTTGTCTGCGGCCACGTCGCAGATAAGGTCGAGAAAATCCTTGTAGCCTTCGGTCTTGAAAAATTTCTCCGTGATATGAACGAGTGGTTTGGGGAAGAAGAAAGGCCTGCCCGCGCCGTCTCCCTCTTTGAAGACCTCGAAGAGTTTCCAGACAAACCGCTGCGCCTCTTTCTCGTACTGTCCGTAAGTCTTGCCGGTGAACTTACCGGACGGACCGATGGCAGGCACGTCGACGAAGTGTTTGGGGATCTCCCAGTACAGGTTGATGTCGGTAAATATCGCCTGACCGCCGCGTGCAACAGCCTGTTGAGAGAATTCGAAAATCAGCATCTGGGCAAGCTGTTTAACATCATTATCGCTCATGCCCTCCAGATACGGCGCGAAGAAGATATTCACCGCATCCCAGCCGATGGCGCCTGCGAAATGGCTCTGCAGGGCGGCTGCAAATTTCACCAGGTGGGCAAGCAAAACCTCCGGATGCTTTGCAGGCTTTGCCATGGAGAGGGAATGAGGCAGATCGAGCCCGAATCTCTTTATGTATTCGAGCGACTGACCGCTGCAATACGGCCGGTCTATGAAACCGAGGTCGTGGAGGTGTATATCGCCGTTCATGTGCGCATCGGCAACATCCTGGGAAAATACCGAAAGAAGCGCGAACTCCTTCTTTATCCTCTCCGCGAGGGTAAGGTTGGTCGCTTCAGGACCATGCGGCACATTGGCGTTTTCTTTGTTGGGGTGGAGGATAAGCGTATCGACGTCGTAAATAGGCATACCGAGACGGGTATGCATCTTACGGGCGTGCTCAAGCCCTCTCTCGATCAGGCGGGCATTCACCATCTCTCTGATCAGAGGGGCGGTCACCACCTTGATGCCCGATTTGCGGATCAGCACCTCGACATCCTTGCTTATATCGGTCGCGGTGTCGTGATCGATCAGGGTCTCCTTCATCATCGCATCGACTATCTTTTCCCTGTTCCATTCTGAGATGGTCTCTTCGGAAGTTCTAACAAAAAGATTTAAGTCAGTTGTTTCGGTCATATATGCCCCTCCACTAGATATAGTGCCTTAACTAGAAATAATACTATATCTAGTATGCTGTTCTGTCAATGAAAATTTTTTAATTTACAAAAAAAATTTATTTTTTGCCTGCCACAGAAAAATTTACCCTGCCAGCGGTCATCTGACGATCTTTGCTATCGTCGAACAATGAAGCCCGTTGCCCACCAGAAGGAGTATGATACAGAAGAGGAGGAGTGTGCAGGTAACCAATAAACATCCGTGTATGAGATCTCCCTTTAAAGCTGGTCCGACTTCAAAATCTGCGCTGCTTCTTCCGGGGTCAACGACACGGTGTAGAAGTCGTCTTCGCGTTTGAACTTGGATGTTCTGAGGTCCCTGGGCAGTATCTCCACACGCCAGTGGAAATAATTCTCGACTTCTGCTGCCGGCTCCTGGGCTATCTCCTGCACGGCCGGATTGGGCGCTGTGTGGATCACGATTGTATGAGAACTCCTTGCGCGCTCGACACGTTTCATGACGTCAAGGAACAGCTGAATAAATTCATACTTCAACGCCCGGCTATCCACGAGCGATTCGAAGGTGTGACTGTGAATCCTCGGCAGAAGCCAGACCTCGAAGGGAAATCGGGGCGCGAAAGGACAGAATGCAAGGAAATTTTCGGACATCGCAACAACGCGCTTATTCTGTCGTATCTCCTGCGCGATGATATCACAGAGGAGACATCGTTCCTTCTGAAGGTAGTGGCCCTGGGAGTTTGCAAGTTCCGTCACTGTGCCGTGAGGGATTATCGAAGTTGCGAGTACGTGAGAGTGGGGATGATAGATGAAGGAACCCGCCAGTTCACCGTGGTTTCTATATATCTGGACGTACCTGAACCTCTTGTCTTTCTTAAGGTCAAAAATCCGCTCCGCGTACATGTCGAGCACGAGAGCCAGTTCTTCTCCGTCAAAATCGGAGAGATTCCTGGTATGGGCCCTGCCCTCTACCACTATTTCGTGGGCGCCCACATTGCCCCTCTTGTCGTACATCCCTTCAGCTTTCTTACTGATCGGAGCCTCGATCATGAATATCGGGTTGGCAGCGGCAAAACAGCGCACCAGCCAAGCGCCGCTCGGGTCTCTGATCTCCCGTATCGAATTGGGGGTAAGATGTTCGTTGCCGGGGCAGAAAGGGCAGACGTCTACTTCGTTGCTTTTGGTCCACGTCAATCCGACTACGACCCAATTGCCGGACAGCGGGTCCTTTCTTAGATCTGCCACGGCATCAAGATAAACTAATTACCCGTCTTTGTAAAGGTGTAAACTGGTGCCGGCGGATGGATTTGTCGGGACGGAGATGAAAGATGAGAGGACGAGCGAAAGATCGGTCTTGAGCTTAGATGAGCAAAAATACGGGGCAGATAAAACGAGGAACTGTGGCGCGGAGCAGATGCCTTAAATCTTCTTGCCGTGATACTCCCATTTCCCGCGGAAGGTGATGAGAAAGGAAAGGAGGATCAGCTTCAGGTCAAGGCAGAAGGATTGTCTGTGAATATAGAGAAGATCGGCGCGAAATTTTTTGCGACGAGGCGCATCGGCCGGAAGATAAACCTGCGCAAGGCCGGTCAACCCTGGTGTGACGGTCAATCGCCGGTCATATCCAGAGATGTGCGTGATCGCAAGTACATCAGGGTTTCCGAAGACCTCCCGTTCTTCAGGCCTCAGAGCCCGAGGGCCTACAAAACTCATGTCGCCTTTTAAGATGTTAACGAGCTGCGGGAGTTCATCCATGGCCGTCGCGCGGAGCAGTCTGCCGAACTTGAGAACCCTGGGGTCGTCAGCCGTTGCCTGGATCGCCCCGGTCCCCTTTTCCGCATCAACGATCATGGAGCGGAACTTCAGGAGCCTGAAGATGCGCCCTTGTTTCCCGACACGCTCCTGAAAATAGAAGACCGGGCCCCCGTCTTCTGCCTTGATGGCAAGCGGGATTAATACCCAGAGCGGCAGAGAGATCAATAATCCCAGGGAAGACAGACATACATCGAACGGACGCTTAAGTAACATGAAATATCTCTTAGGACCGCATCGCGTTTGTTATGAGCTGGAGATAGGAACCGACTACGACTTTTTCATCGAATTCACGAAGCACTCTTTCGCGTGCGTACTTCCCCATGGCCCGCCTTTCCTCTTGCGAAAGCGCTATAAAGCGGAGCATGCAGTCTGCCAGGGCCCTTGCATCCCTCACCGGCGCTATGAACCCGTTCTTCCCGTCATCCAGGACATCTCTGCACCCGGGCGTATTCGTCGTGATCACCGGCTTGCCCATGGCCATCGCCTCGAGAAGCGCGCTCGGTATGCCTTCTCTGTAGGAAGGGAGCACGACTGTGCCGGCTCCGCAGATGAAGGGACGTACATCTTCTGTGGCACCGAGATAACGAACCAGACCTTTGCTTTCCCACTCCCCAATAACGGCCTCAGGGATGGCAGAGCGGTTCTCCTTATCGATCGGTCCGAGCAGGAGGAACTGCGCGGCAGGCTCGCGCTGCTTCACTATGCTTGCGGCCTCAACAAATTCTCCGACACCTTTATCCCAGAGCATTCTGCCGATCAATAGAAACGAGGGGCCGGGGGGTACGCTATGGCTGCTGTCAGCTTCCCCACAGAAGCCCGGATGGAAAATATCGGTGTTGACTCCGGCGCCAGGGATCACCGAAGAGTGGCTGTCCTTGACGAGGCCATTACTCAGAAAAAAGACTCTGTCATCCTGATTAAGGAAGACTGCGTGCTTTGCGGAGGAAAAAGCTATCTTGTAGAGTATCTTGTAACCCTGACTCCCCAGTGCGGCCTTCAGGCCTTTATCGGTGAAGAGCCAGCCGAGGCCCGTGATTGTGGAGATATTCCTTGTCCCGGTGAATCGCGCTGCAAGGCCTCCATACACATTCAGCTTTATAGTAAAATGCAAACAAAGTTCCGGTTTCTCTTGCCGGTAGATATGGAACAACTCCCCTAAGAGTCGCGCATCTTTAATCGGATTGGAGCTCTTCCGATCGAGTTGCTGCAAGGGTACGACCCGGAACCCTTCCTGTCCGAGCCTTGAGGAGAATTTGTCGAGAGGCGCTACCGCCACAACTTCCAATCCTTCTCGCCTCAGGGCTTTCATCAGCCCGCGGGCGAAGTTATACAGAAAGAAGGAAGTATTTGAAACGCAGAGAATCTTCACGGACCCTCGATCCGCCTCTCTGGGGGGTTTAGACGATTGGTCTGCCCGGAGGCGGCTTTATATCTGGCGAGATGATACGTATAGACCAACCAACGGGGCAACAACCCCACAAGTAAAGGTTTGAGAGCGTAGGCGTATGCGTGGGCGGAAACATTCATAGCCCTGTAACCGTGCCACCTCACCCTTGATTCAATGATTCGGAACGCGTACCGCCGTCTTTTGTAATCAGGTTTATCCCAATGCACTGAATAGAGCACCAGAGGGATAGTCGCAATCAGTGACCCTCGTCCAATGAGCCTCAGCCAGAGATCATAATCCTCGGAGCGCACCGCGTGCTCGTCGTACTTGCCGGCGTTTCGCACATCGGTGGCTCGCATGAGGACGCACGCATGAATTACCTTTGAGCCTCGGACCCAGTCTCTAACGGTTGGGGCCAGCGGATGCCTGAGCACCCCCCACGAGTTTCCTGCGTCGTCAAAAAGGGCTCCGTAGGTGCCGACGACGGCCACATCCTTTCGTTCATCAAGAAACCGGACTTGCTCGGCCAGCCGCTGAGGATGGGACATATCATCGGCGTCCTGCCTGGCGAGGTACTCCCCTTGGGAGGCATCAATGCAGCGGTTCAGTGCGCAGGCGAGCCCCGCGTTCTTCTCCAACCTGATCAGCCGGATTCTGCTGTCACTTTTCGCAATGTCCTGCAGGATGTCCCACGTTCCGTCCTTCGAGCCGTCGTCACAGATCACGTATTCCCAGTCCGTGAACGTCTGCTCCTGTATCGAACGGATTGCACGTCTCACGGTCTCGGCGCCGTTCGACACGCCCATTATTACGCTTACCCGCATCACGATGGCTCATTCAAAATGCGGTGATGAGAAGGCGGAAACGTGAGGTGCTCCATACGTGCGTTAAGAAGCATGTGGCTATTGCTCAGTCGGATTCCTGTCGCGACATTCAATTGCCGGGTCTTTACGAGTGCAGGCGATTTGCGCGAGCGACAGCATGGACTTGACCCGGCATCCGAGATCACCCGATCTCATGCAGGCCTTAAAGAGGTCTCGTGCTTCGCCAAACCCGCCCGCTCTCATCCTGTTTCTTCCGATGTAATAATTCTTTGTCGCCTCAGCGCGGCGCCGGTCCTTCTCTCCGAGCAGACCCTTATAGCTATTGTAAAGCGTTTGAACCGCCTCTGCATGGCTGTCCACAAAGGAGGTTATATTACCGCCCCCGCTCCAGTAGGCGCCGAGACTTTTTTCTATATAACAAAAGCGGCTGGTCGTTCTGCCCATCCTTAACCACAGGTCAAAATCTTCTACGGAAATCAGGGATCTATCCTCTGAAAATCCACCTGCATCGAGTACACTCTTTTTCTTAGCAACGGCACTTGAATTCGGCAAGGCGTTACCCTTTGTCATGAGGTCGACAAACGCGGGGTTCCCCAGAGCCCTTCCCTTGGCCTTCTTCAGCATTCTCTTTTCCACTGTCACGTAAATATCCAGGTCATGATAAACCACATCGGCACGATCCATGTGCGCGAGTGATATTTCCAGTTTCCCCGGATACCACCAGTCATCAGAATCCAGGAACGCGATGTATTCGGACTGCGCGTGCTTCGTCCCTATATTACGGGGACGGGCGGGACCACCGAAATTGCTCGCCGATTCGATGAGCCGGATTCTTTCATCGCGTGATGCAAAGCTCCGGATGATATCGCGGCTCTCATCAGTGGAAAGATCATCAATCAGAATCATTTCCCAGTTCTTGAATGTCTGATCTATGACCGACTGGATGGCCCTGCCAACGGATCGAGCACTGTTATAGACCGGCGTGATAATCGAGATTTCGGGCATCTTTAGCGCTACACTCCGGCGCCGGCCGCGTGCGCTTTGGTGCAAATCGCGGGGTTATCTCCGACGGTAAGTGACCGGTATAGATCCAGATATTTGTGCATAGTGATGTCGTAGTCGTATTCGGCCAGATACTTCTGACGGGCGGCCTTGCCCATTGCCCTCGAGAGTTCCCGATCGGCGCAAAGTGCCTCTATCGCATTCGACAATGGACCGGTATCGGACGGATCCACGAGTAAACCCGTCTTGCCCTGTTCTATCTCTTCAGGGATTCCCGCAACGCGGGTTCCTATTGTTGGTTTACCCAGCATCATAGCCTCCAGGATTACATAAGGAAGATCCTCATTGTCCACGGAGGGTAAGACGAAAAGGTCAAAGTCAACCATGTACTCCAGTATGTTGTCCCTGAAGCCGGCAAGAAAGACAATGCTATCCAGCCCGCGATCACCGATCTGCCGGTGGAGGCGTCCCTTCTCTTCGCCGTCGCCGAAAATAAAAACCTTGCAGTCGGGTAGCCTTTCCTGCAAATTGGCGATCGCATCGATTAAAAAATGATAGCCTTTCCTTAATGTGAGTTGTCCAGCAGATCCTATGATGAACGTCGACTCTTTCACCCCGAACTCTTGCCTCAACCGGCCCTGCACGGAATCTATCTTACTCGCGTGACCCGCCGTGTTGGAGATTGTCATCAGCTTCTCTTCATCAAATCTCCGTTTATCGGCAAGCCTCAAGCGCGCAGCATGAGAAGCCGTCACGAAGCAATCAACGTTCCTGTTGACGAAATTATCAAGAGCGCGATCTATGATCCGTCTCTGATCCCCTGCCAGGTTATTTACGGTGAAAATAATTCTTTCCACTCCCGAGAGCTTAGCGGCTAACACGGCCAGCCGGCAGCTCAGCGAACCGGGATAGCCCCCGTTATTGATGTGAAGAATATCGGGTCTTATTTTTGAGAAGAGCAGATAAAGCCGCAATGTGTTCCATGCTGCATGAATTCCGCAGATCCTCAGTATTTTTAAGGGAGAGAACAACAGAAGGGCCGATGTTCTCAGCATCTCCTTCCCAATGCCGAGCCTGATCCTGTAAAACAGGTGATCATTAGTGATGAGTCTCAGGGGGTATGTCTGTACTGCACGGCCGATATGTTTTTCCACACCCTTCTGATAGTCACCGTTATAGCCGTAAGCATAGTGGACGTCGTATCTATCGAGCAGTGCGTTATCGGACATCAAGTTGACAAGCACGTTTTCACAGCCCGCGAATGTAAAACATTCGGAAAAAAAGAGCAGCTTCTTTTTCATCAATTTATGTGGAAACCCTGATCAAGTCTCTTACTTGATGGTCCTTAGGTAGAAGGTTAGTTCATCAAGGGGAAATAGATGGCTCAGATAGGCTTCATACCTGCCCGGCCATCGATTCGCAAACGATTTCACCATTAACCGAAAAAAGCTAAGGATGCCGTGCCCGATAATCTTTTCGTTGAATACGATCTTTTCGACACTGAACGTGGCCCCAGAGTAACCATAAAGTTGATTGAATGGATGGCTGGGATCAAAGTACCCGAGAGAATCGACCGTGAAGAAATGCCTGTGGGTTGGGTCGACAAAAGCCCAGCGCGCTCGAAAATAAGGCACGATGATCTTGATCGTAGAGCCCGGTTTAGTAATCCTGTGGATCTCCTCCATTACCCGTGGAAGGTTCTCCAGGTGCTCAATGGTGTTGTCGGCTAAAGATCTCGTCGAACGTGGAATCATCAAAGGGATAGGGGAAGCGGTTGAGGTCATGGATGACATCCGCCTGGCAACAAGGGTTTATGTCGATCCCGACCATTCCGCTCTGTTTCCTGAAGCCACATCCCAGGTCTAAGCTTTTCACGGAAGGGTAGCTCCCCGGGTGATTAAATGAAAGAAGCGCATCTCTTAATCTGTCAGCCCTCCAAGGGCTGGAAGCTCCGGGTCAACGAGGGTTTGTAGAATTCCTTGATAAGTGTGCGAATTTGAGGGGAGAAGGCCACATTGACCGCCATTCCCACGAGCGCAACAACGCCGACATTGAGCGCAACAAACAAGAGGTTGCCTTTCCCTTGGGCATGGGGCATATAATTTACAGAAACAATCGAGAGAGCGGTGACGGCGGCAACAGCCGGCAACGCCGGTAAGATTATCCGGCCGAGAAGGGTAATACTGCTTAACTGCAAGAGTCGCGTAGAGACCAACCAGTAGATAACAACAGAGAGCGAAAATGAAATAAGCTTCATGTAAGCGAAGCTGTTAATGCCCAGATGGTGCACGGTCAAGAGAACTCCGCTCCAGTAAACGGATGCAAGCACTAAAGATACGAAATTCATCACACGCGTCTGTTCTCGGGCGAGGATCAGCATGCCTGCCGGCGAGGCGACAAAGCTGAAGAGGAAGACAGCGCTGAGCAGTCGCCCGGCCTTCACCGATGCTTCATAGCCTGGGCCCACCCAGCAAAGGATCAGTGGGCTCATGAAAAGGATGACTGAGAGCGTGGGAAATAACACAATCGGCTGCGTCAAGGTAACCACTTTCCCGTAAAAGGCCTGGAGTCCTTTCTCGTCATGCAGCCCCCGGAAGTGATTGAAGCGTGTTCCAAAGGGAGTAAAGATTATCCCGTTAAAAGACCGGATCAGCGCAAAGACGGAAAGACCTATGGCGTAAAAGCCCGCCTCTTTCGGACCAAGGAACCGCGCGATCGCATAGAGATCGAGTTCATGAAAAAGTACCCAGGTTGCGGTGCCAAGTAAAGAACTGAAGGCAAGGGCACGGGCAGTGGCATAGACTTCTTTGGAGAATCTTATGGAGCGGATCAGGAGTCCAAAATCATATTGGTATCGTTTCCAGGCAATGGCCAAAGATGAAACGAATGCCAGAAATGAAATCAACTGTATGAACAGAAAATATCCAACAATGTTTGCAGGGCCATGTGACAAGAAGATATAGACTGAACCGATCTTTATAAGATTTGCAACAAGCATCAGCCTCTGATAGATAAAATCCTCCAGTCTGATGCCGTAAATGATATAGGCTGCCTTCTGGAGTAGCACGGACGGAGAGGAGAGGAGAAGGATCACGAAAAGTTGAGAGGCGAAAGCTCGCTCTCGCGGCGAGACGAGATCGGCGATCAGAATATTCGGAAACAGGAAAAGGAGGAGCATTAATCCGGCAAAGAGAAGGACGAAAATGGAGAGCACAAACAGAACAAATCCAGTAACCCGGATTTCGTAAGCGCGGTTCCCGCGAGCGAAGCTTTCCGCCGCATATTTATAACCCGCGCTGAGAAAGCCGATGTCGGCGTAATTCAGAAGGAGAACGGTCGAGGCACAAATCGAGTAGATTCCATAGAGTGTGGGCTCTTTCGAAAGGAATGGAATAACAACGAAGAACGAAAGCATGTTTGTAATCATCGCCGCAAATTGCCAGACATAGATTTTGAGATAATTCTTGTTGTAGGAAATATCCATTGTAGAGACCGGGAAACCCTCTGCTTGCCTCATACCAATTGCTTCATGAAATCTATTGAAAACGGTGTCTCGACGTAATCGTGCCACACACGGCAATCCATGCGAATCTTATTTCGCAGGAGGTGCTCCAACTCCTTCTCGTCACGGGCTAACGGGATTCTGACGTCTGAACCGTCAAAGGGTGGCACGAGCTTGAAATTTGCAAAGTCTCTTCCTTCATTTTGAGGTTCAAATAGCAGATAATTCTTGCCGTAATAGACGGCTTCGAGCAAAACAGACGAAGTGGGGCCTATGACAAGTGTCGAGCGCCTCAGGGACTCTTCGAGCGGCAACCGGTCGAGCATAAAGAACGAACTGTCGACAAACTTGTGATACCAATCGCCGTTGATGGCCGGATGTACTCTGAGCCGGACAGACCTCAGACCGAAGCCACTGAGTACGCGTTGGAGCATCATGAGATACAGTATCGAATTGCCTCGATCGGCGAGGACCACCCGGTCGGACATGGAAGGCGCACCCTCCTGACAAACCTTATCAAGAACAAGGACATCATTGAAATCGAATTGCAAGTCGGCGCCTTCCAACTTCTTATATAATGGGTGACCGGACACCAGAATTTTCTCGGGTCTCACCCCTGCCTCTATATAGAGATCTCTGATTCGAGGACCCCAGACAACAAGGTAATCGGTCCTGTTGTCGTCGATAGCGCTGTATCTGCCCGGAAGACCGTGCAAAAAGAGGAATGTTGGAAGATGTGCTTCTCTAAAGACGTCAATAGCGACGCGGTGAAAAAAGCTTAGATCATTGGGCACGCAAAGAGCACGGATCTCTTTCCTGGAAATAGAATCTGCCAGGAGTCCTTTGAATCGACGGACCTCTTGAACAAACGGCCTATCAGTAAGTGTTTTATAACCTTTCACGGTCAGTTGTCGTTCCATACGGAAAGCGGCCCTGGCAAGGCTCATATCGGGATAGATTTTTCCGAGGTTCATGATGTGCCAGGGAGGAGAGTAGACGTTGAACCCCAGACTCTCCAGTTCCCGGTTAACAGAAAAATAGGCATTAGACAGAATCGACGTGCCGATCGTTCCATTATTTTTCCTCGTCATGCATGCGGCAGGCACGAGGCAGCGCTTCAGCGCCATTCGTATGCGCCGGCTGAAAGATGTTCCTCCCTCAAGCGGATATCTGAAATGTTCTCCGAAATAGTAGATTCTCTTGTCGAGTTCGTATTTTAGGTAATCAAGTATATCCGAATCGACATCCGGCAGCTGTTTCAGGTAATCAAAGAGATAGAAATTCATAGATTTCCGTGCCTCGAGCTGAGAGCCCAAACTTTCACCATTTCGGTTTGACGGTGACCAAAAGCTCGTGAGGATGAAAAGAGAACCCCGGCCGTTGCCGCAGCCGGCATCGAAACAAAGTTTTCCTTTAAACACGTCCTGCGATCGAGTCCGTTACGCAAGAGTCTAGTTCTCAAAGGCTCTATAAAGTCGCGCATGTCCTGAGTAGAATACATGGCGAACGTGTCGCCATAGACCTTGTCATATTGACCTTGGTCGGCGTGCTTCTTATCCATGGTCTCCAGGATTCTTGTCGGCAGCGCTCAGAAAGGCCCACAAGGAGTATTTTCCGCTCGGCTCCCGGGCACGGCCGAGAGCGGTGATTGTGAAGCCAGCGCTAAGCGCCGCAAGCGACAAGGAAGAGAGGCTGAATACGTGCAGGTGATCGACGAAGAATTCTTCCCGTTCTTTGCCCGCTTCTGCCGCCATCTCGCCGTCCGGTACTTCTACATAAATGAAACCTTTCGGCTTTAGGTATCGCAGCCCTCTCCGGAGCATTGTCACCGGGTCCTTTACATGTTCGAGCACCCTGTTAAAAGTGATAACATCGAACAGGTCCAAATTCTCCGCGGTATTGAAATCGGCACACACCGCGTTCACGCCGATCACTTCACGGGCATGACGAACTGCACGTTCATCCGGATCAAGCGCGGTGCACGCCCATCCTGCTTTTGCCATTGCGTAGGGAAAGACACCGAGTCCGGAACCGATATCAAGGACCGAATGCGACTCGCAGCCATCAGCAAAGCGTTGGCAGCGTGAAATCGAGCACCCTCCTCACACGTCCGGCGTTATCTGAGTCTTCGGGAGGGAGAGCGATGATCCTTTCGAAAGCAGCTCTGATTCCATCCATGTCCTTGTAATTGGAGTTTACGTACGTCCCTGAATAGAGCGTGGCGGGATCGAGGGGGGACGTGGATCGAAAATGATGACACAGATTACACCGGACTACTTCTCTGAAATATACTTTGCCATCTGGTTGTGAAATGATCTCCCCTTTTGGCGGCAGCGTATAGGTGAATATGGTCTCAGAATCAGGGCTTCCGCATATAGGGCAGAATGAAAGCGTGCCGTAATCCGTCAGGCCGTTAAGTTCTGACAGGCGCTGCAGGTTTTCTGTCGTGTCCATCCAACAGACGATCTGCAGTTGCTCGGCTACGAGGTACTCATGGAAAAAGCTTTCCTTTCCCTTTTCCTGGAGCAGAACAAAGAAGTGGCCGATTCTGTTCTTGACCAGGACAGCCCGGAGATCGAACCGTTGGAGGCGTTGATTGAGTGAAGGGGTTGCATAGAATCCCCACTCTTTTCTCGTTACATCGTATTCGCTACCGGAATCGGTGGTGAAAGTGACCAGCTCATCCGGCTCCAGGCGCAACGATCCGCAATCTTTCAAGACCACTTTCCTGTCGGAACCGACCGAAAATAATCGTGCAGGGACTTTCGGATCGAATTTCATCACCAATTCCAGTCAGCTATGAGGTAATCTCTGATCTTCCAGGTGCCGTCATCCTGGAACCAGATCTCCTTATTGCGAAATTTTTCGACGATACCGAAGAAGTCTGCATTGGTGACACCAACAAATTTGCAGAATTTCTCTATATCCTCATGAGGTGTTTCATCGCCGCGCTCACGGATGATCGAGATAGCCCCCTCCCGGCCCACGCGGCCGTTACGGATCTCCAGAGCCAGGTTGTCCCAGGTCCGGGTGAAGCCGAACTTATACCACTTCATCCAATGGTGAATGGAAATGAAATCATCATCGATATCTGCATAGTTGTAATAGCCCGTTTTTGGACCTTCCTCGCGTACCGTAAACCCGTGCTCCAGCGACACGCGCAAACTCTCTTCGGGGTCCCATCTGAAATAGTAGCCCATGAATACGGCCAGGATTCCCTTCTGATTGAGTTCCGCGTCTGCCGGAGCAAAATAGGGCGCCAGAGCCTCACGGGTGAGATCGGAAGAGATCCAGTCTTGTGCAGTGGTTCCCTGGGTCACGCCGTACCTCTCCAGCCAACGTGAATCTAAACTGAAGGTCTTCTCGGCATCGTCGTCTCCACCGTACTCGAAAGCCGAGTTCTCGCCCCAGACGACCAGAGGGATATCGAACCTGACGGCTATCTGAAGCGGCAAAGCAAAAAGAGCCATATGCATTGGAATTGCTGTGGAGCCGTGGCTCTCGAGCGCTTTGAGCATGAAAACGCTTTCCGTTCCGGGGTTGATCTGAAAATCGATATGGTCGACCCCGAGCGCAATCAGATTTTCCAGGTTTTTCCAGCCGATTCTTGTCCGGGCGGGGGACTTCCACGTGACGGCCAGAGGGTGAAGGCCGTATTCGAGGCACTTTATAACCTGCCACGTGCTGTCTTTGCCTCCGCTGACCGGGATCACGCAGTCATACATTTTCTCTTTTCTCTTTGTCCGGACAACAAGCTCGCGAAACGCGTTTTCCCGTTGATTCCAGTCAATTGCTCTTTTCCCTATGCCACTCCTACAGGCGTTACAAATTCCTTCATCGCCGATCACCAGACCGGGACGAGTGTCAGGCAGGACACATTGTTGACAGTACTTCATCTCTGAGTCAGTTGTTTTCCAGGAAGATTCTGGCGTTTATGAAACTGAAAATGAACTTGCTGTAATGATTCGGCGCACGATCCAACGAGAAGAGTTCCATCACCTTGTCCCGCCTCAGTAAATTGAAGATGTCTGCTTTTTCGTCAAGAAGATACTCACGTACTTCCCGGTTCTGCAGATCAACCACGCTGTTTATAGAGGCGTTAAATCCCGTTTTTTTCCGGTCCAGGCGCACCTGGTCGTTCAAGACTCCTTTCACTGCCTCCCGCAGAATATACTTCCCGTATCCTTTCTGGATGAGAAACTCACTTGGAATTGAATACGCGAAATTGAACAGGCGGGAATCGAGATAGGGACTCCTGTTCTCAATCGAGTAGCACATGGAGTTCAGGTCGTCCTCGTGCAGAATCACGGGCGTCGCCTCGCAGAAGAGCTCATTCATCATCCGGTTGCGAAGCAGAGAATCGCAGAAGTACGTCTCTGTAAACTCTTCTCTGAAGTCTGTTTTCAGGTAGCCCTGAAACTCCTTGCTGTTATCATAAACATGATCACGGAAAGCCGGGTCAACGGTGTATAGCTCCGGATTGCGGAGGATCGGATTCCGAACATAATGGGCAACTCCTTCCTGCCAGTCGCGAAGGTAATGCTCGTAATCAGGATGTTTGCGCATCTCGTAAAGGTGGAGGAGGAAATGATCGTAGTAGCCTGTAAAGAGCTCATCCGCCGACGTTCCTGAAAAGGCAACCTTGTAACCGGCATTCGAGATCGCCTCCGACAGAAGTGAATGGACATAGTAGGTGATGGTCGCGACCGGGACATCGTGATAAGCGATCAGCCGTCCCAATCTTTCGAGCGACCCCTGGTCCGAGACCTCAATGAGCCGGTGCGTGCACTCGGTATCCGTAATAGTCGCCATGATGTTGGGGTATTCATTGTATCGTTCATCTTTTTCGATTATTGAGAAGGAGGCAACGTCGTAGTTCAGCTGTTTTGCCGCTACCGAAACGATGGACGCTGAATCGAGACCACCGCTGAGACAGAAAGCCAGCGGGACATCGGAGCGGAGTCTGAGTCGCATGCTTTCGAACAGATGCTGTCTGACACCCTCTATTGCATCATCAACAGTCATGTGGGCGGAAGGCTGGTAGACTGGCTGCCAGTAGCGGTAAGTTCTCGTTTGAAGGTCCGCGCCTACCACCATGTTGGTCGCCCAGCGCACCTCTTCAATACCCTCGAAGAAGGTCTCTTCCGTCTTGTAGAGTGACTTATAACCATTGACCAGGTATCGCAGCAGATGAGTGATGTTTACAGCAGGGTCACGGCCCGATAATGCTTTTATGAACTTGATCTCAGAGCCGAAATAGATACCGTCGGATGTCCGCAGGTAGTAAAGCGGTTTCTCTGCGAAGCGGTCCCTCGAAAGGAAAAGCTTTTTCTGTCTCTGGTCGTATATGGCAAAGCTCCACATGCCTTCGAAGTAGTTGACACACGTTTCGCCGTAACGGAGGTAGTATTGCAAGAGCACCTCGGTGTCGGACGACGTCCTGAACCTTGCCCCTTCCCTCTCCATTTCAGACCGTAGTTCAAGATAGTTATAAATCTCTCCGTTAAAAACGATCGTACAGTCGCCTATAGTAAAGGGCTGGTTTGACCGGCTGTCGAGATCGATGATGTTTAGTCGTGAGTGAAGCAGGACTACGTGATAGCCGTTCTCCTCAAAAGCGTTCCAGTCCTGATTGTCGGGCCCCCTGTTCTTCATTTTTTGCAGAGTGACAAGGACGCGTTCACGCGGAGCCTGTTTCTTCCCAATATAGCCTGCTATGCCGCACATGATGGGCTATCTTCCGTATCGATCAAGCATCAGTCGTGCCTACTATGTATTCCAGAAGAATGGGCTCACCGGAGGAGACGGCGACTGAGAGCTTTTTTCCGAGAAGTAACTGCTCGTTGCCGGGGGGAAGCCCGTTTGCAGGTCTGATCCACATGATGTCGTCCGAAGAGAGAATCGTCCCTCTCGGCAGATCGCGTTTTGCCGCGATCGACCTTCTCACTGCATGAGCGAGCTTCTTTTCACTTTCCTGGACTGTCCTGATGTTACCCCCCAACAGCTCAGTGGCCTCCTTTACTCGTCGCACCAGGAGACTCAGTTCTTGAGGGTCGGCAGAGAGTTGATGATCGCGAAAGCTCGAATAATGCTTGTCGATTGTAAAATGTTTTTCGATAATGCGCGCCCCCAGGGCCACTGCGAGGATGGCGGCTTCAATGCCGAGCGTATGATCTGAATAGCCGATGGTGCATCCTAACTCTTTACGCAACTCTCCGATAGCCCCCAGGTTAGCCTCAGCACAAGGAACAGGGTAGGCAGTCACGCAGTGGAGGACAGCAAGAGACTGGTCGATCCTTCGCTCTTGCCATACTTTTTCTATCAACCCCTTAGAGTGTCGAAGCTGTCTCGTTTCAGCGAGGCCGCCGGACATAATCACGGGTAAGCCCGTTGAAGCCACAGATTCGAGCAACGGATAGAATGTATTGTCGCCTGAGGCGATCTTGTAAGCAACAACGATATCTTTCAAAAACAGAGCGCTCTCCAGGTCAAAAGGGGTCGAGATGAAAAGGATGCCGCAAGCTTTGGCAAGCTCGCTCAGTTTTTCGAACTGATCAAAGGTGAGCTCGTAAGACTTGAGTTGTCTGAAGCGTGCTTCTTCCTTTCGGCTCACGAAGAGCTCTGTCTTGAACGTCTGAAACTTAACCGCGTGAACTCCTGCTTCAGCTGCGAGCCCGACGAGCTCCTCCGCAAGCGCGTAGCTGCCTTCGTGGTTGTTGCCAATCTCGGCAACGACCATTACCTCTTTGTCCGTATCAAACTGGCCGATTCTCATGTGGCCTCGCTCAGCTTCTGTTGTGGTAATGAAAGACGTAGGAGGCTGACTGTAGCGTGAATCCCAGCCGCTCGTAAAGCTTGATTGACGGCATGTTGGCAAGCTGCGTTCCGACCGTGATCTCTTTATAATGCTGCATTGCGCCTTCAGCAAAACGCACCATCTCCGCCGCTATCCCTCTCTGTCGGTGCGCCTTCTCGGTGGCAATCAGATCGATGGTGATCAACCTTCGCTCTTCGTCACAGAGGACGAGCATGAAGCCAATCACGTGCCCCTCTTCCTCAGCGACCACGAGTCTGCTGCCGCGTTGGCCTCTGAAGTAGTTGCCCACCCACTCCGCCTTAATTTTGTCTGCGGTCTCTTTCGGGATTTGGCTATCAAGGTGGAAGCGGCTGTATATGAAGCTGGAGCGTGCTATGCTGACCGCATTCGCTTCGTCCGCAGGCGCGGCGAAACGTACCACTGCATCCTTCCGGGTTCCTTCATAGAGAACCACAGGCTTATGGAAGAGAAGGTTGGTGTCGACGAGGCGGAAACGCTTCTCTTCGAGGAAGCGAATCAACCGGTTTTCTGTCGGAGGGACTTTCGTAAAAAGAAGGACGGGGTCCACGTTGAGCAGTCGGAGCAACTCCTCTTCCTCACTGCGTCCCGGCGCTGAAAAATCCGCGGCTGTATCGAACGTGAGCGAGTAGGTATCGCGACCCAGCATGCTCGACAGCCACTCATCTAAACGGACCTCGGCTAAGAGGCTACTCATAGATCGAAGGCGCCTTATGGTCGTTAGTCCTGGAGTACTGACCGAAGACCGATTTGTACCAGGTTATGTACCTTGGAAATCCCTTCTCCAGGGGAAACTTCGGCATATAACCGATAAGCTTTCTTGCTTTATCAACAGAGAGTGTGCCCCGCTCGGGCATGAACTGGTCGCGCTCCATCTTGTGAACTTTGACCCGGGGGAAATGTTCTTTCAGGATGTCGACCATATCGCTTATAGAACGGGCCTGTCCATACGTGAGGTTGAATGTCTGATTGATGGCGTTCCGGTTTTCCATACATTTTATGACTCCGTCCACCAGATCGCCTATATAGGTGAAGTCAAGCTTATCAGCGCCGTCTCCTTTAACGGTAACGTCCATGTCCTGTAACGCGTTCTCAATGAAGATCTGACCGACCCTCCTGCTGACACAGCGCTCTCCGTACAGTGCTGAAGGCCGGACAATGGTATAGGGCACACCAAAAACCTGATTATAGGCGATCAGTATCTTCTCCCCGGCCAGTTTGAGTGCTCCATAGATGCCTATGGGATCGCATGGGGTCTCTTCTGCGGCCACCCCGTTTGTGAAATTGCCGTAGATCATGCTTGACGAAAAATAGATAAACTGCTCAAGCTGTTGGTCTCGTGTCCAGTCGAGGGCATTCTCCAACGTGCGCAGGCTGTGATCGAAGGTAGTGTAGGGGTCCTTGTTTGATCGGCCGGCGTGTGCGACAGCGGCGAGCAGCACCATTATCTGGGGGTTAATGGCGGTAAGCAGCTTGCTCAGTTGATGATAATCACGCGCGTCCTGAACATAGAGTGGAACGCCCGCGCGGGAAAGGAGATCAAGACGTTCCTGGATGATTCTTGAATAAAGGTCCCTATTTATAATGTCAATGTTTGTTGACGCAAAAGCAAGAAGGTTGTTTACCTGCAGGCCGTCGATAACGGAAACGTCCGCCCCGCGCTGCTTCAATTCGAGGGCCAGATTATGTCCGATGAAACCGGCACCACCGATGAGCGCGATTCTCTTCCCGGTAAGCTGTATCATGATGCGTTCCTCCAGAGTGCCTCTTTTAGTGTGGCCGCTATATAGTGCATATCCTCAGGGGTGAGGTGCGGGGCCACAGGGAGTGCGATAGACGTGTCACTTATGCGCCTTGCCACGGGAAAGTCCCTCTCCCGGTAACCATATTTTTGCCGGTAATACGAAAAGAGGGGCACAGGTCCGGGATAGTAAATGCTGGTACCGACGCCCTGGCTGTTAAGATATTTGATGATATCGAGTCGCTTTGATACCAGCTTCTCCGAGAGGAGCACTGCATGACAGAAATGACTGCTCGCGAAGTCTTCATGAGACGATCTGAAAAGCGTAAGTTCCGGCAGCTCGCGTAAACCCGTCGTCAGCGTTTCGTAATTCTCTTTCCGTCTTGCGAGAAAACCCTTCATGCGCTTTAGCTGCTCTACGCCGATTGCAGCGTGCACCTCGCTCATGCGGTAATTAAAGCCGAGCATGGTCACGTCATAGACACCCGGGATCGTGCGCTCGCCAACGGATTTATCCACACCGAAGGCTTTCTGGCGAACGATCCGGGCTGCTATTTCGGGATTGTTCGTTGTGAGCATGCCGCCCTCTGCAGTAGTCATATGTTTTACAGGATAAAACGAAAAACAGCCCGTGTCGCCGTGGAGCCCCGCGTGTACGCCTTTGTAGTACGTACCCACTGCGAGCGCGCAATCCTCAACCACAAAGAGGCCATGCTTCTTCGCGACTACTACGACTTTGTCCATGGCAACGGGCATACCCAGGTAGTGCACGACGGAGATGGCCTTCGTCCGCGCCGTGATGAGGGGTTCCAACAGCGCTGTGTCAATGTTTCCTGTTTCGATTTCTGAATCGACGAAAACCGGCTTGGCACCGCAGAGTTCAACCGCGTGCGCTGTGGCAGTGTGCGTCTGTGCAGGAACAAGCACTTCGTCGCCCGCCCCAAGGCCTCGATAGAAATAGGATAAGTGAAGCGCGGCCGTGCATGATGAGACTGATAGAGCATGTTTGGCCCCTGTAGATTCCGAAAAGGCCGCTTCGAATTCCTTGGTTTTCGGCCCGTGAACGAGGATATCTCCCTCCAATACCCTTTGTACAGCCTCCTTCTCTTCAGCGCCTAGCAGCGGCTTCCCGAACGGAATCTGCCTCATTATGCCCCCTGGAAGTACTCGACGGTTGCTGTCTGGCTCGTTTGAACAGCTTTCTCTATGGCGAAGCAGACTGACATCGTATTGAACACATCTTCTGTTGTTACCTCCGGCTTTGTATCGTGGAGGATGGAATCGATAAAGCTGAAAATGAGATCACCTTTAGCTACGCCGGGATAAGCCGAACGTATCCTTTTTGGTTTTACTCCTGAATCTCTCGATTGATAAAGGCGCGCTTCTTTTGGTCCATTCACGAAAGTTGCTTTTGTCCCGTAGACTGAGATCTGGTGAAAATGGGGAAAAACACAGCCGAAGTTGGCTGAGACTTTACCGACCATACCGCTGCGGAACTTGAGTATAGCCACCACCATATCATTATAAGAGACGCCGGCGCCTTTCGATGAGAGATTGTTTCCGTACGAGGCTACCTCGCAGACCTCATCTGCCGTGAGCCAGAGCAGAAGATCGATAACGTGAACGCCGCCCCCGAGAACAACTGAATAAGTGGGGATGTTCCCTCTCCAGCCCTGCGTTATCTTTTGCAGCCGCCCGTAATTGTAATCGCCCTCTACGTAATATGTCTGTCCGAGGTTGCCGGCCGCGATCATTTTCCTGAGCAGACGGAACCGCGGCGACATCCTGAGAATCAGGTTGGAGGAAAGCCGGACGTGAGGATTTTTCTCCAGAAGGAAACGGATCTGCCTTGCTTCAGATTCTGCCAGGCAGAGCGGTTTTTCTACGAAAACATGTTTGCCGTAGTTGATCGCCTTGGTGACCTGTTCAAAATGGTAGTTATCGTATGAAGCAATCGAGATTACGCCGATCTCGGGGTCTTGCAGTATTTCATCGGCATCCCTTACAACTTTCAGATGCGGGTATTTCCGCTGCATGAGAAGACGTCTTTCCTCGCTGAAATCGCAGAGCGCCGCGACATCACATTCCGGATGTCCGAGGTAACCCGAGATATGCGTTTCTCCTACTCCAAGCCCTATAATACCTGCCTTGAGAATCGTCACGATAGGGCCTTGTCGCTTTCCGGCATCAAAGATCGGTGAATAGCGAGGATCTCTTCGAGCGTGTATGACCAGTGCGGGCGCGTCATCCGAGAAACAATTGCCGAGAAGAGAGAGATATCCTCCGGCGCGTCAACGGAGAGTTGAATTTCTCCCCATTGCCTTTTCGATCCGAAGTTGTATATACGAAAGAGTTTTTCGTTCCTGTAAAAATAGCGCGTCACGTGCTCCAGATCGTCGTCCTGTGTCATCTCGCGGTAAACGTTACGAAAGGTGGAGCTCTTCAGGATTTCAATCGATTCTCCCTTCGGATAGGTCCGGGGATGCACATTCGTCACCAGGTCGTATGTCCCTTGGCGGAACAGGCGTATGCCGCGATCCACCAGTCCCTGATCGAGAAGCGGGCTGTCGGCATTAACACGGACAAAGGCGTCGAAAGGATGATCCCCCAACGCTCCTGCCATGCGGCCGGCTACATCAGAAAGAGACCCTCTGAAGAGTGGAACGCCGGAATTCCCGCAGAACGCTGCAATTTCATCATCCGCTTCTGCATCGGATGTGGCCACCACGATTCCATCCAGGCACTCGGCGTGGCTGAGTCTTTCGAGCAGGTATTGAAGAAGCGGCTTTCCCAGCACGGGCCGGAGACTTTTTCCGGGCAATCTTTTGGAGCCCATGCGGGCCTGTATAAAAGCACCTACTTTCATGATCCTTACCGGTATTCAGTACGGAAATATGAACAAGCTACCGCCATTAGAGCCAGATGACTCCCAAGATATCAGCTGCGACGCGGAACAATCCAACAACCGGCAATTGCTCAATAGTATATCAAAACTTCTCCCGCTTACAAAAGCGGGGGCGGTTTCTTTAAGTGAGCGAGGGGCTTATTCATAGTCTACATCTGAGCACATCATGAGACTAAATAGTCCCTGGCAGCCATCCGGCGTGCTGACTTCCCCATTGCTCTTCGCTGCAAATCCTATACCAGTTGTGCCATCAACGTGATGCTTGGTGCATGCGTGTGGAGATGAGCGTGCGTACGAAGGTGGATCGATTCTGCTATGAGAATTTAAGTCGGAGACGCGCTCACGGCGCTGTGATCAGGTCGCTGTCGATGACCATTTTCGCATAGTAATTAATGCCTTCAAGCAGGATCATAACTCTCTCGTCGCCTTCAAGCTCCCTCTCGAAGACGCCGGCGAGCCCCTTGAACGGGCCTTCCTTGATAAAAATCTTCTCGCCCTTTCTGAATTTTTTCTTCTCGACGTGGGCCACTCCATCGGTGAGCCTGTGCCGTATGAAGTCTATCAGTTCGTCCTGCAGAGGCACGATCTTGCCGGCGAAACTGACTATTTTCTTAACCCCCCGGGCGTACTTGATCATGTAGAAATCTTCGACTGCGTCAAATTTGACGAAGATATAGCTCGGGAAAAGAGGCTCAACCTGTTCTATGAAGCCCGTCTCCTTATACTTGCGAAGTTTGATCTTCGGATTGAGCACATCGTAACCGGCCGAGATCAGGTTGTGAAAGGCGCGCTCTTCGTTCTTAGGCTTGGTATTGACGACGAACCAGCGTTGCACTATCTGTCTCCTCCAGTAACATCCTTCAGATGTGGGTAATAATGGCTTTCCAAAATAATCATTGCGGCAGGCGAATCCCTTCCAGGGCCAGCAAGCTGCTCCTTAATGTTAAGTCCCATGCCAAAACCGCCCAGTCTGCCGTCACTCGTTATGACGCGGTGGCAAGGGATCACAATGGGAATGGGGTTTCTCCCTACAGCCTGTCCCACAGCTCGTGCAGCCATCGGATAACCGAGCCGTCTGCCGATTTCGCGATAGCTCACCACTCGTCCAGTAGGGATGCGCTTGACCTCCAGAAGAACACGGCGTGTGAAGTCACCCATACGCCCGAGATCAAAAGGGATATCGAAATCAACCTTTGCTCCGCGCAGGAATCGCTCGAGAAGTCGCTGGAGCTTGGCAAATGGTTTCATCGTTTCGGCAGCCCCCGGGTACTGCTGGCGCAGGCGCTTCCTGACAACCGCATGGTTATCCCTTGTGACGTCGAGACTTATCAACCGGTTCTCTTTCGCAACGAGGGCAATAGTTCCCAGATGTGAGCCGAGGAGCGCAAACGATACCGGGGGTATATCCAAATTGACTTCATTCATGTAACTACCTAGAATGTAATACCATAAAAGCTGCCAAGATGGAAGGCTACGTCAAATTCGTCGGAACCGGTGGTGCGCGCATCGTGGCGTCGAAACAGGTGCGCTCAACCGGAGGTTTGTGGATTCACTACAAAGATACGAATCTCTACATTGACCCGGGCCCCGGAGCGCTTGTTCGCATACGTGCGTCCGGAGATCACCTGGAGCCCTCACACCTTGACGGTATTATCCTCACACACAAACACCTGGATCACGCCAATGACGTCAATGTGATGATTGAGGCCATGGCGGAAGGCGGTTTCAAGAAAAGAGGCATGCTTTTCTGCCCGGACGATGCACTCAGCGACGACCCTGTGGTGCTGAAGTACGTCAGGGCATATCTTGATGCTATCGAGGTGCTGAAAGCCGGACAGTCGTACAAGGTTAAGGATATTTCTTTCTCTGTTCCCGTGAGACATATCCACCCGGTAGAGGCATATGGTCTCATTTTTCATCTGAACAGGAAGGTGGGACTTATTGCTGATACGCGCTATTTCGACGAACTTCCCGACCATTACAAAGTCGATATACTGATAGTCAATGTGCTGCGGGTAAAGCCGATTACGCACGCCGATCCTATCGATCATTTGTCTATCGATGATTTCAGAAGAATCGTTGCGCGCGTTCGACCGGAAAAGGCGATAATGACGCATCTGGGCATGAATCTGATCAACGAGAAACCGGCCGAAATCGCGAAAGAGCTGGAACGTGAGCTAGGGATAAATGTCATAGCAGCGTACGACGGGATGCGCCTGACCTTCTAGCGCCTATTTGCCTTTACGCGTATACCTTCGTTGTCGCTGCGTCGCTTTCCTCGACGTACCCCGAGGTACGCCTCGGGTACCCGCTTGCGGGTGTGGCTCCTCGCTGCCGCCTCGGTCTCCACGTAAATCCAAATAGGTGCTAAAAAGCAATCGGTTCGTTACCATCCGCGAGGGCAAGAATAGACCGATATACAAGATAACCTTGATGCCGGTTTGAGCAGCTAGAGGATCGGTGTTACTTTGTTGGCTCTGGGTGAGTCTGGTTAAACGGAAGAAGCAGGGTGAAGGTGCTTCCCACGCCGAGTTCGCTTTCGACTTCTACCTTGCCCCCGTTCAGCTCGATGAGCCTCTTGACCAGGGAGAGCCCGAGTCCCGTACCCTCACCCGCGCTCTTGGTAGTGAAAAATGAGTCGAAGATCTTATCAAGATATTCTTCGCGTATTCCCGTGCCTGTGTCGGTCACGGCTATGAAGGCAAAGCTATTGTCTCTTCTTCCCGTCCTGACCGTAATTGCGCCACCTTCAGGCATGGCCTGAGCAGCGTTCATCACCAGGTTCACGAAGGCTTGCTGGATGTGCACCCTGTCTCCGTGGATGGTCGGCAGCGCCTCATCCGTCTCTATTCTCAGCTCAATCCTCCTGAATCTCGTGAGATGGTGCTCCAGGAAAAGTGCGGTATCCTCAACAAGGCGGTTGACGTCCAACCGTTCTCTCTTCGGTTCTGTCATACGCGAGAACTCGAGCAGCTTAGTAAGAACTGTGGAAAGCCGTCCCGCCTCGCTTTCTATGAACTTCACGTATACCTCTGCCTTCGACTCTTCCTGTCCTTTTTCTATCCTCTTTGCAAATCCCTGTATGGAGATAAGAGGGTTTTTTATCTCGTGGGCTATGGACGCAGCGAGTTCTCCAAGCGCCGACAGCCGGTTGGCCCTCGTCAACACTTCGGTGAACTCGTGGATCTTCTTGTCCCGTTCTCGTATCTGCTTCATCTTTTCCCGAAGCGCATTGTAGCTCTCATTGAGCTCCTGAATATTGGCTGCAAGCAGACGCTCCCGGGCACGCGAAAGGTTCATTGCGTCTTCAAGCTCCAGTTCCAACTCCCTGATTCTGCGTTTCAGTTGGTCGGTCTCGTCCACATACCCGCCGTTCAATAAAGGAATACGTCAAACTCGCAATAGTTGAAACCTGAAGACCAGCTCTTTGTCTGTGTCGACTTGGCCTTTTTTCCGTATACCTTCTCCAGAAGTCCCGCTATAACGCCGCTTTCCATGTCGCAGAAAAGTTCACCCGTATAGACAAAGCCTGCGCAGGTAATACACTCGTACAGCTTTACGATGAGATGATCTTCCTCAATGCGTTCCGGCTCCGGTATGCCTATCTTCAGCTCAATAATCTTCTCTCGAAATTCCTCAAGCGTGGTAGCCCCTATCATGTTGCCGATTGACTTTCCCATCATATAGAGTGTCTGGCCTGATGTCTCGCCGAGGAGGCTCCGCATCCCGATGATCCGGAGGATCCTGAAAAGCGTCAACGGCACCTCGTCACCCAGCCTGGGACGCACGATGGTTTTTATGTCATCGAAGGTGTACTCTTTCATAAGCCCTCCCTGATCACATCGAGCATCTGTTTGTGAATGAGACCGTTCGATGCCAGCACACCGCCGTCGAAAAGGCTGAACCTCTCTCCAGCAAGACTGGTGACCGTGCCTCCGGCTTCCCTTACGATGAGCACCCCTGCGGCCATATCCCATGGACTGAGCTTCGTTTCCCAGAATCCGTCGAACCTTCCTGCTGCGACGTATGATAAGTTGAGTCCGGCCGACCCATCTCTTCTGAGAGCCTGGGCCTGCATCATGAATCTCGCCCAGTGGTTAAGATTGTTCTCTGGATTCGTTGCCACGTCGTAGGGGAAACCGGTCACAAGCAGAGCCTGCCGCATCTGGGCAATGGCTGAAACTCTTAGCCTGTTGCCATTAAAAAAGGCGCCTTCACCTTTGCGGGCAAAGAAGAGCTCGTCCATGATCGGGTTATAGATGACTCCGACCGTGATCTCCCCTTCAACCTCGTATCCGATCGACGTGCAGAAAAACGGGTATCCATGTGCATAATTGGTCGTACCGTCCAGAGGATCAACGATCCATCTGTTTTTTCCTGCCTCAAAGGTGTTGGCTTTTTCTTCGCTTATCACTTCGTCATCCGGGAAATTATCTCTCACCAGCTCCAGTATGCGGTTCTCGCATTCGAGGTCCACGTTGGTGACGAGATTTATATCGCCCTTGTGCATGATCGAAAGGGTTTTCTGAAAGTGCCGTTTCTGGATTCTTCCTGATTCAAACCCGAGTTGAATCGCGAATTGTAGAAGTTCATGCATGGGTCTTATTCTAAACATATCGGCCTGCCTTTGCAATGAGGATGAAGGCAAGCTATCAGCCATCAGCGGTCAGCTCTCAGCCTCGGGACAACGGCATTCTCCTGTAACCGGATGCTATTGGCTGATTGATCGATGCCGGCCAATGCCTGCATAATGTACACGTGCCACACAATTGGTTCGGAATCTGAGAAAAGACTACGGCTTCCCGTTGAGCGCAGCCCTGCAGAAGTCACGGAAGTTGTTGACCCCGATGAAGAACTCCCGCATCATGATGACCCAATAGTACCGGCCTTTTCTGGTGAGCGTGAGCATCTGCCCTTCTTCTTTCAGCGCTCCCGCCGTGCGGAAGAAGAGGATTTCGGGCCAGAGCAATCTGCGCGCATTGACGCCGAATTTAGCGCCGAGCCTCGAAATATCCAGATGCAGGCCGAAGAGCCGCATCAGAAATTCATAACGGAGCCGTTCCGAAAGAGTCGATTCCTTTCTGCCGACGAACGGGAAAACAGACTTTTCCACCCGCTCAATGTAATCAGCGATGTCGAAGGTGTTCGCGTATACCGTACCCTGAAGATAGCCGATGGAGCCGCTCCCGATGCCCGCATATTCATCGAAATGGACAACGTATTCATCGATCATGGATGCGCCTTTCGAGAAGCACCAGGCGGTACTCGGGCGGTATTTCTGTTCAAGCATCCGGACGATCTTCATGTAAAACTGTTTTTCTCGTCGGTAATCTACCGCGTCTCCCAGTTTCCTCCTCATCGCTTCCATGGCGTAGGCAGACGGCATCAATGGATAATAGGTGATCTGGTCAACCCCGAGATCCAGCAGGCTGGAGAGATCCTTCTCAAGCATGGACATGGTTTGGCTGGGGAAATTGAACATCATGTCCACGTTCAGCGTATCGAAATGACCCCGGGCGAATGTGAGCCGCTCGGCGATCTCTTGTCCGCTTCCGTATTTATGATAGCGCTCGGTTGATTGCAGCAATGTGTCGTCGAAGCTCTGCACGCCGACCGAGAGCCGGTTCACGCCGATATTTATGAGCGCTTCGATATTCTGAGCGGTGAGGTGATTCGGGTTTGTCTCGACAGAGATTTCACGAACAGGAAAGCTCTCTTTGGCGAGCGCCAGGGTTTCGGTCAGTTCATCAATGAGTATTGTGGGAGTGCCTCCGCCGACATAGACCGCGCTGAATGAGTAGCCCAGCCCTTTGTACATAATGATTTCTTTGCGAAGCGCATTGAAGTAGGCCCTGGCAAGACCTTCCTGGAAAACCACTCGATGGAAGGAGCAGTAGGGGCAAAGCTCCTCGCAGAAGGGCACATGCACGTAGAGCAGCCTCGGCGTGCTGTCCGCAGCGGGCAGCGCCGACAGAGTCGAAGCGGGAGAGAACTGGAGATATCTGAAGTTCTTCCTGCGCGCTACATAGGTTATGAATTTTTCAATAAGCATGCGTCAAGTACAGCCTTCGGCCGTTAGCCCGTAGCTTCAGCCAAACCCAGTGCCCAAGATAAATTCCTCCCGTTTGCCGATTGCCGGGCAACCGCGTGGCGAGTAGCGTTGAATGCTATAAGCCGTTTTTGAGTATCAGCTCTGTGATTTTCCAGTACCCCTGATCCGTTCGCTCCATTTTGAACCGGACCTTGTCGTCCCCTCGCGGAGTCACGATCGCGGTATTCCCCTTTTCTTCGATGCTGAAATACCAGACGCTCCCTTTTCTTATCTGGGAGAAGTATCCAAGCTGATCGTCCGATTCGATGGCTGCGATTACCCCCTGACGAATCAATAATGTAGCCTGAGGCAGGATTGCGGAGGCTATCGATCTGCCCAGTGCTAATCCCAGTGCATCAAGATCTGTTTTGGCGCTTAATTCTTTCGCCCTGAGACCATCCTCAACCATGTGATTAACGATGCTGTCCACATCCACGTATTTCAGGGCGCGGTCAGCGTCATGGTTGAGGAGGGCAGACTTGAGTTCAGCGAGAGAATGGCGTGGTGTTCCCGGAAAAGCACACGCAGAAAGCAGGCAAGAAAGGGCGACGAGCACGACCCGTAAGCAAAGACTGCCGTTTTTCATCAGTTCTATATAGCATAGCGTGATGAAGCCTTCAACCGTGGATCGCGGGGATGGCGAGCCGGGAGCGTGGACAACGGATCCCGGCACAAAAGGCGATTGTCAGGCACGACTAATACTTTGATTTCAGTTTGGGACCGTGGTAGTCGTGTGAGAATAAGGAAGCTCGTTTGGAGCTTTTTCTCTTTTGTTTCTTTGTGCCTTTGAAGTAGACGAGCCCTAGAAAGACCGTTCCCATGGTGCTGACGCCGAGACTGACCCTTTGCACCATGTTCTTGGCTGTGTCGAGATCACAATGTGTCCAGGAGATCATCTCACCTACGAGAACAGTACCCATCACCAGGACAGCGAAGATACCTACCAGAATATTCCTTGTACGGAGATCCATAGCTTGCTCTGTCGGCCTCCTTCTCTCGTGTTTTGCTGTATAGAAGGCAACTGCTGTGCCAGTTTTTTGAAACGATCTCAAAGAAAGGACATTGATGCGCAGAAACCCTATTTACGGCCTTTGGAGGCTGCTTCTCAAATGATTTCCAAGATGAGAGATCGGGTGATATCCGGGAAAAAAGTTCCCCATCCGGAGGAAATTTCAGCCTTCCGAGAAACAATAGTCGCTTTTCCCTGGCCGTGATGCGCTTAGAGCAGTATAATAACCGGACGGAAGACACCAGAGAGGTCGCCCGCTGACGTAGTGCTTTTCTATTACTTTTCCTGGTGAACGAATGAAGATAAAGCAATTCTGCGGCTACTGTCGAGGAGCATTGGTAAGGAGTTTTCGTGACGGCAAAGAAAGACAGGTCTGCGAGGACTGCGGAGAAGTTTATTACGAGAACCCCCTCCCCGCCGTGTCGATTATTGTCGCCAACGCGAGCGGCGAGCTTCTCCTGGTCAAGCGGGGAAAAGAGCCGGCCAAAGATACCTGGTGTTTCCCGATCGGTTTTGTCGAAACCGGCGAGAGCATCGAGAACGCAGCGATGAGGGAGCTCAAGGAGGAAGCCGGAATTGATGGAGAGATTCTCCGGCTCCTGGACGTTTTTTCGGACAGCAATGACATCTATGGTGACGTGGTCGTGGTTTCGTACGAGGCCGAGCGCACGGGTGGAACCGAGATAGCGGGTGACGACGCTACGGAGTGCGCCTACTTTGCTCTGCAGGACCTGCCTGAGCTTGCCTTTCCGTCGCAGAAAAGAGCCCTTCAGAAGCTCATCGCTTCCAAAAGAGATGGCTCGAATAGGTGACAGAGCAAAGCCTCCGCACAGCCGATATTTGTATGCAGAGGCAGGCTGCAAACGCAGAGATTTAACTTGACATCAAAATTTCACATTTGCTAAGATAAGCTTTGTAAATTATTTCACATTTTGCGAAGGAGGCAGCTGAATGGATTTCTCTTTGACAAAAGAACAGATCGCGATGAAAGACATGGCATACGACTTTGCGATAAAGAAAGTAAAGCCGACCATGGAAGAAGACGAGAAGGAGAATAAATTTAGACCGGAGATCATAAAACAGATGGGGCAACTGGGCATGTTCGGCTGCCTTGCTCCGGAAAAGTATGACGGTACCGAGGCCGGCCACCTCGCGGCTACTCTTATGGCGACAGAACTTGCACGCGTCAGCCCGTCATGGGGTCTTCCCTTTAACCTTCAGATGAATGGTCCGCAGACCGTGCTTCTCAAATTCGCCAGCGATGCACTACGCGATCAGTATTTGAAAGATCTGGTGTACGCGAACAAATTAGGCTGCTTTGCCATCACCGAGCCGAACTCCGGTTCCGACGTGGCCAGCATGAGGACCACGGCCACCGAAGTAGATGACGGTTTCATCCTGAATGGCACCAAGACATGGATTTCTGGCGTGCCCTACGTCGACTGCGGCGTTGTTTACGCCATGACCGACAAGGCTGCGAAACATAAAGGCATGTCCGCCTTCTTTGTCGATTTTCACACTCCCGGCATTGTGCAGAGGGCTATTACGACAAAACTCGGGCTTCATTGCGCCCCCACCGGCGAGATCTTCTTCGAAGAGGTGAAGATTCCAAAAAGCGCCCTCGTAGGAGCCAAGGGAGACGGCTTTAAGATCTGCATGGCAATGCTCGACAACACAAGGCTCTCATCCGCAGCCAGGGCAGTGGGTGTGGCTCAAAGCTGTATCGAAGAGTCCGTGAAGTACTGTAATGAGAGAGAGCAGTTTGGCCAGCCGATCGGACAGTTCCAGATGATCCAGGAGCAGATAGGCAGGATGTCCGTTGAGCACGAAGCGGCAAAGCTGCTCGTCTGGCGGTGCGCCTGGGCAAAAGATTCAGGTAAGAAGAGCACGACATTGGAAACTTCCATGGCAAAATACTATGCAGCTGAGTCCGCAAATTTCTGCGCCTCAGAGGCAGTAAAGATATTCGGTTCTTACGGGTTTTCCTCGGAATATCCAGTGGAGAGGTACTTCAGGGATGCCAAGTCCTATCAGATTGTCGAAGGCACTTCCAACGTCCAGAAAATGATCATAGCCCAATTCGCGTTGGGATACAGAAAATAACTGAGGAGGTACGCAATATGGCCACAGAAGTGACCGTTCCCATGGTGGGAAAGATTGTCAACGTGCTCGTTAAGGTTGGAGACAAAGTAGCCGAAGATGACCAGATCGCAACGCTCGAGGCTATGAAGATGGAGATGCCGATTGTTGCTCCTAAAGGCGGCGTCATTAAAGAGATAATGGTGGCGGCTGGACAGGAAGTGGACGCGGACACAGTACTCGCAACTATCGAATGATAAAGGCGGTGACGCGATGCTGGTGGCGGGGTTAGATATAGGTTCCATCACGACGGAGGCTCTACTCTTTGATAAGGAAAAGGGTCTTCTCGGCTATACCATACTTCCCACAGGGGCTGATTCGAGAAAGACCGCTGAAGCAGCATTGGATAAGGTTCTTACGGGGCCGGCTAAGGCCCGCTCAGACATCTCCTATGTGATTGCAACGGGATGCGGCAGAAAGCGGGCAGAGTCTGCCAAAGAAGCCATTACGGAGATTACGTGCATAGCGAAAGGCGCTAACTTTCTTTTTCCTGACGCCAGGACCATAATCGATATAGGCGGCCAGGACACCAAAGTGATCAGGGTGGATGAGAAAGGCCGCGTCGTCGAGTTTGAGATGAACGACAAGTGCGCTGCCGGCACGGGCAGATTCGTCGAGGTTATGGCGAACGCACTGAACGTTGAATTGGGCAAGATAGGCGAACTTTCGTTGAACTACAAGAAAGATGTTACCATCAGCAGCATCTGCACGGTCTTCGCAGAATCAGAGGTGATCTCACTCGTCAGCGAAGGCCAGGAACTCGAAGATATTCTCTACGGCATACACAGGGCCATTGCCGACAGGACGATGGGCCTTATCAACAGGTTGGGCGGCGTGGCTGAGAAGGTCGTTTTCTGCGGCGGAGTCGCAAAGAACATCGGCGTTGTCAAAGCCTTGGAAAAGGCGCTGGGTACGTCGGTACAGACCTCGGACGAACCCCAGATCGTTGGTGCTCTCGGGGCCGCGCTCCTGTCTTTAGAAAAAGTCGCCTGAACTAACAATCCTTGATGCGTAAAAGGGCCGGTGTAGGGACAGAGCTCACCGGCCCTTACTATTTGATCTCGTGATCAAGAGTGCTGCCTCACAACGCCGAACATACGAAGAATAGCGTAGGCCGCTAGCACCATTTTCTCCACACTCTGGCGCTCCGAAAAATCTCCTCGGCCTGGCATATTGTAATTGTATGCTGCGCTATTTTACGCGAGTTGTGACATGTCACGGCCTTTTTTCCAAGTTGCATTCAAAAATAGGGAGAGGCGCTCAAGCCACGGCGACCGGAGGCGTACTTAAGTACGTCGGAGTGAGTCAGGGCGCACCACCCACTGCCGTGGGTACCCGGAAGAGGGGTACCCGTGTCCAACCACGGGTCTATGAATGAAGGCAACCTGGTACAGAATGCCTCGACAACCGGCCGGCCACAATAACCAGGATCCCCTGCAGAACCTCTCCTCAGCAGTTGTGGGCTTGTATGCGACCGGCGGCGCGTTAATCGTTTATCCTAGCCCGACTTGGCGGATTCGCGGTTATTGAGAGTCATAGGTCCTTGTAAACCAATCCCCGGACCCAAAAGGTCTTCACTACATCGAGGTATGTGGCGTGTTGACTACCATACGGGGTGAGGACTGCTTGGGGAAGGACAGCCGCAACCGCTCGAGCAAGATCTGGAGTTCCGGCTCCGGCTGGGTATACCGCGACATGATCACGTTACGGCCGTCGGTTGTCGGAAGATGGACGTCGATCATCTGGACAGTCTTGAACTTTTCCAGCACTGACCGTGGCGTTAAGCCAGGCGCCAGATCGTGCAAACGCCGCCGCAAGGTCACCTGCAGGGTATAGGCCATGAAGGCCACAAAGATATGTGCTTCGATGCGTCCTTCCTTCTGATGATGGATCGGCCGGAGTGCCAGGTCACCTTTTAAGTTCTTGAACGCTTCTTCGACGTGCACCAACTGTGTATAGAACTCCCACATCTCGGCCGGGTCACGGCCGACCAGGTTCGTGCGCAGCAGATACCGACCCTCCCGCCGTCGCACCTTTCGCAGCCGGTCCTTGCGCAGGGAGAACCGGAAGGGTTCATCTCCTTCGGGAAGCGTGATCTCGACGAGCCGCCACGCCGAGGGTGATTGGCTACGGGCTGCCCCCAGCTTGAGCAGTACTTGGTCACGGGTGAGCTCCATCTCCTTAAGCTGATGCAGACGCTTCCATAACCGCTTCAGCTGACGCTGCCGCATGGACCGTTCCTTGTGGATGCGATCCTGACTCTGCGCCAGGACATAGACCTCGTGGTCTTGGGATAGCAGCTTGACCTCCACGCCATCCCGGACCTTGTGCCAGGGCAGATCCGTCAACGCGTTCTCGTAGCGTGTCAGTCTTCCCTTGGGCGTTCCTACCAGGTAGGAGACCGGCGGATTGTTCATCCGCATTTCCTCGAGCACCGCCTCCGTCGGGATTCCCCGGTCCATCACCCATATACGTTCGGCTTTGCCGTACTGCTCCTCGATTGTTTTGAGAAAACCGTGCAGCGTGGTATTGTCCGCGGTGTTGCCGGCCATGACCTCGTAGGCCAGCGGGAACCCTTCCGGAGTGACGATCAGGGCGATGACCACCTGGACGCAGTCGGAGCGCTTGTCCCGACTGTAGCCGTATTTACGCTTGTCATCTTCGGCAAACGGCGGGTCGCTCTCGAAGTACGTGCTGGTCAGATCATAGAGGAGCACGTCGAACCGCGCGTTGAAAAGATCTTTCCAGCGGCGTGTCAGATGGTCGAACAGCGCTTGTTTGTGAGTGAGCAGCTGGTCGAGGCACTCGTAGAGCTTATGGATCTCCACCAGTTCAAAGCCTGCCCCCAGCAGGTCAGCCATGGCGGATGTCTCATACCAGTGACGGGAGAGCCGCCACTCGCTGCCAGGGTCAAGGAGACGATAGCAGCAGAGCGCTTGTGTGATCAGGTCCCAGCGGGTCCCCTTGCGGCTGGGTGGTAACCTCTCTGCCCAGAATGCATCGAGACCCAACTGTTCATACAAGGTACACGCCAACCAGCACGCACCCCACTGTCGTGGCCGGCGCAGTTCCACCTCTTTGAGCCTGATCTGTACCACCTCATCATCATCAATCTCGACGGGACGATCCTCGGGGAAAAGCGCCATCGTGCGCGCCAATGGAGATCCGTCCTCGAGGACCTCGATCGTCTTACGCCAAGCCTCACGTTGGCAATCATTGATTTCTCCAAGGTAAAGGACCTGCCGCTGAACGACCCGTCCACCTGACACTCTGCGATTCTCTACAACGTTCCAGTAACGGTGCTCTTTACCGTCCTTCTTGCGACTTGTGCAACGCAGGAACATCGTGCCTGAAGAATACCACCCACTCTGCAATCCTGAAAAGGGGGAAGGTCTTCACTACAGCGTGTTTACGCCACTTTTACGCTCTCGCGTCTTTGGAAATTAACGACTTACAACATGAAAAAAATTATTGAGAGGGTCGAATCCGCCAAGTGGGGCTAAGTCTCAGGCTTAACTCATCCTACCGATAAAAAATAATCCTTTGGGGGATTGTGTGTGCGTTACCGTCACGTTACTATGAATAAAGACTTAAGTCGCAGTCTCAGATTAGCAGGGGCAGCATTGATAGGGCCGAATAGGATGCGTGTTAAGGAAACGGTTGGTTCCTAGGGGCGGTAGCCTGTCCTTCAGCTTCCCGCGGTCACTGCCACCCACATGTGTAACGTTGCCACTGACGGCAGAAGGGCACGTTTCTTATTGACAAAAGGACACTTCGGTGTTATTTGATCTAATATACCGATGACGCAACTCTCCTGAGATAACCAGACAACAGGGCTACGGGCGGGCAACATTTAGTTTGTCAAGTGTCAGGGCGCAATGCCCCACGGGCGTAAAGTTGCCTGCGAATTTGAGCCCTTATTAAAGAAGACTCCAGGGACGGAGCGGTCTCAGCCACCGTTCCGCGCGCCTGCCGATCCAGGCGAGCGGAACCATCTGGAAAGACCCACACAAGGATCAGTGTCTGATTTAGGCCAAGACAGGTTGCTGAGGGTCTCTCGTGGCACGAAACATCCGAATTCTTCTACTCGATCTGAACCCGGGTAACAATCTGAGCGCGACAGTTGAGAAGATTCTTCGGTCCTCTTCAGCTACAGTGTCGAGTCCAGGAAGGAGTTTTGTGGCAGTGGGACAGCGCTGCACGACATTGACGTTGCACCCATGACCACAGGCTTTGACCCGGATGCCTTTTTCCTCGTATTGTCTCCAGGCCGTCTTGCCGATTTCGATAGACTCATCAGCTTCATTCGCTCGGCCCTATCGGATCAGCGCCTTATGCTTATAATCGAAGGGGGTGAGCCGGAAAAACTTGCTGAGCTGCTCAAATTGGATAACGTCGACTTCATCACTCCACCGCTCAGGGCGTATGACGTGCTGCCGCGCTTGGACAGGTTGTTTGAAGCGCCACTCGCAAACGGATTGCTTGCCCGCAGGATGAAAGAAAAACTGGGGTTGAAACGGCTTAGGTGAAAGCCCCGTCTTCCTTGGTGAGATAAACAAAATCCCAGTCGTTGCAAACGGCG